>JADGDR010000003.1 GCA_016744795.1 Sulfurospirillum sp.
GCTCCAGCATAATCTGTTGGTGCTATAGTAGCAAATTTTTCGTAATTCATTTTATCTCCTTTGGTTCATTTATACCGTAATTTATTTAAGTTTAAAATCACATTATTAATGTTAATTTTTAAAACATGTCAATATAAAGATTATTCTTCTTTCTCTTCTTTTGGTCTATAACCCTCAGTAGATATAATTTCCATATAGAAGCTATCACAGTTTGCCTCACTTGCTTCATCTATATGTTTTGTAATATCAACAAATTCTATAGATTGAGGTTCTTCATCATTTTTACCAAACTTACATTTTAAATCCCAAAAATCGACATCTTCAGGAAGATTCTTTCTTTTCTCTCTTTTTATATACTTTCTTATCTCATGCTTTATAGCATCTAGTTGTCTTTCTGGGTTTTTATTGCCCTCTTTTAAATTAAATATTTTTTTCATCAAATTCCTTTATATTTTTTTCTATCTTCTCATCCCAAAGAACATAAGCACGTTTTCCATTTGACTTAGTTTCGCCACCTGCAGTTTTACCCTCTTTTGTAAGATGATAGTCTTTATTCTTTTTTTCAAGATAGCCCATTTGAGTAAATTTTTTGTTTAATTCATTTGTTTTCATCTCTAGCTTTAAAGCTAATTTTGAAGTTGTTAATTGTGTTTTTGCCATTGCATTTCCTTTCAAGCTGAATTATACCTCGTATAGTGTAAAATACTCCTATGCTAAAAAACAAAAAAAAGAGGAACATTTGTGGCATATGGAATCAGCACAGTATAAAAACTATATGCAAAATACAAAAATGATTATCCCTTCTGTTTTATAAAATTAAACACCTTTAAACGCATCTCTTTTTCACTATTCATTCTAATTGGCTTACTCAAAGATAATGTTCGTGAAAGTGCATTACTTCTTATGCCATTTTTAAACACTTCACCTTTAAATCTAAGCCTTTCAAATGAACAAGGATACTCTTTTGCTTTACACTCTGAGTTGCCACTAAAAAGTACAGCTTGAGTATATTTGTTTGAAATATCTTGAAAACTATTTTGCATATCTAACTTCTCTTCAGAATTTAAATACAAATATTTATCTTCTTTCTCTGTAAAACTTATTGTTCCATCTTTCCACTTTTTTTTGCTTTTAGCGTAGTATTTTATCTCTCTTAGTTGTATGTTTTTTATAGTTATCACTCTATCATAGATGATAGTATTTGTAGTTTTCCAAGCATAGTTAACATCCAACCTTTGACTAGAACAAGCACTAAACAAAAGTGCTATAATTGCAAATATACTAAGCTTGTACAACACTGTTATTTGTCTCTTGAAGTTATTTTAATAAGATGAAAACCAAACTCAGTTTTGATAGGACCATGTACTACATTTAATTCATCTTTAAAAATGACTTTATCAAATTCAGCTACCATCATTCCTTTAGCAAATTTTCCTAGATCTCCACCTTTACTACCTGAGGGACATTGTGAAAACTTTTTAGCTGCTTCTTCAAATGTAGTCTCCTTAGACTTTATCTCTTTTTTTAATTTATTACATAACTTTTCTGTTTCTACTAAAATATGTCTTGCCGTTGCTGTTGCCATTTATATACCTTTGTTTTTCTTTACATGTAAAGAATTTTATAAGTGTGATTATATCTAAAATAATAGATAAATTTACCCTATATTAAACTCCTAATACTATAATAAAAGAAAAAAGGTACGAATATGAATTTCACATATCACAATCCAACAGCCATAGAGTTTGGTGAGGGGAAAATCTACTCAATGACCAAATACATAGATAAAAGCAAAAGAATTTTAGTGGTTTATGGCGGAGGTTCAATCAAAGGTAATGGAGTTTATGACCAAGTTGATGGAGCTTTAGAAGATTATACTTGGTTTGAATTTAGTGGAGTTGAGCCAAATCCGACTATAGAGACTATGAATAAAGCAATACAAATTATAAAAGACAAAAAAATTGACTTTGTTTTAGCAGTTGGTGGAGGAAGTGTTATTGATGGGTGTAAGTACCTTGTAGCTGCTGCTCTTTATGATGGTGATGGTTGGGATTTTGTAAACGGTACAAAAAAAGTAAATAAAGCAATTGATTTAGGAGTTATCTTGACTCTTCCTGCAACAGGTTCAGAATCAAATAGTGGCTCAGTAATGACTAAAAAGAGCACTACAGAAAAACGAGCTTTTATGTCACCTTATCTCTATCCAAAATTTGCTATTTTAGACCCACTAACTATGATAACTCTTAATGATAGACAACTTGGCAATGGACTTGTAGATGCTTTCGTACACACTTGCGAGCAATATTTAACATACCCAAATACCTCATTAGTTAACGATGGTTATGCTGAGACAATTTTAAAAGGTTTAGTTGCTCTTAGCGACAGTTGGGACAGAAGAGATGAGACAATCTGGCAAGAAAATCTAATGTGGCTTGCAAACCAAGCACTAAATGGACTCATTGGCACTGGTGTTCCCCAAGACTGGGCTACTCATATGATAGGACATGAACTTACAGCATTTTATGACATTGACCATGCACGAACTCTCGCAGTAGTTCAGCCCCAACTTCTTAGAGTTATGAGCAAAGAAAAAGCTGAGAAGATTGCCCTGATGGGAAGAAATGTTTTTGGTATTATTGATGACAATGAAAAAGTCATAATAGAAATAGAAAAAATTTACCAAAAAGTTGGAATCTCAACAAAGCTAAATGACTATAAAATAGATAATAAAGTTATTGCTAACGTAACTAATGGACTCAAAGAAAAAAACATGAGTACACTTGGTGAAAAAGGTGAAATAACATTAGAAAAAGTCACTGATATTTTAACTAAAGCAATGTACTAAGTTTTTAATTTATTAACAATAATAATAATATTTTCGTGTTTTCATAATTTCTTTAGGTCTTAATCCAAATCTTTTTGTAAAAGCATTTGAAAAGCTTGGAGTATATTTATAGCCTATTTTTTTAGATATTTCGTTTATATTAAGCTCACTCTTTTCTAAAAGTTTTTTTGCTTCTTGTAAACGATATTCTAAAGAGACACCATAAGGAGTTTCATTAAAAAACTGATTAAATCCTACTTTTAATTTAAAATCATTAATTGCAACCAATCTGGCCAATTCTTTAATGCTAGGAGGATTAGAAATGTTATTCATAAGAATTTCTTTTGCTTTATATATGGCATCTTTATCATCAGCTGATAATTTAATAGTTTTATTTATTTTTGATTTATCTTCTTCAAACAGATTTGTAAATTCTAGATAAAGCAGTTCTAAAATTTTTGACTCCATAAACATTTTTTCTAATTTGCCTTCATAATTATTATGAAAGATTTCTTGTGCAATTAATTGTGTTTTTTGATTTGTTTTTTGATAACTTACATTTTCTATATTTTTATTGCTTTGAAAAAAATCAATATATTTTTCAGTATGTATATTTTCTGGTAAATTTTTTTCAATAAACTCTTTACTAATTACTAATTGTAAAAACTGTTTATAAGTATTTTTTTTTATTTTAGATATGCCTTCATCTTCATTTATTAAATCTATAATGGTATGCTTTTTTTTAGTTTTGATAGTATAATTATTTAACAGACTTATATATTCATTTTCATCATCTTTTTCAAGATTTATATATAGAATCAAACCATTAATTTGACTTTTTCGTAAATTTGAAAAATCTTTATCAAAAAATTCATCGACCTTATGCACGGTTATATGGCTATTTATTTTATGCTCAGCTATCATAAAATCCCTTTTAAATAAAAAATAATGTATTTTAAATATTTATACACTTGATTTTAAGAATCATTATTGATTATACTGTTGATTACTTAAAGTTTAATAAATAAGGATTTTCATGACAAAAAAAACTATGGTACTTTCACTAGGTCTTTCATTACTTTTAGCAAATAATATTTTTGCAAAAGAGATACAAGAGTTAGGAAACATAACTGTAACAGCACAAAAAACAGAAGAAAATATGCAAAGTGTGCCTATATCTTTAACTGTTTTTGATGAGCTCTCTCTTAAGGACAAAAATATAAAATCTATTAAAGATATAGCTTATTATACGCCAAATCTACTATTATTTGATTCAGGTGGATTTGGAGGTTTAGCACCAACAATTAGAGGAATAAGCACAGATCCTCAGTTATCTTCAAGTTCGGTTAGTATTTATATTGATGGTATTCCTTTTGATAGCAGCACAGCAACCAATATGCTTTTAAAAAATGTACAAAGAGTTGAAGTGCTAAAAGGTCCACAAGGAACACTTTATGGGAAAAATGCTGAAGCTGGAGTATTAAACATTGTTACAAATAAGCCAAATAATGAACTCATAAGTGAATTAGATGTAGAGTTTGGAGAAGACAATAAAAGAGAATACGCAGCAAGTATTAGTGGTCCTATCATAAAAGATAAATTCTACATGGGTCTTGATGTAAAACACTATGAAAAGGATGGTTTTCTTTATAATTCAAATTTAAAAAGAAATGAAAATGATAGAAAAAACAACTTTGCAAAACTTTATCTTCGTTTAACTCCAAATGAAAATTTAAACATCTCTCTAATTTCTTCAATTTTAAAAAGAAATGATGGAACAATTTCACAAAACAATATAGGAGTAAAAGATAATAGAGTTACCACTAGTGATTTAATTGGTTACATAAAAAATACTACAAAAACATCTGCACTAAAAGTAGAATATACACTCAATAATTATAAACTAGAATCAATTACCTCATATAAAAAATATGTCGATAATAGACTAGGAGATTTTGACTTTTCTGCAGGCGTACCATACACATTTCATAGCAAAGTCGACATACCTTTAACAGATTTATCTCAAGAGTTAAAATTAAGTTTTACAGATGATAAAATGACATGGTTGACTGGTTTGTCTGCAACTAAAAATAAAATTGAAGGAGGATACACTCTTGCTTCTTCAATACCTGGCAAAACTGGTACATATTTAAGCACAACTAACGAAGACTCTATTGGAATATTCACTCATATGGATTACAAGCTAACAGATGAGCTTTCTATTCTTGGAGGTATTAGATACGATAAAATTAACAGTGAATTTGATTATAAAAAAACCAATGTTCAACTAAATAAATCTTTTGATGCAATTTCGCCAAAAATTTCATTGAAATACCAAATCAACCAAGATAAAATGCTTTATGCTACTATTTCAAAAGGCTATAAAGGTGGAGGATTTTATCAATTCGCTCCTATTGATAAAATATCTTTTGATTCTGAAACTATTTGGAATTACGAAATAGGTTCAAAAAACTCTTTTTTCGATAATAATTTAATATTTAATACATCATTATATTATATGGACATTTCAGATATGCAAGTAATGACTGCAATTGATAATGCAAGTAGTTATATATCGAATGCAGGTACTGCTACTTCTAAAGGTATTGAATTTGAACTAAACTATAAAATAAACGATGAAATAACTATATTTTCGGCTCTAGGATACAATAAAACTGTATTTGGTGAATTTAGTGATGCTTCTGGTAATTATGAAGGAAATTATAATCCTTATGCTCCTAAATATAGCTACAACCTAGCAATACAATACAGAGCTAAAGGATACTACGCAAGAGCAGATTTAAATGGAGTTGGAGACATGTATTTAAATAGATCTAACAGTCTAAAACAAGATGCATATAAGCTTGTAAACTTAAAAGTTGGATACGAAGCGAAGGATTATGATATTTATCTGTACGGTAAAAACATATTTAATAAAGAGCATGATACAGAAGGTCTCTATGATTATTATACTGTAGTTTCAGAACCAAGAGAAATAGGCATACATTTAGCATATAGGTTTTAATATACTCTTTAAACCAACAAGTGAAAACCACTTGTTGGTTCAGCTTATCAATGAGAAAAATAACTCATAAAAACCACTAATTTACAATCATTATAAAACTTTTATAGCCTCTTCTATCGCATTTAGAAGTATGTCTATTTCTTGCTTCGTATGAGTAAAATGTATGCTTATTCTTATCCAACCAGGCTTTTCATCAAAATCTTGTCCATCTTCAAGTTTCAATAAGTCATGTCCATAAGGTCCTGCGCAACTGCAACCTGCCCGTGTTTGTATACCGAACTCATCTGAAAGATATTTAGATATATCATAAGGATTTATGCCTTTAAAGTTCAAAGAAAAAATAGGAAGTTTTTTCTGATCAAAACTACAATACAGCTTTACACCACTTATCTGTTTTACTCTAGTTCCAAAGTGATTTTTTAACTCTTTCTCTTTTTCTTCTATAACATCTAAGCCTATCTTATTTCTAAGATTATATGCCAAAGAGGCTCTTATAAACTGTATTATCCCTGGAGTTCCTGCATTTTCTTTCATCTCAAAATCATCTAAAAAGTTATGTGATTTTCTTGAAACATAAGCAACAGTTCCACCACCTGCAAATGTTGGTTTTATTTCAGTACAAAGCTCTTTTTTTATAACTAAAAGACCACAACTAGCTACTCCTCCCAAAAGTTTATGAGGTGACAAAAACAGTGCATCATAATAGTTACAATCTATGTTCATATAAGGTGAAGCTGCTGCTGCATCTAAACATAAAATACCACCATATTTTTTTATCATCTCATAAATAGCTTTATAGTTACTCAACACTCCTGTTACATTTGAAGCAACCGAAAAAGAAGCTATGATTTCTCTATTTTGATACTTTTCTAGTTTTTTTTCCAAACAATCTAAATCAATACACTCTTTTCCATTGAGTGGAATTCTTACAACTTCGCACAAACCTTCACGAAAACTTATCTCATTTGAGTGATGCTCATAAGGTCCTATTAATACTAATGGTAACTCTTTGGGTTTTATTTTATATCTACTTCTTGTTTTTGGAGGTATATATATACCAAGAAGTTCTTGAAACTTTTTAATAGCTCCTGTTGCCCCTGTTCCTGTTGGAAGCAGATAAAATCTCTCATCAATTTCTAATGCTTTTTTTAAATCAACTCTTGCTTTTGCATATAATTTACTAATAGCTACTGCATTTGAAGAGACTTCTGAATGTGTATTTGCATATGATTTTAATATTTTTTGTATTTTTTTCTCTATTGGAGTATACGCTTGCCCTGAAGCTGTATAGTCAAAGTAAAGTACACCTTTATTCGATATTATATTTTCTCTAATTTTCTTCATGTGACATTATACACTAGATATGAACAAATATATTGCGTTTTATCAATCTTCCAAGAATTTTTCTAATGAATAAGCTATTTTTGGTATGGCAGTAGTTGCATTTTCATAATAGATTTCATCAAAATACTCGTCATTTATAAGATTGTTTGCTTCAAGATTATTTAGTATATTATACTGGGCCCATTGACTAAGCATATCTACATTTATGACCGCACCACTAGTACCAATGCAAACGAATACTTTACAATCTTCTAATTGTTTATAAAGCTCCTCATATTTTGGTGCAGACTCTCCAAAAAAAACTATATTTGGTCTTAGTTTTATGTTACATGTAGGGCAATGTTTATCTCTGTTTTGTTTTTCATAAGCTATGTTTTCTATATAACTACACTTTTCACATTTAATCTCTCTCAAAAATCCATGAAGATGAAGTACGTCACTACACCCTGCTCTCTCGAACATGTCATCTACATTTTGAGTTATAATTGAAATTTTATCTGGATATCTTTCTTTTAGTTTAGCTATAGTTTTATGGGCTAAATTTGGTTCTTTATTCTCTATATCTTTACGTCTTGCATCATAAAAGTCAAGAGTCTCTTCCCTGTTTGTCTGTAAACACCCAGCAGTACAAATATCTGCAACATTATGTTTTTCCCACAACCCATCACTATCTCTAAAAGTAGAAATTCCACTATCAGCACTCACCCCTGCTCCACTAAATATCACTATTTTAGACATGATAACTCCTTTACATGTAAAGATATAGCTTATTTTATCAAAATTTATAGTAAAATATATTTATGGACACACATAACTTTTTTCTTATGCTATTTTTGATTCTTGTTACAGCAAGAATATTAGGAGAACTATTTGCAAAAATGGGTATTCCATCAGTACTAGGAGAACTTAGTGCTGGTATACTTTTAGGAGTATCAGGATTTGGTATCATAGAAGTCAATGAAGTTCTAAAAATTTTGGCTGAAATTGGTATCATACTTCTTCTTTTTGAAGTTGGTTTAGAAACCGACGTAAAACGTCTAAAAGAAGCTGGTAGCAAAGCTATAGTCGTTGCTCTTTTTGGAGTCATATTTCCTTTTTCAGCATCCTTACTTGCAGGTATTTACCTTTTTGATTTACCAGTTGGAGTCTCTTTGTTTATAGGAGGAACACTAACTGCCACAAGTATTGGTATAACGCTTAGAGTTTTAAAAGATATACACAAAGAACAAACAAGTATTGCTCAAATAGTTATTGGAGCCGCAGTTATAGATGATATAATTGGCGTTATCATTTTGGTTTTTGTTTATGACTACGCTGTAAAACAAGAGATAAGTTTTTCTAACACGGCAACAGTTGCTGGTTATATATTTGTGTTTTTGCTTTTAGCTCCAATTGCTGCAAATTTATTATCTGTTTTAATAAAAAAATTTGATAAAAACAAAAAAGTTTCTGGATTTATTCCAACTATCATTATTTCACTTATTTTACTATTTGCCTATCTTTCTCATCTTAGTGGAGCCCCTGAAATACTTGGAGCATTTGCAGCAGGTCTTGCTCTTTCACGTAGATTTTTCTTACCTTTTGGCTTAGGTTTAAGACAAAGTGCAGATTTTCTAGAAAAAGTAAAAACTTCTATGACTCCTATCATACAATTATTCACTCCTATATTTTTTGTTATGGTTGGACTCTCCATGAATATAAGAGTACTTGATTTTAGCTCTTTAGAATTCTGGTATATGGGTTCAGTCTTTCTCTTTATTGCTGTATTTGGCAAATATATAGGTGCTTTTTTTATCACTCAAAAATGTGCCACAAATAAAATGCTTATAGGAATTAGTATGATTCCTCGTGGTGAAGTAGGATTGATTTTTGCAGAAATAGGTAGAATGAATGGAATTTTAAATAACGAAATATATGCTGTATTAATTTTTGTTATAATAATAACTACGGTAATACCACCATTTTTACTTAAATGGTTGTTTAAATTTGAATGCAAA
The DNA here is from genome assembly GCA_016744795.1 of Sulfurospirillum sp. Classification (GTDB taxonomy): domain Bacteria; phylum Campylobacterota; class Campylobacteria; order Campylobacterales; family Sulfurospirillaceae; genus Sulfurospirillum_A. The sequence continues at coordinate 9,191 of JADGDR010000003.1, forward strand.
TAAAATAAAATTTTTACGTCTTATCAATTTTTTGATACAATAGTCGCATGAAAGTACTATTAATAGAAGACAATAAAACATTAGCAGATGGTTTAAATCATAAATTAAGAGAAGTAGGTTTTATAGTTGACACATTTTACAATGGAGAAGATTGTCTTTATTCTCTAGAAATTTCTTCATACGATTTACTTATTTTAGATTTAGGATTACCAGGAATTGATGGTATTGAAATTATTAAAAAATTAAGAAAGTCGTATATAAATTTATTGATTTTAGTGATTTCTGCTAGAGATAAATTAGATCAGAGAATTTATGGCTTAGACACTGGTGCAGATGACTATCTTTGTAAACCTTTTGAAACCGATGAAGTCATAGCAAGAGTACATGCACTATTAAGACGTAATAAGAATTTTGCATCCAATAAAATTTCTTATAATGATTTAGAATTTGATACAAAAAGCCATACATTAACTCAAAATGGACAAATAATAGAACTCAATAAAAGAGAATCATCAATATTTGAGTATCTTTTACAAAATTTACGAATGATTTTAAGTAAAGAAAATATTGTTGAACATATTACTTCTATTGATGATGAATTTAACCCAACAGCAATAGAAATATATATATCTAGGCTGAGAAAAAAATTAGGTAAATCCATAAATTTAAAAACTGTTAGAGGTTTGGGGTATATGTTAAGCTGACCATGACTCGCAATAATTCTTCTATTCACTCATCATTAATAAAAATGCTAATTATCCCATTAAGCCTTTTTTTATTTTTAGTATTTGTCTATTTATATTATTTGATAAGCTTAAAAATTGATATTTTTTTTGACAATAGGCTCTATGCTACTGCACATAGCATTGAAGAGGGTATAGGTGTTGTTGATAAAAAGATAGAAATTGATTTACCAAATTTCTCTCTCGATTTTTTTTCTTCAAATGATGAGGGCGTTTTTTACTACTCAGTAGTTGATGAGAAAGATAATTTTCTTATAGGACATACCAATCTATTTGAAAAAAATAAATTAAAAAATACAAACAAAAAATTTTATAATTTAACTTATAATAAACAAGAGTTACGAGGATTTACATATAAGGTAAATCTAAATAGTTCAGGAAAAAATTACAGTGCATATATAACTGTAGCTGAAAGTACACAAGAGAGAAGTGAGAGTATCAATAACTTACTAACTATATTGATTATTGTTATGCTAATTGTTGTAATCTTTATGATTAGTATAACATTACTAGCAGTCAAAAAGGGCTTATCTCCACTAATGAAATTACAAAAAATTATAAAAAAAAGAGATAATCGAGATTTAAAACCTATTGAATTTAAAGCACCAAAAGAGCTTGAAGAAGCTGTTGGAAGTATAAATTTACTGTTAAAAAGAAGTAGGGATACAATTGAGCATATTGAACAATTCAATTCTGATGTTTCTCATCAGCTCAAAACTCCACTAGCAGAATTAAAAATGAAATTATCAATGATTTACGATACAAAAGATAAAAACTTTATAGAGTTAAATCAAATTACAAATAATATGTCTCACATTACAAGACAACTATTATTGTATACTAAGACAAACCCCCATACTGCAAATTTGAATCATTTTAAGGCAATTGATCTTAATACATTTTGTAAAGAATATAGTCTGAAAACTGCTCCAAGAGTTTATTTGGAAGGTTTTGAATATATCTTTGAGCGAATTAAAGAAAAAGTTTTTATATATGCTGATACAGTTTTATTAGAAAGTATGTTGGACAATTTAATCAACAATGCTTTGATATATGCAAGAGATAAAAATAATAAACCAATAGGTACGATTACCCTTAGTATCAAAAGACATAACAATGCAATGTACTTAAACGTTAAAGACGAAGGTTATGGATTAGATAAAAAAGATTTAAGAAAAATTTTTAAAAGATTTTATAGGGCCGATACAAACAAAAAGGGCTCAGGACTTGGATTAAGCATCGTTAAACAAATTGCATCGTTACATAAGGCAAAAGTGTTAGCTTCAAATGATTCTGGTCTAAAAATATCTATTATTTTCAATCATATAAAAGATGATTGTACTTCTGAAAAATTTTAAAAGAGTTACGTAATATCTCATTAGATTTTTGTGGTCCAAGCCAAATATAACCAATATTGTTATTTCTTAGTATAGTTTGAACTCTTTTTTTTGCTAAAACATTTTCAAATGCTTGTATTAGATTTTCATACCTTTGTGGATAATTCTTTTTGAACTCTTTAGATACTCCAAAACCTCTCATTGAACCCGTAATCTTTGGTATTTGCATATTTATTTTTGAAAGAATTGAGCTTAAAGTAGGAGCATCCCATTTTTTTGCCCTTTTTGATTTTGAAACTGCCAAAGTTTTTATATACTCTTTAACATTGCTACTGCCTTGTGCAGATATAACAATAAAATCAACTTTTTTATCAATTAATGATTGTCTTGCTTTTTCTCCACCATTAAAAAAAACAATTTTTATATTTTCTTTTGGTATAGAAAATTTTTCTAAAAGTATTTTTAATAAAAGATGTCCACTAGAACGATACATTAAAGCTACTTTTAGTTTTTTAGAGCCATTTTTTAACTCATCAAAAAGATCTAATAAGTCATTGAATGAGGAATTTTTGTGAACAGCTATTAAATCATAATCAAACCATTGCATATTAATTATTTCAAAATCTTCTATACCATAAGAAGTTTTTCTGCTTAATATAGTATTTGTAAGATATGGTGAAAATGTGGAAGCAAAAAGAGTGTATCCATCTTGAGGTTGTTTTAGAAAATATTTAGTTCCTAAAAGTGTTCCTTCTCCTTTTTTATTTTTAATTTCAATATATTGCTTTAATTCATCTTTTAAAACTTTAGCCATCAACTTAGTCATTCTGTCCGTGCTTCCTCCTTTTCCAAAAGGAACTATTATATTTATAGTTTTATTTGGATAGTTATTTGCAAAAAGGAAATTTGAAAACATCATTAAATAAATAAACAAAATAAAAATTACTGTTTTTTTAAACATTACATATCTTTTTTAAAAATTATTACCTAAAGTCTATCATTATTTGCAAATAATAACCTGAATTCAAATAACAAATGTAGCAAAGAAGACTTCTTTATACTTATTCTTACTTTAATTTGTAAAATTAAGGTGACCGTATTTGAAAGGTTAATGAAAGGCTTCAATGTTAGTATTTGTCAAGAATGAAACTAAGAAGAGGCTTAAATGAAAAAATTTCCTTGTTCTTTGCTCAGAGGCGGAACTTCTAAAGGGGTCTTTTTTAAAGAAGAAGACTTACCAATCGATAAATCTCTATGGTCAACTTTTCTTTTAGATGTTATGGGAAGTCCTGATAGCAAACAAATAGATGGATTAGGTGGAGCAAATTCACTTACTTCTAAGGTTGCAATCGTATCAAAATCCAATATTTCTAACGTTGATGTGGATTATACTTTTGCTCAAGTAAGCATTAATGATAAAAAAGTAGACATCAAAGGTAATTGCGGAAATATCTCTTCAGCAGTTGCTTTGTTTGCTATAAACGAAAAATTGGTTACTGCGAGTGAAGGTCAAAATACTGTGAGTATATACAATACCAACACACACAAAACAATATTCTCAACAATATCAGTAGAAAATGAAGTTGTTGTAGAAGAAGGTAATTTACAAATTTCAGGAGTTCCTGGAACTGCGGCACCAGTTTATGTAAAATTTTCTAATCCCCAAGGTGCAGTAACTGGAAAATTACTACCTACTGGAAATCCTATTGACCATATTAAAACTAGTTTTGGCTCATTAGATATTTCAATTATAGATGCGGCAAATCCTTTAGTATATATAAAAGCAGAAGATTTAAATCTCAAAGGAACTGAACTTCCTTGTGAATTTGACAAAGAATTATTAAAAAAAATCGAAGAAATTCGTTGTATAGCTGCACAAATATGTGGTTTTACAAATAGAGAAAATGCAACAAAAGAATCACCAGCAGTTCCTAAAGCAACAATAATATCACAAACTCAAAATTATACAGATAGCAATGGGAAAAAACACTTAAGCAGTGATTACGATATTTCAATAAGAATGATGTCTATGCAAAAACCGCATAATGCCTTAGCCATAACAGGGGCAGTTTGTATAACAATGGCTGTAAAAGTTAAAGGTTCACTAGTAAATATGATTGTAAAACATAAAAATGACAAATTATTAATTGCACATCCTAGTGGAATTATGAGTACACAATATAGTAAAAAAGACAATTTAGTTCTTATAGGAGTTGAGAGAACAGCGAGGATGATAATGTCAGGTTTTGTTTATACAAAAAAAGATTATGAAGTTAAAAAAATTTAACAAAAATTTAATAAAGGAGTTATTATGAAAAAGTACTTAAGTGTTGCTATAGTTGGTCTATTGGGATTGGGATTGGCATTAGTTGGTTGTTCTGATAAATCATCAGATAGTTCTAAGGCAGACCAAGAAGTTTATCCACAAAGACCAGTTGAACTAGTTATTCCATTTGGAGAAGGTGGTGCAAGTGATATTTTTGCAAGAAAGTTTGCAGAGATGATGACCAAAAGGTTACCTCAACCAATTCAGCCAGTCAATAAAAAAGGAAGTGGTGGTCTTAAAGGTATGATTTATGCTGCTCAACAAAATAACGATGGTTATACTATTTTAGAAATTACACCTTCTCATGTAATTGCAGATGCAATGGACAAAAGTCCAGCAGTAAAATTGTTAAGAGATTTTGAGCCTTTAACTAGAATTCAATCTGACATATATATCTTAGGTGTTCCAAAAAATTCTAAATTTACATCTTTTAAAGATTTAGTAGAATATGGAAAAACAAATATGGTTACATTTGCTGGCATAAGTCCTGGTGGACTAGATGATATGACACTTACAGCTTTAGCAGATGCAACTGGAATGAAAATTAGATTTATTCCTTACAAGTCAGGTTCTGAAGTAAAAGCAGCAGTTCTTGGAGGAGAAGTTGATATTTATTTGGACAAAGTCATCTCAGCAATCAACTACATAAAAGATGGTTCAATTAGACCAATACTTGTATTAAATAATAAAAGAATTGACAAAATCAAAGAATTCAAAGAAGTACCTTCAAGTGTTGAGCTTGGTTATGACGTAACCATAGGTTCATGGAGAGGGTTTGTTGTAAAAAAAGGTGTGCCACAAGAGATAAAAGCATTATTGATTAAAACAATGAATGAAGTCTATAATTCACAAGAGTATCAAAAATTTGCAGAGTTAAATCTTGTAAATATTAGAGAAGGATTTTTAAACGCAGAGAGTTTTAGTGTTGATTTAGAAAAGCAGTATAAATTATTTGACGGTATTGCTAGAAAAGTGGGATTAAAATAAGAAGTTGCCTATTGGCAACTTCTTTTAATTAAAGGAATAAAAATGGGAGAAATACTATTTCATCTATTTATAGCATGTGGATTGGGTATATTTTATGTTGAAGCAACAAATATAAATACAACAAGAATGACAGATGTTATTGGTGCGGCAGGTTTTCCTAAAGCTATTATTTTATTGGCTTTAGTCTTAACGCTTCTATCATTGTATATTACATTTAAAAAGTATATGGAAAACTATGATAAAGGTGAAAAACAGTCAGTACATAGTTTGAATGTACAATTTTTTGGAATAATCATAGCTGTTGTTGCATTTATAATTATTACAAGTTTTTTAGGTTTTGTTTTTTCAGCAATTTTATTAATGATTAGTATCATGTTTATATTAGGACAAAAAAGTATAAAAAAAGTTTTTTTTATTTCTTTGGTTACTTCTATGACTTTTACTCTCGTGTTTGGCAAGTTACTTCATGTACCTTTACCAAGAGGAATAAGTTTTATAAAAGAACTTAGTTTCTTGATTTATTAGGAGTTCATTATGATGGATACATCTTTATTTTTTCAAGCAATTGACCTTGTTTTTACACCATTTAATTTGTCGATGATTGTTGGGGGAATGTTACTTGGAGTATTTTTTGGAGCACTTCCTGGAATTAGCTCATCTATGGGTATAGTTCTTATGATACCATTTACATACTATATGGGAATTATGCCTTCTGTTATTCTTCTAGTTGCTTTATATGCTGGATCTGCCTACGGTGGTTCAATTACAGCTATCATGTTTAATACACCAGGAACTCCTGAAGCCGTGGCAACTACATTTGATGGGTACCCAATGGCAAAAAAAGGTGAAGCGGGTAAAGCATTAGGATTAGCTATGACAGCATCTGCTGCAGGTAGTATATTTTCTATTTTAGTAATGCTTATGCTCTCTCCTACTCTCTCAAAAATTGCTTTAAAAATACAAAGCGCTGAGTATTTTGCATTGACTCTTTTAGGGATAGCTTGCATATCTTCAGTGGGTTCTAAAAATCTCATAAAAGCACTTATTACTGGTTGTATTGGAATTTTAATTGCAATGATAGGTTTGGATCCTATGAGTGGAGTATCTAGATTAACATTTGACAAAATTGACTTATTAGGTGGAGTAGAATTTATTCCAGTTATGATTGGTGCTTTTGCCATGGCTGAAATATTAAAACAAGTCGTAGACAAAGCTACATCTGAAGGTTTCGAAGGTAGTGAAAAAATTTCATTAGCTACTATCAAATTTAAAGAGTTTATGCAGTATAAATGGACTGTTCTAAAATCATCTATTATTGGTACAGCAATTGGAATTTTACCTGGAACTGGTGGGTCTATTGCTTCTATTGTAAGTTATGGTGAAGCAGTTCGCTCATGTCATAACAAAGAAGACTTTGGCTCTGGTAAACCAGAAGGAATTATTGCCCCAGAAGCAGCAAACAATGCAGCAGCAGGTGGAGCAATGATTCCTACACTTGTTCTTGGAATCCCTGGTTCTCCTACAACAGCTATTATTTTAGCTGCCCTTGTACTACAAGGATTACAACCTGGACCACAACTGATGACGGAACAACCTCTAATGTTATATGCTATTTTCTTTTCGATGCTTATAGCATCTATTATTGTTTTCTTTGGTGGTAGAGTCGCCGTAAAAGCATTTGCAGCAGTTTTAAAGTTACCATATAGCATACTAGCGTCTATTATTGTTATGTTTTCTATTATTGGGTCATATGCCATAGGTAATGATATGTACCAAGTATGGGTAATGTTAGGGTTTGGTATATTTGGATTTTTTATGAAACAATATGACTTTTCACCTGCCACACTAATCTTAGGTTTAGTTTTAGGTAAGATGATGGAGGAAAATTTTAGAAGACAATTACTATTAACTAATGGTGATTATAATTCATTTGTTACAAGACCAATATCATTAGTTATTTTACTTTTTGTTGCACTTGTTCTTTTTTATCCTGCAATTGCAAAACTATTTAAGAAAAAACAAAAATAGTTTCTTAATTTATTTAAAAATGAGATAATATCTTTAAATATTCTCTCATTTTTAATTCTAGTTTTTAATTATCTTTTTATTTTTTTTCTCTATTTTCTAATCTAATTTAAAAATCTCATTTAAGTTCATTTTAGATATAATTAAATAGTTATACAAAAAACATCATACAAAGAATTGCTTAAAAGAGCATATGTTCTTTATAGATATTAAAAGAATGTTTCATTATTTGAGTATTTTGTAAAAATGCTTATATGATCAAATAAAAAATTAATATAATAACCAACCATTTTGTAGTATTTGGTTGATTAATATATTATACGAAAGAGTCAATATGAAAAAAACTGTTTTTGGTTTAGTTTTTTTTCCTATATTTCTTTTCTCTGGTGTCTTTGAGCATCTTTTAGATAAAGATAAGAATTATCTTTTTGAACATAATTTTAGATGCCATAGTTCTAAATGTATTACAAGTGAAAAGAATATTTTTGATAATGAATCTATGGATAATTCTGTAAAGGTTATAAGAACTTTCTTAGACCATAAACAAAAGGTCTTTAAAATAGAAATAGAACTATCTATCTATAATGAAGAGAAAGATTCATTTTATAATGCTATAATAAAAAATGCAGATACAAGTGGAAATATTACATACAAAGCATACGAAATAGATGACAAATATGGAAACCACCCTTTTATAAGCATTATTGATATAAAGAAACAAGAAAAGTATATAAAATTTTTAACAAGTGAATACGATAAAGTTATGAAAAGTTACAAGAATTGAATATAGTTATAGCTGGAGCAGGAAAAGTAGGCTATTTTTTAGCTAAAGAGCTCATGGAAGAGAATAAAGTTACTCTTATTGATAGTAATGAAAAAACCATTCAAAACATTGATGAGACATTAGATGTTCTAAGTATCTGTGGAGATGTCGAAAATCCCTATACTTATAGAAGTATCAAAAATGACATAGACCTTTTTATTGCAGTTACTGATTCAGATGAAGTAAATCTTCTCTCATCTTTAATTATAGATAATATAGTACATGTAAAAGAGAAAATAGTTCGTCTTAAAAATGATTTTTTTATGAACGAAAAAATAAAAGAGAAACTTGGAATTACAGATATAATTACACCATCTATTAATGTAGCTCATACATTTAACTATCTCATTGATTTTCCACATGCTAATAATATAAAAACATTTGATTTTACAAAAGCTCTACTACTCTCAATACGAATACACGACAAATTTGTGCCTCTTTTATTATCAACATTCAAACGCAACTTAAACGATAAAATCATAGTAGCAGGTATTGAAAGAGGAGATAAAATTTTTATTCCTGATGAAATGGCAATGCTTATGCCAAATGATTTAATATACTTTTTTACATTTCCCTCTCAGATGAAAGAGATTAGAATAAGTATTTGCAATAAAGAAGAAAAACAAGCGACAAAAAACTGCATTGTTTATGGAGCAAATCAACTCGGAATAGAAATTTCAAAAGTTTTAGCAAAAAAAGGGCTTAATATAAAGCTTATAGATAAAACTTTAGAGGGATGTAAACAAGCTAATACCATCCTAAAAAACAGTGTAGAAGTTATAAAAAGCAACTATAATTTAGATTTTATTCTAGAAACTCATGCAAAAAATGCAAATATTTTTATATCAGCAACTACAAATGATGAGTTTAATATAACGAAATGTATGGAAGCGAATCAAAAAGGTATAGAAAAAGTAATAGGAATCCACAATAACAGACAATATGCTTCACTTATGAGAAAACTAGGTATCGAAGTAATTCGTGGTGAAAAAATGAATGCTTACTATACTATTCTTGAAAAAATATCTTCTTCCAAACTCGTTTCACAAAGAGCATTTTGTGGCGATGAAGGCATGGTATATCTTAGAAAAACATATCCTCAAATGATAGGTAAAACATTGGAAATTAGTAATAAAATATATGAAATAGGTAGCTTTTTTATCCAAAGAGATAAAAAGTTTCTTCCTTACAAAAGTATTGAAACATTTATTGAAGGGGATATAATCATCTGTTTTTCTCTTAAGAAAAACTCTAAATCTATAACAAATTGGTTTAAACAAAATATAGATGAATAAAAAAAACATCCTCAAGTTTATCTCTACTGTAGGTATTGTTGTCTTTTTTGTACTTCTTATACCACCTATAATAGGTTTTTTTTATGGTGAAGATGTTTCTACATATATATTAACAATGCTATTTTTCTTATCATTAAATGCAATTACATTTTATTTTTTGAAAGATCACTGCTTAACTCTTAGTATCAAAGAGAGCATTATATCAGTAAATTTAGTTTGGTTACTTCTAGGGATTGCAGGAGCACTTCCTTTTATTTTAAATTTAAATATAAATTTTGCAGATGCTTTTTTTGAATCTATTAGTGGATTTACTACAACTGGTGCAACAATTTTTTCAAATGTAGAGGCACTACCCCATAGTTTACTTTTTCATAGAAGTCTAACACATTGGCTAGGTGGTATGGGTATTATAGTCCTTGGTGTTGGACTTTTACCACTTTTAAATCCGAATGGTTCTTTATCACTATTTAAAGCTGAATCAACAGGAATCACCATTGATAAAATTTCACCAAAAATAAAAGACACAGCAAAAAAACTTTGGATGATTTACCTCCTTTTTACATTTGCTAACTTTATTTTTCTTATGGTATTTGGCATGAACTGGTTTGATGCTTTGTCTCACGCGCTATCAACCATTTCAACCGGAGGATTTTCTACAAAAAATGACTCTCTAGGATACTTCAAAAATGATGCAATTCTATGGACAACTATATTCTTCATGTATATCTCAAGCTTAAATTTCATCTCTCATATTAAATTTTTTATGGGCGATAAAAAAGCATATTTACATGAAGAGTTTATATGGTTAACAATCATGCTTATAACTCTATCATTTGGACTTGCATTTGTTCACTATACAAATAGTAACGATAGTTTCTATACAGCTCTTACCCATGCTTCTTTCTCAATAGTCTCTGTCTCAACAACAACAGGTTTTGCTACTCTTAACTATGAAGATTGGGGAAATGTAGCAGTTATGATTATCTTTTTTGCTATGATTTTAGGTGGAAACACTGGTTCAACTGCAGGTGGTATTAAAAGTATTAGGCATATTATATTTTTAAAAAATATATTTTTTGAAATAAAACGCGCACTTAATCCAGATACCGTTTCTTCTATCTTCATTGACAATAAAGAGATAAAAAATTCTACTATTCGTTCAGTTTTTGGTTTTCTATCACTATTTACAATGACAATTTTCATAACAATGGCATACCTTTATGCAAGAGGTTTTGATGAGATGAGTTCAATTTCAACTGCAATCTCTATGGTGGGAAATATTGGACCAGGATTTGGACTTACAGGTCCTGCTCAAAACTATGGTTTTTTTACTTGGTATGACAAATTAGTTCTTAGCTTTGCTATGATTGTAGGGAGATTGGAATGTTATACAGTCTTTATAATCTTTTCAATATCATTTTGGAAAAAATTCTAAGTGAGTTTTAAAAAGTTTCACCAACAATTTAGCTATTTCGATATTCAAGAGACAATAGAATTTTACTCTATTTTTGATGGTCATCCTTTTTTAGACTTCCTAAAACTAGATGAAGATTTAGAAACATGTATACAAATTAATATCCTAGATAGAATAGATGAGTTAAAACCTTATTTCGTCTACGACGAAGATACTGATTTTGAAAAAGATTTAGAATCTATTCTTATCCGTTTGGCTATTGGAGACAGGAAAAGTTATACTGCTTATAAAAAAGTCAATATTTCTCAAATACGTGGGCGTGCTCTATATAAAGCTCTTTTTGAAAAAAATATCATTAAAAAAGAGAGAAGCCGTGAAAAACCTCTACGAGAATTCAAAGGGCAGCTCATAAAAAAATCTCTTCGTAAATATGAGATACAAGATAAAATACATTTTTGTGATAATTTTACCCGTTTTTGGTTTACTTTTATTGCTCCTCACCTTGAAGAACCTTTACATGTAAAGAGTATCATAACTAATATAGAACAATATATAAGTTTAAGTTTTGAAGAGTTAAGTAATGAATTAATAATATATAAATATAAAAAACAAAATATTATAAACTTCGGAAGTTATTGGGATAAGAGTATAGAAATAGACCTGCTTATTGAGGCAAAAGATGGTACAATGATTGCGGGTGAGACCAAATGGAAAAACCATAAAATATGCAAAAATATACTAAAAACTCTACAAAAAAAATGTGAAAGAGCTCAGCTTAGTGCTTCTAAGTTTGTATTGTTCTCAAAAAGTGGCTTTAGCAAAGAACTACAATCAAAACAAACTGACGAAATAATGTTATTTGAATTAAAAGATTTTGAGGAGTTATATTGATAGACGAAAGCCTATTAAATAGTCTAAGTAACAAAGAAAAAGAGATATTTAAAAAAGGTTTAGAAGATCTTATAAGCCAAACCTATGTAATAGAAGATGAATATAAAAAACTTAATGAATCATATACTTCATTACAAAATTTTATAGCACAAATTATAGAAGTTCAACCAAATGCTCTTTGGGTTTTAGATAAAAATGGTGAGATTTTCTTACAAAATAGTGAAGCTAAAAAGATAACTGGACTTTTAAGCCATATAGATGATAGTTCAAAAAGTACGTATGAGATAGAGTGTGAAGGAAACTTTTATCTTGTAAAAGTTGCTTTTCAAGAAGAAAAAACAATTATAAGTGCAACAGATATTACTGAAGAAAAAAGACGAGAACGCTTAGCTTCTATGGGTCAAGTGGCTGCTCATCTTTCTCATGAGATAAGAAATCCCATAGGTTCAGTGTCTCTTTTAGCATCTACACTCTTCAAGAAAGTAGATATAAAAAGTAAACCACTGGTTTTAGAGATAAGAAAAGCTATCTGGAGAGTAGAACGTATCATAAAAGCAACCCTTCTTTTTACAAAAGGACTTCAACCTAACTTCCAACACTTTTACTTAGACAAACTAAGTATAGAATGTGAATTAGCAGTAGAACAATACACATTTTCAAAAGATATTGATTTTAAATTTAATTTTCCACATACTCAGATAGAGGGAGATTTAGAACTTCTTATTTTAGTTTTACAAAACTTTATATTCAATGCCATTGATGCCATCGAAGAAGATGAAAAAGAGAGAGGAAAAATAAGTATACTTTATAAAAACAATGCAATTTACATCACTGACAATGGAAAAGAAATAGAAAATAAAAACATACTTTTTGAACCATTTAAGACGACAAAAACAAAAGGTCATGGACTAGGTCTTGCTTTATCTTTACAAATCATTAAGGCACATTGTGGCAAAATTGTCTTACTTAAAAATACTAAAGGCTTTAAAATAACCTTAGGAGATAAAAAATGATAAAAGAGAGTCTAAAGATTTTCATCTGTGATTTAAAAAAATCTTCTATAGATTTGCTTCCTATCATAGCAGTAGTTGCTTTTTTCCAAATAGTCATCATTAAAACTGTGCCTGATAACCTTATCTCTATATGTATTGGACTAAGTATAGTTGCCATTGGTTTGGCACTTTTTATACGCGGACTTGAAATAGGAATCTTCCCCGTAGGTGAAAACCTTGCAAATGATTTTGCTAAAAAAGGTTCTATCTTTTGGTTACTTAGCTTTTCATTTTTAATTGGGTTTTCGACAACTATTGCAGAACCTGCGCTTATAGCTATAGCAAATAAAGCTGCTATCATTAGTGATGGTAGAATTGACGCTTTTTATCTTCGTTTAACTGTTGCATTTTCAGTAGGCTTTGCTATAGCACTTGGAGTGCTTCGCATACTTCTAGGTCACCCTATACAATACTACATCATCGCTGGTTATATTATAGTTGTAAGTGTCACATTTTTTGCTCCTATAGAGATAATAGGTCTTGCTTATGATAGTGGAGGAGTAACAACTTCAACTGTTACAGTTCCTCTTGTAGCCGCCTTAGGTATAGGACTAAGTTCTAGCATAAAAGGAAGAAATCCTGCCATAGATGGTTTTGGTTTAATTGCTTTTGCTTCACTTACACCTATGATATTTGTTCAAGTTTTTGGAATCCTAGTATATAACTTTGGTTCAACTACAGAAGTACTAAATGAAGCCATACAAACAGGTTCAATAATAAATCGTTTTGGTATGTATAACTTAATGATAGAATTTTTTGGTGTTATAAAAGATGTTTTACCCATACTTCTAGTAATAGGATTCTTTCAATACATTATTATTAAAAAACCTATCCCTCATCTTAAAAAAGTTATAGTTGGTGTTATTCTTCTTATCGTGGGGCTTGATGCATTTATAGTTGGTTTAGAGCTTGGGCTTTTTCCTATTGGTGAAAGTATAGCTTATGCATTGACATCTATGGGTAATAACTATCTTATATATCTATTTGGTTTTATGATAGGATTTTCAACTACCATGGCAGAACCTGCCCTTATAGCCATTGCTATGAAAGCAAGTGATATAAGTAAAGGAAATATAAACCAAAATACTCTTAGAATTGCTGTTGCAATTGGTGTTGCTTGTGGTATTTCACTTGGAGCATATAGACTTGTAAGTGGAACACCTCTTCACTACTATATAATAGTTGGATACATCATAGTCATTATCATGACTTACTTTGCACCAAAGTATATAGTCCCAATAGCATACGATAGTGGTGGTGTTACTACTTCAACAGTTACAGTTCCATTAGTAGCAGCTCTTGGACTTGGTTTAGCGGAAAATATTGAGGGAAGAAATCCACTCATAGATGGTTTTGGACTTATAGCTTTTGCCTCCTTATTCCCTATGATAACTGTTATGGGTTATGGAATAATTGCACAATATCAAAACAATAAAAAAAAGGTATCTCTACTAAAAGCCGAAGCTTTAGTGGAATGAATTTAACTTGAACAAGTTCAAGTTAAAAAAAGTTAAATATAAAGGAGAACAGATGAGATTTGTAGCGTTAATAGCTATCGTTCCTGATTCAAAAGAAGAAGAAGCAGTTGATATAGCTAAACAAGCCGGAGCAGGTGGAGTTACTATTTTTAACGGAAAAACAATTGGGCTAGAAGAAAAAAAAGTATTTTTTGGATTAACTTTAGAAGAGAATGTTTCAGCACTTCTTTTTATACTTCCTGAAAAATTAAGTATGAAAGTTTTTAAAGCATTTAGAAAAGAGCTTGAACTTCACAATGATGAAAATGCAAACGGAATGGTCTTTACTTTTCCTTTATCACACCTTTCTGGTATGGAAAGTAAAGAAGTAAGTCTATTTGAAAAAGAAATATTAGAGGAGTTATAAATGTTAGTTAAAGATGTAATGGTAGAAGCAAGTAAGATAATAAAAATTTCCCCAATGATGCCCATACGTGAAGCATTAAATATAATGAGGAATAAAAAAGTAAAATCTTTAGTTGTAGATAAACTCAAACCTCATGATGCATATGGTATGCTCACATACAAAAATATACTAACATCAATAGTCGCAAATGATGGCGATATAGATTTACTAAGAGTTTATGATATCTACTCAAAACCAGCTTTTCAAATTTCTGAGCAATTAGATGTCAGATATGCTGCACAAACTATGGTAAAAGGTGGAGTAAAAAGACTTTTAGTTATAGACAATAATGAACTTGAAGGCATATTGACCATGACTGACATACTTGGTGTTTTATTAGAGAGTGTAAAAGAAGTAGAAGAGAGTTAAACAATGTAAAGGCACTTTCATAAGTGCCTTTACATGTAGACTATTGAATATAAAAACTTAAGTTTTAAATTGATTTAAAGTCATATTTAACTTTTCAGTCATATCATTTAAGTGTTCTGAGGCAGAGGCTATCTCTTCAACACTTCTTGCATTTTCACCTGAAAATTCATTTATGTTAACAATTTTAGTTACTATTTCATCTATATTTTTTCCTGTATCTATATAATCATTCATCATCTTTTCATTTATCTCAATTGCATTTTCCATAACTGTTGTTGTAATACTTATCTCTTGTTCAACATTTTGTGCAAATCCAGTAAGCTTTTGTATATCTTTTGAATTTTTACTCATCTGATCACTTGCATTTGAAATTGCTTGAACTATAACATTTATGGTAGCATTTATCTCAATCAAACTTTTTTGAGTACGCTCAGCAAGTTTTCTCACCTCATCAGCAACAACAGCAAAACCACGTCCATGTTCACCTGCACGAGCAGCCTCAATTGCGGCATTTAATGCTAAAAGATTGGTCTGATCTGCTATATCATTGATAACAATAAGAACTTCTTTTACTTGCTCTGCATCCTGACTTAATTGCTCAATATTATCTGCAAGTTCCATTTCTACTTGAGTACTTTTTTCAACACTTTCAGACATTATTACAATCTCTTTTTGTGCTTTTTGCAATGAAACATTAGCCTTTTGTATCTCTTGTTTATTATTATCTGCTTCTTCTAAAGAACCAGTTATCTCTTCTTTGATACTTTGTGCTATTTGTGTAGTTTGGGCAACTAAGGTAGTTGAATCTTCTACTCTAGTTCCTACTTGCATAGCAGTAGAAGAAAGTTCATGAGAAACAGATGAATTTTCACTTGCTAATTGTTTCGCATCTTGAATAATAACTCTAACTTTTTGTATAAACTTATTTATTTCTCTACTAGCACCTGAGATTTCATCTTGCTTGTTATCCTTTAAACGCTTAGTTAAATCACCATCTCCACTGGCTAAATCAGCGGCATGTTCTTTCATATCAAACAATGGTTTCAAAGAGTGTGTAATAACAAAGAAAACTATAATTAAAGAAATAATAATGGCTAAAACTCCAATAATTACAAATTTTATCAATATTGCATCAGTCGATTTACTAATTTCATCAACTCCAGCTAAAGCTGCTAGTACCCAAGGACCTTCTTTTAAATGCATAAAATAAGCAATTTTATCTTTTCCTTTATAAGAATACGACAACATGCCACTCTTTTTTGATTTAATTCCTTGGTCCAAAATTTGTAAACCTACTTCACTTAAATTTTTTCCAACTATATCAATGTTAGGATTAACTAATACTTTTCCACTTTCATGAAACAAAGACAAATAACCATTATTTAGTATTTTTACCTTTTTAATTACATCATCTATCTCATTTGTTCTTATCTCACTTGCTAATACTCCAAAAGGTTTACCATCTTTAAAAAAAGTTTTATTTATAGAAACATACTTAACTTCTTTTCCATTACTATCTGTATAACTAATGGGTCCCAATATAGTAGTATCTGTTGTATTTATAGTTCCTTTGTACCAAGGTTTTGTTCTAAGATCCCATTGAGTACTTGGAGGAACCCATCCTGAAGTATCAAAATACTTACCATCAGAGAAACCACTAAAGATACCATATATTCCCATGCTTTTTTGCGTCAAATTCATATACTTAAGATGTGTACTTTCATCATAATCTACGAGTTCTAATACATTTGTCAAATTTTCCATTAGCCGTTTTTTCTCTCTAAGGAATGCATCAACTTTGTTAGCTTCAATCACTACTTTACTACTAAGACTTTGATTTACATTTTTTTCTATATTTTCATAAGCTATGTTATAACCAATATTAGTTAAAACGATAACACCTATAGTTACTATGCACGATACAATTAGAAGTATCTTATTTTTTAACGTCATTTCCTCAATCCTTAAGTTTTTATTTAATCCAATTTTATTTTACTACAATATAAATAAAAAATCAGAACTTTATCATGAAAAAAAGGAATTTATTTAAAAATATTCTATATTTACTACTAATTTTTATCGTTTACTAAAATGTGTGTATTATTGAGTTTTTATAATTATTAAAATAAGATGTTATTTAATATAATAACATCTTATTATATTAAATTTAGTTTTTTAACATTTCAAGCAGTGTGTATTTGATATTTTTATCGCACTTATCACCCATCTTATCTTGTTCTCTTAAAAGCCATTCTAAATAACCTCTATCAGAGTGAAAAACGTCTTCATAAGTCATGCCTCTATACTTTCCAAACAAAAACATTTTTAGCTTTACTGGTTCACTTGAAAGTTCTACGAGTTTACTCATAACTTCTGAATTTTTTAGACTATATTTTTCTTTTGCTCTAAAAAACAATTCCTTCAAAAACATTTTTAATATCAAAACATCGCCTATTGCATTATGGGCTTTTATTTCAACATTATATTTTTTTGCTTCATCACTCTCTTGCGTTTTTGAAAAAAGTTTATATCTAAAGGTTTGTAGTTTATAATTAGGAACTATATTATTACTCTTGTCTAAAATCTCCTCTTCAATCAAATCTTCTTGACCAAGTCCAGCACTTACATGAGGTACTTTAACGTCATAAAGATGCATAGCACACTTTAGAGTATCTATAATTTGGTACTCATTTTTAAAATTGTGTTTTTCCAACATACCTAAGTCAAATGGAAGATTATGAGCTATAAGATAGTTATTTCCATTATTCAATTCATTTAAATCACTCCAAAACTCTGTCTTATCAAAAGAATTTTTACCTTCAAGTTCTTCTTGTCTTATACCATGAGTACTCATTGCTTGAAGTTTTATGGGAATCCTTGATGAACATAGTTCATCATAAACACCTTTTTTATACAACTCACCTTTAGTATCGGTTATTATTGCCCCTATTTGTATAATCTGATCTTCTACTTCTATGCCAGTTGTTTCTGTATCAAAAAATATATTATATGCCATTATCTTACCTCCAAAATTTTACAATTACACAAATCATCACTCTCATATACACTCATATCTCCTGCGTTTAAATCAGGAACTGGAAAAACTCTTACTGTTAAAGGTTTATTCAAACGAAATGCCATAGTTCCAGTGTCTCTCATAAGAGCATTAAGTTTTTCAATGCTAGTATCACCAGGGATTGGTACAGTATCTAAGCCTATGCCACAAACTGAACTGTAGGTAAGAAGTGAACGTATATCGAACTCTCCTTTTATTATTCCTGCTGCTAAACCTTTGTCTTCAGTAACTGCCAACATAAGTCCTGAAAAACCGACTAACTCTATGTTTTTCAAAGATTTAAATACTTTTGTTAAAAGTGAACTCGCTTCAACACTTCCACTAGCCCCAAAATACTCAACACCCAATTCTTCATAAACTTCACACATACTTGAACAGTTTTTTGATGGTGCTGCTGAACTATCTATACCTTTAAAAATAAACTCATTATTGTCAAAATCATCAATTATATTTTTTATTCCATCAACATGATATTGCAAAGCTTTACTCATAACGTCATAGTAACTTTTAAACTTTTTCTTATGTTTTAGCTCTTTACATGTAGAGTTAAATTCTTTTAAAACCGCTACAAGCAAATCAGGAGTTTCAAGCCCAATTACATAAGAATTTTCATCATTACTATTGTGATAAGAAGCAGGGAAATAAGGTATCAGAGGTTTGCAGTTAAAATTTACTGTAAAATTAAAATTACCCTCACCTCTTGGAGTGATTTTACTAATTTTATTAACCACAAGTGAAGAGTAATTTATAAGTTCATTGTCTAAAATGCCAAACTCATCTATTGGAACATTTACACAGGCATTACATAAATCACCAAAATCACGTATTAATTCTGGAAGAAGTGCTATTTCTTCTTTTATTTTTGCTTCACCAATGGCAAATCTAATTCTAAGATTATGTACATCAAGTGAATTCAATATATCACTTAAAAATTGTAAATCATTTTTTGCACTTTTTAAATTTTCTGTATTTAAATACTCCCCAAAAGCATTAGTCACTATTCTTATGGACTGAACATCATAACTATTTTGCATAAATTTACTTGCTAAATCATTACAAAAGTTAGAAGCTTTTAAAATTTCACTTTCCCAAGTTGATTTATCTTTTTTTAGAGTTAAAAATGTTGTAATCGTTCTGACTTTACATAGATTTTTGTTTTTATATATATTTATTTTCATTTAACTTTTTCTTTCCTTCATTTTCACCTAACTTTATAGACATTAGTATAATCTTAAATTAAGTTATAGCAATGCTAAACAACGTTTTAACCAATAACATCAATTCCTTCAATAGCTTCTATTTGTTCTCTAATTATTGGGTCTATTTTTATATATGTTTTCATCTTTATATCTACTAATTTTGATGTTATTACAAGTTCTACTTCACTTCGCCCAGGGTTCTGTCTAACAAGAGCATATAACTCTTCAACCGCATCATAGTTTTGTGTTAGTTCTATTCGAATTGTTGTAGGCGCTAAAGGTGTTTGTTCTATCTTCGTGACTCTATTTTCAACTGCTTTTTTACTATTTTTTTTCTTTTTTGCCTCATCTAGGGTAAAAACCCCCTTGCATGATATTCTAACTTTTTCTTCATCTTTTGTTATTTCTAAAGCAAATCCTAGAGGCTTTTCAATATTTAGACTATTTAATTTTTCAAGTTGCTTTTCAAAAACCATAAACTCTAAATTGCCTTGTAAATCTAAAGCACTTACAAAACCATAAGGGTTTCCTTTTTTACTTACTTTTTCATCAACCTTGTCTACTTTCCCTATAAAAAATATCTTTCCATTTTCAATACTTTGGATTTCTGTAGAGCTTATATGAGGAATTTCATCAATTTCATCTTTTAATTCTTCTAATATTTTAGTCTTATCTTTCTCTTTATTTAACTCTTCTAAAGACAAGGCATCTTTACATGTAAGCTTAACACCAGTGTCATCTCTTTTTATCTCTATTGGGAATCCTGTTGGATTCTCTAAATTCATATTTTGAAGTTTTTCCAAGATACTAGCAAAAACCATAAACTCCATATTTCCATGAAAGTCCATAAGATTGACTATGCCAAACTTATTTCCTTTTTTACTAATTCTTTCTTGTATACTCTCTACTTTTCCAATAAAAAGAAATTTTCCCTTGTCTATATTTTCAATATCTGAAGACAGAGCATGAGGAATTGATTCAATTAATTCTCTAAAATCATCAAGAGGATGACCAGAAACATAAAATCCTACAGTCTCTTTTTCTAATTCCAAAATTCTTTTGCCATCAAATTCAGGGAGATTTTCTATATTTATCTGAACTGTTGTCATCTCCTCTTCATCACCAAAAAGCGAGCCTACTGCTTCTTTTTTCATCTTCGCACACTTAGCACCTGCTTCGGCTATAATTTCTATATGGTCAAGTAATGCTCTACGAGTTAATCCAAACTCATCAAATGCACCTGATTTTATGAGCGATTCTATAACTCTTTTATTTACTTTTGATGTATCAATTCTAGACATAAAATCACTTATGTTCTTAAACTTTCCATCTTCTCTTGCTTCTAAAATTCTGCCAATTGCACTGCCACCGGCTCCTTTTATTGCACCCATACCAAACAAAATGGTCTCTTCACCATCATCATTTGTTATAGCATTAAACTCAGTAAGAGAGTAGTTTACAGATGGAGCTGAAAGTTTTATTCCTAATCTTTTTACCTCATCAATATACTTAACTACTTTATCGGTGTTATCTTGTTCACTTGTTAAAAGTGCTGCCATAAACTCTTGAGGATAGTATGTTTTTAAATAGGCTGTTTGAAATGTTATCATGGCGTACGCTGCTGAGTGAGATTTGTTAAAACCATATCCTGCAAACTTTTCTACAAGTTTAAATAGTTCAGCCGATTTACCTCTGTCATAACCTTGTTTTACTGCTCCATCACAAAACTCTTCTCTATAGGTACTCATATCTTTTTTCTTACCCATAGCACGACGAATAATATCTGCATAACCTAAGCTAAAACCACCTACTATTTGAACTATCTGCATAACTTGTTCTTGATAAACAATCATCCCATAAGTTGGTTCTAGCGTCTCTTTAAGTGAATCAAAACTAACCTCTTCAAAAGGATAAAATACTTTTTGTCTTCCATGTTTTCTCTCAATAAAATTATCAAGCATACCTGATTCCATAGGACCTGGTCGATAAAGGGCAAGAACGGCTACTAAATCCTCAAAACCACTGGGTTTAAGTCTTTCATTTAATGATTGCATTCCAGTTGATTCTATCTGAAAAAGTCCTACTGTATGTCCTGTTCGTATAAGCTTATACACTTCTGGATTATCCATATCAAGAGCATTAAAGTTTATATCTTTATCGTATCTTCTTTTGATAAGCTTTAGAGCATTATCTAAAACAGTTAGGGTTTTAAGACCCAAAAAGTCAAACTTAATTAAATCAATATCTTCAAGATAGTTAAGTGAATATTGAGTTACAAGTTGCTCTGCACCTGAGGGTTTATACAACGGTGTTTTATGCCAAAGTTCTTCATCACTAATAACAACTCCTGCTGCATGCATACCTGAGTTTCTATTTAATCCCTCAAGGGCTAATGCAAACTTCCAAACTCTAGCAATTCGTGGATCCTCATCTATGAGTTTTCTAAGTTTTTCCTCTTTTTGATAAGCCCCATCTACTTGTTCACCATTTTTCATTTTACCATTAAGTGTAATCCCAAGTTCATCTGGAATAAGCTTAGCCATAGCGTCAGCCTCAGCATAAGGAAGCCCAAGAACACGAGCAACATCACGAATTACCCCTTTTGCTAAAAGCTTACCAAAAGTAATAACCTGAGCAACGTTATAGCGTCCATATTTTTCTACAACATAGTCTATGATTTCACCACGACGTGCTTGACAAAAGTCAATATCAATATCTGGCATACTTACACGCTCTGGATTCAAAAATCTTTCAAAAAGCAAGTTATAAGGCATAGGGTCAATATCAGTTATATAAAGTGAATATGCAACCAAACTTCCTGCGGCACTTCCACGCCCAGGTCCAACAGGAACTCCTCTGTCTTTAGACTCACGTATAAAATCCCAAACAATCAGCATATAACCAGGGAATTTCATATTACAAATAATATCCATCTCAACATCAAGTCTTTCATAATAGGATTGATGTTTTTCTTTTGGAACTAATTTTAATCTAACTTTTAAACCCTCTTTACATTTAAACCTAAAATAGTCATCATCATTGTCTATATCAAGTCCTTCTTTTTGTGCGTACGGCACTGTAAACTTGAACTTTGGAGGAGTTGGATTTCCTAGTTTTATCTCTAAGTTACACTTATCTACAATCTCTTGAGTATTAGTTATAGCTTCAGGAATATCTGCAAAAAGTTGACTCATTTGATCTGGTGTTTTTACATAAAATTCTTTTACAGAGTGCTTAAGACGATTTGGGTCATCAAACTCTTTATTCATGGCAATACACATAAAAGCTTCTTGTGCTTCTGCGTCATCTTGAGTTGGATAGTGGGTATCATTTGTAGCAATTATCTTTATGCCTGTTTCTTTAGAAATACGAAGTATATTATTATCTATAAAAAGCTGGTCACCAATTCCATGACGCATAAGTTCAAGGTAAAAATCATCTCCAAATATCTCTTTATACTCTAGCGCTATCTCTTTGGCTCTCTCATAGCCTTTTGCTCCATTTTGAACGTTTTTAGGATTGTTTGTATTTAGGTGCCAGTTTACTTCCCCTTGAAGACAAGCCCCACTACAAATAAGACCTTCGCTATTCTCTTTTAAAATATTTTTGTTTATACGAGGGTAATAGTAAAAACCCTTAATAAAACTCTGTGATGAAAGATACATAAGATTTTTATATCCTATCTCATTTTTAGCATATAGACATAAGTGAAAACGTTGTCTTGTTGTCTTATCGTCAAGCTCATCTTGATTATGTATGTATGCTTCAATTCCAATAATAGGCTTAATGTCATTTTTACGCATAGTCTGGTAAAAATCAATTGCCCCAAACATGTTCCCATGATCAGTCATAGCTACTGACTTAACGCCTTGCTCTTTTAGTTTTGCAGCAAGTTTGCCAATCTTGTTTGCTCCATCTAGCAAAGAATATTCTGTGTGTAAATGTAAGTGTGTAAATTCTGTATTGCTCATAAAATTCTCATATAGTTTTTGATTTATTCTACAAAAATTCTACTTAATACTGGCAATTTTTTCTCTAAAATATACTTTTAATCATATACATCATCCATATCCAAATCGTTGACCTCTATTTCTGGCAAGCTTGGTATAGATTTTTCGTTTACTCTAGAATCATTAAAATCATAACTATCATAATCGTAAAATATCTTCTCTTTTGCATATAATTTTTCTTTTTCTATCGCTTTAGCAATAGCTTCTTTAGTTCTTTTTTCTTTTTCTATATCAAGATCTGATGCAAATAAAAATGACATTAACACAACAGCACACACTAAAAGTTTTTTCATAGTTCTTCTCCTATCTATAAAAAAATATAATTATAATAATATCAAAAAATTATTATAATTGCCTTGACCTATGTTATACTTAAATTATAGCCTTACCAGCACTCATACCACTTGCCCATGCCCAATGTAGATTGTAACCTCCACAATCTGCATCTATGTCCAATACTTCTCCACTAAAGTAAAGTCCAGCTTGTAATTTTGATTCCATGGTAGTAGAGTTTACTTCATCTGTATTGACCCCACCTGCGGTTACTTCTGCTGTTTTAAAACCTTTTGTATCGTTTACATGTAAGGTCATATTTTTTAAAGCATATACTAATTTTGTTAATTCTTTGTTATTAAGTTCATCTGCACTCTTTACATGTAGAGATTTTTCTATAAACTTGGAAAGTTTTGAGTTTATAAAACCATCTAACCAAAGAGCTACACTTTTGCCATTTGAGTGTTTTTGACGTTTTTTTAGTAAGTTTTTTAGTTCTTCTTTTGAGTATTCAGGGAGTAAGTCTATCTTTACATGTAAGGCTCTTTTGTACAACAATGAGTGACTTGCTACTCGACTTATATCTAAGATGGCAGAACCAGATATGCCGTAATTTGTAAAAAGTATATCTCCACTTGCATAAGTTTTATTTTGTCCATCTTCATAAACTTCTATGCTACCTTCAACTTTCACACCGCTTATGGCTTTTAAATCTTCTTTGCAAACCAATTGAACTAAAGATGGATGAGTAGCAACCATGCTGTGACCAAAACTTTTAGCAAATTCATAACCACTATCACAACTTCCAAGAGTTGGCATAGCAAGTCCACCAGTAGCTACTAAGACTCTGTTTACATGTAAAGATTTATCATCTACATGTAAAGAAAAAATATCACCTTTTTTAGTAATTTTCTTTACTTCACACTCTAAAAAAAACTCAACGCCTAAACGTTTACACTCATACACTAAAAGCTCAACTATGCAAGAAGATTGAAGACTTCTTGGGTATAAACGACCTCTTTGTCCTTCAACTAATTCAACGCCAAGATCGCCAAAAAAAGCTTTACATGTAGAGGCATTAAAACGGTTAAGTGAAGGGTTTACAAAAGAGGGATTTAAGCCATGATAATTTGATAATTCTATGTTTTTATTTGTAACATTACATCTACCGTTTCCAGTAGCTAGAATCTTTTTGCCTATCTTTTTGTTTTTCTCATAAACATGAACTTTTGCACCTCTCTTGGCTGCTGTTATAGCTGCAACCAAGCCAGATGCTCCTGCTCCTATGATGGCTATTTGATTAGACATATTCCATCAACATCAAGTTTAACGATTTTTTTATCTATTAATTCTGTAAGTGCTTTTTTATAATTCTTTTTACTAAGTCCAAAAAGTTCTTTTATAAGTTCAGGGTCACTTTTGTAAGTGCACTCTAATTCTCCACCATTGGTTTTTAGTACTTTTTCTATTCTATGGATTGCTGTTTCTTTACTTTCATCTTTATTGCCTATTTTTTGAAGGCAAATATCCATTTTTTTATCTGATCTTATTTTTTTAATATAAGCCTGTTTTTTCTGACCTATCCAAATATCTTCAAAAATTTCATTGTGAAATATCATTGCTTCGTATTTGTTGTCTACTATAACTTTAAAGCCTAATGGTGTTTTTTCTCTTATGATGATGTCTACTTTTTGATTAACACCAAGTTCTTCTAAATCTGTATGTATAAACTCTTTAAACTTATGTGCCCCAAAAAGTCTGTCGCTATCTTCGTCTTTACATACTCTAAAGACAAATTTCATTCCAACTTCAAGAGGAATTTTTTGATACTTCTTTGGAATAAAAAGATCTTTTTGTAGACCCCAATCCACAAATGCACCAAAACTCTCAACTCCAACTACTTCAAAGTATCCAAACTCACCAAGCATTGCTTTTGGTCTTTCCGTAGTTGCAACATACCTGTCTTCTGAATCAGTATAGACGAAAACTTCTATCTCGTCTTCTATGTTCATGTCCTCAGTTACATAAGCTTTTGGAAGAAGTATATCATCTTCATCTTCTGCAAGTAGGTAAAAACCATGGTCAGTATCTCTGTCAATCCGTAGGGTATTTACTACCCCTAATTCTATATTTTTATTCATGTCTTTATTTTATCACAATAATGCTTCAATCTCTATCTCATACTCTTTAACTAGCTCATCAAACTCATTTTGAACTACTTCTAAATCTTCAAAACTTTTTTCTATCAGCTCTTCTTGCTCTGCGACTACTTTGTATAAATCTCCTAATTTTCCCCTATCGCCACTGCTTGAAATTTTTATCAACTCTTCTTGATTTGTCTCTAATTCTTCTTCAGTTTGTATTATCAAGGTTTCAAGTTTTTCTATTTTCTTCTTAAATGGTGAAGTTTTTTTGTTTCTCTGGGAAATTAAAAATGCTCTTTGTTTTTTATTCATATGCTGATTTTGTTTTGAAACTGTTTTTACTTTTTTATCTTGTTCTTCCTCTTCCCAACCAACTTTTTCTAAAAACTCATCATAAGTACCATCAAACAAATCAGCTCCATCTTTTGCAAAAACTACAAGTCTATTTGCTACTTTTCTTAAAAGATTTTCTGAGTGAGTTACAATAACAACTGCACCATCAAAATTTTTAATTGCAGTGGTCAAAGAGTCAATAGAATCCATATCGAGGTGGTTTGTAGGCTCATCTAAAAATAGAATATTGACTTCATCTACCAAAATTTTACCAAGCATTACCCTACTCTTTTCTCCACCTGAGAGAAGTGAAATCTTCTTATCGGCGCTGTCTCCACTGAACATCATAGCACCACAAATACTTCTTGCTCTACTCATAGACAAAGATGCATTCACACCATAAACCTCTTCATAAACTGTATTATTTAGATTTAAATGGTTTATATTTGTTTGCCCAAAATGCCCAAACTTGCTACTTGTATGCATGTCAACCGTTCCACTAAGCTGTTTTAACTCACGACTTAAAACATTTAACAGAGTTGATTTTCCTTTACCATTTTTTCCGATAATACCAAGACATTCACCTTTTTTGATACTAAACGAGATATTTTTAAACAAAATCTTATCTTTTGTGTAGCCAAAACTCAAATCACTTACATCAAGAAGTATTTTTGCAGGAGTCTCTTTAAAGTTAAAATCAAATTTCAAAGTTGATTCACTTGTAATGTCTTCCATTCTGTCCATTTTTTCTAACTGTTTTACTTTTGATTGTGCTAGAGCAGCTGTTGAAGCTCTTGTTTTATTTTTAGCAATAAACTCTTCAAGCTCTTTTATTTTCTTGTCTTGTGAAATTTTTGTCTTTACATGTAACTCATCATTTGATGCAAGTTGTTCATAAAACTTGTGAGTATTTCCTGTAATCAAACTTAGTTTTTTTCTTACTATTCCCATGGTATGAGTTGTAATGCTATCCATGAAATCTCTATCATGAGTGATGAGAATTACCTCACCTTCAAAACTCCTCAAAAAAGACTTTAACCAACGCAAAGAAACAATATCAAGGTAATTTGTAGGTTCATCTAAAAGTAGTAAATTAGGCTCAGTAACCAAAAGTTTGGCAAGATTTATACGTATTTGATAACCACCAGAGAAAGAGAGTGGATCTTTATCTAAATCAGATTGAACAAAACCAAGCCCAAATAAAATCTTTTCAACTCTATATACATCGTATTTTAAATCTTCACTTAGTGCAAGTGAAGCCTCTTCTCTTAGAGTTTTTTCAGAAAACTTCAAATGCTGTTCTAATGAGCCTATTTTATAGTTTTTTGGTATTGAAACTTCTCCACCATCTTGATGCTCCTCACCTAAAACGAGTCTAAAAAGTGTAGATTTTCCACTACCATTGCGACCAACTAAACCAACACGCATACGTGAGTTAAGTCTAAAGTTAAGATTTGAAAAAAGCTCTTGCATAGCAAAGCTTTTAGATATGTTTGTAAGTTGTATCAATATTTTCTTCCTATTTATTGCCATAAGCACCTTATACAAGGGGCTTACTGTGCTTATTGGATTATATTATATCCCTACTTCTAGTCAAAATATTATAACTGAGTAGGGATTTATTTATTTTTTACTTTATCAGATATATCATGTATCTTTTCAATAATCTAGCATTATATAACAGTTTTACTTTATTTTCATTCACATATAATTTTACAAAAAAAAGTTTAAATACATTAAAAACTAAATAATAATAATCTATTATAGAGATGGTACAAACACTTCCTGCTCTATGTAGTATAAGATATATTTGTCTTACAGCTTTTTTACTTGCATTGCCAATGGTTTTTTACAATATTTATTTAAATATGGTGAAAAATAAAGTCTACTTTTATATAATAAATCACTATTGTTTCCATTAAGTCTTACAAAATGTTGTACTATTCTATATAGGAACGAATATATGTAGTTTAGGGGTCTAAACTACATATATATACTATAGGTGTACTTTTAGGTGTACTTTTTGTTAGGTTTTTTCCTATTCTCTCAATATATTTAATCTGGCTATATAGAAATTATAAACGCAAACGGATACAGTTAAAGATAATTCTATACTACACTGCTACTATCATTCGAAACATTTAATCTCCTGAATATAGTTTGCTATAGGACTATTATTTTTAATTCCATAAATATCTCTCATATCAATAAATTTCAAAGGTTGGATAATTCGATCAATTTTGTGACCTTCAGCTAATATATTGTCTTGTAGTTTTAATATTGATTTTTCTTCTTCGTTGAAATTAGAAGAGCTTTGAAATATTTCTATAAGTAATTTTTTAATAAGATCTCTACTTTTTATTATTTTTTTAATCTCTAAATATGTATCTTCTAGCATCTTTAATTTCTTGAAAAACGTACTATCACTATTAGTAGTTTCTAATTTTTCTTCTATACTCATATCTATTTTGTTCAAATGAGAAAAAGTAAATATAAGGTCAATCAATTTGTTTTCAACATCAAAGATGGTGGAAAGATCTTTCCACTCTTTGAAAGGTGCAAAACTAGAGTTTTCACCTAACTTTTTACGGTAAAGTTTAAATAATGTGTTTAATTCTTCATCCATATTGCAGTGTTGCAATGCAAAAATAGTACCTGTAAAAAAACGTCTATGAGATTCAATAATTTTAATCTCATCTCGAGTTAAGCCTAGTGAATCTTCAAAACCATCTTGTTTTTCACTAGAGTTATTTTCCATTTTTGGTTTTCTTTCTTCTTTTTTCATATTTCCACCCTCACTAATCAATTTTTTATAAGTAGTGCTTTATTAAAACACTATAAGATTGTATCTATCTTGAACTTATCAACTATTAAAAATGGTTGCTAAACCTATCAAAATTATCCGACTGAACCAATTGAACCTCAGTAGATATTTCGGCAAAGTGTTTTTTTGCACAAGCTATTTTAGAAGATTCAGCTGTTTTAATATCTAATCCTAAATCACTCCCTTTACTCTCTACAACAAAGTAAAGTTTCTCTTCATTTTCTTCTTCAATCAGTACAGCCCAGTCAGGGTTGTATGTTCCTAGTGGTGTGTTGATTTTAAACCACTTTGGTAATTTGGTAAAGAGTTTTACTTTTTCATTTCTATTAAATTCAATAGCAAAGTTCTCTTCTATAGTAGAATCATAAACTGTATGAGTATAGATAGACTTGTTTTCTCTATTTTTTATCATATTTGAAGAGAGATACCCATATAGTTCTTGGTCTTCAAAACACTCTTGAGCATAGTAAAACTCAGACCCTAGTTTTTGGTATTTAATGCCATCGACAATAAACATACTCATAACTTTTTTAATGATTTTAATTGCACCATCAATAAACTTTTGAGGATTGTTTTTAAATCCTTGTAGCTTTCCACTTTTTATGAGAATATCAACAATATTTTTTCGTGTTAAATTAGTTTCATTCTGTAAATAAGTCACTATATCAGGTAAATCAAAATCAATAATCTCACTATTTAAAGGATCATTCTTGATAGTATCATCAACTATTTCTACACCAGCTTTTGTTATTTTATTTGTAGCTTTTGAGTAAAGGTATTTTATTTTTCCTACGGTAAGGTCATTGGCTATATGTTTTGCACACTCTTCAATTAGTTTTTCAACATTAAAGTCAACTCTATAAGTTGTTTTATACTTTATCTGCTCCCATAAGTTTTTAAAATCTTCACTTAGATAAACTTCTTTGTTAAGAGTGATAAGTTTTTTATCATTTGCATCTTTAACATTTAGATTACCAGATATCTTAGTAATTATAGAAATGATATCAGCGTGCAATGCAGAAAATTCTTCAGGAACTTCAAACCTATTTTCTTTTATAGCAGTTCTAAGAGTATCTTGAATTTTCCCACGAGAATCTATATATTTGTTATCTTGTAGATAATCATAAATTGTTTCACTATTTGTAGCTCCAAAATACTCAATATCTCCATTTTCATTCTCAACAGGTATATTGGCAAAAAAGTGTTCTTCAATAACACCAAACTTAATTCCCTCTTCATCCTCAATCTCTTTTTGTAATGCACGAGCAAAGTCTTCATAGTTTTCATTTGCCATTACTGTTAAAGTGTTTACATCAAACCCTCTAACTCTTTCACCGTCTTGATTGACACATATTCTTAAACCTCGACCTATCTCTTGTCTTTTTTTCATTACTGAGTTAGTTTCATTTAGAGTACAGATTTGAAATACATTAGGGTTATCCCATCCCTCTTTTAATGCACTATGAGAGAATATAAATCTAAGAGGTTCACTGAAACTAAGTAGTTTTTCTTTGTTTTTCATAATCTTATCAAAGGCACTTTCATCATCTTTGTTTTTGCCAGTACTATCTTTTACATGACCCTTGCTGTCTTGTGCAAAATATCCATCGTGTATTTTTTCTACTTCTATTTTAGTATCTACATCCCCAAAAAGAGTATTGTATTTTGGTTTTTTAGAGATTATTTTAAACTCCTCTTCAAACCATAAGGCATATTTACCTTTAACTTCATTCCCTTCTTTGTCATAACTTCTATAGTTGGCTACTCTATCTATAAAAAAGAGACTCAATACTTTAATATCTTTTACTTTTAAACGCAGCTCTTTATCTAAGTGTTCTTCTATTGTTTTTCGCACCTGTAGTCTTTTGATGCTGTCAGCATCAGCATCTCCCACAGTCTCCCCAATTTTTACAATCTCTTGATTAAGAAACTCTATATATTCACTACCTTTTTCTATATAAATGTCATTAATTGTATAACCATCATATACATCTCGACCATTAGATTTTTCATAAAGGTCATCGCCATTTTTAACTGAAATAACTTTACGTTTAGTAGAGCCATTTTGGATGACATCTATCTCTATTTTTGCACCTCTAGGATTAGCTTTTACGCTTACTAGTCTTATATATGCTTTATTTGAAGTATCTTCTAGTTTGACATTGGCTACTTCTATTTGCTTAACAAGTTGTTGCTCATATGCATCAATTGAATCTAGTTTATACATAAGATTGAATTTTTCTATGTGTGTAGCACTATATCTTAGCCTACAAAGAGAGTTAAGCGTTTCTATAGCCTCTTTTGCCCTTGGAGTATTATCTACACTTTGAGGCTCATCTATGATTAGTATAGGATTAGTAGAAGCGATAAACTCAATAGGCTTTTGCCCATTGAGTCTATCATTTTGTCTATGTATAATATTTGCTTTTGTATCTTTAGTTGGATCTGAAAAACTTTTTCTAAATGCATCAATGTTTATGACCATTATACGAATATCACTACTTGTAGCAAAATCACGAACCTGTTCAAGATTGGAGCTATCATAAACAAATGAGTCATAATTTACATTTTCAAAAAGAGTTTTAAAATGATCACTTGTTATCTCAAGGGTTTTTTTCGTTCCTTCTTTAATAGCAATAGATGGTACAACGATGATAAACTTGGTAAAACCATAACGTTTATTCATCTCAAAGATAGATTTTAGATAAACATAGGTCTTACCTGTCCCAGTTTCCATCTCTACCGAAAAATCCATACTATTAAGTTTTTTAGATTGAGGTAGTCCATTTCTAAGTTGAATGTTTTGAACATTTACTAGTATCTCATCATCTAAAAGTTCAAGTCTATTGCCAATACCAAGGTCATTATAATCAGCAGTAGTCTTTTGCCCTTTGGTTTGTGGTCTTACAATACTAAAATTACTTTGACAAACCTCTTGCCCTTCAAATATATCTACTATTGAACTTATGGCTCTGTCTTGATAGTCTAAGTTGCTTTCAAATTGTATCTTCATTTTATTTTCCACTAATTTTACCAATTTTTATTGTATACTTTTTCTTACTATTAAAATTTTGTTTTTTTGAAGGTAATTCTTTTTTTATCTCTATAAAATAATTAGAAACAGTTTTCACATTAAAAGAAATACTTGCTAAAATGACATATATAATCATGATAAAAATTTGTACTTTTATAAATTGTTTTGTTCTTGTAGATAGAGGTTCTGTGACATACTTATTGTATGTTTCTTCACTTATGTAATCCATTGAACTTTTAGACCATTTATGTGCTTCTTTTTGTGATAAATATATATCCCAAA
This sequence comes from Sulfurospirillum sp., assembly GCA_016744795.1. Taxonomy (GTDB): domain Bacteria; phylum Campylobacterota; class Campylobacteria; order Campylobacterales; family Sulfurospirillaceae; genus Sulfurospirillum_A. Next base: position 41,551 of record JADGDR010000003.1, read on the forward strand.
AGTTAAATATTGCCTGAGTGAACATAGCTAGTAAGAAGTATGAACCTAAGAATAGAAAAATTATATTTGCATCTTCTGAAAGCATAAAATCTTTGTTACCCGAAAATCTAGAATAAGCAGTAAGACCTAAAAAAAATATTGAGCCTAAAGTGTCTCGTAATAAACTTGTAATAATAGCTCTAGTTTTATCTGAATATTTATCTGCTTTTTCTTTTGTATCTTTTAGCAAGTCTTTTAAGTCTTTTGTGTATTCACTTGATTTTTCAGTGATAACAAATTTATACCTATCTTTGGCTTCAGTAAAAGCCTCTTTAATATGCTTATTAATTATATATATTAGATTATTCTCTTCATATTCATAAAAACTTAACCTATCAACAAGTAACTGTAGCCTTGTACTAGTATTTTCTTCATAAACCCAAAGAACACTTTCCTCAAGTATTTTAATTGTTTCTATATCTGGTATATGATTATTGTTCAGTTTTATTTGTAAATGTTTTAATCCTTTTAATACAATATTATCTTTTGTATAAAAGAATTGAATAAGTGTAGTTGCTAATGCTTCGGCATAGTTTTTGTATAACAAGTTTCTAGATTTATCTGTAGAATGAACTAGCTCTAATGAATATAAGTCTGGCTTAAAAATAATTTGTTCACTAGAAATTATATGTACATATTCTTTTATTTTCACATCTACAGGCAACATGGTTTCTGAAATAAAATTATAATTTTCATCAATTTCATTTGAAATTAAAAAATTACGACCATTAATAATATTGTCACTCATAGGTAAAATTATTTGAATATTTTCATATTTGATAAATTCATTATTTTTATTAAAAATATCTATTGTTTCTAACCAGTTAATATAGGCATCTAGATTTAAAAAAGTTGTAATTGTCAAGTTATTGAGTTTTAGCCATCTGATTTTGTTTATGCTAATTTTCCATGTAAAATCACTATATGATGTACTAATATTTTCATTAATTTCTAATAACTCAATAACTTCTCCATCAGTATTTTGTAAAAAATTTTCTTCATTATCAATATTTTTAAAAGCAATATATATTTTTTTTATCTTTTCTAAAATTTCTATTGAACCACTTATAGAAATAGTTATATTTTCAAATGTCTCACTTGTTATACTCACTTCATCATTTTGAATAAAGTCATATAATGAGGTTATTAAATTATCTATATATTCCTTAGCAGTTGTCATTTTTCCAAATCTTCCAATAGTGATGTAAGTATTGTAATTCGTTTTTTACCATTTACAACATCAATCTTAATTCCTTTATCTTCAGGATTACCTTGCCACTCTATTACAACACCTTCTTCTGTTCGTTTTTTTGTTCTAGCTATTGTCTTTGTTATTGCACTTGGTCTTGGTATAAATACTTGTCCATATACGCCTGTAGTAGTTAAATGTTCCTTCATGTTATTGTGAAGTAGTTCAACTTTCTCTTTAGAATCATCGGTCAATTGCTCCAAATTAAAAATATGAGTAATAAAGTTTTCTGCATTAAATGTAACTCCATCATTTGCATTTATAAAACCTATTGCACGACTTTTTACATAACTTGCATAATCACTAGTTCTTTCTTCTAATTCAGGAATATCTTTTAATAAATCTGTATGTAATTTTGCCCATTTAGTAACTTCACTTACTGTTTTTTTAGTTAAACTACTTGGTGTGTCTTTCATCTGTGCATTAAGAAAGTTTTTGAAATAGTCTGCAATGCCTTCTGATTTTTTTCTTTCTTTTGCTAGTATGTCCCATGCAAATACATTACTTACATCAATAATAGCAACTTTTTGTACAGCTTCTTTACTTTCAATAAAAGAATCTGCAATTTCTCTCATTTTAGCTTTTCTACCATCTTCTGTTACTTCCAGCTCATATTCCAAAACTTTCTTTTGGTCCATCTTTATCAAAGCTATAAGTGATATATTAGAATCATCAGTATTTAGCATTTTAAAGGTTGCAATTATAAATGCCCCATCAGTCATATTTCCACTATGATGAGATTTAAAATCATTACATATTGTTTTTGATTTATCAATAAAATTTTGTTCGGAAGAAGCTAGATTAGTACACAGTCCAGCTAATATATTATGTGCCTTATCTACAAATTTATATTGTGTTCCCTCAGCAACTTCTGCTATTCTATTTTTAAAGAAAACCTTTTGTTCATTTGTTAATGTAACTTCATCCAAATAAGTTGGTTCTTCATTGTCAACAGTGATTATATGGAAAATAAATTTTTCAATTTGAATACTATCTTTTTGACTTTGTGTTAATGTACTTTCTTTACTCATTATAAAATTCCTTATTAATTATATACTTACAACTTCATCAATATCGAACTGTTTCAACACTTGTATGGCATTAGTCTTTACATTTGTATCAGCAAAGCTTTTATCCTTAAAAACTACTCTAGCGTGCCTTTTTTTCTTCTCTTCGTCATAGACTACTTGTTCTTTAATAAACTCGGCTATGGCTTCTACTACTTCTATGGTTATGTTGTCATCTAGGCAGACTACTAAGGCTCCGAAACCTATGTTGTAGACTGTTTTCCCCTCTATAGTTTTTTCTTCTATAGGAAGAGTTAGGTCTAATCCGTATTTTAAGAGGATTTCGTAGAGTAGGTCTTGGCTTGTTCTATCGCTCTTGATATTATCTACTGCATCGAGTAAACTTGTTTCAAGATTATCAAAATCACTATCCCACTCTTTTATATTTGAGCTATCTAGTTTATATACTTTAAAACCTATATCAAGACTTGAGAGGTCTTTATCTGGATTATCCTCTTTTATCTTATCACCAGCTCTTCGGATACGCTCTTTTCCTATTTCAGTGATAAAATGAGGTTTTTGACTTTCCTCTAAAAATTCTATTGCTGATTGTATTGTTGCTTTAGTCGGTCCAATTGCTTTAATTAATGAGTCATCTAGGTTTTCAGGTAATTGAACACATATATATTTTCTATTACTATTATCATCTAAATTTAAATTCATTACAGAATGAGCTGTAGTTCCAGAACCACTAAAAAAGTCTAAAATTAGTTCATCTTTATTGACAATGAAAGTCATAAAATGTTTTATTAAACTACTTGGTTTTGGATTTTGAAAAATATTTTTTTTAAATAAATTTAACAATTCAGAACTCCCATCACTTGTAGTTCCTTGTGAATTCAAAATAGACTCTTCTAAAAAAATACTTCTTGGTTTTTTCCCTTCAGGCAATCTTTGTTTGAAATGAATATTCCAACTATCTTTTGTTTTAAAAAATCGGACATCTCCAATTTTTTTATCCTCTAAAAATCTGTCTTCAGAACGAAGCCAACTAATAGGATTACCAAGCTCGTCATTTTCTAATATAGTTCCATCAGGACATTCGATTGAATAGTATTGTTTTCCTGATTTCCTTTTAAAGGTATCCCAAAAAAACAATCCTGTGTTATCTTCTTCTTTGTATCTTTTTAAATACTCAGGCTTATACGGTTCAAAAAAGCTATGAAGTTTAACTTCATATTTTGCATAAATAAGAACATATTCGTGCTCAACAGCAATATGTTTTGAATCGTTTCCTCCACCTTTTTTATTTTGCCAAACTAAGTCTGCAATATGATTTGTTTCACCAAAGATTTCATCACATAAGCTTCTGAGTTTAGAATACTCAACTTCATCAATTGAAATAAAAATAACCCCATTATCTTTAAGAAGATTTCTAGCCAGTTTCAATCGTGGATACATCATACTCAACCAATCACTATGATACCTACCATTTGTATCGCTATTTGTGCTTAGTCTGTTTCCATCGCTATCTATCTGACCTGTTTGTTCCATATAGTTTTTGATGTTGTCTCTAAAGTTGTCTTTATACACAAAGTCTTTACCCGTGTTATAAGGTGGGTCTATGTATATCATCTTCACTTTTTTATGGTAAGACTTTTGAAGAAGTTTTAGCACTTCTAAGTTATCACCCTCTATGTAGAGGTTTTGAGTTGTGTCCCAGTTTTTACTATCTTCTTTGCAAGGTCTTAGTGTTCCAGTAGATGGTGTTTGAGCTATGCGTTTGGCTTCTTGTTTTCCATTCCAAGTGAAGTTATAGCGTTCATTTTCTTTGTCCGTAAAACTTCCAAGCTCTTCTTTTAGTTTTTCGAAGTTTATTTTATCTTCACTAAAAACTTCAGGAAATAGATCTTTTAGTTTTTCTACATTTTGACTTATAATATCTAAACTTTTACCATCCAATTTATTCATCTATTTATGCTCCGATTGTTTTGTCTATTATTTGTTTATATGCTGTAGGAAACATTACCGCTTCTTCTTGTAAAAAATAATCTAAAGCTTCTGGTTCATTTTCTAAAGCTAAAATTGTCTGCTTTAAGCTTGTTAATATACCTTCTCGTTTTTTCTCTAATCTAGGACAATCTAATCCAAAATCATTTATAATATTTTGAGCATTCGTTGAATTTCCTTTGATTTGACCATCAGAATAAAATTTAAACATTCCTACTGGGTCTGTTGAATATGGATTTATCCAATAGTTCTCAAACTTACCACCTTTTCTAATATCACATGACCCTTTTTTATCGCAAGAAAGCACTAGATTGTCCCAATCAAAAGTTAGTGCATAATTAAGTCGTTTTGGTTTAAAATGGTCGATACGAGTTGTACTGCCTAATGCAACTTCACAATATGCACATAAGCTACTTTGGGCTTGTTTCAGTTCTTCTCTAATTTCATCTTTCTCAAAATTCTTCCAGGCAACATCTTGAGAAGGAGTTCCATTATATGCTCTTCTTGCCTGAACTAATCCAACTGGTTCAGTTGGTCTATTTAACTTATGCATCTATTTACCAATTTTTTTAAGTGCTTCAAACTTACGAATTAGCATATCTATTTGAATGATAAATGTACTTGTTTCTCCATAATTATCTATCAGCTCTTGTCTTAAACTTTTTGCTTTTTGTGTATCATATTCTCTATCTTCTACGGCTCTTTGATACTCTTTTCTCTTTTTAACAATCTCTAATGGTGGAAGTGGCGAAACTCCCATAATCTCAGCTAATAAGACTGAACTATCTTCTCCAAGACTAGAAGAAGATGGAGTTATTGCCTTATTGTCATGTAAAATTCTTATTTGTTCTTTTCTTACCGTTGTCAAAACTTGTGGACTATGAGTAGTTACAATAAACTGCATTTTAGGAAAAGCTTTAATCATATCTGTTAAAACAGTTTGTTGCCATTTAGGATGTAAATGCATGTCAATCTCGTCCACTAAAATAATTCCTGATGTTTCTTTAGGAGCATTTTTCAAATGAGGGTTAAGTTTGATAGCTCTATAGGCTATATCTGCTACTAAACCAATCATGCTTCTGATACCATCACTTAATTTTGTTACTAATAGTTCACCATTTGCTGAATGATTCATAATAATTGATTTTGCTTTTTGTCTGTAAATTATATCTTTCCAGCCACTATTTTCTTGTATAACTTCATTTACAGCTTCTTGTAATGCTTCTCGTATATCTGTAAATTCGTTATCAGGTAAATTAATAGCTTCCTTTTCTATTGCTTCTATTTTCATTTCAAGTTCTGATTTACATATGTACTCATACCAAGATTTAAAGGATTTATAGCTAGAGTATGAATCTAAACAGTCAATATATCCACTTAATCTACTAGTTTCATTATTTTTCTTATCGAAAGTTGTTCTCTTTTGAGCCCATAGTCTTCCTGTTCCATAATATGAAATTAAAGGTAGAATTGTATTTTCTCCATGTGCAACACAGTTTCTTAGTTTTTCACCATATTCTATTAACTGTTTAGTGTCTTTAGAAGTAAGAGAGGATTTTGGTTTTTTATATTCTCTAATCCATTCTGTTGAATTATTATCTATATAACCACTTGCCTTGACAATAAGTGGATAATTCTCTTCCATTTCATTACTTTGTGTATCTCTAGCTTTAAATTTTCGTACATCATCTCTACGTAATGTGACTCCACTAGCAAGTCCTGTTGCATTTATAAATGTTCCAAAAGCAGCTGCAATAGCATCTAAAATAGCTGTTTTACCTTTACCATTTGTTGCTACTAAAACTGTTAGTTGTTTGTCAAACTTAATTGTAAAATCTTCAAAGGCTCGATAGTTATCTAAATATAATTCATTTATTTTCAATAGTTTATTACTCACAGTTATACCTCTTATTTTTAAAGCATGATTTAATTATATATTTTACCATTTTTACTCTTTTATAGTGTTTCTTTTAAATTTTCTAGTCTGTCATTTAGCTTTTTAAGCTCAATATTGAAATTTACTTTATATCGTATGTCTATCTCTTTTTTAATTTTTGATACTATTTCATTAATATTTACTTTAATTTCTTGTATCTTTTTTAGTAATTCTTTTGTATCTTCATTCTGTTCTAAACTACCACTATATTGTGAAGCATTAAACGCTATCAGCTTATTTAAATAACTGTTATAAAACTCTAAAAAGTTAGTAAATGGATGATTTTTAATTTCCAAGCTCTCTAAAAACTCTTGATCAATTTTACTACTATTGTCTAAATCAATCCACTCTGTAAAATAACTCTCTTCAATAACTAACTTACTGCTGTCGTTTTTGTTGATTCTTTTAGGACTTATATTTATACAAATCTTGTTTTTATCAGCAAAAACTACTATAAGAGGATAAGGGATATACTGAATAATGTTTGATAATTTTTTTAGTCTATTGCTGTTTAGTAGTTCTACTCTTATAAATGCTACTTCGGAGTAATCCTCGTCTTCATCGCTATATGGTGCTATATTTATTTTATCTTTGTTTAATAGATACTCTAGAGTGATGTTTTTTACATCTTCATTTATAATGTTTTTTTCATTCGCATTTAATGAAAAATTTTCTATGAACTGCTTTTTAAATAACTTACGATTTATCTTACATGTAAGAGGAATATGAAGTTTATCTAGTAAGGTTTTTTTCATTTAATAACCAAATAAGATATAAGCTCAAAATCTTCTATACCACTAAAAGAATCACTTGAAATAGTTGTGCCACCACGAGAAAAAAGTGAATCCATTCCACCTTCCTCTTTTTTACCTATTATGCTTTCTATTGCTGTCTTTAACTGAGTTGTATATTTTGACATATTTACATAATTATTTGTTTCATCTTCAAAAAGTTTTACTGCATCGCTTATAGCTTCATCTTTTCCCATACATAGATTTTTATAGATGTCTAGTATAGTTTTAGCACTTGTAAAACTTAGCTTAATTTCATTGTTCTCATCAACATAAACAAGGTAATAAGGCTCTAGTGAATAGTTGTCTGTATGTACTTCATTTTTTGTGAGTTTTAAACAAAATATAGTTCCCTTTCCAATAGTGTTATTAAGATTGTCTTGATTTAAAATTACACTATGAATACCTAAAGGACTTCGTTTTAGTTTCTCTTCTCCAGTTTTTAAATAACCCATCAAATCCATTTTAAAGTCATTAAGTGTTAAGTCTGTTATAGATATACCACCGCTTACATCTTCTAAGTCTATAACTGTCTCTTGTAGTTCTTTAAGTTGTTTTGCTCTGTAAGATAAATCATTCATATCATTAGAGTTGTTTGTATCTATGATGTTTTCTTCACCTGTAGCTGATACATCAAGCAGAACCATTCTACCACTCACACGACTCTCTAGGTTTATGTACTCATCTAGTTCCATATTTGCCCAGAAGTTTACAAGCTGGATAGTGTCATTTTTAGAACCCAGCCTGTCAATACGACCAAATCTTTGAATGATTCTAACTGGATTCCAATGAATATCATAGTTTATTAGATAGTCACAATCTTGTAAATTTTGCCCTTCACTGATACAATCAGTTGCAATAAGTATATCTATCTCTTTTAGAGCTTCAGGATCTGTTGTATCTCTACTTTTTGAAATAGGAGAAAAGTTAGTTAGAAGAGAGTTTAAATCTTTTTGTTTTGTCTTTAATGTAGTTTTATTTGTTCCACTTCCTGTGATTAAGCAGCTTTCAACTCCAAATTCTTTTTTTGCCCATTGATTTATATTTGTATATAGATACTCTGCTGTATCTGAAAATGCAGTAAATATAATTACTTTTTTATTATCTCCATTAAAAGGATTTTGTATTTTCTGACTGATTTTTTCTTTTAGTATTTTTAGCTTATTGTCTCTATTACTATCAACTTCTATAGCATCAGCTAAAAGAATTTCAAGTTTATCCAAATCACTCTGTAAGTCTTGCTTCCATCTAATTTTATCAACGTCTGAAATTAAGACCTTTACCTTGTTTCCTATGAGTTGTGAAGCATACTCATCACTATCTATATCCACATCAATTATGCTAGCTTCTTCATAGGTACTATCACTATGGTTATCTATGAGATCTATGATATTTTGATTTGTGGATATAAGTTTTTTTACTGTTAGAGAAAAAGAGTTTATAGAACTTTCCATTCGTTTTAGTAGATTCACTCGCATGAGGTGGATTAAACTGTTTTCTCTATCAACTTGTTTAAATACTCTACCATTACCTAAGTCAATATCATATTTTTCTGAGTATTCTTCTTGCTTATGTGGATATACATATTTTAATGGAGAATAAGCAGATAAAGTCATTCTTCGTATTGTTTTATTTACTTCTGATAACGGAGGAAAGGAATTTTGTGTATCAATGTCAGGCTTTAGAGTTATTGGTTTGTTTCTTTGTGGAAATTTACCAATATCAGTAGTGTCATAATACTTTTGGATATGTTTTCTACTTCTTGCAATAGTAACTAAATCAAGTAATTTGAAATAATCAAAATTCAGACTATCCAAGAGTTTTGCTGTTGTTCTCTCATTTTCACTAAGTTTCATCCAGATGTTGAACTTGTTTTGTGATTTTCTCAGTGTTTGCTCTATTGATTTAATACCTAAATCGCTAAAAGCATTATCTTTAGCTTCTGTAATAAATGCTACTTGATTTTTTAAATCATTAAGTTTACTATTTACAGGCGTTGCTGATAGCATTAAAACTTTTGTCTTAACACCTTTTTTCAACACATCTTCAAGTAGTCTAGCGTATCGTGATTTGGTTTTTGTCTTCTTGTTGGTTGTTCCACTATTTCTGAAGTTATGAGACTCATCAATGACTATAAGGTCATAGTTTTCCCAATTTAGTGTTGCTAGATTTATCTCTCCACTCATACCTTTTGTTCTTGTAAGGTCTGTATGGTTTAACACATCATAATTAAACCTATCATTTGCCAAGATATTTCGTTTATCATTAACAGTATAGATAGACCAGTTTTCTCTTAATTTTTTAGGTGCTAAAACTAAAACTCTATCATTTCTAAGTTCATAATATTTAATTACAGCTAATGCTTCAAATGTTTTACCAAGTCCTACACTATCAGCGATTATACATCCATTATACTTTTCAAGCTTATCAATGGCTCCAATAACACCATCTCTTTGAAAATTATAGAGTTTATTCCAAACTAGTGTATCTTTAAAACCTGTTTTGGTACGTATGATTTTTTCTTCATCGAGTTCACCTATAAACTCTTTAAAAATATTGTAAAGAGTTAGGAAATATAAAAATTGCGGTGGTTTGTCTGAATATATCTCTTCAAGACTTGACAACAGTTTTTCTTTAATATTTTGAACCATACCCTTGTTGTCCCAAATCTCATCAAATGTAGATAAAAAACCTCTTGTAGTTTCACTGTCTTTAACAAGTGTGTTCATATGATAAGAACCAGAATTTGTATAACCTAATCCAACAGAAGAGAAGTTTGAACTTCCCTGAATAGCGATGTTTTCATTAGCATTAGTATTATCAATGTGATAAAGATTAAAAGGAATTATACCTTGAGTTTTAACTTCTTTAAGTTTTACTTTATCTCTTATCCAAGAAGCACACTCACGAGCAATGGGAACTTGTTGAAGAGAATTTTTAAATTTAATCTCTTCACTCTCTCCAAAAAGAGGATTATTAACATAGTTATTTTGATAGATAGGTGTAGTAAAAAGTAATCTAAGCTCTTTTATTTTACGAAGTTCTTTTTTTAGTTCTTCAAAGGCATAGATAGTAAAATAAGTTGAAATAATAGAAATTTTACTGTTGTTTTTAATATTTTGTTTTAAAATATCTCCAACTTTTCCATTTTTTTTATTGTCTATTAGCATTCTAGTCATTATCCTTTAGATATTTATAGAGGTGTCTAATTTTACTAAAGAATCAATTAAAATAATATTACTACTAGTATTGTATAATTTTAATGTTACTAAGCTAGCCTCTTTTTGATTTTTACTCTTCTTTATTAAAATCTCTTATATCAACCTCTGCTATCACTTTAGCCTCTTCCAAAAAGACATTTATTGCACTTGTAAAACGAAATGTTTTATTATCGTCTTCCATCTTTAAAATATTACGCTTATGGCATGTTTTTAACGTATCTTCAATACTGATATTTCTACAGCTATCTTTGTAACTGGAGTTTTTTACCAGTTCAGTAAACTCACTGATAGTATGTCTTTTTTCAAATTCTTCATAAATGTTTTTTCCCAGTCTACTAAACTCGTAAGTTACGACAGCAAGTAGTAACATAAGAGAACGAGAAAACTTTTCGCTTGTAACATCAGAAGTTACATAAATTACTTCAGGTGTATTTATTAGTTTGTATCCAAATGATTCTTCAAAAAAACCACGATAGTATTCTAAGTACTGTTTTACTATGTCAAATAACTTTTCATCAGATGTAATCATTCGTCCATTAAGAAAATGTTTTACTATTTCAAAATGTTTATCAGGGCAAATAAACGAATCTAAACTCATATTTTTTTCCTTTTTACTTGTGCGATTGGTGCAGTAATTATTTTATCTTCTAAAACAATTGTTGTTTTGTTTGAAGTATATGATACATCTATCTCTTTGTTAAAAATCAGCTTTGATAAGGCTAAGAACTTTTTACTATCAATAATTTCATGCTCTTTATTTAGGGTTTGCTCAATCCAGCCATAAAAGTCATCAAGAGGTAAAGATGAATGAAGCTGTTGGGTATACTTTTTAGTATCATAAAGCCATTTATCTTCAACTTCAGTAGCATTTTCTATTATAACATCCTCTTGTGTTTCATCAACACTATCCCAGATATCTCTAGCATCCCACTTTGAGTTAATAGAATAAACGGTTGGGATATTTTTCTGCATCATTTCAGGAACTTCAAAAGCATTGGCATCACCTAAGAAATTGATAAATCCTGTCAAGACACCACTTTCACTTTTTATTCGCTCTAATAAAGGTATAACTTCATTAATCAACAACCTATTATGATTTTGAATTTCTCTTTTAACTCTGGAGAATGTATTTGAAAGCATTTCGTATTGATTTCGTATATGAATGTCATCATGCTCGAATCGCTTTGTATTTGAATGTTGTTGTACATTATCGATTAAATGTACGATAGAATCACTATGGTTTTGCATAATGATATTTAGCGGTTCTAAGTATTTAGTAGAAAGTTCTGAAGCCTTTTGAACTTTTTGAGAATATTCAAGTTTATCATTGTTGGCTTTTATATATTTAGTTTCCTCAATTAGCTTTTTCACATTACGCTTGAGTTGAAAGTCAAACTTATTGATTTCATTTAGCAAACCTTGTATTACACTAAGAGTCTCATTTTTACTTGAAATACTCTTGAGCTTCAAACTTAGCTTGGAAAGTGATGTATGATACTTTTCAATCTGTTCAGGCATATCAAGGGAATAATCATCCAATAATCCCTCCATAAGATTATAGTACAGCTCTCTTAATACAAATGTTTCATCAATCTTTTCTTCGATAATAGCGTATTCAATTACTGTATTAAACTTATATTCTGTATCAAAAATAGTATTTATATGTTCGTATTGTAATGTACCTTTCTCTTTTTGCAGATTATATAAAGCTTTAACTTCATCAAAATTATCAGTAACAAAACGTAGTATCTTCTTTGGATCAATCATAGATGTTATCCATTAAAATCTGCTGCTCTAAAAAATGTCCAGAAGTTAAAATCTTCTCACGTATGCGGATAACATTCGCTTCAGTAGTATTTTTGACATTTTTATACATCGTATCTTTTGCTTTACGTTTGGTGGCATATTTTTTAAATAGTTCGTCTAAATTATCAGGTATATATATTGTGGCATTTTTAAAAGCTGATTTTGCACGTAAGTATTCTTGTAATCCAACAAAATCATAATCCCCAAAATGTAGATATTCATCACATGCAATTTTTTTTAATATTGTATTTTTTGGGAAACGACCATAAAAATGAATATATACATACTCATTACCTAGCAACTTTTCTGCTTGCAAAAATGAAGTAAAATTTTCTACAAAACATAACTTCTTTACATGTAAACTGTTTAGTATACCGCTAAATAATCCAAATTTTTCAGTATAAAAAGAGAGATCTACTTCTTCATTATTAAGTAGAATAGAACAGCTTCCTCGAAGGAAAACTGCTCTTTCTTTTTCTACTGTAGTAGCTTTTGTATTACGATATTTACGTTGATTGTCTATTTCATTTTTTACTTCAATGTCACCAGCTGGAAACGTTCTAGCAATAAAATCTGCATAATGCTCTGGCTTATTGATAGTATAATTACGTCCTCTACCACTTTTTTCATCTCCTAGCACTTTTGAACGAACCAATGATTGAAATTCTTGAGAATTCTTAATTGATTTTGGAACGCTTTTACTATGTACAAAGCTATTTATTTTAAGTTTATTATAAAACTCATATTCTGTCTTTTGCATAGATAGCCCTCACATCATCAACAATAATTTTTCCATCTATTCCTGACTTCAATAGGTCATAGTACTTATCAATATTTGGTTTTTTATCTGGTCCTGCAAAAATGGGAATAAAGTTATTCTCTTTACAACGTTTAATTAGTTCAAAACTATTGTCATCATCTACCTCACCTAATTCATCGATATAAAGAACCAATTTATTACTTTCATCCTGAACAATGATGCCTTTCATAATCAATATAAAAAGAAGGATTTTTAACATCCTGTTTGTTCCAGTAGATTCTACTTGTTTTGAGAGGTCAACTTCATTATCATTAACTTTAAATGCTACCTCAAATAGATCATTCAATGTATAAGTTTTTGCATCAGCTATATACTTTTTTAGTACTTCTAATTGTTCATCTTTGCTCATAAGTTCATCTTCTACACTAAAAAGTCTATCTGAACGTATACTAGCTATCAGTTTTAAATCTTTAATAAGTTTATTATTTTTCCGAAGTAATAGCTCAATGTTGTAAAGGTCTGATATTTTGTATTTTTTTAACGTCGTAGAAAGAGAATTTATATAACCTTCAAAAAGTTCTAATTCTTTTAAAAAAGTTTCTGTTGGGGTACTAATGTCATCAGTAATAGCCTTGACTAGCTTATTAATAGTATTTTCTTTGTCTTTGATTGTATCAATATCTTCTTGGATTTCATGAATAAAAGACTCTTCATTAGCATGTTCTTTATACAAAGTGTACTTGAGTTCGTTAAACTCTTTATCTTTACCTTCTTTAAGGAGTTGAACTTCCTTTTTATTTATTTTCATCTGAACTATTAGGTCATCTATATCAATGTTTTCAGACTCAGCAGAGTCAAGTAATCCTAATTCTAATAGATCACCTTCAAAATATTGATATGAGGCTTCTAGAGAAGTTAAACGAGATGTAATTTCTTTTTCTTTTTTATCCAAGTTTTTTTTATCAATTACAATCTTTTTTATCTCTTCTTTTTTTGACTCTAATGCTTCTTCCTGAGCTACGAGTTGTTTACGATGAGCAACTTTTTCACCTTTAAGAATATTTATTTCTTCCTCTAAGGTTGGTAGATTTTCAATCTCATCCAATTGGGCTTTTAAGGTTTTGATTTCCTTTTCAAATTCTTTGATTACTTTTTCTAGTTCTTTAGAATTATGAATATCTTTTAAAAGCTTTTTCTGTTTTCCTAGCTCTTGTGTTGTTTCAGTTAATTCTTTTTTAATGCTTTCAATAGTGTCAAGTTTTTCTTCTGTAATAGATGATACATCGATAATCCCATCAAATAGCTCTAAAGTGTCTTTTTTATCTTTTGAAATTTTCTTTAATACAGCTGTTTTATCTAACCTCAAGAACTTTTTTGAGAATAGGGTATTAATCTTTTGATTCATTTCTGGTATATCTGATATATGATGGATAAGAAGGTTTTTGAAGTTCTCAACTTGGCTCAATAAATCGTTTTCTTCCTGTTCCAGTTTTTTAATTGCATTCTGTACTTTTCCTTCAGTATGCTCTTCCACTTTAATTTTCGTCAAATTATACTGAAGTTCATTTCTCTTACTCTCTTTGGTATCAATGATACTTTGAATAAATACTGGTGGATCGTATGCTTTTATTTTTTCAATTACAAGTCTTTTTGCATCAACCTCTTTTTGTTTATGAGAAATATCTGCCTTTAACTGTGCAACACCTGTTAACAACCCATCTCTTTCTGTAGATAATGGCTTTAGTATTTTTTCATCAATATTTTTTAATTCAGATTGAGTGTTTTCTAAATCATCTTTTAAATCTTTTGTAATTTTAGGATAGAGTGCTAAAAATGTCGCATACATTTTTTTAAGAGCCATCTGTTGACCAATGAATCTGAAGTACGTTTCCTTAAAAGTGTTGAATTTTATTTTGTTTGTTTTAAGACGTTCTACCTCTCTTATCTTCTGCTGCATGTTTTCTATTTTATCGTTGTCACTACTGCTAAATTCCCTTGACACACTTTCTCTTCCGTCAGCAACAACTAAACATTGTTTTACAACTTCATGAGTTATCAAATTAATATTAAGTAAGTACTTATAAATCTTCCCAAAAACCGTTTGTTTGTCTTTTTTTAGCCATAAAATAGATTTATCTCTTTTAGATTCACCATAGAGTAATACCCTATATTCTTTGTCATTTAACTTATGTATTTTTTCTAGAAGACTTGTTTCTATTTCCTCAAAACCTAATAAAATATTGTTTTCATTTCTTTTTTTAAAAAGATGTGGTTCAACTTCATCATAAGGAAGTCCTATTTTATAATAGTCAAGCTTATTGTTCTCATTTCGCTTCATTAAAATGCAGAAATACCCCTCTTTAAATACTTCAAAGATGATATAGTTTTTATCAAAGTTTTTAAAGTAGTAGCGTAGTGTTTGTTGTGTATCATGGCTAAAATTCCAGTCTCTCTTATTTGGAATATATAAAAAATTTAAAACACTAATAAGCGTTGTTTTTCCTATGTTATTACCACCTACTATTTGGATTGAGTCAGTATCAAGGCTTATAATAGCTTTTTGATATTTTGCACTATTGAGTAATATAATCTTATTTAACACAGGTCTCCTTTAATATTCGATAGAGTTGATACTTCTCTTGCATAGCTATATTTGACAATTCTTTGAATTCAGGTTTATCTTTTGATATATCAAAAAAGAGTATATTTAGAACTAGCTCATTTTCTTCTTTGTTATAGAGGTATCTAGTACCTTCAAAATTAGAATCGTATGGATATATAAGGTACATCTTTTTACACTTTTTATACTTTGTTCCATATGCATATAGCTGGTACATGTCATTTTGACTTATATCTTTTTCTTCTTTGATAATTTTCCATTTTGTATCTGCTACTATTTCGTTTTCACTGTCTTTGTTTATTACTATGTCTGGTTTTAGAGCAAACTTATTTGGCTCATCTACTAGATATTTTCCTCTATCTTGTAGCTTTATATGTAAACCATTTCTTCTTAAATAATCTCCTACATAACTTTCAAACAGCATATTCATATCAAAAAGAAGTGCAAAAGCTACATCTTTGCCTTTATATGGGCTAAAAGAGTTTTCTAGTAGAAATGTTTTACACCATAATAGTACTTGTTCATAGTCTTTCATTTGTCTATTTAATTTAACTCTTGAAAAATCATTTTTGATGTCTTTACATGTAGAGATTTCATCAAATACAAACATAAACTCTCTGATACGTTGTTGATTTTTATTTAGCTTTGATTTTTTATAGAGATATTGTAGTGTTGTTTTTATGAGTCTGTTTTCTACTCTATCAGATAGATATTCTTGAAACTCTACATAAAATCTTTCTTTGTGTATGTAATTTCTCTTTATCTGTTCATTTATTTTTAACTTGCCTTTTAAAAACTTTAGGTTTTCTTCTTTCTTTACGTAATCGTTTTTTATACCCTTTTGTATTAGTTTTGCTAACTCTTCTACAAACATTGTTATAAATATCTCCAGCAATGGCATTTTAGAACTTTTTAAATTTGCCATATTGAAGTTTTTAAAAGGAGATTTTTTTAGAGTTTTTAACATGCGAACTAGAATATTTTTTGATTTTTCTTCACTAACTTCTCTAATTTTAGGAATTATTTCTATAGTAGTACCATTTTTGGTTTGTATGACACCTACATAGTTTTGAGCTTGAATAAATTTATGCTTTTTATTTTGTCCTATTTTTAAAAATTGAACACTATCACTGTTTTTTAGTACAAATGATTCTAACTCTTCAAAGGTCTGTTTGTCTACAGCTTTATGTTTTCCATCATCTTCTGAACCAATGAAAATATAGCTATATTCATTCAGCAGAAGCTGGTTCTGTGACTTTTTCATTTGTCTTTACTTCTATTCTTTTTGGATAATCACTGTATATTTTTTGATACGCTTCTACTTTAAACTCTGTATTTACTTTGTACTCAATATTGTCATTCTCTATATCTGGGTGGTCAAAGCCTAAAATATCATCTTCTTTTATTATTTCACTTTGGATAAATTGATATTCTTGATATTTATATAAATTAGATTTCTTTTTAAATTGTTCAGGATAATCACCTAGTACTATTTGTATTTTTTCCCAATCATCATAAAAATACTCTTGTAGTAATGGGATGATTTTGTTTCTAAATGTATTGTCTAATTCAACTTTTTTATTCTCTTCATCTTTATCTTTTAAACTCATAAAATAGGCATGCCCTATAGTGTGATCTCTATCATAGAGATATTCTATTCTTTTATTTATAGTTTCAAGTAGTTGTTGTATATTTATTTCATCCAAATTTATGTCTTTTAGAAGTTCAGGTTTGGGCATCATCTCTTCAAAACCAAACCTTCTTCTAAGAGCAGTATCCATAAGAGCGATACTTCTATCTGCTGTGTTCATTGTTCCTATGATGTATAAATTAGAAGGCACTCCAAACTCATCACCACTATATGGAAGCTTTATATCTAAAGTCTCATCTTCTCCTATACGTTTACTTGGCTCTATGAGAGTTATGAGTTCACCGAAAATTTTAGATATATTACCACGATTAATTTCATCTATTATGAGAATATGATTTTTTTTATTTTCATCTTTAACTTGGTTATACTTTATTAACCCATTATTATATAAGTATTCTAAAATTCCATCCGTATAGGTAGGGTTATAAACTTCATTTTTTTTACCGCCTTTATAAAGTTTAATAATATTTTCAATAGATGCAGGATAATCTGTATCTTCATTTTTTGAATTTTCAGGTTGAATCTTAAATGTTTTACCACCTCTATAACTAACTTTAAAGTTTGATTTTCTATAGGCTATATCTATCACTTCTTCATCAATTAATTTTGTCTTAAGCCATTCTATTTTTTCTTCAATATTTGAGGAACTTTTTATTGATGCTTTTTCGCATAATTTCTTAAATATACCAGGCTGAACTTCATATTTAATGTTTTCTTTTTCTGTTGTCTCAGCTTTTATTCCCTCAACAAACTCTTCATATCCATAGCTTTGATGAAAAGTAATAAATTCAATTTGTCCAGATTTTTTATGCTCCTCAAATTTTTCTTTTAAGGTACTTCTTTCTTCTGTTGTATGATTCTCTTTTCTTAAAATATCTTGAATAGATTTATCAGGTTGCTTTTCAAGAATAATTTCCAATGCTTTATTTATAGTATGATAGGTTTTTCCTGTGCCTGGAGGACCATATAAGATTTGATTTAAAGGTATTTGCTGTGTATTATTATTTAGCATTTCATCTCCATTGATTTTTTCTTCATTATTGTCACAAATACTTAGATCTAAATATTTATCTAAGTTTAAAATTTTCTTTAATTTTTTATAATTTTGATCATATTTACGCTTAATAAGACCTTTCTTTTTTATTGAAAGAGCCAAGTTTGTTCCCAAAACACCCATATATGATGCGAATTCAAGGTTTTTATTTTTTTCAATATTTAATGATTGGTATAAATCACATAATGAATCATAATCATTCTTTTTTTGCAATATTTGATCTACTATATTTTGCCAAAATACATAATAAATAAGATATTCACTAGGACTTTGCAAATGTTTCACAATTGAATATAGATGGGGCAAAAAAGCACGTAATCTTTTTTCTTTTATTATAGTTACATCAATTTCACTGTATCTATTCTTTTGTTTCATTTCATTAAATAAATTTGCTAGATCAAGTTTATCACTATTTTTAAAATTATTTATCCAGTTTACAATACTAAAAAGTTTATTTACTTTACTAGTAAAATATTCTAAGGCATTGATATCATTAAAAGTAAAAACATATTTATCATCTCTTAAATGGTCAATTATATTTTTAAAAGCACTTATACTAGATTTATCTTTTATAAAAATATGTAATTTAGTTTTTGGATCATCCATCCATTCTGATTCTTGTTCATAAATTTCTAAAAATTCTTTTGTGCTCTTTAGTTTATAAAAATTTTTTTCTAAATCATTAATACTTAATTGCAACTCTTCTTTAAAGCTCATCTAACACTCTCCTTCAATTTTTCTAACACTTTAACCATTGCCAAAGTATCAAGTTTACAATACTCCAATAGTGCTTTTCTTAGATTCTTTCTCTCTTCTTCATCTTTAATTTCTGATAAACTTGGAAACACCTGCATAGCATCTCCACCATTTTGTACATACTCTAACTCTTTATAAGCATTTTCCATTTCTGGCACTAATGCTGGAAGTACATACTTAATAGAATAACTTCCTTTCATAGTAGGAGTATAATAATCTTTGTTTGCAAATGAAGTCATTAAGTCTTTGATATTATCATGGATTGCCATAAGCTTTACATTTAAATCAGGATAAGTCTCGGCTAGCTTTCTTATAACACTTTTTTCAAATCCCATATTGTAAGCCAGTACAGTTACATAGCTTGGTATATCTTTTATTAGTTTTTTTGCTAACTCATGTCTTGGATCTAATCCTTCTTTTGCTAAAAACTCTTTATGATCTACTATGCCATCTTCATGTTCTATATGTAGCGAATATTGAAAAGGAATTTGCATGTATGGCTTTACACCTTTCCACTCTGGAATGGCTTGTTGAAATGTCTCAAAGTCTAAGTGATAGATTGGATATGTAAGAGTATTCAAAAACTCTTTGATGCCCCTCTTGTTGATAATGGAAGAGTTTGTCTTATCAGACTGAATTTGTATCATTTGGCTAGCACTAAACTTTTCACTATCAGGGATATCTTTAATATCTAAAATACCTCTTTGATAAAAGCCAAACTTCCTTTTTTTAGATAATCTTGATATATTAAAAACACTATATTCAGGAATGTTTCTTAGAGTTTTCCAACAATACTCCATTGCATCACAATCATATGGCTTACTGCAATGTTCGCCTATATCAATATCAGGTTCACCTTTATCTAAAAAAGTTTTAAAGTTTTGAAGTATAGATGATATATTTTCTTCTAGTTTTTTTATCTCGACTGTAACATTAATAATACTAAAGAGTTTTTCTATCTCAAGTTCTTCTTCTCTTACATAGTTGTTATTTATATGTACTATGTTTGTCTTTTGTACATTAAAACCAAGTCCATTTAAAACATAATATTGAATAGAAGCATCATGTAGGTATATTTCTTTTACTTCAGTAGAACTTTTTACTTCATTTATCTCAAGTGAGCCATCATCATTTACATGTAAAACATCAATCATAATGATAATATTTTCAAATGAAAATGTTGCTTCATAGATGTTTTTAACACCCTCTTTTAAATACTTTTTTGTTAGGTTGATTTTCTCTTCAAAGGTAGTGCCATTATAAGGTATCTCTTTACCGCTTGGAAAGAGTTTACAAGCAAGTACACCAACTTTATTTCCTACTTCAAACACTGTAGTATCTTCTAAATCTGTCAACACTTCTTTATTATTCTTTTTAAGCCATAATGATTTTGGGCATTGAAGACCTCTAGTATAAAGCGACTTAGATAAATTCATATGTGTAACCTCATAATAGTTTTGATTATATCGTAATACTTATTAAAGTTTTTTGGAGTGCTTATTTTTATATTATTCAAAAATATTTCCTATCCACTTAAATATATCAGACCAATAATATGTTTCATATTCTCCTGCAAATCTTAACCCATCGGTTGATAGGTCGATAATCATACTAATTACAAGTGCTAAAAAGAACATTAGTACTAAAAATAGAATCACACTTATAACATATTTTGTACTTTTATAAAAATAATACAAGAACTCTTTTTTATCACTCTTTACTTCTAAAAGCTTCTCAAGCTGATTGATTTTAAAGCTTTGTAGGAATACAACAATAATAAGCAATAAATCTACAAATTGCCCTAACTTCATTAGCACTCCTTTTTAAATTAACATAAGTAAAAATAGTAGAGAACTATAAACATAAAATCCCTTATCCAAACTGATACGAATAAATTTCATTTTAATCTCCTTTAAAAGATTGTTTATCTATATTTAAAATGATATTATTATAAGTGGACAACTTGCTGTCCGAAAAAGGTTGCTTATGAAAAAAAATGATTATGACAAGATTCTCTTTCGTCTTACAAATATATGGCAAAGACTTAGAGAAAGTGAAATTCTATCCGTAAAGGAACTAGCAGAAGAGTTTAATGTATCCACAAAAACAATCCAAAGGGACTTTAACGAAAGGCTTATACACTTATTGCCTATTGAAAAATCTGGGCATAACTGGAAAGTAACTGATGGGCATAGTATAGATAAAAATCTTTCACTTGAAGAAGATATTGTACTGGATGTTTTAAAAGAAATTGCAAAATCTATGGGAACTGATTTTGGATATAAAGCTTCAAGCATGTTCTCTAAACTTCAAAACAGCCATGATAATCCTATCTATTCTAAAATTGAGATAGAAGATATTTTAGATAAAACATATATTATAGAACAGCTTCAAAAAGCTATTTCAAATTCCACTCAAGTAAAGTTTCATTATAAAGATAAAACCAGACTTGTAGAGCCTTATAAAATAACAGCCTTTGAAGGCTATTGGTACCTTTATGCAAATGATATTAAAGTTAATAAGCTAAAAACTTACTACATTAAAGATATTAATAAACTCATAATTACAGATAATAGCTTTAAAAAGAGTGATTTAGCCCAAAAAAAGCTAGAAGCAGCACTTAATGTTTGGTTTGAACCTAACGCAGAATTTTTTGATGTGAGATTATTAGCAAAACCTGATATTGCTAAATATTTTAAAAGAAGACCTCTTAGTAAGTCTCAAATTATAACTAAAGAGTTTCAAGATGGCTCACTTGAGATTTTTTTACAAGCTACTAGCGAGAATGAAGTGATTTATGAATTAAAGAAATGGCAACCTAGTCTATTGGTGATAGAGCCTAAGTCAATTACTAAAAAAATACTAAAAATGAGTCAAGAGTTTTTTACTATGCAAAGTGATTTAATATCATAATTTGTACTGAACAATTTGCCAAATGAAATTCAAGGTAATTTAAAGCAGTGGATTTGCCCTATGAAGGACAAATACACAATTAATTTAATTCAACTCTAACAAAGCCTTTCCTTGAATATAGGAGAGCGAAAGAATACTTCGTGACCACTCTCCATAAACTACTACAAGGCTAGAATTAATATTCCAAGTATCTACGATTTTATCAATATTCTCTTTTTCTTTTGAGTTCATGGTTAAATGTAATAGCAGCATTGTTATTTTAGAAAAACCACCTCACCTTGTGGTACAACATATTTAGTTCCATCTGCTGATTTATAAGAAAATGATCCGCTACCTTTAATGACACCTATATTAGATTTTTTTTCCATCCAGTCACCTTTAAATTTTTCTGCATAAAAGTACTTATTATCCATACCACTAATTAATCCTTTTTGAGTAATTTTCCCAAATAGTGATTTTTCATCTAGCCTCTGAATCATTTTTCCAATAAATATATAACATTTATCATTATTTGTTACCATGTCCACTTCTGTAAACAATTTTTTCTTTTCTATTTCATCACATTCATTTTCAATAAGTGCATAGGCTTTTTTAAAAGTATCGGCACTACTAAAATATAGGTTTTGGCTAAAAATGTTATTAATATAAGACATTGACTCGATTAGTTTATTGGGTTTTATCTTCCATTGTTGTAGTTTTATTGCATGTTCAAAATGCATTCCTTTATATGGTTCATATTGCTTTGGATTAGCAAAACCACCATTTTTTAACATCAAAAGGTCTCTTAACTCTTTTATACCTAGAGTGTTCCATTGATTAATAGTGTTTATATCTAACCCTGCGTTAATTGCATTTTGAGCATCATGAATACTCATACTTAAATCTCTCCACTTTTTAACCTCAATAGGTGTATTGATACCAAGTTGTTTCCATTGTGAAATATAAAGAGTAGAGACTCTTGCCTTTCGCCATTTTTTAGCTTCAATAACTGTAGTAACATTTTGTTTTTTTAACTCTTGAATTTCTCTTAGAGTGAAGTCTGCTTCCTTCCATAATTTGGCTTCACTTGGATTCAAAATCCCTAAATTTTTATATAGATAAATATAATTTAAACGGATACCTGCATTTTTCCAAATCTTATATTCTTCAGGTGTGAAAATATTAGCTCTTTTTAGGTATATAGAGTCATTTTCATAAGATACTCCTAAATCTTTCCACTTTTGTGTTTCTTCAACAGATATTTTTTTTGCAAAAACAGCTACATTCCCAACTAATCCAATCATTATTAGAATAATTAATATTCTTTTCACCAACAACTCCTTTGTTTTAATATAATCACTTATACTTAAAAGGCTTTTATGTATGCATATTGAAATAAAGCCTTAGTCTACTATTATACATTGCATGTATAGTGATTGATAGGAAATTCTACAATAGATAAACTTACAGAAATATTATCACTTATAGCAGGTTGTACAATAATGCAAGAAATAACAACAGAACAGCTTTATCAAGTAGTTGGTAAAAATGTAGCCAAGTATAGAAATAAAAAGAATATGTCTCAACTTAATCTGTCTATGACTATGGGTTATAAGTCTGTATCTGTAATATCTAGTGGTGAGATTTGTTATAAGGGTAAGCATTTTAATCTTGAGCAATTACATAAAATATCTAAAATATTAGAAATTGATATTACTAAGTTTTTTAAGGAATAGTAATATTCTTATCCAAATTGAACATCAAGCTCATAAATACTTTAGCCATGAATTTTATTCCACCTTTTAAATATTTTCTATAAAATGACCTATTTTAACCCTTTATAACTCTCACAAACAGAGCACTTTTATTATTCCCATGTTTCATTTCAAAATGACTATCATGCTCTTTGATAATATCACTCCACTTTGATGCTCCATAGTTTTGTGCATTACAAGAAGCATCTTTGTTTTTTAAGTATCGTGTTACATCAGACAAATTGGCATAGCCATTCTCTTTTTGTGTATTTTGAATCGCATCTTTTAAAATATTAATAGCTTTTTTCTTCTTTTTAGGTAATTCATAAAAACTTGAAAAGGCTTTTCTTAAGCATGCTGGTGTCTTATCTTCTCCAAAGCCAATGACCTCAATACCTTTTGATTTAATATCCGTTGCTAATACTGTAAAGTCACTATCGCTTGAAGCTAATACAATAATATCAACATGATTGGTATGTGTAAGATTAGTTACATCAACAGTTAATTTTATATCAACTGAATTTTTCCCTGATATATTGGAAAAGACTTGAATGGGTTCTATTGCAAACTCTTGAAGTTTTGTACTCCATGATTGAGACCGAGGACAACTCCAGTTATGGTAAGCCTTTCTTATTATTACTTTACCAACCTTTGCTAATTCATCAAATATCTCATCAACAAACTTTGCACTTATGTTTTCTGCATCAAAGAACAGACCTATCTTGTTTTCCATCATAATTTATCCTTGTAAGGATAATTTTAGAAGAACAGTAAATCATAAGTAAAGGGTAAGATACAAAGTATAGTACAGTAGTAGTTATCATTGTGTGCCTCTAAAATATATCCATAGCTTTTTACAGCATATTAAATTTTAGTAGATGGAACAAGATAAGTTTTATTATAAAGCGAAGCCTTATAAGAACTATCCATGTAGCACACATATACTTGCAATGATTCTAACCAATAACAAATTTAACTAAGCTGAATTATTTTTATTTATCTTGCCCTCACCAGCTCTAGGTCTCCCAATATTCCCTTTGCTTTTAGGAATTGTACCCCTTACAAATGTTCTATCTTTTTTATTGCTTTTTACTAGCTCTACATTTTGTTCATCTTTACAGAGATATGACGTAACATGTTTATCTAAAATCTTTCTTTTTTTAGTATCAGTATGTTCAAGCATACCTACACCTTTAAATTTATACTTGTTACGGTTGCAATTATGGTAGCTTCCTTTCTCTTCTGTTAATTCCTCCCAATACTTTCCAATTTTATCCCCTATATGAGCATCTTTTTGTACTTTGTTGCCATCGTATAAAAAAACAGTATGAAAATGTACACCTCTTGATGGTGTGTACTCTTTCTTGCATATATAGCCTACTTGATTTTTAAATACTGATGGCTTACTTCTTCTGTTATTTAACATTCTATTGAAATTCTCATTAGCATCATCTAGTACGATACTATCACTATAAGGTTTTTTATATTCAAGGTCTACTCTTATAACACATAGCTTAGAGTATTGCTCTTGTAAAGCATCTATGTACTCTTTTGTACTCTTCAGCTGTTTATCTATATACTTTTTATTTGACATTGTTTATCCTTTTTTATTTATTTCATATAAAGGCATGTATACAAAAGTTTATCTACATAGTATTAATTGATAAGTTGTTATTCAGATAGTTATATGGTTCTTTAAAGAGATAGCTAGATGACTATATGGGGTATGTGTAGAGTATATATTTATAGATAATTCTATAATACAATAATACTAATATCCTAAAATAGGGAATTTATAAATCCATTGTATACCTAGTTATACCAAACTTAGACTTATTGGGCTAGTAGGACTTTTGTGAATTGTTAGCATATACAAAGTTAGGAAAATAAGATATGAAGATTTAGTATCTTTATCTTATTTTAAACACTTATGTATTATAATTTTCTTTATAGCATTTATGCAGGCTATTTCCACTATATAAGTTCGTAAGAACAGCATAAAGTTTTGAGTATTAAAAATATCTTAAAGTTGGCGTTATTGTCTTTTTTGTTTGTATGAGTGGAAGCATATAGAAAAACAATAAAAGGAACATATATGTCTACACATTCTACCCATACCCCCACACTTGAAATAGAAAGTGAAACTTATGAATCTATTGATGATTTATTCAGTAAATACATCAAAGAAGTTTCTATTTTTAAAACGTTTTCAGGTTCTTCATCGGATAGTTTAAAACAAGAAGCTAAGAAGCTTAAAAAAAGTTCGTCTTTAACACATAAAGAAGCTTTAAATCAGATAGCTTTAAATAGAGGGTTTAAATCTTATAAAGATTTTTCAAATCAATTGAAACATTGGGAAAGTCTTCCTTCAATTTACATACATGTTTCAAAAAATACAACACTTTCTTATCGAAAAGATGTTTTTTCAAGACTACCTCAAGATGACAAATCAAAATCTATGAAAGAGCTAATGGATAGTTCTAATGTAAATAGAATAAAAGTTTATGAATCATTTTCAGAAGATGGTAAAACTATTTCTGAGAATGTAAATGAAACTAGCTCTGTAGTTATCAATGCAAATGAATCCATTTCAGAACATGGCAAACCTATTTCTGAATTAGGTAATCACAAACTAGGTATTAAACTTCTAAATCAAAAAGGAAAAGAAGACTTTTTTAATAAATACAGAGATTTAAAGCCTATAGGTGTCAGAATTAATAAAGAAACAGATTTCATATTCAAATTTATTCATTATAAAATTGATCCTATTAAAGAAAAAAAAATAAGAATAAATTTAGAAAAATCTAGCAAAAAGCATGGTTATAAATTTTCTGAATGGGATGTTACAAATAAAATCACTGAATTAATAGATCAACAGTTATATGCACTTTTAAATACTGAAAAATACACAGAAGACAGTTATGTTGATGAAAGTTATAGTATAAATCCAGATGGGTATATTACAAATCATACTTATTATAACGCAGTTGATTTACATGATGACTCTTTTAATGAATTTGGACCATTTTTAGATTCAGATTATTAAGAAAGTCATTTGCATGAAAATAAAAGCAAATACTAGATTAATAATGAAGTATGCTAACTTTATAGGCTTTATTAAAGTTAGGCAAAGAGGCAGTCATATGATTTTAAAAAACAATGACAATTATACTGTGACTTTAAAACGTTGTGCTGGAAATAAAACTTACAGTCAATACCATCTAAAAGATGTACTTCAGGATTTTGGTTCAAATCTTAATGAGTATATACAGTACTTAGGTATAAAAATATAAGAGGAAAGAAAATGTCAAGAGATTATGATGATTTATGGAGTGATATAAACAATCCAAATAATGATGCCGATATAGATGATTGGGCAGATGCTCACAATTCAAATAATGATGATTATAATGACTATTGTAATGATGACGATGACGACTATGATGATTAAACTATAAGAAAAAAATAAAGAAGTAGAGGAGAAAGCCTCTCTACTTCTTATGCATTAGACCGAATTTTTGACAATATTGTTGGTTTGAAGTATAAATCTCTCTCTATTTTTAGCCCAAGTGGACCATGTGTGGCTTCTAACTCTTCTAGTGAAAAGTATCCAAGCTCATTTTCTAGCCCCTCTACATATCCAAAGCAAATATCTTTATCCTCCCCTATTTCTATTATGTACCAAGTCCAATTACTATCAGAAATGAACAATTTTACATGACATACTTTTGCATCATCTTTTAGCTCTTCTGTTGCATACAATGGGGGTATTTTACTAATCAATTGTTCGGGTATTAGCTTACTCATATTGCTCTCCTTTAAAGCTCTAAATGGTGTATGAAATCACCAATGTATTCCAAACCTATAACATTTTTAAACGCAAACTGATTTAAGTAAGACTGGTGATACTTAAAAGTTTTGAGGGCTTCTTGAATGTTACCTCCTGTAGCAGAACCCAATACTTGCATGTTTTGGATAGCTTTATTGTTTGGGTCATAGGTAAATCCTTCCATAGTTAAAAATATGAAGTTTCTCATCTTAGGCTGCTTGTTGTTCTATTGGCTTATACCAAAGCTTAGAAGCTCCATCCCAACGAAATCCACAAGCTTTAATACTGTCTTTCTTTGAAAAGATGTCATCTCCTACCACAACTAGATTCTGACCTTGTTCTAAAATTGTCAAACCTATGTTGTAGAGAGACGAGTAATCTTGTTGATTATGAGACTGTTTTGACTGTTCTTGCATTGGTTGAGAGTATTGCTGTGATTGTTGTTGATTGTTCTGATTTATATTTGGTTTCTTTGAATACAAATCATTGCCAAACTGCCTACCACACGACCGTAGAGACCTTTTAAGAGAGTCACTTACTGCTGATTTACTAGCATTATCTATTGCATCACCAATAGTACGAGCTGTTCCAACTCCTACCCCAGTATCTTCTCTCTCAATGAAGTTTCTTTGAGTATCATAGATTTTTACTTTTACAATAGCACTATATGTAATTACGTGGTTACCGTTTTGGTTAGTTTCTCTTGCAACTTCTTCAAGTCTTGTGATTGTATAATCCCACATGTAGTTGAAGATAGTGTTAGCTACATTTATAATATCGTAGGTTTCAAGGTATTTGAAGCTCATACCTGCCTTTTCTATTGTCTTTACTCTACTATCGTCTAAACCATAAGATAGAGCCTTTAACTGATTCTCTGTAAACATATTGTCTCCTTATGCTGCTTCTACTAAATTAAGTAATTCTGTTGCTTGATTGTTTGAATTACCTCTTTTAGCATTTACTTTAATACGAGCTGGCACCTCTTCAGTACTTACACCAACTTTTACATACTTATCAACCTCATTCATTCCTTCTATTGTTGACATTGCGTCTTTAACGCTTTGCTCATCAACACTTACGGTGAAATAGCCTAGACTAATCAATTCTTTTTTATTTATGATTTTAAAGGTCTCTTTTGATTTGGTTTTTGAAGGTGTAATTGTGATTGATGATATGGAAGTTCCATCTAACCTATCAATTCCATACTCCTCCAAAACTGAGGCTGTTGCTTCAAGGGCTTTTGCTTTTGCAGTGGTTAGAGTCTTTTTAATTGCACTCATCTCAGTTATATCACTAGAGAGATAATCTATTTTATTTTTGATCTCCTGTATGCTTAAGCCTATGTAGTCGGCTTTTGCGTAGTATGGCTTATCTGATTCTAGTACTTGACGTACAAAATCCTTAAACCAATTTTGATTATTGGGGTTAATGTTCTCCATCTCATTTTGTAGGCGATAATTTGTCATTTTCATAGCTTGTTTCCTTTATGCAATTTTTAAATTTGGTGTTTTAAAATCATCAATGTAGGTTATCAGATGATTAAGACTAGTAAGTGCATGATTTATATGCAACTCTACCTCTGTTGGAGTCTTTCTAAGTGTAAGCTTATTTGAACTTTTTTTTGCTAGGTAGAGCTGTAGTTGTATCAATCTTATCTCTAAGGAGATGTTCTCAAAGGTATTTAGTGTTTTAGGCATTTGGTTACGCCGCTAATGCTAGTGATGGCTCTTTTATGGAATAGATACGTTCTGCTATATCCCAAAGACCTTGATTTACGGATACGTCTTTAGAGATAGACGTTATCTTTTTACTTGAAAAACGTCTGCCTGTCTTTTTGTTAGTTCCAGATATATTTCCACGAAGTAAATTCTCTTGGAGTACATTCAAAATCGTATATAAATCATCCTTACAGTCCTCTTGACGATGTGGTACTAACAAGTCATTGTGGTCAATTTCAAGATGCTCATCAAATCTTAGAGGTATAGAACTTTTTGCAAAAGACTCTTTTTCTACTTGAGATAGGTTAATGCACTCTAGAGTAGCTATTTTATCTATCAGGATTGATTTAATAGCTGTTATATTAGCTACTGCTGTAGCAACATCATTTTCTCTGTTTCCTAGGTGTTTTATCTTATAAGATTCAAAGATTTCATCACTAATGACAAGTCCGTTAGCACATGTAAATCGGTATATCCCAGCACCTATAGAGAAAGCTTTGCTTCTGTCATGACTATTGAACAAAAGTAATTCTACTACGTTTTCAGTTGGATTTAGTAGGTCTTCAAAATGACGGAATCTTACACAATGTTGTTGATAGCCTTCTTTTTCTATATCTCTAACACTTGCTTCCGAAACTTTGACTGGATACCAGTTATGAGCCTTAATTTTTTCAATTACGTCAATTGTCGGGATAAAGTGGTATTTATCACTTACTTCAAAATGTGGTTGCTCTGTAAAAAGTGCTGGTGCTAGCTCTTTTAATTCTTGGATTGATAGTGGTTTTGACATGTTCTTTTCCTTTATTTCATTTTTTGTTTAAAAGTCAACAGACTAAAACTAATCTTCACAATTTTGTATTTCATCTTTAAGTATGGTTGCTACTGTAATGATGACTGTGAGTAATATTGTGTACTTAATCAATTGCTACTCCTTGTAGGTAACTAGTTTTATGATATAGCACTGAAAAAAATCAAAATAAAAAATTATTTGACATCACCTTATTTGAGAAATATAAAATAAGGAAAAAAGATGAAAACTATAAACTACAATGAAATAATCCCTGAAGGAGTTCTTTTTAATTTGAAAGAAGTTGAAAAGATGAAAATTATAAAAGTTGATATGGCGAAGAAGCTTATTTTAAATAGAGAATTAGAAGTGGTAAAAATAGGAAGCAAACTACATTTAAGTAGGCAGGTTTTAATAGATTACCTTATAAAAAATACAATATCAGTAACTGAGTATTAGATAGAGATTTATAGTAAAGTACAGCAAATCGCTGTACTTTACTTATTTAGTAATTTTTTAACTTCTTTCAGAGGTAGTTCGGTTGCTTTTGCTATATTTTCAGCGTCTAATTGCTTTATTTTCAAAGAGATCAGCTTTTTAGCTATCTCTTGTCTAATCAAATTTTCTTTTTCATCTACAGTTAAATCATAGGCTTTAAAAGTTCCTTTTTTGATAAGATCCTTACTCATCGTGATATTTAAGTTATTTTTATTAAAAGCTTTACTTTTTGAGCCTATTTCCTTATGAAAATATCTTCCAATAGTTGTTGTAGAAGCTTTTATATCTTTAAATAGACGATAAATAACTACACCTAACCTAGATGTAAGAACCTTATTTTTTTCTAGTATTTGCAAATCATTATAGATATTATCAAAGTCATGTGTACTTATGATATTGGTTTTTTCTAATAGATACAAGTATTTATTTGCTCTAAATAATGATGATAAACCATGATCAATTTGAAACTTCATTAAATTTTTTAGTTCTTGTGCATTGTATTTTTTAATTATGTTTAAAGGTTGGCTATCTCCTATGTAATAAAAATATTCATTAATCTCTGTAGTGTCTACATCAGGAATGTTTTCTTCTATTTCAGTATAAAAATCAAGATCACTTTTTTTATAAAAATTACTTTCTTCATGTACAAATAGTATTTTATTATTAGCAGTTATTCTATATATATGCTCTAAATAATCTAAGCTGGCCTCTTTATCCAAGTCTTTTTTTGATATATTCAAGATAATATTTTCATTTTGTAATAACGGATTCACATATCCACAAAGAGGGTCATAGTGAATCTTTAAACGCAAATTCTTAGATTCTACTAGTTTTTTGATCTCTCTTAGAGTTTTGTGACTTGCATCAAATAACAATAAAATATTTTCGTTGATTTTTCCACTAAACACTGTATCAAACCATTTTTGAATAAGTGCATCTCTATTAGTTTCTATAGTTTCTAAATCCATACTCAAGCCTTTCTTTGGAAGTAAGTA
This sequence comes from Sulfurospirillum sp., assembly GCA_016744795.1. Taxonomy (GTDB): domain Bacteria; phylum Campylobacterota; class Campylobacteria; order Campylobacterales; family Sulfurospirillaceae; genus Sulfurospirillum_A. The sequence goes on from JADGDR010000003.1 coordinate 72,924, forward strand.
ATTATAGCATATAACTAGTTATAACTAGTTATAAATCTACAGACAAAATAAAATATACTCATTACACTTCCATATTTGAAATTATATGTCTATATTTTAAGCTATTATTTATTATTATATTTTAATAATTTTAATGAAATGGATGCCAATGAAATGCTACACATATTTGAAAGAAAAAAAAGATGAGTTAACTATTAGAAATTATGTAGAAGAACATAACATAAAAGTTGATGAGGAGAAAAAGTACTACTTAGGTTTTGAAGAGGAAAGTGAAAAAAAAAGAGAAGCTGATATAGAAAAGGATGTCTTCCCTGTATTGATCAAAGGAGATGTTCTAATAGTTCCAGAGCTTAATACTCTAGGAAATAGCACATTAGTTATTTTAAATCGATTAGAGATGCTTAAAACAAAAGAAATTACTTTGCATTTAATTAAAGAAGCTTTGGTCTTGGAAGCAGAAAATGAATCTCTTTACTCATTGATAAGTGCATTACTAGATTGCGATAAAAAATTTAAGAAAAAACGTATTTTGGAAGCTAAAGCAACTCGTGAAAAGAATGGGAATAAAGTTGGACGACCAAGCGGAAAGAAAACTAAGTCAATGTTTGATACGCATAAAAGAAAGATTATGAGTTTACATAAAAGAGATGTCCCAAAAACAAAAATACTTTTAGAGATAAAAAAAGATGATTTAGGTCTTGAAAAAGCAACTTCTCAAGCTTTAGGGAAGTACATAAAGAGATTAGAACCAGAGCAGTTATTAAAAATAATAAACAGAAAAGCAAATAAACTACTAGGGAATACCAATAATTCAAAAGCAAAAAATAAAAAAATTACTCAAAAAGAAAATCAAACTGATATTTCTAGTGAAGCTGTAACCAAAAGCAAAGAATTAATACAGGAAGATCAACATAAGAAAGATTCAAAAGTTGTTAATGAAATTACAGATAAAAAAGTTAAACCAACAATTAGAAAGAGAAGAAAATTTGTAGTTGCAAAAAAGAAAAGATTTCAATCTAAATCATAAATAAAAAATAGTATATTTCTTGAAAAAAATGTACCCCAAAGTGTACCCCAGTTATTTTGTAGTGAAATAAAAAAGAGAGAGAATGTACTTTAAAGTACGGCGAGAAGATGTAGGAATCGAACCTACCTTCAGACAGTCAACCAACAAACACTACGTTTGAAATACTTATGCGTTATTATATATAGGGCTTATTTCATCATTTTCATTATTTTATATATTTTTTCTTCAGAAGCATTTGGATAAATCTTTTTGAGTTGAGAGAATTCATCTTCTATAACTTCAACATCAATAATCTCATGTGAAATTGCTTTGTTAAATGTGCTTAATGCATTAGCAGATTGTATTGAATTTCCTTGTATATATCTTGTTTCTGTTGTTTTAGTATTTGAGTGTGACAGCATAGTCGCAACGTCAAATAACGTAGCACCATTGTTTAATGCAGTTTGAGCGACCAAACTTCGTATATCATGCAAAACCATATCATGTACTCCTATACTTTCCATCATAGCTTTAAAATGTACTAAAATAGTTTTACTGTGTATTGTAAATATTTTTCCTTTTGTTTTTATTGATGATACTTTTTTTATTGCTTCTAACACATCATATGGCAAAACAAATTCATATTCTCTTTTAGTCTTGGTCGCCGTTTTAGGAAGTTTTATCATCATCCTTTTTAAATCTAAATATTCATACCTCAATTCTGTACACTCAGATATTCTTCTACCTGTAAGTAGTAGTTTGAAAATTGCATTTATCTCATATTTTCTAGTACTTCCTGCTGGTAAATAATTATATATCAAATCTACAATTTTAATAGTATCTTCAATATCTCTATCATATTTTCTGATGTTATCTGGAGTAGGAAATATAATTTTATTCCAATTGATGATAACATCATATTCATCAAGAATTTGTTTCATTATGACTTTTAATGGTTTTATTGTCGCTGGTTTTAGTTTTTTCTTAAGCATGCTATTTCTGAGATTTTCAATATCATTTACTGTAATACTATCAACTTCTCTATCTTCAAATAGAGTAAGATGTTTTTTATAAAATGCAGTATAGTTTCTTATTGTATTGTCACTTGCAGGTTTACCATATTTCCTAGTAGCTATTTTTCTATTTTGTATAAATTTATCAAAACAAGTTTTAAAAGTTCTATCATTGTTATCAATGTTTTCTAAAATCAGATTTTCAACTTTTAATGTACCTTTTTCTTTTAAAATGGATTTCAGTTCTTCTTTTTTACTTTGCAAAGAATTTACAGCTTTAATTATTGAAGTACCTTTTGGTATTGTAAAGTTCTTTTTTCCTCTAGCTCTTACATTATTGTACATCTGTTCTACAGCAACTTGTATTTGATATGCTCTATTTGGTGGTTTAGTTTCATTATCTTTTGTATAGTTAATTTCTCTTGATGAAAGTAGTATATACATACCTCCAGCTTTATTATTGTTTGTTTTAATTTTTATAGGTTTTACTGCTGAAGATACCATCATTACTGCCTTTACTAGCAATCCCTACTTTTAACACAAATAGCACTAAAAAGTAGGGATTTCTATATTTATTTGTAGTTTATTATATCAATTTATAGTTAGCATACATCTTAAGTTATCGTTGTAGTAGTGGTCTTTGTAGATATTTATAGTTAGTTATAGTTATGTACTAAAGATAATTGTAAGTTGTATCATAAGTTTCTTTTTTAGTGGAATTATAGCATATAACTATTTCAAATAATTTCTCTACTAAATTCATAAGCGACTAAAGCTCCAATATGTTGTGTTAAACTAAATGCTTTCCATAAAATTCGTTTATCATCAATCTGTGGCTTATATCGTTCTTTAATAAAATTAGGAAATATATTTAATTGATTTTCTAAATCTTTAAAAGATTGAAAATTGGATTTTTTTATTACCTTTTTTAAGCCTTTTTTTAAGTCGTGTCCTATTTCTATCGCATTTTTTTCAATAAAATTTTTATCAATTGCTAAATATGATTTTAAAAAGATTTCAACAGCTAATCTAGAATTAAACAACGCTCTTGGATTAGTTCTTTTTTCATTTAATAATATTGAAGCTGATGTAATTTCTTCATATGCTGCTTTGAATAATTGCAATCCATATTCATTTATATTTTCAGATACTTTAACTGCATTATAATTTAAAGCAAAATCAAGACAATTTTTCCAATGCTTTTTATATTCATCAACCTTTACAAAATCTGCGAGCAATCTGTTTTTTATTAATATAGGCATATCTTTTAAAGATTCAAGGGGATTTAATTGAACTTTTCCATAAAAATTAGGAATCTCGACTTCCCAAAATTCACCATCATAGAAATATGTGGAACTATACAAAGAGCCTATATTGTATATATTTTTTTTTGCATTTTCTTTAAACCAATTAAAAACTTTTTGTGCTACATCAGAATTTAATTTAATAATCATATTATTATTTTCTATTGAAAATTTGCTTAACGCCATAAATGGTCTTTGTTTATAAGCTATGTCCTTTTTACAAAACTCATTATTAATATTTTTAAGCCACTCTTCTGTCATCATTATTAGCCTTCGTTTATTTAAAATTAAAGATTATATTATTTAGAATATATCATTTAAAAACTCTTTTTCATAAGAAGCAATAATGCTATTTAAACTATCATCTTCTAAACCTTGCATCTCTAGTGCTGATGTGCCTTGAACGATAGAAGCTAAGAACAAAGCTTTCTCATGAGCTCTTTGTTTTTTAGTACACTTAAAGGTACTTGTTAATTTTCTAAAAATATTTGTAGGATTGTTATGGTATTTTCACAAATGTGACTCATCAAATACTGGATTGACATGAGTAATCATAACATTAGCTCGTATCTAATATTTCTACCTTGCGTCCCTTCTATTTGCTTAATGCAACCTAGTTCTAAAAGTTCACTTATATCTCTAGAAGCTGTACTTGATGTTGTATTTGCGATTATCATATATTTCTTTTTACTAAGATCACCTTGGAAATTTTTAATTCCAACATCTAATATTTTATTTAAAACTTTTGTTTGTCTAGAATTTAGGTTACTATCTTTATGCTTATCCCAAAACTTTGTTTTATCTGTAATATATCCTAGCTTATTCTTAGTATCAATAAGTGCACAATAGAGTGTTTTAAGAAACCATTCACACCAAACAGTAACATCTAGGTGATTATCACTTTTTCTTACGTATCCAGTTGTGCTTTCCAATGCTTTATAATATCCCTTTCTATCACTATTGATTGCACTAGACATAGAGTATAGTTTTGAAATCTTGGAGTTTTCTATTTGTGAGAGTACAAGATCAGTTATGGCTCTCGTTATTCTACCGTTTCCATCATCAAATGGATGAATAATTACAAACCATAAGTGTGCGATAGCTGCTTTTAGTAGACTTGTTTCAGTTTTATTGAACCATGTTAAGAAACTATCCATTTCATTTTCTAATATATCTCGTGGAGGGGCTTCGTAGTATGTTTTTTCACAACCAGGTCTTCCTGAAACAACTTCCATTGTCTCCTCACCTCTAAAAGTAGCTACATTGATCTTTGTAAATCCACTATAGCCTCTTGAAAAAAGAGCATTATGCCAACCAAATAGACGCTCAAGTGTTAAGTCCTTATCATAATTTGTATTAGCATCAATAAGTACTTCAATAAGATAATCTGTAGATTCATCTATTTTTTTAAAATCAACATTATCAAAGCCAAGCTTTCTTTTTATAGAAGCTTTAACGCTATCACGATTTAATATCTCACCTTCTATTGCTGAAGTACTTATTGCTTCATTTTCTAATGCTTCTAATTGACTTTGAGAAATGCTATCTTCACTCATAAGCTTTCCCATAGCAATTAAATACCCTTGTTCTAGAGATATTCTTTGTATCAAGCTTTCTAATTTTTTTAAATCATAAGTAAAATCTGGGTAATTTTCTTGCTCCCATATCCATCTTTTCATGCTCTACCTTTTGTTATTTCTGTCCTATGAGCCGATTAATTCAATTAACCATTCCATATATGGCATGATTATATCATATATTCGCTTCTTTTTTGAACTTACAAAAAGACTATCCAAACTTCAGAATTTTTATCTGTAAATATTTTATTAATTCTATATTACATAGTTTTGATATTAAAAAGTCTTTACATGTAAAGGGAAAAGCCCCTAAAAAAGGGCTTTGAAACTATACATTTATTGATGCAGTATAGTTACCGTGTAGATTACAGCGAGAAACTGCTGATAATGTTTTTACATTTGTTAGGTTTACTCTTGTTGCAAGATAACCTCTTGAAATTTCTGGTTCTAGTGAAACAGTTGAAACTTTTTTGCCATCTGCAAACAGTTCTATTTCATATATCCAATGATTTGCCGTACTAGGATGAATGATACCTGCTTGTCCTATGTTAACTTCAACTACAGTATAACCTTTAGCATCTTTTGAGCCAAGTTTTATTTCTGGAGAGTGTTTTTGCTCACCTTTTGTAGGGTTTGCAGGATCTTTTAGTTTTATGTCCATAGTGTTTACAACTAACTTTTTGTCATAAGCACTTGCCATGGTAGTACTTAACGCTGCAACAGCAGCAACTTTTAATGCAGTTCTTCTATTCATAATATTCTCCTTTATTTTAGAACTTAATTATATATTAAAATGTTTAATATTTATTTATAAAAAAGAGTTAATTATTACTATGTAAAACAAAGTTTTATACTTCTTTTAGTATAATATATCTTTACATGTAAAGAGGCTAAATGAGCATTGAAGTAACAAAGATACTAAACTCCAAAAATAAACTTTTAACTGAGATATATTTTGACTTACAACTATTCTTTGAAAAAAAATATGGTTCAAATACAGTTGTACTTATGGAGATTGGAAGTTTTTTTGAAACTTATGAAGTCAACAACGAAGAGTTACAAATAGGAAAAGCAAAAGAGATATCGGAGCTTCTAAATATCCAACTTACTCGTAAAAACAAATCAATTATAGAAAATTCTACATCAAATCCACTCTTAGCAGGAGTTCCTTCTGTTTCGTTAGAGAGGTACTTAAACCGCATAATTCAAACTAAGAAATATACCATAGTCATAGTTCGTCAAAAGGGTGAGCCTCCCTATGTAAAACGTTATATTGCTAACATAATTAGCCCAGGTACAAATTTTGACTATCTTATTGAGTCTAGTGAAAACTATCTTGTTTCACTTCTCATAGATTGTAATCACCAGATATATTCTATTGGTTACTCTGCAATTGATGTTACTACAGGTAAAACCATGGTAAATGAAATACATGGAACGAGAGAAGATAAAACCTACGCTCTTGATGAAGTTTTTAATCTTTTACAAACTTATAAAACTAGTGAAGTAGTACTTACTTTTAACTCTGAATCCATAGACAAAGAGTGGGTTAAAAACTACCTTGAGATTAATGCTTCCATTCACTATAGTATCAACAAAAAAAGAGCAAAAATAACTTACCAAAATACTCTTTTTGAAAAAATATATTCTATCCGTTCTTTACTTACTCCTATAGAATATCTTGACATAGAACGTCATCCCTATGCTAGTGAATCTTTGGCAATACTTTGTGATTTTATTATTGAACATGATGAGAACATCATAGAAAAGATGAGTCGCCCTACCATGCTTGGAAATAAGCGTTACATGTACATAGGAAACAATGCGTTAGAACAACTTGGAATCATATCTAAGAATCCCCATGAAATGACTCTTTTAGCTCTTATAGACCAAACTTCTACAGCTATTGGTAAACGTCTTTTAAAAGAGAGACTTTTAAATCCTATTTGCGATATCAAAACACTAAATGAACGCTTTGATTTGAGTGAACAGCTTTTGAATGATTATAAAAAATTTGAGGTTGCTTTAAAACAGGTTTATGATTTAGAGAGAATTTTAAGACGAATACAGCTTAAAAAACTTCACCCTTTAGAGCTTGATTATCTTAATACTTCACTTGAATCTATACTTAATATTTTCAAAGAAGCAAAATTAAAAAAAATAGATACTCCTAAAAACCTATACGATGAATGTGAAGAATTACTGAAAATACTAAACTCTACTTTTGTATTAGATTCTTGTGCTAAGTTTAGAAAAGAACAGATAAACGAAAATCTTTTTTTAGAAGGCATACATCCTCAGATAGATAAAATTTTATATAAAAAAACGAAAAGTGTACAAAGTATAGAAGCTATATCTTTACATGTAAACTCACTTTTTGATGAGAATGCTAAAAATGCAGTTAGTATTGGATGGCTTGATAGTGAGGGCTACTACATAACTCTAACTAAAAACAGATATGCCATGATAAAAGATAGACTGCATGAAAGTTTTGTAACCATAGATGGTAAACATCATTTTTTCAAAGATTTTAGTTTTAAGGTACTTAAAAACTCTGTTAAGATAACTTCTGAACTTACGGAGGAAATTTCAAAAGAGATAACAACAGCCAATGTAAAAATGATAGCTTTAGTCAAACTTAGATTTGATGAAAGTTTAGAAAAAATAGAAACTATGTTCTCTCACACTTTAGAGCATCTCATTAGTTTCATAGGTACTCTAGATGTTGCTCTTTCAAATGCGAAATGTGCAAACCTCTATAACTACTCTCGTCCAATCGTTTTAGATATGGACAATAAAAATAGATTTATTGAAGCAATTGGACTTCGTCATCCACTAATAGAATCACGTGAAGAAAACGGTATTTATGTGCCTAACGATGTTTTTCTTGGAGATATAGAAAAAGAAAATGAACATGATCACATTATGCTTGAAGCAGGAATAGAAGATGAAATACGAGGTATGCTTTTATATGGTATAAACTCTAGTGGTAAATCATCATTAATGAAATCATTAGGCATTAGTGTTATTATGGCTCAGGCCGGTTTTTTTGTACCAAGTGTAAGTCTAAGATTTGTTGTTTTTGATAAAATATTTACTCGCATAGTTAGCCATGACAATCTATATAAAGGTCTTTCAACTTTTACTGTTGAAATGTTGGAACTAAAAAATATATTCAATAGAGCAACAGAGCATTCACTTGTTTTGGGTGATGAGATAAGCCATGGGACTGAAACACAATCTGCTCTTGCAATTGTAGCAAGTGCTATGGAAAAACTCTACAATATAAAATCTTTATATATCTTTGCAACTCATCTACATCAACTCTCACAAATAAAAAGAATCAAAAAATTAAAAAAACTTATCTATCTTCATCTTGGTGTTAGCTATGATGAAAAACAAGACAAGCTTATATACAATAGAAAATTAGAATTAGGAAGTGGAAGTAGTCTTTACGGTTTAGAGTTTGCTAAATCACTTCATATGGATAAAGAATTCTTAGAAAATGCCTATACAATACGAAAAGAGATAGCTGGAGAATATAGCGAGCTTGAACTTCTTAAAAAAAGAAAACGAAGTAAGTACAATAAAGAAATATACCTAAGTAAATGTGCTTTATGTGATGAAAATGTTGATGATATTCACCATATAAATGAACAGAAAAATTCAGATGAGCATGGAAACATAGACCATTTTCATAAGAACCATAAATACAATCTAATTCCACTTTGTAAAAAACACCACAAATTAGTCCATGAAGGAAAAATTGTAATACAAGGTTTTGTTATGGGTGAAGATGGATTAAAACTTCATTATCAAGAGGTCTAGTTATTTATGCTTGAGATTTACCATAGCAATAAAGATATATTTCATCTATTTTCTTCTAAAAACACTAAAAAATCTTCTTCAGGCACTGCTTTACTATACAAATAACCTTGCCCTTCATAACAGCCCTCTTTTTTTAGAAAATCATGCTGTTCTTTTGTCTCAATACCTTCTGCTATTACACTCAAACCCAAGCTTTTTGACATAGCTATGATAGTACTTGTTATTGACATATCTCCTTTATCATTTGGTATATCAGTGATAAAAGAGCGATCTATTTTTAGCTTGTCTACAGGAAGTTTTTTTAGATAACTCAAAGAAGAGTATCCTGTTCCAAAATCATCTATTGAAAGTGTAATTCCATGATCTTTAAATTTTTTAAATAAGGTAATTGCCTCTTGCGGATTTTCCATCATATAACTTTCAGTCAACTCCAATTCCAAAGAACTCCCACTTAAACCAGTTTTTTCTAAAATAGAAATTACCAACTCATAAAAATTATTTTGCTTAATCTGGATAGCTGAAACATTAACTGCTATCCTGCCTGAAAAACTGTTATTATCAATCCACTTTTTTGCATCCCTACATGCCATCTCTAGAACAATTTTACCCAACTCTGCTATTTGTTTTGTTCCTTCTGCAATTTTAATAAACTTATCAGGATACATAATTCCATTAACGGGATGATTCCATCTTATAAGAGCTTCTACTCCTAAAACTTTACCATTTTGTATAGATACCTGAGGCTGATAATGTAAAACAAATTCATCATTTTTCAGTGCTTTTCCTATCTCTTTTTTCATTAGCATTTTTGCAAAAAGTTGTTCTGTCATTTCTTGGGCATAAAATTTATATGTATTTCTTCCAGAATCTTTTGCTTGATACATAGCTGCATCAGCGTTTTTTATTAAATCCTCTATACTCAACCCATCATCTGGATAAATAGCAACTCCTATACTTGCCGTTAGTTTAAAAGAGTGTTGAAATACGTTTATATCATCTTTAAAAACATCTAAAAGTTTAGATAGAACTTTCTGTATATCAGATACATCTTCTATCTCTTCAAGAAGTATAATAAACTCATCCCCACCAATTCTTGAGATGGTGTCTTTCTCTCGCATAGCTATTTTAAATCTAGTAGTAACTGTTGTTAGTATTTCATCACCATATGAGTGTCCAAAAGTATCATTTATCTCTTTGAACCTATCTAAATCTAAAAACAAAACTGCTATTTTAGATTTTTCTCTTCTTGCCATTTTTATAGCTTGTGAGAGTCTAGAAGTAAGAAGTAATCTATTTGGTAATTTTGTTAGAGGATCATGGTGAGCTAAAAACTCTAATTCTGCTTCAGACTGTTTAATAGTTGAAATATCAGAAAAAACACCTATATAGTTTGTTATACAACCACTTTTGTCTTTTATTGTATTTATGTTAAGCCATTGAGGAAATCGCTCTCCATTTTTTCTTATGCTCCACATTTCACCTTTCCAATAACCCTCTTTTTTTATAGATTTCCACATCTTTTTATAAAAAAGTCCATCATGCTGCATTGATTTTAAAAACGTTGTGCTATGTGAAATAGCTTCTTTTTTTGTATAACCAGATATATCACAAAAAGCACCATTTACTGCTTGAATTTTTAAACTTTTATCTGTTATAATGATGCCTTCATTGGTATTATCAAAAACCTCTGAAGCTAATATTAATCTTTTTTCATCCTCTTTTCTTTTTCTTATATCTTTTATAAAACCAATTACATATTGAGCTTTCCCATCTTTACCTTTAGATACTGACATAGTTAGATGAACCCATACAGGATATCCATCTTTATGCATATATCTTTTCTCTACATTCAATTTTACTGGTTCCATTAGATTAATGTTTTTATTTTTATTGATGATAGTTTTTACTCTATCATCTTCATAAGTTATATCTAATATATTTTTCCCTATAAACTCATCACTGGTATATCCTAAAAGATCAAGAATATATTCATTAGCAAATAGTATCTCACCATCCATAGACAAATAACCTATCCCAATAGAGTGCTGATTTAAAATCTCATTTTGCATAGATTCATGCTCATTCATAGAATCACTCATGATATTTACTTGTTCATGAAGTTCTCTGTTTGTTAAGTACAATTCAGTAAAATCACTAAGCAGAATTTTTATAACCCTTGTTCCAAACATATTAACACTACTAGAACTAACACGATAGAGTCTTCCTTTTATCTCAACTCTTTCTTTGTAATATCTGTTTTTTTGACCTAACTCTTCTAAAAGCTCGTCTATTATATATGCAGGTATCGCTTTTTTTATAGAGTCATCAATGTGTATATGTAATTTATCTTTTGCTGATTTATTTGCCCAACTAACAACTTGTAATTCACCAAAATCATATGCTTCTATAACCAAATCTTCTAAATGTTCAAATGTAGATCGTTGAAACTTTAGTTTTGTTTCTAAAAACTTAGCATAGTTACCTTGAAGATTGTTTAAAATATCTTTAGAGGTAATAATATAGTCCATTTTATTGCCATCTTCATTTATCTCTTCAACTATAATTCTTCTTATTTTTTTCACTCGCATAAGAGTTATACACTCTTTCATAGAAGACTTAATGGAGAGTTTAAAAATAGGAGAGCTCATAAAATATTCTACGTTTTTTTGTTTATCTATATTATCTTTAGCAAGTTCTAAAATATCAGTTTCTGTTAGTATTCCTATGGATTCGCCCATATGAGTAACTAAAATAGAACCAAAATTTTTCTCTTTCATGATTTGAAGTGTTTTTTGTAGGCTTGTTTCTTTATCGACTCCAAAGGCTTTAGATTCATTAAGAAGCATCTCAAATATTTTGAAATTAGATTTTATATTTTTTGCTTCAAACTCAAAGATAATCTCTTCTTGTTCCACCACGCCTAAAAATTTATCTCTTGAGTTGGTAACTATAACTCGTCTTATATTATGATCAACCATAAAATTAAGAGCATACTCGAGTTTTCTATTAGAGTGTGCTTTAACTAATCCTTTAGTTGAAACTGCATAAGCATTTGTTGAGTTAAAATTTATATTTTCATTATATAAAAAGAGTATATCACGCTCAGTTAATATACCAATTGGTACTTCTTTTTCATCTAATATAACCATATATCGCAATGATTGTTTATGCATCTTCTCAACAACTTCTTGCAAAGTTGTTTTCAAATTTACAATATCATCTCTTTTTTTATAAAAATCTTTTAATAACACAAATGCCCTTACATGTAGAGTATATTTACTTGACTTTTTCTAAGTACTCACCTTTAGCAGTATCAACTCTTATAACTGCACCTTCAAGTATATGAAAAGGAACTTGAACTACTGCTCCACTCTCTAGTGTTGCTGGTTTTTTACCACCTTGAGAGTCACCTTTAAAGTTTGGAGGAGTTTCAATGATTTTAAGTTCAACTACTGCTGGAGCATCAACTCCTATTGGTTTTCCATTGTGAAAAAGCATATCAACAGTCATTCCATCTATAATCCACTTTGCTACATCGCCCACTTGATCATGCGTTAGACCAATTTGATCATAAGTAACTGTATCCATAAATTGGAGCATATCACCATCATCGTAAAGATACTGCATCATCTTATCTTCTAAATCTGGTTTTTCACACTTATCTCCTGCATGGAAAGTTTTTTCTATTACTTTTCCATTTGCATAAGATTTTATCTTACATCTTACAAATGCTGCCCCTTTTCCAGGTTTTACATGTTGATATTCAACTATTTTGTAAGGTACCCCATTTAGTTCTATCTTCAATCCCTTTTTAAGGTCGCTCATTCCTACTGTAGCCATAAAATGCTCCTAAATTTTTTATAAATTATATCTAAAATAACATTACAAGAGTATTTATACGATTTACCGTGTATTATACCTATTAAATATCTTGTATTTAAATTTAAATAGTATAAATTATACTATTTAATGTATTTAATAAGTAATTATTCTTTATTTACATACGCTTTAATTTATATTTAATAGCAATTTATGTATAATTATATCTTCAAAGAAATATATAAGGGCAATATATGACAAATTTGAGTATCGAAGAGAAAAAAGCATTAGAAGAAGTTTTTATAGTTTTAGATGACCGAAAAAATAAAAAAACTGCATCTATTAAAAAGTATCTTATGTTTTATAAGTGTATGAAAATGTTCTCAGGAAAAAAGCTATTGGCAATTAAAGAATAGAGGGCAACTAATCTCCTATGCTTAATTAGCTATTTATGACTCTCTTTTATCGCCTTTGTATTATCCATTAAAACTGGAATAAATACAAGCGAGACTATAACTGCTGCAACTGTACCAAATATCAATGCAACTCCTAGTCCACCGAATATTGGATCAACCACAAGCATAGCAGAAGCCAGTAAAATTGTAACTGCTGTTAAGAAAATTGGCTTAGCTCTAGTTGCCGTAGAAATAGCAATAGCACGTTTTTTCTCCATACCTTTTTCGTCTATCAATGAGATAGCAAAATCAATAAGCAAAAGTGAATTTCGTGAACTAATTCCCATTAAAGCTATAAATCCTATTAAAGATGTAGCAGTCAAGAAAAATGTCTCATGGGTAAATATATTCATAATCCAATGTCCAGCAATAACGCCAATAATAGAGAGAAAACTTCCTAAAAGAACAATTCCACTCAAAGCAAAACTTTTATAATAAACCACCATCAATAAAAAAATTATCACAAGAGCTGCTATAAAAGCAGCCCCAAGGTCTCTAAAAGTATCCATAGAGACTTTCATCTCACCATCCCAAACTAAACGATACTCTTCATCTGTTTTTTTATCTTTAAGATTTAGGTTAAACAAAGAAGCATTTGTAATTTCAAAATCATTTGAGAGTTTCTCTTGTATCATGCTTCTAGCTTCAAGAAGTGGATAAACTTGCGATACCATATCTGTTTCAGCCACTACGGTAACTACTCTTTGAAGATTTTTTGACATTAGTGTTGGTTTTGATTTACTCATCTTAACTGAAATAAGTTCATTTAAAGGTATCATAAAACCTTGTTTGTTCATTAGTTTTAAAGACGCTAATTTTCTTTCCAAAGATATTTTACTAAAAGTATTGAGGCTTTTACTACCCTCTTCCAAAACCAAAAACAGAGGTATCTGATCTGGTGATTTTGCACTATTTTTAACAGTAATTTCCACACCTTCAAAGGCAAGATACAAAATTTCATTAACCTGTTTTATACTTAGATGCGAGCGTATAATCTTCTCTTTGTTTATAGTAAGTTCAAACTTCTCATATATATCATCTTCAAGAGTATCAACATCAACTAAACCAGCAGTATTTTTTAATATATCTTTTACTCTTTTTCCAAGCTGACTCAAATCAGCTCCATCTTTACCATATAATTCAACAACAACAGCTGCAAGTGTAGGAGGACCTGCTGGCTCTTCAACCATCTTTATATTAGTCCCTACTTTTATGAGTTCACACTTTTGTTGTAGAACTGGACGCAAACGATGTACCATAGAAAAGCTCTTCTCATCTCTTGAATCTATGTCAGTTAGATTCACTACTATTTCAGCTACATTTTCACCTCTTTTAAAAGCAGACCCTTTAACTAAACCAGCATAATCCAGTGGTGCACCCATGCCAGAAAATATCTCAATATCTTTTACTTCACTTTGTGTTTGTAAAATTTTAACTATACATGTAGTCACTTTTGAAGTTTCACTATATGAACTACCGTTTGGCAAATCTACATATACACTATAAGTATTGGCACTTTTACCTGGTAACATTTTTGCTAAAACCAACTTAGTAGGGAACATCATTAAAGAGGCAATAAATGCTAATAAAGTTATAAAAAGAACTAAAAATTTCTTAAATTTGGAGCTCAATATTGCATATATAATAGTTTCAAACTTATGCATTTTTAACCTCCTTTTCTTTTTTATACTTTGGTTTTTTAAGTAGTCTTTTTGCCATATAAGGAGCAAAGATATAGGCTAAAATCAAAGAAGCAAAAATAGTAACAGGCACATTTTGAGGAATTGGTTTCATAAACTGTCCCATCATCTGACCTACAAAACCCATAGGCACCATTGTAAGTATAATGGCAATGGTTGCTATGTTTGTTGGAGCTCCAATCTCATCAGTAGCTTCTACTACTATATCATCCATACTTTTGTCAATATTATCATGCATATGCATATGCCTGTGTATATTTTCTATCACTATTATGGCGGCATCAACTAAGAGTCCTAAACTAAGTATGAGAGCAAAAAGTGTAATTCTATTTATGGTTTGATCTCCTAAGTATGCTATAAAAAGAGTAACTGAAAGTATTGCAGGAACTAAAAAAGTAACTATTAAAGACTCTCTAAAACCAAGAGTAAAAACAAGTAAAATAAAAATAATGACTATTGAGACAATTAAATTCATAACAAGGTCATTTACCGCTTTATCAGCTCTAATTCCATAGTTTCTTGTAACTATAAAACCTATACCTTCTTTACTTAGTTCTTCTTTTAAGCCATCCATGATTTCTAAAATATCTTCTGCTATAACAACTGCATTTGTTCCTCTTAACTTTGAAAGTGTTAATGTAACTTGATTCATAGTTTTAGTAAACTCGCCATCAACTCTAAACGTAATCTGAGCACGTTTATGATTTTGGATATCTCTACCTCTACTTACTTTAGCTATATCTTTAAGATAAATCGGAGAACCACCATACTGAGCTATTATCAAGTTTTTTAAATCTTTTTCATCTTCAAGAGCATTCTTGATACCAAAAACTACCAGTTTTCCACTTTTTGTTCTGTTTTTTATATTTGGAACATTTACCATAAGTGATTCAAGTGACTTAGCAACTTGTCCAAGTGAAATATTAAAACCTGAAAGTCTATTCAAATCAACTTCTATATTATACTGCTCTTTAGCCTCACCTTTTATCTCACTTTTTGCTATGTTTTCAACTAAAGAGAGTCTATTTCTTATTTCATCAACTCTTTTATAAAGACCAACCTCATCAATCTTTACACTTTTTTTAAGGTAAAATGCCATTGAAAGAATAGGAATATCTATATCTATATCAAAAGGCATTACAAGCGGTTGCATAGCACCTTTTGGCATACTAACCATGTTTTGCATTACCTTGTCATATAGCTTTAGATTTGAAGCATCTTTTTCTTCACCTATATAATACATCACATTTACTATACCAACATCTTCAGTAGCTATGCCATAAATATGTTCAACTCCTTGTATCTCTTTTATCTTCCTTTGAAGTGGTTGTACTATGACTCTTTGAATCTCTTTAGGTGTTGATCCTGGAAGTGCAACAATGATAGTTCCTCCGCTTATTGCTATTTGTGGGTCTTCCTCTCTTGGAGTGATTTCTAAAGATATATAACCAATTAGAAGTATAAAAACACCTAAAAGTGGTGTTAGAGGATTATTCAAAAAAGCTTTTGCAAGACGCCCTGCAATGTCTTTTACCTCATATGCTTTTTTCACTTTATTTTTACCGTGGCATACATACCTGGATAAACTGTATATCCTTGGGAATCAAATCCAACTTTGAGTCTAAAAGTATGGGTTAATGGATTTGAACTTGGTATGATAGAGTCTATTTTACCTATACCTTTTAAATTCAAAGATGGTATTTCAAATTCTACCTTATCTCCAACTTTTATTGATATTAAATTACTTTCTGAAATTTCAGTAGCAATTTTGAGATTACTTAAATCTGAAAGGACAATTGCAGGCATTCCAGGCATTGCCATCTCTCCTACCTTAATATTCTTTTGTATAACAACTCCATCGTTAGGTGAAACTATACTAAGGTATTTATATTGATTTAGAACCTCTTGTAAGCTAGCTTTTGCCTGTTGTATCTGCTGTTTTGATATAAGAACCATAGCTTCAAGATTTTTACTCGCTAACTCTAAATTCTCAACATCAAACTTAGATACCATATCTTTTTTATATAGTCTTTTATGACGTTCTAAATTTAACTGTACATTTTGATACTGATTTTGATACATCTGCAAAGATAATTTTGCTTGAGAAATCCCAAGTTCAACTTGAATTTTTGCACTATCTATCTCTTTTGAGTCAATTTCATAAAGAAGTTGCCCTTTTTTTACCTCTCCACCTTCGCTTACATGTACGCCTTTTACAAAACCCATATATCTACTTGTTATCATCTTTTGATTATCAGAAATCACACTTCCAGTTAAACTCAATTCTGCTGCATTTATACTCATTGCTAAAAGCATTAAAAAACTTATACATGTAAAGAATATTTTCATTTTCTGTCTCCATTTGCAATTTTGTCTAACTCTAGTATCTTACTTGTTCTACTATTTTGCACTTCATTTAGTTTTAAAACTTTTTCTATCTCTAAAGACTGTTTTATAATAACATCATTTATAGACACTAGTTTTTCTTGATATCTTCCTAAATAATTTTTATAAATACTTCTTGTTAACTCAATCTCTTTTTTCAAACTTTCAATATCAAAGTTATAGCTCTTTATTTCAGTATTTATTTTCTCCACTTGTAATACTATGCCCTTTTGAGCTAGATTTACCTGTTTTTGTACTTTTAGATTTTCAACCCTTGCTTTTTCTATAGAGTTACGACTAAATCCTCCATTAAAAAGATTCCATTTAAATTGTATACCAAAAGTATAGGCATCATTATCTGAAAAATCTCCCAAGAATGTATTGTCACTACTACCATACTCTGCGAATCCACCAATCTCAGGAAGATTTGACGCCTTATTTAAATCTATGACCATTTTTGTTACATCTAAACCTTGTTTAGCTTTTTTGATATCAAGATTGTTAAGTAAAATGGACTCTATCTTATACTCATGCAATGTTATTTCCTGAATATCTCCAGATACTGATTTTACTTTTGCATTTAATAAAAATGAGATAAAATGATATACTAATTCTTTATTTGCTACTGCCTTGTTTATCATCCTAACAACATTTGCTTTTTTTGATTGGACTTCTAAAAGATCAACTTTCTTGGCATAACCCTCATCAATCATACTTTGTGCCATATTTTCAAGTCTATCCATATTAGTGCTAATTATATTTAGGTTATATATATAAGTATCTAATAGATATATATCATAGTAACTCTTTTTTAGCTGATAGAGTTTTTCACTAAGTATTTTTTGAGTATCAAGAACACTTAGTTTTTGTAAGGCTTTAGTTATTTTTCCATACTGCTGTAATTTTCCACCAGTGTATATGGGTAATTGATACTGTATTTTAGTTTGAAAGTGTGTTCTTGCACTTGGATAGTTTAACTCTTTTGCCTGTGTATCAATGCCACTTCCCATCTCAGCAAAACCAAAATCTCTAAAACTAGCCTCCCTACTTTGAAGTTTAAAGCCAAACACATTTCCCGCATCATTTGAACGCATTGCAGTTTGCACTAAATCTAACTTTCCATAATTATTAGCTTTTGCTAAGTTATGCTTATACTCTTTTATCTGTTCATCAAACCTAGCAATATTTACCTCAAGGTTCTCATTTTTTAATATTTCAATAGCTTTATTTAAGCTTAACTCCGCATAAGTGTTAGAAGAGGCAAAAATAGGCAAAGTCATTAAGCAAAACCATAATAATACTCTCATTATCTTCTCCAATATTATAGTAGTCAAATATTATATCAAATTACTATAATTTTGATTATGCCTACCCTTATAACTATTATTTTTAAATATATGGAATATAAAAAGTGTAAAATTGTATCACTTTACTTTATTAATAATAGTTTTTTTAAAAGTCTAAAGAAAATTTGTATTGTTTTTATCTGAATAAAAACAAAAGGGGAAAGAACAATAAAGTATGAAATTGAGAATATCTCAAAAACATTATTTTTTAGAAGCCCAAAGAATATAAAAAACATACCAAATACAAAAAAAGCAACACCAGGACAAATAATTCCAAATGCTCCACTACTTTGTGTATCTGAATAAATAAACTTTTTAAAATAGCCAACTTTTTTCATTATTTTATATCCAAAAAGTCCAATAATAAGTTGCAATGAAAGTATTGAAGAAGTTAACATAAAAAGCATTGTAGATGAGGCTTCTTGATCAAAATTATGAACAAGTCCAAAACTTATTCTAACTAAGGCAATACCAAGTAAAGTTGCTATTGGTATCATTATCCATAAACTTCCCGCTGCTTCATCACCAATACCATACCTAAGCATAGATTTAAATCCTAATATTGAAATAATCACTAGCAAAAATAAAGAAATTATCATAAAAAATATAGAAAAAAACAATGCAAAAGCAGAAACTCCTACATAATGACTCATAGCCCCTGGCGCAGCAAGTCCTACTGAAACCATTGAAAATGCAAACACAACTAACATTTGAGAAAAATTTGAATTTTTATCAAATTCAAATGAAGCATTGGTAAATAATCTACCAATGTACTCTCCATATATCTTTAGTCCATAAAATCCTGTAAGTAAAAATGCTATGATTGCTGGAGGAAACATATACTCTACAACACTCCAAAGACCAGGAACAAATGCAGCACCTAATACAAAACATACATTTATACTCATAGCAAGAGTTAAAGGAATTGCCATTAATTGGACTTCATGATTATTGTTTTTTAATTCACTATAATTTTTAGTTTTTTTAAAAAGTGAAAATTCTTTAATATTCCAAATCAAAAGTTTGAAATGAATAAATGAAAAAAACAATATAACTAACATACTAATAACTACTAGAATTGAATTAAAAGAACCTTCTTGCAAAATAGGGTATATATATTCAAATGTAGCCAAAGGTGTCTTTGGATGTTTTATCATAAACATTAAGTACATATACCCAGAAATACTAAGTCCACCTGCCCCCAATGAAGCCAGAAAATATAGAGGGGAATACCCCTCTTTTAAATTACGTTTTAAGTTCACACACACTCCTTATAACATATAATTTTAATTAAATAACGGCATACTCCGCCCAGATACAAGTATCTAGTTTATTCAGTTTAGACATTAATTTTTTATCTATGTTTTCATCAACCAATATTACTGCCATAGCTAAACCATGATCATCACGACCTAGTCTAAAATCAGCTATATTAACTCCTTCACTTGAAAACATTGAAGATATATCAGCAATAACACCAGGAACATCAGAGTTTTTGAAAATTATCATTTTGCCTTTTGGTTTAAAATCAAATTTAAAACCATCTATGCCAACAATCCTCTGTTCATCTTCTCCAAAGACAGTACCACTAACACTTGTAACACCTTTTTCAGTTGTTAATTTTACTGTTATTTTATTTTTGTAACCACCTGCATTGCTTAATGCTTCATACTTTATCTCTATCGCCTTCTCCTGCGCTACAAATTCAGCATTAACATAATTTATCTTATCACCCATTGATTCTTTTAATGATCCAACAAGGGCAAATGTTAAAAGTGATTTCACATATTCACCGACTTCTCCTTCGGCTTCAATTTTCACTGATTTTATTGCTGCTTTATTGATTTGTGCAGATAAAAATCCCATTTTTTGAACTAATTCTAAGTAAGGTTCTACAAATGGTGGTAAATCTTCTGCTTTTATAGGTAGATTTAGAGCATTTGGATAACTTACTCCACGAGCTGCACTTATAGCATTCTCCGCTGATTGAATTGCAATTTTTTCTTGAGACTCTATAGTATTTGCTCCAAGATGAGGAGTAACACAGATATTTTCAAGCTCAAGTAAAAAATGATCAGTTGCAGGTTCATATGAAAAAACATCGATTCCAGCATAAGCAATTTTACCACTTTTTATACCATCATAAAGTGCTTTTTCATTATAAAGTCCACCACGAGCACAATTAACTAATCGTACGCCATCATTCATCTTTTTTATTTCATCTGTTGAAATTATATCTGTTGTCTCTTTATTTTTTGGAGTATGAATAGTTATAAAGTCACAAGCTAAAATGTCTTCAAAATTTTCAGTATATGTCATACCAAAATCAGTAGCTTTAGAAGATGGGATATAAGGGTCATATGCAACAATATCCATATCGAAACTTTTAGCACGAGTTGCAACTCTACTACCAATATTTCCAAAACCAATAACACCAAGCTTTTTACCACTTAATTCAACACCATACCACTTTTCTCTTTTCCAAACTCTATCAATCTTTAGATGATTATTAGCCCCAGGAAAACTTCTAGCTGTCCCTAGTAAATGTGCCATAGTAAGTTCAACTGCTGCAATTGTATTTGCAGTAGGAATATTCATAGCTATAATACCCCTTCTACTACAACCATCAGTATCAACATTATCAACTCCAACACCAGCTCTTACAATTGCTTTTAAATTTTTCGCACTATTTAAAAATTTTTCATCTATATCAGTTGAACTTCTTGTGATTGCGACATCTGCCTCGCCTATAATTTTTAAAAGTTCATCTTTTGGAACTTTAACAGCATCTATTACTTCTATATCTTCTTCT
This sequence comes from Sulfurospirillum sp., assembly GCA_016744795.1. GTDB lineage: Bacteria > Campylobacterota > Campylobacteria > Campylobacterales > Sulfurospirillaceae > Sulfurospirillum_A. The sequence goes on from JADGDR010000003.1 coordinate 94,169, forward strand.
GCATTTAAAAGATCGAAGCCTTTTTGATGTATTGCATCACAAACAATAATTTTCTTCATTCAAATTTCCTTTTATAACCATACTTCTACTATTTTAGATTCTATATCATAGTCTTTTAGTCTACTTACTACACTTTTCAATGAATTTTTTGTTTTGCTGCCTACAAATATAATAGGAGTTTTATCCTTTTTCTCAACAACATAAGGCAAATTCATCTGTGATAGTGTTTGCACTATACAAAAAAGAGAGTAACGATCGGCACGATCTACAATTAACCTATAAGATTTAACCTTTGGAGGAATATACTTTTTTAAATCTATCTGCATGTAAAGTTCATTTACGGGGAATGAGAACTTAGTCTCTTTTGCTCCAGCAAGAGATTGAGACCAAGTTCTTTCTTTTTTTACTTCTTCACTTTTTTTTTGAGAAGGAGAAAGGTACTGAGCATCTATTTGAACACTGCTTACTTCTTCATTAAGTAGGTTTAACAAAACCATGCTTAAAGCAACAATAAGTAGTGCAAATAGCGCTATAGTTACCTTTTTTTGCATATATTACTTCAATTGATCTTTAAGGATGTCTCCAAGAGTCATCTTATCTTCTTTATTGATCTCTTTTAGTGCTTCTCTCTCTTTTTGTTTAGAAAGTCTTCTAACAGACAATCTAATACGATTTTTTCTATCATCAATAAAAGAGATTGCAGCTTCTATCTCGTCACCAATTTTTAGCTCTTCCTCTGGATTTGGAAGTAAATCTTCAGTACGGATTAAAGCATCGACATTGTCTTCAAGCTCAACAAACACACCAAAGTCTTTTATGTCTCTGATTTTACCAGTTACAATATCACCATTTGAATGAGATTTAGCATAACTTGCAATTGGGCTATCTTCTAACTCTTTTTTGCTCAAAGATACTTTTTCATTAATATCATCAATCTTAATGATTTTAACTTCTATCTCATCACCTGCTGTTAAAAGTTCTCTACACTTGTCACTTCTATTCCAAGAAGCATCTTCATTATGTAAAAGACCTTCAATGCCACCAATTTTAACAAAGGCACCAAAGTTTGTAATGGTTGTAACTATACCTTTAACAACATCTCCAGTATTATAGTTTTTCAAGAAATCTTCAAATGGTTTTGGAAGAACATTTTTCAAAGATACTCTTAATCTTCTCTCTTCACAATTAATTTCGATAACTTCAACATCAATATCTTGGTTCTCACTAATATAATCTTTTGGATGTTTTATGTTCTTATCCCAAGAAATTTCAGAGATATGTAAGAAACCTTCAATATCATTTCCAAGATCAACAAATGCACCATAAGGCTCAATATTGCTAACTTCAACTTGAATTGAATCTCCAACTTCTAATTGATCTTTAATCTCTTCCCAAGGATCTGGCATAGCAGCTTTAATTGATAGTGAAAGATGACGTTTTTCTTTGTCATATTTAATAGCTTTAACAGGAACAACTTCACCTTCAGAATAGATAGTACTAGGATTAACAGGTCCTTTGTAACTAATCTCACTATAATGAACAAGTCCATCAACACCACCAATATCTACAAACATACCATAAGTTGTAATTTTCTTGATAGTTCCATCAACAACTTCGTCAGCATCGATTAATTCTTGAACAATCTCTTTTCTCTTTTTTCTATCATCATCTAAACATTTTTTGCGAGATACTACGATTGACTCATTGTCTTTGTCTATTTTTATAATTTTAACTTTAACCATTTTACCCATAAGAGCATTCATGTCTCTTACAGCTGCTTGTGAACGTGGAAGGAAAAATTCAACAGTTTCTTCGTTTTCAACGATAAATCCACCTTTGTTCTTACCCACAACTTTCAAGTCATATATTTTATCTTCATCTTCTTTATAATCAGCAATAAATGATTTTACACGTTCTTTACGAATCGCTTTTTTATGAGAAACACTTGGACGCTCGTTTCTGAAACCAGTGATTACAACTTTGATTGTATCGCCTACTTTATATGTAATATTACCTTCACTATCTGTTATTTCTGAAGTGTATAGACGTCCTTCTGACTTCTTACCCACATCAACTAAAGCAACATCATCTTTAATTTCAACAATAACACCATCAATTAGTGCATCTCTTCCAGAATCTTTTTTGAAAGATTCCTCTAGCATTGCCGCAAAATCCATCTCCTCTAATTCATCTACAGCTTCAGATTGAACTGTCTCGTTCGCCTCATTTACCATTTTATTCCCTTGTTTTAATTTTTGTTTTTTATGTAAGTAGCGCCAAGCTGGTATACTTAGCTCACATAAAATTGCACTATTATACTTTAATTTTGCTTATTTTTCCAATAACTTTTTCAATAATCCAATCAGGAGTCGATGCACCAGCGGTTATACCGCATAAATTCTTATTTTCAAACCACTCTTTTTTTAACTCTTTTTCATTTTCTATTAAAAAACTGTCATTACAGTACTCTTTTGATATACTAAAAAGTTGTTTTGTATTTGATGAATTTTTACCACCAATGACCACCATTACATCAGCTTCTTTCGCTAATTCTTTTGCAGCATCTTGATTTTCAAATGTTGCATTACATATTGTATTAAAAACTCTAACTTCTTTAAAATTTCTAACTAAATAATCTGTGAGAAGTAAAAACTCTTCAATTTTTCTTGTTGTTTGAGATACTATTGCTATTTTTTTACCTAATTTTAATGCTTTTAGGTCAGGAACTGTCAAAACTACTTTTGCTCCATTTTTCGCATAACTTTGAACGCTCTTTACTTCAGGATGATTTTTATCACCAAAGATTACAACATCATATCCCTCTTCACTCATATTTTCACATATCATTTGTGGTTTTGTTACAAACGGGCAAGTTGCATTTATAATTTTAGTATCACTATTTTGCAGTGTTAAAAGACCATTTTTAGTTATACCATGAGTTCTAATAATAGCTCTTTTAACACCTTCTATATCATTCTCATCTTTTAAAGTATTTACATTAAAATTAGTCTGAAGTCTATTTATCTCTTCGTTATTGTGTATTAAAGGACCAACAGTTGAGGCATCTTTTGTATTTTCAGCAATATTTATCGCTCTTTTTACTCCAAAACAAAAACCATAACTCTTCGCAAGCTTAATCTCCATTTGAAACATTACCTAAGCTTGAAAGAAGTTCCTTAAAATTTGGAAAAGATGTCTGTATACACTGTGTATCTCTTATAGTCATTGGAGCTTTTAGTCCTGCAATTGCAAAACTCATTGCAACTCTATGGTCACCATAACTTTTCACAGTTGCTTGCTTAAACTCTCCACCAGTTACTTCATATCCATCTTCAAACTCTTTTACATGTAAACCACATTTTTTAAGATTTTCCACTACACAAGAGATTCTGTCACACTCTTTTACTCTGAGCTCTTTTGCATTTTTAACTAAACTTTTTCCTTTAGCACACCCAAAAGCAATACTAAGAGCTGGAAGTTCATCTATAAGCCAAGCAATATTATCTTCAACTACTACACCTTTTAAAGGTGCATATTCTATGACTATATCTCCAACACTATCGTAGCTATTCTCTTTTTCAATAAACTCTATTTTTGTACCCATTCTTTGAAGAACTTTATAAGCTTCTACTCTTGTAGGATTTAAAAGCATATTTTTTAAGGTCACTTTTGAGTTTGGTGTAATTGCCCCAGCTACTGCAAAGAAAAAACCACTTGATGGGTCATTTGGTACTGTTATATCTAAAGGCTTTAAAGGTTTTGTCATAGGGTGTAAAGTTACATTACAACCCTCGCTTCTTATATCAACACCCATTGCTCTTAACATCTTTTCTGTATGATCACGACTCAAAGTTGGTTCACTCAGAGTTGAGATTCCTTCAGCCCTAAGCCCTGCAAGTATAAGAGCACTTTTTACCTGAGCAGAAGCTATAGGACTATCGTAATTAAATGGTGCTAATTTAGCTCCTCTAATACTAATAGGAGCTAACTCTCCATCTTCACGTCCATCAATAATTGCACCAATCTCTCTAAGAGGATTTGCTACTCTTTTCATAGGGCGACTTGCTAAATATTTATCACCATGAAGCACATAAAAACCATCCAATGAAGATAAAAATCCCATTAAAAGGCGTATTGCCGTTCCAGAATTTCCACAATCAAGTATAGAAATTGGCTCTTTTAATTCAATTGGAGGAGTTATGACTAAAGTATTACCTTCTTTATTTATTGTAGCACCAAGACTTTGAGAGATGCTAAGAGTACAAAGTGTATCTTCTGCATTCAAAAAATTTCTCACAACTGAAGGTTTATCACTTAAGAGTGAAAAAATCGCACATCTATGTGAAATAGATTTATCACTAGCTATTTTACTTGTTTCAAAAATGAACTCACCCTTTGGTGATACATGTAAAGAGATCATCTTACTGTAACACCAAACTTTTCTTGAATAGATTTTAGCATCTCATCTATCATATTTGATACATCTTCATCTTCAAAAGTTTTCTCACTTGATTGGAAGTGAAACTTCAAAGTCAAACTAATTTTATTTCCAAAAGACTCGTCTTCATAAATATCTATAGGATATAGTTTAATCATCTCTTTTGGCGCTATTGAGTTTATATAAGTTTTTAGTTCATTAAATTGCATCTCTTTTGAAACCATTAGGCTCAAATCTCTTATACTCTCAGGAAATTTTGAATACTCTTTTGCTTCTTTTCTCTCATACTCTAAAGCATTCATGTCAAGTTCGCATATATAGGTGCGACTCAAATTAAGCTCTTTTTCAATATTTAAGTGAACTCTTGAAATATAACCTATGTCATTATCATTAAGTATAACTCTTGCGTATTCGTATGGGCTACTTAGTTTATCTTTACATTTAGCTGTTTTAAGTTCAAAAGTTCCAACAATTTTGCTTATATTATCAGCAAATTTAAAAAAATCAACGATTGCAGGTTTTCCATGATTCGAAACCTTGTTAGATTCTACTTCACCACTAAAAACAAAAGCTATATTCATTGTTTCTTCTCTACTTTTATCAAAAGTAGTTCCAACTTCAAACAGTTTTATACTTTTTTTACCAAATTTTACATTTCTACTAACTGATTCTAATAAATTTGGTATTAAAGATGAACGAAGAGTATCTAGCTCATTTGTTATAGGATTTGTTATTTCTCTCTTTTTATATATAGTTTTAAGACCATATTTTTCAATCCTTTCACGATGATCAAATACAAAGTGAAGTGTCTCAAAAAAACCAACTCCAACAGCACGATGTCTATACATCTTGCGCTTTTGAAAATTATGATATGAATCATTCATTTTATCTTTTTCAGCAAAAATTAATGGTTTCGAAGTAATATTATCAATGCCTACAATACGAACTATCTCTTCACAAACATCTTGAATATTTACAATGTCATGACGGTGAGGTGGAACTATTACATTCATGATACTCTGTTCAGTTTTGAATATAACTCCAAATCCAAGACGTTTGAGTATCTGAATAACTTTCTCTTTCGGAATCTCTTCGCCTATAATATCACTCAATTTACATAAATTTATAGGAATTCTTACTTCATCATTATCTTGAATAACTTGTTGGCTTCCAGCATATAACATTACATCTGAATGCTTTTTTAAAAGTTCAATCAAATAATCCATACCAAAATCTAAATCAGGTTCACTTCCTCTACTAGATCGATAAAGATGTCTATCAGAATCTAATTTTTTATTTGCACTATTTATAGATATAATTTCTGGATTAGTATAATTTGCTTCTAAAATAACTCTTGGATCTTCTTTTTTTGCTTTTGATTCTTCATTTTGAGATATCCCTACAAAAGAAGTTATTTGAGCATTTTTATTATAAACTGCATCTAAACCATTGGCATGTTTTTTGATTTTAACTGTTGCTTTATCATTTTGGTCTGTAAAACAAGAGTGAGAGTATGTTCTTAAAAGTACACCTGTTGTGTATGTTGCATATTCTAAAACTCTTTCTAGGGCAGTGGGCTTATAAATATCCGCTATAGCTAAACGAAGGTCAATTAAAAATGAACTTCTTATCTCTTTTTTATCATAAACTCTATAGAGTAAAGAAGAATCAACTTTATCATTTGCACTAATATTTAAAACTCTTCCAATTCCAAGTTGATTGTCATCATCTTCACTACTAAACTCTTGCAAATCCAAGTCATATGGAACACTTAAATCTCTTGCTACACCATGAATACTCAAACAATCTCCACGATTTGCCGTTAATTCAATTTCAATAATATCATCATTAACAAGTGCATATTCACTAAACTCACGACCTAAGATTAGTTCACCAATACTATCATCTAAAACCATAATACCATCACCCATAGCTGGGAGACCAAGTTCTTCAGATGAACATATCATACCAAATGAATCAAGTCCTCTTAGTTTCGCTTCTTTAATTTCCATACCATTGGGAAGTACTGCTCCAACCTTTGAAACAACTACATGTAAACCTTGCTTTACATTTTTTGCACCACATACTATCTGTTTTATTTCGCTTCCCAAATCCACTTCACAAACGTTTAGTTTATCAGCATCAGGGTGTTTTTTACATGTAAGTACTTTTCCAACCACAATGTTTTTTGGAACTCTTATTTGGTCTAAACTATCAACTTCAAGACCTATAGCATTTAGTGTGCTACAAATATTTTTTGAAGTTATCCCTTTTAGGTTTATCCATTCATTTAACCACATTCTTGTTAATATCATCTAAATTGCTCCAACAGTCTTAAATCGCCCTCAAACAAAGAACGTAAATCAGGTATCTTGTGTAAAAGCATTGCAAATCTCTCTACACCAAGTCCAAAGGCATATCCACTAACATCTTCATAATCAACAGCTTTGAAAACATTTTCATCAACATAACCACTTCCAAGTACTTCTAACCAGCCAGTATGAGAACATACTCTACAGCCACTACCCTTACAAAAAATACAACTTATATCTACTTCTGTACTTGGCTCCGTAAACGGAAAAAAACTTGGACGAAAGCGAACTTCAACTTTTCCAAACATATACTTTAAAAAATCTTCCAAAATATACTTTAAATTTGCAAATGACACTTCTCCACTCTTTCCAACTACAAGTCCTTCAACTTGATGAAACATAGGAGTATGGGTCAAATCATAATCTCTTCTAAAAACAGCCCCTGGGCAAATCATGCGAATAGGAGGTTTTTCTTTAAGCATTGTTCTTATTTGAACAGGACTTGTATGTGTACGAAGCAACATACTATCTTCAAAATAAAATGTATCTTGCATATCACGAGCAGGATGATATTTTGGAAGGTTTAATGCTTCAAAATTGTGGAAATCATCTTCAACTAGAGGTCCCTCTTCTATCGAGAAATTCATACCAACAAAATATTCTATTATCTTATCCATTGTATCCATAACAGGATGCAAAGCTCCAGCTTCACTTGTTGGGCTAAACAGAGTTACATCAACTCCATCTTTTTTCATCTCATATGCTATAGCTTGCGATTCTAATTTCATTTTTTTATCGCTTAAAAGATTTAAAAAATGTTCTTTATCTGTATTTAGTTTTTGTGCAAAATCTTTTTTCTCTTCATTTGGTACAGATTTCATTTTTACAAATTGCCCTGCAAAATAACCTTTTTTACCAAATATTGAGACTCTTAATTTTTCTAATTCTTTCAAATCATTGCACGAATTAACTGCTTTTTCCATCTCTTTCAATTGTAGTGCCTTCAATAATTTTTAACTATTCTAGTTAAATATTGATTAAAACATAGTTAAAAATAAATCAGTAATATTAAACTTAATTTAAACTTATTGAGTTATGATAACGTCATTGCTTAACTATTAAAAGGATTTTTCGTGAAACAAATAATTTTGATATTTATTTTGTGTTTAACACAAGTGTCTGCTACTAAAATAAAACAACAATATGCTCAAAGTAAATACTGTATTGGTTGCCATAAAGAGCAAGGAAAAGATTGGATAACTTCATTACATTCTAAATCACATTTAACAAAGAACACTCTATACTTAAAAATACTTCAATATATAGAAGAAGAAAAATTTATATATAAAGAAGTTGAAGCTTTAAGATGTGGTAAATGCCACAACCCAAGAATGGATACAAAAGACATTGATCTTTCATATTCCCTTTCAAAAGCATATGGAATTGAAGATGAAAATAGTAAAAAAATTGATGCTATTTTAAATAATGAAACCAATAAAGAAGGAATTTCCTGCATAGTATGTCACAATGTAGATAAAATAAATTACAAATCTGATGATTTAAGTAAAACTGATAAACATAAAAAATACACATTAGCTAGAGGATATGAAGCTTTAACATTTGGTCCAAGTGAGATTATGGTAGGTCCATATAAAGAGAGTTTTAGAACAACACACCATAAGATGAAACAAGGAACTCATTTTAGAGAAAATGTAAATACTCTATGTTTTGCATGTCATTATGACTCAAAAAATAAAAGAGATGTTCTTACATATAATACGGGAGCAGAATACGAGCAATCTAAAAGTTCAGAAAAATGTGTTGATTGTCATATGGGTAAATATGAAAAAAATATTATTTCGCCAAGAGTAATAAGCAAAGTAAAAGCAGTCAATAGAAATACAAGAAGACACCTATTTTCAGGAGCAAGAAATAGCAATATTATACAAGATGCAATAAATATATCTGTTAAAAATAAAAACAACTCTTTACTAATATCACTTGAAAATAAAACTCCACATAAAGTTCCTACAGGATTTGCAGGAAGAGAGTTGGAAATAGAAATTATTTATTTAAAAAACAATAAACCTATCAAAAAAATCATCAAAAGGCTAAATACTTTATATCTTAATAGAAGAGGTAATGAAACCATTTCTTACATTGCTACTGAATTAAAATATGATAGCAGACTGAAAACAAAAGAGATAAGAAAATACAAAATACAAAACATTACTGGTGCTACAAGTGTGCAAATCAATATATGGTATAGGCTTATTAAAGAATCTCTTGTTCCTCTTTTAAACATAGAAGACCAAATATTTTTAAAAAAATATCTAATATACAAGAAAAGATTAAAATTATAATATAATAGACCATAAAAACTATAAGGAGAAATAAATGACAATCTTTACAAAAATAATAAATGGTGAAATTCCATGCAATAAAGTACTTGAAAACGATGATTTTTTGGCATTCCATGATATCAACCCTAAGGCACCTATACATATACTAATAATACCAAAAATTGAAGTTGAAAACTTTCAACAAGTAACTCCTGAAACTATGGCAGGCTTAACTGCTTTTACTCAAGAAGTTGCAACTTTATTAGGTTTAGATAAAAATGGTTATAGATTGATAACAAACAATGGAAGTGATGGAGGACAAGAGGTTATGCACTTGCATTTTCACCTTTTGGGTGGAGCTAAATTAAACTGGAGCCACTTAAGTGATAGTGACTCCAAAAAATTTATCTAGATTTGATCCAATTTTCAAAATACTCAAGCTGAATCAAGGTAGAACATGTTGATGTTCCTCCTTGAGAGTTTCTTGCATTCATTGAAGATTCTAGTTGAAGAGTATTTATAATATCTTCTTTTATATTTGATTCAAACTTCTGAAGTTCTTTTAGATTTAACTCACTTATATCTTTTTTACTCTCTTGCGCAAAAGCTACAACTTCACCTGTTAGTTTATAAGCATCTCTAAAAGTATATTCGCAATTTGCTGTTAAATAATCAGCTAAATCAGTAGCACTAAGATGTCCTTTTTTTGTAGCTTTTAACATATTTTGTTTATCTATGCGCATACTTTTTAGTGCTTCACTTAGGATTTTAACTGAAATTTTTGCAGTTTTTACACTATCAAAAACTCCCTCTTTATCTTCTTGCATATCTTTATTATATGCCAGAGGCAAACCTTTTAAAACAGTAAGTAAAGAGATAAGATTTCCATTCACTCTTCCTGTTTTCCCACGTAAAAGCTCAGGAACATCTGGATTTTTCTTTTGAGGCATGATTGAGCTACTTGTACTATACTCATCACTAAGCTCTACAAATCCAAACTCACTGCTACTCCAAAGAATTATCTCTTCAGAAAAACGCGAAACGTGCATCATCATAGTTGATATGTTAAAAAGTATTTCTAATGCAAAGTCTCTATCACTTACCGTGTCTAAACAGTTAATACTTACACTATCAAAACCCAAAAGCTTTGCTTCGTACTCTCTATCAGTTGGGTATGGACTTCCTGCAAGGGCTGCACAACCTATTGGAGAAATATTATTTCTTTTGTATGAGCTTTCAAATCTTTCTATATCTCTTTTAAACATAGATACATAAGCTAACATATGATAGGCAAAGTTTATTGGTTGAGCATGTTGTAGATGCGTCATACCAGGAAGAAGTGTTTTTGTATGTTCCTTAGCAACATTAAGCAAAACTCTCTGTAAATCAAAAAGAAGTTCTACTAGTTCATTATTACTTTTTAAAACATACATTCTGAAATCTAAAGCTACTTGATCATTTCTACTTCTTGCAGTATGCATTCTTTTCGCATCATCACCAATAAGAACACTTAAACGACTCTCTATAGACATATGTATATCTTCATCAGCTATATCAAAGTTATACTCTTCCTCTTCTATCTCATTTTGGATTACATGTAACCCTTTTATGATTTTATCTTTGGCTTCTAAAGAGATGATTTTTTGTTTTTCTAACATCTTTACATGAGCAATTGAGCCTTCAATATCTTGAAGATATAATTCTTTATCAAACATAATAGATGCGTTAAATTCATCCAATAATTTTGCCTTTGGGGCGGTTGATTTGCCTGAAGCAATTTTTGACAATATGTATCCTTTTTATTTTAATGTCATCTTTATAAGGAACAAAGTCCCTTATAAATTCACACTCTACTGAAGCTTATGCTTTGCATAGAATTAAATTTATGTCATCTTTGTGAGGGACTTTGTCCCTCACAATTTACACTCTACTGAAGCTTAGCATAGAATTAAGTTAAAGTTTTGGTCCAGCTAGAGAAAAATCTGAATCTTCTGTTATATATTTTTTGAAGTTTTTAATAAACATAGCGGCTAACTCTTTATGTGATGCATCAAAAAGACTCTTATTTAACCAAGTATTTCTTGGATTTAATATATTTGTTTCAACACCATCAAGTTTTTTAGGAATACTTAAATCAAAATATTGAGTTTTTTCAAACTCTTCTTTTTCTATACTTCCATCTAAAATTGCATTTATGCAAGCCCTTGTTGCTTTAATACTCATTCTTGTTCCAACACCATAACAACCACCTGTCCAACCAGTATTTACTAAATATACATCAACACCATGTTTATCTATCTTCTCTCCGAGAAGTTTTGCATAAACTGTTGGGTGTAGTGGTAAAAAGGCTTCGCCAAAACAAGAACTAAATGTAGCAACTGGTTCAGTTATGCCTCTCTCAGTTCCTGCTACTTTTGCAGTATATCCACTCATGAAATAGTACATCGCTTGCTCTTTTGTAAGACGAGAAACAGGAGGGAATACACCAAAAGCATCAGCTGTTAAGAAAATGATTTTTTTAGGGTGAGGAGCTTTTAATGATCTCTTATGATTTAATATATGTTGTATTGGATACGAAACTCTAGTATTTTCTGTTTTACTACCATCATCATAGTCAACTTTACCATCTTCGTCCATAACAACATTTTCTAAAAGGGCATTACGTTTGATAGCTCCATAGATTTCAGGTTCATTTTGTGGATCTAGTCCTATGCATTTGGCATAACAACCACCCTCAAAATTAAATACTCCCTTATCATCCCAGCCATGTTCATCATCACCAATCAATCTTCTTTTTGCATCAGTTGATAATGTTGTTTTTCCTGTTCCTGAGAGTCCAAAGAACAAGGCAGTATCACCATCTTCTCCAACATTTGCAGAACAATGCATTGAGAGTTTACCTTCAAGTGGTAACCAATAGTTCATCATTGAGAAAACACCTTTTTTCATCTCACCACCATACCAGGTTCCGCCAATAATAGCTATATTTTTTTCTACATTAAATATAACAAATACATCAGAATGAAGGTCATGTTTATCATAATCTTCATTACTAAGTTTACACGCATTATATATAGTAAATTCGGGAACAAAACTATCTAACTCTTCAAGTTCTGGTTGAATAAACATGTTTTTTATAAAATGAGCTTGCCATGCGAGTTCGGTAACAACACGTATACTTTTTCTACTCTCAGTAGCTGCTCCACAATAAGCATCTTGAACATATATATCTTTATTTGAAAGATGTTCTTTTACCTTTTCAAAAACGTCATCAAAAACCTCTTTTGAAGTAGACTTATTGACTTTACCCCAAGAGATATTTCTATTTGAAGGTTTACTCATAACAAAATATTTATCTTTAGGACTTCTTCCAGTAAATATTCCTGTATCTACTGAAAATGTACCATTAAATGTTGTTCTTCCTTCACCATTTTTAATCTCATGCTCATATAGCTCATCGTAACTTAGATTGTAATAGACCTCTTGAATTTCACTTAAACCTAGACTATCGAGTCCATTAACCTTAGACATGATTAAATTCCCTTAATTTTAATTAAATATCGACAATAATACACCAGCTGCAACGGCAGAACCAATTACACCTGAGACATTTGGACCCATAGCATGCATAAGAAGCATGTTTGTTGGATCGTCCTTCATACCCACTTTATTTACAACCCTTGCTGACATTGGCACTGCACTTACACCAGCAGCTCCAATAAGTGGATTGATTTTTACCTTTATAAACTTATTCATAAGTTTTGCCATAAGAACTCCTGTTGCAGTTCCTATTGAGAATGCTACCAAACCTAAGATTAAAATTCCCAAAGTTTCTGCAACTAAAAATTTTTCCGCTGCAAGTTTTGAACCAACTGCAAGCCCTAAAAAAATAGTTATTATGTTTATAAGTGAATTTTGTAAAGTATCTGAAAGTCTTCCAACAACACCTGATTCTTTTACTAAGTTACCAAAAGCAAGTGCCCCTATAAGTGGTGTGGCATCAGGAAGAATAAGTAAACAAAGGACAATAACTGTTATAGGAAAAACAATTTTTTCTAATTTTGATACAACTCTAAGTTGTTCCATTTTTATTTTACGCTCTTCTTTTGTTGTCAAAGCTGTCATAATAGGAGGTTGAATAATTGGTACTAACGCCATATAAGAATAAGCAGCAACGGCTATGGCTCCTAATAAATCAGGGGCTAGTCGTGAAGCAATAAATATTGCAGTTGGACCATCAGCTCCACCTATAATTCCAATTGCAGCTGCATCTTGAAGGGAAAAGTCTAAAATACTTGTGTACTGAGACAAAGCCAATGCCCCTACTAAGGTAGTAAAGATACCAAACTGTGCTGCACCTCCAAGAATTGCAGTTTTTGGATTTGCTAAAAGTGGACCAAAATCAGTCATTGCTCCAACTCCCATAAATACGATGAGTGGAAATAATCCATTGGCTATACCCGCATCATAAATTATTCCTAAAAATCCATTTGGTCCTGCTATATCTGCAATTGGTATATTGGCTAAAAGTCCACCAAAACCTATTGGAATAAGAAGTAAGGGTTCAAATCCTTTTGCAATTGCAAGATAAAAGAGCAAAAATGATACAAGTATCATAATAAGACGACCACCAGACTGGCTGAAAGTAGATAACTCTTTTCCATGACTCATTTTACCCTCTACAGGATTTAAAAAAGCATGTACACCCGTAGATCTATAAAAACTTTCAAAAAGTTCCCCTATAGATTTTGACTCATAAACCTTTTTACTTGAAGACACATCTGAAGAGACACTTGAAACTGTATTATCTGAACTAGCATTTACTGGAGTTAAAGCAAGTATAAAAACTGCAAAAATTCCTAACAAAATATGTTTCATTTAGCTTCTCCTTCTACTGCAAACAAGGCACAAGTTAAATTTTCCACACTATTGTACTTGTCACTCTCTGTGAGAAAACTTATGTTTTGTATAGAATATTTCATATGAATATCCTTTATATAGTGGCTAAAAGCTGGCCATTCTCTACTGTTTGACCTTCGCTTACATCTATTGAAGCTACTACTCCATCTTTTGGTGCTACTATCTCTATCTCCATTTTCATTGCTTCTAAAACTACAATAACATCACCTTCTTTTACACTATCACCAACACTTGCTACAACTTTAAAAACAGATCCTGGAAGACTAGCTGTAATTTTTTCGCCAGATGCACTTGATGCTGCTGGAGCTGGTGAAGTTATTGATTTTACCTCTACAGAAGCATCTAATCCTTCACTAACTTGTACATTAAATTTCTCACCATTTACTACTACTGTATATTCTCCATTTGAATTTGCCACGCTTATACTCTCCTGTTTTGCATTTTTATCAGTTTTTCTTACATTCACTTTTGCTTCACCCTTTAAAAAAGTGATACCTTTTTCTTTACAACTTGCTACTATGAAAATATTTTCATCATTTATTTCAATATCCTCTTTTTTAAGTATATCTTTAACATATTTAAGTGATTTTGTTTCATCAGCATCTGCAATATCAATTGCATTTTTAGTTGTTGGTTCCATTTTTAACTGCTCACTAGCTAAACTAACTATATCACTATCTGGCGTTGTAGGAGTATGTCCAAAATAACCTAGAACCATCTTTCCGTAACCTTCAGCTATTTTATTCCACTTACCAAACATAACGTTGTTAAATGCTTGTTGAAAATAAAACTGTGAAACTGGTGTAACACTTGTTCCATATCCACCTTTTTCTACAACTTCTCTCATAGCTTTGATTACTTCTGGAAATTTTTCAAGTATATTATTATCTCTCATCATTTGTGTATTTGCAGTCAATGCACCACCTGGCATTGGAGAAAATGGTATTAAAGGTGAAACTTGAGTAGCCTCTGGAGGCATAAAATAATCTTTTAAGTTCTCTTGTAAAATTTCTTGGTAAGTTAATATTTTATCTAACTCTAATCCACCAAGATCAAAGTTTTTACCTTTTACGGCATGCAACATTGTCAAAATATCTGGTTGACTTGTTCCTCCACTTACTGGACTTGCTGCTAAATCTATACCATCTATTCCTGCTTCAAGAGCCGCAAGATAACAAGCAACACTAACACCAGCAGTCTCATGTGTGTGAAGTCTAACATGAGTATTTTCTGGCAATAATTTTTTTGCCATTTTTATTGTTTCATAAATTTTTTGGGGACTAGAAGTTCCACTAGCATCTTTAAAACAAATGCTATCATAAGGAATTCCAGCATCAAGTATGTCTCTTAATGTCTTCTCATAAAAAGCAACATCATGAGCACCAGAACAACCAGGAGGTAAATCCATCATTGTAACAACAGCTTCATGTTTTAAACCATGATGAGTTATACGTTCACCACTGTATTTTAAATTTTCTACATCATTTAGAGCATCAAAGTTTCTGATTGTTGTAGTTCCATGTTTTTTAAACATCTTTGCATGTAAATCTATCAGTTCTCGACTTCCAGTATCTAGCATAACAGTATTAACACCACGTGCAAGAGTCTGCAAATTAGCTTCACTTCCTGCAACTTCTCTAAACTTATCCATCATATCAAAGGCATTTTCATTCAAATAAAAGAAAAGGCTTTGAAATCTAGCTCCTCCACCAAATTCAAAGTGAGTAATTCCCGCTTCACGCGCGGCAGCAACTGCTGGCATAAAATCATCCATAAGTACACGACCACCAAAAACTGACTGGAAACCATCTCTAAAAGTAGTATCCATTATATCAATATATTTTTTTGACATCCATAATCCTCTTTAGTTTTTTGAATTTTTAAAAGTTGTAATAGCTGCGGTAATAGCTGCTATAATTGCCTTGTCATCTTTTTTAGGTGTCCCTGGTGGAGATGCTGTTCTACGCGAGGCAGACGTAGCTTTTTGTGGAAAAAACTTATTAATAAGTTTTGCTTGCAAATGAAGAATAACTACCATAAGTATTAGAAATAAAAATACAGTAACCATACCCAAAACCATAAACTTCAAGCCCTCTGTAACCAAATTTAGTTCCATGAAAATAGCCTTTTTTTTCTAAGTTAATTTACCTACGTATAGATAAATCAACCTATCTTATCATAGGTTGCATTAAAGAAACCATAGATTAATAGCAACTTAAATAAAATAAAAACAATATTAATCAAGTAATAAATATTTTTTATATATTGAAGTTATTTTGGTCAACGATTCACTAGATAAAAAATAGACTTATAGTCTACACCACTAAAAAGACTTTCGTGCATAAAGATAAGGTATCTTCGCAAATAATTTTGAAATTCTACTTAATTTTCTTATATTTACATTAGTCTATTTTAACAATAACTCTCTGTATTTTTAAAAGGTTTGGTTAATGCCAAAAAGTTCTGAATAAAAAGTAACTAAAAGAAGAACTGCCACTTGAATGGCAATAAAAGGCACTACACCTTTATATATATGAGTTGTTTTTATATTTGGTGGTGAAACACCTTTGAGATAAAACAGACTAAATCCAAATGGTGGAGTTAAGAACGAGGTTTGTAAATTCATAGCAATTAAAATTGCAAACCAAACTGGATTGATACCAATAGTTACAGCAATAGGAACTAAAATAGGAACAATAATATATGAAATTTCAATAAAATCAATAAAAAAACCAAGTATCATAATGACTAACATAGAAAGTAATATAAAACCCCATTTATCACCAGGAAGACCAAGCATAAACTCTTCAACTATAATATCTCCTCCTGTATAAGTAAAGATCATTGAAAAGGCAGTTGCACCAATTAAAATACCAAAAACCATAGCTGTTATTTTTACAGTTTCTAACGAAGCTTCATGAATCATATTAAAAGAAAACTCTCTATAAATCAGAGCCAAAAGTATAGCACCAATGCCTCCTACTGCTGCTGATTCTGTTGGAGTTGCTACTCCCATAAAAATTGAACCTAAAACAAGAACAATTAATACTAAAGGAGGAATAATTGCTTGAAGTGCTTTAAAAACTTGTTTTACTTTTGAATCTTGATTATCATCAATTACAATTACAATTGCAGGTGCAACATCTTTTTTGATGTACGAATAAATGAGAATATAAACGATATATGAAAGAACCAAAAATAGACCTGGCCAAATAGCCGCTTGAAACAAGTCTCCTACTGGAACTTGGAAAATATCTCCTAAGATAATAAGAACTATTGATGGGGGTATAATCTGTCCTAGAGTTCCAGAAGCACAGATAGTTCCTGTTGCTAACTCTTTTTGATATTTATATTTGAGC
Organism: Sulfurospirillum sp.; assembly: GCA_016744795.1. GTDB lineage: Bacteria > Campylobacterota > Campylobacteria > Campylobacterales > Sulfurospirillaceae > Sulfurospirillum_A. The sequence continues at coordinate 111,540 of JADGDR010000003.1, forward strand.
ATAACAGGAAGTGAAATCACACCCATAGCAACAACACTTGCTCCAACAACTCCTGTTGAAGCTGCTAGTAATGAACCAACTAAAACAGTACTAATAGCAATACCACCACGAATCTCACCAAAAAGATACCCCATAGATTCTAATAGTTTTTCAGCTAATTTACTCTTTTGAAGTATTATTCCCATAAAAATAAAAAGAGGCACTGCCATCAAGATTGTATTGTTCATAATAGCCCAAATACGATGAGGCATAAAAGCAAACATATCTACGCCATGCTGAAAACCTGCTAAAAGATTCTCTTGAGAAGCAACTGCTTCAAAAATACCAGCAACAAAACCAAATATAACAGAAACTGCACCAAATGTAAAAGCAACAGGGAATCCAAATAATAACGCACAAAGCGCTACAAAGAACATAACTATACCAATCATACGGACAACTCTTGATGCTTATGATCTTGTCCATGAATACCTCTATAGACATTAATATTTTTTATAATAAATCCTACAGCTACAAAGTTTAATAATGCCATAGAACCTGGTACGAATGCTTTTATAATCCATCTATGAGTAAGACCACCTGGATCTCCACTAATCTCAGCAGTTTTAAAAGCTTCATATACAAAGTCTAATGAACCAAAGCCAATAAGTGCTGCGAAAGGAATTAAAAACAAAAATGTACCTGCTATATTAATAACAGCTTTTTTCTTATGACTTAATCCATCATAAATAACATCAACTCTAACATGTCCATCTTCATTGAGTGAATAAGCGATACCTAACAAAAATACAACACTGAACAGATGCCACTCCATTTCTTGCATACCAATAGAACCTGTGTTAAAAAAATATCTCATTATTACATCATAAAATACATTTATCATCATTAGAATCATAAGTATTCCAGTAATATTTCCTATAAAAGCAGCAAACTTATCAAAAAATTTCTCTAATTTGATTAACATTTGTATCCTTAAACTTTATGTAAATTCTTATCTACAAGCAAAAATTAACCTCATATATCTAAAATATATCAAATTAATTATTAAGAAGTCACAGCCATATCAGAATAATTGGAAATTATACTACGAGTTATCTTTAAAAGGGTTATAACCATTATTCTAATAAGATAAAAACATAAGTAGTTTAAATTAAGTTACTATTAGTTACACTCTTTCTCTTTTTTAAAAAAATATCCAACATCTACAGCAGTATTAATACAATCAATAGGAATTTTTTTTCTAACTCTTCGCACAAGAGAACGTATAGAAGCTATACTTGCAAAATTACCCTCCCAGACGATAGCTTGGATAGTATCAAATGAAACTACTTTTCCTCTTTGAGCAAGTAATAAGTTAAGAAGTAATCTCTCTTTACGAGAAAGATGCTCTTGTTTACCATCAACTACTAAAAGACTGTCTTTAAAGTTAAAAATGTAACTTTTAGTTATTTCTATAAGATCATGATCAATATAACAGAGCTTTTCTATCTTTATTTCTAGCTCATCTATAAAAAATGGTTTCTTTATGTAATCATTGCAACCATAGTTATATGACTGCTTAATTACATCAAGCTCAACAGTAGAACTTATAATGATAACAGGTGTATCTATGTTAAACTCTCTTATGCGTTTAAGAAGTTCTGTACCATCTAGTGTGGGAACATTAATATCCAATACAAAACATATATAACCATTATCAATAGCTTCATAAGCTTCTTGTCCATCTAAAAAACTATCAACTTCAAAACCTTTTGCTTCAAGTCTTTTTACTATTGTCTCATTTAACCTTTTATTGTCTTCTAATAACAAAATTTTCATATTAACTTCTCCTTGTTTGGTACTACTATATTAAATATGGCATTATTGAAGTAATTATAAACATCAATCTTACCATCCATTTCATCCTCTATAATTATCTTTGCCATATACAACCCTAACCCTGTTCCATCATGACTAGTAGTAAAATATGGATCAAATATAAAATCAATAATATCTTTTGGAATCGCTCCAGCATCATCACTTATCTTTATCTGTGCACTCTTATTTTTTGCTTCTACATGTATTGTTATATTTTTGCCTTTTTTGCCAGAAATTATCTTTGTTTTTGCATTATTTATTATATTTAAAAGAACCTGTTTAAACTCATTTTCATAACCAAAAACCTGTACATAATTATCTTTACAAGTAACGGTTAATTTAATATGAGAATAAAAAATCTGACGTCCTATTATTTCTAAAACCTCATCAAGTGCTTTTTTTGCGCAAAATATAACTTTCTTTGTAGATGGCTTTAAAAAATTTCTAAAATCTTTATGCGTGTGTGACATATACTGAATCTGAACCATAGATTCATTTACAAAATCACTCATCATATTTTTATTCATTTCACCCTGAGAATAACTAAACTCCATATCTTGCAAGATAGCTGAAAGTTCTACTAATGGTTCATTCCATTGATGAGCAATAGCTGCGACCATCTCTCCCATTTCTGCTAATTTAGACTGTTGAATTAAAAACTGTTTTTGTTGATTCCTCTCTGTTACATCATCCATAACTGTAACTACGCCACCAATTTGTCCATCTATATTTGAGTATACAGTTTTATTATAAGTCATAACGCGTGATTTACCATTTGGTAAGTGAAGTGAAATTTCAAAATTATCTATAGCTTCATTTTTTAGTAATTCTCTATCTTTTTGTTTTTCCTCTTTTGCCCACTCTTTTGGAAAAAAATCAAAAACACTTTTTCCTAATACATCTTCTTTCTTTTTTCCCAACAAATTTGCAAAAGCTTTATTGCAACCTATATATTGTCCATTTAAATTTTTGTAATTCATAGGATTTGGTATAGTGTCCATCAATACTGCTAAAAATTTAAGTTGATTTGTCAAAGCCATTTCGCTCTTTTTCCTTCTTGCAACATTTGTGGCAAGTAGAGTCAAAATAGCACTAATAGACACTATAATAGAAAAAGTCAACCAAACAAGATATTTATACTCTGTGTAAAAAGAGAATGGTCTATTTACTTCTTCATAAATATCTATGTCATCTGGTATTTTTATATTGTATTTTTTTAACTCATTGTAATCAAACATGTATTTATTTGGACTCTTTTTTAAAATAGGAATTTTTCTTGGATTTGCCCCTTTTAAAATTTTTGATACCATTTTTGTAGCTAAATGAGCTTGAGCTGTTGCACTTGTAAGAATGCCACCAACTATTCCTTCACCAAGATAAAAATCCCACAATCCATAAATAGGAACTTTTGAAACTTCTCTCACTTGTTTTAAGCTTTCTTTATGTGTAAAAAACTTTCCTGTTTTATCTTTAAAAAGGAGAACCCAAAGTATTGCAGTTTTTGAAGGTAAGTTTTCAACTCTTTGTTTCAAATGTTTCATAGACATATTATCTATATATTCAAATTTTAATTTATCTTTGTATTGTGGTAAAACTTGAAATATATCACTTTTCATTGCATGCCCAGTAATGGAATGGTCATTAATGATAACTAGCTTTTCTAAAGTAGGATGAGTCTTTAAAATCAAATCAATATTCTTTTTAATATCTACTTTTTCAACAACACCTGTCATAAATGAACGCATATTATTTTTATATATCATCTCTTCATGAAAATTATTTATACCTAAAAAGACAACTGGTAAGTTTTTAAAAAGATGCTCATGATATCTAGTAACAAATTCCAAAGCATTATTATCAGCAGCAATAATGAGATCAAATTTTCTTTCTTTAAACTGTTCATCATAAAGATTAAATAATTTTTCAAAATATAGAGATGTTGCTACTTTTTTAGTATCCATATAAACTGTAGTTAAAGAAGCCTCTTGAGCATTTTCAAATCTGCTCTCTAATACTTTAGATATATCATCACTCCACTTATATCCTCGTTGATATGAATGAATCAGTAATATTTCCTTAGGTTCTATTGTTGATGCAAATAAGTTGACACTAAAAAGAATATTCAATAAGAACAATCCCTTGTAAAACAAGCCACACTCCTTTAACTTAAAAGAATCAATCATAATAACAGTTTTAAGAAACAATTATATTAAAAAATTAACTTTAAAATTTTATTATATACTCTTTTTAAAACTAATATTAGGAGAATCCTCTGTTAACTATATCAAAAATTTATCAATTTTTTATCATTTTTAAAATATTCTTTCCAATCATAACTTTTGAAGCACTCCTCCACAGTTTCTAGAGCCATAACATTCAAAATGGTATTTTAAATAATATTTTTACCTATATTTTGTAAGGGGAACAAAGATGATATTATTAAACCAATACATTGTATATTTTAATTGTAAATTAATTACACCTTTAATTTATTGATTTTAATCAATTGGCACTTTTGAAAAATAAAATTTTTGATGCTTACTTTACAACAAAAATAAAAAGTGGAATTGGCATAGGACTCTATATGTCAAGAGTAATAGTAGTAGATAACTTTAGTGGAAGTCTACATGTAAAGAATACTCTTGAAGGAGCACTCTTTACAATTGAAGTACCTATGATAGGATAAAAAAGTTCTTTGGGTTTTTTAAAATTGCACCATGTTCCGATATAGCTTCGTCTGCTAAGTTATAACGCTCATTAAATATTGTATTATGATACTGAACTTCATCATCAAGCACTTCAAACACCATAGTTTCATAAACAATTTTTTTTGCATCTCCATCAAACCAAGAATGGCGAACATGCATACTAATGGTAGAAACTAAAAACTCTCTACCATTTACCCTAAATACATTCTTTAACTCTAAATCTCTCATAGGTTACACCTTCTTTAAAAGAATATTTTATTTATCATAACAGCCGATACAGCTATTGGAATTATATATTTTATCGTAAAATACCATAAGTTAAATACTCTATCATTTAAATAAGGAGACAACGTAGCATAAATACGCTCTTTTTGAATAAAATATCCAACAAAAATTGCTATCATTATACCAGCTAATGGCATAAGAATTGAAGAACTCAAGAAATCTAAAATATTAAAGAAGCCTTTTCCAGAAAATTTCAATACTTCTGAGAACTCTTTTGTATTTGATAAAAGTGCTAATGTACCCAATATATATATTGCCGTACCAAGTATACTTAATGCTTTTTTTCTAGACATTTTATGTCTATTTGTTAAATAAAGAATTGATGGTTCTATCATAGACACAGCCGACGTAATACCTGCAAAAGCAAGTGCCACAAAGAATAAAAATCCAATTACATTTCCCATAATACCCATTTGAGAAAATAAAGGAGGCAAAGAGATAAAAACTAATCCAGCTCCTTGAGTAGGTGCTGCATTAAAATGAAAAATAAATGTAAATATAATAAGCCCAGCAAATAAGGCTATTGCAGTATCCATAGCAGCAACAATTATAGAAGATTTTACTAAGTTAGTATCTTTTGGTAGAGAAACTGCATATGTAATAATAGTACCTACACCAAGAGAAAGCGTAAAAAAGGCTTGTCCTACGGCCGCTAAAATAGAATTAGAAGTAACTTTACTCCAATCTGGTACAAACAAAAATGAAACAGCTTGTCCAAAACCGTCAAGACTTATTGCATAGAAAAACAAAAGAACTAAAATAAATATTAGAGCAGGCATCAGTACTAAATTTACTTTTTCTATTCCTTTAATAACTCCTTTTGAAACAATCCAAATTATTAGTGCAAAAGCAATTGTAAATGTAAATAATTGTATTCCTATTTCATTTCCAACCATACCATTAAAGGCATCTCCAGCTAACTTTATATCTGTAGGTAAGGAGAATATACTAATATATATATATTTAAAAATCCATCCCACTACAACCGTATAAAATGACAATACTAAAACACCAGTAAAAACCATGTAACCAGCATATTTCCATATGTTATTTTTTATTGGAGATAGGGTTTCAAAGGCACTTACTGCATCTTTACGAGAAATTTGTCCTATTAAAACTTCAGCTAAAAACAGTGATACACCTATAAAAGTAATTGTAAGAAGATAAATAAGAACAAAAGCTCCACCACCATTTTCTCCTGTCATATATGGAAATTTCCATATATTTCCAAGCCCCACTGCACTTCCTGCAGCAGCTAAGATAAAACCAACTTTGCTAAATCTAGCAACTTTCATATAAAACATCCTTACATTTCGAGCCTATGGCTCATAAATTAAAAGCGATTATTTTAGCATAATTTATGTAAAATAGAAAGTTTTGAAAGGAAGGTAGCCATAAGGCTACCCAATGATTAATTTTCTAAAGCAATCATATTTTTTAAGTATGAATACTCAGATATTTTTGTCCATTCACGAGATTTTTTAAGAAAATTTCTTTGAGATTCTATAATTTCTTTTGTTAAAGGACCTCTTTTCGCCAACTTTACGATAAGTCTATCATTGACAGCTTTCATAGCTTTAAGAACTGGCATTGGAAACTCCTTTATCACAATATTTGGATAATCTTTTTTCATCTGTACCCAAGCGTCTGCACTTGCACTATAATTTTCATAATACATATCAGCTGCTGCTGCTTTCATAGCAACCTTAACAATAGCTTGTAAATCTTTTGGCAACTTATCAAGTGCTTTTTTATTGACCATAAACTGCATTTCACTTGCTGGTTCATGCCATCCTGTATAATAATATGGAGCAACTTTATGAAAACCCATCTTTATATCCATACCAGGTCCAACCCACTCAAGTGCATCAATTGTACCACGTTCTAACGCAGTATAAAGCTCACCTCCAGGAAGATTTGTTACAGTAACACCAAGTTCTGCCATAATCTCTCCAGCGAAACCAGGTATTCTCATTTTAAGACCTTTTAAATCCTTAACACTCTTAATCTCTTTTCTAAACCATCCACCCATCTGAACACCGGTATTTCCCCCAGGAAATGAGTACATTTTATGTTTAGCATATACTTTTTGCATAAGTTCTAAACCACCACCATAATAGAACCATGCAGTCTGTTCAGCTTGAGTCATCCCAAAAGGCATAGATGTAAAGAAAAGAGTATTTATATCTTTACCTTTCCAATAGTATGACCCTGAATGAGCCATCTGATATTGTCCTAGTTTAGTCATATCAAAAACACCCAATGCTGCTTTATGTTTTTCAGGACCATCTACTTGAATAACTAAACGCCCATTTGACATTTCGTTTACCATTTTGGCAAATTTTTGAGGAGGAGAAGATAAAGGAGTAAGATTCTTTGGCCATGACATAGCCAATTTCCAATTAATAACCTTATGTTTTTTCTCAACTTCTACAACTACCTTTTTTTCAACTACTTTTTGTTCACATCCTGTAAAAGCAAACAAAAGTAATCCAATGAATAAGATAGATAGACTTCTAAATATTTTCACAACAATACCCTTTTTTTAATTTTATGTTTAAGCATAGAAGATAATACAAAATATAAAATTAAAGTTTACTTGAATATATAATTTTTTTATAATTTTTTTAAAAATGAGTAAATTGGAAGTAATGGTGCGCCAGAGAAGATTTGAACTTCCACGCCCGTTAAGGCACTGCCCCCTCAAGGCAGCGTGTCTACCGTTCCACCACTGACGCACAATAAATAATTAAAATGAAGATTAAGAGGCTACAAATTGTAGCCACGTTTTATTACATAAATGGATTTGCATAAAGTGCAATCAAAGATACAACAAGTGCATAAATAACTTGTGCTTCAATCATCGCTAGTGCAATAAACATTGTAGTCATTAGCTTTCCACCAAGACCTGGGTTTCTTGCAGTTCCTGCAATAGTTGCAGCAGCAGTATTACCCATACCTACAGCTCCACCAAGTGCAGCTAATCCAAGACCAACAGATGCAGCCAATACTGAGTATGATTTAAGCATCTCACCGTCACCAGCAAGTGCAGCTGATGCAAGTGCTAACATTAAAAATATAACTTTTTTCATAAAGTTCTCCTAAAAAAATTTACAAAGTCCGTTCGGATAGTTTCCCTACTTACCACTTTGTTTCGAGTGGGATTTTAGCCAAAGTTTGGTTAAAATCCCTTTAAGTTACTATTTCTCTAATCCTAGTCCAATTTTTCTTCCATTTTGTTCTAAAACTTTTACTTTTACTTTTTGATCAATTTCAAGATAATCACTAACCTTTTCAACTCTATGATCTGCTATTTTTGAGATATGAAGAAGTCCATCAACTTCACCAGGAAGCTGAACAAATGCTCCAAAATCCACAATACGAACAACAGTTCCTTCTAGAATTTCTCCTTCAGCAAATTTAGGCATTGGTTTTTCTTCTCTTCGAGGTCTTCCACCTCCTCTATTATCTCTTCCACCACGTCCGCCAAATGATGGTTTATTTACAATATCCATAATTTCACTTTTAGCAGCTTCAACTTTTGTTTTATTTCCACCTGCAATCTTTACTTCACCCTTATCTCTTTCAAGGTCAATTGATACTTCAAATTTTTCAATTAATTCACGTATAACTTTACCACCTTGTCCAATTATATCTACTATTTTTGAAGGATCAATACTAAAAAGTTCAAGCTTAGGAAGTATATCACTATTGATTTGTATCTCTTTATCTGCTTCTTCCATAATACCAAGAATATGATCACGTCCATCTTTTGCTTGATATAATGCTTCTTTTAGAACATCACGTGATACACCACCAAGTTTAATATCCATTTGAAGTGCTGTAATTCCATCTCTTGTTCCAGCTACTTTAAAATCCATATCTCCATCATGATCTTCAAGTCCCATAATATCGGTTAGAACTGCATGTTTATCACCTTCAAAAACAAGTCCCATAGCAATTCCAGCTACAAGCTTACTTGTTTCAAGCCCAGCAGCACGAAGAGCAAGTGAACCTGCACAAATAGTAGCTTGAGAAGATGAACCATTTGATTCAAGAATTTCTGAAACTAATCTAATAGTTTGGAGTCTATTTGGATCGAGTAATGGCTCTAATGCACGACGTGCTAGATTACCATGACCTAATTCTCTACGTCCAGGAGGTCTAAGTGGTCCTGCTTCCCCCACTGAAAAACCTGGAAAGTTATAATTCACCATAAAATCATCAGTTGCTACATTTTTCTCAGTAAGTTTATCAAACATCTGACCATCTTTATCACCACCTAAGGTAATGATAGCAAGTGCTTGAGTCTGTCCTCTTGTAAAAAGACAACTTCCATGTGCATTTGGAAGTAAGTTAGTTTCAATGCTAATAGGTCTAACTTCTGTTAAACTTCTTCCATCAGCTCTTACTCTTTCATACACTATCATTTCACGAACTATTTTTTTCTTGTACTCATTTACAACAGCACTTACAAGCTCTTTTTCCCACTCTTCTTTAATCGCAACTTCGTCAGTCATAATTGTTTTAATAATAGCATCTAAATCTCTAGCTCTTTCACTTTTTGCCATTTTTTCAACTGCAAGTTTAACATCTTCTTTGTAAAACTCATCTACATAGGTATAAATAGAGTCATTTTTCAAATTTTCTTTATATTCAAGCTTAGCATCATCTTTTTTAAGTGGCGTAAAAGTTGTTTCATATGCAGTTGTAGCTGTAGTTATTGCACTTTGTGCTTCGTCAATCGCTTTTAATATTGCATCTTCATCAAACTCATTTGCACTGTGAGATGCAACTAAACTTTCACATAAAGCAGGATCAAGCATAGGATCAATTGCTGCAATAGGCATAGGGATTGATTCACTTGTTGCAATTGAACGCATTTCAATCATGAGAAGCTCTTCTTTTGTTCCAGCAACAAATAAATCTAGTGAGCTCTGCTTTAATTCGCTGTTAGTAGGATTAACGACATAATCACCATCTATAAAACCAATTCTAACACCAGCAACATTTTTATTAATTGGTATATCTGAAATATACATTGCTGCACTTGCTGCATTCAAGGCTGCTACTTGAAGATCTACTTCAGGATCACAACTAAGTACAAAAAGTGTAAGCTGAGTTGGATACGCATAACCATCAGGGAAAAGTGGTCTTAAACTTCTGTCAATTACTCGTGATGTTAGTGTTTCAAAATCACCTGGTTTTGTCTCTCTTTTTATATATCCACCAGGGATTCGTCCTGCAGCATAAGTTTTCTCTATGTATTGAACAGTTAACGGAACAAAATTTCCATCTACTGGATTTTCATCTCTTGAAACTGCTGCTAATATAACTGTATCTTTTATCTTTAACATTACTGACCCAGCTGCTTGACGAGCAACTTTGCCTATATCGTATATCTCTTCTTGATTATTTACGTCTATTTTATATTCCATCTATTTTTCTCCTCTTTTTTGGAACGGTAAGTAATTATTGCTATTACTAATTATCTCTAACACCGCATCAGTGTCTAACTCTTTTAACATTTGATAATAAAACTCTACGTCTACAAAATTTGAAATTTTATGCACAAAAAATATCTCATCTGTTACAGGTTCCAAGGACTGAGCAACATCCGCTGAAAGTAATGGGGTAGCATATGCTACTGATTTAGCACCACCGTTTATAACAGTTTTTATTGATGACATAACTGTCAACCCTGTTTCACATCCCTCATCTATCAACAAAACATTTTTGCCCTTCAAAGAACCAATTAAATCTCCTTTTCTGTATTTGTATACTTTTGGCAATATTTTTTCCTCATACTGCCTATGTGCTTCTCCATATATAAAGTCTAAATTTATTCCAAAAGAGTCAACTAATTCATTATGCAAAACTATCTCTTCTGTTTCGCTTACCATTCCTATTGTACAATCTTTATTATTTGGTGCACATATTGGTTCACAAAACAATAAATCATAATTTAGGTTTAGTTTTTCTGCTATTGAATTAATAATAGGTATTGCCTGTGTTGAAATGCATACAAGCAACCATTTATCCTCTTCCATTTTACTTTTTGGTAAAATGTCAAACAATTTTGTTGTTGCGTCTGCCCTATTATCGAATATCTGTTTGCTTATATCATTGAGCACTTTTACTCTCTTTTGTAAAATCGTAACTTATCCCACCTAAAGGATACAAATTAAATGTCAAATATACACCTCTTTTATTTGTAGAACCTTTTGATGAACTATTTGGCTCTATCTCTTCTCTATACGATAAGCGATAATCCCAACATTTTTTCTTCATAGTCCACCCAATTTGCCAAGACTTAAAATAATCATCTTCTATATCATAATTCATACTTGCAAATAGATTATAGTTTTTTATGTAGTTAGTGTCAATAGACAGAGTAAGATAGTTATCAACCTCATCTTTACTATCTTTTTGATACGTATGAATAAAACTTGTTGTGTAATCTTCTATCTTCCAGTTCAAAGATGTTTGGAACTTTGAAAATCTAGAAAATTCATGAGAGTAGTTTAACAAATTACCTAACGTCAAATCTTTACTAAAATACAGATAAATATTGTTACTTAAATCTTCATACTTGTATTCATTAGAAGCTAAATCACCCATAATGATTGATTGTCTCAATGAATGACTAAGTAATTTTCTTCCTTCTTTATTATAAAAAAACTCAATCAAATTAATCGAAATATTCTCTTGTGTATTTAAAAGCAAAGAGTTAAACTCATCTAAGGACGTATCATCTTCGATTACTTTAAATCCATCACTTTTTTTACTTTTGCCTGGTATAGTGTATTCAAGACCAAGGTACATAGTATGATAAAAACTTTCATATGGTTTTGCTAACTCAGTGAAAAGTGAAAATCTATGAAAATTTTGAATTACATTACCACCACCAGATTTTGAACCATCTTCATAATTTACTTTAGCAACATAAAGATTTTCACTCACTTTAAAATGCAAAAAATCATTTAATAAAGAAAAGTATACTGTCATAGGAGCATCAATTTGGTGAGTTATTGCCTCAAACCCATCTTTACTCATAAAATTAGTAGCTTGATAATCTACAGAGTAAAAAACATTATCTAATAATATATTATTAGAAAATCTATGATAATGAAAAGATGGGACTTCTTGAGTTGTCCCATCTTTTGTTTCTTCTATAGAATTATCATTTTTACCTTTTTTTGTAGCAATATAATACTTAGCATACAAACCAAAGTAATCTAAATCTCTTTTCATATAATAATTAAAAGTTGATTGGACTAAAGAATCATAATTTTTTTCATCATTATCAATTGTATTAAAATAATCTATATCATTAAGATAATTAAAGTCTATCCACAATCCATCTTCTGTATCTGTATCAAAATATTCACTAAAAAGTTTACTTCTATCATATTTTATTGTATATCCATAGTGTTTATCATTTTTTTCTAAATAATCATTTTTTTCTAAATAATCTTTTTTTTCTTTAAACTGTCCTAGTGAAATCTCTCCGGTTGAGTACGGAGAATCTGCAAAACGCAAAGTTCCATGAAGCCCTATACCACGATTTGTTCTTATTTGTGGATTAAGTTGAAAATCCCAATTTGCCTGTGGTGCAAAATATATGGGTTGCATATAGTAAAAACCCTCATCACTACCAAATGAAATCTCAGGGCGTAAAAATCCCGTTCGTCTTGTTGTATCTGTTGGAAAAGAAAAATAAGGAAGATAAAATATAGGAACATCTGCTATATAAAATAGTGTATTATATGTATATAAAAATTGTTTTTTTCTATCATACTCACCAGTTGTAAATCCAATCTTCCAATCTGGATTTTGAACATCACAACTAGAAAGAATTGATTTTTTTGTAATGTAATATTTTGCATCGAACTCTGCATTATTGCACTTTAACCACATTTGTGACGCACCAGTATAAGCAAACATTGGTGTTAAATTACCACTATCATTATGCACATTTAATTTGGCATACCCACTTCTTGTAGAAAATGAGGTTCCTTGCATTATAGTGATATTTCCTATTAACTCTAAATCACTTGTATTATAATCATAATAGGCTTCATCTGCAGTGATAATATATTTATCACTATATAAAACAACATCATCTTTAGCATGAACTATAGTAGATTCTTTATCTAAAGTTTTTGCCAAAATCTCTATTTTTTGTGTTTGTGCTTGTAATATTCCTATGCTTATAGACAAAAATAGTATTAATCTAGAAAGCATCTACAACCAATGTACGTCCAGCTTTATCATGCCATGATTCTCTTTTTGGATTCATAAAGGCCCATATAAAACCTAGATAAAAAATAGACTCGCTAATAATTCTTACTGTAGATCTGTTCAAAGCATAAATCAATAGTGGATTTTCCAAATCATTAATTGAAATTACTTTTATCTTCATAAAAATTTTACCTAAAGTTGCACCATACATCCAAACAAAAAAAGTTTGATATATGACTTTTAAAATCATAATATAAAGTACCAAACCATTTATCATATTTATCGTCTCTTCGACATTTTGACTCTCTTTTATAGAACCAATATAAATCATAACAAATAAAAATGATACTAGTACTTCATCTATGATATAAGCAAAAAATCTTTTTGGAAATGAAGCAAGAGTTATATTTTCTCTCTCAAATTTTTCTATTACCTCAGCTTCAGTCATTATTTTAGTGCCTGATATGCTATATCTGTTCTAAATTTTTTACCAACAAAATGTATGTCTCCACATCTGTCATAAGCTCGGTTACGTGCTTCTTCTATGCTATTTCCTAGTCCAACACAAAGAAGGACTCTTCCTCCTGTGGCATAAAGTTTATCATCTTCTAACGTAACACCAGCATAAGATATATGTGTATTATCTAATACCTCTTTGTCTACTGAATCATTTACAATAATCTCAGCAGGTTTTGAGCTTTTATAAGGATAGTGCTCACTTGCCATAACTACGCATACGGCATACTCATTACTAAGTTCTATTTTTAAGTTTTTTAAATCTTTTGTTGCCGCTTTATAAAAAAGTTCACTTGGAGGTGATTTTAAAAGTGGCATAAGTATTTCACACTCTGGATCTCCAAAACGAACATTATATTCTAATACTATTGGTTCACCATTTACTACCATAATACCTATAAAAAGTACACCCTCAAAAGGATAACCTTCATCTCTCATTCCCTTTAAAGTTGGATCTACTACTCTCTCATTTATCTTTTTATAAAGCTCATCATTTATAAGCGGGGTTGGAGCATATGCACCCATACCTCCTGTATTTGGCCCTTTATCGCCATCAAGCAATCTTTTGTGATCTTGCGCGGCGGGAAGTATTTTATAATCTTCACCATCACATATTGCAAAAACAGAAAGTTCATAACCATCTAAAAATTCTTCAACTACTATAGAAGTTCCAGCATCTCCAAAACTCTCTCCACTTAACATATCTGATGCAGCTTTTTTTGCTTCTTCATGGCTAGTTGCAATTATAACCCCTTTACCAGCACACAAGCCATCTGCTTTTACTACAATTGGAGTTTGAAGTGAATCTATAAAATCATTTGCTATTTTTATATTTGTTGTTTCAATAAATGCTGCTGTTGGAATAGAATTTCTTTTTAAAAAGTTTTTCATAAAAATTTTTGAACCCTCTAGCTGTGAAGCAGCTTTTGAGGAACCAAATACATTTAGATTGTGTGATTTAAAAACATCTACAATTCCATCAACCAAAGGAGCTTCAGGACCAACTATGGTTAGATCAATATTGTTATCTTTAACAAAAGTTGCTAAGTCTTCAAAATCTGTTATTGAAATATTTTCACCAAATCTATTAGTTGCACCATTTCCTGGAGCAAAATATAGTTTATCTACATTTTTATCATTGCTTAAAGCAAGACCTATCGAGTACTCACGTCCACCACTACCAATAATCAATATATCCATTAAATCTCCAAATAAAAAAAACCCGAGTGGGCGTTCCGTCTATGCGTTAGGCCCATATAAAGCCAACGACGTAGGACTAGCTATCTCTTTAGGCTGCAATTTTTCGTCTTTTGCAAAACTCAAACAAAACCACAGACACACCAAGAAAGCACACATCCCACAAATACTATCTGTTGGACCCTCATTATACGGTTGTCGCTTCACTCAGGCTTATTTATAATTATAGGTTAATTTTGCTTAATTAATGTTTTAGCAAGTTCTATACAAGCTTTTATTGTTTGAATTTTGCTTATATGGGAAGATATTACCAGAGGAAATGCCTTAGCAGTCACATCTCCAATAAATACTGCTTTATAACTTTTATCCCATTTATAATTTTTAAAAAAACAATCAACTGTAGAAGGAGATGTAAAAATAATTACTGAGTTATTTTGTATCACTTCATTAGTTTTTTCTCTACATGTAGTCTCATAAATCACTTTTGAAGTTAAATCTATATCTGCATTTTTAAGTATATTTTCCAAATTTGAAAGAACAGTTTTTGCTCTTAAAAAAATTACTTTTTTATCTTTTAATAAATCTATTAACTCTTTTGCAAAATCATCACCATAAGAACTTGAAGAGATAAATTCTATATTACCACCAAGTTTTTTTACTGTTTTTGCTGTTTGTCTTCCTATTAAATAAGACCGGATTTTTTTCCAATTATTATTAATTTTATTTATTGCTAAAACAGCATTTTTAGAACTAAAAATTAGTGCTTCATAAGGAGTTAAATCAAGCTTTACATCTTTACATGTAAGCTTGATTTGAGGCAAGTTTATTACCCCCTCGTGAAACGTATCACTAAGGAGGTAAATATTCAAAGTCTTATTCCCACTCTATTGTTGCTGGCGGTTTTGAACTTATATCATAAACTACTCTATTTATACCATCAACTTCATTTATGATTCTTCTACTCATATTTTCAAGTATGGTATGAGGAATGTGAGCAAAAGTTGCTGTCATACCATCGGTTGCTTCAACAATACGTATACAAGCTGTATTATCATAAGTTCTATTATCACCCATAACACCAACACTTTTAACATTTAAAAGAACTGTAAATGCTTGCCAAGTTTTAGCATAATATCCAGTTGAATGAAGTTCTTCAAGCATAATTGTATCCGCCTTACGAAGTATCTCTAAATCAGGGCTATTAACATCACCCATGATTCTAATTCCAAGTCCTGGCCCAGGGAAAGGATGACGAGCTATCATATCTTTTGGAAGCCCAAGTTCAAGTCCAAGTTTTCTAACCTCATCTTTAAAAATCTCATTCAAAGGTTCAACTAATTCAAACGTCATCCAATCAGGTAAACCACCTACATTGTGATGAGATTTGATGGTTTTAGATGGTCCTTTAACTGAAACAGACTCTATCACATCAGTATAAAGAGTACCTTGAGCTAAAAACTCAATACCATCATGCTTTTTTGCTTCTCTATCAAATACTTTAATAAATGTTTCACCGATGATTTTTCTTTTTTGTTCAGGGTCAGTTACACCTTTTAAATTTGTCAAAAACTCTTCACTAGCATCAACAGTAATAAGGTCTAATTTTAGTTTTGTTTTAAACATAGCTTCAACTTGTTCTCTCTCGTTTGCACGTAAAAGTCCATTGTCTACAAAAACAGCAACTAAGTTATCTCCAATAGCTTCATTTAAAAGTGCAGCAACTACAGAGCTATCAACTCCGCCGCTAACCCCACAAAGAACTTTTTTATCTCCAACTTGTGCTTTAATTGCTTCAATCTTCTCTTTTGCAAATGAACCCATATTCCATGTGCTTTCACAACCACATATGTATTTTGCAAAGTTCTTTAGTAATTTTGTACCCTCATCAGAGTGATAAACTTCTGGGTGAAATTGAAATGCATAAATATTTCTCTTCTCATCAGCAACTGCAGCATAAGGAGAATTATCACTAAAGCCAATTTTTGTAAAACCTTCAGCAAGTTTTTCAACTTTATCGCCATGGCTCATCCAAACTATTTGACCGCATTTTGTATCTTTAAAAATCTTATGGTCACTCTCAAAACTAAGTTCAGCTTTCCCATATTCTTGATGATCAGCAGGAACTACGCTTCCACCAAAATACTGATTTATCAACTGCATTCCATAACATATACCAAGAATTGGTAAACCTAATTCATAAATCTTACTATCAGGATGATAAGCATCTTGTGCATACACAGAAGCAGGTCCACCACTTAGAATAATTCCTTGAGGATTTCTTTTTTTTATATTTTCAATGCTTTCACGAAATGGAACTATTTCACAATAAACTCCACTCTCTCTTAATTTTCTAGCAATTAGTTGAGTATATTGTGATCCAAAATCCAACACAACTATTGGAACGTTAGTTTTCAATGTAATTCCTTAATTTTTCGCGAATTATACAGTAGATTTCATAAAAATCTACTGTATCAACTTTTTAATACTTTATATAAAATCCTAATATCTCATACTGAATATACCAAATACCAATTGAGACAATATAACCAATGAGAATAGTCCATGCGTATTTCACGTGAGCTGAAAAAGTATAGATTCCTCTAAGTTTTCCCATAACACCAACACCAGCAGCACTACCAAAACTAATCATGCTACCACCAATACCAGCTGCGAGAGTTACAAGCATCCACTGTTCAATTCCCATAGTAGGATTTGATTTTAAAACAGCACTCATAACTGGAATATTATCCACAATTGCAGAGAGGAAACCAACACCTATATTGACCGTTGTTGCTCCTGCAGTTTCATACAAGTTTGCAGCAAGGGCTAAATAACCTATGAAGTGTAAACTTCCAACTGCCGCTAAGATACCAAAGAAAAATAGCAAAGTATCATTTTCTATCTTGCTAAGAGACTCAAATATTTTTATATCTTCATGATGTCTTCTTTTATGAGAATAAGAGTAAAGTTTAAGTAAAGACAGACCAAACATCATACCCCACATAGCTGGTAAATTGAACAATTGATGAGCCATAACTGCAGAAAAAATTGTAAAAATACCAAGTCCTATAATAACTTTTCCACCTTTTAAAATAGTTATTCTTGGTTCATTTTTTGCGTCAAAAGCTGGTTTGTCATTTGGAACAAAACGAGATAATAAGTATGATGTAACAAGCCAACCAACTATTGAAGCTGGAAACAAGAACATAAAATCTAGAAAATGTCCTTTTCCTGCTGTCCATGCCATAAGAGTAGTGATATCACCAAAAGGACTCCAAGCACCACCTGCATTTGCAGCAACTACTATATTCATAGCACCTGGCACCAAGAATTTTGCATTTTTCTTCTCTATCGTAATTAAAACAGTAGAAAGAATAAGTGCTGTTGTTAAGTTATCGGCAATAGGGCTTAAGAAAAATGCAATTATACCTGTAAGCCAAAAAAGTTTTTTATATGTGTAACCTTTGGAAACAAGATTATATTTAAGTGTACTAAATACACGTCTCTCTATAAGTGCTTCAATATAAGTCATGGCAACCAATAAGAAAAAGAATATTTCACCAATTTCTAATATAAGAGCTTCAATCTCATGATGAAGGGGTTCTGTATCAAGACCGTTTATAAAATAGTAAAACCCGAGCAACATAAATATAAATGTACCTATAAAGAGTGCTGGTTTTGCTTTATTGATATGATACACCTCTTCAGCTGCAATCACATAATAACCAATAACAAATATAATTAAAGATGCGGCTCCAACCCACGTACCTACTAACGACTCTCCACCTGATGCAAATGCACTACTAGCTAATACTAACAATATCAATAACTTTTTCATACCTTATTTTCTCCCCTTATATAATGTGCTCCTAAAGACTTTTTACGTCTTAGTGCACTTTGTATTATTATTCTTGAAGTCAACAGACGAAGCCTAATTAACTTTCCTGTTGATAATTCTAGCATTTCTTCGACTCTATTCAAAGCTTTTTTTAATTTTTCTTCATATCTGACTATGCCTGCACTTTGCCACATAAGATTTCTTAGCTCATTTTTCAGAGTTTTATCACCATCTTTAACAAGCGTCACTTCTTTACATGTAAACACTAAATTTGACTTCTTACATGTAAAGGTTTTAGTAATATCATTTGCTACTCTTTTTGAATATACCAATCCTTCTAAAAGAGAATTACTTGCCAATCTATTTGCTCCATGCACTCCAACTGAAGCAACTTCTCCTACAAAATAGATATCTTTAATAGTCTCTATTTTTGCGTCAAAATTAGTTTTTACTCCACCTATAGCATAGTGAAATGCAGGAAAAATTGGTATCATGTCTTCTGGAAGATTAAAACCTAAATTTTTCATATTAAAATATATGGATGGAAACCTTTTTTTGAAATGTTCTGTTTCAAAACTGCTCACATCAAGATATATTGCTTTACCAGTTTTTTCTCTATGCTCATAAAGTGCTTCAGATACAACATTTCTTGGACTTAATTCTCCCCTCTCATCATAATCAAAAAGAAATCTTTTCCCATCTTCATCTACTACTTTGGCACCCTCACCACGTAAGGCTTCACTTAAAAGTTGTTTTCTAACAGCAGTGCTTTGTACAAAAACTGTTGGATGAAACTGCATCATTTCCATATCTTTAAGCTCAATGCCATGTTCACAACAAATACCATGTATATCTGCACTTATTGTTCTTGAGTTTGTATGATACTCATAAAGTGAACCTACACCACCACTAGCAATAACGATTTTTTTTGCATATATATTGAATATTTTATCATCATGAAAAACTTCCACTCCATAACAAATATCATCTTTAATAAGCAGGTCTATTACTTGGGTATTATAGAGAATCGGAAACTTTAAAGACTCCATCAAAAAAAGATGAAGCTCTCTACCCGTAGCATCTCCTCCTGCATGTAAAATTCTATTTGTACTATGTGCTGCCTCTTTTGTATAGAGTAAATCTCCTTTTTCATCTGTATCAAATTGAAATCCAGAATCTATTAAATCTTTAATAGCTTTTGGACCTTCACTACACATAAGCTCAACTGCTTCTTTATTGCAATGTCCCGCTCCAGCATTCAAAGTATCCTTTACATGTAAAGGAATATCCTCTTTATCTGAAGCAACAGCTATGCCACCTTGTGCAAAAAAAGTATTGCACTCCCAAGCATAATCTTTACTAAGGACTAAAACGTCCTTATCCTCTGGTAAATGCATAGCTGTATTTAAACCAGCTACACCAGAACCAACAATCAGTACATCATAATTTAATTTCACTACTGACTCTTTGTAGTCTTATCATATTTTGGCGGTCCTTTATAACCACAACCAACAAGACCAAAGCCAATAAATGCTATAATTAAAACATGAAAGATTCTCAAACTATAATTTCTCATCTCAAACGTCATCCTTCTTTAAAAACTTTAGAACAAGAAGCATGCTTTGATATACTTATCAAACTACTTCCTAACTCTTTATCTAATTTTATTAAATTTATATATACAAAAAACAACATACTCTTTTTTGTATTAAAACACCCAAGCGCAAAAATGGAGTTTAATTATAAACGTAATTTAATAAAGGATATATTAAAAAAGATAGAAAATTTTCATCCTAACTGCAAATGTATAAATTTAAAAGAGATAAAAGCTTTTGTTTCAAATAAGAAAGAACCTAAAATAGAAATTACTAAAGATGCAACTTTTGTTTATAAAGAACGCTCAAAAGGTAGTTTCAAAAATGAGACAAAAAATGAAGAGCTTCATGAACTATTTGAAAAAATAAGAGAAGAGATACTAAAAAATAATGCTTGAAAGAGAATTACAAAATTTACCTCTAAGTGCTGGAGTTTACAAATTTTATGATAAACAAAACAAACTTCTCTATATTGGTAAAGCAAAAATTCTAAAAAATAGGGTAAAAAGCTACTTTAAATTTACACCTTCACTTTTGCCAGCAAATAAACTAAGTCAACGAATACAAAAGATGATAAACGAAGCATTCCATCTAGAATTTATAGTTAGCCCAAGTGAATATGATGCTCTAATCTTAGAAAACTCACTTATAAAAGAGCTCAAACCAAAATATAATATACTACTAAGAGATGATAAAACTTATCCTTATATAGCAATAGATATGGATGAAGAGTTTCCTCGTTTTGAAATAACAAGGAAAATTGATAAAAAAAAGAGTATAAAATATTATGGTCCTTTTTCAAACTCAGCCAACGATATTTTAAAAGCTTTGTATCTTACATGTAAACTTGTCCAAAAAAAAGCATGTCTAAAAGAGAAAAAAGCATGTCTCTTTTATCAAATAAATCGATGTCTAGCACCTTGTGTTGGAAAAATTTCTAAAAAAGAGTATGCGAGTATAGTAGTAGAAGCAACTGAACTTTTAGTTGATAGAAAAAAACTAATATCAAAAGTAGAGACTAAAATGATAGAAGCTTCACAAAATCTAAACTTTGAAGAAGCAGCACATCTACGAGATATGCAAAAAGCTATTAAAAACTCTTTACATGTAATACACTTAGACCTAGCAAAAATAGAGAGTTTTGACCTATTTGCTATAGAGATTATCGGTAATGTAGCTTCTATTATGCGCCTGTTTATAAGAGAGGGGAAAGTTGTCTCTAGCATAGATAATATAGTTAAAAACTCAAATGGATATGAACTAGGAGAACTCTATAAAAGAGCACTTCTTCAATTTTACAATGAAAAAACCAAACTTATAAATACTCAAATTATAGTTGCTGATGAGTTTGAAGAGTACAGTGATATCAAACATGTTTTAGAAGAAAAATATGGCAAAAAAATTTCCATTATAACTCCCCAAAAAGGTGATAAGCTAAAACTTATAAATATAGCTAGAGAAAATGCAAAAGAGAAACTAAGTCAATACCTAAACAAAAATAGCAATAGCATACTCGAAGAAATAAAAGATCTATTTGATCTTAAAAAAACTCCTTATAGAGTAGAAGTTTTTGATAACTCTCATATTAGTGGTGACTCACCTGTTGGTTGTATGATAACTTATGAAGAAAAATTTCTAAAAGCAAACTATAGAGTTTTTAATCTTCAAAGCAAAGACGAATATGGGCAAATGAAAGAACTTTTAACAAGAAGAATTAAAAACTTCAAAAAAGATTCACCTCCAGACTTATGGGTTCTTGATGGTGGTAGTACTCTTTTAAAACTAGCTAAAAAATTACTTTTAGAACATGAACAACAAATAGATCTTTTAGCAATAGCAAAAGAAAAAAGAGACTCAAAAGCAATGAGAGCAAAATCAAAGGCAAACGACACTATATATACGCTGAATTATGATTTTAAACTTCCTACTTCAGACAAAAGACTTCAATTAATACAAAAACTAAGAGATGAAGCACATCGCTTTGCTATAACAACACACAGAAAGAAAAAACTTTCTACTGATATGAAAATAGATCTTTTAGAAGTAAAAGGCATAGGAAATGCAACTATAAAAAAACTCATTTCTTACTTTGGAACTTTTGAAAATATTCATAAAGCAAGTTTAAATGAGTTAAAATCAGTAATTGGAGAAAGAAATAGTCAAAAATTACACAATTTCTTAAATAAGTAGGTTAATTTTAAGCATAAGTTAGTTAATATTAACCCTTTGAGCAACTCTTGAAATGAGGTTTAATATGATACTTTATAATAAAAGTGGTGATTTCCTTGGTATTGGAAAAGATGAGTTATCTTTTTTAGGATATGATGATTTAGATGAGTTTAAAAGCATACATAATGATGTAGCTGATCTTTTTGTAAATAGACCTGGATATATTTTTAAGTTTAAAAACTTTTCATGGATTGATTATGCTTTACATAGTGGTGCTCCTAAAAAGAGTGTCATAATAAAGCTAAAAACGGGCAATGAAGTAGAAGTAGCTATAAAAATAAAAGAACTATTTTTGTACAGTCCAAAAGAAAATGAAGACCTTTATTACTCTATAGAATTAGTAAATAATATGGCTCAAAACAACCATCTTCAAAATGAATCTAATTTTATACAATCAACTCCATCAACACAAATACCAGATTCTAAAGTCATAGAAAATGATACTGATATAAATACTTTTGATGAAGAAAAAGAACTTACAGAAGTTTCATTCGAAGAAAACTTTGAACAAGAGATGGAAAAAGAGACATCAGTTGATTTTGATACAGCAGCAGCACAACAACAAGAAGAAGAAAAACCTGTTCTTAAACTAAAAGTAGATGATACTATATTTAATAATAATGTAAATTCTTCTTTAGAAGAAATGACTAACTTAGATATTAATGATGACTTTGCAGCTGACTATATTCAAGAAGAACCTCCTGGATTAAAAGTTGATATAACTACAGAAGATAATACATTTGAACCAATAGAAGAGATTACTTTAGATAATATTCAAGAAGAACCTCCAAGACTAAAAGTTGATATAACTACAGAAAATAATACATTTGAACCAATAGAAGAGATTACTTCAGATTATATTCAAGAAGAACCTCCAAGACTAAAAGTTGATATAACTACAGAAAACAATGCATTTGAACCAATAGAAGAGATTACTTCAGATTATATTCAAGAAGAACCTCCAAGACTAAAAGTTGATATAACTACAGAAAACAATACATTTGAACCAATAGAAGAGATTACTTTAGATTATATGCAAGATAATCTAAAAGAGGAAACAATTTCAACTATGAAAATTCCTGATGATATAAATCTAAATTCTGATAAAGATGAAGAAAATGTAAATTTCGATTTATATGAATGTGTTGATGAATTAGGCTTAGATATTTCGCTTATAGGTGAACTTATTACCGATTACATGGATAAAATAGATAGAACTATTCCTACTTTTAAAACTGCTATTGAAGATAATAATGAAATAGAAATAAAAAAGAATATATACGAGCTAAAAGGCATATCTGATAGCTTACAAATGCAACAACTTTCTAATAAACTAGAATGTATTTACAAAGAAACAAATAGAAATTCAAAAAAATTAGAGTTAGAAAAATTTGCAAATATTGTTGCAAAATTTAAAAGGGAACTAATATGAACATAACAGTTAATAATATGAACGGAGAATTAAAATGAAATTTAAAACTCAAAGTACACTGAGACTAATCAGTCAATATCCACTAATTATCCTATTCTTATTCTCAACATATTTTCTATACCTATCATATGAGAAGTATAATAAAACAGTTATTTTTGAGAGTAGACTAAATACAACAGAAGTTTTAAGCGATTTATCGATTTCTTTAGCAAAAGAGCGTGGTCTTAGTGCAACATTCATTGCTAGTGATGGTGCTATTGCTGGGAAAACTCTTATTAAACAAAGAGTAATTGTAAATAAAAAAATGAAAGAATTACATGATTTTTATAAAACTCATGAAGCTAATGAGCGAATCAAAAATGTAATTACCTTATTAAACAAAATATCAAAAGTAAGAAAAAAAGTAGACTCGTTAAGTAATATAAACTTTAATAAAATATTTTTTAAGTATTACTCACAAATTAATGCACAAATTTTGGTTGAACTTCAAACACTAGGTGAAATATCTACAAACGCAAATATTGTTAATCTTAGTTCATCTTTAGTATCTGTATATAAAGATATAGAGTATAGTGGTCAAGAAAGAGGTTTCGTTTCTAAAGTACTTAGTCAATATGTTCCATTTAGTGATGAAGATTTAGATATTTGGATTGGATTATTTAGCAAGTCTAATACTTTTGATTATACAATTTTACATGAGAGTATGGCAAAATCAAAAATTATTTCACTATACAATAAAAGAGAAAGTAAAAAGTTAATTACTGAGATTAAACAAGCAAAAGCAGAATTAATTCTAGCTGCACAAAATGGTGAATATCTAATAGACCCTACGCTATGGTTTAATCTAATAACCAAAAAGATTACACTTTTAAACAACTCAGCAAATGAAATTAAATCGAATCTTGATGTAGATATGAAAGAATATTATGATGAAACATTTGGACAACTTGCTGGTGCAGGTGCTATTTGGATTATCTCATTAATTTTAATGTTTGTTGCTTTTTTATTATCAGGTCAATTTAAAAAAAATGTCAAAGGATTGGAAAATATTTTTGAAAAAGTTGGAGAGTTAGCAGAGACAAAAGAAAATGTTGACTTCAACACAGCACAAGGAATGAACTCGGCCTATGCCATTATCGATCAAGCAATAGAGAACATTGCAAAAGAAAAGGTAAATGCAGAAGAAGCTAGTGCAGCAAAAAGTATATTTTTGGCAAATATGTCACATGAGATAAGAACTCCGCTAAATGGAATTATAGGCTTTACAGAACTTCTCAAAAATACTGACTTAAATGAAGAAAAAAGAGAATTTGTTGATGTTATAGAAAAAAGTTCAGAAAATCTGCTAGATATTATCAATAATATCCTTGATCTTTCTAAGGTCGAGAGTAATAAAATAGAAATAGATGAAATTCTTTTCTCTCCACTAGATGAATTTGAAAATGCCATTGAAGTTTATGGCCCTAAGGCTGCTGAAAAAAACATTCATCTATCTTTCTTTATTGATCCAAGTCTTAATAATTATCTTAAAGGTGACTCTACTAAAATTAAAGAGGTTATGATTAACCTTATGAGTAATGCAGTTAAATTTACGCCTATGAATGGTGATATAACAGCTGAAATAAGAAGAATAGAGAATGCTCCAGCAGGAAAAGCAAGAATTCTTTTTAGTGTGCAAGATTCAGGTATAGGTATTAGTGAAGACAAAAAACAAGATATCTTTGATGCATTTAACCAAGCAGATTCAACTATTACAAGAAAATATGGTGGAACAGGTTTAGGACTTACAATATCATCAAAATATATAGGTCTTATGGGAGGTGAACTTAAAGTTGATAGTGTTGAGGGAAAAGGCAGTAAATTCTACTTTATAATTGAATTAGATGAATCTCCATCAGGAGATGTTGAATTCCAAAACAAATTTAGTGAGTTTAATTGTGCTTTATTAACAAGTGAAAAAAATGTAAAAGCTCATGCTGAATTTATGTTTGATTATTTTAAGTATTTTGGCTCAAATGTTAAATATTATGAAGAGTTTGCGGGATTAAAGAACCTTATATATAAATCAGGTGTAAACATAATTGTAGCTGATTTTGATTTTCTTAGTGATGAAGAGCTTGATGAATACAAAAAAATTAGATTACCTATGATTTTAGTTCTAAAAGCTTCTCACCAAAATAGATTTGAGGAATTTAATACAAAATATATCACTCCTGTCTATGAACCAATTAACGTAACAAAATTAACTAAAGCACTAGAACAAAATAGAGGATTATTACCAAGAAAAGAAGTAGCTCCTGCTAAAGGTGATGAAATTGTTACACAAAAATCTACAAAACCTTCATTTGGTAAAAGATTCAATGCAAATGTATTAGTTGCTGAAGATAATGAAATCAACCAAAAACTAATCAGAAGAACATTAGAGGGTTTAGGTTTAACAATAACTATAGCTCATAACGGGAAAATTGCCTTAGATGAGAGAATAAAAAATAATTACGATGCAATCTTTATGGATATAGCAATGCCAGTTATGGATGGTGTTGAATCAACTCATAAGATACTTGAATATGAAAAAGCAAATAACCTTTCTCACACTCCTATAATAGCTGTAACTGCAAATGCACTTAAAGGGGATAGAGAAAGATTTATGAAAGAAGGACTCGATGAGTATGTAACTAAACCTATAAAAAAAGAGAGTATTCTCAGTGTTCTTAATATGTTTTTACAAGATAAAATAGTTGAAGAAAATAAAATATCTAAAAGCACTATTAAGACTCAAAACGCACAAACATTACAAAACTCAAATAAAGCCTATGAAGATAAAAATGAGATGAAAAAAAGTTTAGATATAGGAATGATTCAAAATGAATTAGCTCAAATAGATCTTATTAAAAAAGACATTCTTGTTTTCAAAAAAAGTACAATTGAGACAAAAATATTCTCTAGTATTTTAAGAAAACTTAGTAATTCAATAGATAGTGTAAACTCTGTTGACGAACTAAAGGCTAAACTAGAAAAAAATATATACAGCGTAATTCTATTTGACAAAGAAATATCTTCAACATCACCAAGTGAAATTTCAAAAATAATAGGAGAAATACCTGCTATTATGTTTGTTGATCCTATAACTAAAATACAAGAAGAAGATAGAGCACTATTTAAAAACGTTTTATCAAATGTAATCAGCAAAAATCAGCTTGAAGAGCTGGTAGAAAAATATATATAAAGGGACAAAATATATGCAAAACCAGATAAAAATATTAGCTGTAGATGATGATTTTATAAATTTAAAATTACTTCACTCTATGCTGAAAAAAAATAATTCTATAAGTGAAGTAATAGAAGCAAAAAATGGTTTAGAAGCATTAAATACATTAAAAGAACATGCTGATATAGGACTAATTCTTTTAGATATAAAAATGCCAATAATGGACGGAATTGAATTTTTAAATAACCTAGAATCAATGCCTAATTTAAATAAAACCCCTGTTATTGTCTTAACAACAGATGAAACAAGAAGAAATGAAGCTTTTAATCATGGAGCTTTTGATTTTCTTGTAAAACCAATACGAGAAGCTGAATTAAGAAAAAAAATAGCAAAAGTAGTAGATTTAGTTTAACTAAATCTACTACTTAATCTCATTGGAGATTTTTCTATATAATGAAATTATCTCCTCTTTCTTTTCAATAAAACTATTTTTGTTAGCAATTAAGTAAGCTGATGATTCCATAATTGTTTCTACAACTTTTAACCCATTTTGCTTCATAGTTGCTCCAGTCTCTACAATGTCTACTATAGCATCTGAAAGGCCAACTAAAGGTGCTAACTCTATAGAACCATACAGTTTAATAACATCAACAGCCATGGCTTTTTTAGAAAAATAATTTTGAGTTATATTCACCATCTTAGTTGCTATTTTAATATCAGGAGAATTATAATCTAACTCATCTCCATCTTTCATACCAACACAAACTTTACACTTTCCGATACCAAGGTCAAGAAGCCTTACAAGATCTTCTTCTCTCTCTTCAAGTACATCTAACCCAACAACACCAATATCTGCAGACTGGTGGAACACATAAGCAGGAACATCTTGATTTCTTACAAGTAAAAATCTAAACTCACCTACTTCTAAAATCAACTTTCTATCATCAAAAATAAAAGATTCACCAAATATTTTTTCAAATATAGTAAGAGTCTCTTGTGCTATTCTTCCTTTTGGTAGTGCTACTGTTAACATTATAATTTTTCCTTATTTTTTATAGCTTTAAGCATTCCTCTAAATATCAATGACCTATCATATATGGCTTTTTTGAAAAACTTAGAAAAAAACTTACCATCACCACCTATAAAATAGATGGTTTTATCTCTACATGTATGCTCAAGTATCATACATATTGATTTAATTACTCCGTAAGACATAGCATCTTCTGTTTTTTGAGGAAGTGCATCTAATATCACGCTTGGATTGATACGTTTTTCTAGTTTTTTAGAGATACTTGCATAACATCTTTCATAAGAGTTTATACCAGGTAATATATATCCACCCATATGAAGCTTCCCTGACATCACATCTACTGTTATTGCACTCCCTGCATCTATTACTATACCATTCTCAACAGTATAACAAGCAGCTATTCTATCTATTCCCATTCCTTGGTAAATAGTATCAAAATCAAACCAATTTTCTATATTAATATAATTTGAATCGAGTTGTGCACTTATTGTTTCATTCACACTAATAAAATAAACTTTTTCTTTAGCTTTATACTCTTTAAAATCCATCAAATTCTGTGACCAGATTTTACCATCATGATAAAAATCTACATTTGAATTTCCAATATCACATAAAATCATAGTGTAATTTCCATCCTCTATCTTTCAAATAATTCTGCGCTTTAGAACAAATTTCTTCAGTTATAATCAAGTGTTTGTATCTAAAATTATGATTTTCCACGTCCTGTAGCTTATATTCTATTTCTACTAGTTCTATTGCATTTTTAACTAAAAATCTGCTCTTTTGTCCTATCTTGAAAATAGAATGATAGTTCTTTTTTATATCTGTCGCACAAAATATTAATATCTTTTTTCTTGTTTTTAAAAGAGTTTTATCCACTTCTTTTAAAGACTTAAATAAAACTCCATTTTTAGAAAAATACTCCACAATCTCTTTCAATCTATTTTTCTCTTGTTTTACCTAATTTAAAATACTTGTCTTTATAGAATAATTTATCATTAGTAGTAAAAACAAATGAGTCTATATCATCTGGTAATTCATACACATTTGATGATATAAGATTCAAATCAGTAGCTATCATATATCCGCCTCTTTCTATAATATAAACAAACTTTCCATAAATAGTTCCTACAAAAGATGCAAATTTGAATTTTTTAGATTTTAGTACTTTTAAATCAGCATCCGTCAATATTACTCTACCATCTTTTGTGAAAATTAAAACTCTATTATCTAAAATAATTACATCTTTAACATCTTCATCTAAAAATGCCATTGATTTTGGATTTATTGATACAACACGCTTTTTAGTCGCAGCTACTAGTCTATCTCCTATAACATCCAGATATATAACATTTGAAAAGAACTTTTCACTTTTTACAACAATTGCCCTTAAAAGATTATTCTTTTTTAAATCAATAATAAGTAGTTTTCCATCTAACGTAGGAAAAATCAATAATGAAGTTAAAAAGTATGGAGCAGCTATCTTAGAATCATGTGCATATACTTTATCCCCACTTTTTTTATACAATATTTTATCTGTTTTTACATCTATCAAAAATACACTATTATTACCCAAAACAATAGCTAACATATCACCTTTTAATGATGCAGAGGCAACTACAGAGTCAAACTTTCTTTTATATATAGTTTTACTATTTTTATCTATTATAATAAGATTTGAACATTGTGATGTTGCTATATATTTTTCATTATTGCTTCCTTGAAATGTATAGCCTTCGGGTATTTTTACATTTAAAAGTCCATCTTTAGTTATAATTTGTCCATTTTCTAATGTAGCACCACTTCTAACAACATCAACTATGCTTGAAGGTAAACTACCATCATATTCAATTTCACCAGAGAGAGAAGTAGGTTCAAAATTTTGTCTTTTAGTTCCACAGCCACTCAATACTAACAGAGCTATAACCGGCAATAGATACTTAATGTATTTCATTACTTACTTCCTCGAGATTTCATTCCTCGGTAGTGTTCTAAGTTGTTTGATATATTTTTTAAAGGAGAGTTCAAATCAATCTGAGCAAATTTTAATTTAGCTTCTTGAACTTTATCAGCTTTTAAAAGTTTATATCCTTCTTGCAATGCAATAAAGTCAGATAACAACTCACTTTTTGAGTCATTTTTACCCTCTAAACTAGAGAGTTGATACATTGCTAAATCAGATATAACTGGATCTTTTGTATAGTTTGCTAACTCTTTTAAAACTACAATATCATTTGATTCAAGTGCTTTTTGAAATCTATAAAAGTTATAAAGTCTTTCATTTTTATCTTTTAAAATCTCTTTTGATTCAGTGTCATTTTGATTTACCAAAAGTTTACTATAAGCATTGTTTGAAGCTTCTAATCTACTCTCTTCCATTACAGTCATAGCAGCATAAGTACTTCCAGCTAATACAACTACAACAGCGGCAGATATGATATAGTTTTTATACTTTTTGTAAAAACGCTCACTCTTTATTAGTCCTTCTAAAAACTGTTCTTCAGTTCCTATCTCTTTTTTTATAGCTTCTATATTTTCTTTAAGTGCCAAATCTAAATCCTTTAAACTAAATAAGGTGGATATATTATCACAATAAAGATAAAAACAGACTTTTTTTGTTATAATTGAGCAATAAAACAGGTTAGGATTATAAAAATATGAAAATTGATAATAATTTATTAAAAAAATTAGAAAAGTTATCTTCATTAGAAATTGATAGTGATAAAAGAGAAGGTATGATAAACCAACTCTCCGAAATAGTTGAATTTATTGAAAACTTAAATGAATTGGATTTAGATAAAGAAGAAGCTACTTTTACAACTCTTAAAGGTGGAACACCTATGAGAGAAGATATTCCAAATGTAAACCCACAAATTATAAAAACCATATTCAAAAACGCTCCAAAAAGTGAAAATGGATTTTTTGTAGTACCAAAAATTATCGAATAAAATAAAATTATTGTAACAAAGGAAATTTATGGCTCTTAATATCAAAGCTTTGCTTAAAAATATAGTTGCTTATAAGGCATCTGATTTGCACCTTGTAAGTCGAAGTGAACCGCAAATAAGAATAGATGGAAAACTTGTAGCCCTTGATATGAATAAACTTGATGGCAAAGAAATAGAAGAGATGTGTTACACCCTTCTCTCAGATAGACAGAAAAAAGAGTTAGAAGAAAACAAAGAGATTGACTTCGCAGTAATGTTCCCTGATATTGGTCGTTTTCGTGCAAACTACTATTACACTATGAATAGCGAACTTGCTGCTGCTTTTAGAATTATTCCTATACAAATTCCATCTTTAGAAGACTTAAATTGCCCTAGTATTTTTAAAGATATTACCAAAAGAGAAAAAGGTCTTGTTCTTGTAACTGGTCCTACAGGTAGTGGTAAATCAACAACACTTGCAGCAATGCTTAATGAAATAAACAAAACTGAACATAGACATATCATAACCATTGAAGATCCTGTAGAGTTTGTTCATGAAAACCAAAGATCACTATTTTCACATAGAAATGTGGGTGAAGATACAAAAAGTTTTGCTAATGCATTAAAATATTCACTTCGTGAAGACCCAGATGTTATACTAGTTGGTGAAATGAGAGATAGAGAAACCATTAGCACAGCTATAACTGCCGCTGAAACTGGTCACTTAGTTTTTGGAACACTTCATACTAATTCAGCAGTCCAAACAGTAAATAGAATAGTTGATAGTTTTGAAGGGCCTGAACAAGTACAAGTAAGAAACATGTTAGCAACTTCTTTATATTCAGTAATTTCTCAAAGTCTACTCCCAAAAAATGGTGGCGGTCGTGTTGCTATCCATGAAATACTAATAAATAATTCAGCTATTTCAAACCTCGTAAGAGAGAATAAACTACATCAGATATATTCACAAATGCAACTAAATCAATCAAAAACAGGAATGAGTACTCAAACACAAGCAATGGTGAAATTTCTAAAAGCAAATAATATATCAAAAGAAGATGCAATAAGATTTTCTACTCAACCACAAGAACTTATCAACAACATTGGAATATAATCATAAATACAGCTTAAATTAGGTAGTATACATTTGCATGTAATATCTAATTTTAAGGCGTAACCTAATTATGACTAAAAACAATAATATAGTTGAGCAAATAACAAGCATAGGTGAAAGCTCTTTTTCTAAGTTAAAAGAGCTTAGTATTCCACCATATCCAAAGTATTATTATGATACTTTTATGGATGAATTAGCACATACTAATAATCCAATATTAATAGATTTATCAAAAAAATACTCATACCTTTTTTCAATAAGTGAAGCAGAAGACTCAATTAACCACATCTCTTTTGAACTCGCAAAATCTAGCCTAAAAGAGTTTGAAAAATCAAATCAAACACTTAAACAAATCTCAGATAAAAGTTTTGTTGACATAGGGGCTATTAAAAAAGACTATGACAGAGTTCATACACAAGATATAATAAATACTTTTGATTCATTTCAAGGACAAATTCTAAATGAACTAAAAAATGCAGATGAGACTATCACCAAATTAAAACTAGAGATAGAAAGATTAGAACGCGAATCACATATAGATCCTCTTACTAAAGCTTATAACAGAAGAGTTTTTACAAAAGATATCTCTGATATACTAGATGCCGTTGGCGATAAAGATGTA
Source organism: Sulfurospirillum sp. (assembly GCA_016744795.1). Taxonomy (GTDB): domain Bacteria; phylum Campylobacterota; class Campylobacteria; order Campylobacterales; family Sulfurospirillaceae; genus Sulfurospirillum_A. The sequence continues at coordinate 144,342 of JADGDR010000003.1, forward strand.
GAAATGTTTCTTATATTAATAGATGCTGATGACTTTAAAAAAATAAATGATTCTTATGGACATATAGCAGGAGATAAAACTCTTATATATTTAACAAAACTTATACAAAGTTCACTTAGAAAAGGTGTAAAAGTATATAGATATGGTGGTGAAGAATTTATTATCATTTTAAACCGTACAACACTAGAAGAGGCACAAAAAAGTGTAAATAGAATCATAACAGAGACTAGCGAGAGTAAACTTTTATATAAAGGCCACAATATACACCTAACAATAAGTGCAGGAATTACATGCTATAAAAAAGGTGACACTCCAGAAATGTTGATAGACAGAGCTGATAGTGCTCTTTATGATGCAAAAGCAGCTGGCAAAAATTGCTTTAAAGTAAAGTGTAAATAATGGAAAACATATCAATATTTGACGTAATTTCCCTTTCACTTATTTTTATACTGGGGATAAAAGGTGTTATAAATGGTTTTATAAAAGAGTTTTTTGGACTTGTTGGTATTGTTGGTGGTATCTTTGTAGCTTCAAGATTTGCACAACTAATGGGCAAGTTAATAGATGAAAACCTTTATCAATTAGATAGTAGTGCAACTCTTTATATAGTTGGTTTTATTGCTGTTTTAATAGTTTTTTGGATTATTAGTCTATTTATTGGACATCTTTTAGAAAGTCTTATAAAAATGAGTGGTCTTGGTGGGATAGATAAACTTGCTGGATTTGTTGTAGGAAGTGCAAAAATCTTTTTAGTTTTTTCAATTTTAGCAGTAACATTATCAAACATAGAGTTTATAAAAACACAAGCGAATGAGTATATGAATAAAAGTTTCATGTACCCAATTTTCATAGAAACTGGTGCTTATATAGTTAAAATGGATAGTGATAAAATCACTAGAGATTTAAAAAAAACCATAGGGGAATAAAATGGCAGATATAGAAAATATGGAATATGATTCACTACTAGTAAGATTTAAGGATATTTTAAAGCACAATAATCTAAAGTTTACAAAACAAAGAGAAGTCGTATTGAAAACTATGTATAACAATGATGAGCATTTCTCTCCTGAGAGCCTTTATGTATTAGTAAAAGAGACATATCCAGAACTAAATGTGGGAATTGCAACGGTGTATAGAACACTTAATCTTCTAGAGGAGTCTGATATGGTTACTTCACTCTCTTTTGGTTCATCAGGAAAGAAATTTGAACTAGGAAATAAACCTCACCATGATCATATGATATGTAAAATGTGTGATGAAATTATAGAGTTTGAAGACAATGGAATTGAAAAAAAACAAGAAGAGATAGCAAGTAAATATGGTTTTAAACTAACAAGCCATTTAATGCAACTATATGGCATATGTAAAAAATGCCAAAAAAAACAATAGTATTATAATAAAGGAAAATTTTGATATTTGACAATCAATATGAACAACAAAGAATAGAAAAAGCAGAAGCATTAAGAGAATTGGGGAAAAATCCATATACTCACAATATAAAAAAAGACTCAACTACTGAGGAATTTAAAAGATGTTATGAATATGTAAAAGATTCAGAAACTAAACGTGATGAAAATAAAAAGAACACAGTAGTAGGAAGAATAAAATTTTTAAGACATATGGGTAAAGCAGCATTTGCAAAAGTAGAAGATGAAAAAGGTATTCTTCAAATCTATTTTAGTAGAGAAAGCATAGGAGAAGAGTGGTTTAAAGCAGTTAAAAAACTTGTAGAAGTTGGTGATATTATAAGTGTAACAGGATTTCCATTTGTTACAAAAACTGGTGAATTATCTTTACATGTAAAGACCCTAGATATTGCTACAAAATCAATAACACCCCTACCAGAAAAGTTCCATGGACTTACCGATATCGAACAAAGATATAGAAAACGATATCTTGATATGATTATGAACCCAAAAGTAAAAGAGACTTTTAAAATAAGAAGTAAGATTGTAAGTACAATAAGACACTTTTTTGAAGAGAGAAGTTTTCTTGAAGTTGAGACTCCTATGATGCACCCAATTGCCGGTGGCGCAAATGCAAAACCTTTTGTAACCCATCATAATGCACTTGGAATTGACAGATACCTTAGAATTGCACCAGAACTTTACCTAAAAAGACTTGTGGTAGGTGGATTTGAAGCTGTTTTTGAAATCAATAGAAACTTTAGAAATGAAGGTATGGATTTAACTCACAATCCTGAATTTACAATGATAGAATTTTACTGGGCATATCATACTTACCATGATTTAATGGAACTTACAGAAGAGATGTTTAATGTACTTTTAAAACAACTGAAACTACCTGCAAAAATTCCTTATGGAGATATAGAAATAGACTTTTCAGAAAAATTTAAAAAAATAACTTATAAAGATTCACTTATTGAGATTGGTAATATTCCTGCTGAAGTTATTGAAACAAAAGAGGAAATTTTAGCTTACTTAAAAAGTAAAGGTGAAGAGGCAAATGAAAAACTTAGCCTTGGTAAACTTTATGAAGAGTTATTTGACCTTTATGTTGAAGAAAAACTCATAAATCCAACTTTTATTATTGACTATCCAATTGACATCAGCCCACTTGCAAGAAGAAAAGATGATAATCCCGACATTGCTGAAAGATTTGAGCTATTTATGGCTGGACGTGAAATAGCAAATGGATTTAATGAGCTAAATGACCCAATAGACCAATACAATAGATTTGCTTCTCAGCTTGATGCTAAAAATGCTGGTGATGATGAAGCACATGAGATGGATGAAGACTATGTAAAAGCTTTAGGTTACGGTTTACCTCCAACGGCAGGACAAGGGCTTGGAATAGATAGACTTACAATGCTTTTAACAAATGAGCAATCAATTAGAGATGTCATACTATTCCCATCAATGAAACCAATAAATGATAATAATGAAAAGGAAGATAACTAATGAGTATTTTAAAAAATGTTGACCCAGAAGTTTATGGACTTATAGAAAATGAATTAGAAAGACAAACCAATCATTTAGAGATGATAGCAAGTGAAAACTTTACTTATCCAGCTGTTATGGAAGCTATGGGAAGTGTTTTTACAAATAAATATGCAGAAGGTTATCCTTACAAAAGATATTATGGTGGATGTGAATTTGCTGACCAAGTAGAACAGATTGCAATTGACAGAGCTTGTGAGCTTTTTGAATGCAAATATGCAAATGTTCAACCAAATTCTGGAAGTCAAGCTAATCAAGGAGTATATCAAGCCCTTCTAAAGCCATTCGATAAAATACTTGGTATGGACTTAAGTCATGGTGGACACTTAACACACGGTTCAAAAGTGAGTAGTTCTGGTAAAACATACTCAAGCTTCTTTTATGGAGTTGAGATGGATGGAAATATTAACTATGACAAAGTAAGAGAAATAGCACACATAGTCAAACCAAAAATGATTATATGTGGAGCAAGTGCATATCCAAGAGAGATTGATTTTGCTAAGTTTAGAGAGATAGCTGATGAAGTAGGAGCATTTTTGTTTGCAGACATTGCACATATTGCTGGTCTTGTAGCTGCTGGTGAGCACCCTAGCCCATTTCCTCATTGTGATATTGTTACAACAACTACACACAAAACACTTAGAGGTCCTCGTGGTGGACTTATTATGACAAATGATGAAGACATAGCAAAAAAAGTAAATAGCGCAATTTTCCCAGGTATTCAAGGTGGTCCTCTTGTTCATGTAATTGCTGCAAAAGCTGTTGGATTTGCAGAAAACTTAAAACCTGAATGGAAACAGTATGCTAAAGATGTAAAAGCAAATGCAAAAGTATTAAGTGATGTTCTTATTAAAAGAGGATATGATATAGTTAGCGGTGGAACTGATAACCACTTAGTTTTAGTAAGTTTCCTTGGACGTGAATTTAGTGGTAAAGACGCTGACGCTGCTCTTGGAAATGCAGGAATAACTATAAACAAAAATACAGTACCAGGTGAGAACAGAAGTCCATTTGTGACAAGTGGCGTTCGTATTGGAAGTCCAGCTCTTACTGCTCGTGGAATGAAAACAAAAGAGTTTGAAATCATAGCAGGAAAAATAGCTGATGTTCTTGATAATATCAATGACACAGAACTTCATCTAAAAATAAAAGCACAAATGAAAGAGTTAGCAAGTAACTTTGTTATCTATAATAGAGCAACATATTAAATAAAGGATTTACATGCATAATATTGATACTTCTCTAATAAAAATGTTGAGTGATCACTATTGGATAAAACGTGATTCTATTATCGAAAAAAGGAACCACAATGGTCGCCTTTTTTTCGATAAATATGAAAAAGTTAATAAAACATTAACAAGTACTATTGTAAATCAACATTTAAAAGGTGAAATCACAGTTGCTCACTCTTTGATTAATTCACGTAACAAAGTGGAAAATATAGTCATAGATTACAATGGAAGAAATACAGAGCGATTTTGGCATAGAGCGCAACTTCTTTTAAGAGAAGAAGGGTTTATAAACTTTACTGCTTATGAGAGTAAAACTCCTGGACATCTTCATGTTTATATACACAAAGGGCATACAACTCTACAAGAAGCATATCAAATAGGAAAAATGATTTCTGCTAAGCTTGCTCAAAGATTACCAAGGGAGTGGAAAATCTTTCCAGACCCTGATATCCCAAAAGAGTTTAACATATTGGCTTTGCCATATAAAATGTATAACAAAGAAAGAGGAGCTTCTTGGTCGAAGCATATGTAAGGTTTATGGCATAGATAATGCTTACATGTAAAAAAGAAATAACTGTATAAGGGGATAGGAATGGAAGATAAAAATGAACTTAGTGATATTGTTTTAGAAAAAAATGACAACAAATCTATGAAAACTAAACGTATACTAGTCATAGTCGCACTTTTAATAGTGGTATTTTTAGTAGTTTTAGTAGTAATGAGAGTCGTAAACAAACCCGCTGAGAAAAACAATACAACAAAACTTATTTTACCTCCAAATCCAACTGAAAAAGTAGCTGAAGTAAAAAAAGAAGATGACCTTTTTAAACAAGTTCCTATTATACAAGAAGAGGATAAAAAAGAGAGTTTTGAAGAGATGGTTAAAAGTCTTAAAGAAAAAGAGATCCAAAAACAAGAAGATTTAAAACCAAAAGTTACAGAGACTAAGAAAATTATAAAAACAGTACAAACTAAAGAAAAACCTAAAGTTGTTAAAACACAAAAAAGAACAAAACCTATAATACCTCTTAAAAAAAGAAAAAATGTAAAAAAATCAAATAATCATTTAGCAACGGTAGGTGTATATGTTCAAGTAGGTGCAACATCAAGACTAACTCCCGATAAAAAATTCTTAGCAAAACTTGCTTCAAAAAAATATGAATATAAACTATTACCCATAGATGTAAAAGGCACAAAAGTTACCAAAATTCTAATTGGACCATATACAAATGGAACTGAGGCAAGAACAGTACTAGCCGATATAAAATCTAGTATCAATAAAAATGCCTTTATATATAGAGTAAAGTAGTAAATGTTATATACAAAAAAAATACTATTTGATCAACTAACCCCAATAACTATTTTTTCAAAATTGAAAAATCATTTTGGGGATGAGTTAACTTTTCTTTTTGAGAGTGCTATTAACTCTGAAGAAGTGAATTTTAGTTTTCTTTTTATAGGTGCACGTGAAAGAATCATACACAAAGAAAATAAAGCTTTACATGTAGATGAAAATCACAATGAAAATAGTCTGGGTGATAATCCATTTGACTACCTTAAAAAGAGATATTCAACATTAGATACCGATAAATATAAAAAATATGGACAAGCCAATGGCCTTGGTTTTGTAGATGGTTTTATTGGTTACATTGGTTATGATGCAGTCAAAACATTTGAGCCTCGTTTGAAATCTCATATGGATTCATTAAAAAGTGAAATTGATATTCCTGATATGGATTTGATAAGACCAAAACTAGTATGTACTTTTTCTCACAAATCAAACACCCTTACACTTCATACTTTTATGGATAGTTTTGCTTCCAAACTTGATGAAATTGAAACGATGTTAAAAGAACCTCATAACTATTTGGAAATTAAAAAATCAATCATAAACACTTCAAAAGGTTCATTTGCTTTTAGTAAAGAGAAGTTTTTTGATATGATAACCCGTTCAAAAGAGATGATAAGAAATGGTGATGTATTTCAAATTCTTATGTCAAATAGATTTACACAATATGCAGAAATAGATAAACTTAGTTTTTATAGAGTACTCAGAAATAAAAACCCATCTCCATATATGTTTTTACTGGATTTTGACACCTTTGCAATAGCAGGAAGTTCACCTGAAGTTATGGTTGGATTAAAAAATAACCATATCACACTAAGACCAATTGCAGGAACAAGGAAACGCGGTTCTACTTATGAAAAAGATAAAGTCTATGAAGAAGAACTCTTAAATGATGAGAAAGAGAGAGCTGAACATCTTATGCTTATCGATCTTGGTCGTAATGATGTAGGTAAAGTAGCCAAAGTTGGAACTGTAAAAGTAAGTGATATGATGAGAGTTGAGCGTTATTCTCATGTAATGCATATGGTTAGTGATGTTGGTGGAACACTAGATGAAAAGAGTGATATGTTTGATCTTTTTGCAGCAACATTTACAGCAGGAACGATGACAGGAACTCCAAAAATAAGAGCAATGGAGCTTATCAGTGATTTTGAAGGAATCAAAAGAAGCTTTTATAGTGGGGCTGTTGGTTACTTTGGATTTGATGGAAATATGGATAGTGCCATCATGATAAGAACCGCATACTTAGATAACGAAAAAATAATCTTCCAAGCAGGAGCAGGAATTGTAGCTGACAGCAAACCTGAACTAGAATACTTAGAAGTAACAAATAAACTTGGAGCAATGACTAGTTCTCTAAACGACCTAAAGGAATAATATGAAACTGTTCTCAATCTTTGGGAATCCAGTTTCCCACTCCATCTCACCAAAAATGCACAATCTTGCTCTTGCAGGTTTACATATAAATGGATGCTATATAAGAACTCATCTTGAAGATGGATTACAACTCATAAACAAATTTAAATCATTACAACTTGATGGTGCAAATGTAACTGTTCCTCACAAAGAGTTTGCATATAAATTATGTGACGAACTTGATGAATTTGCAAAAAAAGTAGGTGCCGTAAATACACTTATAAAAAATGGCAATAAAATACAAGGCTACAATACAGATGCTCCAGGATTTTACAAGGCAATTGAATCTTTTGGAAAAATAAAAAATGTACTAATTCTTGGTGCAGGAGGAACTTCAAAAGCTATAGCAACAATTTTAAAAGAAAAAAACATAGATGTAACTATACTCAACCGCTCTAAAAATAGACTTGAATATTTTAAAAAGAATAGTATAAAAGCATATAATTGGGGAAATTTTGAAGTGAAAACATATGAACTTATTGTAAATACAACTTCAGCAGGTCTTAGTGATGATTCTTTGCCACTTGATGAAAATTTATTAACAATACTTATGCAAAAATCAAAATTTGCATTTGATGTAATATATAATAAAAAAACACCATTTTTAAAACTTGCCATTGAAAACAATCTTACATGTAAAGATGGAGCAGATATGCTACTTTATCAAGGGGTACTTGCTTTTAATCTATTTTTTAAGAACAAACTAAACAATAAAGATATAACTCAACATATGAAAGGAGCTTTTCTTGCCACATGAATACCAACTACTAATCAAAAATTTACTATTAACTCCAATTGCAAACAAGCCTATGCAAGAAATAGTTTATAAAGATAAAAAAAGATTTACTTATACCCAGTTCAATAAAAGAGTTAGAAAACTAGCAAATTCATTAGTAGAAATGGGAGTAAAAAAAGGTGATACCATTGCAGTAATGGATTATGACTCTAACCGTTATTTAGAGTGTTATTTTGCAATACCTATGATAGGAGCAATTTTACATACAATAAATGTTCGCCTTTCACCAGAGCAAATTCTTTATACCATTGACCATGCTGAAGATGATATTCTTTTTATACATTATGATTTTTTACCTATCTTAAATCAGATAAAAGGTAGAATAGATACTGTAAAAGAGTATATAATACTAAACGAAGATGACACTTGTGAATATGAAAAAATGCTTAAAAAAAGAAACGATAAATTTGATTTTCCAGATTTTGATGAAAATACAATAGCTACTACTTTTTACACTACAGGCACAGCAGGAATGCCTAAGGGTGTCTACTTTTCACATAGACAATTAGTACTTCATACATTAGGAACTATAAGCTCCATAAGTACAGTTGAACACCAAGGTAGATTTTCTCAAAGTGATGTCTACATGCCTATAACTCCTATGTTCCATGTTCATGCTTGGGGTTTACCGTATATTGCTACAATGTTAGGAGTCAAACAAGTATATCCTGGAAAATATATTCCTGATGTATTATTAGATTTAATAGACAAAGAAAAAGTTACTTTTTCTCATTGTGTCCCTACTATTTTACATATGCTTTTAAATTCAAAAAAAATCAATGAAGTAGACCTATCAAATTGGAAAGTTATTATTGGTGGAGCTGCTCTTCCAAAAGCCATGTGTGTAAGTGCATTAAATAAAGGAATTGATATATTTACAGGATATGGTATGAGTGAAACTTGCCCTATTCTTTCTCTTGCTCATCTCACAAAAGAGATGTTAGAACTAGATAATGAAACTCAAGCAGAAATAAGAGTAAAAACGGGAAAGCCCACTGCTTTAGTTGAACTCAAAATTGTAGATGAAAACATGAATGAAATTCCCCATGATGGAGAAAGTACAGGAGAAATTGTAGCAAGAAGCCCTTGGCTAACCCAGGGATATTTTAAAGATAAAAAGAATTCTGAAACACTTTGGAAAAATGGTTATCTACACACTGGTGACATAGCAAATATAAATGAACAGGGTTTTATAAAAATTACTGATAGAGAAAAAGATACCATAAAAATCTCTGGTGAATGGGTGTCTTCACTAGAACTTGAAGATATTATAAATCAACATAGTGATGTAAGTGAAGTTGCAGTCATTGGTCAAACTCATGAAAAATGGGGTGAAATTCCTATAGGCTTAGTTGTACTCAAAAAAAATTCCGCAACAACACAAAAAGAGATAGAAAATTTTGCAAAAGATTTTATTAAAAAAGGAATTATTACAAGAGAAGGAATACTTTTAAAAATAAAATTTGTAGACACCATAGACAAAACAAGTGTTGGAAAGGTAAATAAAAAAGAATTAAGAAAAAAGTATCCTCTATAAGATAACCTCTAAATTAATAAAAAACTAAATTCCTTTGAAGTATGTTTAAATCCTAATTATGTATTTTATATATTGATTTTAATACTTATTATCAGTATACTGTATCTTTGATAAAAATATATTTAGGAAAAATATGAAAAATTACAAACGCAAATTTAAAATCAAAATGACAATTAAAAAAATATTTCAAAAAAGATTTATTTCAATTGTTTTAACAGGCATGTTTTTAATAGTCTCTATTACTGGTATATTAATGTTTTTTATGATTGAGTCATTTAGTATGAATAAAGTTCATGCTTGGGTTGGTATGGGATTTGTTATAGTATGTGCGTATCACTTAATTAAAAACTTTACTTCATTTAAAAGTTATTTGAAATACCCCTCTTCTTCAATTATTTTAATACTTATATTAATAGGAAGTATTTGGTATATTAAACCTATAGATAATAAACTAATTAGTCCTAAAAAAGAGATGATGAAAGCAATCTTTACTCAACCTATCTTAAAAATTGGAATATTTTTCAAAAAAGACATAGATAAAGTAATTGTAAATATGAAATCTAAAGGGATTGATATAAGAGATTCAAATCAAACATTAATGCAAATTGCTAAAGACAATAATAAAAATATAAAAAAATTATTCTTTATATTTTTTGAAAAATCAAATGATACATAAAATAAATTCAACAGATATATAATATAAGTAAATATTAAATATGGAAAATATACAAAGGAAAACAATAGATGAAACATGCAAAAAAAATCAAGTTATCGTTAATAGTTAGTATAATATTAGGCAATAATATATATGCAAAAGATATCTCTATTTTAGATATTGTAACTGTAACAGCACAAAAACAGAAACAAAATTCACAAAAAATAGCAACAAGTATTACAGTATTTGACGAATTTGAAATTGAAGATAAAAATATAGAAAAAATTAGTGATTTCATAAGCTATGTCCCAAATTTTATGTCATTCCAGACATTAGGTTTAAATGGTGTATTAAATCCATCTTTAAGGGGTATCTCTTCAATTGGTCAATCAGCTATGGTGTCAGTACCGATTATTATTGATGGAATTCCAATGTCTTCTGCTATGGGATATGATATGTCACTTTTAGATATTGATAAAATTGAAGTGTTAAGAGGTCCACAAGGAACACTTTATGGTGCAGGCGCAGAAGCTGGTGCTATAAATATTACTACAAAAAAACCGACTAATGAAATAAAAGCAAAGGTAGCTACCTCCTTTGGCAGTGACAATAAAAGACAATATTCATTTCATGCTAGTGGCGCAATAGTAAAAAATAAAGTCTATATAGGATTAGCTGGTAAATATTATGAAAAAGATGGTTATATAGAAAATTTAAATAGTGGAGAAATGGTAAATAATAAAGAAAACAAATATGGCAAAATCAATTTTAGATGGACGCCTACAGAAAATTTAGATATTTCATTTATTACTACAAAATTTAAAAGAGATGATGGTTCTAATAACCTTAATATATTATATGCACCAAAAGAGGTTACTAATAATTTAGAAGGATATAACAAGGTAGACGTATTATCTCATTCTTTAAAAATTGAATACAATTTTGACAATTATAATTTTGAATCAATCACAACAAAAAGAGATTATGATATGATTTTTCAAAATGATTTTGATTTTTCAAATGTTACTAAAATGCATCAAAAAAAATCCAGCTATACTGATTCCTTAGCTCAAGAATTTAGAGTAAGTAAAAAAGATGACACGTTCACTTGGCTTTTAGGTATATATGGAGATGATGAAGATAGTGGATTTCATACAATTCAAGATAAATTAACAGGTGCAGGACTAATACACGTCAATGCTATACAAGATTTAACATCTAAAACATTAGGTATTTTTGCCCATTCAACATACTATGTTAACCAAAAAATTGCGTTAGTTACTGGTATAAGATATGATAAAGTTGATAAAACATTAAAAGAAAAAGCCAATAATATAGACATTAAAGATAGTTTTAGTGAAATATCTCCTAAATTTTCTTTAAAATATAAAATAAATAAAGATGTTATGACTTTTTTTACAATTGCAAAAGGCTTTAATCCTGGTGGATTTAATCCACACGCTACACATTCAGACAAAAAATCGTTTGGCTCAGAAAAATTAATATCTTATGAAGTAGGTTTAAAATCATCCTTATTTGATAATAAAATTACTTTAAATAGTACAATTTACTTTATAGATATAAGTAGTCTACAAACTGTTCACTATATCAATATGTCAAATTTTTATATGTCCAATGCAGCAAAAGGTACATCAAAAGGATTTGAAGTAGAATTACAAGCAAAAGCTACAAATGAAATTAGCCTTTTTACAAATTTTGGATACAACGACATAACATTTGGTAATTTCAGTGATATAAAAGGAGATTATTCAGGAAATGTTAAACCTTATGCACCAAAATACAATTTTAGTATAGGGGCTCAATATAGAGATGCTAGCGGATATTATGCAAGAGGTGATATGACAGGTTATGGAAAAATGTATACAGATAATAAAAATATTTATGAAAGAAAAGCTTATGAACTAGTAAATGTAAAGATAGGTTATGAAAAAAATAATTTTGATATATATTTATATGGAAAAAATATATTTGATACAAATTATGATACTCATGGATTTTCCAATAAATTTACTGTTTATTCAGATCCAAGAGAAATAGGTGTGCAATTAGCATATAGATTTTAAAATAAAGGAAATGAAAATGAAAATATTAAAGCAACTTGCAATAGTAACAGTAATAACAGTAAGTAGTTTATCAGCACATACTCTTTGGGTAAACTCTTTTGAGTCATTTGAACATAAACCAGGACATTCATTAGTTGGCATTGGGTGGGGACACTCTTTACCTATTGGGGATAGTTTAAGCAATAAAATTACAATCAAAGAATTTAACTTAGTAAACACACAATTAAAAAAAACAGCTCTAAGGAATCCTAATAATAAAAAAGAAAATATCATTTCAATAAATGATAACTTAAAGATAGTTAAAGCAGATGTAGCTATGCAAAAAATTGTTTTTAACGAAAATACAAAAGAAGGAACCTATCAGATTGAATTAGTAACAAAACCTACTTACTTTACAAAATATATAGATATTAATGGCAAAAAAAGATTAAAATTAAAACCAAAAGATGAATTAAAAAATATAAAAAAGATTTTATTTTCTATGAAACATCAAGCATTTGCAAAATCATATTTTTCTATTAATAAATGGACAAATCCAACTTCTCTTGGTCATACTTTAGAGATAATTCCAAAAACTGATTTATCAAAAGTAAAGGTAGGAGACAATATTGAAATTGAAGTACTTTTTAATAAAAAATTACTAAATGCTAATCCAACAAAAGATGAATATTTAGTAGCAACAAGTAATTCAAGAGGTCTTAATAATAGCCTCTTTTCTTATATAGTTAAAGGTAAAGCAAATATAAGAATAACCAATAGTGGTCAATGGATTTTTACAGTAAAACACCAAGAAAAAATCACAAAAGGAGGAACTTTAAAAAAACTTTTTAAGAAAGCCAATGTTGTATCAAATATAGCAACTATTACTTTTAATGTAAAGTAAACAAAAAATTAAATAGAAAATATTAATAATAATATTTTCTATTTTTTATTAATTCCTTAGGTCTAATACCAAACTGTTTTACAAAAGCATTTGAAAAACCATGAGATTGTTTATATCCAATTTTTAATGCAACTTCACTTACATTCATTTCTCCACTTTCCAATAACTCTTTTGCTTTAAAAAGTTTATGTTGCAATAAAAAATTATATGGTGTTATATTAAATAATTTTTTAAATCCGTATTTTAACTTAAATTCATTTAAATTCACAAGCTTCGATAACTCAGAGATGCTTGGAGGATTTTGTAAATCTTTAATTAAAATAACTTTTGCTTTTTCTAAAGCTCTTTTATTATATTCATCAAAAATGATATTAGAATTTTCTTCCTTTTTTTCCTTTAACAGTCCTTGTAATTCATATGATAAAATCTCTAATACCTTACTTTCTACAAAAATAGTATCTAATTTTGTAGTCCAACTAGAATTATAAATGGCATAAGCACAAAGTTTTGTTTGTATATCTGTTTGAGTAGACTTTAATAATAATGAATTATTTTTATTTTTTAAATACTTTACAATATCTTTTATCTCTACACTATCATTTAGTAAATTTTTTAAAAAATTCAATTTTACAAAAATAATAATGTTTTTCATTTTACTATTTTCTTTATGAAATGATTTGCCTTTTTCTGAATTAATTAAACTTATTGTCGTATTATTTGTATTTTGTATAAGTTCAAACCTAGATAACTGACTTTTGTATTCAAAATTTGCTTCAAGTCCAATGTTTATTGTTATTCCATTTAATGCAATATCATATTCTATTGATATATTTTTTTTGATTTCAAAATCATTTCTATGTATTGTTAAATTTTCATTAATTACAATAGAATTTCTTTTTAATATTCCAGCTTCATTTGGAAAAATTATTGTCTTCAACTGTTTAGACTCTGTAAAAAATTCATCAAAATCACTGTAAATATATTTATTTAGCATATAAAATCCACTGTTGTATTTATTAATCCCTATAGTGTATATTCACTATTGTTTATAATATTTATTATCATTATACTATATTTTATAATTTAAAAGGAAATTAAATGTACAAAAAAAAATATACAGAAGATTTATTTGATTCGAATATTGTTTTAAATAATTTAAATTTATCTGAAAAACAAATAGTGCTTGATGTTGGATGTGGTAGTGGATATATGACAAAAAATATTTCAAATTTGATTGGAAAAGAAGGAAAAGCTTATGGAATTGATGTTGATGAACAATTAATTCTAGATATAAATAGTGAAATAAAAAAACCAAATACTAAATTTTTATGTGAAGACATAACTAAAAAGACAAGTTTTAAAAACTCTTATTTTGATTTAATATATCTTTCAACAGTTTTTCATATATTTAATGAAAATCAAATTGCATATTTCCAAAATGAAATACATAGAATTTTGAAAAGTAAAGGAACACTTGCAATTCTAAATATAAATGAAAAAGCCTCATTTGGTCCTTCTTTAGATATTAGAGTTTCTGCAAAAGAATTAAGAAAAAAACTTTCTTTTAACACTACAAAAATAATTGATATAAACGAATATTTTTATATGCAATTATTTGAAAAAAATTAATATAAGGAATATTATTATGCTAAAAAAAATTATGATTTTGATAGGTTTTGGTTTAGTAAGTTTAGCTTTAGGTGGAACACCATTTTTAGTCAATACTACTATTTTAAAAAAAGGTGAAGTTAATCCACTTGAAGAGTTTGTAGGAACCCTTAATTTTTCTAAAAATTCAAAAATTGCATCTCAAAGTAGTGGTGCAGTTACTCAAATAAATTTTGAAGCTGGAGACAAAGTTAAAAAAGGAGAAATTTTACTTAAAATTGATTCTTTGATATTGGATTCTAAAATACAATCATCAAAAGCTTTATATGAAATATCAAAAATCAATTTAGAAAATACCAGAAAAGATTTTATGAGATATAAAGAGTTAATTGCTAAAAAATCAATATCACAAAAAACTTATGATGATAGTTTTTTTAAGATAAATTTAGCTAAACAAAATCTTAATTCCGTAAAAGCTAGTTTAAATGAACTTATAATTCAAAAAAACAAAAAAACAATAATTGCTCCATTTGATGGTGTAATAATAGACAAAAACACAGAGATGAATCAATGGTTAAATATGGGAGACACCGTAGCAGTACTAGTTAATACAACAAATATAGACCTAATTTTTAATCTACCAACATCATATATTTATAAACTTAATAAAAAAATAAATTACAAAATAGATTTAGAAAAAAAACAGATAACTTCTAAACTTTATGCTTTTATTGCAAAAGGGGATAAACTAACTAGAACGTATCCTGTAAAATTTAAAGCACAAGTAAATAATGTTTTTTTATATAGTGGTATGGAAGCAAAAATCAGACTCCCTAGAAATAAAAAAGTAAAAGCATTTGTAGTACCAAGAGATGCTGTTATAAAAAGATTTGGTAAAAATGTAATTTTTATAGTAAATGACAATTCTATTGCAATTATGATACCTATAAATATAATTGCTTATGAAAAAAAGTATATTGCTATTAAGGGAGAAAAGTTAGAGTTAGGTATGAGAGTTATTGTACAAGGAAATGAAAGAATTGCTCCTAAATCTTTAGTTAAAATTAGAAATAAATAGGATTATAAAATGGACTTAATTAAATTTTCAATCAAAAATCCTGTGACTATTGTAGTTTCAGTTTTAATAGTTTTGATATTTGGTTTTATCTCTTTAGATAAATTACCATATCAACTAACTCCTTCTGTTATGAAACCAGAAATTAAAATCACTACTTTTTGGTCAGGTGCAACTCCTCATGAGTTAGAACGAGAGATTATTGAAGAGCAAGAAGACGTACTAAAATCTTTAAATAATCTACTAAAATATGAATCATCTTCAAAAGACAACTATGCAGAATTAACTTTAACTTTTAGATTAGGTACGGATTTAAGAGTAGCACTGCAAGATGTTTCAAATAAATTAAATGAAGTTAGTGACTATGCAAATGATGCAGAAGAGCCAATAATAGAAACAACATCAGCCTTTCCTGTCGTATGGTTAATGCTTCAAACGCTAGAAGGTAATAACAAGCCAATAGATGAATATAAAACATTTTTTGATGATGAAATAAAATCTGTTATTAAAAGAGTAAATGGTGTATCTGGTACTACAAATACTGGTGGACGTAAAAAACAGATGCAAATCATTTTTGATACAAACAAACTTGCATCATATGGTTTAACAATAAACAAAGTTATTCAAACTTTACAAAGTGAAAATGTAGATACTGCGTCAGGTATATTAAATCTAGGAAGAAGAGCTTATAGAATAAGGACTGTACATAAGTTTACAAATATAAAAGATATTGAAAATGTAATATTAATATCAAATAGAGAACAAAGAGTAACAATTAAAGATATAGCAACAGTTAATTTTGGATATGAAACAGCTAGTTCAGTTGCTATGTATTTGGGCAAAAATGGAATTTTTTTAGGAGTTCAACCAAACTCAACTGTTAATCTTGTAGAAATGACAAATAATGTAGAAAAGGTTGTAAATAAACTTAACAATGGAATTTTAAAAGACAAAGGTTTAAAAATAAAATGGATTTATGATCAAAGACCTTATATAGTTGGTTCTGTTGATTTAGTACAAAAAAACATTATGATAGGAGCTTGTTTAGCTGTTATGATGTTGATTATATTTTTAAGAGCAATTTCTCCCACCATTGTAGTTTCTATTGCTATTCCTATCTCTATTATTGGTACTTTTATAATATTGAATTTAACAGGAAGAAGTTTAAACACAATCTCTCTTGCTGGAATATCTTTTGCTGTTGGTATGTTAGTTGATTCTGCCATTGTAGTTTTAGAAAATATTGACAGGCATAGAAAAGAAGGAATGAGCATAGCAGATGCTGCTTATCTTGGTGCTAGCGAAGTATGGGGTGCATTAATAGCTAGTGTTTTAACTACAATCGCTGTATTTTTACCAATTATATTTTTAGAAGATGAAGCTGGTCAACTATTTAAAGACATAGCAATTGCAGTTACTTCTGCTGTAACATTATCTCTGTTTGTCTCTATTTCTGTTATTCCAATGTTCTGGAAAAAATTTGCATCATTTTCATCAAAAAAACACAAGAAAATAGGAATAATTGAAATATTTGGTTATAAAATTGTTAATTTTATAATGTACTTTGTAGAACTATCATTAAAAAATATATTTTCAAAAATAATTACTATTGGATCTTTAGCAATCATATCTATTGCTATTATCTATTTTTTATTTCCTAAACTTGATTATTTACCTAAAGGAAATAAAAATCTTATTTATAATATTATGATGCCACCTCCTGGACTTTCATATCAAGAAAGATACAATATGGGAGAGTATTTAATGAACCAAGTTAAACCACATATCAATAAAGATATAAATGGAATTCCAGGAGTCAATAGAGCCTTTTACGCCTCTAAGGGTGATTTTAATCTATTTGGGGCCACTTCAATGCATGAAAATAGAGCAAAAGAGCTTATACCTATGTTTAAACCTATGATAAACTCTGTACCTTCTGTTTTTGGTATATCTTTACAATCAGGAATATTTGAAAATGGTATTGGAAAAGGTAATAGTGTTGATATAGACATAAGTGGTACAAAAATTGAAGATATTGCTAGTGTTGGTGGTCAACTTTTTGGAGCGATTAAAAAAGCAGTTAAGGGGTCACAAGTAAGACCTATACCATCAATTGAACTAATATATCCTGAAGTTAGAATCAAACCAAATCAAGATGCCTTAAAAGCAGTAGGACTTAGCTCCTTAAAATTTGGAATAGGGATTGATACTTTAATGAGTGGAAGAAAAATAGGTGACTTTGCACAAGACGGCAAAAAGAAAATCGATTTGATTTTAAAAGCATCAGATGAATCTATTCAAACACCACAAGATATTATGTCAGCACAAATAGCTTTGCCTAACTCTTCGGTCGTTAGTGTATCATCTCTTGCAAATTATGAAAATACTACTGGAATATCTGCCATAAGGCATCTTGGTGGAAAAAGGACAATTACCTTAAAAGTTACTCCACCATCAGGAATGACTATTGATGAGGCAATGAAAACAATAAACTCTACACTAAAAAATATGAAAGCAAAAGGAGAAATATCAAATAAAGTCAATATTAGTATATCAGGAACTGCTGATAAATTATCTCAAACAATACAAATGTTAAGTATGAATTTTATTTTAGCAATACTTATTATATATCTTCTTATGTCAGCACTATTTAAAAACTTTTTATATCCAATAGTTATACTTTTTACAGTTCCTTTAGCGACTGCTGGTGGATTTATAGGCTTAGCTTTAACAAATAAATTTATAGCACCCCAGCCTTTAGATATTTTAACAATGTTGGGTTTTATTATCCTTACAGGAATAGTTGTAAATAACGCAATATTAATAGTCCATCAAAGCCTAAACTACATTAGAAATGAAAACATGGAGCATAAACAAGCCGTAATTGCTGCAACAAAAACAAGAATTAGACCAATTTATATGAGTTCATTAACTTCAATTTTTGGTATGTTACCATTAGTTTTAATTCCAGGAGCTGGAAGCGAATTTTATAGAGGATTAGGCTCTGTCATAACTGGTGGTTTAGCATTTAGTACAATTTTTACAATTTTTGTAACACCAGCACTTTTAATGTTTTTTATAAAACTTATAGAAGCAAGTAAAAGACTAAAACGAGGAAAAAAATAATGAAAAATAAAATACTAATATTATCTCTGGGCATAGGTATAAACCTATTTGCCCTTGATATAAATCAAGCTGTAGATTTTGCTTTAAAAAATAACTATAGTTTAAAACAACAACAATATATAGTAGATGAATCAAAAACATCATTAGATTTATCTAAAACTGCGTATCATCCTAAATTGGACTTAAATTATAACTATAACAATAGAGATAAAAAAATCATAGGTCAAATTGATGAAGATTCAGGTTTTAATGCAACTCTATCATATAATCTTTTTAATGGTTTTAGTGATAAATATCATATTGTTGCTAGCAAAAATTTGTTAAATTATAAAAAACTAACGCTGGATGCTTTTAAAGAAGATTTTATTTTAAATGTAAAAAATATTTATATCACATATTTATTAAAACAAAAGAATACACAAACTTTACATGAAGCTTTAAAGCTATATAAAAAACAATACTTTGATACAAAAAATTATTTTGACCAAGGTTTAATTGCACAAAATGATTTGCTCGAAGTAGAAGTAGTTATGCTTCAATCCAAACAAAATTATCAAAATGCAAAAAGTGATCAAAAAATTGCAAAAAAAAGATTAGAAAATATTTTAGTTATAACTTTAAATGAAAATGAAAATATAAATGAACTCAATGAAAATAGACAAACAGCTATAAACTTTGACAACAAAAAGCTAAATAATAGAAGTGAGGTTAAAGCATTAGAGCAATTAAAAGAAAACTACACAAATATTGCTTATGCAATAAAAGGGAATTTTTATCCCAAGATAAATGCAACACTTACATACAATAAATATGGTGATGATATTTTTCCTGATGGTAGAACAAACTACCCAAAAAATCAAACAGTAGGAGCAATTACATTAAAATGGAATCTATACAATGGTGAGAAAGACAAACTATCTATAGTTGTTTATAATCAAAAAATAAATCAAATTAAAATGCAAATAGAAGACTTAAAACTACAAATAAAATTACAATACGAACAAGCGAAAGAAGTCTTATATGTTGCAAAATTAAACTTAAAAACAGCAATAAAAGCAAGAAAACAAGCTGAAGTCAACTACATAATAGTAAAAAATAAAGTAAAAGAAGGAATATCTACAAATTCAGATTTAATAGATGCAAATTATCTATTGAAAAAATCAAAACAAAATTATTTTATGGCATTTTACAATCAATATTTAGCTATTGCTACTTTACAGAGAATTTTAGAAGAAGGCATAACAAAGGAATTAGCTAAACTTTAGTTCTTGAATTTATAGCTTTTGAAAGTGAAAGCATATCAACATTCTCAAGGTGTACACCAGTAGGTACGCCTTGGGCTATCTTGGTAAATTCCAAATTAAACTCTTTTAGTTTGTCCTCAATAAAAATTATAACTGCGTCATTAGATAAAGATGGAGTCATAGCAAAAATAACTTCTTTAATTCCTTTGCAAATAACCTCTTTTAATTGAGCTACTCTCTCCTCTTCCAAACTATCTAAAACAAAATATACACCATCATATAGATTATTCTCTTCTATAACTAATATATCCTTTGCACTCTCTGTAATACAAAGCTTAGAGCTATCTCTATGCTCATCTAAGCATATATCACATATCTCATGCTCACTTAATCCTCCGCATCTCTCACAGCTTCTTATAGAACGAACTGCACTCTCTATTGCATTTGAAATTTTCATAGCGTTAAAAGTATCATTTAATATAAGATGATACGCAAATCTTTGAGCAGATTTTTTCCCAACACTAGGCAAAGTGCTTAATGATTCAACAAGATTATCAAATTTTTCTAATTTCATTAAATTAACTTCACTGAAAATCGATGCATACCATCTATATATTCATAATTAAGTTCAAAATCATTTAATTTTGTGATATTTTTCACAATATAAAGACCAAGTCCTAGACCTTTTCTAATTTCACGAGAACCAGAAACAAAAGGTTTATAGTACGCTTCTATATCCATAGGAAACTCTTTTGCTCTATTTTCTATGTATAGTATATTTTCATCTACATATACATGAACAACTCTGTCATCTGCATATTTAATTGCATTATCCATAAGGTTTTTTATAGCAAGAGCAAAAGACTCAAAATCGGCTTTAACAACAACACTTGTATCAATATCAACCTTTACATGTAAAGATTTTTTATCATCATCTAGCATCAACATATCTGTTGCACTATCAACAATGTCTACTAAATTATAGCATTGAAGTTGGAGAGAATAGTTTTTTGACACTATCTGTTCTATTTTAGAAAACTCATTTATTAATAAATCTAACCTCTCAAATATACTAATAAGTCTTTTTTTAGCTTTTTCATCTTGTATCATCTCAGAGACGATTCTGCCTTTACCTATAGGTGTTTTTAATTCATGCATGATAGTTCGCAAAAACAGTTGTCGAGAATGTATCAAATCTCTTAGTTTTCCAGCAGCCCTATCAAACTCATTAGCAACTTCTGCTATCTCATCTTCTTTGTCACTTTTACAATCTATATCCATATCACCTGAGGCAAACTTTCGTATCTGAGAACTCAACTCTTTAAGTGGTGAAATACTCCTAAAAATAGAAATATACATGGAAATAAGAATTATAAAAGCAACAACAAAACCTATCCATAAAAGATCATTTGCTTTTCTTTTAAACTTTGATTCAAGAAGCACATTAGATATCATATTGTCTATATATAAATAGTATCTATCATTGTAACGTAAAGATGAAAAATTCCCCAGATCAGAGCTCTTTTTAAAAATAACAACTCCTTTTTCAATAACTGATGCTCTTAAGTTCTGATTTGTTACCCTTTTAAGTCCAAAGTTACCAAAATACTCGTTTATTCCATGAGGAGATAGATTGTTTCTATATAATATAAATATATAGTTTATAGACTGTAGTTGCCTCTCTTTCATTGCTTCTAAATCTTTTTCCGTTTGATACTTAAGTACCACCAAAAAAAACATACTTAACAATAAAATAGAAAAGATAAAAACTAACGTTATCTTGTTACTAAGAGAATCATTTTTCATACTGAGATTAACCTATCAACTTATACCCTATTCCTCTTACAGATTGGATATATTTTGGTTCTTTTGAACTATCACCTATTTTTGCTCGAAGACGTCCTATGATAACATCTAGACTTTTTGAACCCTTATCTTTTAAAGATTTACAATTATATACAAGCTGTTCTCGAGAAATAGAAAAACCATGTTGTTTTAACATATACTCTAATATTTCAAATTCAGCAGGAGTTAAATTAATAGGTTCATCTTTTAAAAATATCTGATGTCTCTTCTCATCAAGTCTAAAGTCGCTATCAGCTTTACCCTCTTCAGGTGCATTAACTTTTTTGTATCTTCTAATAAGGCTCTGGATTCTTGCATACATCTCTTTTGGATCGTAAGGTTTTGGTAAGTAGTCATCAGCCCCTATTTGAAGCCCAATAACTTTATCACTGACATCACTTCTTGCACTTGAAATTATAACTGGTATATCATATTTATCTACTACTTCTTTACACACTTCAAGTCCATCCATTCCAGGAAGTGTTAAATCAAGTATAAGTAAATCATAATTTTTTATGCCAGCACTAAGCCCAAGATAAGGATCTTCGTAGTTTGTTATTTTTATATTATATTGTGCGAGATATTCACTTAGTATTTCTGCAAATTCAGTATCATCTTCTATCATAAGTACATTTGTCATCAAAAAACCTCTGTTATTTTATTTCTTTTTTAACATGAATAAGTTCAAGCTAAATTCATATTATCTCTTGTAAAACAATACTCTGCTTTGGCAAGAATTTAAATAATTAAAGGTTATTATATCATAAAAGTGGGTTATGAGAGTTTACATGTAAACCCTCATTTTTATTTAGCTATTTAAGTTTTTTTTCAATTGAGATACCTGTTCTTCTGTCAAAATTTTAAATACTTTTTCCATATGATTTGCTTTTATAGTTGTCATTTTTGTCTGCATACTATCAGTTTCTTTCATAAATGATTTTTTATCAAATCCATTAGCACCTATAAAATTTATCATTCTAGCTTGAGGTTGTGTACCTCTTATCTTTCTCATTTCTAATCTCATCTCGTCTTTTAAAATTGAGAGCTTAAACTGTTGGTCATTACTTAGATTAAGATTCGCAAACATCTGCATTCCAACACGATGATTCAGCCCCTTTTTCATGCCACGTTGCTGCATACCTTGTTGAGAAAATTGCCCTTGCACCATTCCTCTTTGTCCACCATTTTGACAATTTCTATTATATGCAAATGCTCCTGTTGCTAAAACTCCTACTAAAATCACAGTAGTTAAAATTTTCTTATTCATCTCATTTCCTTTATTTGGGTTAAACCCTTTTGATAATGAAAGTATAAAGTTTTAATTTTAACCACTCTATAACAGTTTGTTAATCTGTTTTAATGAATCCATTTTTTTGCATCTTCATAGGTATCAAAATAGTTCATATTATTTGGTGTTAATTTATTTGCTATTGATGATGAAAGCTTACCTAGTTTTTTTGTTCCAACCACTGCAATTTTGTCGATAAGTTTAATATTTTTAAGATAAAAAACTAAATCTTCCCACATTGCTAACAAGCTAACACCATTCATCTCTCTTATATCTACTAACGTATCTATAGACGATACCTTATGTTCACGAACAAGTGCTTCTAATTTTTCTTCAAAACTCTTTATATCTTCAATTGTCAGTTTTCCAGTTACATTTAACTCAGTATAAATTTTTGGAATACTTATTGAAGACTCTTTTTTTTCAATCTTTTTCGTAACTTCTTCAACAACCTCTTTTTTATCAGGTTGATAAAGCATATGATGCCAAAAAGAAAATCCTATAAGTGCAACACCTGAACCAATATGAAGGTTTTTCATAAAATCATTTTTCATATAAAAAGAGGTTGCAGTGACAATACCAAGTGAAGCCGTCATTCCTATCTTTGCTATCTCTTTTTTAGTATCTAAATCAAGATTTAAGATTTTTCCTTTTTTTTCTGTCAAATTTTCTTTTTGCATTTTTACTCGTTTCATATGTTAAAGCGGCTGTTATTACTGCTGCAATACCACTCGCTACTGGAAAAAAAATTGCCATGTTTACCCTTTATGATATTAAATCTCATAATCATATCGAAATAAACTAAATCTACGCTTTCTTTTCTTCCAATCTAATACCTTTAAGAGAATTTAAAAGCAAACCAATCGTTGTTCCATTATGCAAAATAGCCGTATTAATAGGGCTCAATATGCCAGCCGTTGCTCCAATCAAAATCATACTATTAATTCCAACAGTTGCATTAAAATTTGTATTTATAAGTTTCATTGTTTTATTTGCTAACTCTTTTACTTCGCTTACTGCTTCAATATCATCTTTTAACAAACCAACATCAGCTGTTGCTTTGGCTATGTCAGCTCCTCTTTGCATACTTATCCCTACATCTGCACTCATCAGGGCTGGTGCATCGTTAATTCCATCTCCAACAAACACAACCTTTTTACCCTCAGCTTTTAACTGTTTAATAATTCCTGCTTTCCCTGTTGGCAACATATTGGCATAGACCTTATCTACCCCAATCTCTTTTGCCAATAAATCGGCTTTTGATTGAACATCACCAGTAAGCATAACTATCTCTTTAACACCTAATTCTTTTAGCTTTTTTATCATTTTTATAGAATTTTCACGAACTTGATCATACATCCCAATAGTGCCTAAAAGTTTACCATCATAGGCTATGTAAAGTAATGTTTTCCCGTCTTTTAAGCAAGCATCTATTTTTGTCTTATGTGCTCTAAACGATACTTTTTCATCATCTTCTAAAAAATGTCTACTACCTATTAAAACTTCTTTATCATTCACTATAGTCTTTACACCATGAGCTATAATAAACTCAACTTCCTCATGATGCATATGAACAAAACCTCTATCTTTTGCAGCCTTTACTATAGCTTCTGCTACAGGATGAAAATAGTGCTCTTCAGCACTTGCTGTAAGATTCAAGATATCATCTTCACTCCACTGTTTACTAAATGAAGTTATATTTACCACTTCAAGTTCTCCACGAGTTAAAGTTCCAGTTTTGTCAAAAACAAAAGTATCTGCGAGAGCTAAAGCTTCTATAGATTTTGCACCCTTTATCAATATTCCATCACGTCCAGCTTGTGAAATTGAAGATTTAAAGGCTACAGGAGTTGCAAGTTTTAAAGCACAAGAGTAATCAGCTTGCAAAACTGAAGCTACACTTTCAAAATTTCTATTAATAACATAAGCTACACCGGCAAGTCCCAAAGTAACAGGGACTAAACTATCGGCTAGTTTAGTTGCTTTCAGACCTACTGCTGATTTTTCATCTAAGGAGCTTTTTATATACTCTTTTATTCTAGAAGTTGCAGTATCTTCGCCAACTTGTTCTGCCCAGATTTTTATCTTACCCTCTTCAATAACAGTCCCCGATATGACTTTATCACCTCGGCTTCTTTTTACTGGTTCTGCTTCACCTGTCATAGAAACTTGGTTAACTGAAGCATCTCCATGAATTATATGTCCATCTACTGCTATAGTATCTCCTGCTCCAACTATAACAATATCTCCTATTTTTAGAGTATTGGTTTTAACAAGCTTTTGCACTTTTTTAGAATCTTCTTCAACCTCTATCCAAGCATTTTCTACATTTGGTTTTGCTAACTCTTTTATAAGATCATCGCTTTTATGCACTGTTGTCTCTTCTATGTACTCTCCAAGTTCAAGCATTGCATTTGTACTGTTCGCAGCAAGATAATCTTTTCTAGCAAGTGAAACACCAACAGCTGTTGCTTCTAAAACTCTTGAAGTCAAACCTTCACTAAAAAGTTCCTTTGTTCCACTCATTAATAAAGGAGCTGTAGCATAAGCAGTAAGTATAAATTTTGTTCTATCATCTTGTAAAAAAGGTTCAACACTTAAAGAAGAAGTTGCGCGTATAAGTCCTGAAAGACTTGGTTTTTCATCTGAAATAAAACATTTATCATTAGCATTGCATGTAGATTTAAAATCTAAAATATTTATCTTTAATATCTCATTTTCAAGAAACTCAACATTAATATTTTCAGCATTAAAAACAATAGACCTTGCTTTTAAATTTACTTTAACAGATGCTATACCCTCTATATTTAAAAGATACTTCTCTAATTTTTCTTTGTTTGTATCTTTTTCTAAAAGTTTATAACGAAATCTAACTCTTTTTTTAGTTATATGTAAAGATTTTACTAACATATCAATACTCTAAGCTTTCTTCGCTTCTAACTCTGCTTTTGCGTCTTCCATTCTCTCTTTCATCTCTTCTATCCCTGATTGGAATACTTCTGCACCTTTTGCAACAGTTTTAAAAATAGCTTTTTGAGCTGATTCATTTGTTAAAAGGTAGGTAGCAACAGCTCCAATCAATGCACCTTTTATAAAATCATTTGTATTGATACCAGATAATACATTGTCTGTATTTATATTCGATACACTTTCAGCAATATTTGAAGTTATATCTTTACTTATATATGGATTTTCCAATTTATTCTCCTGCTTCTTCAGTTTTTTCTTCAACTTCTTCACTTTTTTCTTCTATCTCTTCTGTAACGTTTAGTTTTTGTGCAATCTTCTCAACTGCATAAACTCCACCAAAACCTAATGAAATAGCAGCCATCATTCCCAAATAATTCCCTTTTCCAAGATAATTAGCAGCCGCTATTGCTGAACCAGTTGCAACTCCACCTTGAACAGTAAGTTTGATGCTATTTTTTATAGCTTCATCTTTGCTTATTTCATCTTTTGTATAGTTGTTATAATTAACACTACTTGCAACTACTGCTGAAGCTACTGCTCCACTTACAACATGACCTGTAACATTTCTTGGATCACCAGTATTTATCATTTTGCTACCTCTTTATCTTTTGAATTTATACAGTCTAATTTCTCTTTAACATTTTCTTTTGACTCTTGTGCAAACTCTTTAGTCTTGTCAAAACCTGTTTTAGCCGCATCTTTTACTTTTGAAGCACATGATGTTATCTTCTGTTTTATCTCTTTTTTGTTATTAAATGCAACTACTGCTAAACTTCCAACCGCGATTCCTACTAGTAATGGTAATGCCATAATATACTCCTATTTCTTTTTATTTTATTTCTCGCATGACTTGAACAAGTCCAAGTCAGCTCAATCACTAAAGCTTTGCCTTTGGCAAGAAAACTTATTTCTCGCATGACTTGAACAAGTCCAAGTCAGCTCAATCACTAAAGCTTTGCCTTTGGCAAGAAAACTTATTTCTCGCATGACTTGAACAAGTCCAAGTCAGCTCAATCACTAAAACTTTATCAAAAGCCTTATTTCTTTTTTTTATTCTTTTTTAGTAAATATACTGCAACTCCACCTAACATTGCACCTATTACAAATGGAACTAATGGCATAACTAATCTCCCTTCCCATCTTTATTGAGCATACCAGTAGCTAGTGATGCCCCTACTCCACCTAAAAGCATTCCACTTATAAAAGAGATATTTGAACTACCAAGTAATTTCGTTATCTCAGCGGGATCTGCTTCTCCTGATGCAATTCTAGTTGCAAGGTCTTTAAATTCATTCATTTTTGCCATCATATCTTCTTGGTTTTGAGCATTGTCTGTATTAACAAATTCACCTTGTGAACTATAATGAGATGAAACACAACTTCTAAAAGCAGGAAGATGATTGTTAAATGAAGCTGCTTGAAGTCTAAAAAACATATCTTGAATATCTGTTTGCTTAGTATAAGAAAGCAAATTATCATACATTTTTATGTTATCTATTTCAGCAGCAACTCCAACTTCACAACACTCTATTAGAGTATCTGGTATCTCTATTTTATCTTCCCAATCATTGATTGGAGGTTCTACATCATACTTTTGCAAAAAAGACAATGTAGCATTAATATGATTTTGTTCAGCTACTATGATATTTGCAAAAGGATTTACATTTCCAAATTTTTCAATAACCTTCTTATAAACTTCATATGCATGATACTCATCATAAGCCGCTATTCTTAGAGTTTGGTTTAGCACTGGTTCATCAAAACTAAGATCAACTCTTTGTGATATTAAAACTCTTTCATCAAAATTAACTTCCATCTATACAACCTCCTTATATAAGGTATTTATCTTTTGCGTTATCTCTTGTTTATTATTGCCTAATATTAAATCTTCCCAAAGTTCAAATGGAAAAATTTTATTATCATACAAAATTGTAATAGAGCCCATAAGTTTATTTATTTTTAATTTTTCTATGCCATTTATTTTTTTTGGTAAATTTTCTATGTCTTGCAATGAAACATTATTCGCTTCATCTTTTATCTTTGGACTGACTCTTACTCTGAGTCTTCCACTTGTATGGTGGATTATACTCATATAAGAGGTTATCCTAACTATATCTTCACCTGTTATCTTCAAAATGACTCCTTTACTATTACTACTTTAACAAATTGCTAATTAAACTGACCTTAAAGTTTACTGAAAGTCATTATCAATTCATCTCAATTTTGATACCATGTTAATCTTGAAGAATTTGCCATAATTCCAATTGTATGTCCCAAATGAATAGCACCAGCAGATACAGGAGAGAGTAACCCTACACTAGCCAAAGCTACACCTCCTAGATTTGTACTAGTTCCTATCCAATAGTTTTGATTTACTACTTTTAAACTTTTTTTACTTATATCATATAGATTTACAACATCATCAGGATGAGAGTGAGTAATAGCAACATTTGATATCTCAATAGCAGCTTCACTTCCACCACTTGCAAAAGAGACGGCAACATCTGCTCTACTCATTGCAATCGTGTCATTAACACCATCGCCTATCATGACTACGTTTTTATATTTTTTCTTCAATTCATCTATAATATCGGCTTTACCTTCTGGCATCAGGTTTGAATAAACTTCATCAAAACCATATTCTTTTGCAAAACTATTTGCAACTTTTTCATCATCGCCAGTTAATAATACTAAATGTTTTACACCTCTTTGTCTTAAATCATCAAGCATCTTTATGGTGCCAAGTCTTACTTCATGCTTAAATGTAATAAAACCTAAAATTTCGCTTCCAAAAGTAACATAAGCAACAGTTTCGCCTTTACTTAAAAATTTGTTTGCTCTATCTTCAAAATCTTTTACTGAAATTCTATTGTTATTTAAAAACTTTTTATTTCCAACTAAAATTACTTCTTTGTCTTTTGAAGCCATTACACCAAGACCAGGAACTATCTCACTAGAATACCCTTCATCAAAAAGTGCACCTATTTGTTTAGCATGTTCAATTATAGCTGTTGCAATTGGGTGAGTGTTTCTATACTCTGCTAAAGAAGCAAACTCAAAAAGTGTTTTTTCATCTACATTTAAACCCAGGACTACCTCTTGGACTATAGGTTTTCCAGTTGTAAGTGTTCCAGTTTTATCAAAACAAAATGCCTCACTTTGACTTACTTTTTCTAAGTATTCTCCACCTTTTATTAAAATTCCATCTTTTGTAGCTCTTGAAATTCCTGCACTTATAGCTGTACTAGCAGCAAGAACAGTCGCACAAGGACAAGACATAACTATCATTACAGAAAATGCTCTTAGATATGAACCTGTTATAAAAAATGTTCCAGCAGTAAGTGCTGTTCCCAATTTTAAAAGTTTTGAAGCTAATCTATCGGCTTCAAGTTCACTTGGAGATTTTTCTAGCAATGAAAGCTCTACTTTTGATATAACTCTTGAAATATAAGTATCTGCTCCTGTTGCACTAACTTCAATGTAAATTCTTCCTTTTTCTACATATGTATTTGCAAAAACTTCTGCACCACTTTGTTTAAATGCTGGTTCACTTCTTCCATTTATAAGTGCTTCATCTATCTCAGCACTTCCACTTTTTATAAAACCATCTACAGGAATCTTTTCTCCACTTCTGGAAACAACTATATCTCCCTCTTTAACCTCATCTAAATCAACTTCTAATTCAATATCATCTACTAAAATATATGCTTTTTTTATATCTAATTCTATAAGCTTATGTATCTCTTTTTTTGATTTCTCAGCAATATACTCTTCTAAAAGCATTCCACCTCTTAAAATATATATAATTTCAAATGCAGCAGTTGCTTCACCAAAAAATATAGCTAAAAGTAGAGTCCCACTCATAAAAGTTTGTAAGGTAAACTTACTTTGTTTTAAACTTTCAATTGACTCTTTAAAAAGAGGAAGTGCTGCTACTATTGAGACAATAGCAACCAAAGAAAAAGGAGAAGCAACTATAGTGATACCTAAAAAAGTCTCTGCAACAAATATATAAATACTATAACAGCTCAAAAGTCCAAAGGTTATAAGCTTTGCATTCCAAGAAACTCCTTCATTTTTACCAATAGAACAACTACTACAACTCGTACAACTATAACAATGCCCATCTTCGTTGGTATAAGAACTAACATAAGGTAAACTAAGTGGAAATAACAAATTTAAATCTTCTAATATTTTTTCCAATGAAGTTAATGCTTCATCAAAAACAAATACTATAGATTTGCATTTTTTATTTACTCTAAAACTAAAAAACTCTTTATCAAAATGCGAAAGTATTTTTTCATTATTTAATGAATCAATAAAAATTTGTGATTTTAATCTAACTCTATTTCCCGCTTGTGATTTTACTACCATTATTACACTCCTTGCAATAGCCATATAAATTAAGGCTATACTCTAATACTAAAAAATTTCTCTTATTTGACATGTTTTTGACTAAATCATCAACACAAGCAGTATTAACTTCTATAATTCTTTTACATGTAAGACAAACAAGAGTATTCTGTTTTGAAGTTCTCTTTAACTTATATATTTTTTTCTCAGAAAACTCATCTTTTTCAGAGTATACCACATCTATTTTTTCTAAAGTAGCTAACTGCTTATATATAGTTGTCAACGATATATTAATATTATATTTTTCTAAAATTAAACTTTTTATACCTAATGCATCTAATGGCTCTTTAAAAAGAACCTTTAATATATGTTCTCTTTTTATAGAATGTCTATACCCTAACTCATTTAAAAATTTATTTATTTGTAGGATTGACCAATGTTTAACCAAAATGCATCTTTTTTATAAATTGTGATCTAAAAAGAAATCCTTGAACATAATCAATATTTAGCCTCTTTGCTAACTCAAAATCCTTTCTACTCTCTACGCCTTCAAGCACAATTTCTTTACCTAATTCATGAGAACATTTTACAAGTCCCTCTACAACATGAATAAAACTTTTATTGCTATTCATCTCTTTTAAAGTATCTTTATCTAGTTTTAGATAGTTACATTTTTTTAAAAGTTTAAGTGAAAGCATACTATTTTCTTTGAAAAAATCATCTACAGCAAAATCGTACTGAAGATTTTCAAATATATTAAGTAATTTTGATGTATTTACTGATTCATGAGAGTTTTCTACTAGTTCAATAACAAAGTTCTTTTGCATTGAAAAAAAGTTAAAGACTTCGTTTATTCTCTCTTTTTCTAAAAGTATATGTGGATCAAAATTTACAAAAAGCTTTTTGTTTTTAGGGCGATTTTCAAATTGGAACTTTTTAAGAATTTGTTCAGCCTCAAAAAATAGCTCAGTAAAATCATGACATATTCCAAAAAAAACCTCTGGCGAAATTGCTTTAGTAACATATTGAAATCTGGACAACGCCTCGTAAGCAACTATTTTCTCATTTTTTGTTGAAACAAAAGGCTGATACTCTACTCCATAACTCTTATCTTTTAGTATGGTTTTAACCATCTCTATAGAGTTCATTGTTTCAAAAAATGTATTTCTACTCAATTCTTTACCTTTAATGAGGAAAAAATCTCCTCATTTATATTAAATTTATAATTTTATTTATTATCAATTCTATATTGATAATTAATTTCAATATAATATCTATATTTTACTTATTCTTTATTTAAATAACAAAGGATATATTTATCCTAATATACCATCTGCTCGTGACGTTAATAAAAATTTGAAAAACACTTTTATATATAAAACAAAAGGAACTGCCCAAAGAATGGCTGAAATCATGTACATGTAACTACTATAGTTATCAAAAAAAGGTATTAAACTTCTAATCACAGTGGCTGTTATCATTAAAATTACCATCAAATGTGTATATATATTTGACGTAAGATGTCGTCCTGTATGAATCCAACCAATGATTATCATTATAAGCAAATATGATAACCCCAATCCACCACTTGTTATGAAATGTCTGAAATGGTTTATGCCATAAATATTGCTATTTAACAAATCCCAACCCATAAGTCCATAACCCAGTGCTAACATAACAAAGATTGAACCCAAATATATAACATAAGGCTGATTTAATATAAATTCATCTTTTAAAGCATAATCATTTAAAATAGCCAATATTGAAGCTGCTGTTGCTAACCCAATCCAACCTAACACCGTATTTTCAGGATAAAAAAACTCTACAACTGTAAAAAGTGTTACTATAAAAACTGCAAGATTTGTTAAAGGAGGATGAGAAATATAGATATCGTCTATATTTTTATCTTCCATCATCTCATTTACGGCTTCCATATTTACTCGTCTTAAAGCAAGTAAGATGAGTACTACAATGGCTCCTAGTGCAACTTTTAAAATATCCATAGAATATGTCTGTACAACTCCTGCCACACTAAGAAAAAACCAACACTCAATTGCAAATATTACAACAAGTGTATAACCTAACGAAGCGTGTCTTTGAAGAGGATCTAATACAATCTCTTTAGCAAACCAAATTAACCAAAAAAGCATAGATAGATTTAAAAGGGCAACTACATAAACTCCAACATAATCTATAAACCAAAAACTAACACGACCAGCAATCCATAAAGCCATAATATATTTCAATCTTTTTCCTACAAAAGGAACCATTCCAGGAAATAGTTCAGGTAACCCTGTTGTTAAAAATGCCATAACTCCTGCTGTTAAAACACCAAAAAGCATCTCATATACATGCCAAGTCAAGGTATCATTCATAAAGGGTATATTTAAAACTCCAGTCCATACTAAACCCCAAAGTAGCATAGAAATAACCATATATGGAGCTAACAGTAAAAAAACCGGTCTAAATCCGTAAGCTAAATACGGTGGTATATTTTTTTCTTCATCAGGATAGTACATGTAATGATTTGTAGCATGTAATTTTTCTTCTTCCATTTAATGTCCCCTTTCCAAGGAACAAGTCCCTTGAAAATTCCTCGCAACTAAAGCACACCCTTGCGGTCGTATTGTTTTCATTATTTCAACTCCAATTCAAATGTATCTATAATCTCTTCATCTTGTAGTATTTTTGCACTCTGGCTATATACAAATTTATCATCTCTTTTTGATTGTGGTAAATCATATTTAAACTTTTTTACTATTCGTCCAGGGTCTGCTTTTAAAAGAAGTATTTCATCACTTAAACGAATTGCTTCCATCAAATCATGAGTAATAAAAAGTACACTTAGCTCTTTTTTATCTATCATTTCAATAAGAAGAGATTGCAACTCTTTTTTTAAACCAATATCCAAAGCTGAAAATGGCTCATCTAAAAAAAGTAGAGATGGTTTAGTTACCAACGCTCTTGCAAATGAGACACGTTGCCTCATACCGCCACTCAAATCTTTGGGAAACTTATCAAAATCAATCTCTTCAAGACCAAATCTCAAAGCTATTTTTTTAGCCCTTACTTGTGCCATTTTAGTTGATATTTTTTGTGCTTTCAAACCTAAGGCAATATTGTCTATCACATTTTTCCAAGGAAGCAATCTTGATTCTTGAAAAGCAAAAGAGGAACTTGTAAAACTATTTTTTATGTTACCTTCTTGAACATCAATCAAATCAGCACATAGATGCATAAGTGTAGTTTTTCCACCACCACTTGGTCCTACTATTGAAAGAACTTGTCCCTTATTTAATTCAAAATTTATATTTTCCAAAATACTCGTAAACCCATAATGATGATTTAAATTTTTTACTATTAATTTCTCCATAATTCAACCTCTCTTTTGATTGGTTCAAGAATAATATACTCTATAAACATCATGGAGCTTATCATAATCACAACTAAAGCAAGAGCTGTAGGAGTATCAAGATGACTTCTAGCAACTGCTAACGCGGCTCCTATTCCATCACTTGTACTTAAAAGTTCAGCCATAACAACTATTTTCCAAGCCATACCAAGTGCAGCAACCCATGCAGGAAAAATATATGAAAAAATATGAGGAAAATATATATCAAGGAACTTTACATGTAGAGGCAGTTTAAAACTTTTTCCCATCTCTTTCAAATCACCTTCAAGAGTTCTAGTCCCTTGTAAAGCTCCAACAAAAACGATTGGAAAAGAGGCAACAACAACGGTAAAAATAACTGTAAAATCTCCCATACCAAACCAAATCATAGCTAAGACTATCCATGCAATTGGAGGCATACCAACAAGAATGGTAACTATAGGACGACTCATAATTGAAGCTGTAGCAAATAATCCTGCAATAAGTCCTAATATTGAGCCAAATAAAACAGATAAACCAAATCCAAAAAATGCTCTATAAAGAGTTATTTTTGCATCTTCAATTACACTATCATTATGGGACATTACCCAAAGTGTAGAAAGAGTTTCAAGTGGGCTAGGAAGTACGAGTTCACCATAAATTTGATAACCTAAATCCCAACAAGCAAAAAATAGGAAGATTGAGGCAATGGCACCCCAACCACTCCATAAGTAAGAAGGAAAGTCCTTCAATATTTTAAAAACAAATTTCACACAAATCCTTTTTGATAATGATTATAATTATTTTAACTAAATCATTATTTAAAAGTACTTGATTAATATCAATTTATTTTTTCTTTTTACAACATTTATTCGAATTACTACAATTACAACCAGTAAATATTTTTTTATAAACATAATATATAGCCATACATGTAACTATTAATAAAACTATATTTTCCATATAACAATCCTCTTGCTACTCAACAATATCTTTACCACTAATATGAACTCTATGACCTTCTCCAGCATCGAAGATAGCACTATAGTCTCCGTTAGGCTTTTTAAAAGTAAAATCACTATCTTCACTCATCTGTCCGCTAATTAAAACTTTACCATTTTGTTCGACTCTAAACTTAACCCCACTAGAACTACTACCATCGCTAAAACCACCTTCACAAGTTATGCTTCCATCTCCATTATCAAAGCAACTCATAATCGCAGTATGCGCAAAAAGTGAACTTGTAAGAAGCACTGTTGTAACTAAAATTTTATTTAACATAATTTATCCTTATTTCTTAGACTTCTAAAAGTCTCATATATTCAAGGTTTTTTAAGAAACCCACCTTTCCAATTCATTAGTTTTTGTGGGAATAGTCCCAATAACAGTGCTGCACTAACTATAGAAATATAATAATATTTCATTGCCTCAAGACCGTTCAAATGATAAATATTTCCGAAAGTAAAAACAAAAGAAGAGATAAAAACTCCTAAAAATACAGGAAAAAATATAGCAAACATCATCCATTTATAACTATTTGTTTGCATTTTTACTACAATCATAGTTGCAATACAAGGAGGTGTTAAAAGCATAAAAATTATGATAGCTACTGCATGAAGTGAAGTATATCCGCTATTTTGTGCCATTGCCTCTTCTGCTCTTAGCGAATCAGCTTTATTATTTTCATATAGAGTTCCTAGAGTCGCTACAGCACTCTCACGAGCCGCAAAAGAGCTTAAAAAAGCTACATTTATTTTCCAATCAAATCCTGCATATTTAGTCAAAGGCTCTATTGCTCGTCCGCTCATGCCCAAAAGTGAGTTTTCTACTTTTTCATTTTTGATATTTCTTAAAATTCTTTTTCTTGTTTTTGATAATTTTCTTAAAACTTTATTTACAATTCTCGCATCTTTATCTTTTTTTGGTTTTATAAATTTAAAATAATTTTGATTTTTTTGTTTATATTTTTCATCTATACTTTTTGCTCCTTCTCGTGAACTTGTAGTCATTCTTTTAGCTCTATATCCGTCATAATAATTTAAAAGAGCAGATACTTTTTCTTTAGTATTTACTTCAATATAATATTTTGACTTTTTCACTTTTTTCTCAAATACTTTCAATGATTTTTCAAGCTGAACTTCATATTTAATTTGAGATTCATCACTAATTCCAGGAAATTGAAGCATTGCAAAAAGAATGATAGCAACTGCTAAAACAATTGTCATAACCTTATAAATATAAGTCCAAACTCGTTGAAATGCTCTTATAATTACACCTTTAAATGTAGGTAAATGATAGGGAGGTAATTCCATAACAAAAGGTGCAGTTTCTCTATTTTTTAGAACTGTACTTGTTAATAATTTTGCCATTATTAAAGCTATAAAAATGGTAGAAGTTGAAATGAAAAACATCATTAAAGCCATGCTTTCTTTAAAAAATGCTCCTAAAAGTAGAGTATAAAAAGGCACTTTTGCTAAACAGTTCATATATGGAACTGTTAAAATTGTAGCCATTCTAGCTCGCTCATCAGCAATACCCTTAGTTGCCATGACTCCAGGAACTGCGCAACCTCCAACCATAGCTCCACCTAAAACTAAAGGAAGAGTTGATTGTCCATGTAAACCAAATTTTCTAAAAATTCTATCAAGTATAAAAGCCATTCTAGGCATATATCCCACATCTTCTAAAATAGCGATTAAAGCAAACAAAATGAAAAATATAGGAATATAATTCAACAAAGCATTAGCACTATTAATCATCCAAATAACGAAACCTGTAATCATAGGAATATCTATGAAATTTGTAACTGGTAAAACATCAATAGCAAAATTTTTAATTCCTGCTAGTAATGGCCAAGTATATTTTGTTAATTCATATCCATAAACTATAGCTAATTGATAAATCAAGAACATAACTAAAAACAAAAATGGCATAGCAAACCATCTGTTGAGTATAAACTTATCTACAATATCAGTAACAGTGGATTTACCTAATTTTGTTTCATTTATAGTCTTATGGTAAATAACATCTGCACAATCGTACCTCAAGGTTGCTAAAAAAGCACAAATATCTTTATCGTAAGTATCATGAAAAATATTTTCTTGAATCTTAGCTTTTTCTTTTATATTGTTAGAATCTTTATCTAATTTTTCAATAATACTAGAATCTCCTTCTAGTACTTTAATAGCTAGCCATCTATGATTTAGTGAAATATCACTTGCTGATATAATGTCTTCTATGATTTTAATACAAGGCTCTAACTCTTCATAATTTATTTTAAATTTTTTATAATCATCTTTATTTTTAGAAGTACTAATGATGGCTTCCACTATTTCTTTACCACCAACACCTTTTGCTCCGCTTGCACTAACAACTTTACAGCCTAACATTTGAGATATTTTTTGAATATCTATCTCAACCCCCCTTCTTTGTGCAACGTCCATCATATTTAACACAACTACAACAGGTACACCTATTTCTAAAAGCTGAAAAGTTAAATACAAATTTCTTTTTATATTTGAAGCATCTACAATATTTACAATAACATCAGGTTTTTCATCTACAATAAAATCTTTTGCTACCCTCTCTTCAAGTGAAAAAGAGCTAAAAGAGTAAGTACCAGGCAAATCAACCATCTCAATTGTCTGCTTTTCATACTCAAACCGACCTACTTTTTTATCGACTGTAACACCAGGATAATTAGCAATATGCTGGTTTATACCACTCACCATATTAAAAATAGTAGATTTACCACAATTAGGTTGACCTGCCAAAGCTACTTTTATCATAATATGGCTACTTCCAATGTCTTTGCTTCACTTTTTCTAAGACTAATCAAATATCTTTGTATTCTTAATTCCATAGGGTCATACAAAGGTGCTTCTCTAACTACTTCAATAACAGAGCCATTAACAAAACCCATATCTAAAAGTTTATGCATTAGTTTACCTTTTACATGCATCTTTTTAATCTCGCACCTTTGTCCTTTTTTAAGCATATCTAAGGTCATTATTTATACGTCAGTTTATTTACTTTTTTCCACTGCATTGGAGTAAGTATCTCTTTTATGCGATTTAATGCATCAATTCTACTATCGATTGCTTCTCTTTTTAACTTAGAAATTTTGTCAAGTAAATCTTTTGTATCTGCTTTAGTTTTTCCTTTAGATACCATTCTTTGTACTTTTTTCTCCAAGTCAAAAGCCTTTCTAATTTTACCTTGAAATATAGGAGCATATACTGCTTTTATTTCATTTGTAATCTTCTGCTTTTGAGCTTTAGTAACTTGAATTATCCCAGTTTTTATAAACTTTCCTGGATGAGGAAGAATAACTATTTCTTCTATTTTGAACTTATTACTCTTTAATTTATATCCCATTTTAGTAGCATAAGATAAAAGAATTTCATACTGTTTCTTAGTTAAAATTGCTCTTACTTCACTAATACACTTTAAATGAGCTTTTGTTAGTTCTATCTTCAATTTACCAATCTCTTCAACTATTTTATATTGACTTTTAGGTGTATTAGAATCAACTGCTATATTTTGAGCAAGCTTAAGCTCTAAAAGTTTTATATCTTGTGCTTTTTTAATCACAGTTGGAACTGTTCTTTTTTTAATCTCCAATATAGCACTTATCTGTTTTTTTGATAATCCTAAAGTTGAACTTTTAGGATGAAAGAGACTTAATCCAACCAAATATGGAAGATTTTGATGAACTAAGAAATAACTCTTGGGAAATTTATCTTTTCCAACCACAAACTTACCTTGTTTTCCTGCAGCTTTTTGTAAGTTTTTAGAAAAATCACCTTTTTGAATAACAGGACTTGCAAAACCCTGTAGACTAAAACCAACCAATAATGCACCTACCACCATAACTTTAGCTATTTTCAAAACTTCTCCTTATAAGATTAATAATGAATGATAATCAATAATTCCTTAAAATTAGATAATAATGAAAACTATTATCATTATATGCAGTAATAAATTTAAAAATTTTAATCTTTGCATGTAAAGAAAATCTATTAGAAACATATCAACAAAATATAAACTAAAAACAAATTTTTAAAATTTTTTATTTATATTTCAAAATAAGAGCCCACCAAATAGGATCTAAGACAATATATTGATAATCATTATTAATTTAGCTATAATTCGAACTGCCTTTAGCATTATGAAAGTTGGTTATTTAAAAATGAAAAAAATTTTACTTATGGTTGTTTTGACAACTATTCTATTGTCTAAAAATATTCAAAATGAATATATTATAATTAAAGAAGATTTAGATCAATCTATTAAACTTTATGAAATACAAGACATTGTTTTAGCAGTAGAA
The DNA here is from genome assembly GCA_016744795.1 of Sulfurospirillum sp. Classification (GTDB taxonomy): domain Bacteria; phylum Campylobacterota; class Campylobacteria; order Campylobacterales; family Sulfurospirillaceae; genus Sulfurospirillum_A. The sequence continues at coordinate 183,464 of JADGDR010000003.1, forward strand.
AATATAAAATTTTCAAGACACCATGGATTTAGAAATTCAGGACTTGAAGAAAAAATAAAAATAGGCATTTCTAATGAATATGCCCAAGACATTAGCGATCATTTTGAAAAAATAATTTTTTTAATGAAAAACAGTAAAGATATTGAAAAAATTAATAATTTGCGTAATGAAATATTACAAAAAATAAAAATAGCACTATCAAAATTAAAACCAATGAAAGAGGAACCAAAATTACAAAAAAATTGGCAAAAAGTCATAAATGAAATTTTATATAATCTTAAAATTGCTAATAAACTTTATGAAAATCAAAATATTAAACCTAGTATAGAAAAAGTTTACAAGACTTATTTTGATGTATTTGAAGACAGTGGTTTTGAAAAAGCGATACTTGATATAAGTATAGACAGAAAAGTAAAAGCTGAAGAACGTTTCAGACTTATGGTAAATATGATGAAAAGAGGTAACAACTCAATAGAAATAGAATCTCTTATAGAAAAAATAGAAGATGACCTTAACGAATTGTCAAATATGATAAATCCTAAACCAAAAAAAGACAACATATCCATATATATTTTTATTTTACTCGTACTGATATTTCTAAGTACTTTAACTATATATACAATAAAGAGGAAAAAATGAAAAAGAAAATGATTTGGCTAATGCTTGTTATAATTGGATTTGTAGTAATAATTCAAATTTATTTTTTTAGCTCATACCTGACGCAGTATAAAAGCATAGAACTAAACCAAATGAATAAAGAAGCTATAAAAGCACTATATCTAATGAAAGACTATTTTGATAAAGAAAAATTAACATTTATAAAAAACAAAAAAAGCACTTTTTATTCATTTAGCAATAGGGATATTAATTCAAATAAAGATTTAAAAAATTTTAAATTAACAAAAAAACTACTTAATAAAAAGTTTTTTAACAATAGTTTTGCACTAATTTCTTCTCCTGATAAACCGTGTACCTATTTATTGGTAAAAAAAATAAATAATGACACCTATTTGGCAAAAGAAATTACTTTTAATGAAAGTAAAAAAAGATACTTTAGAGATTTCATACAATATGGAGTATCGTTTGTATCACTCAATAGTAAAAATGTATATATTAAAGAAAAGATTTTTTTTGATGGCAAAAAAGATACTTTTTTTTATAAAAAAGAGAAAGATTTTATAGATATATATCTATTGATTTGTGACAACAAATACCTAAAAGTTTCTCTTGATAGGCAATTTTATCAGGTTGTGAAAAAAAACATGATTATAGATTCAATACTTTCAACACTTATGATACTTATCATATTTATCATATTTTATTACCTTATAAATATTTTTATTCTTTCAAAAATCTGGCATATATCCGATAAAGCAAGGATGATTAAGCAAAAAAATGATTTATCATTAAGAATAAATTTAAATAGTAATGATGAACTTAGTCAAATGGCAACATGGATTGATAATATGCTAGATAGCATACAAATTTCAAGAGAGAAAGAGATAGAGAAAAAAGATGAAGAACTTGATATAGAACGTAAATTCTTACAACAAATTATTGACTCCTGGAATCACTCCTTATTGGTTATTGATGAAAACAATATATTAAAAACGAATCGTTCATTTCAGAATCTTTTTGGCCACATTTTTTCATTAGAAGAAAAAAGAAGAAAAAGTTTTTTAAAGATTCTTCTAACTGCGAAAAGTGATGAAACAATAAATCTAAAATGCAATAAAAATGATAACACAAATTTTTTTAAAATAGATAAATGTCAGCTAAACAGTGAAAATAGACATCTTATAACCATTACTGATATATCAAAATTTGGTAAAGAGATAGAAAACTTAGAATATAGCGCAACTACTGATTCACTGACTGGTCTTTACAATAGAAAAGGATTATATAAAAATTTATTGAAGTGTTATTCAACAAAAAATTATGGTCTTCTTTTATTTGATCTTGATTTTTTTAAAAAAATAAATGACACTTATGGACATCAAGCTGGAGATAAAGTTTTGGTGGCATTTTCTCAATTACTCCTAGAAGAGACACGATTTGATGACATAAAATGTAGGGTTGGAGGAGAAGAATTTGCTTTTATATTTAGTTGTAATAAATTATCATCTCTAAAAATGATGGCAGATAAAATTCGAGAGAAAACAGAAGCTTTAAGAATCTTTAGTAATGAAGAAAATTTAATGAAAGTAACAGTTAGCATAGGAGGTGTCCTATGTAATAATATTATGAATTTTGAAGGCTTTTACAAAAAAGCTGATGAAAATCTGTATGAAGCAAAAAGTAATGGTAGAAATAGGTGTAATGTCACACTTTTTTAATGTTTTTTTAATTGTAGGTAGAATATAATATTGATAACAATAATCATTGGAGAAATATATGTATAAAGTTGGTTTCATTTTTAGATTTTTAGTGTTTGGTTGCTTGCTCTTTGTAATAAGTGCAAATGCAGCTAATTATAACAATTATGTTGAGGACATCAAGGGACGCTTTGACAAAGCCTATCACCTATATAATTCTGGTAATGATAAAGAAGCAAAAGCAGTTCTTTCGTCTGCATATTTTGAAGTTTTTGAGAATCTAGAAGGACCAATTAGGATTAATATATCTGCAAAAAAATCCTACCTTATGGAATCTCAATTTACGAATCTTAGAAAAATGGTTAAAAAGAAAGTGACACCTGAAGAGTTAAAAGAAGCTATGGATAATCTACAAGCTGAACTACATGAAGTATTACCACAAATCAATGGTGGTACTGAACTTATTGCTGAGGGAATTGACGGTGATGAGCCAATATTAAAAACTCCAACCCAAGAAAAAAAGATAAATCTTACTTGGCAAAAAGCTATAGAGTACATTCAGAATTCACTAGATAAATCACTTGTAGCTTACCTACCAGAGAACTCTAAAAAAGCAAGAAGTTTTGTACAAAATGCACAATTTGAAGGATACAGAAACAGTGGTATAGAAACAGCTATAAGAAAAAATGTTTCTAGTTATGCAGAACAAGAAATGCAGAAAAAATTTACTAGTTTGATACGTTTCATGCATACTAAACCTACAAAAGAGTTGGTTAAAGTAGAGATAGATTCTCTTATTTCATCTTTATCAAAACTCGCACGTGGATTGCCTTTAGTTGATGTAGCAAGAGTTGTTGAAACAAAAGTAAAAGTAAAAAAAGATTTTTCTAAAGTCCTAGATAATATAAATAAAGAGTTTGATAAAGCATTTTACGTATATGAAAAAGGTAATAAAAAAGAGGCTATTACTATAGTTCAAAATACATATTTTGACATATTTGAAGCAAGTGGCATGGAAATTGCACTTGGCGCTAAAAATGTAACTTTAAAAGTTGAGATAGAATCTTATTTTAGCAAAATTATTGCTCTGATAAAAAATGGTAGCAGTATAGAAGATATAAAAAATGAATTCTCTAAAATGCAAACACTACTAAATGAAGGTTTAAACATCTTAAATGGTGAAAATAAAAACTTTCTTACTCTATTTATATACTCTTTAACGATTATACTAAGAGAGGGTTTTGAAGCTCTTCTTATAGTAACAGCTATCATTGCTTACTTAGTAAAAAGTGGTAATGGTCATAGACTAAATATAGTATATAGTTCACTTTTCACAGCAATAGGACTTAGTTTTGTTACTGCTTTTGTTATGAATATAATATTTGGTTCAGCCGCAGCTGAAAATAGAGAGATATTAGAAGGCAGTGTTATGCTTGTTGCTTCCGCCCTATTGCTCTATGTAAGTTATTGGCTACTTTCAAATGCAAGTGCACAAAAGTGGACAAACTATATAAAACAGCAGGTAAAAGAGTCTCTAGATGACAACTCAGTTAAAGCTCTATGGTTTACTGTGTTTTTAGCAGTTTACCGTGAAGGTGCAGAGACTGTGCTTTTTTATCAGGCGTTAATTGTAGATGCTAGTACACCAACAGATTACATGGCTCTCTCAAGTGGCTTTGCCGTTGGTCTTTTAGCTCTTATAATTTTATATTTTATTATGAAATTTACAGCTATAAAACTTCCTATAAAACCTTTCTTCATATTTACTGGAATATTTATATATATCATGGCTTTTATGTTTATAGGTCGAGCTGTTATGGAATTTGTAGAAGGTAAGATAATAGAACCAACTTTAATTACAGGAATACCAACTATCTCCTTTATAGGCATATACCCTTACATGGAAAGCTTAATCCCTCAAGCTATAGTTTTAGCACTTGGTGTATTTGGACTAATTATATTAAGAAAAAATAAACTAAAACAAAAGGAGTAGATGGACTAGATTATTAATAATTTACGATGAAATCTATAGTTGCAGGTTTACCTGCTTATTTTATTTAGACTTTAGGGTCTAATTATAAAAGGAATATTAATGAAGAAAATTTTACTAGCACTTGCAGTGTGTCTAACATTTGCAAACGCAGAGATGAAAGAATATCCAATAGGAGAATCTCAAGAAATAAACAATTTGCAAATAGCAGCAGTTTATTTAAAAGCAATAGATATGGAACCAAGAGGAATTGATCTTCCTGCTTCTAAAGCTGATGTTCATATCGAAGCTGATATCCATGCAACAAAAGGCAACAAAAATGGTTTTGGTGCTGGTGAATGGATGCCTTACTTAACAATAACTTACAAATTAACAAATACAGATACAGGCAAGAGCAAAGTTGGAACACTTATGCCTATGGTTGCTGCTGATGGTCCTCATTATGGTTCAAACATCAAGATGCTAGGAATTGGTAACTATAAAATAGAATTCTCAATTGAGCCTCCTTCAAGACAAGGTTTTGGTAGACATACAGACAAAGATTCTGGTGTTGGCAAATGGTTTAAGAAATTCACAGTAACTTTTAATGGTGCATATAAAGGTATTTAGTAAAAGGGTTTTCCCTTTTACATGTAGATACTTCTCTTGAAGTATCTACCCTTTATAAAATATTATGATTTTTTTTATTAAATTTATATACTCATTTCTGCCAGTAGTCTTTTTGTTTGGATTATTTAATGCTCTATACATAAACAAAGAAAATGAAAAAAAAGCCAAATATATTTGCTTTACTATTTTTTCCTCACTATTTTTTGGTATTGTCATACAAAAGATAGGAACATTTTTACTTTATGATATGGAAACTATTAATATCTTAAGAACATTTCTTTTATTTTGCATAGTTCTTTTTTTAACTATGATAAAATTTACAAAATCAAAGTTTATATTTCACCTTGTCACAGCTAGTCTCTTCCTCTACGTTGGAGCAGATTTTATAAACGACATCAAAGATTTAAATATATCTAGTACCTCAGTTATCAATACTGAAGCTATATTAAATATAGCATCTATTTTACTAGCACTGATTCTTAGTATTTACTATAGTGTTGCTATTACAAACTATGCAAATGCCCTCAAAAACAAAAAGCTATTTTATGCAATTTTTAGTTTTTCATTATTTATATTTATATTAGATTTAATAACAAAAATTATGTTACTTTTATTGAAAAAAGATTTGATGGAATTAACTTCGCTTAGATTATCATTTGTTGCAAAAATAACTTATTATGAATTCTATTTCATCTATTTTTATGCATTGTCAATGCTTATTTTTGTACTTGCCTATAATGCAAATAAAAATAAAATTGATAACTCATTAGACTCTCCTCTTAAAAGAAAACTAAAAAAAGTGATTTTAACTGAAAATAGATGGATAAAAAGTTCTTTATTATCCGCATTTGTATTAACTTCATTTTTGTTATATTATGATTTATATTCATCTCAACCACTGAAAATTTCAACTCCTATAATGCTAAAACCTAATGCCCAAGACAATTTTGTAATTGAGCTTAAAGATGTTTTAGATGGAGATTTACACAGATATGCATATATTACTAGTGATGGAAGAAAAATAAGATTTTTCCTTATAAATAGATATCCAAAAAGAGAAAAAGTTGTTGCAGTTTTTGATGCTTGTATGATATGTGGAGACATGGGATACATAAAAAAGGATAACCAAGTTATATGCATAGCTTGTGATGTTAGAATTTTTATTCCTTCTATAGGGAAAGCAGGAGGTTGCAACCCTATACCATTTAAATTTACTAAAAAAGATGGAAAAATGATCATTCATAAAAGTGAAATAGTTGCCGGTGCAACATACTTTTCTGAGGTCGTTGAACTTAATGTAATAGACCCTATATCAGGGGTAAAACTCGTAAATACAAAAGCACCATTTAATTATGAATACTTAGGAAAAACATTTTATTTTGAAAGTGAAGCAAATATGGACACTTTTAAAAATGATCCAGAAAAATTTGCAGATGTAAAAATCAAAAGAAAATGGAGAATAGAAGGTAATGATAAAGCAAATGGGGAGAATAAGTAAATGTTTTTTAGAATACTAAAACAGTCATTTTTCCAAGGGAAAAAACAGAAATTTCTTGCAATTTTAACTATACTTCTATCGTCTTCATTAATAACAGCTTTGTTAAATACATCTATTGATATTGGTGACAAGATGACTGCTGAACTTAAAGCTTATGGAGCAAACATAAATGTTATACCAAAAAGTGAAACACTCTCTCTAGAAATAGGTGGTGTTGATTATAATCCACTTAAAGGGCAAATTTATTTAAAAGAGAAAGATCTATTTAAAGTTAAAGATATTTTCTGGAGAAACAACATAGTTGGCTTTTCTCCATTTTTAAAAAAAGATGTTATGTTTGATAATAATTCAAATCAAAAAGTTACAATTGTAGGAACATATTTTGACAAGAATTCACCAATTCCAGATGAAAAAGATTATAGAACTGGAGTTATTCGTCTAAACTCTTATTGGAATGTAGAAGGAAAATGGCCTAAAGATGATAGTAATAATGCCTTAGTAGGCATAAATCTAGCTCAAAAATTAGGTATCAAAATAGGTGATACAATTAAACTAAAACATAACAATACAAAAGCACAATTCAAAGTAAGTGGTATATTAAATAGTGGTGAAGATAAAGATGATCAAATAATTGCATCCTTAGGACCCGTTCAAAAACTACTTAATTTAGAAGGAAAATTAAACCTCATAACAGTAAGTGCTTTATCTGTTCCTGAAGATGATTTATCAAGAAAATCAAGGAGAAATCCAGATGCTCTTGACTCTTTAGAATATGATAGTTGGTATTGTACCGCTTATGTTAGCTCTATTGCCTATCAAATAGAAGAAAATGTTCCAAATGCAGCAGTAAAACCTATTTGGCAAGTAGCCGCTGGTGAAGGTGCTATCATAAAAAAGATTCAACTTCTTATGATGGTTGTTACAATAGCTGCTCTTTTTGCTTCAGCCATGGGTATCTCATCTTTAATGAGCACAACCATAATGAAACGTTCAAAAGAGATAGGACTTATAAAAGCACTAGGAGCTAGTTCAAATGAAGTTTACCTTTTATTTTTATCAGAGGCTATCATCATCGGTATAGTTGGTGGATTATTAGGTTATGTGCTTGGATGCTTTTTATCACAACTAATAAGCTACAGTATATTCTCATCTTTTGTATCTATAAAATTAGTCGTGCTTCCTGTAATTTTAAGCATATCAGTATTTATATCTCTTTTAGGCTCAATTATACCTTCAAGAATGATAACAAAATTACTTCCTATCGAGGTTCTATATGGTCGCAAATAAAATGTTTTTTAATATGATATTTAAAAATATCTTTGTAAGAATGAATAAAACGTTGATAATACTATTATCTATAGTCGTTGGTGCTGCTATTATTAGCTCTTTTTCTAGTATCTATTTCGATATAAGTGTAAAAATGAGTAAAGAGCTAAGAGCTTATGGAGCCAACTTCTTTATAGGAAAGCATGATATAAATTCTAAAGACAATATTTATATATCTGATTATAAAAAAGCCTTATCTTATATAGATAAAGAAAAGCTTGTAGGAGCTTCTCCTTTAATATATGGCATGGTAAGACTAGATTTGGGAAATGCTGTTCTTGGGGGTATTGACTTCAAACAAGCTAAAAAAATAAACCCTTTTTGGCAAATAGAAGGCTCTTGGATAAACGTTGCTTTTGATAAAAATAACTGTATGATAGGTAAAACTTTAGCAAAAAATATGGAATTAAAAGTTGGCTCTAAAGTAACAGTTAAAAGTCTCAAAACGAACTTCAATAAAAAATTAACCGTAAAAGGCATCATAGATAGTGGACAAGCCGAAGATAATCAGATATTTGTTAATTTTGATTTTGCAGGAGAGATTCTAGATACAAAAGATACTTTTAATTTTGCTATGTTAAGTGTTATGTATGATGGAGATTCCATAAATACCCTTGCCAAACAAATCAATAAAAACGTACCAGATTTAAAAGCTAAACCAATTAGAAAGGTATCAAGTTCAGAAGGTAAGATTTTAAATAAGATTAAAGGACTTATGGCTATTATAGCTTTGATGATTTTAGTCATTACAACACTTTGTGTTAGTACTACGCTTATATCTTCAGTAGCTGAGCGTTCCAGAGAAATTGGTCTTCAAAAAGCAATTGGTGCTAAAAATTCAGATATAACAAAACAATTTTTGGTGGAAAATGCCATTGTAACTACAATTGGTATAATTATAGGACTTATAGTAGGTTATTTCCTTGCACAACTTATGGGAAAAGCAGTTTTCGGATCTAGTATCGAAATGAGAATTCAAGTTATACCAATAACTTTTATTATATCTTTTTGTGCATCTATGATAGCAGCACTGTTACCAATCAAAAAAGTTTTACAAATACTTCCTGCAAATGTATTAAGAGGTGAATAAAATGAGTGATAAAAAAAATGTATTAAAAATAAAAAATTTAGTTAAAAGTTTTGGTGATGTAAAAGCCCTTGACAATATCAATCTAGAGATAAACGAAGGAGAATGGGTTGCTATTATGGGACCATCAGGTTCTGGAAAAACTACTCTTATAAATATCCTCTCATTAATGGATGATATAAGTGAAGGTGAGTTTACTCTTGCTGGTGATGATGCTAGTTCTTTAAGTGAAGAAGAAAAAGTAGTATTTAGAAGAGAAAAAATAGGTCTTATTTTCCAACAATTTCACCTCATACCTTACTTAAGTGCAGTGGAAAATGTTATGTTAGCACAATATTATCATAGTGTAACAGATGAAGAAGAAGCTAAAAAGGTTCTTACAAAAGTAGGTCTTGGACATAGGCTTGAACATCTTCCTTCTCAACTTTCAGGAGGCGAACAACAAAGAGTTTGTATAGCAAGAGCTTTGATTAATGAACCTGAAGTTTTATTAGCAGATGAGCCAACAGGTAACTTAGATGAAGAGAATGAAAAAATAGTTTTATCTATTTTTAAAGATTTACACAAAGAAGGTAAAACTATTATTTTGATTACTCACAATCCTGAACTAGGTAAACACGCAGATAAAGTACTAATGTTAAAACACGGTAAAGTAGACAAAGGCTAATGAAGTATAAAGTACTAATTTTATCATTACTACTAGCTTTTTTTATAGTAGGATGTGAAAAAGATAAAAAACTTCAATATGGAGAAGTTGCACCAAATGCAAGTCTATTAAATCTAAAAGATGATGTTGTTAAACTTCATGATTTTAAAGGTAAATTAGTAGTACTTCGCTTTTGGCAAAAAGGCTGTCCTGCTTGTCTTGAGGAGATGCCTCAACTTGATCTTTTTTACAGTGCACATAAAAAAGATATAGTTGTTATAGGAATAGATATGGGAGATAAAAAACCTTACGTATCTGGATTTAAAAGAGATCATAGTATCTCTTTTCCTATGCTTTTAGATGAGCTTTTAATTGCTACTAAAAAATATGGAGTTATTGTAAGTCCTACCTCTTTTATCATAGATAAAAATGGGATTCTAAGAGAAAAAATAATTGGTGAAATGAATAGTAATAAATTTCAAAAGAAAGTTTTAAGTTATCTATGAATGAATATATAAAACTAAAAGGCTACTTTAAAATTCTGCTATCTTTACTCTTTGTACTTTGCATAGGAGTTACATTTAGTATAGCCTCAAAGAGTGATAACAAAAAACAAAAACTTGATGACCTATCACTCTTTATGTTACCAAACCTAGCTCTTGCTACTGATGCAAATTACATAAGATTAAGAGAATTAGAAGATAAATATTCTAGTTTTGGTGAAGCTATAGGAACAGTCTCTATATTTGCCTCAAGCTTTGCATATAAAAGGAGGGAAAATGGAAAATAAGTTATTTTTATATGCCCTACACTCTCTAAAAAGACGCTTTTACAAAAATTTTTCAATATCGTTGGTACTTGTTTTTTTAGTATTTATTCTTTTTTCAGTACTTTTTATAAAAACTTCATTAGAGCATGAACTAAGTATTAGTGCTGATGGTATGCCTGACATAACTTTACAAAAACTTCAAGGTGGTAAATCAGTTCTAGTTGATACTTCTAGAATTGATAAGCTTCTTAACATACAAGGCATAAGTCAAGCTGTTCCAAGAAACTGGGGATACTACTTTTTTGAACCCTCAGATGCAAATTTCATTATAGTTGGATTTGATGCATTTGATGGTAATTTTCAAAGTTCATTAAAAAAAGTTATAGAAAATCTTGATGATAAAATAAAATTCAATAAAGATGGTATGATTGTTGGAGTTGGAGTTAAAAAACTTATAGAACAAAGTACAGGTTTAAACTATATTAACTTCATTAACAATAAACTAGATATATATAAAGTACCAATCATTGCTACATTTACAACCCAAAGTTCTATTTTTAGTAACGATGTAATCCTTATGCCGTATAACCTCAGTAAACAAATTTTAGAAATACCAGATAACAAAGCCACTGATATAGTTCTAAAAATACCAAATCCTGATGAGATTCCAACGGTTATTAAGAAAATAAATGAGATGTATCCAGACTTTAGAATTATTACTCAAGAGAGCCTAAGAATTGGTTATAAAAATATATTTGATTATGAATCAGGCATATTTATAACTCTTTTCATAGTAGTTCTATTCGCCTTTTTTGTTTTAGTATATGACAAAGCAAGTGGATTAAATGAGAGTGAAAAAAGTGAAATATCTATACTCAAAGCCATAGGGTGGAAAAGCTCTGACATTATCTATATTAAAACAATGGAAAACTTGATTCTTTCGATCAGCTCTTTTTTAATTGGTTTTGCATTTGCATATTTTTATGTATATATATTTAACGCTCCTATTTTAAAGAGACTATTTTTAGGCTATAGCAATATTTATCCAAACTTTAACTTAGTTTTTAATCTTGATATATCTATTATTACCATAGTGTTTTTCCTTAGTGTTTGTATATATCTTGGAGCTGTTTTAATACCAACTTATAAATGTGCGGTAGTAGATGCTGAAGAGGGTATAAGATGATAGAATTTAAACATATAGATAAAAGGTTTCAATTAAAAAATGGCTCTTTTTTAAAAGTACTCAACGATTTTAATCTACATGTAGAAAAAAATGATTTACTTTTGATAAAAGGTGTAAGTGGTTGTGGGAAAAGTACGATACTCAACATTTGTGCAGCCTTGCAAAAACCAAATTTTGGTGAAATCATAGTTAATGGTGAGAGTATATCTAAACTAAGTGATAGTTTTGCAAGTGAATTTAGGTTAAAAAATATAGGTTTTATATTTCAAAAGCATAACCTTTTAACTGGACAAAGTGTTCTTCAAAACCTAGCAATTCCACTTTTAGTAAGTAATTATACATTAGCACAAATTGAAAAAAAAGCGACTGATTTACTTGATAAATTTGAACTACTAAACCTAAAAGATGAACCAGTAGAAAACCTCTCAGGAGGAGAGTCTGCAAGGGTTGCGATTCTAAGAGCTTTAATAAATGATGCAAATATTATTTTAGCAGATGAACCAACAGCAAATCTTGACTTGGGTCTCTCCGAGCTTTTTATATCGTATATGCATCTTCTTAAAGATGAAGGAAAAACTATTATCATATCTACTCATGATGACATATTTGAAAAAAGATGTAACTACACAAATATACTAAATTTAAAGAAGAAAACATAGTGAGTTTTCCCATTATAAGTCTATTTATTATTGATTCTCTACTTTTGATTTTTTTAAGTATTGCCCTTAATATTAGCATTGAGATTATAAGGTTTTGGGATTTTGATAGTGTTGATGGCAAACAGTATAAATTACAGAAAAAAGTCTATTTAAGTTCAGTCATACTTAGTTATGTCATAGCACTAAAAGTTATTCTGTTTTTTATGTTTTTATATGCTGTAGATGACCTATCTAATATAATAACAGGAGCAATGTGTAGCATTGGGGTACTTCTAAATACGGATTATGGCTTTTTAACTTTAGGATTAAAATTTATAGTTATAATCTTGTGTTTTTTGTGGCTCCTACTTTTTAAAAAAAATCAAGAGAATAAAGTTTTAGCTTTTACAAAAAAACTTTATAAATTTTTTGTACTTGTTTATCTATTTAATCTATTCGAATTTATATTATTTACAATAATGATATTTAGTTTAAAAACAGATAAGATAGTATCTTGTTGTAGTACCTTTTTTTCACAAAATAGTGCAAATGGATTTTCTCAAGTACTTTTTAGTATTGATAACAAGTACATCTTCATTGCTTTTATTTTAAGTTTTTTCCTTACTTTCATTAAAAATAAATATTTTACAGCTCTTTTTGGTATAGTATTCTTTCTAATAAGTTTAATGGCAATTACTAGTTTTTTTAGCCCCTATATCTATGAGCTACCATCTCATAAATGCCCTTTTTGTATACTACAAAGAGATTATTACTATATTGGATATCTAATATATACTTTAGTAGCTGCATCCCTATTTTATTCAATAGCAAATCTTTTTTTATCTTTTACTTCGGGAATTCAAAATACAAAATTTTACTTTTATATACAAATTAGCAACTTAGGCTTAGTAAGTATTTTACTTTTTTATATTTGCAAGTACTACCTTTTAAATGGAGTTTTATTATGATAAACAGATCAAAAATTATACTAATATTAGTTTTAAGTATATTTTTATTTAGTGGTTGTTTAGACGAAAGAGTTGAGAGTATACGTACTCTTCAAAGCACAAAAAAAATCAAAATTTCTTTAAAAAAAACCGATACTAAAGTTTTTGACATAAAATTAAAAGAACAAGATAAAGCTCTTATATTGACATTTTTTACAACAAGTTGTGGAGGTTGCAAACAAGAGATACCATCTTTAAATCAGATAAACAAAGAATTTTCTTCAAGAGTTCAAATATTATCAGTTTTAGGTGAAAAAATTTCTAAAAAAAGGGCAGAAGCTTTTATAAAACAGCATGAGATAACTTATCAAATTGTCTCAGATCCTATGTCTGTAGCTATGCTTTCAAAGGCTGTAGGTGGCATTTTTGGAGTACCTATAACTCTTATTTTTAATAAACAAGGAAAACTAACTAAAAAATTTATGGGATACACCCCTCATAAAACAATGAGAGATGCTCTACTACAAGCTATCAATTAATTCAGATGTTATATCTTCAAATGCTAATATCTTTTTCCCGTAGTGATCTTTAAAAAAGCTCAAGGCATCTGCTTTACTAGCAAATGGTATAAGTTCATGCCCCATAGGTCCGTAAGTGTCACTACCCACAACATAAAAAGCTTTTTTTGCAGATATGGCATACTGTGAATAATAATCACTAACAATTATTTTCTCAATACCTTTTTTGTATCTAAAATACCACTTCATCATATCTTTAACACCATCATATGAGTAGTGTTTATCTTTATAATAAATTTGTGTTGCCCACTTTGGATACTTATAAACATACATCCCACAAATTGGACATTTTTCATCATGAGTTACATGAATTATGCGTTCATTAAAAATAACTCCACCTACTCTTTTAACATCCCAAAGATAAACAGTGGCTGCATGAAGATGTAATTCTGAGTCTATATGACATTTAGTTTGAAGTTCTTTTTTAAGATCACTTATCTCAAAAAAATCGTCAAGTTCAATATTTTTGGGACAGCTTTTTTCATAAACTTTTTTCCCCATAGGATAGTATCTTTTTTTGTATGCTTGAACCAAAGGATTTTCCTTTAACTTAAGCGTTTTTTTAATCTCTACATGTAAGTACTTTTTACTCTTTGTATCATACTTTTTTATATCATATAGACCATAATCATTTTTATCTTTTAAAAGTGCATATAGGTTAGCATATACCCTTAACATATCATTTGATTTGAGCCTTGCTTGATAAGAAGTACCTATATGCTCTTGTATGCTTAACCCTGTAACTGGGCACCACTTATTTGCATACAAGAACAATGGTAAAAGTAAAAATATTAATAGTTTTTTCATACTGTATTTTATCATAATTATAATACAATCATCTTCACTATCTTAATTGTAAAAACCATCATCTGGTAATTTACCACCAATTACTTTTGGATTATTTTGTTTTAAAATATTAAAGAAAAATTCTAAATCTTTCTTTGCATCTTTTGCACTAACATAATCTAATCTAACATAAGGAATTGAATCTTCTAAACCTTTTTCCTCAAGCATATCTAAAGTTTTTACAGTCAATTCTGCTGCTTCTTTTGGATTTTGCTTATACCATTTTAGAGATTTTTCATACTCTTCATTAAATCTTTTAATTAAGTGTTCATTGCCTTTAACTTTACCTAAAAATGCCATTCCTGCTTGAGGTATTTTTGCTTCAACTTTAAAAGTTTTTCCCCACTCCTCTTGTAAATCTGCACTTCTATATAAATCTGGTGCTACTAGTTTAAGTGGAAATGATTTTGTTTTTCTTAATGCCATTGAAATTGCTGGTTCTGCTAAAAGTGCATGGTCTACTCTTCTCATTATAAGCATTTGCATAGCATCTATTGGTGAGCCAAAATACTGAAGTTTAAAATCTTTTTTTAAATCCATACCTTGTGCTTTTATAATTTGCTCAAATACAATATCTGGCATATCTGCACGAAATGGCATAGCTATCTTTTTACCTTTAAAATCTTTTAGGGTTTTAAGAGTCTTATCTCTTGTAACCATTCCTAAAATTCCCCAAACAGATACATTTAAAAGTTTTATATCTACACCCTTGTTATACAATATTGCTCCTACATTTGTAGGGACGGCTGTAAACTGAACTTTTTTATTTATAACTAAAGCTCTAAGCTCATCTGGATTTTTCCAGAGTTTAAATTCTACTTTTTTTGCAACATCACTTAGAGCATTTGTTGCTATCATATGCATAATTGGATGAGATACAGAAGCAAATGGTCCTGCAATCACTAATTTTTCTATCTTCTCATTTGCCATTGCATTTATGCTAAACAACAATGCAAATATTAAACTTAACCTTTTGATCATTATGAACTCCTATCTATGCGAACATTAGTTGTGAAAGCACAACAACTATCATCATCAAAGAAAAAAACAGATGATGAAAAAACTGTGAAAACCATTTTAAATGATTAAACTTTTTCATAATTATAGGCACTATATAAAATGCTAATGCCAATACTAATCCAATACCAACTTTAATATAAAGTAAAAAATTAGCAGTATCTAAATACAAACTAAATAAATACAATCCACTTAAAATTAAAAATATATTATTTATTTTTATTATACTTCTAGCTTTTAAACCTATCAATTTATCAATATTTAAATATGTATGTTTATCATATTTAGATTTAAGAATAGGCATTATAAAAGTTCTAAAACTTACAACTCCTATAAAAAACGTCATTGTTAAAAGATGTACTATCTTTACAAAAATATATAGTGTCAATTCTCTCTCCTAATTAAAAGTTGTAACCAACTCTTAAAATCCATCTGTAATCTTCACTAAGACCACCTACTTTTTTTGTTGAATCATAGTTATTATCTCTATAAATCATATGAGAGTAACCTAAACTAATATCATATTTTTTACTTGGAATTATATGAATTCCAGGTGTTAAATACATAAAATTTCCACCACTAAAATTTATATCATTTCCTTTGAATCTATTCTTCCCCATATGAAATCCATCTAACTCTAGTTGCAAATCAAAGTATTTATTAATAGCATATGAATAACCAAGATTCCACTTAAGTTTATCTCCAAATTCATAATCATTTTTTCCCTCTGTAGTTAAAACATACATCATATGAGCATCAATTCTTGAATTAGGTAAAATTTTACTAGCACCAATTTCAGCTATATAGTCATAACTTCCACTTCCAAGTTGCATAGGCTGAGTTTGATTTGCCTGCTTTTCTCCCATAGCTGTACTAAAAGACTTGTTTGTACTTCCTGTAGGTAGTTTCATACCTGCGCCAACAGCTAAAAATAGAGGTGCTCCTTTCATTTGATTTAAAATCTCATATCTAACAAGTACTTGAGAATCTCCCAAACCACTATTTTTTAAATCAAAACTCTTCCCTTTCATAGCTCCCATTGGTATAGTTTGTGTTTGTTTCTTTTTAACATAAGAAGTTGCTACTCTTATATCAAAACCATGTCCTAAACCATATCTATATAGAAAAATTGTTTTATTCATATTCATTTCTCTATTTTTAGGGTCTTTTACTTCATCATCACCACTATATGCTCCATCTTTTGTTAAAGACATATTTTTTATAACAAATCTGCTTTTACCTTTTGGAAAAACATTTCCTGTACTACCACCTACATTACCTAATGGTATATTTCCCATTTTTGACTTCATGCCATTTGCATTTATAGTAGTTAAACTACCTAATAATAGATATATAAGAACAACACTGATTTTTTTCAAAACTTCTCCTTTTTAATATGTGTGAATAATAGACAAAATCTCCTTAAAATCAAATAATAATGAAAACGATTATCATTTTAATATATAATTAAGAGTTTTTATTCTACAATTTTATTGATATTAACTATCAAGAAAGGATGCAAAGTGAAAAGTGATTTACTTAAGCAAGATGGTTGTACTTGCTAAATGAATAAAAGACTTGAGTTTATTGGCTTTGAGTTTTTAGATGGCAGCTATAAAGAGTATCTACCATCATCAGAACAAGTTTATTTAAAAGAGCAAAAAAGAGCTCTGTTTATCTCTATGTTCAATTTTTATATGCCTAAAGAGTTAAGGTTTAACACAAAAGAGTTTAACACAAAACAGACTCTTCTTAAAATCTTTACATGTAAAATAAAATCTCTTATACCAATTAGTTTTACAAACAAACATAAAATGGTAAAAAATTTTAATGTTGATGTAGTATCTACTAACATCATAAACAATTTTTTATCATTTTCAACTATGGAAAAAGGTAAGTTTTTAACAAAAAACTTTATATCAAATTCAAAAGTTTTCAATAAAACACCTAAGCTTTTACTAGCAAAATGGATTGAGTTGATTTTTAAAAACAATCAATTTCGAATATTATTTGATTTAGATGATATTTTTTCAAATCTAGTTTATGAGCGTATAAAAAAGGTAAATAGGGATAAAAAGGTCACCTGCTTACAAAATGGCATATCTATATTGGGATTAAATGAAGATACCACTTCTACATTTGTCATACCTAGTTTCTCTTCTTTTGACATCAATAAAATGCACCTCAATGAACAAATTATTCTAGCAAAAGAAAAGCTACAAGAAAAAAAGCACAATCAAATATACTTTGTATATCCAAAAAGTGATGATTTTAAAAAACATATTGAACTTAAGCTACCAGAATTAGCTATGAGTGAAGATGAGTATAAAGTAAAACTAGTACCCTACTCATTCTCATTTTGTATAAAAAATATTAAAGGAAAAGAAAAATGCAAGTAACAATTATATTCGGAAGTACTGGAGGAACTACAGAAGAAGTAGCACAAGCAATAGCTGAGAATTTATCGTGTGAAACACAGCTAATAGATATAGCAAATGCTTCGATTGATGATTTTAAAAACAGTGAAAATATTATATTAGGAACTTCTACTTGGGGAGATGGTGATCTTCAAGACGATTGGGAAGATTTTTTTGAAAATCTTGACAATATAGATTTTAGTACTAAAAAAGTTGCTCTTTTTGGCTTAGGTGATCAAGACTCTTATGAAGATACATTTTTAGATGGTATGGGAACCCTTTACACTAAAGTAAAAGAAAAAGGTGCAAGCATAATTGGAGATGGAGTAGATTCAAGTGGTTTTGATTTTGAAGAGTCCACTGCCCAAGTAGATGGTTCTTTTGTAGGTCTTGCCATAGATGATGATAATCAAAGTGAACTAAGTGAAGAGAGAATCAAAGAATGGACGAAAAAAATAGCTAATTCTTTTAATTAAAGTAACGATAGTCGTTATCATTATTAAGTAACTATTAAGTGATATTTTAATACTATTTCAATAATTTATAAAAAGGAATAGAAATGAAATTAATCACACCACTCTTTGTTAGCCTTAGTTTAGCAGCTGTTATATCATTAACAGGTTGTGCTAATCCATCTACACCAACTACACATAAGAGTTCAGTTTTAGTTACTTATGCTGATATTGCGAACCTAAATTATAGTGACGCTTTAAAGGATGCAAAAATACTTCAAAAAGAGGTTATGAACTTCACTCAAAACCCAACACTAGAAACACTAGCAATTGCAAAAGCAGCATGGATAAACTCTAGAGAATCTTATGGACAAACTGAGATTTTTAGACTATCAAACGGTCCTATTGATTCTGAAGAGGGTTGGATAGTTAAAGCGTATGGTGCTCTTGAAGGTCAGATTAATGCTTGGCCATTAGATGAAAATATGATTGACTACACTATAAATGCCAAAGGTAAAAGAACAAGTGGCAATATCATAGATAGTAAAGGTAAATTCAGTCCTGTTGGTGAAGAGAGTCATGCAGTAAATGTAGACAATATCACGGTAGACACTATAACTGCACTAAATGAAAATGGTGGTGAAGCAAATGTAGCAACTGGTTACCATGCAATTGAATTTTTACTATGGGGACAAGACCAAGACTATAGTAACTTTATCAAAGATGATATAACAAAAGGTGCTTTAGTTGCTGGACAACGTCCACTTAGTGACTTTACAACAGATAAAAATGCTAAAAGAAGAAAAGCTTATTTAAATGCAAGCACAAAAAAAATCGTCGGTGATTTACAAATAGTTGCAAAAGCTTGGTCTAAAAATACTAGTTCAGATTGTTCTACCAATGCAACAGGTTGTTATAGAGCTGCTCTTTTAGGAACGCTTACAGGTAAAGATGCTTCAAAGAATATAAAAAAAGAGACTGCTATGAAAACCATCTTTGCTGGTATGGGTGTTTTTATCAAATCAGAACTTGCAAATGAAAGAATAGCAGTAGCTGTTTTAACTCCTAGTGAAGAAGATGAGCATAGTTGTTTTAGTGATAATACTCACAGAGATATAGCTACAAACTATCAAGGATTTAAGAACATTCTTATGGGAACTTACAAAGGCATTGACTATGGAAAAGCTCCTATAGATGCTATGAGTAAAAAAGATGGTGATAAAATTCTTTCTCTTATCTCAAAAATTGAAGAAAAAATAGCTAGTATCAATTCACTTGCTCAAACTAGCAGACACTTTGATAGACAAATTCAACCAGATGATTCTCAATCAAAAGTTATAGTAAAACTTAAAAATGAACTAAGAAAACTAGGTGATCAAATGGTCATAATTGCAAAAGCAAATGGCATTAACCTAACAATTGAAGAGGTAACAGACGCTGATGAAACAAAAATCTAGTAAAAACAGATTTTTAAACATCAATATAAGCCTAACAGTTATTTTAACTGTTGGGTTTTTTAGCGTTTTAGAGGCTTCAAATTTGCAAGTTTCTTTTGACAAAAAGTATACAACTAATACTCAAAATAAAACACTTTTTACAAAAAAAATCTCTGGATTAAGTGATAAAGAGTTAGATAGTTTCATACTAGGAAAAAGCTTTTTTAGAATCCCTTGGGTAGAGGCTCCAAGTGCAACAACGGCAAGAGATGGACTAGGTCCTCTTTTTGGAGCAAATACTTGTGTTACATGTCATTCAAATAATGGGATTGCTAAAAAATACAAAAAAGATGGTTCACCTGCAAGAGGTTATGTTATAAGACTTTCTATACCTTCAAATGGCAGTAAAGGACATCTAAAACAGCTTAAATACAATGGTTTTGTAGCAGAACCAACATACGGATCACAAATTAGCCTCAATGGAAGTAAAAATGTTCCATTTGAAGCAAAAACTATCATTAGTTATGAAAATAAGTTAATTACATATCCAGATGGAGAAAAAATAACTCTAAGTAATCCGCTAAAAAGATATGAAAATAAACTATATGATTTACAATATGGAAAACTTAATCCTCAAACTGCCATATCAGATCGTATGGGACAAGCTCTAGTTGGAGTTGGTCTACTAAACAAACTAAGTGATAAACAAATACTAGCAAACCAAGATATAAATGATAGCAATGGTGATGGCATATCTGGTAAAGCAAATATAGTATATTCTCCTGAATTCAAGGATTTTAGGGTAGGTAAGTTTACATGG
The DNA here is from genome assembly GCA_016744795.1 of Sulfurospirillum sp. Lineage (GTDB taxonomy): Bacteria > Campylobacterota > Campylobacteria > Campylobacterales > Sulfurospirillaceae > Sulfurospirillum_A. Next base: position 204,041 of record JADGDR010000003.1, read on the forward strand.
AAAGCCTCAGCTCCTTCAGTAAAACATCAAGTTGCAGCAGCTGCAAATAATGATATGAGTTTAACCAACCCACTTTTTACAAAAGAAAACTGCACATCAAGCCAAATAGAGTGTTTAAATGCTCCAAAAGGAGATAGCAAAAGAGCTATGTCAAAGTTCGATTTAACACAAAAAAGACTTGATGCAATCGCATTTTATGTAAACAATCTAAAAATCCCAAAATCAACCATAACTGAGAGAAATGGAGAACTTCTATTTGAAAAAATTGGCTGTACTGGTTGTCATAAACCAGAGTTTACTCTAGCAAGTGGTTATAAAATTAAACCTTTTACAGATATGTTACTTCACGATATGGGAGATGAGTTAAGCGATGGAAGATCCGAGTTTTTAGCAACTCCCAATGAATGGAGAACGGCCCCTCTTTGGAGTATAGGAAAATATCATATCGCACTTAGAGAAAAACCTGCTTTACTTCACGATGGACGAGCAAAAAGTGTTGAAGAAGCAATACTTTGGCATGGTGGTGAGTCATTGGACTCTAAAAAATTATTTATGAATCTAAAAAAAGAGCAAAGAGTTTCTTTAATTAGATATATAAATGAACTATAAACTGGAGAATATATGAAAATATTACTTGGATTGCTATTAAGTATGACTTTTATTTTTGCAAATGAAAGTCTAAACTCACTTTACGAAAATGTAATTTTAAAAGATTCTAAACAGACCATAATAGATATAAAAAAACTTACAAACTCAATAAAGAGTGATAATATTGAAACAGCAAAAAAAGATTTTGTTGCTCTTATTAAGAGTTGGAAAAGTGTTGAAGCATTTTATATCTTAGGTGATTTAGATGATGACTTTCTTGATACTCCAAGATACCTTGATATGTACCATCAAGGCAATGAAGATATAAAAGCTCAACTTGACTTAATTATAAAAAGTGATGAGGACTTAAAAATTGCACTTTACAAAAACTCTCACAAAACAATCAACGCTTTGGAATATATACTTTATAAAAAAGATTTGAAAAATAAAAGAGTCAAAGACATAGCCCTTATTATCACTAAAAAAATGCAAGAAAATTTTCAAGATATCCTTGACGGTTATATAAAAGTTAAAAAAAGTTTTGTAGAAGATGAACCAAAAGCAAACTATGTTACGGTCAATAGTCTTATAGAAAACTCTTATAAACTAAATGAGTGGCGTATAGGAAACAGTGCTGGACTTAGTAAAAAGTATCTTGGCAAAGCAGATAACAGACGAGCTGAATATTATATAAGCAAAAATTCTATTACTGCAATTGAAGCTATCATAGATACACATCTAAGAATCTTAGATACACAAAAGTACAAAAACTATGGTACCTTAGCTAGGAGTTATGGTGCTAATAAAGCTATTGATGATGCAATAGCACATTTAAAAGATGCTAAACGTTACGCTTCACAGATAAAAAATGATAACTTTGCTGAGGCTACTAACTTGTATAATAGTTTGAAAAAACTATTCTATATATACAATATCACTCTTATAGAGAAGTTACAAGTTACCTCAAAAATCTTAGATGCAGATGGAGATTGATTTTCTTGACTCTTTTGTGAATCCTAACAAAAGAGTCTTTTGGTTATATTTATTATCTTCACTGCTCATAAGCTTTACTTATTTATGTATCTACAAAAAAGAGTGTAGAGTAAATATGAGTAAAAAATTATGGCTTCATTCAAGTGCTATTTTAGATTATAAGTACTATGTCTTAGCCATTTTTATAAAAGCATTGCTAATCATACCTCTTGTCTTTAGTGCTAAAGAGGTGACTTTGTTTACTTATGAGTATCTAGTAGAAAACTTTGAATATACAAGAGTACATGGGTTTAGCCATATTCAAGTGATGTTTATGTTTACATGTACACTATTTATTGTAAGTGACTTTAGCAGATACTGGCTTCATAGAATTATGCATAGTATTCCTATTTTATGGGAATTTCACAAGGTTCATCATAGTGCTAAGGTTTTAACTCCTATCACTTTTTATAGAATTCATCCCATTGAAAATCTTCTTTTTGGATTTAGATACGCTTTGAGTGCTGGAGTAGTAAGTGGAGTTTTTATCTACCTTTTTGGGGCAATGATAGGTGTCGTAGATATACTTGGTGTGAATATATTTTTATTTATTTTTTCACTAGCAGGCTCAAATTTAAGACACTCTCATATAAAAATAAAATACCATAACGTACTAGAAAATCTTTTCATATCACCCTACCAACATCAAATTCATCACAGTAGCAAATACCCTCATAAAAACTATGGTGGTTATTTGGCTATTTGGGACAAAGTTTTTGGCACAATAATATATTCAAAAGAGGTCAAGACAATACGCTTTGGAGTAGCAGTTGAAAGTTTTCAAACACTTTCAAATATACTGTTTACTCCTTTTATAAGTTCATATAAATTATTAGGAAAATATAATGCGAAATAGATACAAAACAGCTTTAGTCCTTGGTGCTGCACTACTTTTAAATGGTTGTAATGCACCACAAACAAATTCAGTTCAAGACAAAATTAAAGCACAAAAAGAAGTTGCACTAGGCGAACTACTATTTTTCGACACTATTTTATCAAAAAATGGCAATCAAAGCTGTGCAACATGCCACAATCCAGATCATGCTTTTGTTGACAATAGAGACAACGGTGTAGCAGGTGCAGGTTCTCTTGGTGATAATTTAAAAAGCATAGGAGACAGAAATGCTCCAACAGCCTCATATGCAATGTTTAGCCCAAATTTTTACTTTGATAAAAAAAGTGGAGAATACAAAGGTGGACAATTTCATGATGGAAGAGAAACAAACCTAAAAGGACAAGCAGGAGGACCTCCAACAAACCCAGCAGAGATGGGCTCACCAAGCAAAAAGTTTTTAGCTAAAAAGTTTGAAAATTCACCACACTATAATAAAGAATTTAAAGAGATATATGGAAAAGACATTTTTTTAAATGCTGATAAAACCTATGAAATGATGGCTCAAGCGATAGCTAGTTTTGAAAAAACTGATATGTTTGCTCCATTTGATAGTAAATATGATAGATTTTTAAAAGACGAATATGACTTAACTCCTCTTGAAGACTTAGGAAGAAGTATCTTTTTTAGCAATAACAATACAAACTGCGCAAGTTGTCATTTACTTAAAACAGAAGATGCTCCAAGAGAGACATTTACTAATTATGAATATCATAACATAGGTGTCCCTCAAAATCATGATTTAATGGCTAAAAATATTGTTAATCCAAAAACCTTCATAGACCATGGTCTTTTAAATAATCCAAAAGTACATGATAAAAAAAATGATGGAAAGATGAAAGTACCAACACTAAGAAACGTAGCAGTGACAGGTCCATATATGCACAATGGTGTCTTTAAAAAGCTAAGTACTGTTGTTGAGTTTTATGACAAATATACAAATGAAAAAAGAAAAGTAAACCCAGAGACTCACAAACCTTGGGCTGAGGCTGAAGTAAAACAAAACATCAATACAAAACTTCTTAAAAAAGGTAAAGCTCTTTCAAGAAGAAAAATTCAAGCATTGGTAGCATTTATGAATACTTTGACAGATAAGAGGTACGAACATCTTATCCCAAAAAATAACTAAAGATGCATTGATAATTTTTCTTTTTTTCGATAAAATAGTAGACTTATAAAACTACAGAAAAGAGAATTAAATTGGATTTAGAATACTATGAAATACTTGAAATTACAAGTGATGCAGATAGTGGTGCTATAAAAAAAGCGTATAGAAAACAAGCTTTAAAATTTCACCCAGATAGAAATGAAGGCGATAAAGATGCTGAAGAGAGATTTAAGCTAGTCAATGAAGCTTACCAAGTTTTAAGCGACTCTGAAAAAAAATCTACTTACGATAGATATGGAAAAGCAGGACTAGATTCACAAGGATTTAGTCACTTTTCTGATATGAATTATGAAGATATCATGGGTGACCTTGGTTCTATATTTGAATCAGTATTTGGTGGCGGCTTTAATAGTGGCAACGGTAGAGCTAGACGTCAAAGGAAATACCCACTAGATAGCGAAGTAGAAATAGATTTAGCATTTAATGAAGCAATTTTTGGATGTAATAAAGAGGTTAAATATACTTACAAAAAACCTTGTGATGACTGCAGTGGAACTGGTAGTAGTGATGGTAAAAAGTCTACGTGTAGTGAGTGTGGAGGAAAAGGTCAAGTCTTTTATAGACAAGGTTTTATGACATACTCTCAAACTTGCCCTCACTGTAGCGGTAAAGGTTCCACTATAGAAAATCCTTGTTCTACATGTAATACAAAAGGCTACAGCGAAAAGAGCGACAAAGTCAAGATAGATATCCCAGAGGGAATCGACAATGGCAATCGTATCAGAGTTGCAAGACGTGGAAACATAGATGAGAGTGGAGAACAAGGTGACTTGTACATCCAAACAAATGTAGGTGAAGATGAGCACTTTCAAAGACATAATGATGATATCTATATAGAAGTTCCTCTTTTCTTTACTCAAATTGCACTTGGTGAAGAGATAATAATCCCAACCCTTAGAGGTGAAACAAAATTAGAGCTTCCAATGGGGGCAAAAGATAAACAGCAATTTGTATTTAAGCATGAAGGTGTTAAAAATGTACACACAAGTGAGCTTGGAAATATGATAGCCCAAATAAAAATCAAATATCCTAAAAAACTCTCAACAGAACAAAGAGAGTTACTTACTAAACTCCAAGAAAGTTTTGGAATAGAGAGTAGCCCACATGAGAGTAGTTTTGAAGGAGTAGTAGATAAAATTAAAGGCTGGTTCAAATAGAGCACTTTATCTTCTATGGTGATGAAAAATTACCTTATACCATAGTTACAAACAAAAAACTAAAAAACTTATACATTACAATTAACCCCTCTTTAGGGGTAGTTGTAAAAAATCCAAATTATCCACTATATAAAGTCCACTCCATTGTAGAAAAAAAAGCACGTTGGATAGCTGAAAAACTCTTACATGTAAAAGAAAAAAAATCTATAGCAAAAATCTATGAAGAAGAGAACAAAATACTACTTTATGGTAAAAAAGAGTCTTTACATGTAAAGGGTAAAATCTCAGATTTATATAAGAAAGAAACCCAAGGAATAGTTCCTGAACTTGTAAATAAATGGTCTATAAAGATGAATCTAATCCCAACAAAAATCACCTTTAGAAAAACAAAAAGACGATGGGGAAGTTGCAGCACTAAAAATGAACTAAGCTTTACAAGCTCACTTATTCAACTGCCACTTGAGTGCATAGAGTACATCATAGTCCATGAACTCTCACACATTAAACACAAACATCATCAAAAAGCTTTCTGGTTACATGTAGAAAAATTTATGCCAGATTTTAGAGAGCATGAAAAAGTTTTAAAAGAGTATTCACCACAAATCTAGATTATCAAACTCTTTTTTTATCTCGTTTATATCTTCAATGCCAACAGAAATACGAAGTAAATCTATAGGAATTCCATTATCACTCAAAAGTTTTCTTCCTTCTTTACATGTAATCAAATTATAATGAGCAAGATAAACATAAGGCATAAGTAGAGTAAATTCTGTGCCTAAACTTGGACCTTTATAAAAGTTTAAAGTATCATATGCCTTTTCAAAAACTATATTAAAAGTAACAGAGATTACTGGACTCAAAGGTGAATAATAGACTTTTTTTATATATTTTTTTTCTTTTAAGTACTCTACTAGCTCTTTTTTATTTTTATTTGCTTTTTTTACTCTTATTTTATAATCTTTAATCTCGTAAGCAAGTCGTTGTATATCTTTTATGTATGGTTCATCTATGTTTTTCAAAAAAATATCTTTTTGTTTGCTGTATTTTTCACTTAATACAAAACAACCCATTAAAACATCTGCATTACCGCAGGCAAACTTTGTCAATGACTCTATTAAAATATCAGCCTCTTTTATAGGTTCAAAAGCAGTTGCAAATGTAGAATCAACAATTAAAGCGATATCATACTCTAAACAAAGACTTTTTAAACGTTTTAAATCTACACTTAGAAGTAAAGGATTTGTTGGAACTTCTGTAACTATACAAGATACTTTATTCACATTAGTTTGCAAAAACTCTTCAAGCTTCTCTAGATTTAAAACATCATAAAAAAGTTTTGAATCATACTCAGCTATTAGATTCATACTATCAAGATACAACCAACCAAGTTGTATTACCATACCTGATTGTATCTCTTGAAGGGATTTAATAGCTGAATACATTGCATTCATACCAGATGTTGTTAAATATATATCATCTTTGTTAAATGCATTAGAAAGAGTTTTTAGAACTATGTTTTTTGCACTTTGTTGTGATTCAAGTTCTTCTACATGTAAAGAGTTTATTAAATCTTTTTCATACAAATATTTCTCAGCATATCTTGAAGAAAGATTACAACCAACATGCTGAATAAAACGTAAAACACTTTGTAAATCATCTGAATTTTTATTCACTAAAATTACACCAAAATTCTCATCAAAATCTATATTTTGTTTAATATTGTATTTCGTGAGTATTAGCTTTGAAAACTTTTTTGAACTTACTAAAACCACCTCTTCATTTTCATCCAAAGAATAACAACTTTGTAAATACTCCGCCATTTTTTTAAGATATGGATGCAAAACAAAACGAGGATATCCACTTTTTATAGCACTATTGTTTCCCTCTTCATAAGAGAGAACATCAGCAAAAGTCGGAATAGAAACAGAAACTGCATGAACATTATCTACAGGTAAAGTTTCCCCACATGCTATATGCTTAAACACTTAAAGCCTGTTGTATATCTTCTATCAAATCTTCTACATTTTCAAGACCAATAGAAAAACGAACTGTACTTTCTAAGATACCAATTGCCTCAAGTTCAGCTTTACTAAAAGTTGCATGTGAAATTTTAGCAGGGATTTCTATGCGAGAATCTGGACTTCCAAAAGAACACTTTTCTCCAAATATTTTAGTCTTTTGTATAAACTTTTCAGCTAACTCAATACTAACAAAATCAGCACTAAAAAGTCCTGGTATAAAATCCATCTGTTTTTTTGCCAACTCATATTGAGAATGAGATGTTAAAGCAGGAAAGTTGACTCTGCTTATATAACTCTGTTTCTCTAAAAATTTTGCAATTACAAGAGCATTTTTTTCATGCTCTCTCATACGAATTTTTAGAGTTGGAATTCCAAGACTTATTAAAAAAACATCCATAGGGTTTTGACTTCTTCCATGAGCATTGGCATAAAAACCTATCTCTTTTGCTAATTCTTTAGTTTTTGAAACTATCGCTCCTGCGATTACACTTCCATGACCAGAAATATATTTAGTTGTTGAAAACAGAGAAAAATCAGCACCTAAATCAAGTGGACGCTGAGATATAAAAGTAGCAAGTGAATTATCTACTGCAAAAAGAGAATCATACTTCTTACTTAGTTTTCCTACTGCTTCTAAATCTATAATTTTAAGTCCAGGATTTGTAGGTGATTCACATAAAATTAAATCAATAGGATGGTTTTGAAGAACTTCTTCTAATTCGTCTACATGTAAGAAGTTTTTGAAATGAACCGTTACATTATATTTGTCTTCAAAAATCTTTAAAAGTCTAAAAGTTCCCCCATAACAATCTGCTTCAACAAGAACATGAGAACCTGCTTTTAAAACTGTTTCAAACAAAAGTCCAACAGCAGCAATACCAGTATGTGTACAAACACACCCTGCCCCATGTTCAACATGAGTAAAAAGGTTTTCTAATACTTCGCGAGTTGGATTTCCACTTCTTGTGTAGTCATAAACCTCATTTCCACTTTGTTTTTTCAAATCAAAAGTTGCAGTATTATAAATAGGAAAGTGTGATGATCCATGCTTATCTGCTTGGCTTGCAAAATCTTGAATATGTGCTAAATCTGTCTCTACATGTAAACTCATAATTATCCTAGTTTTTCATTGATTATACCTTATATAAATTTAAAAAAACTGATAATTTCAACTTTCTAAAAAGAGGGAAAATCCCTCTTTTATTACAGTACCATTGCAGCAATCCATCCAAATATAATAAGAGGTATATTAAAATGTATAAAAGTAGGTACAACAGTATCCCAAATATGGTCATGCTGTCCATCTACATTAAGACCAGAAGTTGGTCCTAGTGTTGAATCAGATGCAGGAGATCCAGCATCACCTAAAGCTCCAGCAGTTCCTATTAAAGCAATGATTGCTAAAGAAGAAAACCCAAACTGCAAAGCCAAAGGCACATAAATAGTTGCTATAATTGGAATAGTCGAAAAAGATGATCCAATTCCCATAGTAACTAAAAGACCAACAATAAGCATAAAAAGAGCGGCAAGTCCTTTAGAATCCCCAATGATACCTACCACAGAATTTACTAAAGAATCAATACCATTTGTTGCTTTCATAACTTCTGCAAAACCTGAAGCCGCTATCATAATAAAACCTATCATAGCCATCATATGAACACCTTTTGTAAACACATCTTGTGTCTCATTAAACTTAATCACTCCTCCAAGAGTAAATACAATGAAACCAGCTAGTGATCCTAAAATGATGGAATTAGCATAAAGCTGGAGACTTAAAGCTACAACAATACCAACAATAGCAACAAAAATATGTTTCGTATCTATGCTTTTTGCTTCTGGTACAATTTCTAATATCATTTCTTCTTTATATTCTCTAGGTTTTCTATAAGTGAAAAATATTGCAGTAAGAAGACCTAAGAACATACCAAAAACAGGTATTGCCATTCCTAAAGGAAGTTGACTAGCCGTAGCATTCACTCCATTTTCTATTAGATATTTTAGTAAAATATTTTGTAAAAAAATACCACCAAAACCAATAGGCAAAAGCATATAAGTTGCTGTTAATCCAAAAGTCATAACACAGGCAACTGCTCTTCTATCCATCTTTAAAGTAGCCATTACATGCAACAAAGGTGGAATTAATATCGGTATAAAAGCAATATGAATAGGAACTACGTTTTGAGATGAGATGGCTGCTAAAAGTATGATAGAAATCAAAGAAATTTTAACCCATAGTTGTTCACTCGAAGTTGCTTCTTCACCTTTTGCTTTTCGTATAATTTTATTTGCTAATAAATCAGTTATTCCTGATTTAGATATTGCTACCGCAAATGCTCCAAGCATTGCATAACTAAGAGCAATTGAAGCTCCACCACCAAGACCATTGTTAAATATACTAATAGTATCTACTAGAGATAACCCACCTATTAGTCCTCCGATAATAGCACTTATGGTTAAGGCTATTACAACATTTATTCTCATGAGGCTCAAAGCCAACATAACAATAACTGCTACAGCAATTGGATTCATTTGTATCCTTTATAATAAAGCGAAGTTATATCATAAATGTAATAAAAAATGAGTTAAGCTAAGATAAAGAAGGGGTTGAATTTTACAAAAGGAATAAAGAAGATAAGAACTAATATTGTAAATGAGTTTTTTTACTGCTATAATCTCTAAAATAAATATTAGGAAAGATTATGGAATTATCAAAACTTTTATCAGCTGTGCTTATATGTTCGATTGGCTTTACTTTAAATGCTAGTGAGGAAACGAGAATTACTTATAAATCTGCAAAATCTTCATCTTCATATTACCAAATGGCTGTTCAAATTGGTGAAAATATTGGAAGAAAAACAGATAAAAAATTACAAATAACAATAGAAGAGAGTCAAGGTTCTGTTCAAAATGTAAAAGAAGTAAGAAAAAGAAAAGGAAACTATGTTTTTACAACTCCTCCTGTTTTAGTTAAACTAGCCCTTGCTAAAAAAGCAATGTTTAAAAAAGACAATCCAAAAGATTATTCAAAAATAAGATCACTTTTTCCTATACCATTTTTAACTATGCATATAGTTGTTAGTGAAAAATCTGGTATTAAAACTTTTAAAGATTTAAGTGGAAAATCTTTACTAATAGGAAAAGGAACTTTTGGAGCAAAAGAAGCTGCAAAATATATTAAACTATTTGGTTTAAAAGGAAAAACAAAACTTATAGGTGCAGAACTCTCTGGTGCAGTTGCTGCCCTTAAAAATGGTCAGATAGATGGTTTTGCAACATCAGGTTCATACCCAGCACCAAATGTAATAGAAGCTGTAGCAAGTACTAAAGTCAATATTTTAAGTATGAGTGATGAACAGATAAAACTAACCAAAAGAGACAAGCTAATAATCCCTGCTGGAACATACTCACAAATAGACAAAGACATAGCCACTACAACATTGCCTGTTGGAGTTTACACAACAACTGATATGAGTGAAGAGACTGCTTATGAATTTACAAAAGCATTTTGGGAATCTAAAACAAATTTGGAAAAACAAAATATTTGGTGGAAAGCAATAACTCCTTCAAACCTAACAATGTTCAATGCAAAACTTCATAAAGGTGCATTAAAATATTATAATGAAATTAATGTTAATATCCCTGAGAAACTAAAATAATTTTTGCATATGGAAAATATTAAAAACGAGCTATTATCAAAAAAATATTTGATAGTAGCTTTTCTTGCAATTATAACTGTTGGGTTTCATATATATCTGATTTTTACAGGACTTATGCCAAATTTAGTAAGTAGACCAATTCACCTAGGGCTTGTTTTGCCTTGGGTATTTTTACTAGGTGACAATACTAAAGTAACAAAATTTACAAAATATCTTGGTTATGTTCTTCTCATTTTAGCTCTAATTTGTGTTTACTATATTATTTTTAACCATATAGACTTGGAAGACCAATACGGCTCACTTGAAGGAAATTTTCAATATTTTGTAGCTATAACCCTACTTTTGTCAGTTCTTGAAATGGCAAGACGCGCTATAAAATTAGCTCTCCCTTTAACCGCATTAATAGCTCTATCTTATGGTTTATGGGGTCATTATATACCAGGGAGTTTTGGACATCAAGAGATTCCAATAGATAGTTTTTTAGGAACTCTTGTTATTGCTGAAGGTGGAATTTTTGGCTCACTTACAGGAATTTCTGTAAACGTAGTTGCCGTATTTGTAATTTTAGGAGCATTTGTTGGTGTTGGAGAAGGTGGAAATGCCTTTATGACAATGTCAACCAAACTTGCAGGAAGACTTAGGGGAGGAGCTGCTAAAGTTTCTGTTTTAGCATCTGCATTTTTTGGTTCAATCTCAGGTTCAGCTTCTGCAAATGTAGCTTCTACTGGAGCATTTACGATTCCTACCATGAAAAGGTTAAATTATCCTGCTAGTCTCGCAGCAGCTGTTGAAGCAGTTGCATCTACTGGTGGACAAATCATGCCTCCTCTTATGGGTGCTGGGGCTTTTATAATGGCTGAACTTTTAGGCGTTAATTATACGGTTATTATGAGTGCAGCAATCTTTCCTGCTATACTGTTCTTCTTTACAGTTTGGATTGGTATTGATGTTTTTGCTAAAAAATATAATTTAGTTGCTATGGACAAAAGTGCAATCCCAAGTTTCAACTTTGTACTCAAACTCAGTCCATTTTTCCTTATACCATTTGGAAGCCTTTTATATGCTCTCTTAGTTGTAGGTAAAACTCCCCAATTTTCAGCAGCTATTGCTATATTTGCAAGTATATTTTTACTAATAGTTGATAAAAATTGGAAAATATCTTTTAAAGAGTTTATAATAAAATTTTTAGATGGTAGCATTGTTGCTTCAAGACAAATTTCTACTATTGCTTCTGTTATTATCTGTGCAGGTATTATCATTGGTGTTTTAAACATCACAGGAGTTGGTGTTAAAATCACTTCTGCAATACTGTTTTTATCTGGAGGAGAACTTTGGATTGCTCTAATTTTAACAGCTATTGCCTGTCTAATTTTAGGAATGGAAGTTCCTACAACTGCTGCATATATCATCTGTGTTTCAGTAGCAGGTCCAATACTTCAAGAGTATGGTCTCTCAGCTCTTCAATCACATCTATTTATCTTTTGGTTTGCACTACTTTCAACCATTACCCCACCAGTATGTGGAACAGTTTTTATAGCTGCTGGAATGGCACAAACCAACTGGTTACCAGTAGTTTCCAAAGCAATGAGATTAGGCATTGGTCTTTATATAGTACCTATCTCTTTTATAGTAAATCCAAATCTAATTCATCCTGATACTCATCTGTTTTTAGCTCTAGTTTCTTTTGTAAAAATTGCCCTAGGCTTGGCAATTTTATCGAATGCTTTAGTAAATGATAAATTATCAAAAATTATGAGATTAGGAATGTTAATAATCGCAATTGCTATTATAATGGTTCCTTTTTGAATCCATATAATTTGCCCTCCCTCGCTATATGAATGTTGATGTAGTATATTTTAAAATTTATTTTAAGTAGAGGGAATGGCATTTTAGTCTTCAAACAAGTCTAGATGATAAATTTAAAATTTAAGCTTAAGTGTGATAGGATAAATTTTATCGAAATTTATGTGAGATGGAATTTAACCGCTCTTTTTAAATCATAAAGGACACTTATGGCTGAAACTAATTTTTTAAATAATCCAGATGACAATAATACAAATTGCCTCAGTAAGATACTCTATCTTTTAATTGCTCCTTTGGGTATTTATATTTTTATTATTGCTGGATATATGGGCTTTATTCCTTTTAAAGTAGAAATTCATAGCATCATATTGATAGGTGTCATTTTGATAATATATCTTTTTTTACTTAAACACAATGCTTTTTATGCCTCGTGTAAATTTGTACAAAAAATAGATGACTTTAAAAGTGGTTTAGAAGTTTATATAAAAAAGAATCTTTTAGTTATAGCAAATACATCAAAAGCAAATGCTTCTTATGACGATTTTGCAAAAAACTTCACTTCTGGATTAAGAAATGAAAATTTTGCTTCAGTTGCATCTGGCATCTTTCCCACTCTAGGAATTTTAGGAACTTTTATCTCCATTGCTATTTCTATGCCTGATTTTTCCTCTAAAACTTCTGCTGTTTTAGAAAGAGAAATATCATTACTTTTAGGTGGTGTAGGAACAGCTTTTTATGTCTCTATTTATGGTATTTTTTTATCAATTTGGTGGATATTTTTTGATAAAACTGGTCTGAGTAAATTTGAAAAAGAGATACATAACATAAAAGAACAAACAAAATCCTTGTTTTGGGACAAAGAAGAGATAGAACAAACTTACTTCAGAAAAAGTATGGAAAACTTTGAAAAATTAAATCAAGTATTTAATAACTTTGCACAAGATGAACTTATAGAAAATATGAACAAAACTATGACTCAAAGAGTAAAGATGTTTGATGACATCATAACCCTAGAGCAAAATGTAGTTAGAAGTGCTACAACACAAATGAGTGAAAGCTTAAAAATAACTAACCAATCTCAAGATATAAACAATCAAATCATGTCTAATTTTAAAGAGATGATGAGTGAATACAAAGAGTCTTCACAAAAAATAGAACAAAATACAAAATACCTAAAAGAGATAACTCAAGCACTAAAAGATAAAGAGGCTAGCATAGCTAAAATTGCAACATCTTTAGAGGGTATTAGTGCTCAAAACGTGGGAAAAATACACGAAGCAATCATAAAAAACTTTGAACTAATGAAAAAGGATACTGACCAAATAGGATGGTCTTTTAACACACATCTTAATGAATTTGATGAAAAATTCACTAATAGACTCCAAGAAACACTTCTTAGCATAGATAGCGAAGTAGCTAAGATTGTAAGCTCACTAGCACAAGTTAAAGAGTTAGAGAATGTACAAAAATAACAAGAACCAAGAAGAAACTCAAAACTTTTGGATTTCTTATGCCGACTTAATGGCTGGATTACTTTTTGTTTTTATCTTACTTGTTGGGGCTATTGTCATAAAATATGTTTTTATACAAACAGACTTACAAGCAATAAGAACTGACTTACAAAAAGAGAAAGAGGCTTTAGGACTCAGTGAAAATGCACTTGAGAATAAAAAAAGACGTCTTCAAGAGATAAAATCTCAACTAAAATCTATGCAAGAAGACAATTTTCATCTCTCCTTTGAACTAACAAAACTTACAGGTAAACTAAAATCCATGAGTAACAAGCTAGATTTAAGTCAAAAAGATAAAGAAAAACTCAATAAACTAATAGAAAATAAACTTGAACTAATAAGCATCAATGAAGAGGAAATTCAAAAATTAAAAGACCTTCTTTTTGATTATGAATTAAAAGAAAAAGAGCTAAAAACTGCCAATGAAAACTTAGGAATAAAGCTCAAAGAAAACACTCATACAATATCTCTCAAAGACGAAGAGATAGCAATGCTAGAAAACTCCCTGATAGTTAAAAGTAAAGAGCATCAAGCCTTAGTAGAAGAGCTAGACATAACAAAGGTAAAAATCAAAAGTTTAACAGGGATAAGAATAAAAGTAGTATCAAAACTAAGACAAAAACTAGGAAAAAACATAGATATAGACAAAAATAGTGGAGCAATTAGATTTAGCTCAAACATACTTTTTGAACAGAATAAATATAAACTAAAAGAGAGTTCCAAAAAAGAGCTAAGCAGTGCACTTCAAAGCTATATTGATACTCTCCTATTTGATAAAGATATAAGACAGCACATAGACCAGATAAACATTGAAGGGCATACAAACTCTGATGGTTCATATCTATATAACTTAGAACTCTCCCAAAAAAGAGCCTTAGAAGTTATGAAATTTTTATATAAAAACAATCCAAAAAATAGTGCTTTATTAAGAGAATATATAAGTGCTAGTGGAAGATCATACGCTAATCTTATATCTTCAAAGAATGGAATTGAAAATAAAGATGCTTCAAGAAGAATAGAGATAAAATTTAGGATTAAAAATGAGAAAGCAATCAGTGAACTCAAAAAATTCTTGGCAAAGTAGTTCTAAACTTCAAATCACAAAACAAAGAAGATGGATAGAGTATCTTATAGAAGAAAAAAAGAAAAAAGATTCAAAACTATCTGTTAAGCTACTAAAATTTATAAAAAAAATCTTTTAGAAATGCTTTTTATGATAAAATATATACATAAAACTATTAGGAACTTTTGTGAGAAAAAAAACATCAATCAAAGAAAAAATTGTAAATTATATATATACAATATCTAATCAACCTGTTATATTCAAAGATTTACTCTCTGCAAATAGTCACTACAATGAAAAGATGTATGTAGATCCAGGTAAACTTGGGTTTCGTATTAACATAGTAAAAGCTCATATCTCATATCTTATCTTAAGTGCATTGGCTATTATGCCTCTCATAGGAATAACTCACTATTTTTTAAAACACATGAATTTTCACTTTTCTGTTTTAGGAGCTGTAGTAGTAACAAGTGCTGTTTTTATAGGATTTGATTTCTTTAAATCATGGACACGAGATGCGATTACATTAAAACTTATCAAAAAAGCTTGGTTAATTCACTTTCCATACTTTGCATATGAAAAATATAGCCAAAAAGTAGAAGAAATATACAATGAATCACTAAAAAGTGAAGTACAAAAAAAAGATTTACAACTATATGTGATGGATAAGTTAATAGAAGAGGACTAATGTTCCTTACTAACTTATCCATGTTGTAACTCTTAATTTATTTTAATTCTCCCCAGTTTTTACCTATGGATACGCTTACTTCTAGTTTTACTTTTAGTCTATATATGTTTTTCATTATCTCTTTAGCTTTGTTTGCAAACTCTTGTGCTTCGTCTTCATTTACCTCAAATATCAATTCATCGTGTATTTGGAGTAACATCTTAGAATCTTCGTCACAAATTTCATTTTGTATCTTTATCATAGAGAGTTTTATCAAATCAGCTGCACTTCCTTGAAAACGAGTATTTACTGCTTCTCTTTCATACATTGGAATTTGCATACCATTTGCATTTTCAAAATCAAAATAACGCTTTCTTCCTAAAAGGGTATCAACATAACCATTTTCTTTAGCCGAGTCACTAATGCTTTGAAGATAACTCTTAACAGTAGAAAAAGATTTGAAATAATTTTCTATATATCCCTTCGCTTCTGCTTGACTTATTCCCAAAGTTTGAGAAAGTTTTCTTGCACCCATGCCATAAAGAAGTCCAAAGTTTATACTCTTAGCAACTCCTCTTTTAGCATCTGCCTCATCTTCTCCAAAGAGTTTCAATGCAGTTTGCCTATGAATATCCAAATCATTATTAAAAGCACTCAATAAATCTTCATCTTCACTATAGTGAGCCAAAAGTCTAAGCTCTATTTGAGAGTAGTCAATACTCACAAAACTTTTGCCTTTGCATGAAACAAAACCATTTCTAACTTCTCGCCCAAGTTTTGTTCTTGTTGGAATATTTTGAAGATTTGGATCTTTTGAACTTAGTCTTCCTGTTGCAGTTCCTGTTTGTAAAAACGAAGTATGTATGCGACTATTTGTTGAATCTTCTCCAAGTTTTAAAAGGGGTTTTATGTAAGTTGAAAGTAATTTATGAAGCTCTCTATACTCAAGTATTCTTGATATAACTTCATGCTCATCTAAGAGTTTTGTTAAAACACTCTCATCAGTACTATATCCTGTTTTCGTTTTTTTAATAATGGTAAGATTTAGGTGTTCAAACAAAACTACGCCAAGTTGTTTTGGTGAGTTTAAATTAAACTCACTTCCACAAAGAGCAAATATATCTACTTTTAATTTTTCTATAATATCATTAGTTTTGCAAGAGAGCTTTGAAAAATACTCTGTATCAACTTTTATACCCTCTTTTTCCATCTCTAAAAGAACGTTTATAAAAGGAAACTCAGTAGCACGAGCAAGTTTTAAAAGACTTGGATCTAAAACTTCTGTTAACTTATCATAAAGTTTGTATGTCATCCAAGCATCTTCACTAGCATACTTACAAGCATCTTGAATATCAACTGCTGAGAAATTTTGTCCCTTAGGTACAACGTCTTTAAATTTTACCATATCATAATCAAAAAAACGTTTTGCAAGTGAATCTAGACCTGCACGTTGTTCTGGGTTTAGTAACCAAGCTAGAACCATTGTATCACTAAAATGATCTACATGTAAAACTCCAAAATTGTGCTTAACGATAGCAAAATCATACTTCAAATTCTGTCCAACAACTTTACATGTAAAGATTTTTTCTATCGCTTTTTTAGAATCTTCAAGGCTAACTTGCTCACTTACTCCTAAATAATTATGTGCTATTGGAACATAATAAGCTTTTTGAATATCCATTGCAAATGAAAATCCAACTATCTTTGCACTTCTTACATCTAGTCCTGTTGTCTCTGTATCAAACGCAACAGTATCATTACATGTAAGTTTATCTATAACAGCAAAAAGTTTTTCTTTTGTGTCTAATAAAATCGGACTAAACGTACAAACTTCTTTTTTCTCTTTAGGTTTTGGAGTATACTTCAAACGAGAGAGTATACCTTTTAAATCATATTTTTCTAGTTCATCAACTATGTTTTCAAGTGGCTGATTTGCAGGAAAATAAAAACTTTCAAATTTATCAGAAATATCAAGACTTTCATCAAGACGAACAAGCTTTTTACTCAAAAATGCATTATCACGACTCTCTTCAAGAAGCTTTTGACTTCTTGGATTTGCAACATTTTCTAAGTTTTTATATATATCTTCAACACAACCAAAATCATCAATAAGTTTTTTAGCTCCTTTTGCACCAATACCCTTTACCCCAGGGACATTATCAGCAGCATCTCCAACAATAGCTAAATAATCACCTACATGGTGTGGGTAAACTCCAAACTTTTCAAAACATTTTTGACTATCTATCTCTTGCTTTTTTATAGGGTCATATATGGTTACTTTTCCATCTTCAATAAGTTGATAAAGATCTTTATCATGACTCACAATTCTGACTCTAATATCATGTTCTTTTGCAAATTTTGTTGCTGCAGCTATAACATCATCAGCTTCAAAACCCTCTTGTAAAAAACTCTTAAATCCCATTTTATTTATCCACTCAATGGCAACAGGAAGTTGAGTTTTTAAATCTTCAGGAGCAGGTGAGCGATTTGCCTTATAGTTTGGATCTATCTCGTGACGAAAGTTTTTACTCTTTGAATCAAGTGCAAAAAGTATATAATCTGTTTCATGCTCTTCTCTTAGAGTATATATAAAATTAGCAAATCCTGTTATTAACCCTGTTGGAAAACCATCTTTATTTCTAAGATTTGGAAGTGCATAAAAGCTTCTAAAGAAAAAGCCAAAGGTATCTATTATAGTTAATGTCTTCATTAAAAATTTTCTATTATTTTTTCTACAGCATCTGCAAATACTGCTTCATTAAATCCCTCTTTTTCTATAAGATTTAATGCAATTGTTACACTTCTTTCACTTAGAGGTGCATTCATAGGAACTGCAGTTTTCACAACTTTAAGAGCTAAAGAGTACTCTCTTATATCCTCAGGTGCATCTTCAACACTATCGGCATAGCGAATTGCTTCTACCATAATTTCATCAAAGCCCCAATGCTCAAATATTTTTGAAGTAACTTGAGCTGTTGTAATACCTACAAATGATTTTTCAACTTCAGCTATATTAACCGCAGTTTCAATCTCAGATTTAAAAGGCACAACCTCATCATTTTTAACAACCTCATCAGCTATAAGTATCTTTCCTGTCTCTTGCATAAGAGCAGAAAGAAATAAAACATCGAGTTTCTTTTTATCAACTTTAACATACCATTCTCTCATCAAACGACTTTGAAGAGCAGAAATTTGTACAAAATCTTCAGGAACAAGTCCATAAGGTTCGATATCTACATTTAAAAGTTTTTTGATAGAAACATCAGTAGTCAAGGCTCTTGTAGTAGACATGCCAAACAAAGAAATAGCTTGAAGAACACTTCTTATCTCACGTCTAAAACTATAAAGAGGAGAATTTGCTACTTTTAAAAGGTTTGCCACTAGCATTGGATCAGTTTCTATAACTTTTGCTAGTTGATTAATAGTACCATTTTCATTTGCACATATAGCATTTATCTCATGAAAACTCTTAGGAAGTGGTGGCAGAGTTTTTATACGTTCTGTTATATTTTCTAGCATTTTTGCCTCTTGTATGTTATTTTATTCTATTTTATCTAATTTTGCTTTAAACCAATCTCTTTAGCTAAGAATTCACCAGTGTAACTTCCACTTTTTTTGTAATTTGTAGCTATGTGTAAAGGTGTTCCAACATCAACTATTTGCCCACCGTAGCTTCCACCATCAGGTCCCATATCTATAATGTAATCGCAATTTTTAATAATGTCCATATTGTGTTCTATAACCAATACTGAGTTACCCAAATCGGTCAAATGATGTAACACTTTTGTAAGTCTATCAACGTCAGCAAAGTGCAACCCAGTTGTAGGTTCATCTAGTATATAAAGAGTATTTCCAGTATCTCGTTTGCTTAGCTCTTTTCCTAGTTTTATTCTTTGTGCTTCTCCACCACTTAATGTAACTGCGTTTTGTCCAAGTGTGATATATCCAAGTCCAACATCACTAAGAGTTTGAAGTTTTTGATTTATCTTTGGAATTGCTTTAAAAAATTCCAAGGCTTCATCTACACTCATATTAAGCACATCAGAGATTGATTTACTCTTATATTTTATCTCTAAAGTTTGAATATTATAACGTGCACCTTTACAAGCGTCACATTTAACCATAATATCTGGTAAAAAGTGCATCTCTATCTTTATTTCACCCTCACCTTGACACTTTTCACAACGCCCACCTTTGACATTAAACGAAAATCTTCCAATTTTATAACCTCTAAGCATTGCCTCTTTTGTTTTGCTAAAAAGTGTTCTTATCTCATCCATCACACCTGTATACGTGGCAGGATTACTTCTAGGAGTTCTTCCTATTGGACTTTGGTCAAGGTAAATAACTTTATCCAAATGTTCAAGTCCATAACACTCTACTCCATCTATCTTTTTTACTTTTCTCGCACGATTTAATAACTCTTTTGCAACTGGCAATAAAGTTTGAAGTATGAGTGAACTTTTACCACTTCCACTTACACCTGTGATACCAACCAAGTTTCGCAAAGGAATCTTTACATGTACATTTTCTATATTGTTTACATGTACATTGTTTAACTCTATCCAGTCTTTTTGTTCTCTATCTTCTTTATAATCAATAGTTCTTTCACCACTAAGATACTGAGCAGTCAATGTCCCACTATTTCTCATCTCTTCAAGAGTACCAGCAAAAACAATCTCTCCACCAAATTTACCTGCATTTGGTCCAATATCTACAATATAATCACTAGCTTCAATAGTCTCTTTATCATGTTCAACGACTATGACACTATTACCTTTTTTTTGTAGGTTTCTTAGAGTCCTAATAAGTCTTAGAGTATCTCTTTCATGAAGTCCAATACTAGGTTCATCAAGAACATACATAACCCCTGTTAAACCACTACCAATCTGAGAAGCAATTCTAATCCTTTGAGCTTCCCCACCACTAATAGTTCTAGCATCTCGTCCAAGAGTAATATACCCAAGTCCAACATCAAACAAGAAAAAAAGTCTTTCTCTTATCTCTTTTAAAACAGAAGCAGCTATGAGATGCTGTTGTTCACTCATATATTCAAAATTCTTTTCGTCTTTAAAAAATTCCAATGTTTTATCTATTGGCATATCTAAAATATCACCTATATTTCGTGAAGCAACATAAACAGCTAAGCTCTCTTGTTTAAGTCTATGAGCACCACACCTATCACAACTTTTTTCACTCATGTAATCACCAAGGTCTTTTTCATCTTTTAGCATATCATAGGCAATTTTTATAACGCCTTCCCACTTTCGATTAAGAGAATGTCGTTTCCAAGTGAATTTTGCCTCTTCTACTCCACCATGAAGTATTGCTTTTTGTTCATGATCTTCTAACTCTTCATAAGGTTTGTTTATATCTATGTTTGCTGCGTCACAATAACCTTTTAAAAACTTTGCATAGTAACCCTTGTTAAAACCATAGAAAAGTTTTATAGCTCCTGTTTCAATACTTTTATGTTGGTCAATAATCTTTGTTAAATCAAGCGTATATCTAATACCAAGTCCATCACAAATAGGACAAGCACCTTTTGGTGAATTAAACGAAAAAGATAGGGGTTCAAGTGGTTCAAAACTTATCTTACAATCAAAACAAGCAAGATGTTCTGAGTAATGAATGTATGAGCTTTCTAAACCTAATTCTTCATAATTAAGAATGTCGAGTTCAACCTCTCCATAACTTTCAGCCAAAGACTTCTCAATATCACTTGCTATTCTCTCTTTGTTATCTTCTTTTACTACAACTCTATCTATAACAACTTTTATAGTATGTTTTTTTGTTTTACTTAACTCTACATCTTCATCAAGGCGAACCATCACACCATCTATCATAGCTCTTACATAACCTTTATGACGAAGTGACTCTATCATATCAGCGAAGCTTCCTTTTTTTTCACGTACCAATGGACTCATAATAACAAGCTTTGCCCCAACAGGAAGCTTCAAAACTTCACCAATAATATCAGCTCCACTCATTTGAGAAATAGGCTTGCCACACTTATGACAATGCTGTTTTCCAACGCGTGCAAACAAAAGTCGCATATAGTCATATATTTCTGTTATGGTTCCCACTGTTGAGCGAGGATTTTTACTTGTTGTTTTTTGGTCTATTGCAATTGCAGGAGTAAGTCCTTCTATGCGTTCAACATCTGGTTTTCCTACACGATCTAAAAACTGTCTTGCATAACTTGAAAGTGACTCAATATAGCGTCTTTGTCCCTCTGCATAAAGTGTATCAAATGCCAAAGTAGACTTTCCACTTCCACTAAGTCCCGTAAAAACCACTAATCTGTTTTTTGGAATTTCCAAATTTATATTTTTTAAATTATTTTCATTTGCCCCAAAAATTTTTATACTACTCACTTAATTTCCCTAAAAATATAATTTATTTACTGTCATCACTAAGATGACAAAATATAGCCATAAAAGTAATGTTTTATGTTTTTTCTTATCTATACTATGTCCTGATTTTATTCCTAAAAATACACCAAAAAGAGAACTAATACCAATTATCAATCCAACTCTATAATCTATATATCCAAACCGTGAAAGACTTATGAATCCTGATAAAGATGAAAATACAATAAAAAAGAGGCTCATTGAGACTGCCTTTTTTATATCATAATTCATAAATCCAACTAAAATTGGAGTTAAAAACATTCCTCCACCAATACCTATGCTTATAGCTATAAGACCAACAAATATACCAATTATAAAAAGTAAAATTTTTGATTTCACCTCTGCTTTATTTGATTCTGCTGATGATATAAAAAATTTAAATATTGCTGAACAAACTGAAAAGAGAAAGATACTTGAGAGTATAGTAGATGAAAGATGATTTACTAAAAATCCACTTCCTTGAGCTCCTATAAAACCACCAAGTCCTAATAAAAGTCCATCTTCTATCTTAAATGTTCCTTTTTTTAAATTTAAATATGATCCAAAAATTGAACTAAAAACCATCTGCATAACAGAGACACCAATAGCATATTTAATTGTAAATCCCATATACATAAGTGTAGGTACTAATAAAGCTCCTCCACCAATACCAAAAAGCCCAGATATAAAGCCAATAGCTAAACCAGCAAATGAAAGCTCAAAAATCAAATTATTCTTTTATCCCATCATAATAGTTAAAAAAGTATGAACTTAGCTTTTTACTTACCCTGTGCTCTTTAAAAAGCTTTTCTACTTCGTTCTTAGAAATTTTATCTTTAAAAACTTTTCTTTTTATCAAAATCTCACCTATGGTCTCCACCAAATCTTTTTGTTTTTCTAACAACTCTGCATTTATGCAAGTATTGTTAAAAGCAATAGAAATATTGTTTGAAAATACTTGAAGAAAATCTCTATCAGTATCATTTAACTTTCTACACCCTTCTATATATAAAAATAAAATTTTTCCATTTGTAGCTTTGAAATAGGCTACATAAGCATCCCCATCAAAAAAACTATCTTGTGTTTGATATGCTCTATTTAACAAGCTCAGGGCTTCTGTAGTTAAAATTTTATTATCTTTTTTCCCTAAAAATAAACCAATACTTGCTATAAGCTTAAACTGGTCATTACAAAGAGTTGCAAAAAAACCGTTATTTACTTCTGTTTCAAATATGTGTCCATCTATATTTAACAAAGATGTAACTTGAGATAAAGCTCCCTCTACAAAACTATAAAAAGATTTAAGTTTAAATATCGTCTTTGAAGATTCTACTATTTTCTCTAACGCTTTTCTATTATGATCTATGATATCCATATCACGATATGCCCTTAAAGATGAAATAACTGTAGTGTATAATTTTTTTGAAGTTAACTCTGTTTTCTCTTTATAGTCATTTATATCATAATTATCTATCACTTCTTGTTCTGGAGCGCTTCCAGGCTGTCCTGTTCTTAAAACTATTCTTACTTTTCTTTGCTTTAACTCTTCTCTTATTCTCTTAACAACAATCAAACCAGCATCATCACTCTCCATAACAACATCTAGAAGAACAAGTTGTATATCACTATGTTTGGTTAATAACGCTATGGCTTCTTCTCCATTATAAGCACTAAGCAACTCTAAACTCTTACCCTCAAATACAAATTGACTAAGCACAGTCTTTGTAACACTATGAACTTCTTGTTCATCATCAACTATCAAGACTTTACATGTAGAATGAAATTCATTGGTATTTTTCTCTTTATTTACAAATTTCATCATAGCCATAATTATTCCTTAAAATATGATAGGCAGTCATTGTACTTAATTTGTTATTTAATTCACTTAAATTTGTATGATTACTATTAAGTTGAAAAAGTCATTTATGAGAGAAAGTGCAGATTAAACTGCACAATAGTTCAGTATCAATCTCTTTTGTTACAACACATAAAATATATGTTCATAATAGCAATATTTTGTAAACAAAAAAACAACTTAATTAAAAAATAACTAAATTTTAGATAGAATTTAAAAAGTATGATAACAATTTGACTTTAATCATATAATCTATAATACATAATCTTTTTTAGGGGCAAAAAATGATAACAGCTATAGATAATGCTACCAAAAGTTTTTGTGCTGATATAATTGGACTAGAAACTAAGCAAGCTAAATGTTTTGGCAACAACTTTTATGGTGCTGCAATTGCACTATATGAAGATGAAATAGAGAGTCAATGGTATCTGCTATTTAAAAAAAATACTCTAAATGAGTTTTCTAAAGCTCTTTTATTTGAAGATAATTTAAATGAAGATGATTTAGACGATTTAGTTAAAGAAGTAGCAAACATGATAATAGGCTCAGCAAAAGTTTTATTAGAAGAAAAAAATGACAAAATAAAGTATAGAATATCAACTCCAGATTTTTTAGGTCATGTTCCCAAAGCCGAACTTTTGGAATTGGAAGAATTTTTGCTTTATAAGATTAAGAATCGTACCTTTGTAATAGGTAAAAAAACTATGGATGTATTAAATTGAATAAAAAAGATAAAGAGTACTTAGAAAATAGACTCCTAAGTGGATACGAAAACCTTGTTGATATCAACGTAAATTTCATATCAGAACTTGGCACTACCTCACTAAGCATAAGAGAACTTCTTAAACTTGACAAAGGCTCAGTCATAGACTTAAAAAAACCTGCTGGAGAGAGTGTTGAGTTATTTGTAAATAATAAAATTTTTGGAAAAGGTGAGGTTATGGTTTATGAAAAAAACTTAGCTATTCGTATAAATGAAATACTAGACTCTAAGACCGTTATTCAATACTTTAAAAGAGAATTATAATGAGAAATATACTTTTATTTTTACTTTTTATTTCATTTGCAAACAGTGCAAATTTACTCACTCACAATATTTATGAAAGAACTGATAGAGTTGATATTATGCTATCGTTTGACTCACCTTATGAGGGGAAAATTACTCAAAAAAAAGGTAAGAATATCACTACTTTAATGCTAAGTGATTTAAGCTACGACAAACTCATAGAAAAAAATATAAATTCAAATATACTTCAAGCTATTGCAATAGAACCAAAAAAAGACAATATCCATGTTATTCTAAAAAGTAAAAACAATATTGCAGTTATAGCTTCAAAAACAGTTGATGGTTTTGGTCTTAGAATTCGTACCAAACCAGTGCGAATGAGCCAACAGAATAAAACATCAATTACTAAATCAAATAGTACAAAAACTCCATTAAGTACAAAACCTAGTGAAGATTTAGTTGATGGAAGATATCTTAGTGTTATACTTCTTCTTTCAGTTATGATACTTTTTATGATTTGGGCTAAAAAAAGAGTCATCAAAAAAAGTGAAAAAATAAAGTCACAAAAATCCTGGTTATTTAAATCTGATAACAAACAACAAACATCAGGAGAAGTCAATGTGGTTCACCAAAAGCAAATAGACAGTAGCAATAGTGTTGTTCTTTTAGAATTTCAAGATAAAAAATATCTTGTTATGACAGGAAGTTCAAATCTTTTACTAGAAAAGTTTTCAAAGGGTGATATTAAAGATGATTCAGACTTTCAAAAGGCTTTTGAAGACAACAGAAAAAAATTAGACGAATACCTACAAATACAAAAAGAAGAAGAGACCGCACAAGACGATTATAGAAGTAAATTAGAAAAATATTAGGGGCTTTTAATTGGATATATTTCTCTCAGTTATTTCTATATATGTTTTTATTCTTCTAGGATTTTTGGCAAAAACTAAACTAAAAGATGAACTTCAAGAAAAATCACTTGTTATTATTTCTATCTATTTTTTACAACCTATGCTTACTTTTTGGGGACTTAGCTCAAAAAGTATAGATGCGAGTCTTATTCAAATACCTCTTATTTATATAGGTATAAGTATATTATGTATATTTATCAGTTCTATTTTAGCTAATACCTTTTTTAATGAAGCAAAAGAGCGTTCCATAGTTACAATCTCAAGTGCAATAGGAAACACTGGAAATTTAGGAATTCCTATAGGTATAGCTCTTTTTGGACAAGAATCTATTATATATACTTCACTTATCAACGTAGGAAATGTTTTTTTAGTATATACCATAGGAATCTACTTCTACTCAAGAGGTCAATTTAGTATAAAAAAGTCACTGTTAAACATTATAAAACTACCACTTATTTGGTTTGCACTTTTAGCTCTTACTCTAAATCTTTTGCAAGTAGAGATTCATACTTCTATCTTTAAATCTTTGGAGATGGGTGCATATGCAGCCATGGTTTTGCAACTAATGATTTTTGGCATGTTTTTGTATAGTATAAAATTAAAAAGTATTAACTTAAAACTTCTTTTTCACGTTAGTTTTATAAAATTTATCATCATTCCTTTAATTTCTATTGCTATCTTAAAAAGTCTTAATTTGGATGAATTTATAGTTAGTGTAATAATGCTTGAATTACTTGTTCCACTTGCTGTTACAAATGTCAACCTTGCATCTTTATATAACTGCAAACCTGTAGATGTAACTGCCTTAGTCTTTTTTACTTCACTATTTTTTGTACCCTATATTCTTTTTATTATGCAACTTTTTGGTAAACTATAGATATGGACAATATAATTAACGAAAAAGATATAAGACTAAAGTACGTAAGAGGATTAGAAAAATTTGTAAGAAGCAACATATCTTACTTAAAAGATCCAACATTTGAATTTGATATATTTCAAAAAAGAGTAAAAAAAACCTTTAAAATTCTCAAAAAAATTAAATCTATAAGACTAAACTCAACTTATCCTATAGCCCTAGAAAACTACGTTAATCTTGTGTTGAGTGTTTTACATGTAGAGGATTTAAAAGATGAAGAAAAAGAAATATTGCAAGCCAAGCTCCTAAAAGAAGCAAATCTTCTTCATAAAGAAAAAAATAAAACTCAATATAAAAAAGATAAGCACAAAAAAAGTAGTTTTAATGATGGATACTAAAAAATAGCTCTATTTCATCTCTCATTTGCTCTATTTTAACTATAGTATTAATCTTGTTTCTAAAAGCAGAAGCTTCTTCATAACCTTTTGAATAAACATGAAGATGTTTTCTAAACATACTCACACCATGAGAGCCATGAAATTCAACCATACTATCATAATGTTCTAATATAATTTCAGCTTTAAGAGCGTTATTAACTGAATTTTTACCATGCTTTAATTCATAGAATATCCAAGGATTTCCAATTGCTCCTCGCCCTATCATAAGAGAATTACAGCCTGTTATTTTTTTAACTTCCATCGCTTTTTCATAATTTGTAATGTCACCATTAGCCAAAACTGGTATATTAACACTTTGTTTTACTTTAGCAATCGCTTCATAATCTACAACAGCTTTATATGCACCAGCTCTCGTACGACCATGAACGCTCATAAAATCTGCACCACTCGCTTCTACAGCCTTAGCAATATTCTCAGGAATCTTATCTACATAACCTAAACGTACCTTTGCACTAGTGTATCTTTTATTTGAATGTTTTTTGATAAGTTCAACTATTTTGCCAAGATGTGGTAAATCTAAAAGTAAAGATGAACCAGAACTTTGTGATACAACTTTAGGCACAGGACAGCCACAATTCAAATCTATACCATCAATGCCTTCTATATCATTTAGTATCTCTACAGCATCACGAATAGCAACTAAATCACTACCAGCAATTTGAACTATATATGGAGTCTCTAGTGGTGATTTTTCTAACATCTTAAAAGTTTTTTTTGAATTATGTTGAAGAGCATTTGAACTTATCATTTCTGAAAATGTTAAATCAGCTCCAAATTTTTTAACAACACTACGAAACGGAAGGTCGGTATATCCTGCAAGGGGAGCAAGGGCAATAATGCCCTTGTCAAAATCTATTATACTCAATATCTATATTCTTAAAAAAAGTCCACTGTCAACATTCTTGCCGTGGTCTCTAAGGAAAAGAATTGTTTTCCATTTTACAAATTCATCTTCATCAGAATTTTCTAGTATATCTCTTATCTTATCTATCATTTGTAACTCATAAAGAACATATAAATATGCATCAGATGCAGCACTATGCTCTGTTGAGTTATATAGTTTTTCAAAAAGAGCCATAAGAGCATCGGGATCTAATTTTGTTTTAATCTCATAAGCAAGCTCAAGATAATCTTCACGATTTGCTTTAAACTGCATTAGAAGCTCTTCAATTGAATCCAAATCCATTTTTATAGATTCTGTTCCTTCTTCTTCAAGATATCTCTCCATCAAAATTCTAAACGTCTCTTTAGTTGGTGTAAAACCTATCTTTTTTATATCTTCAAAGCTAGAGTACTTTATGTATTCTAAATAAGCTTTTTGATATAACTTACTATTTTTATCTGTGCACTCTTTTAGTATTGTAGATGCATATTTTACATCTTCTGTAAGTCTATTAAAGTTGTTTTGATCCAATAATTTATTTTGTGAAGAGAGTCTATATTTTTTTAATTCGACTACCTTCCCATCATTTATATCTTTAACTACTTGACGGTTTAATTCTATCTTTTCATCTTTGCTAATAAAATCTTCAATCTCTTTATAATCGAGCATCTTCATGCTTTTACCAACAAATTTGAAAAATTCTGTTTTGTACTTAACAACACTATCTTCACCCATAACTTTTTCACTAAGCGCTGTTTTAAAATTCTCAAAATCTTTATTTATTGATCTTGCTTTCCAAAAATCTTTTAGACTATAGTACATCATATGAGTTATAGATGCAAGAAAAAGTAAAATCGTTGGTAATACAATCCAGAGTGCTACTGGAAGCTCTAATGAAAATGTATAAACCTCTAACGTATACATATCTCCATTGAAACTATATACATAAAGGCCTATAGCCAACATGTAAACTACTGTTAAAAGAATATATCGTTTAATACCCATTTTGAACCCCTACTTATTTTGTTTTTCTATTATCTCTCTACAAACTATACAATACTTTGCATAAGGTTTAACTTTTAGTCTTTGAAAACTTATTTCTTCCTCACACATATCACACACACCATATCCGCCACTTTTTATCTTTCCAAGTGAGAAATCAATTTCAATAAGCTCACGACTTTGCTGTGCACTTATTGCTTGTTCTATCATACGATCAGTACTAACAGCAGCATGATCAGCCTCATCTCCAACTTCATCATTTTTTAAAGAAGCTATCTCTCTAGATGCATCATTTATATTTTTCTTTATCTGCACTCTTCTTGCTAAGAGTAAATCTTCAAAATATTTTAAATCACTATTTCTCATTGCTCTTTTCCTTCAATATCCTACTTGTGGTAGGGGTGGTTGTTTTTTATACAAAGCCCTCGATAAATCTGTTCATAAAGAACAGTTTTAGCTATTTTATGGGCAAATGTCAATTTACTTAAACTTATAACTTTTTGAGTTTTATCTAAAAACTCTTGGTTAAAACCATAAGCACCGCCAATAAAAAAATTGATATTTATCTCATTATCAAAAATTTTACTAAACTCAAAACTATTACACTGTTTTCCCTCTACATCTAAAGCAATATTATAACCCTTTAGATAAGGTTCATAGGTTTTACTATATGATTCTCTAGCCTCACTCTGCCCTTTTACTTGGGCTTTGGCAATGTGTTTATTAAAAAGCACTCTATCTTCTATAGAAGCATTTTTAGATATCATTTTTATAAAATCTTTATTTAATGCATCTATATTGTTATCGCCACTTTTTTCTATACTAAAGACTTTAATATTCATATAAATCTGTACCTACAACAGCGAATGAAACACCATCAATCTCATCATTCACTCTAACTCCACCGATTGCCCCAACCGGCTTAAAAGAGAGTCTTGCTAAGCCACTTAGGCTCTCTTTTAAAACGCTTGCATCATTTTTTGTACTAGTAGCTCTATATGCTCCTAATCCTATATAATCTATATCAAAATTATTTGCTTCTAAAATTTCCTCTTTATTGTGAGTAGAAATTCCTAAAATTTTTCTACCTATTTTTTTTCTTATATTTACTATTGCCTTTTGCTTACATGTAGATATGTTTTTCAAATCTTCTTGCCCTACATGTACCCCATCACAAAACTCTACTAAATCAACTCTATCATTAATTAAAAGACTTATATCACAAAGAGATTTTATAAGTTTCAAGTTTTCTATTTTTCTTTGCTTATCTCCTTGTTTATCTCGATACTGAATTATCTCTACATGCAAAGCTTTACATGTAGAGATAAATCTTTGTATTGTCCACTCTTTTTTGACCAAAGTTTCATAATCTAATAGAGCATAGAGTTTCATGCTTTTATCTTTAACTCGTACTCGTCTTTTTTGTAATTTCTACCAAAAAAAGTCAACATATCAGAGATACACTTTTTCATCTCACCACGTTGGACTATCATGTCAATCAAACCATGTTCAAGTAAAAATTCTGCTCTTTGAAATCCCTCTGGTAAGTCTGTTCCAATAGTCTGTTTAATAACTCTTTGTCCTGCAAATCCAATAAGCGAACCAGGTTCAGTTATGATTACATCACCAAGCCAAGCAAAAGAGGCACTAACCCCTCCCATTGTTGGATCAGTTAAAATAGAAATAAAAGGAAGACCCGCACCACTTAATTTAGTCAAGGCAGCTGAAGTTTTTGACATTTGAAGAAGAGAGAAAGTACTCTCCTGCATTCTTGCCCCTCCACTTGCACTCACTATAACTAACCCCTCTTTATTCGTAATAGCACGGTTAATCGCTCTTACAATTTTTTCACCTTCAACCGAACCTAAACTTCCACCCATAAACTTAAAATCAAATACAACTAATTGAGTACTTATTCCATTAACAGAACAACTACCACTTATGACAGATGATGTACGTCCTGTTTTTTGACTTGCTTCATCTATACGTTTTTTATATGATTTTTTATCAACAAACTTCAGTGGGTCAATTGGTGCTAAGGATGAATCAAACTCTGTAAAAGTATCTTCATCACAAATAAGGTCTATCCTTTGTTGTGCAGTAATTCGCATATGAAATCCACACTTTGGACAGACATTAAATAGGTGTTCAATCTCTTTAAAATACATTAGAGATTGGCATTTTGAACACTTTACCCAATGACTTGGAGCTTCTTTTGGAGAGGACTGCTTTTTACGAAAGTTACCGAAAAATTCACTAAATCCCATGATAATATCTCCTATATATATTTAATATTTTCTTTTATTTTAGTTACACTCAAAATAAATTAATATCAGATAAAGTGTAACATTATAGTCACATTTTATATAAATTGGAGTATTTTACCAAAAATTTCCTTGTTTTGGCTTACAAGAAGTAAATCTTCTCTTTTTTCTACATATAAATCTTCACACATATACAATCCAGCTGCTATATCATACTCTCTCATTTTTCCCTCATAAAGAACAAAATCAACGTCATGAGCATAAGCCAATGATAGTGCAAAAGCTCCTGGACTACGGTATTTTATGCCATATCTCCTCATAAGTTCTGGTGTACCTTTTGAACAATAAGTTCGCTCAAAAAGCCCTACTTTTGAATAGATATTTTTTTCTACTTTTTCAAATTTCAAATCTTTTATATTTGCTCTTTCAAAACGATTTTTGTCTTTAAGAAAAAGCTCACCATTTGAAAGATTAACAACTACGGCTGCAAGGCATTTCCCATCTCTTTTAAGAGCAACAGAAGTTCCATAGTATGGTAGATTCGAAGCAAAATTATCACTTCCATCAATTGGATCTATGATGATTTCATCACTCTTTTTATTATCAACAAAACCACACTCTTCTGAATAAATATTTCCAAAAACACTTAAATGCTGTATAAAAATTTCTTCAGCAAGCAAATCAATTTTGCTACTAACATCTCCACCCGCCCCTAAAGAAATACTCTGATAAAAATCTTCATCAGAGTTATTCTCTAAAAGTTCTATTATCTCTATATTTGCGATTATGGCCGCATCAAAAAAGTCTTTCATTTTAACTCAACAAACTCTTTACAATTGCATCTGCTGCATCTTTTCCTTCGCTAGCAGCTGTTACAACAAGGTCACTTCCTCTTTTGCAATCTCCTCCTGCATAAACTCCAGATTTACTTGTTTCATAGTTTTTATTTACTTCTATAGCTCCCCATTTATTTACTTCTATTCCATTTTCAGCTAAAAAAGTAGGAGTTGAAGCGGAAAATCCAAGAGCAAAAATAATTACATCAGCTTCTACTCTAAACTCACTTCCTTTGACAATTTCAACACAAGCTCTTCCACTTGCATCTTTTGTACTCAATATAGTTTTTTGCATCTCTATGGCAATTACTTCATTATTGCTATTTACTATAACCTCTTTAGGAGTAGCATTATATTTGAACAAGGCACCCTCTTCTTTTGAGTTTTTAAATTCCTTCTTACTTCCTGGCATATTGTATTTATCACGGCGATAAAGACATTTTACACTTTTAGCCCCTTGTCTTAAAGAAGTTCTCAAACAATCCATAGCAGTATCACCACCTCCGATAACTACTACATTTCTACCCTCTACATCATACTTTTTATCGTAACTTTCATGAAATAGTTTTCTCTGAATATCTCTTAGAAAATCCATTGCCATAAAAACACTTTTTGCATTTTCATTTACAAGTTTTGCTCTATTTGAAGTCTCTGCACCAATACCTAAAAATATAGCATCATGTTCATTTACTAAATCATCAAAAGTAATTTCTTTACCTATCTCACTGTTTACATGTAAACTCATACCCGCCTCTTGCAACCATTTCACACGACGAGCTACTACTTCTTTATCTAATTTAAATCCAGGAATTCCATAAGTCATAAGTCCACCAGCTCTATTTTGGCGTTCATACATATTTACTTTTATTCCAGCTCTTAAAAGATAAGTAGCACAAGAGAGTCCAGCAGGACCAGCTCCAATAATAGCTACATTTTTATTAGTTGTTATTCCAGGGAAATCTGGTTTTAGTCCTTTTTTGAAACCATGCTCAGAAATAAAAGTTTCAATTGAACCAATTGTAATAGCACCATGACCATCATTTAACGTACAATCTCCTTCACAAAGTCTATCTTGTGGGCAAATCCTTCCTGTAATTTCAGGATATGGATTACTCTCATTAGAGAGCTTAAATGCCAACTCATTTTTCATACCACTTATAGATTTCAACCAATATGGTATATAGTTGTGAAGAGGACATTTACTATGACAAAATGGATCGCCACACTGAACACAGCGACTAGCTTGTGAAGAAGCCTCTTCTTTTGAAAAAAGTTCGTATATCTCTCTAAAATCATCTACTCTATCACTACTATCTCTTTTTTCTGGTTCTATTCTTTCTAAGTTTATAAAATTTTGCATTTCCATAATTCTAATCTCCCTCTTCTGGATTCAGTGGTGCTTGGGTCATATCTTTTGGACGCACAATCCAAAAATCTCTTACAGAATGACGAAAATTTTCTAAAATATATTTTGCTTTAACACTTTTTGTTTTATTTATATGCGATTTTAACTGTCTTTTCAAAAAATGCCTAGCTTCATCCATTTCATCTGTATCAATTCTCTCAGCAAGGACTAACTCTTGATTGAGTTTATCTATAAAATTATGCTCTGTATTGTAAATCAATGCAACTCCACCTGTCATACCTGCACCAAAATTTACGCCAGTATTTCCAAGAATAGTTACAACTCCACCTGTCATATACTCACAAGCATGATCCCCTGTTCCTTCTACTACAGTAATAGCTCCTGAATTCCTTACACAAAATCTCTCACCAACTTCACCAGCTATATAAAGTTTTCCTCCAGTTGCCCCGTAAAGACAGGTATTACCTCCACTGGTATAACCTTCTCTTTGATACTTTGGAATTATAACTATTTCACCACCATTCATACCTTTTCCTATGTAATCATTGGCAGTTCCATGAAGTCTAATCTTTACACCATTTATCAAAAATGCACCAAAAGATTGACCAGCAACACCATCTAATTCAAATTTTATGCTATCTTCTGGTAAACCCTTATTACCATAGAATTTTGCTATTTCACCACTAACAAGTGCACCAAAGCTCCTATTTGTATTTTTGATTGTTTTATGTAAAACTATTTTCTCTAGTGGATTTTCTATAACTTTATATACTTCTTTTAAAATTGCATGTTCAAACTCATTTGGATCAAATGGATCGTTTGAGCTTTTTTTACATGTATTTGCTCCATTTATATTCATCAAAACTGATGAAAAATCAAACTTTTTAGCAAATTCATCATTCTTTACATGTAAGAAGTCACTTCTTCCAATAATATCTTCCATATTTTCATAACCAAGTTTGGCTAACAGTTCACGAACATCTTCAGCTAAAAGCGTAAAAAAGTTTACTATTTTATCTACCGTTCCAACAAAATGGGCTCTAAGTTTTTCATCCTGTGTTGCAACACCAACCGTACATCTATTTTGATGACAAATTCTGAGTATTTTACAGCCTATAACTGTAAGTGCTACTGTACCAAAAGCATAACTCTCAGCTCCAAGAAGTGCCGCTTTTATGACATCAAGTCCCGTTTTAAGTCCACCATCAGTCTGAAGATGAACAGAGTCTCTAAGATGATTTGCTTTTAGTGCATTATGTGCTTCACTAAGTCCAAGTTCCCAAGGATTTCCTGCAAACTTGATTGAAGTTAGAGGAGCAGCTCCTGTTCCTCCATCACCACCACTAATAATAATCTTATCTGCATATGCTTTTGCTACACCAGCTGCAATAGTCCCTACACCTGCTGTTGAAACTAATTTTACTGTAATAGTCGCTTCAGGGTTAACTTGCTTTAAATCATAAATAAGCTGTGCTAAATCTTCTATCGAATAAATATCATGATGCGGAGGAGGAGAAATAAGAGTAACACCAGGAGTTGTATAACGCAAACTGGCAATAAGAGGTGTTACTTTATGACCAGGAAGCTGACCACCTTCACCTGGTTTTGCTCCTTGCGCCACTTTTATCTGAATTTCTGTTGCACTTCTTAAATACTCTGGTGTTACACCAAAACGTCCTGATGCAACTTGCTTAATTTTTGAAACCTTATTTGTTTTTAACCGCGAAGGAGATTCACCACCTTCACCAGAGTTACTCATGCCACCAATTTTATTCATAGCCTCAGCTAAAGACTCATGAGCTTCAGGAGAGATAGACCCAAGACTCATAGCTGCTGAAGCAAATCTTTTAAAAATTTCCTCTTTTGACTCTACTTTTGAGATATCTATCGGTTTTCTATCACTTTTAAGTTCAAAGAAATCACGAATAAACTTCAAATCTCTTGTATTTACAAGATTTTTATAATAATCATAATCCTTTTTTTCTCCACTCTCTACAAATTTTTGAATAGAATGAACAACAGCTGGTCCAAAATCGTGGAATTCACTTCCATCTATATGCTTGTAAAAACCACCTATTTCAAGTGGGAATAGTTTTTTACTTAAATCTAATTCATAAGCTTTAGCATGATTAAATTTTAATTTTTTCTCTATATCTTCATAACCAAGTCCTGGTATCATGGCATATGAATCACAAAAACAATCATCTACAATTTCATCACTAAGACCTAAACAGTCAAATAAAGATGAACTTCTATATGATGAAATAGTTGCAATTCCCATTTTAGATATGATTTTTAAAAGACCTTGGTTTAGTGCTAAATTTACATTTTTAAGTGCTGTTTTTGTCTCATATGAAGTTATA
Source organism: Sulfurospirillum sp. (assembly GCA_016744795.1). Taxonomy (GTDB): domain Bacteria; phylum Campylobacterota; class Campylobacteria; order Campylobacterales; family Sulfurospirillaceae; genus Sulfurospirillum_A. The sequence continues at coordinate 239,791 of JADGDR010000003.1, forward strand.
CCACTGTACTTGCACTCTTCTAAAGTTGAAGCATAAAGAATATACGGATAAACTGCACTTGCTCCAAATCCTATAAGGGTTGCACAGGAGTGAGAATCAAAAATTTCACCACTTATAGTTATTATGGAAACTTTATGTCTAATACCTTCAGCTGAGAGTGATTGATTTAATCTTCCCATAACCATGAGCATAGGTATTGCTTTTAAAGTTTTACTCATACCCCTATCATCTAAAAATATAATTTTTATTTTCTCTTTTTTTACTGATTGAATTACATCATAAACTAAATCTTCCAAAGAACCTTTTAAATTATCTTCAAAAAGTGTTGAAAAAACTCTATTTTTATAATCATCTCGATATCTAGGGTGCGTACTATCACCAAAAGACATAAGTACTTCAAGTTTTTCTTGCATTAGAATTGGTGAAATTGATTTAATACGTTTTGCATGCTCACTAGATTCATCAAGAACATTTCTCATCTCACCAAATCCGGCATTTAAACTCATAACAACTTTTTCACGAATAGGATCTATAGGAGGGTTTGTTACTTGTGCAAATTTTTGTTTAAAAAAGTCACTAAAATTTCTCTGCTTTTTACTAAAAGCTGCCATTGGCGTGTCATCACCCATGGCACCAACTCCCTCTTTGCCATCTTTCATCATAGGAGATAAAACCATATCTTTTACTTCTTGAGTTACATTAAAAAAACGTTGCTCGTAAGCTAAATCTTTTCTCTCATAGTCACTCAATTCTGAAAAAGGAATTTCTACAAATTCTTGAAGATATACTAGGTTTTTATTTAACCATTCAGCATATCTATTTGAGTTTTTCAGATAATCATTAATCTCATCATCTTTCATAACCTTACCAAACTTAAGGTCTATCCCTATCATTTGACCACTTTGAAGACGACCACGCTCTTGTATATTTTCCTCTTCAACATCAAGAACACCATACTCACTAGATATAATAATACGTTCATCTTTTGTAATAACATACTTTGCAGGTCTTAATCCGTTTCTATCCAAAATACAGCCTATATATCTTCCATCTGTCAATGAAACAGCAGCGGGACCATCCCAAGGCTCAAAGTTAATACTAGCAAACTCATAAAAAGCTCTTACATCTGAATCCATATGTGGAGAGTTTTGCCAAGGTGCTTGGATAAGTGTACGTGCTGCTTTGAAAAAATCAAATCCATTTGCTATCATAAACTCAAATACATTATCTAAACTAGCACTATCACTTACATTAGAATTTGTTATTGGAAGAAGTCTTGAAAGCTCTTTATCTGAAAAAATATGAGATTTCATGCATTCACTCTTCATCTCTGTATGAAATCTATTTGATTCTATTGAGTTTATTTCGCCATTATGTGCAATTGAGCGAAATGGCTGAGCTAGTCTCCATTCAGGAAGAGTATTTGTTGAAAATCTTTGGTGAAAAAGTGCAAATGTAGTTTTAAAATTTTTATTTTCTAAGTCAATATAAAAAGTTTTTATATGCGTTGGCATAATCAAACCTTTATAAGATATCACCTTATTTGAAAATGATGGTATATAAAAATCTTTATCTGCGTTTAATGCCATCTCTACTTCTCGGCGAGTCAGATACAAAAGTGCTTCAAATCTTTTAGTTGCGATTAAAGATGAAGGTATTACAAAAATTTGAACAATCTCGGGCAAAGAATCAAGTGCCTGTTTTCCAAGTGCTTTTATGTTTATAGGGACATCACGATAAAGGACAACTTTTAAATCATTCTTTTCACATATGTCTTGAAAAACCCTCTTTTGATGATCATTCTGTAAAAAGACCATAGCAACAGCAAACTGTTTAGGAAGATCAACTCCCAAAAGTTTTGCCTCTCTTTTCATAAACTCTTTAGGAAGTGAGAATAGCAATCCACTACCATCTCCAGTTTTTCCATCAGCTGCAACTGCACCTCTATGCATCATTCTTTCTAATGCTTTTATAGAGTCTTCTACATTTTGGTGAGTTGGTACATTATTAATGTTTGCTAACAGTCCAAAACCACAGTTATCTTTAAAATTAGTTATTAAATTTCTCTTCAAATCTCATCCTTTTAAGTTAAAAGTACTTAAGCATACACAAAAATTACTTGTTTCTTAATTAAATGCCTATTTTAGGGCTCCTTAAAAACATACTTAGCTTAATATAGCTTATAAGTCAATAAAATATTTATAATTTATATTTAACCTATTTTTATTAATTTATGTTCAATTAATATACTATCGATAAAATACATTATGCAAGGATATATTATAAACTTTAACAGAGTTAAAGATGAAGATTTAATAGTAACTGTTTTAACAAAAAAGAATATTCTAACACTCTATAGATTTTATGGAGCAAGACACTCTCATATAAATCTTGGTTATAAAATAGACTTTGAAGCAAAATCTTCAATCAAGTCTACTATACCACAACTTAGTGGTGTACTTCACCTTGCTCATAAATGGAATCTAGTACATGACAGAATGTTCATCTGGCAAGCCTATATAAAACTATTTTATTTGCATTTAAAGGATGTAGATGAAATACACGATTTTTATTTTGATCTTCTTGATGAATGTAGTTCTATCTGGCATTCACAAAATCCCAAAAGAGTAGCCATAGAAGCTTATACAAAGCTATTAGAGTACGAAGGCAGACTTCATGATGAATTCATATGCTTTAACTGTGAACAACCAATACAGGACAATCCTACACTTATCAGAAGTTTCCTTCCAGCTCACGAAAAATGCGTCTGGTCAAATACCTTTGAACGTTTACATGTAAAGAATCTATTTTCTACAAAAAGTTGTATGTTTATGAGTGATGAAGATGTTGATAGATTATGGAAAATCATGTTAGAAGGGTTTTAAAAAACTTAAACCAAATGCTCCTCCTGCACATGTATTGAATATGAATTCAAAATTATCTGTGAAAAGATAACTCATCCAAATGCTTAAATAACTCTTTACTAGATGATTCTGCCATTTTAAAAGAATCTACTATATTAGATGAATTTGAATTATTTCTTATATAAGCAACAGCATTTTTAATATGAGAATGCACTAATTTATGAGGATTTAACATATTTTTATAACTTAAAGTATGTCCAAAGCGTTCTTTACCTATACCACTATCATACCATTTGCCAAGTCTACACTCATTGTGAGTTGAAAATTCTGTAGTTTTATCTTCATGTATAAGAACACTATATGCATTTGTTTTAAAAAATAGATGATCAAGTTTTACTAAGCCTATAAATGTTTTATCAAGTATATTATCTATTGAACTTGCCATTTTTTCACCATCGTCAGCAAATTCTTGAAGTGTTACTTCAAAATCATTTGTTAAATTTTCTGATTTTTTAGCTATTAATGTCATAGTTTCTGATGTCTTTTTTATATTAAAAGATTCCTTTTCTAATATACCAATACTTAATTCAACATCTTTTGTTGCTTTTTGTGTTCTCTCTGCTAATTGTCTAACTTCATCAGCTACAACTGCAAATCCTCTGCCATATTCTCCTGCTCTAGCAGCTTCTATTGCTGCATTTAGTGCAAGAAGATTTGTTTGGTCTGCAATGTCATTGATTAGTGCCATTATTGACGAAATATCAGTAATACCACTTGTTAATCTTAAAACACCTTCATTTGATTCACTAATAGATTTCATCAAATTAGTTAAATTCTTAGAAATTGATGATACACTTTTTATTGAACCAAAAGAAGATGTTTTTGAATGTTCTTGCATGTTAGTTAATAGTTCAATATTACTAGAAAAATCATTTTGAACTATACCCATATTGCTTAAACATCCTGATAACAATAAATCAACTAATTTTTCTTTTAATTCATAACTTTCTATATAGTTTTTTAATTCCTTATTTTCCTTTTCTATGCGTTTCCTCTCTTCTTTTAGAATAGTGCATTCATTATCTAACTTTTTATTTTCATTAAGTAAAATTTCTATTTCATCACTTTTTTTACTTATTCTTGTTAAATTAAACAAATAAAGTCCTTTATTTAGCCTATAGATTGATTACTTATAAGTAATTGTTTCATTGATTATAACTTTATATAATTTAAACAATTATTAATTTTGTAAATTATTAATAATAAGGATAAAAATTGAGTATTTTTGAAAATTTATGTATTGCTGATGATGAAGAAGTTCAAGAATTTCTAAAAAATGTGGCGAAAAATATAAAAAGAATCAGACAAGAGAAAGAGATAACACAACTAGAATTAGCACTAATGATAGGACAAAAATCCTCTGCTTTTTATGCAAATGCAGAGAATTCAGCTAAAAATAGAAAATTTAATTTGTCTCACTTATATAAAATAGCAAAAGCCCTAGATGTTGAAGTCATAGAATTTTTTAAAAAGTAATTATATATATATTTGTAATCATTTATCTAAATACTCTTCTTCACAAAAACTAGAAGTATTGATGTTTTCAAAAGCAGTTTTAAGTGAAACAAATAATTCTTTATTTTCTTCTTCCATTTTGGCTAACATATCTTTTGTTTTTGCACGAGCTACAGGCATTTTTATATCAAACCTCATAGCAGGGCAAGCTTCATCCCCAATAGTTGGCATATTATGTTCATTTGCTTGTTCACGAAGTTGACGTTCTCTTACATGTATAAAAGGTCTAATTACTTTTAAACCATTACCTGCTTTGTAAATTGGTGGCATTGAACGAAGTGCACCGTTATAACTAAAGTTCATAAAAAAACTCTCAACAGCATCATCTAAATGATGAGCCAAAGCCAATGTTTCATAACCATTATCTTTGGCATAAGTATATAAAGCCCCTCTTCTCATACGAGAAAAAAAACTACAAAAAGAGGAATTTTTTCTAATTTTTTCTTTTGAAAGTTCATAAATCTTAGTCTCGTATACTTCATGGTCTATTTCGTACTTTTTACAGTGAGCTTTTAATATCTCTAAATCCTCACCCATACCATAAGATATGGTAACAGCCTTAAATTCAAATTTAATAGGTGAAACTCTTTGTAGGTGTTTAAAAACATGTGCTAAGCAAAGAGAATCTTTTCCTCCACTAAGCCCTAGCAAAATTTTATCACCCTCTTTTATAAGACCATACTTCATTACGATTCGACCTGTTTTTCTTAAAAGATTTTTACTTATTTTCAGCATCAATTATCTTATCAACCATAGTTAGAACAAAATCTGCACTAATCTTAGCAGAAGTCTTTAAAAACTCATCAAAACTAAAACTAGCATCCATATCTGCAGCATCACTTATGGCACGTAGTATAAAAAATGGAACATTTAAAGCATTACATGTAACAGCAACTGAAGCACCTTCCATCTCTAAAGCACTTGCCTCAAAAGTCTTTGCTATCCAGTTTTTACGCTCAATATCGCAAACAAATTGATCACCAGTCACAATAATACCATCTTTTAAATTTATGCTTTTCTCTTTTGCAACATCTTTTGCAATATCTATAAGTTTAACATCAGCCTCTTCATAAACAGCACCTTCTGGTACAAATCCATAAGGGTGTCCAAAAGCAGATATATCTAAATCATGCTGAGCTAACTTAGTAGCAACTACCAAATCACCAACTTTTAAAGAGTCACAAACAGCGCCTGCTACTCCACTAAAAAGTAATTTTTCACAAGCAAATTTTTGTATCATTGTACTTGCTGTTATGGTTGAATTTACTTTTCCTATCTTACTATAGGCTATAACTATTTCATTACCTTTGTAGTTAACTACATAGTACTTATTATTTGCGTAATTTACGGTTTCATACTCTCCAAAAAATTCTAAAAGTGGTTCTATTTCTTCAGGCATTGCACCCATAATTGCTAATTTCATTTTTTTCCTTATTTTATTCTCAATAAATATTTTTGTGTTTTAGAGATATGATTATCAATCTCTACATGTAAGAACTCTTTTTCAAAAAGTTCTGCTTTTTTTACTATTTCACCTTTTGGATTTATTAGACGTGAACCACCCCAAAAACCAAGCCCATCTTCAAAACCTACACGATTAACAAAGACTACATTTGCACCTGAAAGAATTGCACTTGAGCTTAAAAGAGAATTCCATTGGTATTCTATCAAAAGTTTATCGTTTTCAAAACCACGAGCTGGAGAGTTTGCTAAAACTATGAGAAGTTGTGGTTTAGTTGATGCAATTTTTTCTATCACTTTTGCACTAAACATCTCTTCACAAACCACCATCATTACTTCACCAAAACTTGTTTCAAAACTTTCCAATATTTCACCTTCAAAAAAGAAACGAGCCTCTTGAAAAAGTCCATAATTTGGAAGTATATTTTTATGATGTACATGTACCACTTTTCCATCACTACAATAAACAGCACTATTAAAAAATTTATGCCCAACTTTTAAAACACAACCAAAAACTATATCTTTAACTACACTAAGTTTAGCAAACTCCTCAATTTCACCCATTTCATAAGCATCTTCAAAAACTGCATCTTTCAATAAGTAACCATTTAAAGCCAACTCAGGAAAAACAACCAAATCAGTATCAATTGCATCAAGCTCCTCTTTAAATTTGGAAAGACTCATTTTCTTTAGTTTTGGTACATTTTGAACAAGAGTTACTCTCATGACAGACTGCTTAATACCTTCTCTAAACTAGCCATATCTGTAATACAAAAAGTCTCTTTTTTTGTACTTCGTCTATTTAGTCCTTTTAGAACTGTTGCTCCAAACTCTATAAATCTATCAGTCTTATCTTCTACCTTAACAATAGATTGTTTATACCTTACAGGTTTTATAAGTTGATTTGGAAGGAGTTCTAATGCTTCTTTTTTTGTACTATATAAACCAGCTGTTACATTTGAAACTACAGGAGCTAAAAAGTCATCTTTTAGATATTTATTTAGATATTCACTTAATGGAGCAATGGCACTTTTTAACAAAGGACAATGCGAAGCAACAGACATATTTAAAAGTAGTGCTCTTTTTGCACCTGCTTCTTTAAAAATAGATTCCATTGAAGCTAAATCATCTTTATCACCAGCAACTACAATTTGCCCATCACAATTATAGTTTGCTGCCCACACTTGTTTGTTAGAGTGAACAGATATAATCTCTTCTACTTTGTCATCACTAAGACCTATTAATGCCATCATGCCTGCATTTATGTTTGCACAAGCCTCTTTCATAAAAAGCCCACGTTTATGTACCAACTCTATAGCATCAAGATAATCTATAGCACCGACTGCACTAAGTGCTGAAAATTCTCCTAGAGAATGTCCCATGGCCATCAGTGGTACTTCTTTACTATTCTTTACAAAAAGAGCATTTGCAATAGCACTTACAAGTAAAATCGCAGGTTGAGTGTACTCTGTAAGTTCAAGTTTATCATTTTGCTCAAACAATAACTTTGTAAAATCTAGGTCCAACCTTTGACTAGCACGTTCAAACATCTCGCGTCCCAATTCATCGTTTTCATAAAAGTCTTGTCCCATACCAATTTTTTGGCTTCCCTGTCCAGGAAATATAAAAATATTTTTACTCACTATTTGCCTTTATTGTAATTTATAACTGTCTTTGTAGTCATTTATTTTTTTTCTAAGAGTATTTCTATTGAGCCCAAATTTTTCACTCATATTTAACTGAGAATTAAATTTTTTGAATCCGCTTCTTAACATCGGAACATCAAAAAGATATAACTGATCTCTATAATCATTTCTACCACCAAGTTTTTTTGACAAAAACTCTTCCATAACTTGCATTACATCTTCTTCGCCAAGGGAATTTATAAGAAACCTTATATAAACAGATTGTCTTAAAGAGTAACAATTATTAGTAAGATCAAAATTCAAATCCTTTAAAAATGCATCATAACTATTGTCTTTTTCAAAAATAGTCGATGCCTCTTCAAAAAATTTCTTTACTAGTGGTTCAATGTCTTCTTCTCTTTGCGATAAAGGTGGAATAGTTATTTTTAGACTAAAAAATTCACTACTTATTTTTTCTAGTAGTTCAGTTTTAGAAGTTGCTATAACCCTTGTTTTATACTCTTCAATTGCGATTTGAAGTTTTTGATAATTTAAAATCTTATCAAAGTTTTTAATAATTATTGAATTATTGCCACTGATAAAAGCTAATACATCTTGAAAATTATTTCCATCAACAACTTTCGCTTCAGGAAGTATAAATCTAGCTAAAGTCTCTTTTCCTGTGCCTCTCTCTCCCAATATAAGTGCATTTAGGTTAAGGCTTTTTAAAAGATTGGCTGATTTAAGAGCCTCTAAAGAGGCTCTTGATTTAGCTATATAACTAGTGTGATCCACAACCACCACTACCACAACATTCGTGATCGTCTGTTTTTGTTTCTTTTTCTTCTGTTGTGTGACAACTGTCACCTTCTGAACATCCGCAACCACCACTAGCAGGAGCACCAACAAATCCGTTTAGTAACTCATCTTCTGTAGCTTCACGTACTTCAGTTATGCTAATAGCAAAAAGAAGATCTTTTCCAGCCAATGGGTGATTAAAATCTACATTAACAGTTTCATCATTAAAGCTTTTTACAACTACTTGAACTGTTCCACCATCTTCACCTTGACCATATAAAGTCATACCTTCGCTCATCTCTAATCCAGCAAATTGCTCTTTTGGAAGAGATTGAACTGCTGCTTCATCATACTCACCATATCCATCTTTTGCAGATACTTCAATGTCAGCACTCTCACCTTGTGATAAATTTTTTATCTCATTTTCTAGGCCAGGGATAATTTGACCTTTTCCTACGATAAATGTTAATGGAGCAGCGTCAAGATTACTATCTATTACCTCACCACTAGCAACGTCTTTCAATTCATAACTGATTGAAACGACTTGGTTCTCATTTATTGCCATAATTTTTCTCCTTGTTATTTAAAACCAAGGATTATACCATAATGGTGATTTATGAAATCTTAGTTGAGAGATTTAGCCTCTTTTGAATTTGGATAACTTTGTTTTAGAGCATCAAAAAACTGAGTTGCTTGTGCACTCTTTTTTAGCTTGCTAAAAGATATCCCTGTATGATAAAGAAGTGAAGGCATATAGTCGGCTTTGTCATAAAGTGAAATGCTTTTTTTATAATGTTCTATTGCAGTTGAATATGCTTTTTGAAAATATGCTATTTCACCCAAATAGTAGTTACTACGTGCTGGCTTGTAGTTTTTTTTAAGCAATTGAGCAAATCTTAATTTTGATTCAGAATAAGATTTCTTATTAAATAGTTTTGTTCCTTCTTTAAGTAAAGAAGCTCCACTTTTACTTGATACAAGCGAAACTTTTTTTTCACTTAAAAGCTTTTCAATTTTTTTTTCTAATTTTTTAAATTCTTCTTTTGATACGTAATTACTATTTATTGAATCAATAAGAGAACTTAATTCGCCAAGTACTAATTTAATTTTATCTTGATTTGCATCTTGCAGTGTTCTACTCTCATTAACATATGTTTTTAAATCTGCTACCTCTTGTTGTAAAGTTTTAATAGATTCATCTTTTGCAAGAGAGTTTTCTTCTAAGACCCTTATCTTACTATCTATCTTTGCTATTTTAGAACCAAATGCTTCTGTAACAGAACGTAAGCCTTCATAATTTTCATTAATGTGGGATAGTTTTATTTTTACACTACCAACACCTTGGGCTAAATCTTTTACTTCATCACTATTTTTAAGAATATGTTTTTCACTTGAAGTTAAACCATATGGATTGGCACTATCTAAGTTTCCAGCACCATATACTGAGGGTTCATTGGCTAAGAGTGAACAAGTCACCATTAGCCAAATTATTGTAGTTTTTTTCATTAAATATTTAATTATGGTAGTAGTTTAAATTCTGCTCTTCTATTTTTATCCCAACAAGCTTTATTACTCGCTTTACATTCAGGATTACTCTCACCAAAACTAACTATCATAATACGTTCTTTATTAACACCAAATGATATTAAAGATTCTTTTACACTCTTAGCTCTTTTAAGTCCTAAAGCGTAATTGTACTCATCGGTACCCCATTCATCAGAATTTCCTTCTACTTTGATTGAAAAATCTTTTGCATTCATTGCATTTAAAAGTCTTGCATTTTCCTTGATTTTAGATTCCATATCTGGACGGATATCATACTTATCAAAGTCAAAATATATTTTGTTTACACTATTTTCCAAAGTAGCTATTGCTTTTGCTACAGAATTTGTAGCAGTACCTTTACTCATATCAGTTGAAGTACTATTTGTTGAATCCATACCTGAAATATCATCAGCTTTTTTATCTGCACTTACTTCTGTACTTTTACCGTCTTTACTTGTCATATCTACATCTGGATTTTTTTGGCTACATCCTGTAAATATTAGCATAGCTAAAGTTAAGCTTGCAAGTAGTAATTTCATCTCTACCCCTTTTTTATATTAATTTGTTGATAGTTTATCATCTTTTACTTAAATCTGCCCTTTTACCAATCAATAGATTGTATTTTCCCAACTTTTAATGGGAAATGATAACTTTTATTTGCGTTTAAGCGAATAACACCTAAAGCACTTTGATTATTATAATACTTAATAAACATAATAGTTTCGCTATCATCTGCAAATCTTGGATACAAATTTTTTCCTGTTGCTGTGAGTTGTCGTATATAATCTGTTTTTGTTGAAATTAGATATAAATTAAAAGTTTTCCTACCAAATTCACTAGATTTTTCACGACTTGAATAAACTATATAATTATCAAATGCTGAAACAGAGTTATTATTTCTTCCATGGTAAACCATCTGTTCTACACTTTTACTACCAATCTTTTGAGCAAATATATTTGGATAACCTAATCTATCAGAAACAAAAACCACCCTTTTGTCATTGTCAATAAAACCACCGTTTACATCTATGCCACTATATGATGTCACTTTTTCTAACTCTTTTTTATTTATGTCATATACATATATATCTGCTTGGTCATTAGGAGCCATTGTAACAATTAATTTATTCCCATCACTTGATACATCAGAACATACAAGCATTCCATCACCTGTTAGCATTCTTTTTCTTTTTCCGCTTCTTACATCTACACGATAAAGTGTAGGTTTAGCACCATTATATGAAGTATAATAAAAGGCATTTTGTGCTTTATTCGCCCATTTAGGAAATATATTTAGACCACCTTTAACTACAGTTTTTTGAAAACTAAGAGTATAATCTGCAATAACAATCTCACTCTTCTTGCTATCTGTATACTTAGAAAAAATAACAAATTGTTCCATCCATTTTACACTTGGAGCACCTATTTTATTATTTAACTCAACTGCAATTTTATGTGCTAAAAATGGATAACGATTTTGTTTTGAAATCTTATATATTTTCTGAGTATCAACCTGTCCACTTTTTGCATTTAATAGTTTTACTTTAGCTATGATTGTACCATCATCTTCAAAATCTATATTAAACCTAAGAATTAAATCCAATTTTAACTCATTTAGAAAATTCTCTTCTAAATTTCCATCATATGAACTAGTCAAATACTCATCAACAACATCAAAATGACTACTTACTCTTAAATCACCAACTAAAATCTTGAAAAATTTCTTTCTAAATGATTGACTTATATCTGAACTACTCGCATCTTGTAAAGCTATTTTAGGAAGCTTATCCATTTTTTTTACTATTTCTACAGTTGCGTCATACGCAAAAAGAGAACTCACTAAAGCAACACAAACTAACAATTTTTTTATCATTTTTACTCCAATATATCTTTAAATGCTACTTTCATATTAAATATCTCTCCATTGTTAAAAGGAGGAAATTCTTTATCACGCATCTCTTCAAGGAAATCTCGAAGTTTTGCATTAAAAGCATCATTATATGACAATGTTTCTATTTTATAACTAAAATTTCCGAACTTATCTACACTAACAATTACTTCAGCAATATTACCTGAGACAGTATCAATTGTTTCTTGCCAATTGCTATCTAAAATATCTGATATTTTACCACGAAACTCATCATATATACCATCTTTTTGTGTTATGATTAGGTTTTCTTGTTGCTCAAATTCTAACGATTTAGTAATCTTTTTTGCTTTATCATCTTTTATTACTTCTTCTATTTCTTTTTGAACGACTTTTTTTCTTATTTTTTTCTCTCTTCTAGGACTCTCTTGAGGTAACTTTTTTAAATCTATATTTCCAAATAATTTTTTAAAATCTGGTTTAGTCTCAACTTTTTTAGATCTTACTGTTTTTTGCTTTGAAACTAATTTTGGTCTATTTACAGTTCTTTTTTTCTTTACTATCTTCTGCTTTTTCTTTTTTCTTATTTTCTTCTCTGTTCTTTCAACAAGTGTGACATTTAGAAGATTTTTTTTACTTGCTGTATATTTAATATTTTTTGTATTATGTGATTCTAGCATATAAGTACCACTTAGAACAATTAAGATATATATAAGAAAAGATATTGTCCATCCTACTATCGTAGAAGTTGAAGAACTAGGCACTTTTATCCGTTTGTTTCTAATGAAACTTTGGTAAAACCTGCTTCTTTTACACTTTTAAGTACAAACATAACATCTTTATACTGTAATGATTCATCTGCTTTTATATAAACAATGGTTTTATCTTGTGAGAATTTTTGGCTTATCATAACAAAATTATCTGGAAATTCGCTTATAGTAAAATTATCTCTTTTATAGTAGACTTTTCTATCTTTAGTTATGCGCAACTCTATCTCTGGAATTTTTTGTACTACCTGTGATTTTGTTCCATTAGGAAGAGTGATTTTCTCTTGATAAACCACTGCTGGTGTTGTAACCATTAGTATTGCTAGCAAAACTAACATAATATCCACTAATGGTGTTATATTTAGATCAGGTGTCTCATCCCAATCATACATCTTCACTATCTCTTTGCATAATTGAAAGTAAAAGTTCCGTTTCTCTATGAACGTAAGTAACAACTTCATAAGCTTTTCTTTTTATAAAAAGATTAGCACTATACGCTGGAATTGCTACAAATATACCAGCAGCAGTTGCAATCAAAGCTTCACTAATAGCTGGAGCTATAACACTAAGTGATGCACCACCTTCACCTTGTCCTAAACCACTAAAGGTTTCTAATATTGAAACAACAGTTCCAAAAAGACCAATAAACGGTGAGGTAGATGCTATCATAGAAAGCACCCACAAACCTTGTGTAGCATTTTTTTCTGCTACACTTTTACATACATTTAAAAGTTTTTCATTTGTCCCTGAGTGACTAGAACATTTCTTCAATATTGAATCATCTCTAACTACACGAGAACCCATAAGCATTGACTCTAATGAAATCTTTTCACGTTCAAGCCAAGAAGAGAGGTAAAAATACCTACTAAAAAGTACTCCAAAAGTAACAATTATATATATTGACAACCATCCTAATACAAAAAAAGTGATAAAACTACTTCTACTGAGGTAGTTTAATAGTATATCTATACCTTCCATCTGTTAAACTTATCTCCCTGACTTTGCTATAGCTTCTATCTTAGCTGTTGCCGTAGCAATAGCAACATCAGAAGCACTCATGCTTTCAATAAGTTGTTTTGCACTCTCTAAAGACGATGCAATTGCACTTTCACTACTACCACCAATTGCAACAGCTCCATCAGCTAATACAGTTACAGAATTTTCATCTACTTTTGCATGCCCCCAGTTAATTGCAACAATCTCGTGTTTTCCATCAGCCAATTCGATATCAATTACACCAGCTTGTAACAAAGAAACAAGTGAAGCATGTCCTGGATATACTCCAAACTCACCCTCACTACCTGGAAGGGTCACATCTTTTACATCATTTGAAAAAATTTGACCCTCTGGAGTTACAATTTCTAATTTTAACATATCCATTAAATTTCTCCTTTAACTTGGGCTTCTGCCCAAGTTAAATTCCTCTCACAAAAGCTTTCACTTTGCGAAGAATTATCATTTTATTTTCTAAAGCTATAATTAAAATTAGCTTCTAAGTTTTTCTGCGTTTTCTACAACTTCTTCAATTCCACCAGCCATATAAAAAGCAGCCTCTGGAAGATCATCATATTTACCATCAAGAATGCCTTTAAAACCTGCAATTGACTCTTCTAAACTTACATATTTTCCAGGACTTCCTGTAAACACTTCGGCAACGAAAAATGGTTGAGAAAGAAATCTTTCGATTTTTCTAGCACGATCAACTACAACTTTATCTTCTTCACTAAGCTCATCCATACCAAGAATCGCAATAATATCTTGAAGGTCTTTATACTTTTGAAGAACAGCTTGTACATCACGAGCAACACCATAATGGTCATTACCAATAATCTGTGGATCAAGCATACGTGAAGATGAATCAAGAGGATCAACCGCTGGATAAATACCTTTTTCTGCAATAGAACGGTTAAGAACTGTTGTTGCATCTAAGTGAGAGAAAACTGCTGCTGGAGCAGGATCTGTCAAGTCATCTGCAGGAACATATACTGCTTGAACAGAAGTAATTGAACCTTTTTTAGTTGATGTAATTCTCTCTTGAAATTGTCCCATTTCACTTGCAAGTGTTGGTTGGTAACCAACAGCTGAAGGAATACGTCCAAGAAGCGCTGACATTTCTGCACCACTTTGAGAAAATCTAAAAATATTATCAATAAACATAAGAACATCAAGTCCCATTTCATCTCTAAAATATTCAGCCATTGTAAGACCAGTAAGCGCGATACGGTTACGTGCTCCTGGAGGCTCACTCATTTGACCATAACACAGTGCAACTTTATCCAATACGTTTGAATCTTTCATCTCATGATAAAGGTCATTTCCTTCACGAGTTCTTTCACCAACTCCAGCAAATACAGAATAACCACTGTGCTTAAATGCAACATTGTGGATAAGTTCCATAATAATAACTGTTTTACCAACACCAGCACCACCAAATAGTCCTACTTTACCACCTTTTGCATAAGGAGCAAGTAGGTCAACTACTTTAATACCAGTTTCAAAAATTTCACTTTTTGTACTTTGTTCTTCAAATGATGGAGGATCTCTATGAATTGACCAAGTCGTAGTTGGCGTTACTGCCTCACCCTCGTCAATTACATCTCCAATTACATTAAAGATTCTACCTAAAACTTCTTTTCCTACTGGAACTTTAATTGGTCCACCTTGAGCTACTGCAGTAACCCCACGAGTTAAACCTTCACTCATATCCATTGCAATTGTTCTTACACGATCATCACCAAGGTGAGCTGCAACTTCTAATACAAGCTTTGTTGCTACACCTTCTACCTCATAATTTACTTCAATAGCTTCATTGATCTGTGGAAGGTAGCCGTCAAAATCGACGTCAACAACCGGACCCATAATCTGGCTGATTACTCCATTCATAGAACGTTCTCCTTTATTATTTCGCATTTCATTATTTCATTGACTCCACACCACTGATAATTTCGATTAATTCAGTAGTGATACTCTCTTGTCTAGCTTTATTATAAGATAAAGTTAACATGTCTACTCTCTCTGTTGCATTGTTAGTTGCATTTTCCATAGCTTGCATTCTTGCACTATGTTCAGCAGCCAATGAATCAATAAGAGAATAGTACATATTGTATTCAAAATATTTTTTCATTAAAGATTCTAAAATTGTCTCATCTTCTTCAGGTTCAAGCTCCATAAGTGACTTTGAATCAGATTCATACTCTCTAGGAACACTTACAGGAACAATATGATTTACCTTTAACTCTTGAGAAATCATATTTAAATAACCATTATGAATTAGAATAACTTTATCAGTTACTCCATTCATAAAATCATCAATTGCTTCAGATATGATATCTTGAGCTTTTTCATAAGTTGGTGCTGAACTAACTCCTGCATACTCACAATGAAGTTCGATATCTTGAAATTTAAAAAAGGCTATACCTTTTTTTCCAACACCTCTTAGACGTACTTTAACTTTTTTACTTTTATACTCTTCTAAAAGTCTGTTAACTTCTTTAATAGTTTGAATATTAAAACCACCACACAAACCTTTATCTGCTGTAACAAAAACTATATCTACTTTTTCAAGAGTGCTTATTTCTTCAAAAAAACGACTCTCAATTCCACCAATTTTATACTGATTGATTTTATAAGATATCTCTGAAAGAACCTCATTAATCTTATCAGCATATACTCTTGATTGCTGAGCTGCTAACTTTGCACGGTTCAACTTTGCAGTTGAAACAAGCTTCATTGCTCTTGTCGTTTTTCTGGTGTTTTCAACACTCTTAATTTTTCTTTTTATCTCTTTAAGGTTTGACATCGTCTATCCTTACTTTACTGCAAACGTTGCTTTAAACTCATTTAATGCTTTTGCCAATAGGTCTTCAACCTCTTTATCTAGCTTTTTCTTGCTTCTTACTTGTTCAAGAATTTCTGGATACTTAGCTTCTATAAATGGATATAGCTCTGCTTCAAAACGAGTTACTTCACTAACTTCGACATCATCAAGGAAACCTTTTGCACCTGCATAAACAATCACAACTTGTTTTTCAACAGGAAGTGGAGAATACTGAGCTTGTTTAAGAATTTCAACCATTCTTTCACCACGCTCAAGTTGTTTTCTACTTGACTCATCCAAATCACTTGCAAATTGTGCAAATGCCTGAAGTTCACGATATTGAGCAAGATCAAGTCTAAGAGTTCCTGCTACTTGCTTAGTAGCTTTAATCTGAGCAGCACCACCAACACGACTTACTGAAAGACCAACGTTAATTGCTGGACGAATACCTGAGTTAAATAAGTCTGATTCTAGGAATATCTGACCATCTGTAATTGATATAACATTTGTTGGAATATACGCAGAAACATCTCCTGCTTGTGTTTCAATAATAGGAAGTGCAGTAAGTGAACCAGCACCTAAAGAATCATTTACTTTTGCAGCACGTTCAAGTAGTCTTGAATGAAGATAAAAAACATCACCAGGATATGCTTCACGTCCTGGAGGACGACGAAGGATCAATGACATCTCACGATATGCAACAGCATGTTTAGACAAATCATCATATACAATAAGCCCATGACGAGAATTATCTCTAAAATACTCACCCATAGCAACACCAGCATATGGTGCTAAGTATTGAAGTGCAGCTGAATCAGAAGCACCAGCACTAACGACGATTGTATAATCCATTGCACCATGCTCTTCAAGTTTTTTAACAACTTGTGCAACAGTTGATTGTTTTTGACCAATTGCAACATAAATACATACAACATCTTGACCTTTTTGGTTAATAATTGTATCGATTGCAACTGTAGTTTTACCAGTTTGTCTATCACCAATAATAAGTTCTCTTTGACCTCTACCAATCGGAACTAGAGCATCAACTGCCTTAAGACCAGTTTGAAGTGGTTCATGAACTGACTTTCTAGCCATAATTCCATGAGCTTTCTCTTCAACAAATCTAGACTCAGTTGCTTCAATTGGACCTTTTCCATCTATTGGATCACCAAGAGAATTTACAACACGACCTATTAGTGCATCACCAACAGGAACACGAAGTAGTCTTCCAAGTCTTTTTACAGAAGTTCCTTCTTTAATAACTTTTCCACTACCAAGAACAACTATACCAACACTTGACTCTTCTAGATTTAGTGCCATACCTCTTTCACCATTTTCAAACTCAACCATTTCACCGGCCATTACATTGTTTAATCCATAAACATTTGCAACACCATCTGCTGCTGAAATAACTTTACCAGTCTCTTCAACATCAACATTGAGTTCGAAGTTATCAATGCGCTCTTTAATGATAGAACTGATTTCGTCAGCTTTCATTTTTGCTCCCACAAATTGCTCCTTACTTTATTATTTAATTTCTCGTAAAAACTGAACAAGTCCAGCTTTTCTCAGTCACTAAAGTTTAGGCGATAGCCTAAAAATTAACATCTGATTTATTCTAAATTTATATTTAGATTGCTTTTAAAATATGCTCTACCATTTGAGATTTTAGTCTATCTAATGAAAAACTTACTTCTACTCCCAAATCATCTAGCTGAATTTTTACGCCAGGATAATCACTTACCTGCACTTTTAATTTGATATTTGCGCTAAATTTTTTACTAAAATTTTCTTCTAATTTAGTAATTTGCTCTTTGCTAATTTCAAAGTTACTTATAACTTCACCCTCATAAGAATTATTTTTAAGTGAAATTTGATACTTTAACTCTTTTGCTATTGAAGGTATCAAAGATAAACGCTCATTTGAAACCAACAGCTTTATAAAGTTAAGAATTTTTCCTTCTTTTTTTTCTAATAGAGATAAAACAAATTCTTCTTTCTTCTCATTAGTTAAATCCGGAGAAAGTATTATATTGTTAAATTTTGTAGAACTAAAGGCATTTGAAATATCATTAATAGATTTTTCAATTAAGTCTATTTCAGAGTCATTACAACTCGTCATTAAAGCATTTACATACTTTTTAGCAATAATTCCCTTCATTATGCAACCTTCTTCATAACTATCTTCACAAGTTCTTCTTTATCAATAGAAATAGAATCTTTATCAAACATTTCATCTAAGACAGTTCCAACAACATCACGTGTCATTCTACGTCTTTCAATATCAGTTTTTTCTTTAAAGCCTTTTTCTAAATTTTTAAGTTCAACTTCAGTATCGTTTGCTACTTTTACGCAAAGGAGTTGAGCTTCTTTTTTTGAAGTCTCTACTAAAGCTAAAGCATTTGCTTTTGCTTCTTCTACTTTTGCTTGAGCAGTCTCTTTTGCTGTTACAGATTCTTTTACTTTAACTTGTATAGAATCTAGCTGATCTGCGATTCCTGCAATTCTACCTTTGTAAAAGTTTTTAGCATGATCTGCTAAAAGATAGTACATGATAGATGCAAATATAATAAAATTGATAGCCCTATAAAAAATATCAGTCTCTCCGCCACTACCTCCACTTGCCAACAATAGTGCTGGTGCTAAAAGAAGTAATATAAATCTAATTTTCATCCAGGTCTCCTATATATTGCCAAGTTTTTGTTTGATACTATCTCTAAATAGAGGTATATGCGCATTCAAACTTTCTTGGAATTCTGTTTTATCCGCTTCTAGGTCTTTCAAAAACGCAGTATACTCTTCTTCGAGTTCACTCTGTTTTTGTTCAACTTTTTTAGCGGCAATCTCTTTTGCCTCATTCAAAGCCACTTCTCTAATCTTCCCTGCTTCTGCTTTCGCATTGCGGATGATTTGATCAGCCTCCTTGAAGTAAGCCTCAACATCGCTGGTATTTTTACCTGCATTTTCTAGGTCGCGCTTTATTGAGTCATTTCTGTTGTCAATAAACTCTAAAAGCGGTCTGTAGAGTATCTTGTTGAGAAGTATCAACAAGGTAAAAAACACAAATCCAGTTACCAGCAAAAGTATTGGGCTAATGTCCAACATGTTTTTGCTCCTTTAACTAGTAATCACTACCTAATTTAGCTATAACTAACAAGTAGTCATAACTAAAATTGTGCGGATTTTAACATAAATAAGTAAAAATCTTTATTAAATTAAGAAAGTTATTGAATTCTTTCTAAAAAGTGAATAATTGATTCACTATTTTTAAACTCAATTGTTATAGCAGAAGCTTTTATTTTGGTCTTTAGACCAAAGTCATTTAGCCTTTTTTCTAATTGTGTAAATTCTAATTTTTCTTTTACAACAGTTGACTTTTGAATACTACTTTTTGGCTCATGTGCTTTTATTTTTTTTACAAGTTGCTCAGTCTCTCTTACACTTAGTTTTTGTCCTAAAATTGTATTTACTACTGTTTGTTCATCTTCTTCATCAAGTCCGACGATAACTTTTGCGTGCCCTTGAGAGAGTTTGCCTTCAATGACTAAATCTTTTGTTATTTGCGTTAACACAAGAAGCCTTAATGTATTAGTTATTTGAGTACGACTTTTTTTTATGATTTCAGAGAGTCCTTCTTGAGTAATATTGTACTCTTCAATAAGCTCTTTATATGCAATTGCAAGCTCTATAGGATTTAAATCTTCTCTTTGAATATTTTCAATAAGAGCTAACTCTCTTAAGTTTTCAGACTCTATATCAGCAACGATTGCTCTTATAGTTTTTAATCCGGCTTCTTTTGTTGCACGGAATCTTCTCTCACCTGCAAGAAGCATATAATCATCATCTTTTTCAACAACAATAATAGGCTGAAGTAACCCATGCTTTAAAATAGATTCACTAAGCTCTTTTATTGCTTTTTCATTAAAATATTTTCTTGGTTGATACGGATTTGAAGAGATTCTAGTAACATTTATATCTCTAATTAAATCTTGTGAATTCTCAACACCTTGCTTATAAGCATCTTCAACATCATCAAATATAGCACCAAGTCCTCTTCCTAAAGCTTTTTTACTACCCATTTTTACTTCTCACAAAATATTTCATACTTAACTCGCTAAAATAGAATTTGCTAAATTTTGATAAGCTTTTGAACCTGGGGATTGTACATCATAAAGTATAATTGGTTTTCCAAAACTTGGAGACTCCGCAAGTTTAACATTTCTTGGGATTACTACAAAATTTGATGTCTCATCATCGACAAAAAGTTTATTTTTAAAATGTTGTTTTAAATCTGCAAATACCTGTTTAGATAAATTATTTTGAGTACTATACATTGTAGGTAAAAAACCTTTTATCTCTAGTTTTGGATTAATTGTTCTTTTAATAAGTTTTACAGTATTTAAAAGTTGAGCTAATCCCTCTAATGCAAAAAACTCACACTGAATAGGAATAATCACAGAATTCGCAGCACTAAGTGCATTTATTGTGATACTTCCAAGAGCAGGAGGAGAATCAATAATAATATAATCATATTGGTCTTTTATCTCTTCTAACTTAGTCTTTAAAATAAGCTCTCTACCTTGTGTTTTTGCATCATAAAACTCTTTTTCAACACCAACTAAACCTATATTTGACGGTGCTACATGTAGATTTTCAAGAGATGTCTCTAAAATTACTTGTGAAAGTTTTTTTCTTCCAATTAATACATGATATATGTTATATTCATAATCACTTCTATGAATTCCTAAACCAGTTGTTGCATTTGATTGTGGATCGATATCAATCAACAATACTTTTTTTTCTGCGACAGCAAGGGACGCAGCTAAATTTACCGCTGTTGTCGTTTTACCCACGCCACCCTTCTGGTTTGCAATAGCTATAATTTCACTCATTTTACTCTCCCCTTTTTACAGAACAAGTCCAATAAAAATTCCTCGCAACTTTTGCGCTTGTCACTCTCTGTGAGAAAGCTTATATTATGCATAGATTTTTCTATCATCGTAAACTGTACACCCTTTTATTTTCTACTTCAATTGAACCATCATATAGAAGCTTAGCATCTGCTAATGATTTTTTTTTACCATCTAAGTGAAAGGTAAAACCAAGACTATTTTGGAATTCTATCTTATACTTACTAAAAACATTCTTCCATGAAACTTTTTTAGAAAGTTTTTCTAAAAAAAGTTTTACCAATTTCTGTGGAGTTATTTGTATATCTAAAGTGGCAAATTGTTCTGGTGCATGGAGGATGTTAATACCAATTGAGCCTATAATTGTATCTCTTATCTTAGTTGTTATAACTCCACCTATTTTAGAGTTTTTTATATAAAAATCATTTGGCCATTTTATCCATGTATTCGAACCTAACTCATATAAAACCTCTTTTAAAAGATACGAAAAATAGATAGAAATTGATTCTAATTTCAAATCTTTTGGTAAGTGTTTCTCTTCTACACAAAAAGAGAAATATAGGTTTCCCTCATCACCTTCCCAAGCATTACCTCTACTTCCCACTCCATCACTTTGAAAATCTACTCCAACGGCAAAAGGAGGAGTAATAGCACCATTTTTTATATTTTCAATAAGGTACTTATGAGTTGAGGGGAGAGTTTTAAACCAACGTGTTTCCAACTTCTAACCTTTTCCCTCTAATATATTCTACTGAACTCATAGCTTTCTTTGATGCTGGTTGTATAGTTTTTATCTTTAAAGCTCCGCTCTTACATGTAACTATGATTCCATCCTCATTAGTGGCTATAATAGTACTTGGTTTACCAATGCCTTTAACTAATTCCATATCTTTTAATTTTAATCCAGAATCTAAAAATAGTCCTGGCCATGGATCATATGCTCTGAATTTTGTATATATTTCACTCGCAGTATCTTCTAAAAAAGAGACTAACCCATCAGCTTTTTTTATCTTTTTAGCATAAGAAGTATCTAAGCTTTTTTGTTTAATTGGTTCAATATCATGAAAGTGTTTAAGTGTTTTTATAGTTAGTTTTGAAGCCATTATTGAAAGTTTTTCAAAAAGTTTATCTACCTTTATATGCTCATCAAGCTTAAAGTAAGAAAAGCCCAAAATATCTCCTGTATCTAAACCCTCTTCCATCAGCATTGATGTAACACCTGAAAATTTATCTTTATTTAGTAAAGATGATTGAATTGGACTTGCTCCTCTATATTGTGGTAGTAAAGAGGCATGAAGATTTATGCATGGTGCAATATCTAAAATTGTGCGAGGTAATATCTGCCCATAAGCAGCAACTACTATAAAGTCTGGCTTAAATGAATTAATATACTCATAAGCCTCAGTAGTCTTAAGTGTTTTAGGTTGATAAATTTCTAAAGATAATGAGTGTTCTAAAACATATGATTTTGTATGTGGTGGTGTTAACACCTGCTTTCTTCCTACTGGCTTATCTGTTTGAGTAACCAAAAGAGGTACTTCTATATCTTTACATGTAATAAGCTCTTTTAAAATTTGGGTTGCATAATCAGGTGTCCCCATAAACACTACACGCATTAACTTTCCTTACAAATAAAGAGTGTTCCACCCTTATGAATACCATCAAGCATGTAACTTCTAATATCACTTAAATCAAAGCCACTTGCCATAAACATAGAGTGTTTTCTTTTTAAAAGAAAATCTGCTGATTTAAGTTTTGTTACTATACCACCTGTTGCAAAAACACTTCCTGTATCTTGAGGTAGATTTAACTCCTCTTCGTCTATATAGTTTACTACTTTCTTGATTATGGCATCATTATACTTATTTGGATCTTTATCATAGTATCCATCAATATCAGAAAGAATTACCAGCAAATCCGCTTTAAAATAGTGTGCTACATGAGCAGAAAGTTGGTCATTGTCACCAAAAACTAACTCGTCTATAGCTGTTGCATCATTTTCATTTATGATTGGTAATACATCATTCTTTATAAGAGTGTCAACAGCACACTTTGCATTTTGTGTCCTTTTTCTTGAATCAAAGTCATCAGCAGTAAGAAGTATTTGAGCACCTGTTTTTCCAAATTTTTCTAATTTTCTATTGTATAGTTCTACTAAATGTGGCTGTCCAACTGCAGCAATTGCTTGCCTATTTTGAAGTGGTTTTTTATCAAGTTTAAGTTTAGAGTAACCTGCTGCAACTGCAGCAGAACTAACCAATATAACTTCATTATCTTTCATAAGTTCAACTAAAAACTCTACAAGATTGAACATTCTTTTTTTTTCAATTCGATTTTGTTCACTTAAAACATGACTTCCAACTTTTACAACAACCCTCATTTTACTATTCCTCTACAATTTTTCTCGTTTCATTTACAGCACCTAAAAGTGCATACTTTATAGCTTCTAAATTCTTTCTTGATATTGATGAAAATGGCATTACAAAATATGGTAATGATTTATCATAACCATCATATCCTTGTATATCTTGACAATATGCAGGTAAGTCATCTTCAAATCCAAAGTGTTTTCCATTTTTATTTGTCTTTAGACCAAGCATTTCTATAAACTCTTTCGATTTTTCTTCTACCTCTTCTTGACTTAAAGCATCACTTCTTGTTAATGCTATTGCATATCCATTTTTAGAAAGATTTTCAGAGAAATTTTTAACCTCTTTTGCCAAAGTTTTATACTGCTCTTCAAGTTCTCTATAATTTGCAATATCAATCATGAAAAGTAAAAACTTGGTTCGTTCTATATGTTTTAAAAAGTCTAATCCAAGTCCTCTACCATCACTTGCACCCTCAATAATCCCTGGGATATCCGCCATAACATATGATTGAAAGTTATCAGTCTCTACAACGCCTAGTTTTGGTGTAAGCGTTGTAAATTCATAATTTGCTATTTCAGGTTGAGCATTTGAAATAACTGAAATAAGAGTTGATTTTCCTACATTTGGAAATCCAACAAGTCCAACGTCAGCTATTAGTTTAAGTTCTAGTTTTACGTCTCTGCTTTCACCATTTATTCCAGGTTGTGCGTAAGAAGGTCTTTGATTTGTTGGACCTTTAAAATGTACATTTCCAAGTCCACCTTTTCCACCTTCTATGAAAAGTATTTTATCACCATCTTCAACTAAATCAAGCAAAATTTCTCCGCTCTCACTATCAATAACTTGAGTGCCAGGAGGAACTACAACATCAAGTGATTCTCCATACTTACCATAACATTTTCTAGGCATACCTGGTTGTCCATTTTTGGCTTTTAAGTTTCCTGAACCTCTAAAGTGAGATAGTGTATGTGTATTTTTATCTACTCTAAAAAAGACATTACCACCTTTTCCACCATCACCACCATCAGGACCACCCATGATGACGTGCTTTTCACGTCTAAAAGATACAGCACCTGCACCACCATTACCTGCTTTTAAATTTAACTGTACATTATCAACGAACATGGGAAACCTTTGTTATTTGTTTTGGAAATTTTATTTTAAATTATTTATAATATCTACATGTAGAGATTACAAATAATCTCATTTGAGGAGTTAGGCGGACTTTAGTCCGCCTAATAATTATGCGGGGATTACAGAAACTTTGTTTCTTTTTTTGTCTTTACGTTTAAATTCAACATGTCCATCTACTAAAGCGTAGATAGTATGGTCATTTCCAATTCCAACATTATCACCAACATGAACTTTTGTTCCACGTTGACGAATTATAATATTACCTGCAAGTACAAATTCACCACCGAATTTCTTTACACCAAGTCTACGACCTGCTGAATCTCTATTATTCTGGGTACTACCTTGACCTTTCTTATGTGCCATTAGTTTTTCCTTTTCTTAGTGTCTATGGGATTAAGCTTTAATGCTTAAAACTCTAACTTTAGTAAACTGTCTTCTAAAACCACGTTTAAGCTTAGAATCTTTTCTTCTACGCTTTTTAAAGATAATTACTTTTTTATCTTTACCATCAGTTATAACTTCTAGTTCAACTTTTGCACCATCTACGAATGGAGCTCCCACTTTAAGTTCGCCGTTATTTACAGCTAAAACTTCAGTCACCTCGATTTTCTCTTTTGGTTGAGCGTCAAGCTTGTCGAGATCTAAGATATCGCCTTCTTGAACTTTATACTGCTTCCCACCATTTTTAATGATTGCATACATTAGTATGTCCTTTTCTGAAGAGTTTTTCAATTAAGGTGGTGATTATATCTGAAATTTCTTTAAGGTAAGATTAAAGTTTTATATGAAATACTAATGACCTTTAATAGAAAGTTTCTATATAAAATAAACAAAGGTCTTCATTGAAAATTATAAACATATTCTTCATAATTTTGATTGGAATAGTTTTTACTGCTTGTTCAGATAAACAAAAAATAATTAAAAAACAAATCTTAATTCAAAAAAAAATAGATAATTATAAAAAAGCTTTGAGCTACGAAGATAAAAGTGGGGTTATCAAAGGAGATAATTATGCTAATTACAGGCACTATTTAGACAAAGCAATAAAAGAAAAAAATCCAAAAGCATATTTCAAAGCTTTTAATGATTTCAAAAATCCTATTGGAAAAAAAGCTTATATTAAAGGCAAATATAAAATTGTTGCACAAAAAAGTACAAAAAAAGCTGCTAAATTTGCTCTTTTAACAATTGAAAATAAAAAAAATATAAATATAGCATGTGGTACGATTAAACTAGTTGACAAACAAAACATGTTTAATGCAGAACAATCATATAAAATTTATTTAGCTAATAAAAAACAGGGCTGTATAAATATAGAAGATAAAAATTTTGATTATCAATTTACCCCAAATATCTCTTTTATAAACAAAACAATAAATAGTGATAAATACAAAAAAAGACATGAAAAAGTTTTAAAAGAGTTAATTGATAATTATGCTATAAAAGCCATAAATGGTGATTTAATTACAAATTATATAAAATACGACGATAGATGGTTAATGCTTTGCAAAAGTGCCACAGATTTGGCTTTTATAAGTTACAGAAAAAACAAAAAAGAATTAGCTGGTTATTATTTAGCACTTGCAAAAAAAATTATAGAGTCTACTCCATTAAATAAAAATAGATATTTCAAATATAACCTAAAAGAAAAAAATAGTAAAAAATACTACCACGTTAAAGCAAGAGCTAAAATTATCAAAACAGGTTCAGATAAAATTTTAAAGATACTTTTAAAAATAATATAGTTTCAATCAGTAATTCAGCATAAGGATACAAAAACAGATGCAAAAAAAAATACTCATTCATACGGCTTTATTTGCTGAAGCAAAGTCTATTATAGAATTTTTCAAACTACAATGTTTACAAAAAAAACCTTATAAGATATATGCAAAAAATGATATTTTATTGATTGTATCAGGAATGGGCAAAAAAAATACTCTAAACATAAAAGATATTTTTGAAAATTACGATATAAAACGTGTTATAAATATAGGCATTGCAGGATGTAAAGATACTACTATAGAAATTGGCTCTTTATTTTGTACTAACCACGAGTTAAAAGATATAGAATTTGCAAGTTTAACAACAGTAGACAAAGCACTTAAAAATCCTGAAAGTTTAGATACAATGCTAGTAGATATGGAAGCTGAAGCATTTTTACATGTAAGCAAACAATATCTACATGTAAAAGATATTTATGTACTAAAGATAGTATCTGATCACTTAAATATAACAATACCCACGAAAGAATTTGTATGGAAAATTATAAAGAAAAATTTGAAAAACATATCAAAAACAGTAACTTCACAAAATTAGAAGGAAGCTTACAAGAATTTATAAAAGAGAAAGCTTTTTTATATAAACTTTCGTTTTCTGATATAAAACAGCTTATAGATATATCTATTGACTTAAAAATGTGGGACGAAAATAGCATAAAAGATATTTGGCTTGATGATCAAAACAAGAAAAGAACTCTTTTACATGTAAAGAGTTTTTATGAAGAACTAAAAGCCAAACCGAAAAAATATGCTTCATTTAAAAGCACTCATAAAGACAATAAATTTAACTTTACTACTTATGAAAAAGAAGAACTTGGGCTTGGTATGTGTCCTGTTGCCTCACCAAAAACAAGATGCTGCAACCTTATGACGCTTGATGCAGTTGAAAGTTGTGGTTTTGATTGTTCTTACTGTTCTATTCAATCTTTTTACAACGAAAATAAAATAGGCTTTGATAAAAATTTTGCTAATAAGCTTAAAAATCTAAAGCTTGATGTCAATAAAACTTACCATATAGGAACAGGACAGAGTTCTGATTCACTTATGTGGGGAAACAAGCATGGCATACTTGAAGCTTTATTTAAATTTGCTAGAACCAATCAAAATGTAATTTTAGAGTTGAAAACTAAATCAGATAACATAACATACTTACTTGAAAATGATGTTCCAAAGAACATACTTTGCACTTGGTCTATAAATACTCCAACTATAATAAAAAATGAAGAACACTTAAGTGCTTCACTTGAAAAACGAATAGCCTGTGCAAGAGCATTGGCTAATAAAGGGGTTTTAGTTGGTTTTCATTTTCATCCTATTGTAGTATATGAAAACTATTTAGAAGAGTACAAAGAGGTTGTAAATACTCTTTTAGAAAACTTTAAGCCATCAGAAGTTGCACTTGTCTCTTTGGGAACTTTAACTTTTATAAAACCTGTTATTAAAAAACTTAGAAGTCGTGATTTTAAAAGCAAAATTTTACAAATGCCTATGGTAAATGCTGGAGGTAAACAATCTTACCCCTTATCAATAAAAGAAGAGATGTTCAAAGGTGTTTATGAAGCATTCACTCCTTGGCATAAAGATGTTTACTTCTATATGTGCATGGAAGATGAAAGCCTTTGGAAAAAGGTTTTTGGATACGAGTATGCCCATAATGACGAGATGGAAAAAGACATGATAAACTCTTATCTAAATAAAATCTAACAAAGCCTCTTTTTTAAGAGGTTTAGAAAAGTGATAACCTTGAAATAAATCACAGCCGTAGTTATCTAATATATTTTTTTGTTCAATTTTTTCTATTCCTTCTGCTAAAATAGTCATATTTAATTGTTTACCAATAAGCATAATACCTTCTACCATTTTCATAGCATCCATATTTGTCTCTATATCATCAATAAAACTTTTATCAATTTTTAATTCATTTATGGGTAACTTTTTCAGAAGACTTAAAGATGAGTAACCTGTACCAAAATCATCAAGAGAAATTTTAATATCTTGTTTTCGTATATTTTCTAAAATATTCAAAACTAATTCAATATCTTCAATAAAAAGATTCTCTGTCACTTCTAAAGTAAGCAATGACTTATCAAACCCTGTATGCTCTATCATATTCAAAAGATTTTCATAACAAGTTATTTCTTCAAATTGTTTTACCGAAATATTGATAGAGAGTTGAAACCTTTTATTTGTCTCTTTATATATTTTATTTACTTCTGTTAATGATGTTTTGATAATATATTGACCTAATTTCACCATCATTCCAGTTTGTTCAGCAACACTTATAAACTCATCTGGAGGAACAAATCCTAATTTTTCATTTTGCCATCTTACTAATGCTTCTACGCCATAAAGTGTACCATCGCTTCTTACTTGTGGCTGATACATCATATATATTTCATTGTTTTGTAGCGCTGTTTTTAACTCTTTTTCTATCAACGAATATCTTAAGTGTTTTTGTTTGATTTTCTCATCACAAAACATATAACAATTCTTTTTCTTTTTTGCTTCTTGTAATGCAATATCAGCATATTTTTTTATACTCTCAAAGTTTTCACCATCATTAGGATACTCAGCAATCCCAATACTCGTACCTAAACTAAACTTATACAAGTCAATACTATATGAACTATAAAGAGCTTCTATAATTTTTTGAGCTAACTTAACAGACTCTTTTTTGCCACTACAATATCGGATAAACAAAAACTCATCGCCACTATATCGAACTAAAATATCATCTTCTTTTTTAATCTTATATAATCTACGTCCTATCTCTTTTAGAGCCATATCTCCATATTTGTTACCATAGTTCTCATTGATATTTTTAAAATTATCTATATTTAAAATCATAAGACTAAAAGATTTTGACAACTTTGAATAGTCAAATTTTTTAGATAAATAGTATCTATTATTTATGTTAGTTAAATAATCATGCTCAGCTTGATGCTCAAGTTTTTTTCTATTTTTAATTACCATTTTACTTAATTGAAAAAATAGAAAAAATATAAATGTGCCTATTAATAGAAAAAATATATAAACAGGGATTAATCTACCATAAAACTCTTTTTTAATAATTGAATATGGAATCTCTACAACTGAAAAAAGTTTATACTTCTTTAAATATTCTATTGAAGACAATACTTCTTGATTATCAATAAAACGTTTATGCTTTATTGTTAAAATAACTCCTTTTGATTTAATTCCATTTATTTGGATATTAGTTTTTTTACGTATTAATGTTTTGATATAATGAACATATTTTTCAGGAATATTAGTACTATAGTATCTTTTTTTATGTTTATTTTTACTTGGAATTAACTGCATATAATAATCAAAATCTCTAAATAAAAAACTCTTATATTTTGAAATATAAATATTATTGCTTTTCATTAAAAGATGCCAATCTTTAACCTTTATACCTGCAACCATAACTGCTAATATATTTAAATTTTTATCTCTTATTACTTTTCTCATAGGTATTATATAGGTATTTAATGTTTTATGAAAGTAAGTTCTACCAAGAACAATAATGTCACTTTTGAGTGCTTGTTCAAAAGAGTTTTTTGTCTCTTTTTTTTCTAAAAGATTAGGTAGTTTATCTATGCTCTTATCTATGCTAGTAACATACAATCTTCCATTTGGGTTAACTAAACTAAAATCTGCAATTGATGGGTTTATTTTTAGAAGTTTTTTAAACATTTCTTTGCTTTTACGTATATCTTTATAGGTATCGTCTTTAATCAAATACTCACCAAGGACATCCAATGTAACTTCATATTGTGATAACATTTTATTTGTAGAATTTGATATAACTCTTGCTATATTTTCTTGCTCTAATTCATACCTTGAATCTATTTGATTCTTAAGCTCATAAGTAAAAAAACCTAAGATAAAAAGACCAACAAACATAACAATACAAAACAACTTCCAAATATGTGATTGCATATAAACCATATTACTCCAATTTTGAAAAATGTATGCTATACTTATTCCTATTAAAATGAGATAAATTCACAATACTAAAGTGAGGAAATGAAAATAGCATTAGTGACTGGGGCTAGTAGTGGTATAGGAGAAGCAATTTGTAATGAACTTAAAGCAAATGGTTATAAAGTTTATGGAATTGGTCGAAATAGTGGTGAAATCATATGCGATTTAAAAGATACAAAATCTCTACATGTAAAGATAAAAAAGTTTTTAAAAACTACTAATATAAATTTACTCGTAAATTGTGCTGGGGTTGGAGTTTTTACTCCACATGAGGAACTAAACATAGAACAAATCGAAACTCTTATAGACGTAAATTTAAAAGCTCCCATCATTCTAACTAACCTTTGTCTAAGAAGTCTAAAAAAGACCAAAGGTCATATCATAAATGTAGCTTCCATTGAAGCAACTCGTCACTCAAAGTTTTCTGCGCTATACACTGCTACTAAAAGTGGGCTTAGAGATTTTAGCTTGACGCTATTTGAAGAGTTAAGAAAAGCAGAAGTTAGAGTTACAAACATAAATCCAGATATCACAAAGAGTAATTTTTTTGATAAACTACAATTTGAACCCTCTTATAAAAAAGAAGATACCTTTTTACTGCCTCAAAACATAGCAAAAACACTTTTACATGTAATAGAGTCACCACTTGTAATTACAGATATAACTGTACGTGCACAAAAATTTGAAATAACAAAAAAATAGTGGTAAAATTTATTTATGAATAAATTAGGTAAATATTTTTTAGTTTTATTGTTTGTATTGTTAGGTTTATTTGCTATTGAAACTCTTTACATGTACACAACAGCAAAACATCATAAAACTATCAAAAATGAATTTGTTAAAATTGTAGGACTACCTGACCTTGCTATTTCAAATGGGGCAAATTTCATACGTCATCGTAGTTATAGCGATACTTTTTCACTTTTTAGTAATGGACCTGAACTCTTAGAGTATTTTCCATCTACTTTTACATACAACTTCGCAAAAAAAAATAATCCAGCAAGGATACAAACTCCATGAACCATTTTTTAATAGGCTTTGCTATAAGTTCACTTTTTAGAAGAGGAGCAAAGAGCTTTTTTACTATTTTTATATTTACCTCACTTATATTTTTACTTAGTTCAATCCTTTTTATCTCAAACTCCATAAAAGAAGAACTTTTTATAACACTGAAGTCTCTACCTCAAATAACAGTTCAAAAACTACAAGCTGGTAGACATACCAATATTGAGATTTCAAAAATAGATAAACTTTTAAAACTAAATGGAGTGCAAAGTGCCATTCCAAGGATTTGGGGTTATTACTACTTTGAAAAAGCAGGTGTTAACTTCTCTATTGTTGGAATTGATAGTTTCGATAAACAATATAAAAAAAGTTTTGAAGCCATAGTAAAAGATGTTGATTTTGATGAACTTTATAAAAATAACTCTATGATAGTTGGAGAAGGTGTTGATAAGGTCTTAAGAGAGAACTACTACCAAGGAGTTTTTAACTTTATAAAACCAGATGGTGAACTCAAAAAAATAAAAATAGCTTCAACATTTAAAAGTGCAACCGCACTTGAATCAAATGACATAATTCTTATGCCAAAAGATTTGGTTTTAGAAATTTTTGGAATGAATAAAAATGAAGTAACTGATATAGTACTAGAAATTGCAAATCCGGAAGAGATACCAACTATAGCTAAAAAAATAAAAAACCTTTTTCCTGATTCTAAAGTAATTACCAATAGTGATTTAAGAGTGAGTTACCAAAATATATTTGATTACAAAAGTGGTATGTTTTTAGCTCTGTTTATAATTAGTGCTTTTACATTTTTTATGATTGTTTACGATAAAGCAAGTGGACTTAGTAGCGAAGAAAAAAGAGAAATAGGCATACTAAAAGCCCTGGGTTGGAAAATAGATGATGTACTAAAGGCTAAGTTTTATGAAGCTTTTGTGGTCTCATTTATATCTTTTTTAGTAGGTGTTATGCTTGCACTATTTTTTGTTTATACTCTACAAGCCCCTCTTCTTAAAGATATTTTCATAGGATATTCCAGATTAAAACCAGTTTTTGATTTACCATTTGCATTTGATTTTCAAACTCTATTTTTACTCTTTTTCTTAACTATCCCAATATATATTGCAGCTATTATAATTCCATCATGGAGAGTTGCTAGCATGAACGCTGACGAGGTGATGAGATGATAGAGTGTAAAAACATAACAAAAGTTTTTAATCAAAACAAACGTAATGAGCAAACTGCTCTAAAAAACATAAACTTAGAAATAAAAAGTGGTGAATTAGTAGTTTTAAAAGGTGCAAGTGGAAGTGGAAAAAGTACTCTACTTTCACTCATTGCTGCCCTAAGTAAACCTACTATTGGAGAGATGGTAGTTGATGACAAAAGAGTATCGAAAATGCCAGACAACTTCACTGCAATGTTCAGAAGGCAAAACATAGGTTTTATATTTCAAAAATACAACCTAATATCAACTCTAAGTTCTTATGAAAATATCATATTACCTACAATTCCATCAAATCCAGATGAAATAGAACTTGATAAAAGAGTAGATGAGCTTTTAAAAATGTTTGATATAACTAGTAAAAAAGAGTCCCATATAAAAAATCTCTCAGGAGGGGAGCAACAACGTGTTGCAATTGCAAGGGCACTTATAAATAACCCAAAAATCATCATAGCAGATGAGCCAACTGCAAATTTAGATGAAAAACTCTCTCTTGAATTTATAGACATCATAAAAGAGTTAAAACAACAAAAAAGAACAATCATAATTGCTACGCATGATCCACTGTTTTTTAATTTAGATTTTGTTGATAGAGTTATAGAGATGAAAGACGGACAGATTTTATGTTCTTAACTCCTGAAATAATTGCAATTTATATACTTGACATTATCTTTTTAGTCTTTGCATCTTTTGCTTTTATTATAAGTATAATGATTGTAAAAAAATGGGATATAAACTCAACAAGTGAACTTCAATATAGCCTAGAAAAAAGAGCAATACTGGTAGCAACTATTATAAAATATATTTTTATTTTAAAACTTCCACTTTTTATCTTTTTTGTATTCACTGCCGATAAAATTTCTGGTGTTATCACAGGAGCAATGTGTGCAGCTGGTGTTGTTAACTCTATTAGTTTTGGTTTATGGTTATTTGTATTTAAAATACTCAATCTTTTTATATTTGGCTTTTGGATTGCCTTACATGTAAAAGATATGCAAGACGAAAAACTCTCCTTTACAAAACTAAAATTTAGTATATTTATAGTTGCTTTTGTGCTGTTAGTTGTTGAAATTTTTTATGAAATATCATTTTTCAGTTCACTCGATGTTGATAAAATAGTAAGTTGTTGTGGTACACTTTTTTCGGTTGCTTCATCATCTTCTTTTTCACTTATATTTAACATACCAAACAATGTGATAATAACTACTTTTTATCTAATTTTTGCTTTGCTTGTATTTTTCAGTTTTTTAAAAAAAGAACTTCCATTTCTAGTTATTAATGTAATTTTTTTCATAGTATCTTTACTTTCATTAATACTGTTTTTTGGAACATATATATATGAATTACCAACCCATCATTGTCCATATTGTTTTTTACAACGTGAGTACTATTATGTTGGTTATCTTCTTTATATTACGCTTTTTATAGGTACTTTTAGTGGTATTAGTGGTTCTATTTTAAGAATGTTAAGAGCAGATTATAAAAAGATTTTTTATAAAACATCTTTAATTTTTAACTCACTCTACGTTGCCATAGTTACAGCTTACCCTATAATATTTTATATTAAAAATGGAGTTTGGTTATGAAAAATAAAAAGTTTTTTAAATTACTACTTTTGGAAATTATCGCAGTTGCAGGAATATTGACCTACTTTTTTGTAGATAGTGCAGACATATACAAACTCTTTATGGGCGATACTCAGTTCTATGCACAATCACCATCATGTGATTTACATGTAAGCTCTTGTAAGTCCGACATTCCTAAAATAGGTAGTTTTGAATTTGATATTGAACCAAAAAGTATACCTCTTATGGAAACCCTAACTTTCACAGTAAAAACAAAAAAAGATATCCGAACAGACGAACTTGACTTGCATATATACGCAACAAATATGAATATGGGTTATCACCGTTTTACACTAAAAAAAATAGCTAAAAATACTTACCAAGCAAAAGGAATTTTACCAACTTGTACTGTTGGTGGTATGATATGGAACGCCGAAGTTGTTGACGGTAACAAAGGTGGACTTTTTACTTTTCAAACTAAATAGCAAAGGGTTCCAGTTAAAAGTTAAAAGTTTAGCTCTTTTTAACTTTTAACCTCATAGTAAAAACTTGACTTTTATTATCTACTATGCTATCCTAAACATCTATTTTTGAGATAATATCTCAAAAATTAACTTTAAATAGGAAGAAATATGTTATTAGAAGTAAATATAGAAAATTTTTATTCTTTTAAAGATAGAACAACTTTTTCTATGGAAGCAACAAAATATGATAATGATAAATTACCATTTAATTACATAGAAGATAATAGAATTAGTATTTTAAAAAGTGCAGTAATTTTTGGCGCTAATGCAAGTGGAAAGAGTAATTTAATTATTTCTTTAAAATATATAAGGCATCTTGTTGAAACTTCTTTTCAAAAAGGTGTTAGAGATTTTGAAAAATTCCGTTTAAATGGTGATTCTCAAAATAAACCAACATCTTTTGAAATTAAATTTTTAATGGAAAACCAAATTTTTAGATATGGTTTTAAAATAGAAAAAACTTATGTTGTTGAAGAATGGCTTTATAGAACTTTTAATATTTTTCGTTCAAGAGAAGTACCTTTATTTATTCGAAAAAGACAAAATTTTAAAATTTTTAGTGATTATAAAAAAGAAAGTAGTTTAATAGTTAAACAAGATAAGGTAAGAGAAAATTCGCTTTTCTTGCCTGTTGTTGCTCAATTTAATGGTTTGATATCTCTTTCAATTATGAAATGGTTTGAAAAGCTTAATGCTTTTTCGTGTATACATAATTCTGATACGTTTGAAACATATACTTATGAACGTTTAAGTAATGAAAAAGAGAAAATAAAAATTGTTGAATTTCTTAAATCAGCTGATTTTGGTATTTCTGGACTTGAAGATGAAATAATTACTTTGAAAGATTTAGGAATAGCATATGAAAAAAAAGCTCCAAAAGATATGCCAAAAGAATTGATTGATGATATTGTAAAAGGTAATACTAAAGTTGCTAAATCATTACATCCTAAATATAACGACAATCAAGAGTTTTTAGGTTACGAAGGTTTTCAGATTGCTGAAGAATCAGACGGTACTCAAACTTTATTTAAACTTGCTGGACCAATTCTTGAAACTTTAGAAAAAGGTGAAATTTTAGTTATTGATGAATTAGATAGTACATTTCATACTAAGATGACAGAAAAAATTGTGAAATTATTTAATTCAAAATTAAATAAAAATAATGCTCAATTAATATTTGCAACACATGATACAAATTTATTGACACAAAATCTATTTAGGCGTGATCAAATATGGTTTGTTGAAAAAAATAATTATGGAGAAAGTAATTTATTTTCGTTAATAGACTTTGGAATTAGAAAAGATACTTTATTAGAAAAAAATTACTTAGATGGTAAATATGGTGCAATTCCTTATATTAGTGAATTATCTATATCTTTAGATGAAGAATGTGACTATGAAGAAGAATTATGAGAAGAGTAGGTAAGAAAAAAACAAAAGATGTATCACAGTTTTTTTTAATTGCATTAGAAGATGAAAAATCATCAAGATATTATTTTCAACAGTTAATTAAAGAAAAAGGGTTAAATGCTGCAGTTACTTGTGTTCCTCATTGTGGCACTAGCCCAAAAAATGTTTTAAGTGGTATTCCTATATATCTAAAATCTAATCCAGAATGTAAACTTTCAAAGGCATGGATTGTTATTGATAGAGATAGTTTCCCCATTGATAATTTTAAAGGTACTATAGAAAGTGCGAGACAGCAAAATATTTGTGTCGCTTATTCAAATGAGTCATATGAATTGTGGATATTGTTACATTTTAAAGATGTTTATGGACACAAGGGAAGAGATGAAATTAATAAAGAATTAGATGTTTGTTTTAAAGATAAGTATAATATGGATTATTCCAAAAATTGTAATGACATATATACTATTTTAAAACCTATGCAACATGATGCAATTAAAAGAGCAAAAAAATTATTAATACATTGGATAAAAATTGGTGGTAAATTAGATCCAGCTAATAATAATCCTTCAACTACAATACATTTTTTAGTTAATTGTTTAAATAATTTTGATAAATGTAAAAAGCTTAATTATCCTTGTAACTTTAGTAATTTGAAGTAGAATTTCGTAAAACCATTTACTTTTCAAACACTCTAAAATCTCTTTTTATCTCATCAAACTTTAGGATTTTATTTCCATTATGATCTTCTTTGAAATTCTTTGCATCTTCAAGGTCGGCAAAAGGGATGAGTTCATGTCCCATAGGTCCATATGTATCGCTGCCTATTACGTAGTAGGCTTTTTTACCGTCTATGGCATGTTGTGAATAATAATCACTTACCAATATTTTAGTTATGCCCTCTTTATGTTCAAAGTACCACTTCATCAAATCTTTTACTCCATCATATGAATAGTGCTTATCTCCATAGTAAATCTGCGCAGCCCATCTTGGGTACTTATGCACATACATTCCGCAAACTGGGCATTTTTCATCCCCATGAACATGTATCTTTTTTTCATTAAAGACAACTCCTCCTGCTCTTTTTACATCCCAAAGATAAACAGCTGTTGCATGAAGGTACATTTCTGATTTTAAATCACAACTAGTTTGTAGTTCTTCTTTTAAATCGCTTATCTCAAAAAAATCTTCTACGTCTATCTTCTTTGGGCATCTCTTTTTATAGAGTTTTTTACCCATAAAGTAGTATCGTTTTTTATACACTACACTCATTGGATTTTTCTTTACATGTAGAGTATTTGGTATCTTTACATGTAGATAAGTTTTTGTCTTGCTATCATACTTTTTTATCTCTTTTAAGCCGTAGTTTTCCCTATCTTTTAGAAGTGCATATAAAGAGGCATATACTCTGATAGAGTCATTGGATTGGAGTTTTGCTTGGTAAGAGCTTTGTAAATAATCTGAAATCTTTAGACCCGTAACAGGACACCACTGTGCCGCATTTAACACAAGTGCTAAAAAAGTGATTATAAGTAGTTTTTTCATGGCATTATACTAACATGCTTATACTTACTTTATCATTATTTTATACTCATAAGATATAATGTAACATGATTAAAATTTTATATTTAGAAGATGATATAAGCCTTTCAGATACCATTACTGAGTTTTTGCAAGAGAACGATTTTAATGTTACTTCTACATACAACGCACTAGATACACTTGATGAGTTGTATAACAAAAACTTTGATATACTTGTCTTAGATGTAAATGTTCCTGGTATTAACGGATTTGAAATACTCAAAAAACTAAGAGATGCAGATATCTTGATACCAACTATATTTACTACAACGTTTAACTCAATTGAAGATTTAGACAAGGGCTATAGCCTTGGAGCAGATGATTATCTAAAAAAACCATTCGCCCTTAAAGAG
This sequence comes from Sulfurospirillum sp., assembly GCA_016744795.1. Classification (GTDB taxonomy): domain Bacteria; phylum Campylobacterota; class Campylobacteria; order Campylobacterales; family Sulfurospirillaceae; genus Sulfurospirillum_A. The sequence goes on from JADGDR010000003.1 coordinate 277,951, forward strand.
TTACTTCACCGCATAAATGCTATTTGCAGAAGAAGCTTTAATACTTATAACTCAATAATCAACATAACTCAAGATATAACATTTGATATAAAAACTGGTAAATTAATACAAAACTCTAAAGAAAAAAAACTCACTCAAAAAGAGTTAGAACTTTTAAAACTTCTTATCAAAAATAAAAATTTACTTGTTGATTTAAATACCATATATGAAGCTGTTTGGACAGCAAATGAAACAAGTAATGATGCTAGTCTTAGAATATACATCAATAATCTAAGAAAAATACTTGGCAAAGAAAGAATCATAAACATAAAAAAACAGGGGTATATGCTCCTTGTTTAAATTACCTAAAAACAAATGTATACGAAAAACCATTCTCAATGTGGTTTCTGTCTATCTGACAACCACTATTTTACTTGTTTTGGCTCTAAGCTATATGTATTTAAGCAATCAAGAAAAACACATTATTTCACTACAACAAGAAAAAGTAGACATACAATCCCAACAGATTATAAACGAACTTGAACTACTAGATGATAACATAGTTGAAGAAGTAGCTTTTTATCCAAGGCTTAACAACATTGGCTCGGCAATCTACGATATAGATAAAAACTTAATATTTTCTACGTTTAATGAAGAGCTAAGTTCTATAAACCAAAAACAATTTTTTAAAGATAATTTTATATACTATGTTTATAAAGTTGAACCTTATTATCTTGGTGCTGCATATTTGGTTATACAAAAGGAAAAAACATATGAATTCAATAACGAATTAACAAAAATAGCAACAATCGTTATATCTATAATACTGTTTTTAATCCTTACTTCATTTTTATTAGTAAAAATCCTAATCAAACCTCTAAGTGACAATCTAAATCTATTAGACAAGTTTATTAAAGATACAACGCATGAGTTAATCACACCAACGAGCACTATACTTAACAACATAGAAGTGCTAGACTTAAACAAAGTCGATGAAAAAAATCTTAAAAAGATAAACCGCATCAAAATAGGTGCAACCACAATTTCTAACATTCATAAAGATTTATCTTTTTTGTTACTAAATAATAGACAAAAATCAGAAAACAAAAATCTAAATATCTCAGATATTTTAAATCAAAGAGTTGAGTACTTTAAGATACTTGCAAACAACAGAAATATAGACTTTAAAGTAAACATTCAAGACAATATATACACTACAATTGACAGCCATAGAGCTGAAAGGCTATTTGATAATTTAATATCAAATGCGATTAAATTTTCCACAAAAAAAGGAACTATTTTTATTTTTCTAAGTACTTCCTCCAACCATGAAAATATAAAATTCAGCATTGAAGATGAAGGAATTGGCATGAAAAATAGTGAACTTGATAAGATATTTACAAGATACAAAAAACTCAATGACAATATCTCTGGTTTTGGCATAGGTTATGACATAATCAACTCAATCATAAAAGAGTATGATATAGACATCAAAATAACTTCTAGTGAAAACACAGGAACAAAGGTGACACTAATATGGTAAAACTATTTTCTATCTTACTAATATCAGTACACCTTTTTGCAAATCCATATGAAACAAACTGTATGTATTGTCATAAAGACAAAAAAGAGTTACAACTTTTTATGGCACAATATACTCTAAAATATAGTAGCGAAAAAAAGACAAAAAAGGCTCTCTTAAGATTCTTAAAAAATCCAACATCTAATAAATCAATTACAACATACGGATACATAGTAAAACATGGTTTTAAAGAAAAAAGCAAACTCAATGATAAAGATCTAAGAGATGCAATTGATAGCTACTATGACAAGTATAATATAAAGCAATTTATAAAATAAAATCTATCAATATATTAAAAGTAACTCTGAACTAAAAAAATAATCTTAAAAATTTCAATAGATAAATTTACGATTATTTAACAATCTTTAGATAAAATTCTCAATGGGTATTTTTATTATTCACAAAAGCTATTTTGTTTATTCCTTTATAGTTATTTGTTGCATGGTGATATACCCAAAACTATTAAATGGAGATAAGGCGTGAAAAAAATTATATTGAGTATATGTATACTAGCAATTGGTCTAAGTGCAGCACCAATGCAAATGCAAAAAAACTATAGAGCGGTATCTGTAGATAAGGCTACTTTAGTAAAACAAGGCAAAGAGAAGATGTATTGTAATGTGTGTGGCATGACTTTACCTATGTTTTATAGAACAAATCATGCAGCTGACTATAAAGGTAAACATGAACAATATTGCTCAATTACTTGCGCTATTGAAGACAAAGTTATCAACGGTAAAAAACTAACAAATTTCAGAGTTGTTGACAACACTACTTTAAAATTTATTCCCTCACAAGATGCTTTTTTTGTAGTTGGCAGTAAAAAGCCAGGAACAATGAGCACTATAAGTAAATACGCTTTTGGAACAAAAAAAGCTGCTTTAGAATTTCAAAGCAAGAATGGTGGTAAGATTATGAATTTTGATAATCTTGTAAAACTTGTTGAAAAAAATCAAGCAAAAGATATGGCTGCTACTAAAAAAAGACAGGCAAAAGCTATAAAAAAGGGTTCAATGATGTACTCTAAAATGTGCAAAAAAACAGATAAAAAATTCACATCAACAGCACAAGCAAAATCTTTCATTAAAGAGAGTCAAATATGTGGAAATATAAAAGGTAAAAAACTTCAAGCTATAGCAATGTATCTAGTTAAAACTAATAGATAATACCTATAAATTAATATAACTCCCAATTAGAAAATTCTTGGGAGTTATATTGTCTAGTAAAATCGATGAATCTCTTCCATAAAATTTGAAAAATTCATATCATCACCTTTATCTTTTAAAAACTCTATGAGATATTTTTCACTCTCATTCATACCTGAGTTTTTTTCTATTTCTAAAAGTTCTTTATAAAGATTAGCAACAACTTCTATAATAAACTTTGAAATGCTTTTTCTTGCTGCATGATAACCTATAATCTTACCAGTATCTGTATCTTTTCTTGATTCAAACTCTGTAAAAATCCAATAATATCTTCCATCTTTTGCTAAGTTTTTAACAACAGCATTTATATTTTTTCCTTGTGAGATTGTCTCCCACAAAAGTTTAAATACAACTCTAGGCATATCAGGATGACGGATAATAGAGTGAGATTTACCTATAAGCTCGGCCTTAGTATAACCTGCAACTTCAATAAAGTAGTCATTACAATATGTAATTTTACCTTTTTCATCTGTTTCACTAACAATATATCTTTTAGGGTCTAACTCTATCTCAACATCAAGTGGTATTGGTTTAGACATTTTATATCCTTTTTACAAATTACCATTAAGGTAATTTACAAGTGCTGATGAAACATCTTTGAATGCAAAAACTCTTTTACCATTGTTAGCATCAGCAAATCTTTGAGCATTTTTTTTAGTTTTAAAAGCTACTAAATCATCACCAGCAGGACTTATACTTCTACTTCCATAAACGTAAAAAGCAGCTCGTCCATCTATTTTCTCTAATGTTATAAAATCCGTTACAAATAGACGCATATCATTATCTGCTTTTACATTGTACTCAGGCCATTTCCCTGGTCTATGGTAAAATTCAAACATAGACTTTGGACTACAAAAGAAAATTTCTGTGCCACTTCTTACTTTGATACTTGCAATCCATTTAGGTTCTTTGTAAACTTTTACTTTTCTTATCAATCCTATCTCATCTTTAGAAACATGATAAGTCTCAGCAAAAACGAAACTGCTAAATACCAAAAATGCTAACAATACTTTTCTCATACTAAATCCCTTTTTTTAAATACTATATATCCAAAAGTTGCAAATACTAATCCTAGAACTATAGGATAAGCGATAGAAAACAGAACAAAAACTCCATGTTTCATAGAATCTAAAATATAGAATGCAACGGGTCCCATAACAGTAAGTTCTGGGTCAAAAAGACTGATAGCGGCTACTCTAAAAATCTCCATTGGATTGCTCATTGCAATCGCAATAATCATGCCCTCATCGTATCTGTTTTGCATCATTAAAGATATAAGAGCAATATCTATAAAACTAAGCAAAAATATCCAAACAAAAAATGCAATTCCTAAAGCAACTTCAGACGACTTTACAATAGAAGAGATAAAAAATGCAATTCCTAAAAATGCAGAACTTAATGAAAAAAGAAGTCCAGTATAAAGTAAAAATATATCCCATGGAATTGCAGCACCCTTAAAAGTACCGTATATAATAGCAACAAACATAGCCATAAAAACTGGTAAAAATACTGTTATAAAACGCCCTGCAATCTTACCCCAATAATACTGTTTTAAAGAGATAGGGAATGAGAGCATATACTCTAATATGTGATTATCTCTATCACCAGAGATAGAACGAACAGTAGTAATAAGAATAAATATAGGCAAGATAACTATCGTAACTTGAATGTACATTAAAAGCAAACGACTTAAACCACTAAATCCCATAACCTGTGACTCTGTAACACCTGCAATAAAGAACATAGCTATAAGTCCTCCAAAAACTAGGGAGTAAACTAAAAACCATTTAGCTCGGATAGACTCTTTAAGGTCCAGAAATGCCACTAAAAATAAATTTTTCAATTATTCTCTCCTAATATTTTTTTTCTTATCTTAGGATTTGTCATATTTTCCCCTCTTAACATTCTTAATTTCATTTCGTCATATTTAATTGCTTTTTCAAAACTATGCTCATAAGCTCCAAATCCATAGTGCATTGGTGTTCCGTCATTTATAGAGTAAAAAGCCTTATTAGATTTTACCCACTTATGTGAATCAAGTGTATAAACCCAGCTAACTAAGTTTTTATCACCTTTTAGATTCTCTTCAGCCCATAAAACCATACATCCAACATCATCAAAAAAATGGGTTTTCCCCTCACTTGTAATAGTTTCAGCTGTATACTTTTTACCAACTAAAAACATATTACATTGCGGACATTGAAGAGTATTATCTTTAAACTCTAATGGCTCTTTTTTTGTATTTACAATGTTTGAAGGATCCTGCGTTCTTGTAAACAAGAAAGCTCCTACTAATAGAATAATGGGAAATAAAATTAAAATAGTTTTTTTCATTACTTGCCTACCTTTATAATTCTTTTTGAAACTTCATCAAAGTTAATTATTTCGTTTTTAGTATTTGGTTTAGTTTTATGAGCCATAAAACCATAAGCCATAGATGTTACATTCTCACTAGTATAATAAGCTTTTTTTGCATCTATCCACTTTCCACTCTTTGAATCTGTTATCCAAAAAACAGCTTCTTTTTTCCACTGAATTTTATCTTCTTTAAACCAAAGAATACTACATCCAATATCATCGAACATATAACTACGTCCATCTTTTGGATTGATTACTTGAACTGTATGTTTTCTATCACTTACCACCATTGCACAACGTTTACACATATCTCTATCCCAATGTACATCATGCAACTCAGTAGTAATCTTTTTCTCACAACCACTAGATAAAAAAGCTATTAAAATTAGTGCTAAACTAAATCCTCTCATCACTAACTATCTTTCCTAAATCCATATAAATCTGTCTATTTATAATACCTTCTAACTCATCCAATCTATGAGTTACAAAAAGAGATATTTTTTTATCTTCATTCTCTTTGAGAAGTCTATAAAAATTCTCTCTTGCTTTTGGGTCTAGATTTGCAGTTGGTTCATCATAAATGCTAATGCTTCCACTATTTGCCAAACTAATAGCTATCAAAAGTTTTTGTTTCATTCCACCACTAAGCTTAAAAAATGATTTGGAAAGATTTGGAATTAAATCAAGTTCCATCTCTTTTGCATAATAAAAGATTTTATCTTTAGGTGTTCCGCTACTAACTACAACATAGTTTATAAGCTCATCAAGACTTAGCTTAATGGGAGGTGGAAGTTGAGGTACAAAACTTATGTTTTTAAGTACTTCAACTCTATTTTTCATAGGATTCAAACCATCTATAAAAACTTCACCATTATTTGGTATATAGTAACCAAGAATTAAACGAATCAATGTTGTTTTTCCTGCACCATTTGGTCCCATTAGAGCAACATAATCACCCTCTTTAAAACTTACACTCACACTATCAAGTGAAATTGTATTTCCAAATTTTTTTGTTAAATTAGTTACTTCTATCAAACTAGTCCTTTGAGCCTAAAATCAAATTTTAGTGCATCTTGATGACACACATCTATGCACCTTCCACAAAGAGTACAATCTCCACTCTTTATGTACGCTGTTTTTATACCTTTTTCTTCTACTTGTTTAGCATACTTTGCTTTTGTAAGTTCAAGTACATGATTTTCAAAACATACATCATGACAAACCATACAGTGATCGCAATTATTATTCCATTGAATTCTAGTAGCACTTACAACTCCAATGTAACCATAAGTAGTACCTATTGGACAGATATATTTACACCATGCTCTTCGGCTGTAAAGTATTTCTATAAGTAAAACTGCAAGTACCCAAACAAGAGCTATGCTCCAACCATAAGCAATAAATCGACTTAAAATCCCAACTACATTAAATGTCTCAAAAACAAGATAACCACTTGTAAAAGAGAGAACTAAAAACATAAGCCAAAAAATATGCCTTACTCTGTTATCAAACTCTCTTTTTTTTATTATCTTCTTTTTTACTAAAATATTGTTTATCTTCTCAGCGATCTCACTTAAAAGTCCGTAGGGACAGACCCAAGAACAGTACGTCCTTCCACCAATTAAAAGATAAACTAAAATAATAGTTACAGTACCTATTACCATATTGATGGGCATATGATAACTTGCAAGGTAAACCTGCATTGTTACATAAACATCTATAAGATGAAATCCTAAAAACCTAGAACCGTTCATGGTTCCTTCAAGCATCTGAATATCTATATAAAACGATAAGAAAAAAGTAAGATGAATAGAGATAATAACTATCCACCTTTTAGCTCTTATGCTAAGCTTTTTTTTGCCATTGTCATTTTGATCTATAAAAGTTGATAAGAAAGATGACTTTTCTATAGTTTCTCTATTGTTAAACTTATCCATTTTTAGCCTTTACTTAGTAGCCTCAGATCTTGCTTTAAATTCACTTATTTCTTTTGATAACTCTTTAAAATCATCATCATTCAGACTCAATAACAGTCCTCTCATAACAGAATTCTCTACTCTTCCTGTTTTGAAATCTACTAAAGATTTATACAGCTTTTCTTTACTCTGTCCAAAAAGCTTTGGCCCCATCATTTTCTTACCATTTTGCGTACCAGAACCATCTGCACCATGACAAGATGCACATCTACTTCTGTACTTATCACTTACTTTAAACATACTCATATTGCCAGCTTTTGCTCTTAATGCACTTAGTTTATCGTCTTCTTTTTCTCTATCACTTTTATCCGTAAGAGTAGATACTTTAGCTTTTGCTAAATCTAGTTTAGCTATATCTTCAACAACTTTTCCAGCTTCTCCACCTTGAAAAGCAGGACCTCTTTGAAATGTCATGACCATCAATCCTAATACTATTACTACAGATATACCTATAATTATATTTTTCATTATTTTTTCTCTCTTAATTCTTTTATTTTTTTATTAAATAGTGCAATTTCATTTGATAACTCATCTATCTCTTTATCACTCATCATTTTTACTAACTGTTCCATCAAAACATTCTTTTTCTTTCCTGTTTTAAAATCCATAATTGAGCCATAAATAAAATCTTTATCTTTACCTAAAAGAGATGGTCCAATAATACCATTTGCATAGTCATTATGACATGCTGAACACTTAACTATAAACTTTTTACTTAGTTTACTAACCAAAAGTGAAATCTCAACTCTTTCATAAGGACTTCTTACTCTCATATTAGCATCCATTGGAGTATAAGTCTTGTCCTCAATTTTATTGTAATTAAAATAGTAAGCTTTGTCTTTATGACCTACTTTTAAATTTTTTGTCTCTATTTCTTTAATCTTCTGTTCTTTATAATTTTTATTTGCTACAACTTCTATAGCTCCAGCTTCATTAGAAACTTCTACTTTTTTTTCCTCTTTCTTATCACTACATCCAACTATAAATACTATAGTTATTAAAAATATAATTAATTTTTTCATACCTTTTCTCCCTTTTCATAATAATCTTCAAAGTTAAGTCTTGGTTTTACTACAATTGCAGGAGTATCAACTGGACATAACTCTTCACAAACCCCACAACCAACACAACCATCATAAATTTCAGGATATCTTCCTCCATCTTTATGTGGCACCATTGCTATTGCACTTAAAGGATTTGGAAGTGGACACATATCTGCACAAATAGTACACGCCTTACCATCAAATTTCTCTAAATTTTCTAAAACTTCTTTCTCTTGATTAGCAGAATGAGGATGATTATAAATCCTATCTATATGCTTTCTAGGAACTACATCTTTTGTAATACCTAAACAGGTATCTGGATTAATAAGAACTGCAACTCCCATATGTACATCTTGCGGTTTTTCCGTATGGTGATCTAACGCACCACTTGGACATGCTAACACACAAGGAACTGCACCACAAAGATAACACCCTCTAACTCTTGCATCAATAAAAGGTGTTCCTAGTCCATAACCTTTTGCAAAGTCAGCCAACTCAATAGAATGATAAGGACAAACTTGTAAACACTGCCCACATTTGATACAAAGTGCCAAGAATCTATCTTCTTCTACAGCTCCTGGAGGTCTTAGTCTATGTTCATCTGCTTTAATATAAGGAGCACCAACAACTCCACCCGCTAAAACTAATCCTAAAACACCGAGCGTAGAATATTGTATAAATTCACGCCTATCAGTTTTCATTTTACCCATCATTTCCTCATCTCTACTTTAGGTTTTGCATCTTCTAGTAAAAATACAGGTTCAGAAAAAGGAGCCAATTTTGCTAAAAAATTCAACATTGAAATAACTGGAGAACCATAAAAAAACTTAACATTTGGATTGTATGTCCAAAGCTGATCAGCATATTTATATACACGGTGAGGTGTATCACCTATGCCGTTGTTATCTTTATCAAAACCTTCATAATTATCCCAATAATTTTCTTCAAAATCATTATCATCTGTTTTACTACCACGAGAATCATTTACTATGTCTTCTATATTACCCTGAATATTGTTGTTTTTAATTATATTGTTTTCACTTATTGAGTGAAAATGCAAAGCTTCTGCATTGTAAAGTATATTGTTATCTTCTATCCAGTTATGCTCATCAGGTTCAAATGGTGAACGATCTATATATAAACCTTGGGCATTGTAAATAACTGTATTATTCTTGAGTGTAAAGTTACTAACATCTTTTAAACCTATGCCCATACCAGTAGCACCAAGTGAACTTCTTATTACATTACCAGTTGCAACTGAATCTTTAGAGTACATAAAAAATATACCAACAGAATTAAATTGATACTTATTATTTCTTATATAATTTTTACCTGCATACATAAAATGAAGTGAATACCTACAGTGCTCTGCATAATTATCTTCTATAATGTTGCCATGTGAGTACCAAACTACCATATCTCTTGAACGTATAAGTGAATTATTTTTAATAAGGTTTTCATTTGAGTACCAAAGCCTCAAACCATCTCCTCTAAGTCCCAAATCAACATCTTTGGAAGTTATTGTATTGTTCTTTACTATGGATTTACGTACGTTACTCATATCTATACCAAACAAGGTATCTCGTATCTTTATATCTGATATTTCACATTGACTTGCATCACTTATAGCAATAGCAGCATCAAGTTTATCATGTCTATCCCCACTGTTTTGAATAGTCAAATTTTTTAGTGTCACATACGAGCTTTGTACTTTTATGACTGTGCCATTTCCTTCTCCATCAATAATAACTCCATCTTCAACTCCAATTATACTCAAAGGTTTATCTATAACAAGACTACCTCTATATACTCCTGCCTTTAGCTTTAAAATAGAACCAACTTCGGCACCATCTATCGCTTTTTGTAAGGCATTAGCATTTAAAAAAGTTATAAAAGCAGTTAATAAACAGAGTATTCTAATCATTAAGATTCACTCATCTCTTTTAGTGCTTTGCTCTTTGCTAAAACTGCGAGTAAAGATAAAAGTGCAATTCCAACTATCATAAAAAAACCTGTTGTTGGATACGAATGAGTAATAAACTGTGCCACTTTTCCATCACCAAAAACTGTTGGCATAAAAGGTTTTATGTTAAATGCTCCCCAATCATGAAGATTGTGTCCAAACCAATAGAGCCAATAAGCATAATCAGCTATAAAAAGAAGAGGTAAAGCTACAGGAATATACATCAAATAACTCAAAATTTTTGAATTATAAGCTATAAAAAGTATCATAATCAAACTCAATCCAAGAAGAGCATATATGCCAATCTCACGTTCAAGTTGACCACCAACCCACATAGGATCCATACCAATATAGTGGTTAATTGTATTCATCTCATGAACCTCACCACTAAATCCATCAAAATGGAAATAGACAGGAATTCCATCAGGAAAAGCCTCTTTTGGATAGTTTGGAGCTTCAAGTGAAACCGCCCAGATTGGAAGAGATGCTACACCTATCTCAGAAGAAGATTTTATCATCTCTTCTAAATTATTGTGTGCATCTTTTGGGGTTGTAGTACTCTTATACATAATTTGGTTATAAAAATTCCATACTTTAATAGCCAATGGAGATATCTCATCTGCTTTTTCATCATAAATTTTATTTAGTGTTCCATGATAAGCTACCATAGGAAACGTAAATGAAAATGTCAATAACAAAAGTGCCAATATAGTAAAAATCTTTGATTTTTTTAAACTTGAATGCATTATTTTTCCTTAAAAACTGTTCTTACATGTAGACACAAAAATGTCTACATGTAAGAGAGGCATACGCCTCCCTTTACATTAGAATAGATTCGCGTTTGAATCTACCCACTTAAGATATTCAACGATATCTTTTATCTCTTGATCATTCATGTTTTGATCAGGCATTTTTAGATTAAAGTAATCTATCATAGCCTTAACATAAGGATCATTAAACTTGTGTTGTGGATTTTTAATAAAATCAGCAACCCATTGTTCACCATTTTCATGACGAGAAAGAACACCTGTCAAATCTGGACCAGAACTAACTTTTCCAATAACATGACAGCCATTACATCCACCCTCAGCAAATGCCATCTCACCACTAGCAGCTGAATCTGTCTGTTTAGTAGCAATTAATCTTACAAGTGCATCTTTTGCTCTAATTCCAACATCAGCTGTTTTAACCATAAGCTGCCAAATCATGTTCTCATAAAGAATAGCTTTATCCATATCACCAGATTTTACTGCTTCATCAGCAAGTTTTTTCTGTGCAGGAATTTGCCCATATTGGTCAAATGCATCAGTAACAAGATCAGCTACAACTTTATGTTTATCATAACCATTCTCTTTTAAAAATTTAACAACACTTTGTATAACTGCGTCAGTTGCAGCATTTACCGCCACTGTTTTATCATACTCTGCTTTTAATTCTGCTTTACTCATTGTTTTCATTTTTAACTTTTGAGCACTTACATATTTTTTACTTGGATCTTTTACCATCAAGTAACCCATCATTTCTAAGTGAAGAGCTGAACAAAATTCAGTACAATAGTAAGGAAAAACACCTTCTATATCAGCAATAAATTCTATAGCTGAAGTCTCGCCAGGTTCAAGTGAAGCATGTACATCATAATGGTCAACAGTAAAACCATGAGTCTCATCTTGAGCACGTTCTAAGTTTGTCATATATATAGTAACTTTATCACCTTTATTTACAGTAATTCTCTCAGGATTTATGTGAGAACGAACTAGAGTTGCATAAACAGTTACATTTTTACCATTTCTCTCTATTCTTTCTTGACCTGCAAGAGTTTTACCTCTATGAATCTTTCCTGTTTTAGTGTTAGTTCCCATTGGGTATCTTACCGCAGGATGAAGTTTACTTGCACGAATTGCAACAGCTTGATGAGGCTCACCAAGAGGAATAGGCATATCAACTAACAAATCCATAGTTTTTCCACTAATATCAATCAACTGGTGATTTTGTGGATGAAGAGGACCAACTGGCTGAAATCTATCTATAGAAAGTTTATTTAACGCAATTATATACTTACCTTGAGGATCAGCAGACTTTCCTTCCATACCAGCTAAGTGACCAATGTTGTAGTGAACATTCTCTTTATCTAGAACTTTTAAAGTTTTATAGTTCCACTTTACAACTTGTGAATCAACATAAAGTGAAGTATATATTTCACCATCAACTGGAGAATACTGATTATGTAGAGGCCCAAGTCCTAGTTCTACTTGTCCATGAAGTGATTTTTTCATATCAAGGATTGGTATACCATAAGGATCTTTACCTATATATTCTTTAGCATCAATTAACTTCTTAATTTTTGCAAAATCATAAACAGAAGCATGAGTATCTAGCTTACCACATACAACTAAGAATTTTCCATCTGGAGACACATCAACACCATGAGGTGACTTTGGCTCTGGAATTAGAAAAAGTGCATTATTTTTAACAGCAACATCAATAGGAATAACTCTATGCCCATTTACAATTTTTACATTTTTTGGATTTTTTGCAACTTCTGCCAACTTTTTCCAGTTATATACATGTAAAAAGTCAGTATCGTTTCTACTCATACCAGCTTCGTTTGGTGGATTACCTACTTCGATACCACCTGTATACATTTCTGTATTAAATGAGTTAGTAAAACCCCAACCATAACTTAAACCCTTACCTGCATCTGAAAGATCTTGCATATAAGGAGGCATCTCTATAGTAAAAGATTTATCTTCTTTAATTCTTCCTTCTTCATGGTTAAACTTCCACATAGTTACACCACCACGATAAGTCTCTTTGTACTCTTCGATTGGATGGTAATTATTATCAAATGGAGCACCATACTGTGCTGCTTCAATTATGTATTCTGAATTTGGAGTAAAAAAAGATCCACCATGATCTGATTTAAAAACAGGATTTACTACAATTTGTTTTGTTTCAAAATCATGTAAATCTATGATAGCAATTCTCGGGTTTGCTTTATCGTTTATTGCTAACCATTTACCGTCATATTTACCATCTATTTCTGAAAGACCTGGATGGTGAGTATCACCCCAATTTATTTCTCTTCCTCTAATGTTACCTTGTCTTAAAACTTTTAGAGAATCTACGTCATAACCATAACCTTGCCAAGGCTCTGGTGTAAATACTGCTATATACTTTAAAATTCTCATAGATGGAACACCATAAACAATCACTTGACCACTCTGTCCACCTGAACTAAATACGACAAACTCATCACGCCCGCCCGTTGGTAAGTATGTTTTTGCAGCACGAATCAAATCTTGCTGAGTTAAACCTCTGTCTTTCATTATCTTTTCTACTGCACTATCACCAGCTGAAAAAGCCGTAGTTGCACTTAGGGCAACCGCTGCAGATAAAAAAGAGACTTTCTTCAAAATGTTTTTCATCACATTTCCTCCTTGTTGTAAATCATAGTGACACATTATATTGCCACAACCTCATTATTTCATTGATAACTATCAAATGACTGTATGGAATTGTACATTACGTCAGGTTTCTTTTGGGTCGCTAAAAATGAAACTATGGTTATTCTATGATATAACCTAGTTTATTGACAGTTTTTACTATGTCATCACCTATTTTTTTACGAAGTTTAAAAACAAGATTTTTTAAAGCACTTGGGGGTGCTTCTTCATAAATATAGAGTTTATCTTCAATAGCATGTTTTGTTACTAGAGTTCCACGATGAACTAAAAGAATTTCAAAAAACTCTACTTCTTTATGGGTTAGTACTATGTTTTTTTCTTTACATGTAAGAATCTTATTGTCATAATCATATTTACATGTAGAGTTTAAATCTACTATGGTTTTGGACTTTTCTTCTAAAACTTTGGCACACTCTTTTAAAAGTTTATCTAAATCACTCTCTTTTATAGGTTTTACTACATATTCAATTAAAGAGAGTTTTATAGACGCAAGCAAGAAGTCTTGGTCAGTATATGCACTAGTTACAATTATGGGAGTATCATGATCTAATTCTCTTATATTCTTTATGAGTTCTAATCCATTCATCTTTGGCATTTTTATATCTGTGATGATTATGTCGGGATTATATTCTTCATATAGTTTTAACGCTTCTTCTCCATCACTGGCCGTATATACCTTCTTAACAAAAAGAAGCAAGACTCTCTTAAAACTATCTCTTACGCTTATATCATCTTCTGCTAACAATATAGAACTTTTGTTTAAAATAATTTCATATTTTTCTTGCATACAAATACCTCATGGAAGTTATGTTACTATTATACAATGAAAACAATTAATTTTACTAAACGTTATGTGCTTGCACTTACCATCATCGCTCTGCTATCTATACTTGCATACATAAATCTGAACAAGCTTTTAATCGACCAATCTAATGATGCAAGGCTCATAAATATGAGTACCGACCAAAAAATCATAGCAAGACAAATAGCTTTTTATGCTATCTACTATAAAATAGATAAACTCAAGACAAATATAAGACTTATGGAAAAAGTACATGCTGAACTTACCTCTTTGCTTATGTCTAAAGAGTTATCAAAAATATATTACGGAAAAGAAATTTGGTTAGATAACCAAGTCAAAAAGTATCTTTTTCATGCAAAAAGATTTTATGAAAATAGAGATGGTCGAAGTCAAAACTATGTACTTAAAAATTCACAAAAATTACTAAGTGAACTTGATAAAGCAGTTGCAGTATACTTACAAGAAGCAAATGAAAATACAAAAAAATTAAAAAAAATTGAACTACTTATACTAGTAATGACTCTTACAACTCTACTTTTTGAAGCTCTTTTTATCTTCATGCCAGCAAACAGAAGTATCAATAGAAAAACAAAAGCACTCACACGAGAAAAAGATTATTCAAATGCTGTAATTGAACTAAGTACTGATGCCATTATCACGCTTGACTCTGAGCTTAAAATAAGAACTTTTAACAAAAAAGCAGAGACAATATTTGGTTATAAAAGAGATGAAATGCTAAATAATGCTTCTTTTAAAAGTATCATTCCAACAGAATTAGAAGGGGATGAAAATGCAAAAGAAGTAGAAGCCATAAATAAAAATGGTCAAAAATTTCCTATTAGAATCTCTTTTGGAAAAAGTGGTAAAAACAAAGACTTGGCAATAGTTGCAAATATACAAGATATAACTAAAGAAAAACTAAATGATAAAATGTTACAACAACAAGCCAAATTTGCTGCCCTTGGAGAGATGATAGCAATCATAGCTCACCAATGGAGACAACCTTTGACTCAGCTAAGTTTTAATTGTATGTATATAAAAAAAATGATGAAAGATCCAGAACTAATAAAAGAAGCTGAAAAAAATCAAGAAATAATTCAGTTTATGTCAGAAACAATCACCAACTTTGAAGACTTTTATAAAAAAACAGATAGTAGTGAGTTTAACCCTATTGTTTCTATTAACCAAGCCTTAAAAATTGTAGACTCAACTCTAAATCTAAATCAAATAAAACTAAACTTTAAAGTAGATTCTAAGATAAAAATCTATGGAAATGCTAACTCTCTAGCTCATGTTGTTTTATCTATTGTCCAAAACATAAATGATGTAATTAAGCTTCGTAAACCTCAAAATCCATATATCGATATCTCTTTACAAGATAAAAAAGAACATATTATACTAAGCATAATAGACAATGCTGGAGGCATAAAAGTTGACCCAATTGAAGATATCTTCAAACCTTTTACAAGCAAGAAAAAAACTCCTTCAACTGGCATAGGATTGTATATGTCAAAACTAGTAATTGAGAATCAATTTAAAGGAACTATAGAAGCACAAAATATAGAAAAAGGAGCTAAATTTATTATAAAACTACCACACTAGAAAAAATC
Source organism: Sulfurospirillum sp. (assembly GCA_016744795.1). Taxonomy (GTDB): domain Bacteria; phylum Campylobacterota; class Campylobacteria; order Campylobacterales; family Sulfurospirillaceae; genus Sulfurospirillum_A. The sequence continues at coordinate 293,933 of JADGDR010000003.1, forward strand.
CAAAAGTTACTAAAACAATACCAGAAATCTTTTCAATACTATAGATCCAAGAAGAGAGTTTTGCTTTTATACTTTTATTTCCTATCATAATAGCAATGCCCATGTCCCAAAACAATACTAAAAAACTCATCCAAATAGCATATAAGGTTCGCATAAACAAAGATGTGTCAGGTGATACCATTACAGTAAATAACGAAAGATAAAAAATTGCATTTTTAGGATTTAAAAAACCTGAAAAAAAACCTATTGTAAACTCAGCCTTTAAACTATTTACATGTAAGGCTTTTGTCTCTACATGTAGACTGATTTTTTTAGCTTTTAAAAGCATTATTCCAATAAAAACAAGATAGCCTCCCCCAAGGTATTTTAAAACTAACATTAAACTGCTCATCTCTTTTATGACTTCTAAACCTAAGACTGCAATTAGTAAATAAAAAGCATTTGCACTTGCAATCCCAGCACTCACACTAAAAGCATGACGAAGAGGTTTTTTCAAAGCTGTTTGAATGATTATGAAAAAATCAGGACCAGGACTAAGAAGTGCTAAAAAATGCGCTGAGGCTAAAAGTAAAAATTCCATTGTTATTTCCTATGTAAAATCAATTATAGGAAATTTAAAAAATTATTTATTGTACAAAATTGAGTTGATACTCTTTTGGTCTCACTGTAGTTATTGCTTTAAAGTGTCTATGAAGATGGCTTTGGTCAAAAAAACCACATTCAAGAGCAACTTCACTAATATTTTTATTTTCTTGAAAAAGTTTTTTAGCCAGTTCAATGCGACGATTCATTCTAAAGGCGTGAGGAGTTATGCCTACCTCATCTTTAAAGTTTCTCAAAAGTGTATAAGGATTTAATGAGAGTTTTTTAGCGATACTAGCTAATGTTATATCTTCATCCAAACCCTTGGATAAAATATCTTTAATACTCTTTACATGTAAAGATGTTTGTTTACATGTAGAAGTTTTTAAATCTACTGTTTTTCTTAAAATTTTCTCTACAAGAGTTATCATCATTTGCTCTTTTTCCAATAAAAATCCCTCTTGCATAAAAAAAATCATTGTTTTAATATACTCATCATATATCTGAGCATCTTGAATTAAAATTTTATTAGAAGGAATAAAAGTTTGAGTATCAATAAAAGATTGTTGTATTTTAAGACACCAAGATGTATCAAGATAAAGCATATAGTAACTTCTTTGTAATTTTTGAAGTGGATTACATTTATGAAGAGTATCTGGGTTTATAATAGCAAGTGAATTTGCACTCAAATATGCTTCATGATTGTTTACACTATATAAAACTTCACCAACATCAATAGCACCTATACTAAAAGTGGAATGAATATGAGGTTTATAGTGTTTTCCACTATTTTTACTATATCTACACTCTATAAAAGGTAGGTTTTTATCTTTAAAAAATATCTCTTTCATAACACAAGTATAGCTTAGTATTGACTAATTGCATATACTTAAGCATAAATATACAGGCTTAATGAAAGAATTTATTGTGATTAAGTCTTTTTTTGTAAAAGGTAGAGTATGGTACTAATTCCAGAACTTCCTAAAACCATAAACATAACCATAATTTGATAACGAACGGCGACTATTGGGTCAACTCCTGAGAGTATCTGACCTGTCATCATTCCAGGAAGAGAGACTAAACCAACTGCTAAAAAAGAGTTTATTTGAGGTATGAGTGACGCTCTAAACGAAATAGCTCTTGCTTCTTCATAAGAGTGGATTTTCCGCTCTTGTTCAAACCTCTCAGCTACAAGTGATACTGCATTCATGCAATTAGCATACAACATTCCTGCAATTGGGATTACATAACGAGGTTCACTAAATGAATCAAAATCTAGAACAAAATATATCACTAAAAAAAGATTTAAACTTCCACCAATAAAAATAGATAAAAAAACACTTTTATAGATTTGAAAATTTTTACTTGTTATATTTCTTAGTGTTATGAGACTCGCAGCACTTATCATAACAACAATTACAAATATACTCATATATGATGATTTTGCTTCAAAAAGATAAGTCAAAAGACAACCAACCAACAAAAGTTGTAGCAACATTCTTCCACTCGCATAAAGTATTTCTAGTTTGTTACCAACCCAACGAAAATAGAAGTATGCAACTATGAAAACAGGCAATAATAAGTAAAGTAGATTACTTGCTGATATGAGTTGCATGAATGATTCTCTTAAACTCTACATGTAAGAGTTTTTCAAATGCTCTTGGGTCCAACAAAAGCTGTTGCCCTCTTACCCCTGCACTTACTAATATCTTTACATGTAAGAGTGCATCCGTATCTACAAATGTTCTATATTGCTTTTTCATACCAAATGGAGAACAGCCTCCTCTGATGTATCCTGTTGTTTTCAACACATCTTTTAAAGGTATCATCGTACACTTCTTCACACCAGCCACCTTTGCCAAAGCTTTTAAATCAAGCTCTTCATCACCAGCAATACATGCTACTATTGGCTCGTTTTTCTCATCTATGGTTACTAAAGTTTTAAAAATTGTTTTTATATCTGTATTTGAATTTTCGGCTACATGTAAAGCACTTAAATCATTTTCATCAACTTCATATTCAACAATTTCATAATCAATTTTGTACTTATCTAAGATACGTGCTGCATTTGTTTTTTTCATATTTAATTATAGCAATTTTTTATTACATGTAAAGAATTTACGTCTGTTTTAGGCATGAAATGATAAAGTTTCATTTTAAAGGATAACCAATGGATTTTTCAAATGCAAGTATAGATAAACTAATAGTACACCAAGTAGGAAACAAACAAAAAGATGAGGGAGTTTACCTATCTCATCATCCTCAAAGTGTAGAAGCTGAACTAGAAAAAAAGCTATTACACTATTTTTTAAAACCCTTTCAACTCGAGACTGACTTACACCGTTTTGCTCACAGTTCAAGTTTAACGTTTAATGAAGTGTACATGTACACAAAAAACATCTTTGAAGATGGTGACTTTGCCCAAGCAGCACAACGTATTGCCAATCATCTTTACGATGCTTCTACTCATCCTAAAATCATGATGGGTGAACTTCTGATAGTTCATTTTAAAGATATAAAGTTTGATGAAGTTTTTCGTGATGTAATTGGTATCTATAAAGTAGAGAAAAAAGATATGTTTTTTAAAGTACTTAAAACTGAGGATTCTTTAACTCTTGGAACAGAAGAAGGCATTAATGCAAGTAAAATAGAAAAAGGCTGTTTCATCATCAATGACGAAACTGAACTTGGCTACAACATCTTCAATATAGACATCCACCAAAAGGTAACTGACTACTGGGTAAACAAGTTTTTAAGCATTGCTCCTGTTGAAAATGACAGCTTTAAAACAAAGCAGTTTATGAACATGTGTAAAGATTTTGTAAATGATGTGGTTACACCTGAGTATGAAAAAAGTGAACAAGTTGATTTTGGTAACTCTTGTATTGATTTCTTTGAAAAAAAAGACAACTTTAATGAACAAGACTTTTTAGATGAAATAATGCACAATGATAAAATGAAAGATGACTTTGTAAACTATCGTGACAAGTATGCAGATGAGAGTGAAATTAGTTTTGATGATAATTTTGGAATCAGCAAAGACGATGTAAAAAAATATAAAAATGGCTTTAGGTCGTCCATAACTCTTGATGAAAAAATTCAAATAAAATTCCTAAATAACTCAATTCAAGAAGGACTCGATTACGAAAAAGGCTATGACGAAGAAACCGGACAATCTTACTATAAATTTTACTTTGAGGATGAGTATTAGGGCTTTGCATGTAAGTATTTAATTTTTAAAAGAAGAAATTAATCCTCTATGTTTTATGTTAGTTACTGAGGAACTTTAGAAAGAATAATAAATATATCTAAAAAGGAAATAAATTGAGCCTATATGAAATTGATTTAAATAGTAATTTTAAGTTTAATAGTCAATCACCTTTTCTATCAGAAAAAGATTTTAGTAAATTCTACAAACTAAATAATTTAAATAAAAAAAATTGGACATCTCAATCCAAAAAATATTTAGATTGTTTATTAGACAATAGTTGGCTTAACGTTGATAAAGATTTTTTAATAACTTCAAACACATCTAATTGGACAGAGAAATTTGAAAACTTAAAAAAAATAATTTCAATAGATTTATTAAAAGCATATGAAGAACATTTTGATGAAAATTTTCCAAATAAAAAATATACATACTTATTTGGTCAAAATCAAAATACAAAACTTTATCCAAATTGGCAATTATTCTATATTGGATTAAGTAAACAAAGTACTGATGAGTACAGCAAAAGTAAATTTAAAAAAGAACTTGATAATTTCTGGAAAATATCTGAAATTATGTACAAAGAGTATTTAATTAAATACAGTTATGATTTAGTTAACAATGATGAATTATTTGATTTATTATCAGTATATAGAAAAAATACTTTTCCAGACTCTAGCAACCTAGTTTCATATTTAAAATGTCTACTAAAACTACATTTTAGTTTTTATGAAAATGAGCAATATAAACTTATGTGGAATTTAGAAAGTACTTATATCTTATGTGCTATATCTATTTTAATGGATACTCATAGTTTAACATATACAAACATTGTAGCACAAGTAAATAAGAATCGTTATGGCAATAGACAAACTGATTTGAATGATATATATATTGATTTGCCAACATATCTTAAAGGAAACAAACAAAAGAATATGTATTTAAATCCAAGTATTGTGCAAATATTTTCTAATGTTTTTAACGAAAATATAAATCAAGATATTCTCATTGAAATACTTCATAGAAAAGAAAAAAACTTAGAAGTACTAAATTCAATAGTAGAACTTACGGAGCGATTTTATGCAAATAAAAGAAGTGAAAGTACTGTTTTATCAATTACAATTGGTTTAGTATTAAGTATAGAAGTTTTTATTAAAGAAAAATCAAAATCAGAAGAAAATTATCTATTCAGTCATATAGAAAATGTGCTAAATGATTCAAATCAAAAACTTTTAAAACAATATCATAAATTCCCTAAAAATGCTACAGGAGACGAATTTTTCAATGCCTATTCAAAACTAATTGACAAACCAGATAGCTTGGAAAAATATTTTATGTTGTACAAACATGCTAGAAATTATTTAGCTCATAGTAAAATAGAATTTGATAGGTTTTTTTATGAAAATAATCATCGTATAATAGGAAATGTGATAAATTCTATTTTAATAGTTTTATACTATCTTGAAAAAAAGAAACCTCAATGAATTTCAGCTATATAATACATAATTATTTGCATATAAAGATTTATGTTAAATTTTTCTAGTAAAAACTATAAAAAGGAGTTCCGGAGACAGGATACTAATTAAATTCCAAATTACACCCCGGGGGTAATAAATACACTTAAAAAAGAGCTCCGGTATTTTTTATATTCTCCTATTGGTGCAATTTATTATTTTTGAAAATAGAGACGTTGGTGTTTTTCGTAAAGAAAAGTAAACTGTTTGAACGAAGTGAGTTTTTACTTTTTAGAAAAACATCATAAGACTCTCAAAAATTATAATTCTTGCACCGAGCTTTTTTGGTTCTTTTTTTGCGGAAAAAAAAAGAATAAAGAAAATCTGGTTTTCCTACATGTAAAAATTATTATATTAGTTTTTTAATGGTACTTTTAAAAATTTGATTTAGACATATATTGCCTTATCTAGTATAGTTTTATTTTTATCAGATATAAAATCTACTTTAGTTTTAAATCTGTTTTCTAAATCTTTTTTAATTTCATCAAGTCGTAAAAGTTTAGAAAATCCATCTTTATATTTTTGAGAAAATTTGTCATAATTAAGATGATAAACTATATCTATGTCACTAAAACTTGTTTGTTTGTTTTGGGCATAACTACCAAATAAACCTAAGAGTAAAACCCCTTCACTTTCATACATAGGTTTTAGTTTTTTTAATGTAGATAATATTTTTTTTTGCGTATACATACACTAGCACCTTTAGTTTTATATTCAAGATTATATCATATCTACATGTAAAGAAACTTCTGTATTTCTACCATCATTTGAAATGCCAGAAATTTATAAACTATTTTCGGAAAAGATGTTTTTCTGTTTGAATGCAGAAACAATACTTTGTATTGTTTTGAAATGAGTTATAAACATCAGAAAATCTTTTATACATTTCTGAAAAAGCATTTCATTTTAGATGGTGAGCTTTTTTGGTTCTTTTTTTGCGGAGAAAAAAAGAATAAAGAGAACCACACTTTTTAGGAATTAGAAGTTCCAAGAGAGTTCCGATAACAGTACATATAATTATTTACATGTAAAGATTTAAAATCTAATCTTATTTTCCAACAATCCAATTAAGCTCAATCAATCTACTTACTTGCTTTTTATGAAATTTAGCTAGTACTTCTGTAAACTCAACTGGTTTTTTATCTCTTACCCAGTCTCCTTGTTCTCCAACTTTCTTTTTAAATTTTGCCTTATAAAAAGGAATACTTCCTAATTTTTTTAACTCTTCAATGTACAAAGGAAGTCTTTCCTCATAAATAGTAGCAATTTTAAATGCCTCTTTTTTGAAACTTTTAAAATCAATTTTAAGTAACTTGCATAAAGGATTAAAATCATTAGGTCTAATGTTCGTTTGTTTTCCATTAATTGATATATGAGAATCGTAGCCTTTAGATGTATCATAGATACCTGTACAAGCAATATCATATAAAGGTGCAAATAAAACTTTTTCTCCTTCAAAAATCAAGCTTAGATTTTTTACATGCATATCTTCATGAACAATAATCACTGAATATACATAATGCTTTAGTAACTCCATCCTCTCTTTAGGACAAATTATCTCTTTTGCAATCCTTTTAAAAATTTGTTCGCTAGAAGTATCATATTTTGTACTGCTTACTAATCCTAAAAATGGAGCAAATGTGTTTTTAGAAAATCTATGAGTTCCATATCTGTCAAATCTTTTTACAATATAATGAAACTCCTCATCCTGCTCCCTTTTAACAATTGCACTATAAGGCACTCTAAAATCAAGTTCATTTTTTGCAAAAGACATAAACAAATGTTCGTTAATAGATATATGAGGAAAATAATGAGGATTAAGAGGGTCTGCTTTTAATTTACTATATGGTTTTAAAATGTATTCTTTTGCTTTTCCATCTTCTGCACTTATCTCTTTTTTTTCAAAATCTAGATTAACTAACTTTTTATATTGAAAACCAGATATACCATCTGATTTTTGTATTGCAAGTTTAGTAAGGTCATAGTTTTCTGGGAATAGATGAATTTCATCAAGTTTAATATCAATGCCATTCAATACTTCTATTTTTTCGTTAGTGGCTAAAATATCTGCTAACAAACTTAAATATGATTCTCCTTTTTGAAGTTCTGAGGAAAATGTCTCTGAACTTTTTGAAAAGTTTAAATCACCAATATTATCTTCTAATTTCAATAAAAGTTCAAATTCATCGGATTCTTTTGTATTTGTTTCCAATATATCTCTATTGATTCCCTCTGGAATATTCTCTTCAAATACAGGAGGTAACTCTACATAATCATATGCTTTAACATCTAAAGGTATCGTAGCAATTCCTTTTGAAAGATTAATTAAGAACTTACTTGAATATATAAAACGATAATTTTCTTTTAATTTTATAAAGTATCCTGCCACTTCTGCATCTTTATGTACATATAAAAAAGTAAATTTTTTATAGTATCTTAAAACTTCATCAATATAATATTTGGCATTATTAGTATTCCCATCTTTTGCAATTCTATTGTTTTCAATAAGATTATTAAGCTCACGAAGTAGTGTTTTTGGCTCAATTCTTAATCTTAATTTATCTCTTATTTCATTTAAGGTTAAAGCCTCTTTCCCTTTAGTTAAAATAGAAAGAACATCTATACTAGTGCTAATATTTGCCATTTAAATTCCTTAAGCTTATTTAGACAGTACTTAATTTTAATTAAAGTATTGTACATAAATATAGCCAAAATATCAATGAAACTTAAATAATCTTTAATTATTGTCTAAATAACCTTAAAAGGCTCCAGTGACAATACCTAATTATTATATTACTCAACTTTCGCACATAAAACCCAACTCTTTTTGAGTGTAAGCACTTAATACAGCGATAATCTGTAGAAAGTTTTTATTATCCTTGACAACA
>JADGDR010000022.1 GCA_016744795.1 Sulfurospirillum sp.
TAGTTTACCTGCAACTAGATTTTTATCTGCCAATTGTTCGTTTGTTAATTCTGCCATCTTTAATCCTTTTTCTTATTTGTGTTGTTTGAATTACTGTTTATATAAAAAACTTTATCTTTATGCTCTTGTTTAAAACTACTTATAAAACTAAGTCTCTCCCATTTATTTGCCCAAGCAAAATATGTTTCTGGAGTGAATTCTCCATCTTTATTGGAGCAGTGTTTGGTATAGCTATTTAATTTATCTATTGTATTTTCAGTGATTAAATGTTTGCAATTATTTTCACTTAGATATTTAATGTGTGTTTTTTGATTTTCATAACCCCAATGACATTGCTTATATGCTTTTTTTAAGTGTTCTTGGCTTGGTTTGCCTACGTATTTTAGGCATAGTTTAAGCATTGGTTTGTAGTTTGGTATTAGTATTATTCTATAAGCAAATGGAGATAATATTTCTTTAGGTCCATGCTTCAATCCTGGTAATGAAAAATCAAGTTTAGATGTTTTTGGTTTATATCCACTCTTTAGTACTATATTTGTCATCTCTACTAGATTGTGTGATACTAAATATTCAAATAAATTATTTGCACTTTTTGACCTTGGTCTTGTTTTATCTTCTTCTATTTCACAATCGTAAGTTATTTTTGTATTATTATTTTTATTTATCTCTAAAGAGTTTATCTGCGTATATAAACAACTTCTTAAATACCATTGCACAAACTTTACATCTTCAAACCTAGCTCCATTTGCTATGAGTTGTTTTGCTGTTTCTATAGAGTTATTTGATATAGCGTATGATAAAGGTGAAATTTTATATCTATCAGTTGTATTAAAATCTGCATTTAGTTTTAGAAGCTCTTTTGTGGTGTTGGTGTCATTATGAAAAGTACTATACATAAGAGGAGTTCTTTTTGCTAACATTCTTACATCTACACTTAAATTATTGTCTTTTAAAAAGCTTAGTACTTTGTTTGTATCTTTGTTTTCTAATGCAACTCTTAGAGGCATAAGAGTTGCATTTTTCTCTTTATCTTTTGCTATATCAGAGTATCTCATACCAAAGTCATTTACCTCTTCTTGACTTACGTACTTAGAGAGCCCTTTTATTTGACTTACGTTTGTATCGGCACTAACCGAATACTTTTTTTGATTACTATTGCTCATTATTATATATAATAAAAATGCAACAATAAGTAAAATAAAAATTGAAACTTTTTTCATTCTCTCCCTTTTTAACTCTTTACATGTAAATATATTTGAAAAGAAAATCGAAGCAAAACAAGAAGGAAACTAATGCACTAAAGAACTAGTAAAAATACAGTTTATAAATTGCCAGCACATAATAATCTCTATCTATTCTAAAATTTATTATCTACCACAATCCATAAACCAGCCATATGCATCAAAGATACTCTAAAAATAATAAAGAAGAACTTAATTTAATATTAACTACTACAATTAATATTATAATGTTGTATTTTGTAACTAAAAAATCTACAACTAGCATGTGTTTAGTTTAGACTATTCAAGACCAAATATAATCTTTTTTATTTTATTTTTAATCTAAAGAGAGTTTAATTCCCAATTCTTAGGTCGTCCTAAGGTTATAATATAATAGACTTCTTGCATAATCCTAAAAGGATAAAAAATTGCTTTTCATAAGTTATAAAGTAATATTTATAGAAATAGCTAATGATGAAGATTATGTGCACAATTAAAAATTAAGGCTCAGACAAAAGAATTGTAGAAAAATTTGAACTTTATATAGTCGTCTTATAGGTCACTCAGCTTAAATAAAACTCTCAATAAAATGAAATCTAAAAAAATGAAAGTAGGTCATATCTTTTGCGACTCAGATATACATACTACACAATAAATGCAATAGCTAAAAGAATTGCAAATACTAAAAATGCTACTTTCCAAGAATAAAGAAAAGTAATCCAGTCTGCTAATAATCTTCCAATTACTGCACCAAAACTTGTTGCAGCCATATAAATTCCCATACCAAAACCTCTATGAGATTTTGGGTAAATTTCTTGAACATAAGAAAGCATTATAGCTGTAATTCCAGGTACAAATATTCCTTGCATACATCTACTTAAAAGTAAAACATAAAAATTTGTGCTCATAGATGATAATAAAAAAGGAAAAAATGTAGAAAAGACCATAATCTTTTTTTTCCCAAAATAATTTGATATAGGAGCATAAAAAGGAGTAGCATACATCAAAACAAATAGTATACCAGAAAGTAATAAATTTGTTTCTAAAACACTAATATGAAATGTATGCTTTAATACTGGCAATATTGCTTGAGGAGTATATATTGTAGAAAATGTTACAGATATTACAAAAAAAGAGTAATTTAAATTTTACGAATTGATACTTGCAATTAAATCCTTCATAAAGTGTTGTAATAATACAATATCAATTTTTATCTATAATATAACTTAGATTAGAATGTAGATAAGCAAGTTATTATTTTATGCTTATCTATCTCTTATGCTCTTCTACGGTTTCTTGATGAACGTGAAGATGGTTTACTGTCTTCACGTGAAGGCTTTGGTCTATTTCTATTTCTTGAGTTACTTTTTTTCTTTACTGGTTCTGGTCTTATAGTTGGGTCTGGCTCAAAGCCTTCAACTCTTTCTTGTGGAATTTTTCGTTTTATCAGTTTTTCTATATCTTTAAGATATAGAAGTTCATCAACACATACTAATGATATTGCAACTCCTTCACTACCAGCTCTACCAGTTCTACCTATACGATGAACATAGTCTTCACTTATGTTTGGTAATTCAAAGTTTACAACATGAGGAAGTTGATCTATGTCTATACCTCTAGCAGCTATATCAGTTGCAACAAGTACTCGAACAGACCCAGATTTAAAGTTTGCCAGAGCTTTTGTTCTTGCCCCTTGGCTTTTATTACCATGAATTGCAGCAGAGCTAATACCATCTTTTTCAAGTTGCCCACTAAGTTTATTTGCTCCATGTTTTGTTCTAGTAAAAACCAAAACTTGTTTCCAACCGCCCTTTTTGATTAAACGAGATAGAAGTTCTCTCTTCCTTGCTTTATCTACTGGATGAACTAACTGTTCTACTAATTCTGAAGCTGTATTTCTTCTTGCAACTTCAATGAGTATTGGTGCGTTCAATAGGTTATCTGCTAGTTTTTTTATATCATCCGAAAATGTTGCTGAGAAAAGTAAGTTTTGTCTCTTTTTTTGTAAAAGTGCTAATATCTTTTTTATATCATTGATAAAACCCATATCTAACATTCTATCTGCTTCGTCTAGTATGAGAAACTCTACCTTTGAAAGATCTACAGTTTTTCTACCTATGTGATCAAGAAGTCTTCCAGGTGTTGCTACAACTATATCTACCCCTCTTCTAAAGTTTGCTATTTGTGGGTTGATACCAACTCCACCAAAAATTACTGTTGATTTGTACGGTAAATATTTTCCATAAGTTTTTACACTCTCATGTACTTGTGTTGCTAATTCTCTTGTTGGAGTCAGTATAAGCGCTCGTATTGGACTTCTGCCTTTTGATTGAGCATGCTCACTTAAAAGTTCAAGTAGCGGTAATGTAAAACCAGCAGTTTTTCCTGTACCCGTTTGTGCACCAGCTAAGACATCTTGTCTAGATAATATAATTGGTATTGCTTTAGCTTGTACTGGAGTTGGATTAGAATAACCTTGCTCTTCTATAGCGCGTAAGATTGGTTTTGATAAATTTAGTTTTGAAAATGACATAAATACTTCTTTGTTAGTTAATTGGGATAGGATTATAGCGTAATTTGTTTAAAATAAAGATAGAGGAAAGTTATTTAAAACTTTCCTCATTAGGTCTTTACATCTTTATATAATACTTTATTTATTATTTAGTAGAACTAAATAATAAATATTAACTAAATAGTTACATCTTGCCTTCAAGTTTGTCTTTAACTTCGTTACTTGCCATTGTTATATTCCACTCAGGTTCCCAAACTACTAATGCTTCGGCATTTGTTGCATTTGGTAGTTCTCTTAAAACAGCCTCTTCTACCCATTGAATGATTAATTGATGAAGTGGACACGCTTTGGTTGAAAGTGTCATTGTTACTTTTACATTACCTTCACTATCACACTCACCATCATATATGAGACCAAGTTCTACTAAATTAAACCCAACTTCAGGGTCAATTACTGTGCTTACAGCTTTGAAAATTTCTTCTTTTGAATACATCATTTAAACCTTATCATAAACATTAAATTAAAAAATAAAAATAGAGCCCCAATACTTAAAAAAGAAGCCGCCGCCATCTGTAAATCACTGTTTTGGTAAAACAGGGCAAATGAATACAATATGATACCTATTGTCGTAAAATATATTTGAAAATTTGCACTTTTTGTTGGAACCATATCGCCTAACATAGGTACCTTTTCTTTCCCAACTAATGGTGAAAACCTTTCATACCATACTAAAAAAGGTACAATTTTATATAAATGTCCAGATATAAGAAATCCAAAAAATCCAACAAAAAGTAACCATCCACAAAGTAAGGCATATGTTTCATCTCCTACCATAATGTAGAGTCCACCAAATATCATAGATAATACAAAAAATATAAATCCAATAAGTAAAGATATTATATACATATCGTTTTGTTTTCTTGCTCTTGTTTTATCTATTGTATATATGAGATAAAAATAAATCAATACTGATAAAAAGCTAAAAAAGTACCCAGTTTTACTAAAAAATTCACTATCAAAAAGAGCAGAAAAAAACACTACTATTACAGCAAAACTTTGCATTCCTACCGCTACATGTAAAGGTTTTTTAGAAAAACCATGAGAGAGTCCAAACATGGGAATAAGAACGTAAGAAAATGACATTATAGTTATAAGAACATAACCACCTATTATCATATACACATGAGCTTTTAGTAGAGCTGTAACATCTGTACCAAGAAAACCAGCAAAAGTTAATGCCATCACAAAACCAACTATAACTCCTATGATTAAAAAGATATTTGAGATCATTACACTTATGGTTACTACATCAAACTTCTCTACATTTTTAAGAGTCAAGAAAGTTTCAAGTGAAAATATAAACATAGCTATAAGCACTATGCCACCACCAAAAGAGAGAATCAGGTGTGAGTGAATAAACCCATAAGCCATCATTCCAATACCTAAGCTAAAAAGAGGGTAAACAATATAGTAAAAATCTATACTAAAATGCCCTTTTTCCAATACAACAGGTATAAGTTGAGCCATAGCACCAAAAATTATCATCATAACAAAACCAAGTAAAAAAAGGTGCACCCAACTTATAATATATAAGTCTTGAGATGAACTAATTTGTACTATATCAATCCCAAAAAGTAAAAAATTACTAAGCACGTAAAATAGAGTTCCTATAATAAAATATGGAGCTATGAGTTTAAATGGTGGTGCAAACTCTCTAGTTATACTTACCATTAGCCACTACAACTGTTTTGAGTAAAATCTGTACTATTTTTTGGCTCTTCTTTTTTAGTAAAAACTACTTTTACCATACCATTGTCTGCTTCTTGTATATCATAGTCAAAATCATCTACTATCTTTGGGAAAAGTCCTAAAGGGGCTTTATGATTTGTCATCTCAAGTTTTTGTGATGAATTTTTTAGTAGCTGTAAACCGCACATTGCATTTACCATAGGCTCTGGAGGTTGACACGCTGAAGTGTCAAATGTAAATATACCCTCTTCTTTTTCAAAAAAATCTACCGTTGAACCTGTGACTTCAATCTTATTCATGGAATTATCCTTATTTATTTAATAAGAGAATTTTAGTCTTATTGATAATAGTTTTCATTGATTGTTATCAAGTATGTTATAATACATTATGAGATACCCAATAGAATATAAAAAAAACTTTAATGATAACTTACTGTTTTGGTTAGATAAATTTGTCAAATCAAAATTAACTTCACTATCCAATAGAAATGTCACTGACAATAAGAAACTTTCTTATATTATAGGACAACTAAATCAAGGCTCAAAAAACATAGATGAACTAAAACAACTAGCAAAAAATGCAAGGAATATAGGTCTTATAGGAATCAATACTTATATAAATCCTCTTGATAAATTTTATAGATATATAGTTGAGTTTACTCACAACAGTATAAGAGATATAGATGAAGAGACTTTAAGTGAATTTCTAGCATCTCAAACAGGTTCATTAAGTGATGCTAGTAAAAAAAACTATCGAATGGCAATAGTAGCATTTTTTTCATTTATTGATAAACAAAATGAAGATAAAAATGGTAAATCCCATCAATTTAGAATAGAACTTAAGAACTGGGGAGGTCTAAGAGGCACAAGTGGAGATAAGCTCCCATCACATATGCTCGATGTTGAATTAAAACGTTTTTTAGAAGCTATAGAAACTACAAAGTTTAAAAATTATGCACAGGCAAAAAATAGACTACTTATTAAAACAATTCTTTATAGTGGTATGAGAGTTAGTGAAGCTTTGGGTTTACATGTAAAGGATATGATTCTTGAAAATGGTTTTTATGTTTATCACATAAAAGGTAAAGGCAATAAACCAAGAATAGCTATGATAAAAGAACAATACATAAAAAAAGATTTAAAAGAGTGGTTACATATAAGAAATATAAGTTCTACATTTTTATTTCAAAGTCGAACAGCAAAACCTTTAACACAATCATATGTAAGTTATATTATGGATAAAATACTGCTTAATGCAGGAGTAAGAAAAGAGAAAAATGGAGCTCATATGCTTCGTCATACTTTTGCTACAAAACTTTATCAAAAAAATAGAGACTTAATTTTAGTTCAAGAAGCATTAGGACATGCAGACATTAATACTTCTCGAATTTATACTCACTTTGACAAAGAACGATTAAAAACAGCTGCAAGCACTATGGACGATTTACAATGATAGCTAATATATATTATGCTTTTTAGGATAATCGAAAAATAGAATTTTGCCACTATCTTCTTCTATATCTTTAAAACTTTTTACATCAAATTCTATGCATACGATAGAACATGTGGGTATATTAGTTAAAATTGCACCACTCAATCTCTCACCCATTTCTGTTAAAGTAGGATTATGCCCTACAATAAAAATTGATTTTAACTTATCATTTAATGTATCTAAAAGGTAACGATATGCTGTGTAAGAGCTATCGTATAATGAATCATTAAACGCAATTTTATCAATGTTGTATTTTATAATTTCTGCTATGGCCTTTGCTGATTTTTGTGCTCTTTTTGCTGTACTTGAAAGTATCAAGTCAGGTTTTATTCCAAATCCTTTAAGCCTGTTTGCCATAAAATGCAGGTCTTTTTTACCTTGCTTATTTAAAGGTCTATCAAAATCATTCATGCCTTTTTCACTCCAACTTGATTTGGCATGTCTAATTAGGTATATTTTTTTCACTATTATTTTCTCCACTAAAAAATAAAATTTTCAATCATCCAATTTCTTGCTAATCGCCTATTTGTAGCAAAAAATGGAAGTTCATATTTGAGCATTAGTTCAAGTTTTTTTATTAAGTACTCATCTTGAAGAGCAAGTTTATCACAAACTTCTTTCATCATAACTTGCATCTGTATTTTAGACTCTGTGTCGAATGGCAAATTACCTTCTTCTTCAAAAAAAAATTCTATATTAATCTCTTCATCAACAGTTTTATATTCAAATTGCAATTCCATACTATTTGTTATTTTTTCGTTCTAGTATCTCTTGCCCTTTTTTGATTTGAAACTTATAGATTGCTATTTCATCTTCAATTTCAATCTTTTTTTCATCTTTTAAATCACTGTTTTTTAACTCTTTTTTTAACTCTTTTTTACTATTTTCAAGTTTAAGAAGCAACTTTTCTAAACGTTCTATTTTGCTATTATCTTCTTTTGATTGTTTTATGCCTAATGTTTTCTTAGTACTTTTAAAAAATTCTTTTATTTTCATAGTTATTCCTTAATATTTATATAAATTTTAATTAAATAAATTTTAATTTATGCTTAAAATAAAAAATAATATTTATTTTTGAGTTTATCACGATTTAAATTTCCCTAATTCATTATTTAATTTTTCTGTCATTACATGTAAATGGTTAGATGCTGTTGATACATTCTCTATACTCTCCACATTACTTGCAGAAATATTGTTAATTTCATCTATTTTATTAACAATATTTTGAACTTTGTTAGAGGTATCAGAAAAATTGTCTACAGTTTGACTAGCATCTTTTATTGTTTGGTGTATAACAGTAGAGATTACAGACATTTGTGATTGAAGTTCGTTGGATGATATTGCTAATTTTTGGACATTCTTTGCATTTTCAGATATCTCTGAATTTGCTTCAGTAATTGATTGGACTACTATAGAGATAGTACTGTCAATTTCTATAATACTTTTTTGTGTGCGTTCTGCTAATTTTCTAACTTCATCAGCTACAACAGCAAATCCTCTACCATGTTCACCTGCTCTAGCAGCTTCAATTGCCGCGTTTAGTGCCAAAAGATTTGTTTGATCTGCTATATCTTTTATGATAGTCAATACCTCTTTTACCTCATTTGCATTTTCACTGACTCTATTTAATTTTTCAGCTAAACCCTGTTCTTTTGCAGAGGTGTCTTGCATAGTATACTCTAACTCTTCTACTCTCGTTTGTACCTCATTTATACCAGTATAAGTTTTTTCAAGCTCAATTTGTGACAATTTTGCTTTTTCAACAGAATGATCGAGATATGAGGTTAACTCCAAACCTTCGTTTTTTGTAGAACAAACTATGTTAGACTCTTTCTCAACATTTTGTTCTACCTCAATAGCTGTTTGAGATAACTCTTCTGATATTGCTGAATTTTCTAAACTTATATCTTTTGATGACTTAACTATATCATGAAGTTTTTCTATAAAAATATTTATATTTTGTGAAACTTCGCCAAATTCGTCTTTTGATTTTACTTCAAGTCTTTGTTTTAAATCACCTTCACTACTTGACATATTTTTTACTAACATATTCAAAGTATCTAATGGTTTCATCAAAACTTTTGTACCAACAAAAACAATAAATAGTGTAAAAGCTAATATAATTAGCCCCAATATAAAAAGACCTATTGCTTGGTCAACTAAAAAGCTGTAAGCCGATTTTTTATCAAAAACTATTCCTGGTGTTAAACTACTCTGTTTTAATTTATAAAAAGCAAATACTTTTTCTTTCCCTTTATCACTATATTCTATTAGTGAATTTTTTGCATCACCTAAAGTACTCAGTAAATTAGGTGAGACATCATACAATTTTTTACCTAAAACATTTTTAGATGGGTGTGAGATTATTTTATTTTTTCCGTCTAACAGTAATCCATATCCGCCATCAAATTTTGTATCAGCAATTACTTTTACTAAATCATCAAGTGGTAAATCAACGCCATATACACCTGAGAGTTCATTGTCTTCTGTTAAAATTGGAGCCATTATTGTAATTAAATATTTATTACTAGTAGCATCTCTATAGGCATCTGTTATGCCTACCCTTTTTGTTTCTTTAACTTGTTTGTACCACGGCTTTGTTCGTGGGTCATATTTTTCAGGTGACTTACGACCTGAACCAAATACCATTTTACCATCCGTAAAAGCTACATATGCATCTTGTGCACCTATCTCTTTAATATACTTTTTCAATTTAGATATGATTTCACTATCATATAAAAATTCTATATTTGTCATTCTCTCAGCAGTGCCTTTAACAATATTTTTTTTGCTAAGTAACCACAAATCAATAAATTGAGTTAATCCTTTTGCCTTAATTTTTAATGAAGACTCAACTTGATTAACACTATTGTTTTTTGTATGATAGTAACTAAAAACACCAAATATACTAAGTCCAACAATCATAAGTATTGAAGCCGCTATTGCAATTTTACTTTTAAATTTCACTTAAATTTCCCTTTTAAAGCACTATTTCATTGATGTCTTCATCATCCATAATTAAATGCTCTTTTTGATCACTTTTGTTTATAAACATCTCTTCAGCCATCTCTATTAGATTTCTACTAATTTCATAAGCATAAGTACTATCATTCATTAAAGATATTGCCATTTGATTTGATATAAAACCTTTTCTTATTAAATCATCTGCCGTACCATTTGTAATCATATCATATTTTTTCACATGTAATTTAGATTTAGAAAGTAGCATTACTATATCATCATTATCTTGCATTACATCAATTGAATCAATAAGGCGTAAAAGTTTTACAAGATTTCTTCTTATAATATTATATTGCTCTTTAATATATTCATTTTTAGATTTTGTATAAAATTTAATATTTTTTTCTATATGTCTTGTTGATTTTATTGCTGCAACTATATATTTATTAGAAAGTTTTAATCTATAAATTTTTTCTATATCTTCAGAATTCATAGAATTTTGCGCTTGTGTTGCATAATGTAAAATTTCACCTGAAATTTCTTTAACTTTTAATGAATATTCATGTTTAACACTCATATTTTTAAGTGTATGTTCATCATTTAAAACATCTTCAATACTCATACTCGATAATATATTCTTTTTCTTCAAAAGTATACCATTAGCTATGATTTTAAATGCTACTTCATATAAATGTTTTGTCTCTTTAGTTATGGCAATAATAGCTGTTTCAGGAAGTTCAAGAATTGAATCATTTAAATATTTGACACCTTCAACTTCTTCATCAAGTTTTGTAGAAAATTTTTCAGATTTAAATACTTTTTCAAGTAAAGTTATTAATTGATTGATAAATGGTAAAAATATTACTACACCTAAGACTTTAAATATAGTATTAAAAACAGCCAACTTCATAGTGTAATCATCATCAGCAATACCAACAAATGCACTTGTGATATCTGTAAGAACTTCTAATTGTTGAATAACAAAAATAGCTAAAATACCTGTAAGCACATTAAATATAAAATGTGCTCCAGCAAGTTTTTTACCATCCATATTGGAACTAAGTGAACCAAGTATAGCTGTTATTGTTGTTCCAATATTTGCACCAATTGTTAATGCTAAAGAGTTCTCATAGGTAATTTGACCAGCAGCAAGGGCGGCTAAAGTAAGTATTAATGTAGCATGGGAGGATTGCATCACAAGCGTGGCGAAGATTCCAACCAGAGAAAATATAATTACACCTTTAAATCCAGGGACACCGAATGAAGATAAATCAACACTATCTTTAAATGTCTCAAAACCCTCTTTCATATAATGTATTCCTAAAAATAAAAATCCAAGTCCTACTAAAACATAACCTAAACTTTTAAGAGCTTTTGCTTTTTGAAAAAGTAAAATTACACCAAAAACAAGCATAGGCATTGCATAAGCAGATATTTTCACTTTTAAACCAAAACCAGCCATAAGCCATGCACCTGTAGTTGTTCCTATATTAGCTCCAAGAATTATACCAATACCTTGATAAAGTCCTATAAGACCTGCACCTAAAAAAGATATTGTTAAAACTGAAACAAGAGAACTTGATTGCATTATTGACGTAGTAACAACACCAAAACTAATACTTTTATATAATTTATTAGTTGATTTTTCTAAGATTTTTTCTAAAAGCCCTCCTGAAAAAGCTTTAAATCCTTCTTCTAATGCAACCATACCAAATAAAAATATTGCAACACCTGCTGCAATTGTTTTAAAATCTGGACTTAACCAAAATCCATACGATAAAACAAGGAAAATAATCGGTAATAACATTTTTTTTAACATTCACTTGACCTTTTTATATTATATTTTTTTTAATAGACCAGATTTTTTTAAAGAAAACCAATTTTTCTCTTTTTTAAATCCATTTTGTCTAAATATTTTTGTACCAAATTCTGGTAGCTCTATTCTTTTTATTCCATTTTTATTAAGAATCAACCTTGCTTTATGATAGCTCGTTTCATCCTCAGATTTAAATTCAATAACAATATTTATGTGATAAACTTTATCACCGTATAAACTGTTACCATTTATTCTATAAAGAGGAACTTTAGGTGAATCCATCTTCTTCAAAAAATTTGATACATCAAATCTCATGATATTATGAATACCACTTACAGTATTGTTGTAATAATTTTGAATATTTCTATTATAAAGAGTTACATTTTTCTCATATTTGATTATATCTTCACCTAAAAACCATGTTGAAAGTCTACTAGGTACACCTTTCATTCTTGTTTCTACAATTTTTTTAGAAAGATTTTTTTTATCAATAAACCTCATTTTCTCTTTTATAAAAGCAAAAATTGAATGTTTCTCACTATCAAATATTTTTTCTTTAAAATCATAAGTTCTCATCTCTATTTTTTTATCAAAATAGTGTCTATAAGCCTCTTTAAGCCTATCTTTAAACATATAACTAATCACAACTGCAGCAAAAAAAGTGCTAGTAAAATTTCCATACTCTTTTTGCGTTGTAAAAACTACAACAGTAGTAAATATCATGGAAATTCCAGCAGCAATTGCATAATAAAACTCTTTAACACCTTTTCCATCTTCTTTTCTATTTTGATAAAGGTATAAAACACTATAGAAGTACTTTTTAAATACGGAATATCTAAAAATCACATGCTCGTTTTCATACTCATCAGCAGATATAATTGGAAAATGATTTTTTTTACAAAATTTAAGCTCTTCGTTTATCAAAGATAAAATACTATTAATAAGTTCATTATGCTCATCATCTAAACTTTTAAGATGAATATTCAACTTAAAAAGATAATTTTGAGTTGTTAAGCTCAAATACTCCGATGTAGATTCAATCAAATGTTTTAATTTAACATCATCTTCTTTTACATGTAAACATAATAACTCTTTTTTAATCTCATCAAACTCTTTAATTCTTTTTAAAAGGACTCTAACTCTTTTTGGTTTTACCCCTTTTTCTATTACATTAGTTATAAAACTTCTTAAATACGAGATATATGAGCAAACAACAAGTTTGATTTCATGTTTTAAAATACTCTTTTCACTATCATTATCCATATTTGCTTTTAATGCCATAACCAAGCCTTTTAGCTTGTTTTTTAGAACACCTAATTCATTTTTAGGAGTAATGAGACGTATATAGCTTATATGATCATTATAGAAATCTTCATTTGTGTAAGTTGATTCGTTGATACTAAGATTTGTGGGAAGAAAAAGATAGATATTAATACTATAGTCTATCTTTTTCTTCTCAGTTTTTGTTAGGTAACCAGCCCTAATCTCAAATTGATTAGGGCTGGTTATTTTTATAAACTCTTTTTTATTCATTTCTCATTGCTTTTGCTTTCTCTCTTCTATCTTTAAAGTGAGCAAACAGTGGCTGTATTAATAGCACTATTATAATCATCCAAAGGATTTTAGCTACGGCAGATTCAAAGAATATAGAACTATCTCCTTCTGATATAGTTAAAGCTTGAGTAAAACCATTTTCTGCTATTGGTCCAAGTATCATACCTAGAATGATAGCACTCAAAGAAAAATTTAGTTTGTTTAAGAAATATCCAGCAAAAGCAAATATTAACATTAACCAAACATCAAATAGTGAATTATTCATAGAGTATGACCCTATTATTGCAAAAACACTAATTGCAGCAACAAGTATAGACGTAGGTATCTGAGAAATCTTTGCAAAATATGGTGCAAAGAATAGACCAACAACTAAAAATACTATGTTTGCAATAAACAAAGACAGTATAAATCCATAAGTAATAACACCATGAGTAGTAAACAGTTCTGGTCCAGGAATAAGTCCTTGAATCATAAGTCCACCCATAAGTGCAGCTGACACGGTATTACCAGGAACTCCAAGAGTCAATAGTGGCACTAAAGAACCACCAACACAGGCATTATTTCCAGCTTCTGCAGCTGCAATTCCTTCTGGATTTCCTTTTCCAAAAAGATTTTTTACTTTTGACTTTGCTTTTGCCATGTTATAAGACATAAAAGCAGCAATTGTTGCACCCTCACCAGGAATGATACCAACAACTGTTCCAGTTCCAGTTCCAAGTCCAATAAATGGCCACATACCTTTTGGCATTTTTTCTCTTTTTATAGTAGTAAGATCTATATCACCGCTAGCTATACTTTTTTCTCCAGTCAACGCTAACATTTGTGTTATAGAAAACATACCAATTAGTGCTGGCATAAAAGATACACCTTCATATAAATCAATAATACCAAAATCATATCTGACCATTCCCGTCATAGGATCAGTACCAATAAGAGCTATAATAAGCCCTATAAGACCTGATATAATACCACGAGTAAGTCCACCACTTGCCACCGATATAACACCTGTAAGTCCCATAATAGCTAGTAAAAAGTACTCTGGAGGTCCAAATTTTAGAGCGAACTCAGCAAGAATTGGAGCAATAGCCAAAAGAACAATTACAGAAAATGTACCACCAACAAAACTTGAAATAACTGAAACCTTAAGAGCCATTCCACCTTTACCTTGTTTGGTAAGAGGATATCCCTCTAATGCAGTTGCCGCTGCGGCAGGAGTACCAGGGGTTGAAAGTAAAATTGCAGGAATTGAACCACCATACATAGCACCAGCATAAACACCACCCATGATAGCAAGACCAATAAGTGGAGTAAAAGAAAAAGTAATAGGAATAAGAAGGGCAACTGCCATAGTAGCAGTTAAGCCAGGCATTCCACCTATTATAATCCCTGAAACTGTACCAATAAATATGGCAAACAGTACATCAAAAGCTAAAACAGCTTGTAAAGCATCTAATAAAATCATTATTCACTCCCTTCGAATATAGTTGGCTCAGGAAGTAATATCTCAAACCCTACTTGAAACAATAGATAAACAAATAGTGTAATTCCCACAGAGATGAGGATTGACTTAACTATATTTTTATAACCCATGATTCTCATAGTCATAGGTAAAAACATAAGTGTTGAGACAATAAAACCTATATACTCCATAATCCACACATACCCAACCAAGGAGATAATGAGCAAGATAAATTTAGTAGGATCTTTTGTAAACTCTATAAAAGAAGGGCTTGAGATAGCACTCATTATGAGTTCTATTACACCCGCAATACCTAAAATAATTGCCAAAGTATTGACATAAGTTGATGTACTATCAGTTGAAGCCTGACTTACAGCTTGATTTACAGTATCAGCACTACCGTAAAGTAGTGCTGCTAATACTATAAAAAATATACTGACAATAATTTCTATATATTTTCTATTTATCATTACTTGTTACCAAGGTGTCTTATCAAATACTTTTTGTGTATCTGCTTGAAGAGCTTTTAAATACTCTGTATATTCTGCTCCAGGACGTGGGTTTAAGAAGATAAAACTTTTTGCAGCTTTTTCTTGAAATCCAGCATCATTTACAACTTTATTATAAAGATCACTAATCTTATCAGCTATCTCTTTTTTAACCTCTTTACGAATTATAATACCTCTAGTTGCTGTCATTAAAACATTGTAGTTTTGTTCAACAGAAGTAGGAATATCTTTTGCAACGTCGGCTCTTTTATTATCAAGCACAGCAATAATTCTAACTTTACCTGCATTGTGATTTGATAACATTTGTGATAAGTTCATAAACGCAACTTCAACATGGTTACCTAAAATTGCAGTTTTTTGCTCAGTAGAACCTTTAGTTGGTAAAAGATTAAAATTAACACCTGTTTTTTCTTCAAACTGTTTAGCCGCTAAAAAGTCATCACTACCTATACCATTAACAGCAGCAGTTATTTTTTTTGCTTTTGCTGTTTTTACTAAATCATCAAGCGTCTTTATAGAACTAGCTGAATTAACAACTACAATACCAGGATCTTGAGCTATATTACCTATAACATTAAAAGAATCAAGAGTGTATTTAGCTTTTTTAGACACTACATGCGCAACGAATTGAGGTGTAAACATAAGACCGATAGTATAACCATCAGCTTTTTGTCTCTGCTCATATGAAAAACCTATAAGTCCACCAGCACCTGGCTTATTTACAACAATAAAATCAGCATCTTCCCAATACTTCTTAGCTGTATCGATAAACAGTCTTGCTGTTGTATCAGTTGAACCACCTGCTTTTGATGGAACAATTAACTTAATAGTCTTACTTGGGTATGCTGCCATACTACTCGTCGCCACTACTGCACACAGTGCAATTGTCGAAAGAATTTTTCTCATTTTTTCTCCTTTTGAAATTTGAGTTACGAAAACTTTAATAAATAAAAGTCAAGAAAAAGTCAAGTTTATCTTTATTTTTATATTTAATTTCATTTATTCAAAAAAAAGCAAAAATATGTTTCAAAAAGTTACAAAGTTATCTTTTTTTCTATTTTTTACATTTATTTCTTAAGTTTATATTAATAATTATTTATATAAATTAATAGTAATTTTAAATAACAAAAAAGGAAGTTAATGAAAAAAAACGTAAAAATTTTAGCAACATTAGGACCAGCAAGTGATAGTGTAGAGGTAATAGAAAACCTAATAAAAGCAGGAGCAAATCTATTTAGACTTAACTTCTCACACGGAACCCATGAGTACCATTCAAAAACACTATTAAATATAAAAACGGCTATGAAAAACTTAGATAGAATCGTAGGTGTTTTACAAGATATTTCGGGACCAAAAGTAAGAATAGGTGAACTTGAAACTCCTTTTAAACTACAAAAAGGTGATCAAATAAGTTTTTTAAAAAAAGAAATTATTGGTTATAAAGAGAGTGATGGTCACTATGTCGTATCTATTAATTATCCTAAGATATTAGAAAAAATCAAATTAGATGAGTATATATACCTTTATGATGGGACAATAAGAGCAAAAGTTATAAATACTGGAGAAACTGTAAAAGCTGTTATAGAAAATAGTGGTGAATTAAGCTCTAAAAAAGGTGTTAACTTTCCAAATACAGCTATCAATATAGACGTACTAACAGATAAAGATAAAGAAGATATAGCTTGGGGTGTAAAAAATAAAATTGATTTTTTTGCTGTCTCTTTTGTTCAAAATGCTCAAGACATGATAAATGTTCGAGATCTTTTAGGCGACCACAAAGCTAGACTGATAGCAAAAATAGAAAAATTTGATGCTGTTGAAAATATTGATGAAATCATAAAAGTAAGTGACGGACTTATGGTTGCTCGAGGTGATTTAGGTATTGAGGTACCATATTATGAAGTTCCAACTATACAAAAAAGCTTAATCAGAAAAGCCAACGAAAATGCAATTCCAATTATAACAGCAACTCAAATGTTACTTAGCATGACAACAAATGAGAGAGCAACAAGAGCAGAAGTATCAGATGTAGCAAATGCAGTTCTTGATGGAACAGATATAGTAATGCTTTCCGAAGAGAGTGCCATTGGAGAAAACCCAGCAAATGTAGTTGAGACTATGAGCAAAATTATTGCACATGCAGAAAACATATATAAGTTTCAAAAACATGACAAATTGGAGCTAAGAGATAATTTTGACATAATTCAAGCATCTGTTACAAATTTGGCAGATAGACTAAATGTAGATGCTATACTCTCTTTAACAAGTTCTGGTAATAGTGCTGTAAAAATGTCAAGATTTAGACCAAAAACAAAAATATTAGCTTTTTCTCATTCACAAGAGACTTTAGCTAGACTAACAAGCACTTGGGGTGTTAAACCAATAAGCTCCATAAAAACACAGACTGCTTCAAAAATGATACAAAGTATGTTATTGGAATTGAAAGAAAAAAATCTTTTAAACGAAAATGGACTCTACATAACAACTATTGGTTATCCCGTAGGAGTACCTGGTTCAACAAATACAATAAAAATTTTAAATGGCTCAGAGATAAAACACTATCTTGAGTTAAAATAAGGAAAAAAATGATATTCATAGACGATATTTTTGCAGACGAAGTACTAGACAGTAGAGGTAATCCAACAGTAAGAGCAACAGTAAAACTAAGTGACGGTACGGTTA
>JADGDR010000023.1 GCA_016744795.1 Sulfurospirillum sp.
TTGTGGTAACAAAATTATACCTAAATGTGCCTATTTATGGGCTTTAATACTTATATTAACTTCATGGATTTACTGGAATCTATGTGCGAAAGTTGAGTATATTAATATACAAGACAAAATATTATATCTTGTCTTGTATATTTCATATGTTATTTAACTTTACCTTCTTTTTTTAACTTTTCATAATAAATTGAATGATGGTCTTTAATAAATTCTTCATCTAATTCACCTGTTTTAAACATTGCTTTATACGCATTTTTATTAACAGGATGAGTTGCTAAATAAATATGAATTATCAATAAAAGTCCTAAAACAATAAAACTTATGGCATGTGCACCTCTTGCATATGATGCAAGCTCTACACTAAATGAATCTCTAAATATAAGAACATAACCTGAAATAGTAATGACTAACATACAAATCACGACACTTTGTGCAAAAAGTTTTTGTCCTATATTCATCTTTCCAAATGATGCATGATCTTGATTTATATAAAACTTCCACATTTCCTTAAAGCCATCAATTGTTGCTTTTATGCCCCATTTATCTGGGAACATGCTAAGTTTTGTAAATTTTCTCAACATCAAAAAAGTAAAAGGTATTGATAATAATGTCAATATAAATGCACTAGCATAATGAATAAACCTCAAAAAAGACATTCCAGCAGAAAGAACCTCTTGATTATTGGTCAAAACTGCAACAGGAATACCTACTCCATATGCAATAAAATCAAATGTATGTGACAATATTGGTAATCCTGATATTGTTAAAAAGAATATAAAATGTAATAAATGATTATGAAAAAATCTCTCTACATTACTGTAAACTGTAATTTTTTTACTCATGATCTTGCTCCTTTTGTTTAATTTTTTCCTTTCTTTTGCCAAGCCAATATATTAGATGTCCAACTGAACCAATTACTATAGCAACTGCCGCAGCAGCTCCTCCAGTTTTAACAGCTTCTCTAACTTGAATTGCCCCTCTTGTAGGATTTGTGTCTAAAGCATATGCTTCCAAATCTTCTTTTGGAATGATTGTTATCCAGTGTAATTTACCTACATATTCGTTTACTTGTTCTGCTCCATATACTACATGTTCCTTTCCAGTTACTTCAGTATATAATTTTGCTCTTTTATATGCTTCGCTTAAAACATCTTCACTTGTTCCACTAAACATAGCTTCTGTTGGACAGATATTTGCACAACTAGGCTTTAAACCATTTTCAACTCTATCGTAACAGCCATGACATTTAAAAGCTTTACCATTAGTTACAACAGGTACATCAAATGGGCAAGCATCAACACAGCTGCTACATCCAATACAGACATCTTGATTAATAACAACTATACTACCTACTCTTCTTGTTATTGCATCAACTGGGCAAATATTTAAACAAGGTGCATTGTCACAATGATTACAGTGATGAAAAGCAGTTACTTGTCTAGAATTAGGAAATATTCCAAATTCTTTTCTCATAGGTTTCAAATGGTTGTGTTGTTCTAATTTGTTTTGTACACTCTTCTCGACACCAAAATGATTTTCTCTTTGAAGTCTTAATCTATTTTCTGTTGAGCATCCAACCATACATGCAAAACAGCGAATACATGGTGTAGTATCATAACATTTCATATTAATACTCATTATGCTTTCCTTATTTTAACTGTAAAATCTTGTGAAGGATTTCCAGCTGTAAGTGGGTTAAATAAAAATGTAGCTAAGTGATTAGGATTAAAACCACCAGCCTTATGATGACGAAGATGTTTTGTAAAACCGCTAAAATATCCTGCTGTTATGCCATAATATGAAAACATTGCATCTTCTTGTACTGTTTGGCTAAGCATTACTTTTGCAATAGAAACAAGTTCTGGAAGTTTAGGGTTAAAAATTTTAATTTTATCACCATTTTTAAATCCTAAATTTTCTCCTCTTTTTTTATTTATAAATATACAATCTGCATTGTTTTCTTCTAATATAGATTTTAATAGCATATTGTTTTTAGTTTGTTGCCCTGAAAATGTACCTAATGGATGAAATCCTGTAATTGGAACAAATTCATCTGCATCTAATTTGTCTTTTTCTTGTAAGAAAAATGGTTTATTGTAAACAGGAAGAGGATTTGCATACTCCGCATCTTTATGCTTAGAATCTTTTAATTCTTTGTATTTTTCTGCCAAAATAGTAGAATATATTTCCCATTTACCAGTTTTTGTTTTCACTTTTATTTTGTAGTGTTTATCTCCTGCCCATACTCTACCATCTAATAATTCTTCTAAATATGGTATCGTCTGTTTTTCTTTGGAAGTAACACCACTAATGCCAGCATATTGCTTTTTCCAAATAGACATCATGCCTTCTTTGTTATAATCTCCAAAATGTTTTTCATAAACGTCTGCAGAAAAAATTCTTTTTGCAAGTTCATTTACAATCCAATATCCATTTTTAGATTCTCCTGCTGGTTCAACAACTTTTCTGTTAACTCCAAGTGTAGCTAAAGGACTTTTCCATTTTCCATTTAAGCATTCATCTCTTTCTAAAAATGTTGCATCTGGTAAAATCACATCTGCAAACATAGTTGTTTCATTCCAATAAGGACTAACACAAACAATCATTTCTAGTTTATTTAGAGCTTCAATAATTTTAGTTGACCCAATAGAGCCTCCAATTATATTTTGTCCCCAAAAAAAGCCAAATCTTTGTTTGTAAGGTTTTTCATTCAATACTGCTTCTATCCATGACCTTCTATAAAATTTCATATTTATGAAAGGTTTATTAACATCATTTTTAACTAACCACTTAGCGATGCTAGGTTCAGTCAGTTTTGGCACATGCATAGTTTTGCCTAGTTTTACTTTTCCATTAGAGATAACACCACCCTTAGCTCCATAAACACCTAAAATAGCATTTATTTGAGTAATTAATAGTTTTTCTCTTAAACTACTTGCATATCTTTCACTTCTATATCCTCTTTCTAAAAAACATGCTGGTTTTGCATCATTTAGATTTTTAGCTATTTCTCTGATTTGACTTGCTTTTAAAGTAGTCTCTTTTTCTCCCCATTCAGGAGTATTTTCTTTACAGGAATCTACCATGAGCTGCAATGCAGTTTTACATTTTATGGTTACACCATCAATATCAACATCATATTCACCTAAAAGCTTTGTATTGTTTTGATTGTCTGATTTAAAACCAACACTTGAAGATGTTGCAACATAATAATCGCTAACTTTAACTTCTTTACCTTTTTTCATCTTTTTTATTGTTTGAGTTAAAATAGGTAAACCAGTTTTAGGATTAATCAACATGTCAGCATTAGTTTTTTGAACTAAATGTTTTTCATCATAATATTTTTTAGTAAATATTTCATTCATCAAACTAAGTAAAAAAGCCACATCAGTACCAGGTTTAATAGGAGCCCAATCAGTTAAACTCTCACCAGCTTCTGAAGGTTTTCGAGGATCTACCACAACAACTTTCATACCATTTTTTTTACCAGCACCATAAGTTTTACCCCATGGATGACAAACAAGTGCTCCACCAACATTTCTTTGTATTAAAACGCCATATTTTGCAAATTCATGATCAGCACTAACCGCAGAAGTACCAGGACCAGTAACAGCAGATAAATTAGTTCCACCCATAACTGAACCATAACCAATAGGTAATGATGATCCAAAACAGGTATCGCCATAACCAACTATATTTGGAGTACCATAAAGTTTAAAAAACCCTTTATCCATACCACCAGCTGAGCTAAATCTTGGTAAATATGCTACAGATTTTGCATCATTCTGCTCTTTTAGAGCTTTCATTTTATCTGCAACCATATCTAATGCTTCGCTCCAGCTTGCCTTACGAAACTTTCCATCTCCTCTTTTGCCATCTCTTATAAGAGGTGTTATTATTCTATCTGCATCATATAAAGCGCCTATTGCTCCAGCAGCACGTCCGCATATAGCACCATAAGGTGTACCCATATTTGGTTCTAATCTAACTACTCTTTCATCCAGAACCGTAGCAACTGCGGGGCATTTTTGAGCACACATTCTACATAAAACTCCAACTTTTTTTTCTCTTGAAAAATCAGCTGTAGTGATTGTTTTAGCACTCACAGGTGAAGGTACACCCAATACTGCTCCTGCCACAGTAGCAGTTCCTCCTTTCAAAAATTGTCTCCTAGTTGTCTTACCCATACAATATCCTTCTTTTTTTATTTAAAAAGATAATAAATTATCAAATTAATATTAATATAAAAACTTAAGGTTGAATTGTATCAACAAAAAAGGGGGATAAAAGGGGGAAAAATGAAAAATGAAAATTTATTAAAATTTAATAGTAAAAACAACTCCTTTATCTGGGTTTTTTACGTCTATTATTCCTTTATAATTTTCTACGATTACTTTACAAGTATACAGTCAAATTCCAGTAGCAGCATTCAAATCTTTAGGATAATGTAATAAATCACAATCTTTCATATCTGTCTTATCCAATATTTTGTTTACTTACAACTTTCGCGGTTATTATATCTGATGAATTATGTAGTTCAAATAATTCGTTTACATGTAAAGACTTTAAAGTAGTTTTTTTACCATTGATTACAACTTGGGCATAACTCTCTTTAATCCCTTTAGTTGGATCACTTCTTTCATAGATTAAGCTTAATGAATTTAAAGAATTTTCTTTTACGTGTAAAAGTTTTTTCATGGCAAAATTTACTTCATTAAGAATATTTGAAACTCTATCTCTTTTTATATCTATCAAATATAGCAGTAATTGTTCATACCTTTTGCTCATTAACTCAATCTCTTTTTCATAAATAGATATTTTCGATTCAAAAGAATGTACCAAAAGCATTTTATATATATATTCTAATTTTTCTTGTTTATTATGAATAATTCTTTTTATAATCAAATTCATTGATTCACCCATTTCATCGAGACGCATAAGCATCTCTGAAGAATCTGGAAGTATCATTTCCATCGCTGCACTTGGTGTTGGAGCTCTTAAATCTGAAACAAAATCACTTATTACATAATCGATTTCATGACCTACTGCACTCACTACTGGCGTATTTGAAAAGTGGATTGCATCTGCAACAACTTCTTCATTAAACCCCCACAAATCTTCCATACTTCCACCACCACGTCCCACGACAATAACATCTACATGTAAAGCATCTGCTTTTTGAATGTTTTGTGCTATCTTACTTCCACACCCTTCGCCTTGAACAATGGTATCTATAAGTGTAATTTTTACAAGAGGCCAACGTTTCTGAGCTACTCTAAGCATATCTTGAAGAGCCGCACCAGTTCCACTTGTTACTAAAGCTATATGCTTTATGACTTTTGGAATTTGTTTTTTGTTTTCGAAATAACCCTTTACATGTAAAGCTTTTTTTAATTGCTCATATGCTAAAGCTAAGGCTCCCTCACCTGCTGGTTCTATGCGAGTACAGTTTATCTGATAGTTTCCTCGTGGAGCATAAACACTAACTGAACCATGAAGAATTACAGCCATTCCCTCTTCGAGGCGAAACTTCATTTTCATGTTATTTCCACGAAACATTACACAACTTATGGAAGAATTTTCATCTTTAAGAGTAAAATATAGGTGTCCTGAACCATGATAAGTAATGCGAGAAACCTCCCCTTCCACACTAACGTGTAAAAAAGTAGTTTCTAAAAGAGATTTTATTTGATTATTTAGGGTACTTACGCTTAAGCTCATCTTTTTTTAGCAATAACTAATGTTGAGATATCCATTGAAAAACTTTTAACAAACTCAGTTGTAAAACCTGCATCATCAAGTTCACTTTGAAGCATATCAGAAGTCAAAAAACCTTCAATTGAATTTGGAAGATACTCATAAGCCTCTTTATTTTTAGAGATAAACCCACCAAGTTTTGGTAGTACTTTGTTCATATAGAAGTCTTTAACTCCAAATAACAATCCTTTTTTATCATCTTTTGTAAACTCTAAAATAACCACATATCCACCAGTTTTTAGAACTCTTGCAAACTCTTTAAATGCCTCTGTTCTTTGTACAACATTTCTAATACCATAAGAGATACTAAGTATATCCGCACTCTCACATTCAAGTGGTATACTTGTTGCATCACTGATTACAAATTCAAAGTTTGGAAACTTTTCTTTAGCAACCCCAACCATGCCCTCACTTGGGTCTACTCCTAAAAGTTTGCCTATTTTACGTCCACTTTTGTTAGCTTGTTTTTTCCAATAGTCCATCATATCACCTGTTCCACAAGCAATATCTACTATCAAATCTATATTTTTTCTGTATCTATTGTATGTTTCATCACAAGCACGCTTACGCCACTGAATGTCTATTCCCATACTTAAAACTCTATTTGCTTTGTCATAAGTTGGTGCAATGTTATTAAACATCTCCACGATTTTTTGCTGTTTATCCAAAATAGTGCCTTTTTTTATACTAAAGCAGGATTATACAATAAATTTAGTTAAATTTAAAAAAACTTATATATAATGTTATTATTAAGGAGCAATTTATGAAAAAATTTTATCAGATTGGTGTTTTAGGATTAATGATACTTGGGCTTATCACAGGATGTGGACAAGCACCAACAGTGCATAGCATTGACAACTCTCATTACTTTGAAAAAAGTATGAAAAAAAGTGACGTAGCAAAAGCTATTAAAAGAGGAGCATCTAGTAAAGGTTGGAGAGTAAAAGCTGCAAAAAATGGTCTTATTCAAGCAAATATTTTAGTAAGAAACAAGTATTTTGTAGCAGTTAATATACCTTATACTTCAAAAGGTTATAAAATAAACTATAAAAGTAGTAGAAATTTAAAGTACAACCCTTCGACTAAAACAATCCATGGAAGTTACAATAAATGGACAAAAACATTAGCAAATAGAATCAACTACGAACTAGAAAATATAGGAATGAGTAGTGCAGCAGGAATGGCAACAAGTATGAACACCACTTCTAAAGTAACAAAAAAGTACAAAAAAGGTACTAAACTCAATTTACAAGGTAAAACCATATATATCAAACCTGAAATTAGATATACATCAAACTCTAGAGTATCAGCTGCAATCAAACAAGAGTGTACAATTCCTCAGGCACTTTCTGAAAATATAGTAAAAAAAGCTATAGCTCAAGGCGTTCAAATAGAAGTAAAAAGAGATATAAAACCAACAGATATAGAGTTAAAAATAGAAATTATAGATGCTGTTAGTTCTGGAAATGCGGCCATTGGTCATAGTAAATTTATGGTGATTAAAGGAACTCTTGTAAAAGGTGGAACTTCTTACTCATCTTTCAAAGCGGCTCGTCATTCAGGTGGTGGTTTCTTTGGAGGATATAGAAGTTCTTGTTCCGTTCTTGGTAAAATAACAAAAGCACTCGGTCAAGATACAGCAGGTTGGTTAGTAGAGCCATTTAATGGTGCCAAACTAGGTAATGTTCAGCTTATAAGATAACTTTTCTATCTCTACATGTAAAGCTTTACATGTAGAGATTATTGAAGTACTATAGAAAATGACCCTATTGCTACGAGTATCTCTTTTTCATATATTTTAAATGATAAAGATTTAAAGTCATCTAGTTTATGAACTAATTCAACGTGAACAACAAACTCTTTAGAATTTACATCTTGTAAAAGTTTTATATTTTTCAGGCTTATTACAAAACCCATTCTTCCATTGTTTTCATCATCTTTAATACCAGAAGAACTTTGAGCAGCAGCCTCAATGAGCATACCAAGAGTTGGTACCTCATCAAAACCTACTTCTACCATAGCTTTTGTTTCATCTGCACTTACAAGAGTTTTTACGAATCTAACAGGAGGCAGATGTGGAATAGTGAAATCGTCCATTTACTACTTGTTTTCGTTAATATATGCTACAAGGCTATTTGGTGTTGAAAATACACCACTTTGCTCGCCTGCATCTTTAATCTTGACCCCAAACTCTTTTTCTACTATAAGTGTTATCTCTATAGCATCTACACTATCAAGTCCTAGTCCATCATCACCGAAAAGTTCCATCTCATCA
The DNA here is from genome assembly GCA_016744795.1 of Sulfurospirillum sp. Lineage (GTDB taxonomy): Bacteria > Campylobacterota > Campylobacteria > Campylobacterales > Sulfurospirillaceae > Sulfurospirillum_A. Next base: position 8,036 of record JADGDR010000023.1, read on the forward strand.
CCTATCTCAGCTACTTCTATATCTTCTAAACCTAAACCATCAATTAATTTCATTTTTAAATCTTCTGTTGTTACCAAAACTTCCCCTTAATTTTTTTCTTTAAAACCTATTTTTTTGCCTACTGAGCTTTTTGTAATTAGCATATTGTTATATAGTTTAAATACTATATGCATTGAGCCAAAAACCTTTTTTAATGCTGTTTTTAAATCTTTTGATTTAATCTCAACACTTGATTCTACATAAATGTCTAAAACTTCATCTCTTAATGCTTTTTCATCTTTTCTTACTTTTACAAGTGCACATTCTACATTTTCAAGAGATTCCACTATGTTTTCTATCTGCAAAGTTGAAATTCTCTTACCAGCTACTTTTGCTAAGTTTGAACTACGTCCAAGAAGCTTAAACTTATGTTCACTTAACATTTCAACTATATCTTCTGTTTGAAATGGGAATTTCACATCTTGAATAGTTTTATTTAAAACTCTTTTGGCAACAAAAGGCGAAGAGATATTAAGCATATTGTCGCTCTCTCCAATCTCTACACAATCGTAAGCTCTTAATACTGTTTCATCATCTACTTTATATGCCATCATACCAGTCTCAGTTGAAGCAAAAAGCTGCATTACTGAACTCTTATAATGTCCAGCAAACTCCTTTGCATCATCTGTTGAAAGTGGCGCTGTTGAAGTTAAAAAATATGAGTTTTTAAACTTTACATCTTTTTTAACACGATTAAGTGCTTTAATAAAAAGCGGTGTTGTAACAATCAAAGTTCCTTCTACCTGCGCTTCAATAGCTAACTCTTCAGGCAAAAAGTTTTCTTTAACCCAAACATCTATATTCATCTCTCTTGCAACCACGCCACCAATATCTACTCCATAAATATGAACAAAAGGCACGGTGGTTACGATTCTGTTAAACTTCATATCTTTTGGTAGAGTGTCTATGAGTGCCCAAGCCTGTTTTTTTGAGTTTTCTTTTGTTTTATATACGCCTGTTGGAGTTCCAGTTGTTCCAGATGTAAAGTACAAAAATTGCATTCCATCTTGTTTTAAAAATTCTTCCCCAAAAGACTTAACATGAGCCCTCAAAGCTGGTTGAGCTTTATCGTAAATTATATCAAAAACTTCATTTTCATAACAATAAAGGGCATGGGAAAGCTGTTCTACTTTTGTTATAGGATTTTCTACCTTACAAAAATCAACATATTGCTTAGTATCCATATCATAAATGCGCATATAAATCTCCTGCTTTTAAGGTCGCTATTCTATCATAAACTCGCATAAAGTAGAAGAAAAATTGCTCCTATTCCCACAGTGATAACAAAACCTATAGAGTAAAGTGCTACCGTAGTACTAAAAATTAAAACTCCAAAACCACAAAATGTACTTAAAAGTGCATATTTAATGGCGGCTTTTGTCTGCCTTATAGTTGATGTAGAATGTAAATAAATCCCATAGTCAATGCTAATGGCAAGTAAAATAATGAGAGCAAACAGATGCATAATATTTATCTTCCCAAATAGTGAAATAGCAAATAAAACAGAGCTAAGTGGGAATAATAGGTACATAAGAGGGAAAAGTATATTTTTACCAGATATGTAAAAAAGTATACAAACGATAAAAAGCACAGAAATTAGCATGAATTGTACTAGTGTTGTTTTCATTGCTTTTGTATCTTCTGAAAGAGTCTTACCCAAATCAACAAGCTCTACATGTAAAGATTTTTCTACCTCTTCTTTTGCACTTACAAATGCTACTGTATAGAAAGTATCTTCATCTTTTACAATTGTAAATTTCATATCATCTATAATATGCATTTTACACTCTTGCTTCTGTACACCGCTATAAGCATTAACAAAAGCATCTTTAAAACCTATCTGCTTTGCATAATTATTTATATCGACTTTAAGAGTTTTAAAATCATAATTGTTTAGTTTTTTCACTTTCAAATTGCATTTTTTATCACTATATACAAACTTTCCAATACCTAACATACTTGGATGTTTAATCAAAAGTTTTTCGTAACGTTGAAGAAGTTCTTCTTTGCTTTTTGCGTTTATGAGAAGCTTTTGGTAGTTCTTATTTGCTAAGCTTTCATTAAATTGTTTAGATATATTTATGAGTTTAGAATTTTGATAATCAAGGTTTTTTAAGTTATTATCAAATTCTAAATTTTGGTAAGCAAATAAAAGCATTAACATAGAAATAATTACTACATATAGAGGTTTAAAACCTCTTATTTTCTCAACTTTTGATTTTAAAACACAAGGTGCAATATCTAAGTAAATAAAAACCGCACTAAATAGAAAATAAGCCACACTCAAAGAGACGGCACTAAAAATTGCAAGCTGTGAAAAAAGTGCAATGTCTATAAAACTAAAGATGAAAAAAACACCAAAAGTAGTGATAAAACCAAACAATACACGTTTTTGAACGATGAACTTTTTACTAGAAAAATCGCCATGAAAATAGTAATGGAACATATAATCTACTGAAATTGTTGTAATACTTATGCCAAAAACAAGGGCTAAAATACTAATGCTTCCAAACATAAAATAAGTAACTAAAATAGCACTCAAAATAGAGCTTCCAATTGTGATTACCGTATTTAAAAAAAGCTTGAAATTGCTAAGCACAAAAAAGTAAAGTACCAATAAAAATAGAGTTGAAATAAGCATAATTTTTTGTGCATCACTTTTAATATATGCTGAATTTTCTACAAGGTAAAAAAATGGAGCAATTGCTATTGTATCGGTATGCTTTTCTAAAACATTGTTGATCTTAACATAGAGTTTTCTTGCCTCAAAAGCACTTGAAGTATCTATTGAAGTTTGTGCTTTTAAAACATAACCATAATTTTTTAGTTTAGTATATTTTTGATTTGAAGGTGAATCAAAAGAAAAAAGTTCTAAGGGGTCATAGGTATTTATAGGCTCATATATAGCCGATGAATAAATTTTGTCATATATATTTTGTAATCTATTTTTTATTGTCTGCTTTGATATTTGTGAATCATCAAACTTTGAAAGCAAATAGTAGTTTTTAATTAAATACTGTTTCATCTCTTTTGAAATGCTTTTTGTAATTTCTACTTTAGATATACCAGATATGTTTTTTAACTCTTTAGCAATTTCATAAAGCTCATCCAAAGACTTATCATCAAAGCCTTTTTTTGCTACTAAAATTTCTTGGGTGGCTCCTAATTTTTTTGCAATATCAAAAAGTTTAATGCTTTTTTGCGACAAAAATATCTCTAAAAAATTAGTTGAAAACTTTATTTGTGAAGAAAAACTAAGGTAAACAAGACTTAAAAGAACAAAAATAACACCATTTAAATACTTCATTTTTTTATGATTTCAACCGTATCTTCATTAGGCATAAACATCTTAAAACTTATTACTTTTGATTTATCTGTTTTTACTTCTACTTTTTCTATTTGATTAGCAATGTCGCCTTTAAAACTCAAATAGTATATGTTTTTTTCTTTTTCAATAGTAAAATCTCTATTTGTTTTTAACTCATTAAAATCTCCAAGTCTAGTCATGATTCCAATAAAAAGATCAGTGTAATAAAGAGCTTGTCCTTTAAGATTGAATACATCACCAGATGAGCTTTCTATGCTTATGTTATGGTCGGTTTTTACAATTTTTTTAAAACTAGGTTTTGTGTAAGTAATCGTAGTTTTGTCTTTTTTTATCTCTATATTTCCACTTTTTGTAAAATCTGTGCCAACTGCATTAACAAATTTTATCTCCTCAAAGTTATAACTCTGGGCATAAAGCGTTACATGTAAGAGTATAATTAAGATAATTCGCATAGTCTTGTTTTCTCCTCTTGCATAATTTTTTGTGCATGTTCTCTCATTTGTATCTCATTTTTAAAGTCTTTTGGATAGAGCGGTGGAAGCATTTTCATATATACATTTTGTTTTTTTGAAGTTCTATAACACCAAGCTTTTCTTGGTAAATAATTGTAAACTCCTTCTATGACTATAGGAACTATAGGTCTGTTATTTTTCATAGCCAATCTAAATGCTCCTCTTTTAAAAGTTATTAACTTATTTCCTGTATGACGTGTTCCTTCTGGAAAATATATAACATTTTTACCATCTTTTAGATGTTCTTCCATCTCTTTGTATATCTCACTTACCTCTTCAATGGGACGACCTTTAATGTACCTAATACCAACTGCATGAGTTATTTTCTCTACAATTTTGTATTTTCCTAAATTGACATTTGCAAAAATAAGATAATGTTGTATATAAGTTGCAAATGCTGGAAAATCAAGTATAGATTGATGTGTTGAGATATAAATAGCACCTTTTGGCATATCTTTTAGAATATCTACTTTTAAAACCATGCGAGGGACTAAAATAAAAAAAAGCCTATAAGACATAGCCGCACCACGTTGAAAAAAGTGCTGGGAATCTTTAATGAATGGTTTAAAAATAAAATACAACAAAAAACCTGGTATCATAAAACTTACAAGTAATCCAAAAAATATAAAATGACCAATGCTACCTAATATGCACTTTAACACCATAAACCTTTCCATAAACAATCTGAGCTATCAAAGCTCCAAAAAACAGAACATACCACCCTACAGATGAGTAAAATGCCCAAACAACATCACTTGTAAAATTAACCACATAAAGATGAACTAATGTATTGACTAGCATAACACCAACCCAATACAAATCACCTTTTTTTAAAAATTCTCTCTCTTCTTTTTTTAACTCTTTTTTGTAAAATTTTTGTGTAAATCCTAGAATCATATACTTTTTATTAAAATGTGAATCCACAAACATTAAAAAGAAAATAGACGAAAGAGTTACTGGTATGTATTTTACCGTTTCCATTGAAGAAAAATAATAAGCAATAGAAAGAATTACTACATATAGACTTGGAACTACGAGTTCTTTATAGGCACTTTTTTTTATGTACATGTAAACAAAATATATAATAGCCATAATAAGATAGGTTAAAATAACCAATCTAAATTCAAAATAATGTATAAGTAATACAAACATTGGAGCAAAAAGAATATTAGCAAATTTCATTTAACGAACCATTCCTCCACTAATGTTAAGAACCTCACCCGTAACATATGAAGCCTTATGCGCTAAAAAGAAAACACACTCAGCAACATCTTCGCCTTTTCCAATACGCCTAAGTGGTATCTCTTTTTTTATGGTTTTCATATCTAAATCTTTTGTCATTTCTGATTCTATCAATCCAGGTGCTACTGCGTTTACTCTAATCTTATAACGTGCTAATTCAAGAGAGAGTGACTTTGTAAAAGCTATCATTGCTCCCTTTGCAGCTGAGTAATTTGTCTGTCCTGCATTTCCCACAAGTCCTGAAACAGAGGCAACATTAACAATAGCACAGTTTTTACGACTAATCATGTTTTTTATAAGTGCTTTTGTAACATAGTAAGTTCCGTTAACGCTAACATCTATAACGCTACTCCAATCTTCATCTTCCATCCAGAAAAATAACTTATCTTTGGTAATGCCTGCATTGTTTACCAGCACATCAATTTCCAAATTTTCAAGCTTTACCTGTACATCTTTTTTATCCGATATATCGAACTGAATTAATTCAGAGTTTTCAAATTCATTTTTTAACTCTTTAGCCTTTGCCTCATTATTTCTATAATGAAGATAAACAAAATACCCATTTTCATGAAAATACCTTGCAATCGCCTCACCTAAGGCTCCCGTAGAACCTGTTATTAATACTTTTTTCATAATTCATCCTCGCTCAATAAATTTACTACCAACTTAACCATCAACTCTTTTTGTTTTGGGTCACTTGAGGCTGTCAGTAGTGCTAAAGAAACTAAGGCATTATCATTTATTCTTAGTTCTGCATTTGCTTTGTATAGTATGTTGTTTTTACTTAAAAATAGTATAAATAAAAATGAGCCAATTCGTTTGTTTCCATCACTAAAAGGGTGATCTTTAATAACGTAATAAAGAAGATTTCCAGCTTTCTCTTCTACACTTGGTATTAAATCATCTCCTCCAAAAGTTTGGTAAATATTGCCTATAATACCTTCGAGTTCATTGTTTTTTTCATTTCCAAAAAGCTGCGTTGCTTCACCTTTTTTTATAAGCTCTGTTTTTAACTGATTTATTGCTTTTTTTACATCATTGTAGTTTAAAGTAAATTTTTGTGTTGCTGTACTTTGTCTTGATTCGAGACTATCTTCATCATAACTTTGAAGAAGTGACCAACTTTTTGCATAGTTGTTGATAATATCAAACAAACCTTTTGCTTCATCATTTTGTATGGTTTTATGTGCGAGTGAGTTTTTTATAAGCTCTATTGTCGAAGTCAGCTCTTGAAGATTAGTATCTTTAATCTTTTTTTGATTGAGTACATAACCTTTTATCATATACTCTTTTAATATTTTAGTAGCCCATTTTCTAAACTCTGTTGCTCGTTTTGAATTTACTCTGTATCCTAACGAGATAATCATATCAAGATTATAATACTCAACTATATAAACCTTACCATCACTAGCAGTTGTTGCATTTTTTGCAACAACTGAATTTTCATCTAACTCAGTATCTTTAAAAATATTTTTTATATGCCTAGAAATAACAGACTTATCTCTTCCAAATAGTTCTACCATTTGCTTTTGATTAAGCCAAACAGTGTCATTTTCTAACGAAACTGTTAAATCTATTTCACCATTATCATCTGTGTAAATTAAAACTTCACTGTTCATAATTGCACCTTTTTGTCTTTATTTTACCAACAAATAAAAATCTACTTTAAAAATATTTCAATATGAAATACTATACAAACTTCCCATCAATCAACATTTTATTAACTGCTTTTATATCCAAATCTAATCTTCTATCCTCTTCGAGTTTTGTGACTTCTTTACGAACTTCATTAAAACAAGATTGAAGATGTTTTGAACACTTGTCATAACCTCTTATGTCTACTGCTTGAGCAATTCCAATAAAAGCTATGCTAAGCATATTTGCTAAATCTGGGATTTGTTTTGCAAAGTTTCTTGCAGCTGTTGTTCCCATGCTTACCTTGTCTTGATTAAAAGATTCAGTTGAGCGAGAATAGAGTGACGCGGCATTTGTGTTCATAAGCACATCAGCACTAAGTGAACTTAGGGTTACTTGAATAAGCTTAAAACCATGATGAGTTGCTTTTTTATTAATTTTAAGAGACGCACCTAGTCCTTTGTTAAATTTATGATCAACTAGAAGTGCAAACTCTTTATCTAATAAATCTGCTACGTTTCCTGCACAAATTCTCATTGTATCCATAGCGTGAGCAATATACCCGCCGTAGAAATTCCCAGAAGTATAAATTTTGCCACCAATATGGTCTATTAGTGGGTTGTCATTAACTCCATTGATTTCTGTTTGTATCCACTTTTTAGCAATATCTAGATTATCTCTTACTACTCCTAAAACTTGTGGAGCACATCTGATTGAGTATCTGTCTTGTATGTTTTGCTCTTTTTCCAAATGAAAGTTTTCGTACCTACTAAATGCTTTATGCGTAAGTTCTGAATCATTACACTTTTTAAGTATATTTGCCGCAGTTGTTATCTGTCCTGCAAAAGGTTTATTTTCATGAACAAAA
>JADGDR010000011.1 GCA_016744795.1 Sulfurospirillum sp.
TGTTGTCAAGGATAATAAAAACTTTCTACAGATTATCGCTGTATTAAGTGCTTACACTCAAAAAGAGTTGGGTTTTATGTGCGAAAGTTGAGTTAATTAAGACACTATAAATCTTTAATTAACTCTATACTACCTTTATAACCTACTTTCTCAATAGCTTTAAGTAATTCTTTTTTATTAATGCTATCTTCAAAATGAACAATAGCTTTTTTTGTATTTAATCTTACTTTCACATAACTTACCCCATTAACTCTTTTTAAACTTTTTTTAACGGCTGTAGTACACAAAGGACAAGTCATTCCCTCAATAAGAATGATGGCTTTCTGTTCTTTAGCAAAAAGTAAAACACTAAAAATTAAAAAGAAAATTATTTTTTTCATAAATACTCCAAAATATAATTAGCCCAATAAGGATACGAAACAAAAATTGAAACAAAAAAAGTACCTAAAATTAAATACAATTTATAATTTTTGCATACTTTACTACTACATGTAAAAGTCTCTTTTGTAAGAAACATATACCATAAATAAATCATTGTCATGAGTGCAATTGAAGAAAATATCCATTTATAAGGTGCAAAAAATTGTAAGAAAGACAAGGAACTTACACTTACTCCAAAAATCAAAAACAATAAAGGAGCTAAACAACAACTACCAGCTAATAAGGCAGCTATTAAAGAGCTGCCCATTATTGCTACAAAAGATTTATCTTTTGTCACTATATCTCTTGAGAAGTTATATTGAACCCAAATACTTTTGGAGAATAGTAGTTCAGAACTTCACCATTAACTTCACCATAAGGATAACCTAACATATTTATAGGAAATTGTTCTGGTTTTGGACTTAAAACGAAATCTCTAGCCCAGTTAAAACCAACCCAATTCATCTCCCAAGAATGAAGGTATCTTCTTTTTAACTCTTGTACACTTTCATCTTCATACTTTAACCCTTCAACCAAAATTAGTTTAGTGATATCTGCAGGGTCACTAGGAATCCAACCAGCACCAGGAATATAATATTCTGCACGACAATGTTGCCAAGTAGAAATATTTGCAAATTTATTTTTATCAGATTTTCCTAAAGCTTTTGAATAAGTTGATTTTCCAAGTCTTACACCAAAAACTTCACGAGAAGGGATTCCTGCCGCTCTCAAAAATGCAACATAAAGAGAACTTATATCTGTACATTTGCCACCAAAATACCCAGTATCAAGCATTTTTCCTGCATTACCCACACCACACCCAACAATTTTAGGATCTCTAAAAGTATTTACACATATCCAATCATAAATTGCTTCTACTTTTGCAAAATTATCACTTATTCCTTTTGTAATTTCATTTACTTTATTCTTTATTTTTCCACTTGTAGGAACATGTGAAGTCGGTTCTAAGTACATTTTTACTGAATTTGGAATTGGTAAATTCTCTTTACTAGCTTTTTTTATTAAATCTAAATTAACAATATATGGAGTTGTTTCTATTTCCATTTCTATATGTAATTTTTTCTTCTCATCACTTTTTTTCCAACTAGCAAAAAAAGTTTTTGCATCATAATCATTATTAGTATTTATATTATAATCACTATAGTTACCAGAAAATTTTAAAAATTTAACTTTTTGATAATCTGAGTTATATGGAAGTGGATTCCATAGTTTTGCGGGAAAGCTTTTTTCATCTGATTTGATATCAAAATCATAAACAACTTTAAATTTTCTACTATTATTTGAACTTGCTAAAACACTATTAGGCATTAAAGATAGAGCACCTAAACTAAGAGCTGACGTTTTTAAAAAATTTCTTCTTTTCATTGGAATTTGTCCTTGTTGTATTTTGCATATTAAAGGACTATAAAGTATTTACATGTAAGAGTTGATGCAATATTTATGTCAGCTCAAACCTTGAGCGAATGCAATTATTAATGAATAAGTTTAGCAAAATATTTCTAAAATAGTGCTTATATTAGGAATAACTTAAAAGTTATTCCTAATTATTATATTTTATATACTTATCTTTTTTATACTACAAATTGTATCATTCCCACAAGATGAGTAGTATTGTACAATCTATTTTATTGTTATGTTTGAACCAATTTTAGTCAAACTTAAAAGCTCTGCATTTTTAGGAACCAAAACCTTTGGCAGAGCTGAAATTGGTAAATCTTTATAAAATGCAAGTGCAACTTTTATAGAGATACCATGTGAAACTATTAAAATATTAGAACCCTCGTGTTTTTCAAATATCTCTTCTAAAGCTTGCACAACTCTATTTTGAACTAAACTGAAATTTTCTGCACCTTCTAAAAAAAACTTATCTGGATTATTCCAAAAATTATCAAATTCTGTAGGTTCATTTTGTTCAGTCTGCGCTATTAGTTGTCCTTCCCATGGACCAAGATTTATCTCTTTTATGTTTTCTAAGATATTTATTTTTATATGCCTATCTTCTAAAATGATTTTTATTGTATCTTGAGCACGTTCTAAAGGACTTACATATGCAAAATCAACATCGAATTCATCGATTATTTTTTTTGCTTTATATGCTTGTGCTATGCCCTCATCAGTTAAATTAGAGTTTTGGTTGCCTTGCCATCTTTTTTGTGCATTCCACATAGTTTGACCATGTCGTACTAATAATATGTTAGTTTTTTTCACTGTTAATCGTTACCTTAAGTATTTATTACTTAATTTTAACGTATACGTGCTTAAAATGTAGTATAAAGTGATTTTATTAAAAAGAGAATCTGACACCACTCAGTAGTGTCAGATGGAGTTGCTTAAAGTGCAGCTTTAGCTTGTTTTACAACTAATGCAAAAGCTTCTGGGTCGTTCATAGCCATATCTGCAAGGATTTTTCTATCCAATTCGATGTTAGCTTTGTTTAAAGCATTTATAAAGCGAGAATAACTTATATCGTTTAATCTACAAGCAGCATTGATTCTAGTGATCCAAAGTCTTCTGAAATCTCTTTTCTTGTTTCTTCTATCTCTGTATGCATATACTAGAGATCTTTCAATCTGCTCTTTCGCTTTTCTAAAGTGCTTTCTTCTACCACTATAGAAACCTTTTGCTAATTTTAATATTTTTTTATGACGTCTTCTTCTAACTACGCCTGTTTTTACTCTCATTTATGTCTCCTTGACCTTATTGGTGTCACATTTTGTGAACTTGCCCTATCTTTTGACAGGGGAACAATTAAATTAGTGTTTGAACACTAAAAAAACTTAAACTTACGCTTTTCCAAGCATACGTTTTACGCTTTTCCAAGCATACGTTTTACTCTTTTTAAATCACAACTATCGATAGTTTTATCTTCTTTAAGACCACGCATCTTTTTTGGTGATTTTTTAGTAAGAATGTGACTTCTAAACGCTGCACCACGTTTTATGCTATTCTTTTTAACTTTAAAACGCTTTGCTGCACCACGTACCGTTTTCATTTTTGGCATAGTAACTCCTTGTAAAAATTATTTCATTATTAGATAAAAGAGTGAGAATATTCCACTCATTCTGTCTAAGAAACTTGCGATTATAGCTTAAAGTTCCTTAAGATGGAGTAAAATAGGGTTATATATTTGAGTACAGGCTACTTTTACTTTTGTAAAAGCAACCTGTACTCAGGTTTTATTTTTGCTTTGGTAAAGCAAGCATATTAACGTATCTACCTTCAAACTTTGGAGGCTTATCACGAACTGCAAGATCTTCAACCATAGGCCAAACTCTTTCAAGTACAGCTTTACCAGCATCAGGATTTGCCATTTCACGACCACGTAAAAATACTCTAAATTTCACATGTTTTCCAGCTTCTAAAAACTCTCTTGCATGTTTGATTTTATAGCTAATATCATTCTCAGCAATTTTAACTGAAAGCTTAATTTCTTTTACTTCAATTACTTTTTGCTTCTTCTTAGCTTCTTTTTTCTTCTTCTCTTCTTGATACTTAAACTTACCGTAGTCCATGATTTTACAAACTGGTGGTTTTGCATCAGGAGCTATCAAAACTAAGTCTAAACCTAGCTCTTCAGATTTGTCCAATGCCTCGTCACGAGAGATGATACCGTACTGAGTACCGTCATCACCTAAACATCTTACTTCTCTCGCCCTGATCTCATCATTGAGAACTGCGTCTTTCTTTTTACTCAAAAGTGTACCTCATCAAGTTTTTCCTTTGTCAACGATATAAATTCGTCTTTTGTTAGATTATACTGTTTTCTCTCTCTTCTGTCTCTTAAAGCAACAGTTTTTTGTTCAACTTCTTCGTCACCTATTACCAAAATCATCGGAACACGCATTTTTTCAGCGTTTCTGATACGTTTGTTCAGACTCTCATTTTTCATAGAAATCTCTGAATCTATATCATTTTGAAGCAATTCTTGTGCCAATTCTTTAGCATAAGCTTGATGTGACTCGGCAATTGGAACAATTACAACTTGTGTTGGTGCAATGAAAAATGGAAATTCTCCAGCTGTATGCTCAATGAGAATTCCTATGAATCTCTCAAATGAACCAAGAATAGCACGATGAAGCATAACTGGCCGAGCATGTTCATTATTTGCATCAACATAACTTAAATCAAATCTTTCAGGTAAATTATAATCTACTTGGATTGTACTACATTGCCATTTTCTTTTAAGAGCATCTGTTATTTTAACATCAATCTTAGGACCATAAAATGCCCCACCACCCTCATCAATTTCATAAGAAATATCGTTTTCATCAAGTGCGTCTTTAAGACCTTGAGTCGCAGCTTCCCAAAAACTATCATCACCTATTGCTTTTTGAGGTTTTGTTGAAATCATAATTTCGTATTCAAATCCAAATGTTTTCATAATATCTTCAACAAAAGCCAACATTTCTATAACATTTTCTTTTATCTGTTCAGGTGTACAAAAAACATGTGCATCATCTTGAGTAAACTCTCGTACTCTAAAAAGACCATGCATAACCCCACTCATCTCATGACGGTGAACAACACCATATTCAAAAAACTTTAGTGGTAAATCTCTATAACTTCTAACATCATTTTGATAAACTTTTATATGTCCAACACAGTTCATTGGTTTCATTCCGTACTCAGAACCATCAATTTCTGTAAAGTACATATTCTCACCATAGTTATCATAATGTCCACTTATTTTCCAAGCATCCGCTTTAAGTATTTCAGGACCACGAACTGGCTGATAACCTCTTAATCTATGTGCTTTATAAAGACGCTGTTCTAGTTTGCTTCTTAAACGACTACCATTTGTTAACCAAATAGGAAGTCCGGCCCCAACTTCTTCATCAAAAGTAAATAGCTTAAGCTCATTTCCTAGTTTTCTATGATCTCTTTTTTTAGCCTGTTCAATCATTAAAGAGTATTCTTTAAGACTTACCTTATCTGCAAATGCAGTTCCATAAATACGAGTAAGCATTTCACGATTTTCATCGCCACCTAGATAAGCTCCAGCAACACGAGTAAGTTTAAAAAATCTTAGATATCTTGTGTTCGGAACATGAGGTCCACGACATAAATCTTCAAAATCACCTTGTTTATAAGTCGAAACTTCGCCATCAGGGATACGAAGAAGAACTTCTTGTTTTAAATCATCATCACTAAACTGTTCTAAAACTGCTTTTTTAGTTGTACAGGTTTTTTCTATCGGAAGTTTTTTCTTTGCAATCTCTTGCATCTTTTTCTCTATAGCTTTTAAATCTTCATCATTTATCTTTTCGCTTACACGAAAATCATAATAAAAACCATCTTCTATAACTGGTCCTACAAAAAACTTTACATCAGGATATAGCTCTTTGATAGCTTGTGCCATCATATGCGCTGTTGAGTGACGAATTACATGTAAGGCATCATTAGAGTTGTCAAATAAAACTTCTTTAAAATTAGATTGATTTTGTGAAGAAACGCTTTGTGTGTCAGTTAGAGTTACGCCATCTCTATAGGCGATAACTTCGTTTTGCATTTTAATCCTTTACTAATAGAACTCCCAAACAACGGAAGAACGAAATATGGTGGCCACGATTGGACTTGAACCAACGACCACTACCATGTCAAGGTAGTGCTCTACCAACTGAGCTACGCGACCATATATTTTAAAACGTGATGATACTTAAAAACAACATAAAAAAGGCTTAAATAATTAATTCTATATTAAACTGTGTCCCTTTTCCTAAAATACTTTTACATGCAATTGCACCATTAAACTTTCTTTTTACAATATTATATATTACATTTAGACCTAAACCACTCCCACCAAATTCTCTATTTGTTGTAAAAAAAGGATTAAAAATTTTATCCATATTCTCTTCACTTATTCCTCTTCCATTATCTTTAATCTCAATTAATATCTTATTCTCTTCTTTCTTAGCATTTAGAAGTACTTCACCACTATCCTCTCTTTTAAAAGCATGATTTATGACATTCATAAAAAGATTTGTTATAATTTGTGAATATGCACCAGGATAACTATCTACATAGACATCTTCACACTCTAAATTAAATACAATTTTTCTATTCTTAATAACATGTGTCAAACTAACTAAAATCTCTTTTGTATACGTTTTTAGATTAAAAGTTCTTTTTGCTTCACTAGTCTGATCAACTGAAATCTGTTTAAAACTTTTGACAAGTTCTGCTGATTTGTGTAAATTTGAAAATATCACTTCAGCTAAAGATTGTGAATCTTCAAGATATTTTTCAAACTCTTCTTGTGATATGTTTTCATTTTTATAGTTGTTATTAATATTTTTAGTAATATCTAAAAAATGTGTAATACCAGTCAAACCAAGACCAATAGGAGTATTTATTTCATGTGAAACTCCAGCTACCAAACCACCTAATGCTGACATTTTTTCTGAATATACAAGTTGTTCTTGTGCTTTTTCTAAATTATCTATTGTTGATTTTAATTCCACTGTTCTATTTTCTACTTTTAACTCTAAGTTTTTTTCACTCTCTCTTAACTTTTTTTCTGCTTTTTTTCTTTTTTGAATATTTATTAAAAGAAATATTATAATTACTGAAAGAAGTATAACTATTCCCAATACTCCATATATCTCTTTTTTATACTCTTCGTAAAATGTTTTTTTGTAATTTATAAGAAAATAATCTTCTGGTAAATTTTCTACAAGAATATTGTGTTTTTTCATCTGTTTATAATCAAACATATATTTATTTGGGCTTTTATACAAAGTTTTTATTGTATTTATGTCTTCACCATAAATTACTCTTTTCGCTATATTTGCAGCTTCTTCTCCTTGATAATATCCACTCGTAAGATATCCTCCTATAAGTCCATTACCAAAGTTTATATCCCAAAGTCCATAAAGAGGCAATTTAATAGTACTATTTAATCTTTTCACTAACTCATAATACTCATAAGTATCACCATAGCTGTCATTAAGAAAAACTGTTAGTAAAATTACTCCTTCTTTCCCTTTTAAAGATTTTTCTATCTCTTCGATACTATAACCTCTTAATATATGGTATCTAACCGTATCTTTAGGCATAATATCTAAAGCTCTTTTTATTTCTTTATTAATTATATTTCCTGTATTTGTCACATCGACTATTATATATACATCTCTATTTTCAGGGTGAAGTTTTTTTATAAGTTCAAAATTCTTTAATAAATTAGGTTCTTCACTTACTCCAGCTGCATTATCGCACCCATATATATCACTATTTTGAAGGCTATTTACCCCACAAAAGACCATTGGAACATCTTTAAAAATCTCTTCTCTATAAAATTTTAAAAAACTAAAGGCATTATTATCTATAGCTATAATCACATCAAATTTTGTATCTTTATATTTGTCTTTATATAATGGAATTAAATTTTGAAAGTTATCTGCACTGTGGTATCTTTTTGTATCCATATACTCAATATGTACTTCATATTTATCTGTATTAAATACCGAGTTTATTCCTTTTTGTACTTTATTAGTCCAACTATATGCTTGGCTATAAGAGTGAAGTATAAGTATCCGTTTTAAAGATGGCATAGAAAAAACCATAGTATGTAATAAAAACAATACACACACAACTTTAAACACTTCATATCCTTTGTAAATTACAATAATATTAACATAATTCTGGATAAAATAAAAAAAAATACAACAACAGTAAGATAAATTCTAGTCTAAAGAGTATATATTACACACATCTTAAAAAGAAGACTTAACCCTTAAAATCTTTAGATTTCCAATACGAAATTATAAGTATCAAAATAACAGAAAAGTTTATCATCACGTCAGCAAAATTAAACACTGCAAAACTAAACCATTTATGCCAATAAAAGTAATCAACTACCCCACCATGAATAAATCTATCATAAAGATTACTGCACCCTGCTCCAAGTATAATTCCTGCTGGTAAAGAGTACGTTTTAAAAACATCTCTATTAAATACCAAATAAATCAAAACTCCGCATAACAGAGCAACCTGAATATACTTAAGATTACCTTCTAAAAAAGAGAGCATCGAGAATGCAACTCCTTTATTATATGTCAATATTAACGAAAAATAATCACCATACCACCTGAAACCTTCTAAAAAGATGGTTTTCAGATTTTGGTCAATAATAAAAACACCTATAATAGCTAAAAGAAAAACTACTAACGATTTAACCATTAAGCCTACTTTGAAGAAGCACCGTAACCTCTTGCATCATCTTTGCTAATTGCTCTTCATTTTTCCCCTCTAGAAGTATACGCAGAAGGTTTTCAGTTCCTGAATAACGTATAAGTACTCTTATATTAAGTTTTTCTATTTTTTTAACTAACTGTGTATATCCTTCAATCTTTTCAAGAGGTACTTTTTTCCCTACACTTAGGTTTTTTTGAAGTTGTGGATAAAGTTCAAATGGATTTAGAAGTTTGCTAACAGACTCTTTTTTTGTTAGTAAGTTTGCCATGACAGCAAGTGCAGCTACAAGAGCATCACCAGTTTTAGCAAAATCTGCAAGTATGATATGACCACTTTGTTCACCTCCAAAATTCAATCCCTCTTTTCTAAAAGTTTCAAGAATATACTTATCACCAACACTACATCTCAATAAATCTATGCCATTTGCATTTAGATAGTCTTCTAGTGCTTGGTTGCTCATAACTGTTGCAACTGAACTATTTTTTTGTAATTTTCCATTCTCTTTTAGATACACACTTAGTGCTCCTATAAGTTTATCGCCATGAATAACATCTCCATTTTCATCCACTACAACAAGTCTATCAGCATCACCATCAAATGCAAAACCTACATCTGCCCTTAGTTTTCTAACCTGTTCACCTAAGTTTTCAGGGTGAAGTGCTCCACAATTTAGATTTATATTGCTTCCATTTGGCTGATCATTTAATAAAACCACGTCAGCTCCAAGCTCACTAAATATAGTTGGGGCTACTTTGTATGCCGCTCCATTGGCAGTATCTAAAACAACTCTAAATCCATGAAGCGTCAAGTTTTTTGGAAAAGAGTTTTTGATGTGCACAATATAACGACCGATAACATCATCAATACGCTTAGATCTCCCTATGCCAAAATCCTCTTTTTGATTCTCTTCAATCAACTCATCGCTATTATATATCTTTTCGATTTCAGCTTCTGCTTTTTCATTTAGCTTATTACCTTGTCCATCAAAAAACTTTACCCCATTGTCATAATATGGATTATGTGAAGCACTTATCATGATTCCAGCATCGCATCTAAGGTCTTCTGTTAAAAAAGCTATTGCGGGAGTTGGCATAGGTCCAATTTGTCTTACATCATAACCAACAGCTGTTAATCCTGAGACAATAGCATTTTCTATCATATATCCACTTCTTCTTGTATCTTTTCCTACTATAATTTTATTATTTATTGAATTTTTACGAAAATATATCCCTGCTGCCATTGCTAGACGCATTGCATTCATAGCATTTAATTTTTTTCCAGCTCTTCCTCTTACACCATCAGTTCCAAAAAGTTTATTCATTATTTTTCCTACATGTAAAGATTTTTGAAATTATAGCACAATAACTACAATATTTTTATAAAATGATACTTAAAATAAGGACGGTTTAATAATTACTTCTGTATAATCAATGCCTAAATTTTAAACGAAAGGCTTAGCGATGGCTAACCATAAATCAGCGGAAAAACGCGCAAGACAAACACTAGTAAGAACAGAAAGAAATAGATTTTATAAGACAAGAATTAAAAATCTAACTAAAGCTGTTAGAGTTGCAGTAGAAGCAGGCGATAAAGAAGCAGCAACAGTTGCACTTAAAGACGTAAACAAAAGTTTTCACTCATATGCTACAAAAGGTATATTAAAGAAAAATACTGCTGCACGTCGTATCAGTAGACTATCTAAATTAGTTAACACAGTAGCTGCGTAATTCACGCGGCTTCCCTTTTTTTTACACCACACCTCTTTTTGAAAGACTCCTATGTTAAAAGATAAACTTCAACCATTTCTAAATAGATATGATGAAATCAGTAAACTTCTTAGTGACCCAGATATCGCAACTAATATAAAAAAAATGACAGACCTATCTAAAGAACAATCTAATATAGAACCTGTTAGAGATAAAGCCATAGAGTATATCGAGACTATAGAAGGCATAGAAGAAAATAAAATGCTTTTAGATGATGATGAATTAGGTGAACTTGCAAAAGAAGAACTTAAAGAACTTGAACCTCTAAAAATTCAAATTGAAGAAGATATTAAAGTACTTCTGCTTCCAAAAAATCCAAATGATGACAGAAATATATTTTTAGAGATTCGCGCAGGAACTGGTGGAGATGAAGCAGCTCTTTTTGTAGCAGATATTTTTAAAGCATATGTTAGATATGCAGAAAACATGGGTTGGAAAGTCGAGATAGTAAGTTCTAGTGAGGGCGTACTTGATGGATATAAAGAGATGATTGCTATCATAAAAGGACAAGGTGCTTATTCAAAACTCAAATATGAGGGTGGGGTTCATCGTGTTCAAAGAGTTCCAAAGACTGAATCTCAAGGAAGAGTTCATACTTCTGCTATAACAGTTGCTGTTATGCCAGAAGTTGATGACGTAGAAGTAAATATAGACCCTAAAGATTTAAAAATTGATGTGATGAGAGCATCAGGAAATGGTGGACAATCAGTAAATACCACCGATAGTGCTGTAAGAGTTACTCACATTCCAAGTGGACTTGTTGTAACTAATCAAGATGGGAAAAGCCAGCATAAAAATAAAGATGCTGCGATGAAGATTTTAAAAGCTCGTCTATTTGATAAGCAAGAAAAAGAGAGAAACTCAAAACTAAGTAAAGAGAGAAAAACTCAAGTAGGCTCAGGTGATAGAAGTGGAAGAATTAGAACCTACAACTATCCACAAAATAGAATCTCAGATCATAGAATAAATTTAACACTATATAGACTAGATGCTATCATGGAGGGTGGACTACTTAATGAAATCATTGACCCATTAATAGCAAATGCTCAATCTGAAGCGATGAGTGCAGCAGGGTTATAATAAGCCCTTTATCTTCTGCTTCTCCACCATATCATAATATAAAAGATGATGTTCTTTCATCATCTTATGAAGCATATTCACATACTTTTCTCTAAGTTCAGAGTAGTTTACCATAGTATCAGCAGCTTCATATCCTGTAATAATCTTCCCCTCTTCTCTTTTTTGTAATCTTGCTTTTCTAAAGTTCTTATATGCATAGTGTCTATTTAAATTTAACACATAGGCATCAACAGAGTTTTGCATGGTATTAAAAATACGTATTTTATGTGTTTTACCCTCTGTTCTACCTAGTGGAACGAGTCCAACCTCTCCCCAGGTCCAATGACCAAAAATATTGTTAGCTTCTCGCACAAAACGGCTTTTACCCCATCCACTCTCAATAGCACCTTGCACAAGAGAGAGAGGAACAGGTACACTATCTACTCTTTCGAGGTAGGTATCTCTATCAAATATATTTTTAACTCTATATTTTTTTGAAATAATCACAAGCTTTTTCAAATCATTAGGATTTAAAAAACGAAAACCTCCAAGAAGGGCTTTATTGAAAAAGTTTTTTATAAAAACTCTCTCTTTCATTGTTTTTTCATTACTTTTATCAATTAATGGTTTTAATATATTGATAAATTCTCTTTTTTGTGTTTTTCCATTTAATTTATAATATGAATCTGGAAAACCTTTTCCAAAAAGTAAAACTGAACCACACGTAAGTCCGATTATGATTTTATATATTGGTTTCAAAAACTTTTTTCACCTTACCTTTAAAAAATAACCGCTCCCCAGCAATTCTTAAATTTACCTCTTCTTTACTCGTTGGATATACTTTTGAGTTATCTCCAACAAAACCATCTACATGTAAAGAGTAAAAACAAGCCGCCATGCCCGTACCACATGCACCAGTTTCATCTTCCACGCCACGTTCATAAGTTCTTACATGTAAAGAAGTTCCATCATTCAAAACAAAATTTACATTTGCATTATACTTATGTCTCATCTTTGAAGCTAACTCTTTATCATACTCATCCAAACTCTCTACGACACTAACAAGATGAGGAACACCTGTGTCATAAAAGCTCCACTCTCTTCCCATATCTGTAAATTTGTCTGCTAACATTAAAACTTCTGTTAACTCTGATTCTACTATATTGCCATCGACTAAAGAGCTTATCAAACCGGCATCAGTTAAAAATTTCATATCACTGTTAGCTAATCCATTAGCAAACGCATAATGAGCACAAGCACGAGATCCATTACCACACATTGCGGCCTGACTTCCATCACTGTTATAAAAAAGCCATTTAAAATCAGCCTTATCACTAGGAACAAGGACTATAAGTCCATCAGCTCCTACACCATTTTGTCTATGGCATAACTCCACTGCTAGTGCACTGTAATCTTGGTCTTTAAATGTATGGAAAATAACAAAATCATTTCCACTCGCGTTATACTTTGATACCTGCATACTGCCCTCTTATATACTCTACAAACTTTTCTACTTCATTTTGTAGGTGTTTTAAATCAAATGAGTTATCTACAACCCAGTCTGCCATCTCTTTTTTTTTGTCTATGTCTATTTGTGCATTTACTCTTTTATTCGCCTCATCTAAGCTAAATCCTTCACGATTTATTAGACGATCTAATTGTATATTTTTTGGAGTATAGACCACCATACTCATTTTACACTCATAATCTCCACTCTCAAAAAACAGAGGAATATCCATAAGATATGGAAGCTCAAACTTCTCTTTTAGTTTTGCTTGTCTATTTATCTCTGCTCTTACTTTTGGATGAATCAAAGTATTTAGTTTCTCTCTTTGAGTAGATGAAGAAAAAATAATATTTGCTAGCTTTTTTCTATCTACCTCATTTACATCAAAAATCTCATCACCAAATATTTCTCTTAGTTCACCCTTGCTTACTTCAAGTTGCTCTTTTGCAATCACATCTGCATCAATAACACTAAAGCCATGCATCTTTAAAAGTGAACAGACTGTACTCTTTCCAGTTGCAATTCCTCCGGTCATAACATAAGCGTGATTAAGTTTCATTAGTTTTTTTGAATTCCCAGTAACTCTTTTCTAAGACTTGTTGGAAGAGCAAAAGAAGCTAAATGAATTTCTGCATTGTAGTAACTCAGATCTTCAATCAAATCTGCACGTTGTAAGATTATATCGGCTGTTGGATGATATTTTTTAGTTGCTATTATTGCTTTCTTATCTTCAATTTTATATGTCATAACAATTCCAAATAAACTTCCAAAGTTAGCTAATGGAGTTTTTAAATCATCTGTTGCTTTTAAAACAACTAAACCATTTTTACGTAAAACTCTATTTATCTGAGCTACAAATGTTGGTTCATAAAATCTATCTGAATTTACTATAACCACGTCTAATGAGCTATCTTTGGCACTCTCTATAGATGAAACATTATTACCAAGGTCTACATGTAAACCCTCGTATCTATCAATTTCACTATTTATATAATCATGACTTCCTAAAATAAATACATCTTTTGGTTCTTTATGTGTGCACAATGCAACGTGTGTTAGCATCTCAGCGTTTATAACATCTTGATTCACTACTCATACCTTTATATTTTTAGCACGATTTTAACATAATTTTGTTAAAATAGTTTAAAAACATTTAGGATAGTTATGAGCACAGTAAGTTATAAAGATGCAGGCGTTGATATAGACGCAGGAAATCAGTTCGTAGAAAACATCAAACCTTTAGTAAAATCAACCTTTGATTCAAATGTAATAGGGGGGATTGGCTCATTTGCTGGTGCTTATGAGATGCCAACAGGATATAAAAAACCTGTTATTCTAGGTGCAACTGATGGAGTTGGAACTAAACTAAAATTGGCAATTGACTCTGGTAAATATGACACAGTAGGTATTGACTTAGTGGCTATGTGTGTTAATGATTTAATTTGTAACTTTGGAACTCCACTTTTCTTTTTAGATTACTATGCTACAAGTAAACTAGATATTGAAGCTTCAACTGCTGTTGTAAAAGGCATAGCTGAGGGATGTATTGAGTCAGAGTGTTCACTTATTGGTGGTGAAACTGCTGAAATGCCAGGAATGTATAATGGTAAAGATTTTGATTTAGCTGGTTTTTCTGTAGGAATCGCGGAAAAAGATGAAATGAACCGCCTAGTTCATGTCAAAGATGGAGATATTCTAGTAGCACTTCCAAGCTCAGGCATACACTCAAACGGTTACTCACTTGTTAGAAAACTGTTCTTTGATAAGTTAGACTATAAGTTCGATACAATAGTTGATGGTAAACCTCTTATAGACATACTTTTAACTCCTACAAAACTCTATGTTAAAACATTTAAAAAATTAAAATCTAAAATAAACGCGTTAGCTCACATTACTGGTGGTGGTATAGTTGAAAACCTACCAAGAGTTTTACCTGAGAATATGCAAGCAGTAGTTTATAAAGACAAGATTAAGACTCTACCTATTTTTGATATTATGGCTCAACATGTTGAAGAGAGTGAAATGTACAGAACTTTCAATATGGGTGTTGGTATGGTTCTCGTTGTAAGTCCCCAAAATGTTGATGATGTTCTAGCTTCGTCTGATGGATACGTTATTGGTGAACTAAAAGAGGGTGAGAAAAAAGCAGTAATGATTTAATGAACACTGTCTATATAGTCTCAAAAATATTTACATATCTAGTGTTATCTCCGATTATTTTTATAATCTTTTTTTTGATTGCCTCTTTTTATGTTCAAAAATTTCGTATAGTTTTTGTGACTATTGCCCTATGTTTTTATGCTCTTAGTATTTCATACGTATCTAATACTCTATTATTACCTTTAGAAAAGCCTTATAATAGAGTTTTAGAAAAAAGCAACATGGTAAATGCTGTTGTTGTATTAAGTGGTGGGAATATAGAAGGAAGTGCTAACATTCCCATGAAAAGTGATGCATATAAAAGAGCTATGTGGGGGCTGATGATAGCAAAATCTAAAAATTTGCCTCTTTTGTTCTGTGGTGCTGGACTTGAACTCTATACAGAAGCCGATGCATTTTTAGATAGCATGAAAGAGATAACAAACAATCTACATGTAGACATTCCAATCTCTTCATCTTTGACACTAAACTCTTTTTCTTTACATGTAGAAGATAGAAGTTTAGATACATATCAAAATGCACAATTTGCAAAAGAAGAATTTGATGCTATTGGCATCAATAGACCTGTTATCTATCTTGTTACTTCTGCTTTTCATATGAGACGTGCAATCTTGCTTTATGAATATTTTGGATTTCAAGCTATACCAGCTGCTACAAGCTTTAGATTAGACGATAAAGCTCAAGAAGTAGGCATATTATCTTTTGTACCAAGTTTTAAAGCTTTAAATAATAGTTACATTGCTCTTCACGAATATGCTGGACTACTTAGCTTAATTTTAAGAGGTATTATTTAATTAGGGAATATTATTTGCTTGTTATAAAGTATCTAATCAAAAGGATTCTTTATGCAAATAAATACTTCAAATTTACATTCTCACTTAATGAGCACCGAAAAAAACAAACAAGCCAAAATAGCAGAATTTGCGAGTGAACTCGAGAAACAACTCATCAACACTATAAAAACTCAAAAACCGCAAGAGCCTAAAAAAGATCCAGAAGTTGTAGAATTTTTAGAAAAACTCACTTCATATGGACCTGTTTCTTATCTTCAACAGTTAAATATTGAAAAAATAGAAAAACTATTGGAAGAAAAACGTGAAGAGTTAAAAAAATCCTTAGCTTTAGATGAAAATACTACTCCTCCATTAGAAGGAGTTAATAGAGAAAATGCATTGGCTTCACTTGAAGATATTATGAGTGCTTATGCTAAAGAATTGATGCGAAGAATGGAAGCAAAAGAACAATTAGAAGATGAAAAGAAAAGTCCCATGACTCTTTTACTTAGTTAGAAAATCCCCAAGTATGGGGATTTATTATGTTTTAATCACAGCTTTATTTTTAACAATTTCAACATTTACCTTATCTCCATCTCTGTAAGAACTAAGATCATCATGAGTATTCCAATAAGTCCCTTCAAACTTTATCTGCTTTCCATCAATGGTGCCAATGCCCTTAATATGAATTCTCTCTTCTTTATTGCTGCTACTTCTTCCAAGTAATTCTATAAACTTTTTTCTAAATAACAAGGTAAAAGATAATCCAATAACAAGAACTGTCGCTATCTGAGAGAAAAGACTTTCAAAATTTAAAACCCAAAGTTCCAAAAATGCAACTACTAAAAAACCTAGTCCAACAGGAAACAAAAAGAATGAAAGCATAAGAGACTCTAGTCCAACCAATAATATACCAATTGCTAAAAGCCACTCAAAAGACAAGGCTTCCATTATTTTTTGTTTTTACCAAAAAATTCTGAGACCATAGATAAAGAACCTATAAGTTCCGTTGCTTCATAAGGAACGATTACCTTATCTTTAGAATCACTCTTTGCAAGCTCTTTAAATGCTTCTATTCTATCTTTAATCAAAAGATACTCCGCACTTGCTCCATTTTGATTCATTGCTTCATTTATCATATCCATTGCCTCTTTTTGACCTTCTGCCAAAGCAATTTGTTCATACTTCTGTGCATCTGCCATTCTCTCAATTGCTTCTGCTTCAAGTACTTTTTTTTGTTTTAACGCTTCTGCCTCACGTATTACAGCTTCTTTATTTGCTATAGCGTTAAGTTCTATCGCTCTTTTTTCTCTCTCGGCTTTCATCTGCATATTCATCGCTTCTTCTATTTCAGCGGGAACAGAAATATCACGAAGTTCAACTCTCATAGTTTTTACACCCCATTTTTGAGTCGCCTCATCGAGTGCTAAAAGAATTCTTTTATTTAAAGTATCTCTTGAAGAGAGTGTTTCATCTAAAGCTAACTGTCCTATCTCCGCTCTTAAAGATGTAGTAGAAAGATTCGAAATTGCTCTTTTAAAATCAACTATACCATAAACTGCTTCTTTTGCTATTTCAACTTGAATAAAAACAATCCCATCAACAGAAATATTTACATTGTCTTTGGTAATTACACTTTGTTGAGGAATATTTATGATTTGTTCTTGTTTTGTAAGTTTGTCTCTTACACTATCTAAAACAGGTATTATTAAATGCAAACCTCCATCAAGTGTAGTATGGTACTTTCCTAGTCTCTCAATAACCCAAGCATCAGCCTGAGGGACAATTTTAACACCTTTGTATATAATTATACCAAGTGCTACTATTAAGGCAATAGGGATAATCATACTTGGATCTATATTTTGTGTGTACATGTATACTCCTCGAATTTTTATTTATTATACTATTAAAAATCTAACAAATAAGAAAAATAGTTTCTATCTTTGCTATTTTAAAATTGCTTTTTTACATTTCAGCTAATATCTGCTCAGCCATTTTTTTAGAGTTTCTGACACAATCATTTAGCCCAACACCATAATAAGCATTTGAACTTAAATATAGCCCTCGATGATTTTTGAGTTTTTCAAAAAGTTCACCCATACTCTCCAAATGTCCTACTCTATAGTTAGGAATTCCTCTTTCAAATCTTTTTACATAACTCACATCAGGAAGCACGTCAAGCCCCATAGTCTCTTTTATCCCTCTAATTGCTATTTCTAAAAGCTCCTTATCACTTTTCATAGCTAGTTCAGGACTCCTTTGACCACCTATCATAACTCTAAGTGATTTTTTACCTTTAGGAGCACGATCATGAAAAATTGAGCTATCCCATAAAACTCCTAGTACCTCTTTTTTAGCACTTGAAGTAGTAAGCAAACCAAAACCTTTTAAGTCATGAGAAAGTTCATTATAACCCAGTCCTACTATGCTTATAGGTGAGTATTCTATGGAATCGAGCATTTGTGCTAGATTATCATCTATCTCTTTTATTATCTGTGCACTTTCATAAGCAGGAGTAGACAATATCACCCTATCAAAACTCTCTGTTTTACCATTTACATGTAGAGTATATTCCTCATCTACTTTATCTATTTTCTTTACATGTAAACCTGTTTTTATCTCTATATTGGTTGAACTTGCAAGTTTTTCTATAAAAGTACTAACACCACCTTTGAAGCTCATAAGAACTCCACCAGGACCAGCTTCTTTTTTTCTTTTTGCAATCATGCCTCGAAATAGTCCACCATAATCCTTTTCAAGTTTCACAACAGCAGGGAAGGCTGATTTAACTGAAATTTTATCGGGTGAAGAGGCAAAAATGCCTGCAACCATAGCATCTAAAAAAGTATCGGTCATCTCTTTGCCCACACGTCTATAACCAAAACTCTGTAAAGTTTCATCTTTATCATCTTTTTTTGCTGCTCGAAAATACTCGCTAGCAACACGAAATTTGCCTTTACATGTAAGAAGAGGGGATTTTAAAAAAGCTATTGGGGATTCTGGAAGTTGATGAAGTGCATCTTTGTAAATAAATCTGATTCTAGCATTATCGTCACTTCTTATTAGTATGTCATCACAGCCAGAAGATTTTACAAGATTTAAAGTATCTGGTTTGTTCGACAAAAAACCATTACTTCCCTCTTCAAATAAAAATCCTTTCAGCTCTTTGGTTTTCATCTTACCACCAATTTGCTCATCTTTTTCAAATAGAGTTATGCTAACATCTGGATTTTTTTGACGTATATAAAACGCCGTAGCTAAACCACTAATCCCACCACCAACAATAGCTATTTTCATAAGTTGTAACCTTTAAAATAAAAAAATTACTTAATTATAGAACTATTTAAATAATAAAACAATAATAGAAGTTAATTTTTATCTTCTTCAGAAAACCATTCTATATTTTTAATAACTACATTACCTAGTTCTTTTGCTTCTTCTATTTCTTTAGCAGTCATTATTAAACTTAATTCATCCAAACATTTTCTAGATGACCATTTTAAGTTCATATCCTTTGAGAATCCTGTATAAAATCTAACTAAATCTAGCCACTTATACGCCTGAACTAAATTTTTATCCACTCCTTGCCCATATTTATATGATATCCCAAGGTTGTACATTGCTCTTATAGAACCTTTTAAAGCAGCTCTTTCATATAATTGAGAAGCTTTATTTTTATCTTTTTTTACACCTTTACCTAAATCATACATATAACCTAAATTATTAATGCCATCAAAATAACCATCATTAGAGCTTTTTTCATACCAATTAAATGCTTTTTTATAATTTTTTTTTGTCCCTCTACCTTCTAAATAATAATTACCTAATATATTTTTAGCAACTTTATTATTTCCTTTAGCAGATTTTAAATACCAATTAAATGCCTCTTTAAAATTTTGTTGTTTTTCGTACAATAGAGCAAGCTTATACTGGTCAAAATAATTACCTGAATTTGCACTTTGTTCTAATTTTGTTACATCTACACTACTCATACTATTCGTACAAGCAGCTAAAAATAATATTATTAGACTTCCCATAAATAAGTTAAGCATTTTTTTCACATTTTCTCCTTAAATTTAATTTTCTTCAAACTATACAGTAAAGTTTTCATAAAAATACAGGTCTTTTTCAAGATAGTCCTGTTCTACCCAACCACCAAAGTCGTGAGAATATTTATAGTTTTTTGGGCTTTTTATAAGTTATAACCTTTATTAAACAATTACCATTTTTATAGTCTTATCCATTTAATACAGAGATAACATAAGTCAATTTAAACGCAATAATTTAATCTGTTCTATATATGCTTCTTGATTGTAATTAGTCGAATAATAATTCATAAACCCATGCAAATAGTCTACTTTGAAGATTCGTACATTTTTCTTCTTAGAAAGCTTGTTTTGTAATTTTGCTACATCAAAGTATACTTCACTCTTAGGAAAAATTAATTTTATTTCAAAATTTGGACTTATGTCTATAAAATTTCTTATTTGTGAGCCATAAAAACAAATCGCTTTTTTGACATATTGGCTTGATGATATTTCAGATAACTTCCAAATTATAGAAGCACCTACACTAAAACCTATTAAAATACTAGCCGAACTATTTAATTTAAGCACTTTTTGTAGTTTCTCTAAATAAGTATTTAGTCCTACTTTATCCATAAAATAAGAGTAAGCCTCACCTTCATCTAAAAAATTCATACTTTTACCATCATAGGGATCTACTATTTTACTTGCATTTATCTCATTAGCTAATTTTTCTAATGCAGGAGTTTTACCAAATATATCAGAAACTAAAATTATACTCATAAATTAACCTTTGATTTTTCTCAACCAATCTTCTAAAGTCTTCTCAAATCCCATAGTAGAGTTTTCATAAAAATGCAAGTTTTTTTCAAGGTAATCTTGTTTTACCCAGCCACCAAAATCATGAGGGTATTTGTAATTTTTTGGGCTTGGACTTTTTAATTGAGGAGGGATTTTTAGAGCTTTTTCATTTTTAACATAAGCTAACGCTTCGTTTATTGCTTTATAACAACTATTTGATTTTGGACTGCAGGCTAAGTAAACTAAAGTCTGTGCTAAGATGATTCTAGATTCTGGAAAGCCTATCTTACTCACAGATTGGAAACAACTGTTAGCCAAGTTTAGTGCATTTGGGTTAGCATTTCCTATGTCTTCACTTGCTAAAATGACTAAACGACGTGCAATAAAATCAGCACTCTCTCCACCATCAATCAAACGTGCAAGATAGTACATTGCAGCGTCAACATCACTTCCTCTTACACTTTTTATCATAGCACTTATGAGGTTATAGTGACTATCGTCTGAGCTCACACCATCTTTGAGTGCATTTGGTCGTAAAGCTTTTAAGTTTTCATATGTTACATGTAAATCTACTTTGATAGCAAACTCTAACAAATTTAAAAGTGAGCGACTATCTCCAGCTGAGGAGCTTATAAGGTATTCTCTTGCATCATCATCAATTTCAAACTCTACTACTGTTTTCGCTCGCTCTATAACATCTTGTAAATCATCTACATGTAAAGAAAAAAATTCAAAAAGCATTGAACGTGAACGTATGCCTGAAGAGAGGGTAAAGTAGGGGTTTTCAGTAGAAGCTCCAATGATGATAGCTTCTTTGTTTTCCATAGGGAGTAAAAGTACTTCTTGTTGAGTTTTACTAAGTCTATGCACCTCGTCTATGAAAATAAGAGGTTTTGCTAAAGAGTGCCTATGATCTGCAAAAATTTTTCTAAATGCATCTACTTTAACACTTGTGGCATCTAATTCAAAAAATGGAAGTTCAAGTTCACGAGAAACAATTCTAGCAAGCGTAGTTTTACCAACACCTGCTGGACCAAAAAAGATACAATGAGGAATAGTCCCTGATTTTAAAAGCTTAAAAAAAGGGCTATTTTCACTACATATATGCTTTTGCCCAGCCATTTCGCTAAGAGTAGTTGGGCGGAGTTTTAGAGCGAGATTATCTACTCTCACTCTCTTCTTCCATATATTTAAGATAATCTCTTAGACCTTTGTATTCGTTTGTTTCTAAGTACCTTGTTTTACCAAGTTTTAACATACCTAAATCAACTATACCGTAGCTAACACGTTTTAAATCTACCACTTCAACATCGAAGTAACCAAAGAAACGTCTAAGTTCTCTGTTTTTACCCTCTTTAATAGTTACTTTTATAGTAGAAAAATTTGGTCTATTTTTAATAATACGATAATTTACAAATGGAGCAAAGTCCATGGAATAAATAGAACTACTACTGTGTCCACCTTTTCTAGCATCCTCAGCATGAAGTCCTGTACGCATTGCATCTTCCATAGAAGGTGTGATTTCTCCATTTATCTTAACATAGTAAACTCTCTCTAAATCACCATGCATCAAGGCACTTACAACTTTTGGAGAGTCACATAACATTAGTAAACCTTCACTAGCGTAATCAAGTCTTCCAACACTCAAATAGTGTGCGTACTTTGAAGGCAAAGAATCATAAATAGTTTTTCTACCTCTGTCATCTTTTTTACTAACTAACTCACCTTTTGGTTTGTTATAAACGATAACCGTATATCCCTCTTTTTCATAAAGGTTTTTTCCATCAACATTTACTTTGTCATCAAAACTCACTTTAGTAGATAAATCAGTTACAACTTTTCCACCTACTTTTATGAGACCTTTTTTTATAAGCTCATCTGCTTCTCTTCTCGAATAACGTGTGTTATGAGAAATTATTTTATTTAATCTAAATTTTTCCATTATTTTATGCCTGCTTCTACAAGGTCATGAATATGTAAAACACCATCAATTTGACCTTCTTTATTAGTTACAACTAAAAGTTGTATTTTATACTCTTCTACAATTTTTAATGCATCACTTGCTAACAAGTTTGCGTCATTAAGTACTTTTGGATTCAGACAAGCGTAATCTAAAGCTCTATTTCCCAAAGAAAACTCTTCACTTAAAAGTGCACGTCTTAAATCTCCATCACTAAGTAGTCCTACTAACTCATTAGTCTTGTTAGTTACAAGAACACTACCTAACCTACCCTCACTCATCGTAACAATTGCATCTTTAAGTTGCGTATCTTCACTAACAATTGGTAAGTTTTTAGTTCTCATTAAATCACTAACTTTAATAAAAAGTTGTTTACCTAAACTTCCTCCAGGATGAAATGATGCAAAGTCAGATTTTTGAAAATCTCTTTTTTTCATTAAACAAACAGCTAACGCATCACCAACACCAAGTGTTAGTGTAGTAGAAGAAGTTGGAGCAGTATCTAGGGGGCAAGCTTCTTTGTCTATAAATATAGACAAAAAGACATCACTATACTTCCCAAGGGAACTGTTTTTATCTCTAGCCATACCTATAAGAGGTATATCAAATCTCTTAATATGAGGAAGAATCTTGATAAGTTCTTCACTCTCTCCACTATAACTAATAGCCAAAACAGCATCATCTTTTCCAATCATTCCCAAATCACCATGCATGGCTTCTGTTGGATGTAAAAAGAAACTGCTTGTTCCTGTACTTGCTAAAGTAGCCGCTATCTTTGCTCCAACTAAACCACTCTTGCCAACACCAGTAACAACAAGTTTGCCTTTGGTTTTCATGACTATATTTACAGCTTCTTCAATTTCAGAGCCTAAGTTCTCGGCACATCTAAGTAACTCTTTAGCTTCAATTTCTAAAACTTCTCGTGCAATTTTTACAAAATCCATAAAATAACCTTACATTACAAATATCGTAGGAACGATAGTTGGGTATTTTTTCATCTTTCTAAATATATGTTTTCGTACAACAGCTCTCAACTCATTTTCAAAGGCTCTTGTATTTTGAATAAGATCTTTTTTTGCATTAACAACAAATTGGTCTACAATGCCTTCCATATCTTTGCTAAACGCATGATCTTTAGCATCTGATACCAAACCATAACTAACTACTTTTGGCTTGCTTATAAGCTTGTGTTCGCTCTTATCAATCTGAGCTACTATCATTACAAGTCCAGCATCTGCCATATTTTGTCTGTCTATTACAACATCACTAGCAATCTGTTGATTTATCTGATTGTCAATAAATACTTTTCCTACTTTTACACTTTTAACTTTTTTTATGTACTTAGGACATACTTCAATCTGATCACCATCGCCCATAAGAATTGTATTTCTAGCAGGAACACCACAACTAATACCTGTTTCTCTATGTTTTACAATGTGATTATATTCACCATGAACTGGTATAAAGAATTTAGGCTTAGTAAGTCTTAAAATAAGTTTTTGCTCTTCTTGTGCTGCGTGTCCACTTACGTGAATTTCACTAAAATCTTGATAAGCTACGCTTGCCCCACTCTTTAATAAGAAGTTAAGTACTTTTGATACACTTCCTTCATTACCAGGAATTGCCTTAGCTGAAATGATTATCTGGTCACTAGTTTTTATCTTTATATGTCTATGCTCATCAGTTGCCATTCTATAAAGTGCACTCATAGTTTCACCTTGGCTTCCTGTAGTAACTATCAATACTTCTTTGTCGTTATACTTATTTACCTCATGAGGGTCTATAAAAATGCTTTTATCAAACTTAATATAACCCAAGTCCATAGCAGTAAAAAGGTTTCTCTCCATAGAGCGACCAATAACACAGACTTTTCTACCATGTTTTACACCATAGTCTATAGCTTGATAAACTCTGTGGATATTTGATGAGAAAGTAGACATAATAACTCTACCTTTTGCTTTTGAAAAAATAGCATCAAAAGTTTTACCAACGGTACTCTCACTTCTTGTAATACCCTCTTTATATGAATTTGTACTATCACTTAAAAGTGCTAATACACCTTTTTCACCGTAGTAAGCGAAACGATTTAAATCAGTTACATAACCATCTATGGGAGTGTGATCAATCTTAAAATCACCAGTATGAATGATTGTTCCTGCATCTGTTGTTATTGCTAAAGATGAGGCATCTATAATAGAGTGTGTTATATGTATCCACTCTACTTTAAAATCACCTATTTTAATTACTTTTCTTTTCTCTACTGGACGAAATAGTTTCTTCTGTGCTTTTAAACCATGTTCATCAAACTTATTTGCTATCATACCAAGAGGTAATGGAGTTGCATAAATAGGGAATTGCATCTCTTTAAAAAGATATGGTAATGCACCTATGTGATCTTCATGTGCATGAGTAATAACAATACCTTTTATCTTTTTCTTTATGGTTCTAAGATAAGTAAAATCCGGAATTAGTATATCTACGCCATGCATATCTTCGCTAGGAAAACTCATGCCAACATCAAGTATAATCGCACTTGTATCAGTCTCAAACACACAGATGTTTCCACCAATTTCACCAAGTCCTCCAAGAGGAGTTATGCGTATCTTAGCATCTGTTTTTAGATCTAACTGAGAAAATTTTTGAAGTCTTTCTTTGTGCATTTTTTCATTGGCTTCAATTGTTTTACGCATATCATTTTGCCACTTCTCATTACCCTCTAAAGCACTAGGCTTAGTTCTTGCACTTTGAAATTTTCTATTATTTCTTTTTTGGTGTGGTTTTTTAGCATTGGGATTTATATTGCCATCTTTATCATTTGCAGCTTTTGCATTTGGATTTACATTACCATCTTTATCTTTAGGTTGCCCAGGTTTTTTATTACCATTGTTATGTTGGGGTTTTCTTCTTTGTTGTGGCTTTTTTGCCTCATTATTTTGTGGTGTTTTTGCCTCGTTATTTTGTGGCTTTTTAATCTCGTTAGTTTGTGGTTTGTGTTCTTTCTTTTTCTCTTCCATCTTCTTTATTCCTTAAATCATTAAATAGTAGATGATGAGACATGACGCTTATTTCATGAGGTCTGATAGTAAGTGGAAATTCATATTTATCTAAAAGTGAATTGGCATATTTTTTGTCAACCCACTGCGAAATATTTTTCAACCATGTTTTTCTTGGAGCTGTAAACGAACGTTTTAGATACTTTTCAAACATCTTTAACTCTTCATTTGTCTCAAAAACTCCAGGAAATTCACCTTTGATGAATTCTCTCTCTTTTTTAATCATAAGTATAGACGAGGTTACTTTCGGTTGTGGTTCAAAAGCTTCAGGAGGAACATCAAACAGAATCTTAGACTTACCAACACTTTGTGCCAAGATAGCTAACGATGTAAACTCTTTTGTCTTGTGAGGTGCTGCAAATTTCATAGCAACCTCTTTTTGAATCATAACGACCAAACTCTTGCACAGTGGGTCTTTCAAAGCTTCAAGGATAATAGTAGTGGCAATATAATATGGTAAATTCGCTACCAAATCATAAGGCTCATTACTTAAACTACCCTGTGGAAATTTTTCTAACACGTCACCTTCGACGATAGAAAATTTCCCCTCATTTATCTCTTTTGAGAATTTATCTTTTAGATAAGCTATTAAATCCCTATCTATCTCATACGCTACTACAGGCTTAACCTCTAGTAATCTTTGCGTCAAATCACCTAAACCAGGTCCGATTTCGATAAGTTTTCTATCGTTCACGGGCATCGATTGGATGATCCTATGTAAAACCGAGGTATCCTTTAAAAAATTCTGTCCAAATCTCTTTCTTGCTTCAATCATAATACTACCTCTAAATTTAGGCGATTGTACCCAAATTTTACTTACATATAGATTATGTAATAATTATTCAGTAATTATTTTGCCTTTTTTTAGTATTATGAGAGAAAATAAAGAGTTAATATGGACTATTTCGCAAAAAGAATCATACCTTGTTTGGATGTAAAAGATGGGCGCGTTGTGAAAGGTGTAAACTTTGTTGGTTTGCGTGATGCAGGAAATCCTGTTGAAGTGGCTAAACGTTACAATGATGAAGGTGCAGATGAGATTACTTTTTTAGATATCACTGCAACTCATGAGAATAGGAATACCATGGTTGACATGGTAGAAGAGGTTGCTAAAGAAGTTTTTATCCCACTTACAGTTGGTGGAGGTATACGAACTTTAGATGATATCTACAAACTTCTTAAAGTTGGTTGCGACAAAATAAGCATCAACTCTCATGCTATTAAAAATCCAGATTTTATAAACGAAGCTTCTAAACGTTTTGGTTCACAATGTATTGTTGTAGCAATAGACGCTAAAAGAACAGGAGAAAGTTGGAACGTCTATGTAAGTGGTGGTAGAATTGATACTGGACTAGATGCACTTGAATGGGCAAAGGAAGTTCAAAAACGTGGAGCAGGTGAAATACTTTTAACTTCCATGGATTGTGATGGAGTAAAAACTGGATATGACATTGAGTTAACTTCTAAGATGAGTCGTATGCTTAATATTCCTGTTATTGCAAGTGGTGGAGCGGGAACTATGGAACACATAAAAGAAGCATTTCAAAATGATGCAGATGCTGCACTTGCTGCTTCTATTTTTCATTTTAAAGAGATAGATATAATGGATTTAAAACATTATCTAAAAAAGGAAGGGATACCCGTAAGAATATGATAGTTTGTGCAGGTAGAAACGAAATATTTGATTTTGCTCATCCAATTGGAGTAGGGCTTATAGAAAGTACAATGAATTTAACTAGACTTGTTCTGTTTGATAAACCTGATTTTTTGCTTTTTATTGGTAGTGCTGGAAGCTATGGAAATCACAAGATTTTTGATATAGTGAAATCAAAAACAGCAGCAAATATAGAGTTGGGTTTTTTAGATAACAGATGTTATACTCCATTAGAAAATGTAGTTTCAGCCGAAGAAAATCAAAATGTTCCACGTGAAACACTCAATATTGTAAACTCTAGTAATTACATAACTACTGACAGTGTTAGCTCAAAAAAGTTTATAACACTTGGCTTGGAGTTAGAAAATATGGAGTTTTTTGCACTTTTGAGTGTAGCTAAGGAGTATGATATACCAGTCGCTGGTGTCTTTATAGTAACTAACTACTGTGATACTAACGCACATAAAGATTTTGGAAAAAATCATAAAAAAGCAAAAGAGTTATTAACAATATATATGAGGAATTACCGTGGAAATAAGTAATATATTAGACTACTCAAAAGAAGAGTTAGCTGAAATAATCAAGCCCTCTTTTAGAGCAAAACAAATTTACCAATGGATATATTGCAAGTATGTCAATTCATATGATGATATGAAAAATATACCAAAAGAGATGAGAGAAAATCTAAAAAAGAACTATGTACTCAATCCATTAAAATTTGTAAAAAAAGAGATTAGCAGCGATGAGAGTATAAAATATCTCTTTGCTCTGCATGATGGATATACTGTCGAAGCTGTACTTTTACCTATGAAAAAAGAGAAAGTTGATGAAGATGGTAAACTAATACACCTCACAAAATACACTATCTGTATCTCATCTCAAGTGGGCTGTAAAATAGGATGTAGTTTTTGTCTAACAGCAAAAGAGGGTTTTAAAAGAAACCTCACTGCTGGAGAGATAACAGCTCAGGTTCTTGAAATTAAAAAAGATAATAATATTGCACAAAACAGAAGAGTCAATATAGTATATATGGGTATGGGTGAACCCTTAGATAACATACAAAGTGTAGCAAAAGCAGTCAAGATATTCTCTGATCCTGATGGGCTTGCAATTAGCCCAAGACGACAAACTATCTCAACAAGTGGATTAAGTAAACAGATAGAAAAACTAGGAAAAATGGACTTAGGAATTCTTTTAGCAATATCACTTCACGCAGTAGATGATGAACTAAGGGAAAAACTAATGCCCATAAATAAAGCCTATAATATAGAATCAATCATTAATGCTGTTAAAGCTTTTCCAATAGATGCAAGAAAAAGAGTAATGTTTGAATATCTTGTAATGCAAAATGTAAATGACGATATCAAAAGTGCGAAAAAGCTAGTAAAACTTCTTCATGGTATAAAAGCAAAAGTAAATCTAATATACTTTAACCCACACATTGGAAGCCAATTCCAAAGACCATCACGAAATTCGGTTGTAGCTTTTCAACAATATCTTACAGATCATGGAGTACTTTGTACCATAAGACAATCTAAAGGCTTAGATATAAGTGCAGCATGTGGTCAATTAAAAGAAAAAACAGATAGGGAGTTAGCAAATGACAAGTCTTGACTTGGGAGAAGTAGGGTTTTTAATAATAGTGATTTTAATTGGAGTAGGTGGACTAATAAAAGTTCTGCTTATAGATAAATAATAAGACATCATTTCACAGTGAAATCACGACTTCACTGTGAAATTATTAGTTTGCAATCCACTCTTTTTGAATAAGAAGTTTATCATCTTGATAAATCTCTCCTATAAATTTATCTCCTTGATTTACAATTCCAACTCCTTTTGGAGTTCCACTCATAACTATATCACCATTTTGCAAGCAAGAAAAACTCTCTATCTCTTCTAATATATCTTCTGGTCTATAAAGCATATGAGTAACTGAGCCATTTTGTATGAGTTTATCATTTATAAAAAGCTTTACATGTAAAGAACTTGTGTCTCCACTAAACTTTACAAAATCACTAAAAACAGAAGCGCCATCAAATGCTTTTGCTCTCTCCCAAGGAAGCCCTTTTTCTTTTAGTTTACTCTGAATCCCTCGTTTAGTTAGATCTAGTCCAAAACCAACTCCAGCTATCTTTGAATTAATTATCAGAAAAGAAATCTCTCCTTCATAGTGAATTGGCTCATCTTTACATGTAAAGAGTTTCTCGTCAATAGATGAATTTGGTTTCATAAAAATTACCATAGAAGAGGGTATCTCATTGCCTAACTCTTTTATATGTTCAACATAGTTTCTTCCTATGCAAACTATCTTTGCAGGTGCTATCTTTTTACTTTCAAAATTTACAGTTTTCATAAAATTCCTTTTTTATATCTGTTTTAGATTCTATATCATACTTGACATCTTTATATGTAAAAGAGATTCTAGAAGCATGAAGTAACAACCTTTTTGCCCTAGTTAACTCTGTACTTTTTTCAGAACTCATAAGCCCATCAAGATACTCTTCTGCTAAATTTTCATCTAGACCATAAAGTGTATCTCCGATTATTGAATGTTCCACGTGAAACAAATGTACTCTTATTTGATGTTGTCTTCCTGTTTTTGGAATTGCTTTGACTAATGTAACATCATTTTTTTCATCATAACTTATTGGTTCAATCCTAGTAAAAGAGTCTTTTCCATCTTCATGAACATGTACCTTGATTCTTATTTTTGAACTAGGCAAATCAACTAGTAGTTTTTCATTTATATCTAATGCAACTTTAACTGTTCCATTAACTAAAGCAATATACTCTTTATATACTTTTTTCTCTTCAAATAGTTGCTTTAACGTTACTTCACTTTTTTTGTTTTTACTAATGACTATTAATCCACTAGTTCCTTTATCAATACGATGAACGGCATTTGCATCTCTTCCAAAAAGATATTTTATATCATCATTAAGAGTTTGTACCTCTTCACGTTTTCTTGGGTGAACTAAGATACCGCTTGGTTTTTCAAATACTGCAAAATCTTCCGTTTCAAAAACTGGTTTCAATCCTATAGGATTTGGTTTAAAAACAACAACTTCAATCTCTCCTTGAATTTCACCACTTTTATGTTCAAGTAAAACTCCATTTACAAATACTCTTTTTCTATCTACTGTTTTTTGTGCTTCATGAATTGAAATTCCTAATTCATCCATCAAAACTTTAAATGTTTTTTTTAACTCTTTTTGAAAAAACTTTTTCGTGACATACGCCAAAATTAACCTCTTTGTAACTAATAATTTGCTAAAATAAATACCCTTAGATATAAGGTATTTTAACATAAAAATAAATTAAATATATATAAAAGGTGATAAGAATGGTTGAACGTTATGCTAGAGAAGAGATGACAAAACATTGGACACAAAAAGCTAGATATCAAGCATGGCTTGATGTTGAGAAAGCAGCCGTTAAAGCTTGGAATAAAATTGGATTAATCCCTGATGAAGATTGCAAAAAAATTGTAGAAAATGCTGGATTTTCAGTTGAGAGAATCGAAGAGATAGAAGCTGTTACAAGACACGATCTTATAGCCTTTACAACTAGTGTCTCCGAAACTCTTGGAAGTGAGTCAAGATGGTTTCACTATGGGATGACAAGTTCCGATGCTGTTGATACTGGTGTAGCTATTCAAATGAAGCATTCACTTGAAATCATCATTAATGATACAAAAATGTTAATGGAGTCTATTAAAAAAAGAGCCTTAGAACATAAAATGACCCTTATGGTTGGACGTAGTCATGGAATTCATGGCGAGCCTATAACCTTTGGTTTAACTCTTGCAGTTTGGTACGATGAAATGGCAAGACATTTAGAAAACTTGAACCAAACTATGGACGTTATCTGCGTAGGTCAAATAAGTGGTGCTATGGGTAACTTTGCACACGCTCCATTAGAACTTGAAGAGTATGCTATGAAAGAGTTAGGGCTAAAACCTGCTCCAGCATCTAATCAAGTAATCCAACGAGACAGATACGCTAGACTAGCAACTACTTTGGCCTTGTTGGCTTCAACAATAGAAAAGTTTGCTGTTCAGATTAGACACCTTCAAAGAACTGAAGTTTATGAGTGTGAAGAGTTTTTTGCTAAAGGGCAAAAAGGCAGCTCTGCTATGCCTCATAAAAGAAATCCAATCCTAACAGAAAACATAACAGGACTTGCAAGAATGATAAGATCTTATGCAGCTCCTGCTATGGAAAATGTAGCACTTTGGCATGAGAGAGACATCAGCCACTCTTCTACTGAAAGATTTTGGTTACCAGATGCTTTCATAACAACAAACTTTATGATGCACAGAATAAACAATGTAATTGCTAACCTAACAGTAATGCCAAAAAATATGATGAAAAATCTCAACTTAACTGGTGGGCTAGTATTTTCTCAAAGAGTTTTACTAGAACTTCCACTTCAAGGCGTAAGTAGAGAAGATGCTTATAGAATTGTTCAAAGAAATGCTATGAAAGTTTGGGAAGAGATTGGGCAAGGCAAACCAACAACAAATGAAAAAGGTGAAAGCCTATATCTTAACCATCTCTTAAATGATGAAGAGTTAAGAGAAAAACTAAGCGAAGAAAAAATAAGAGAGTGTTTTGATTATGATTATTACACTAAAAACGTAGATAAAATCTTTGCAAGAGTATTTATATAACTTTATAGGACAATTAATGATAACTGTACAAAAACGTAATGGAAGAACTGAAACATTAGATATATCAAAGATACAAAAGCATACAAGTAGAGCAGTTGCAGGTCTTAATAATGTTAGTCAAAGTGAACTAGAAGTTGATGCTAAAATTCAATTTCGTGACATGATTACAACTAAAGAGATTCAAATTACTTTGATAAAAACTGCTGTTGAGAAAATAGACATCGATCGTCCTGATTGGACTTTTGTTGCAGCTCGTCTTTTTCTTTATGATTTATATCATAGAGTAAATCAATTTAGTGGGTATTGTAAACTTGAAAACTACTTTGAAAGAGGAGAGGACGAGGGGCGTTTGGTTCTTGGACTTAAAGAAAAATATGACTTAGAAGATTTGGATGCATATATAAGACCTGAACGAGATTTACAGTTTAACTATCTTGGTATGAAAACATTACATGACAGATACCTTATAAAAGACCGTCAAGGAAACCCCATAGAGCTTCCTCAGCACATGTTTATGGCTATAGCAATGTTCTTAGCTCAAAACGAACTAAACTGCCAAGATTGGGCTAAAAAATTCTATGACTTAATTTCAAAGTTTGAAGTAATGCTTGCAACCCCAACTTTGTCAAATGCAAGAACGCATAGACATCAACTTAGCTCTTGTTATATTGGAAGTACTCCTGATAATATAGAAGGCATATTTGATGCATATAAAGAGATGGCATTACTTAGTAAATTTGGTGGTGGTATTGGTTGGGATTGGAACTTAGTTCGGTCTATGGGTGGTAGCATTGATGGACACAAAAATGCCGCTGGTGGTATAATCCCATTTTTAAAGATAACCAATGACATCGCAATAGCTGTTGACCAACTAGGAACCAGAAAAGGTGCAATTGCAGTTTATATAGAACCATGGCATATGGATATAGCTGACTTTTTAGATTTAAAGAAAAACTCAGGAGAAGAGAGAAGAAGAACACATGACCTTTTTCCTGCTTTATGGCTAAATGACCTTTTTATGGAACGAGCTAGTAAAGATGAGATTTGGACTCTATTTGATCCTTATGAAGTACAAGACTTACCAACTCTTTATGGTGAAGCCTTTGAAAAACGATACAAAGAGTATGAGAATGACCCAACTATAGCAAAAGAGAGAATTAGAGCAAAAGAGTTATGGAAAAAAATGCTTACAGAACTTTTTGAAACTGGAAATCCTTTTCTTTGTTTTAAAGATAGTGCAAATAGAACCAACCCAAATAATCACACAGGAACCATAAGAAGCTCAAACCTTTGTACTGAAATTTTTCAAAACACTGAACCAAATCACTATAAAACAAAAATAGTCTTTGAAGATACGAGCATAGAAGTTTTTGAGGAGAGTGATTTAATCAAAGTAGATAATGGAACTACAAAAGAAGCTAAAAAAGTTACAGCTCTTGACTCAATAAATGGCAAAAAAATCTTTATCGTAGAAAAAGAGATGAGCGAAGGAAAAACAGCCGTTTGTAACCTAGCAAGCATAAACCTCTCAAAAATCAATACAAAAGAAGAGATAGAAAGAGTTGTCCCAATAGCTGTAAGAATGCTAGATAACGTAATAGATTTAAACTTCTATCCACATGCAAAAGTAAAACACACTAACATGAAATCACGTTCAATTGGTTTAGGTGTTATGGGTGAAGCTCAAATGATAGCAGAACAACAACTAGAGTGGGGAAGTTATGAACACTTTGCAAAAATAGATGAAATCATGGAGACTGTTAGCTACAACGCTATACACTCTTCAGCAAATCTATCCATAGAAAAAGGGAAATACCCAGAGTTTGATGGTTCAAAATGGAGTCAAGGAATATTCCCAATAGACACAGCGAATGAAGAAGCAAAAAAACTAGTAGACCGTGGTGGTCTTTTTGGCTACACATACAACTGGGAAGAGTTACGTGAATATGTTAAGAAAAATGGTATGAGAAATGGTTACTTGATGGCAATAGCACCAACAAGCTCAATCTCAATCCTAGTAGGAACAACTCAAGCAATAGAACCCATATACAAAAGAAAATGGTTTGAAGAGAATCTCTCAGGTATGATTCCTGTAGTAGCTCCAAAACTAAGTCCAGACACTTGGCAATTCTATACTCCTGCATATGATTTAGACCAAAGACTATTAATAAAAGCTGGAGCCATTAGACAAAAATGGATTGACCAAGGACAGAGTCTAAATATATTTATGAGCTTAGACAAAGCTAGTGGAAAAGTTCTAAATGACATCTATATGCTTGGATGGAAACTTGGAATTAAATCAACATACTACCTTAGAAGTCAATCTCCAGAAAATAAAATTGATGTTGCTGATAGAAGTATCGAATGTGATAGTTGCCAATAAGTAACAATTTTACTAAAAGGATATTTAATGTTATATAAAGCTTTACATGTAGAAGAACTTGACGGAAAATTTACAAAAGAAATAAAAGAACTGTCTCTTAAAACATTAGATATAAATGATGTGCTGATACGTGTAAAGTATAGTGCATTAAACTTCAAAGATGCCCTAAGTGCCACTGGAAACAAGGGAATTACTAAAGAATTCCCCCATACTCCAGGTATTGATGGAGCTGGAATAGTCCAAAGAAGTAGTAGTGATAAATTCAAAAAAGGTGACGAAGTAATTGTTACTAGTTTTGACTTAGGCATGAATACAAATGGAGCATTTAGTGAATATATATCTGTGCCTGAATCTTGGGTTATTCCTCTTCCAAAAACTCTTACGTTAAAAGAGGCTGTTGCTATTGGAACAGCTGGGCTTACCTCAGCAATAGGCACATTTAAACTAATGAGCAATGGACAAAAAAAAGGTGACAACATCTTAGTTACAGGCTCAACTGGAGCAGTTGGTAGTTTTAGTGTTAAACTTCTTTCTCATCTTGGATTCAAAGTAAGTGCACTTAGCAGTAAAATAGATAAAAAAGAGTTTTTAACTTCTATTGGGGCTAATGAAGTTGTTTTAAAAAATGAGTTTGAAATGCATGCAAAAAGACCTTTGCTAAAAGCAAAATATGATGGAGCCATAGATGTAGTTGGTGGTGAACTTTTAGAAAATATACTCAAACAAATAAGACCTGAAGGAAGTGTTTCAATTTGTGGTTTAGTAGGCTCTGCTCAACTAAATACTACTGTTTTTCCATTTATACTTAGGGGAATAAATCTCTTAGGAATCAACTCAGCAGAACTTGATAATGAATTTAGAAAAACTCTTTGGAATATGTTAGCAAATGAGTGGAAAATTGACTTAAATAACATAATTCACGAGCATAGTTTAGAAGAACTTCCTAAACTAATAGATGAAATGCTAGCAGGAAAGAGTACAGGAAGAGCTATTATAAAAATAAATTAGCAATTTTTTTCTATAGTAATACAATATTTTTTGTTATAATACTAGCAAAGGAAAGCTATGATAAGTTTACTAGAAGCATCATTCCAAAACAAAACATTTGCTCCTCACTTTCATAACGAATACTCTATTGCCCTTATTACCTCTGGTAATCATAACTTTACATGTAACAAAAATGATTTTGTAGCACATCCAGGAGATATACGACTGATAAACCCTGGAGACATTCATGTTTGTAAAAGTAAATCATGGGCTTACATAACCTTTACTCCTGATACAAATTTTGTAGAAGCTTTTAGTGAATCTTGCCAAAAAGAGTTACACAATATAACTTTTGCAAACCCCGTAATCAATAACCAAAAACTTACTAAACTTTTTATAGATTTAAACTATGCTAAAAAAGAGTGGCAAGATGAACTTATGGCTGAAAATATCCTAGAAGAATTAGTTGTAAATCTTATCTCATTTTACTCAAACTGTTCAATAAAAACAAAAAATATAAGTTATTCAAGAGTTAAACTAAATCAAACCGTGGAGTTTATGAAAACGAATTTTGATGAGAGTCTAAAACTTGAAACATTGGCACACATAAGTGGACTTAGTAAGTATCATTTTTTGAGAAAATTTAAAGAAGAGTTCGGAATGACTCCTCATGCTTATCTACTCCAAATTCGTATACAAAAGGCAAAAAATATGTTAACACAAAACAGAGCACTGACAGATATCGCATACTCTTGTGGTTTTAGTGACCAATCACACTTTACAAGAGTCTTTAACAAAATATATGGCATGAGTCCCAAAAAGTTAGTTTCATGAAAACCATAGGACTTCTTGGTGGTATGAGTTGGGAGTCAACTTTGAGTTACTATAAACTTCTTAATGAAGGAACAAGAGATGCACTTGGTGGTGTTCATAGTGCTAAGATAGTCATGCATTCTGTAGACTTTTATAAGATTTATCAACTTCAAAATGAAGGTAAATGGGATGAAGCTGGAGAAATTTTAGCAAATTTAGCTCACTCTCTTGAAATTGCAGGAGCTGATTTTATACTCATCTGCACAAATACTATGCACAAAGTAGCAGATGAAATCAAACAAAAAATAGATATACCACTTCTTCATATAGCAGATGCCACAGCACAAGCTTTAGTAGAAAAAAAATGCAAAAAAACCATTCTTTTAGGTACTCGTTTTACAATGGAAGAG
The DNA here is from genome assembly GCA_016744795.1 of Sulfurospirillum sp. Taxonomy (GTDB): domain Bacteria; phylum Campylobacterota; class Campylobacteria; order Campylobacterales; family Sulfurospirillaceae; genus Sulfurospirillum_A. Next base: position 36,658 of record JADGDR010000011.1, read on the forward strand.
GATTTTTATAAAAAAATAATAAACTCCTATGGAATTGAAGTTGTTACACCCAATATACAAGAGAGGAAAGAGATAGATAGAATCATCTTTAAGGAGTTAGTTATTGGAAAGATTCTTGAAGAATCTAGAAGTAAATATATAAAAATTATAGAAAATCTATATGAACAAGATACTCAAATCGATTCCGTTATACTAGGTTGTACCGAAATTGGTCTACTGCTCAAAAAAAACGATATTAATCTCAAAATTTTTGATACAACTTCTTTACATGTAAAAAGTGCACTTGAACTCGCACTTTGATAGGATTATGGAAAATTAAACTATAATAATAAATTATAATACTATTAATATAAAAATTTAAGTTAATATTTCTAATTAATTACAATATTCTCTCTATATAGGGTTCAAAAGAGTTAAGCAAAACTGGCATTTTTGCACTATTTTAACACGTGACAAAACAATAGTACTTTAATTTTTAAGTTTTAGTTTACATTTTTTAGAGTATAATCGCATTTTTACACTCAAGGAATATAATGTTAACAAAACTACTCAAAAGAGATGGAAATACAGAAGATTTTCATGCTTACAAAATAGAAGATGCAATCAAAAAAGCTTTTAAAAGTGTAAGGGTTATTTACGATGAAAGTGTATTTAAAAATCTTATGGATAGAGTTAATGCAAAAAGAGTTGCTGCTGTTGAAGATGTACAAGATTTAATAGAACAAGAGTTATATAAAGCAAGATATTTTGATGTTATGCGCTCATTTATGATATATCGTCATACTCACAAAATGCAAAGAGAACATGTAAGCGGACTCAATGAAGACACTACATTCATAGACTCAACTCAAACAATAGAAGAATACATAGGAAAAAGTGATTGGAGAATTAAAGCAAATTCAAATACTGGTTACTCAAATGCAGGACTTGTAAATAATACAGCTGGAAAAGTTATAGCAAACTATTGGTTAGATAAAATCTACTCAAAAGAAGAGGGTTGGGCTCATAGGAATGGTGATTATCATATCCATGATCTTGATTGTTTAACTGCTTATTGTGCTGGATGGAGCTTAAGAGCCTTACTAAATGAAGGTTTTAATGGAGTTAGGGGAAGAGTAGAATCTCGTCCTCCACAACACTTCCGTGAAGCTCTTGGTCAGATGGCTAACTTCTTAGGAATTTTACAGAGTGAGTGGGCTGGTGCTCAAGCATTTAGCTCATTTGATACCTATCTTGCACCTTTTGTATTTAAAGACAATTTGCCATTTAAAGAAATTAAAAAAGCTATTAGAAGTTTTGTTTATAATCTAAATGTACCTGCTCGTTGGGGACAAAGTCCTTTTACAAATGTAACTATAGATTGGACTGTTCCAAGTGATTTGGCTGACCAAACTCCAACTTCAGATGATATACATCTATTTAAAAACATACAAAATAAACAACTTTTAGAAAAGGCAAATCAAAGAGGTGTTAAGGCTCTTGAAGATATGACTTACAAAAACTTCCAAAATGAGATGGATCTTATAAACCAAGCATTTTATGAAGTTATGACAGAAGGCGATAGAACAGGGCAACCTTTTACTTTTCCAATCCCAACCGTAAACATTACAGAAGATTTTAACTGGCATGGTAAAAATACTGACTTGCTTTTCGAAAATACTGCAAAAATGGGTTCATCTTACTTCCAAAACTTTATAGGAAGCCAATACAAACGAGACGAAAATGGTAAGCTTGTAGAAGATCCTAATGCTTACAAACCAGAAAATGTAAGAAGCATGTGTTGTAGACTTCAACTTGACCTGCGTGAACTTCTAAAACGTGGTGGTGGGCTTTTTGGTAGTGCTGAGATGACAGGAAGTATTGGTGTTGTTACACTAAATCTTGCTCGTATAGGTTTTACATGTAAAGGTCAAAGAGAGTTAGTATTCAAGCAAGTTGAACGCCTTATGAATTTAGCAAAATCAACGCTAGAGAAAAAACGTGTTTTTGTTCAAGAGATGTATGATAGAGGACTTTATCCTTACACTCAAAGATACCTTCCAGGATTTGCCAACCATTTTTCAACCATTGGTATTAATGGGATGAATGAAATGATAAGAAACTTCACTGAAGATAATCACAACATAGCTGACGAATTTGGAATGAAATTTGCTGATGAACTCATAGAGTTTATGCGTACAAAAATGGTTGAGTATCAAGAAGAGACAGGTAACTTATATAACCTAGAAGCAACTCCAGCTGAGGGAACTACTTATCGTTTTGCGAAAGAAGATAAGAAGAGATACCCTGAAATTTTACAAGCTGGATTTGGCGACAATATTTACTATACAAACTCTTCACAGCTACCAGCAGACTACACATCTGACCCATTTGAAGCACTTGATTTGCAAGATGAACTACAGTGTTCATATACAGGGGGAACAGTTCTTCACCTCTATATGAAAGAGCGTATAAGTTCGGCTGAAGCTTGTAGAAAAATGGTTAAAAATGTAATTTCAAATTATAGGATGCCATATATCACAATGACACCAGTGTTTTCTGTATGTGAAAAACATGGTTATGTAAATGGCGAGCATGAGTTTTGTCCAAAGTGCGACGAAGAACTCATAGAAAATTTCAATAAAGAGAGGGAAGAAGTATGAGTAGAGAAGCAATTTTAAAAAAATTAGAAGCTAAACGAACAAAGTGTATAGTTTACACTAGAGTTATGGGTTACCATCGCCCTGTAGAGAGTTTTAATGTTGGTAAAACAGGAGAACATAAAGAGAGAGTAAAGTTTGAAGAACAACTTTCTTGCTAAGAAATCTGTTTACGATATAACAAAATTTACTACGCTTGATTACAAAGACCATCTTGCGTGCATAATTTGGTTTGTAAAATGCAATATGAGATGCTCTTACTGTTACAATTCTAAAATTGTAGAGGGTGAGGGTGTCTTAAGCAACAAAGAACTATTTGACTTTTTAAAAACTAGAATTGGAAAACTTGACGCAGTTGTTCTTAGTGGGGGAGAATGCACTATAAATCCTGACATAGTAGAACTTTGTGAAGAGATAAAAGAACTTGGTTTTAAAATAAAAATTGATACAAATGGACTAAATCCAGATATTCTTAGAGATTTAATAGACTTCAGCTTAGTTGATTTTATTGCCCTTGACTATAAAGCTCCATCAGAAAAGTTTAAGCTCATCACAAAAAACAGTTCAATAGAAAAATTTTTTAAAACGCTAGATATGCTTATAGATAAAAAGTTTCCATTTGAAGTAAGGACAACAATCCACTCTGGGCTTCTTGATGAAGATGATATTAACTCCATCATAATAGACCTCAATAATAGAAGATATGAAGGAACTTACTATATACAAAACTATCTACATGTAGAAGACACAATTGACAAACTTCCTGAATTTTCAAGAGCGATGAATAAAAGTTTAATTAACAATGTAATTCCCATAGATTTTAGAAATCAATAAAAAGACTTCGTAAATATTTTTTATTAACTGAAACCATAAACAATTAAGGCAAGTTAAGATAAAATTAATATTATACGCTTCTTAAATGAAGCCTAATTTATTATGAATGGATATTTTTGTTAAAAACTATAAAAAGTGTTTTGATCTTATCATTTTTCTCTAGTTTAAGTGCAAAAGATATCTTAGTGTTTGCTCCTCTTCCCATGGAAAATAGAAAAACTATCTTTACTCAATTTTTCCCAATGGTAAAATATTTAGAAAATAAACTAAACAAAAAAATCACAATTAATTACAGCAAAAATTATACCAATATGCTAAAAAAAATAAAACAAGGTAAAATAGATATAGCTTATCTTGGACCACTTCCTTATATTGAATTAAAAAAAAATTACCCTGCTATCTTGCCATTGGTACACTTTAACAACAGTGATGGAAATCAATTTTATACATGTTCAATTGTAACTCTTATCAATAACTACACAAAAATAAAAAATATTAGAAACAAAAAAATAGCCCTTACTCAATCTCTTTCTACCTGTGGTTTTTTGAGTGTTGATGCTCTTTTACAAAAATCAAAAAATAGTTTAAACAATAATAAATATAGATACATTGGAAGACATGATAAAGTTGCTCTTAGCATTATTAAAGGAGAATATGACTTTGGTGGAGTTAAAAGTAGTATTGCCAAAAAATACTCTAATCTTGGTCTAAAAGAGATAGCCAAAACATCTCCCCTACCAAATTTTGCACTCATAGGGAACAAAGCAACACTATCTAAAAAAACTTTACAAGATATCCAAAAAATTATGAAAAACGTAAAAAAAGAAGAATTCCAATTATGGGGAAAGAACATTAGCTATGGCTGTAGCGAAGCTAAAGATGAAGACTATAACAATCTTAGAAAATTAAAAAGTAATATACAAATTCCTATAAAAGGTAACTTCTAGTGGTAAAAAAGTCATTTGATAATTTATATCTTATTGTAATTTCTGTAACTTGTATAGTTGCAGGAACTTTAATTTTTTATATAAATCAAATTAAAATAGATAAAGAAACAACTTATTTTACTAAAAGTATTTCTACGCTAGATATTGCATATAGGGCAAGTATGGAAAAATACAAACTTCTTGCTCAAAATGTTTTTGAAGAGAAAATAAACCAAAAAAAAGTATTAGAACTCTTTTATAAAGGGACTATTGCAAAAGGCGATCAACAGAATTTATATAGAGGTATGCTATATAAAGAGCTATATCCTCTTTATATAAAATTGAAATCTCTAAATATAATACAACTGCACTTTCATCTTAAAGATGGTGAAAGTTTTCTTAGATTTAATCAACCAAATAAGTCTGGAGACAAACTTTTTGATAGTAGAGAAAGTATAAAAATTGCCAATACAAAAAAAGTTCATGTTGATGGGTTTGAAACAGGTAGGGTGATTTCTGGATTTCGAAATGTTTTTCCAATTAGTTATAAAAACCAACATATTGGAAGCATCGAAATTAGTTTATCAACAAAAGCTATCATAGGTACACTAACAAAACTTGATAAAAATAGAGAATACACAATAATTGTAAATAAGGCACAAATCAATTCAAAAATATTCAAAAAACAAAAATATTTATATAGTGAATCTATTATAAACGCAGATTATCTACAAGAAGATTCTAAAAAGTATTTAAAAGATTCTCCTAAAATACTCTCAGATATGGCAAATAAAATCAACCAAAAACTCCACTTAGATACAAAACTTCTTATTGCCATGAAAAATGGGCAGACTTATGGAACTTTTGTCGAAATTAACAACACCTACCATGAAGTATCATTTTTACCAATGATAGGACTTGCCAAGCAAATAGAAGGTTATCTAATATCTTATCAAACCATTACAGATATTCCAATTCTTATAAAATTTTTTATTTTCTTTCCTATTGTTATAACAATAGGAACTATTGTATTTATACAATTGCTTTTAATTATTAGAAAAAAAGCAAATACTTTAGATTACCAAAAAAAGTGGTTTAACTCCATAACTGATTCATTAGCAGAGGGAATGTACGTTATGAATACTAGTGGAATAATAGAATATGCAAACCCTATGGCATGTAAAATTTTAGGATACAATAAAAAAGAGTTAATTGGAAAATGTGCACATAACCTTTTTCATTCTCACTATGTAAATAATCATCTAGCTCAAAAAGATTGTCCTATATATAAGGGCGTTATAAACAATCAAGAATTTTATAGTTCAAAAGAGTTCTTTACATGTAAAGATAATACAATGATTTGTGTTGATATTTGTAGTAAATCTATTGTTAAAAATACTGATATATCCCAAATAGTTACTGTTTTTAGAGATATAAGTGAAAAAAAAGAGATAGAAAAAAACATGCTTATTTTAACAAAAGCTCTTGAAGCAAGTACAAATACCATAATCATAACTGATAAAGATGCCATTGTTCAATGGGCAAATCCAGCTTTTGAAGAACTCACAGGTTATACAATGAAAGATATCCTTGGTAAAAATCCAAAAGAATTAATAAATTCAGGAGAACAAACAAAAGAGTTTTATGAGGATTTGTGGAAAACCATACTAAATAAGAAACCATGGAAAAGTGAACTTATAAATAAGAAGCAAGATGGTAGTTTTTATCATGAAGAGTTAAGCATAACACCTGTTCTTGATGAGAATAAAGAGATTCAAAATTTCATTGCTATAAAACAAGATATAAGTGAAAGAAAAAAGAGAGAAAATGATGTTAAACATTTTGCTTTTTATGACGCTCTTACTGAACTACCAAATCGAAGACTTCTGATTGAGCATTTAGAACAAATTATTAATACCTTAGCAAGAGTTCGTAAAAGCGTAGCCGTACTATTTTTAGATTTAGATAAATTCAAATCTTTAAACGATACATATGGACATGATGCAGGAGATGATCTGCTTATACAAGTAGCAAGTAGATTAAATAGTACTGTAAGAAAACAAGATATTGTAGCGCGTATTGGTGGAGATGAATTTATAATCGTTTTAGATGATTTACCAACTGATTTTTATCAAGCTAAAGAGTACGCAAAAACTATATCTGAAAAAATTAGCACTAATATAAAAACTCCTTTTAAGTTATGCAGCACAACATATAAGATAACAACTAGCATAGGTATTTGTATATTTAACGATGAGTTATTAAGAATAGATGCCATACTAAAACGTGCCGATATAGCTCTTTATAAAGCTAAAGATACAGGTAGAGACAATGTCTGTTTTTATAGAGACCTAGTTAGCTATAAATAAAAAATTTAAGCCTACTTTAGATAAAATCATTTATTAAAAAACAAAAAATTCTTAAAGAAGGAGACAATTAATATGAACCGTAAAAAAATATATAATCCAAGTTCTGATGAAACTTTGAACGACAGAAAAGTTTTTGGCGGAAATCCTCACGGAATTTTGAACTTTACAAAAGCAAGATACACTTGGGCACTAAATCTTTGGGATATGATGGAAGCAAATACTTGGTTTCCAAAAGAAGTTGATACTACAAAAGACGTTATTGATTACAATAAAAACCTAACTGATGCTGAAAAACGTATGTATGACCTAGTTTGGTCTCAGCTTATTAGCATGGATAGTTTTCAAACAAATAACCTTGCTGATAATATCAATCCATACATAACTGCACCAGAAATCAATGCACTTTTGGCTCGTCAAGCGTATGAAGAAGCAAACCATTCAAAAAGTTATGCAGTTATGGCAGAAGCTATTTGTGATAATACAGATTTAATATATGAGATGGAAAAGCATGATGAAGTTTTAAGACGAAAAAACGCTTATATCTCTAGTGTATATGAGGAACTTGCAGGTAACGTGACAGAAGAAAAACTTCTATTAGCAATGTTTGCAAATCAGATTTTAGAAGGAGTATACTTTTACTCTGGATTTACTGCTATATATTCACTTGCACGAGCGGGACGTATGCTTGGAAGTGCACAAATGATTCGTTTTATCCAAAGAGATGAGATAACCCATCTTCTTCTTTTTCAAAACATGATTAATTCAGTAAGAAAAGAGAAACCAGAACTTTTTACAGATGAACTTAAAGCAAAAGTATTTAAGATGTTTAAAGAAGCTGGTGATTTAGAGATAGAATGGGGTCAATACATAACACAAAACCAAATCATGGGTTTTACTGATGATATCATAGAAGAGTATATTCACTTTTTAATAGATGAAAGACTTAGTGCTGTGGGATTTGAGAAAATGTACAATGCAGATCACCCTATAAAATGGGTTGAAGATTTTTCAAAATTTAATGAGCAAAAAACAAACTTTTTTGAAGGCAATGTAGCAAACTATAGTAAAGGTAGTCTGTCGTTTAATGACTTCTAAAAAAACTTTAGTTGCACTTCAATTTGACTATGAAAACAAGAGTCTTGAGAATAATTTCAAGACTCTAAAACGTTTAATAACCCTAACACCTAAGGAATCCATTAATTTGGCTCCTGAACTATGTCTAAGTGGCTATAAATATGATTCGTTAAAAGAATCCGCAAGTTTTTCAAACAAAATCATACCTGAACTAAAAAAGCTATCTACATGTAAAACTATAGCACTAACTCTAATTGAAGAGATTGATGGCAATTATTTTAATAATCTTAAAATATTTCATAACGGTGATGTAATCCAATCTCGTCCAAAAGCAAAACTATTCCCTCTTGGAGATGAAGAGAAGTTTTTCACCACAGGAACGATAAACGATATAAACACAATAGAAATAGATGGAATAAAAATTGCTACGCTTATATGTTTTGAATTACGGTTCAGTGAACTATGGCAAAAAATTTTAGGAGCAGATATAATCTTGGTTCCATCTTTTTGGGGAAAACTAAGAAAAGAGCACCTAAAAGTACTCTCTCAAGCTCTAGCAGTCACAAACCAAGCTTTTGTTATAGTTGCTAATAGTAGCGATGAAGATATGGCAAGCAGTAGTGCTATAATAACTCCTTTTGGAAACGTTTATAGAGATGACTCTACTTTTATGCTAAAGCATGAAATAGATTTAAATGAGATAAAAAAAATGAGAAAATATATAAATATAGGGTTATGATGAGTGATTTTGGTACAAAAATAAAACTACAAAAATGTAAAAATATGGCAGATGAAATAAAAAAAGTTTGCAACATAAATGATGATATATACAAAGCACTAATATCCAGTGAAAGAGAGCAGTTTGTTCCAAAAGGCTTTTCAAGACATGCCTATAAACTAGATGCTCTTCCAATGGTTGCGGATCAGTGGATAAGCTCTCCTTTAACAGTGGCAAAGATGAGCCAAGCCCTTACATGTAAAGGTGCTGATAGTATTTTAGAGATAGGTTGTGGTAGTGGTTATCAAGCTTTGGTTTTAAGCAGACTTATTAGACGTGTATTTACTATAGAAAGAGTCGAAAGACTTCTGATTGAAGCAAGACAGCGGTTTAAAACTCTTGGCATACATAATATTCATACTAGATTCGATGATGGACAAAATGGGTGGAGGGAGTATGCCCCTTATGATAGGATTCTTTTCTCAGCATCAACGCCTAAAATTCCAGAAAAGCTTTTTGAGCAACTAAGCGATGGTGGCATATTGGTTGCACCTATAGAAAAAGCAAATAAACAGATTATAACAAGATTTATAAAGAAAGGAAACTCTATAAAAGTAGAAGAGTTAGATGAGTGCCTTTTTGTACCTGTAAAAGATGGAAAAGGTTTTTAACCTTTTCTTATAAATAATCCTATAATAAAACCAATAATTTTTCTAATTATAAAAAGAACTACATAAACTCCAAAAGTAAAAAAGAGTGGATGAAAAGGACCAAATTGACTTCCACTAAGATGTTCAATATGTTCAATAGGATGAGAAATCCACTGTTTCATATGCATACCAAGTGTTAAAAATAGAAATAATCCTACAAAAATTACTACTTCTTTACCTACTTTTGACATTAATAATCCTAAATTGAAATTTTAATGATTATAACAAAGAATGGTAAACAAAAAGGAAAGGCTTTCAACTTTCCCTTTGTATAAATTTACTATTTTTTAGCGTCTGCATTGAAGTTAAAGTAAATATATGATGCCATATCTTCTGGATGGTATTCCATACCTTTATCTTCTATCTTTTTTTGATTATGAGTCATTACTTCATTACCTGCTCCTGACGATTGAAAACCATCAGATTGTAAATCATATAACTCCATTTCAAGTTCATTCTTAGTCATGTCATTTATAGCAGGACCTTTTTTCTTAGGATTTCCCTGTGCGTTCATTCCATGACATTTTGAACACATTGTTTTATATATCTCTGATACACTATAAGATTTAACATCCTTATTTGTCATACTTAACTTACTTTTATTTATTCCAAAAGTACTATAGATATATAAAGCCATATCATCAGGATGATAAGTCATACCTTTTTTAATGATTTTTTTCTGATTATGTTCCATCACATCATGATCGCTTCCTGAAGATTGTGAACCATTTGCTACTAAATCAAAAAGTTCATAAGCCAACTCATCTTTACTCATATCATTAAGTGACGGTCCTTTTTTTTCAGGATTTCCTTCTGCATTCATACCATGACATTTTGAACACATTTGATAATAAATATCTGATACACTATACTGCTTTGCATGTGAAAAACTTACACAAAATCCAAGTATAAAAATCCCATAAAAAACTTTTTTATATATATTAGTTTTCATTACGCTCTTCCTTTTAGCATCCCATAAAAGTACATAGGCTTGAGCATATAGACTTTTAAAATCCACCATATCCAACGCTCTTTTGTGGGATCAAGTGGGAAAGATGGCGTAGGTTTTTTACTCCAATCAAACTCAGCAAGCATAACAGTACCAATACCAGTTATCAACGGACAAACCGTATATCCACCATACTTGGCACTAGGAGATTTACCCTCCATAACATCAATTAAGTTTTGGGCTGCAACTGTGTACTGTTTTCGCACACTTCCACCAGTCTTGCCCATTGGTATTCCAGCAACATCACCTAAACCAAAAACGTTAGCATACCTTGTGTGCTGAAGAGTCTCTTTATGTAGTTCTACCCAACCACCTTTACTAGCACTTCCTCTTTGCCATGCTAATGGTGAAGCTTTAACAACATCAGGAGCACTCATAGGAGGTGTTACATGTAAAAAATCAAATGGAACATCCACTTGCTTAACTTGAGGAATCATATCAAACTCTTCCAAATCAGCGTCCCACTCACCTTTTACTAGGTACTTATGATCAAAAGTAGCCATTTTTTTACCAATATCTACGGCAACTAAGTTATGCTTATAGTGCCATTTCATATCACGAGCTTCAAACTGTTTTACTATAGCATCATGGTACTCAGGAACACCAAACATCTTTCCACCATTTGGATAAAAAGTTAAGGTTGCATTTTTTCTTGCATCTGCTTCTTTTAGACGAGCGTGAGTTAAATACATAATTTTTTTAGGAGCTCCACCGCATTTAATGGGAGTATTTGGATGAGAGAAAACTCCCTCAACTTTTTTTCCACTCTTTGCACTAGTTATAAATTCTTGCATAAGTGGCCAAGTTTTTGCAGCTCCTTCTGGAAAATAAACCGAACTTATTCCATTTGTTCCAATAATATCACGACTTAAACCCTCTATCTTTTCATAGTTAAGTTGTAGTCCTGTTGCTACTATTAAAAAATCATATTTTATCTCACCATTGTTTGCCGTTACTACTTTGCTGTGATCTGGATCAAACTCCACTACAGAGTCTTTTACCCACTTAGCTTCACTAGGTAAAAAGTCTTTACTCTCACCTACTATATCTTCTGGATTCCAAACACCAGCAGCTATCAAAGTTTGCCCAGGTTGATAACTTACACTTTGTGGATTTGGTTCAATCACAGTAACATCGGGATTATTAAGTTTGTTTACAAGTAATGAAGCAATAGAACAACCAGCTGCTCCACCTCCTACTATAACAATCTTGGCTTTTATGTCAGAAGAGGCTACAGCCTTAGTCGCTGCGCTTGCTTGGGAAGGATTTAGTAAAAATGATGCTGCACCAACGCCCGCTAGTTTTAATGCATCACGCCTTGATAATCCCCTCTTGATTAACTCCTGATCTAGCTGCTTACATATCTGATCAACATTATCTTCTATCATTGCTTCTCCTTATAAGTAGTTTACCTAATTATCAGGTTAGCACATTTAACTTTACTAATAACTTAAAACTTGCTTTATTAATAACTGGGGTGTTACTAATCCTCTATATTCGTTACGAGAAACGTTAAAAAGTATATCAATTGTATCTCCTCTTTGAACATCAACATCATAATTAAAGAACAAAGATTCTATAGAATGATTATCTTTTATTAATATAAGTTTCAAATGTCTTCTATCACGTCCTATAACTCTATCTACTTTAACAAAAGCATTTTTTAACATAAAACTAGGTTTTGGATTTTTCTGTCCATAAGGCTGAAATTCATCAAGTATCTCTAAAAGTTCAAAATCTATGCTTGAGATATCAAGTTCACCTAAAACATCCCCACCAGCTTCCAACTCTTGTGTAGTTATATTTTCACTAGCTTTTACCATAGAAACTTTAAACTCTTTTAGACTCTCTTCTTTTATAGATACTCCAGCGGCACCTTTATGTCCTCCAAAACCCAAAAGAATCTCTTTTTGCATCTCAATTAATGAAAGGATATCTACATCACCTACACCTCTTGCACTTCCCTTAGCAACTCCATTTTTAATAGAAAAAACAATGGCAGGTTTTTTAAATTTTTTTGAAAGGCGAGAAGCTACAATGCCCACAACACCTTCATGCCAATGTTTTCCCCAAACTATGACTATATTTTCATCTTTACTTGTCTGCTCTAATGAGGCTTCAAAAAGATTTTTTTCTTCATCTTTTCTTGTATTGTTTAAATGAACTATATAGTCAAGTTTTTCCATCGCATCTTCTAAATTTTTTGATTTTAAAAACTCATAAGAGAATAGGGCATCTTCCATACGACCAGAACTATTAATTAGTGGTGCTATAAGAAATGATATATCATCTCCCTCTAAAGATTTTTTAGAAAAGTACTCTTTTATGGCTTTAAAAGCGACTCTTTTAGAACAATTTAGAGCTTTTATGCCTTTTTTTACCATCACTCTATTCATATCTTTTAGCTCCATCATATCTGCCATAATAGCAATACAAAGAAGATCCAAAAATTTTGAAAGATTATACTCTATGCCCATCTTATCTTTTAAAGATGCCACAAGATACCACGCAACTTGTGCACCACATATTTCACAACTAGGAAAGTCACAATCGAGTTGTTTTGGGTTTACAATAGCATATGCATCAGGAATTACACTTGGAACAGTATGATGATCTGTTATTATGAGGTCAATGCCATTTTGCTTACAAAACGCAGCAGCTTCAACAGCAGAAATACCATTATCTACGGTGATGATTACGTCAGCATCAACCCTTTTTACTATCTCAGGATTAAGCCCATAACCATCATTAAAACGATTTGGTATAGTAAGGGAGTAGTCTACATGTAAATCATCAAAAAATTCACTAAGTATCACCGAAGAGACAACTCCATCAACATCATAATCACCAACTATGGCAATCTTTTGTTTTTTTTGTATTGCCTCAACAATCCTTAAAGACGCTTTATCGATATCCTTAAAAGAGTCAGGCTTAGGAATATCTCCTAAGCAATGACATCTGTCCTCTTTAAATCTTTTCGATAAAATTTGTCTTACATCTTCTTTAGTTAATAACTCACCCATCTTGGTGAGATTTTAGTGCTGCTTCACAAAAAGATAGAAGAGCACAATTAGGATTGGTCAAGCGTGACGTAAACTCAGGATGAAATTGAACTCCTAAAAACCAAGGATGATCCTTAAGTTCAATCACTTCAATAAGACCATTTGACTCTCCACTAACAATCATTCCAGCTTTTTCAAACTCTTTTCGATAAGCAGGATTTGCTTCATATCTATGACGATGACGCTCTTCAATTGTCTTTTTACCATCATAAACTTCTCTTAAAAGAGAGTTAGCTTTTGTATTACACTCATATCCACCAAGTCTCATAGTTCCACCAAGTGGACTTTTAAATGTTCTTACTTGTTCGTTACCAGCCGTATCTAAAAAATTATCAATTAAGTATATAATTGGACTTGTTGTTGCTTCATCAAACTCTACAGAAGTTGCATTTTCTATATGTAAAACATTTTTTGCAAACTCTATCATTGCGAGTTGCATACCCAAGCAAATTCCTAAAAATGGCATTTTATTTTCTCTAGCATATTGGATAGCTTTTATCTTTCCTTCTACACCACGATGTCCAAAACCACCAGCAACTAAAACACAATCCACATCACTCAAATATGCCTCAGCACCTTTTTCTTCAATCATCTCGGCATCAACCCAACTAATCTTTACTTTAGCATTTAGATGTGCTCCAACATGAATAAAAGACTCTGTCAAAGACTTGTATGCTTCTTTAAGATCTAAATACTTACCAACAAAACCAACTGTAAGCTCATTTGTAGGAGCGATAACTCTCTTAACAAGTATATCCCATTTTTCCATATTTGGATTAAGTTCACCTAACTCCAAAATTTCTGATATTGGTTTTAAAATATTCTCTTTTTGTAGGTTTAATGGAACCTTGTAAATAGTTGGAGCATCTACTGATTCAATAACACAATTTCGCTCAACTCCGCAGGCATTTGAAAGTTTGTTTTTAAGTTCTTTTGGAAGAGGAAGTTCAGAACGACAAACAAGAATATCTGGGCTAATACCAATTCTTCTAAGTTCCTGAACTGAGTGTTGTGTTGGTTTAGTTTTAAGCTCACCCGCCACTTTAATATAAGGGATAAGAGTAAGATGTATATACATTGCTCTTTTTTTACCAACTTCACTTCTTAGTGAACGAATCGCTTCTAAAAATGGAAGTCCTTCTATGTCACCAACAGTTCCGCCAATTTCAACAATTAAAATATCATTGCCTTCACCAGCTTTTTTGATTCTATCACTTATTTCATTTACAATATGAGGTATAACTTGTATAGTTTTTCCTAGGTAGTCTCCACGACGCTCTTTTTCAATAACTGAAGAGTAAACTTTTCCTGTTGTGAAGTTATTATCTTGAGATAAGTCTTCATTTAAAAATCTCTCATAATGTCCTAAATCTAAGTCAGTTTCTGCACCATCATTTGTAACAAAAACTTCACCATGTTCAAGAGGGCTCATGGTTCCTGGATCTACATTTATGTACGGATCAGCTTTAAGCATACTTACTTTTAAACCTGATTCTTTTAAAAGCGTTGCTAAACTAGCAGCCACGATTCCTTTACCAAGTGAACTTAAAACTCCACCCGTTACAAATATATATTTTGTTTGTTTTTGTGCCATTCTTCGCCATCCTGTATTTTTAGAGGATTATATCTCATTTAACATAATAAAGCGTTTATCTGTTGTGTATACTTTTTTTTCAAAGTAAGTCGTACTTGTCTAAATTACACCCAATATATACCAAGAAATTGTCTTTTCCTTTTGTTTTTTCCATTTCTATAAATTCATATTTTCCATTAACAAATTGAATAACAAATTGATTATCAAAATTTTTAAATTTTATAATTCCTTTGATTCTAAAAATATCTTTTGGTATAGCCTCAAGATATGATTTAAAAATATCTTTATCTATGGGTTCAAAAATATCTATTTTTTTACTAGATATCCCATCTTGTATATGTGTCCTTTCTAGTGGAGTTTCTTCTGTAAACATTGTTGAGATATGAGACGTACTTGATTTGATTAATCTTGCAGAATTAGCAATACTAGTTGGATTTATATCGCAATTTATGGTTTTAATTATATTTGCACATTGATTGTTTGAGACTAAAAGATGTTCTACTTTTTTAATTTCTTCATTACTCATCAAGTCTATTTTATTAAGTAAAATAACATCAGCAGCTCTTACTTGATCTTTAAAAATAGCATATTTATCCCATAATTCAATTGCATTTACTCCATCAATTACACTGACAATAGAATCAAATTCTACTACATTATTTAATTCATTTAACTCAGAAAGAAGATTAAAAGGGTTAGCAACACCTGTTGTTTCAACTAAAATAGTATCAGGCTGAGAATTTTTCATTAGTGTGGCGACACCTGCTTTTAATTGCCCTGCTAAACTACAACAAACACAACCTTCATCAATCTCAACTAATGAATAATCATAGTTTAATAATTGTCCATCTAATCCAATTTTTCCAATCTCATTTTGAATAATGCCTACAAATCTATTTTTACTATTTTCATACTCTATATAATTTTGTAAAAATTTGGTTTTACCAGAGCCTAAAAAGCCAGTAACTAAGATTAATTTAGGTTTTAAACTATTGTTAGAAAAAGTTTTATTATATTTTTCAAAATCTACTTTATTAGTTTTCCAACTTGATGATTCCAAAAAACAATGAAGTATATTTGTATTTTTTAATCTTTTTTTTGTTTTTAAATTTGTCTCAAAATGTCTAAAATCAAACTTTCCATAACCAAGTGATAAAAATAAGTTAAAAACATCTGAACTCTCCTGTTTTTCAAAAGAACCATCTTGTGAATAAGACACCACTTCGCTCTTAGTTTTATAAATCTCAAAGGAATCAGGTTTATCACCATTTATTCTAGTTAAAAGTGTATTGAAAAAATTGAAAAATTGTAACATTACTCTAAAAGCTGGAAAATTTTTATCTATACTAGATGGCTTAAGTATAAATTTTTCATTAGTAATATTATGCAAATCTAATACACCATCTTTTGTGTATGTTTTTTCTCTATTTTGCACTTCATAGTTTACATGTAAATTATTTTTTGTTTTATCTATAAAAAGTTTAATGCAACTAATATAGAAATTTTTTGTTAATTCTGGATAAGATGAAAATGATCTAACCTTTTCTATAAAATTCTCTTGTGTTGCTATATACTCTTCAAACAAAGAACATTTTGAGAGATATTTATCATCATTAGAAGGAAAATAATACAAGTTAAATTTTCCTAAATAACCATCACTTTTATCTTGTACATTTGATAAAACTAATCCAAAAATTCCTTTAAAATTTTCAAATTTTAGTGTCCAACACTCTTGATTCTTTTCACAAAGATACATACCTTTGTAATCTGTTATTTTTTTTAATATTCCATCATAACTAGCCTTTATAAGCAGTGATCTCATGATAGAATTAAAAGCTTTACTAGAAGCATCGATTTTTGCAGGGTAAAAATCATTTATATTCATAATATATCCTAATAAAACCGAAGCAAAAGCTTCGGTTTATAAATTTTATCCAAAAGTAATAATATCTCCATTACCAAGATATGAAGTACTTTTTGATCTATGTTGAGCTGTTCCTCGTATAACAGGATAACCAGCGCGAATAAATTTTTCAGCAGTTAAAAGACCCGTACAATGATTGCATCCAACTTTTTTGAAATCCCACTTGCCTAATGAGATAACAAGATCATCATACTTTGGATCCCAATCATCAAAAGGAGATATATGTAATCCTCCATAGATTCCATACATCTGGTCATTGTCATATTTCAGTTCATTGTAAGCAGTATTTGCAAACTTAATAATACCTTGATGACAACACCCTGTTACACTTACCAAACCTTTATCTTTTACATTTACAAAGATTGACTGCTCTCCAAAAACTCTACAAATAATAGGTACATCAAAGATATAAGTTGAAAGACCAGGTTCTATTTCAAATAAACCTTTTTTTGCAATTACTAATTCACCCGTATGTCCAGAATCTTTGATATATTGTAAACCTTCTTCATAAAATCCCTCAGGAATAATAACTTTTAAATTAGGATTATATTTCATTGCAACAGGAAATCCCCAAAAGTGATCCCAATGCTCATGAGAAATAATTAAAGTATCTATCTCTCCACTAGCAAGCATTTTATCAATACCTTCACGCTTAAAAGATTTTTCCATCCACTCATATGACCAACCCACATCTAAGAGATATTTTTTCTTTGTGCCATTTAATCTTTCAATTTCAACCAAAGCTGCAAATCCACCTGCATTCTCAGGATTTACAGAGTTCTTTTTTGCTATGTCCCAAGCTTCTTCAAGTCTATTAGGCAGAAGATGTTTGATATTTGCTATACCTTTTTCATAACTACCTTTTGCTAAACCTGTACCATCGCCAAAAGGAGGCCAATTTATTTCATATTGATTTACTAATAAACCTCCAGATCCTTTAATATTTCCCATAAGAGTAGCATTATCAAACCAACTTGTTTCAGATATATTAGTCACTTTTACACTCTTACATGTTCCAAAATCTGTAAATTTTCTCTCTACTTGAGGAAGGAAAAACTCCCTTAAAGGAGAGTATGAAAATAGTCCCATGGAAGCAAATGTTCCAAGACCTATCCCAGTTACTGTTCCTTTTAAGAAATCTCTTCTTCCTTTTTCGTTTGTATTAGTCATTTCATCCTCCTTTAATTAAATATCGTTAATAAGTTACCAAAAGTAGGTAAAAAATACACCACCGCAAAGTAAATCATAATTCCACAAACAACTCCAGCTAATATTCCCATTTTAAATTTAGGAGTAATGCTTGTTTCATCGTTAATAGATTCTTTACTTTGTTCAACTTCTTCTGGTTTTTGCAATCTCCAGCCTGGCCATCCATCCATAAACCAATAATTTATAAGCATTACATTAATAAGCCAAATCATAGGTATCATAGGAAATTGTTGTGGATGTGAAAAACCTTTTTGAGTTCCTAAAAATAAATGAGCTGTTTTGTAATAAACATAGTATAAAATAACAGCTGCAATAATAGAAATTACTGTTCTAAGAAAAGCATTTACTGGTTTTGAATATCCATTGATTACATTTTTCATATAAAAGTGCATAAACAAGGCTGGAACTAACCAAAAAATTGCCATTTCACCAACATGGAGCCATCTCCAATCTGGTGACATCAATCTTCTTGTTCCTCTTACTGCCTCTCCCCATACTAATTCTTGTCCATAATAAAGGAAAAAACTAAGAGCAACAGCAACAGCAATAATTCCAAAAAATGAAGCAAATCTTCTTAACCAATCCGTCTTAATCATACAAAATGGATATCTTTCCCAAAGGGTTTCATACATCCATACAATAACAGTACAACACATAATCCAAGCTATGTTAAAATTCCCATGAACTGTATTTGCAAAATCTTCCCACCAAGGAGGAGTTATTGCTGTAAATTGTTGCCAAGGGTCAAATAAAATTGCCATATGAGAGTGAAATACTACAAAATAAACAAGCATACTTAGAAAAAAGGTAAACATTAAAACTGTAAAACCTTTAACTGGTTGAGTTAATTTTCTCCAAGGTGCATTTTCTGCAGCCACTACCCACGCAGGACTAATCCATGAGGCAATTGCAGCAAACATCAAAATAGCTTGAGCAGAATACTCTTCAGCATAAAATTCTACAAGTCCAAGTTCTTGAAGTCTACGTGGGCTAAAATATGCAATTGAAAGTTCACCTAGTATAGTTTCAAAAAATACTTTTAAAATTATTGCAAAAAACAGAACAGTAATAGTAGTTAAAATAACCCCTTTAACCATAGGGTGAGTACTATTTAACCATTTCCTTTTAAACGGCCAAAAATCAAAAATATATGCTATCCAAATCATGATAACTAATAACCATCTACACCACATATAACCCACATAAGGTGTGTACATTCTCATAATACCTCTAGGGTCTTGAAAAATCCACCAACTTGCATAAAACAGCGCTAATACAAAAGCGGTATTTATCAGAATAGACCATGGTCCATTCCATCTTTTAACCAAACTTCTCTCTTCGAGATAAAGCTTTTGGTTCATAACATCCTCCTTAATTATATTTCAATTAATTATAAAAAAAGAGTGTCTAGTAAGTGTCTATTTTACATACGAAAGGGGGAAATAAATTGTCTATTTAAAGAGGTATCGTTACTAAAAACAAGGCACCTTCATCCTCATTTTTAACGTTTAATGAGCCTTTACAATTATGTTCTATAATTGTTTTTGACATACAAAGCCCCACACCAGTACCATCTTGAGTAATTTTTGTTGTAAAATAAGGATCGAAAATTTTATCTATAATTTTATTGGATATTCCACCTCCATTGTCACTTATCTCAAAAATAGCACTATTGTTACTTTTATACGTTTTTATAGTTATAGTTGGAGTTTGTATCTTTTTTTCAACAAGTACATCTTCTGCATTTTTTATTAAATTCAAAACAACTTGACCAATTTCATTGGCATAACTATGTATCGTTTCATTACATCTGTAATCAAGTTTTACAGATATATTGTTATTTGAGAGTATAGGAGTTACAATATCAAGTGTAGTATTTATAATCGTTTCTAAGGTTGTATACTCTTTTTGTTTATTTGGTTTAAAAAAGTTTCTAAAATCATCTATTGTTTTAGAAAGGTGTTTTGAGTAATCTTCAATATGTTGAAGCTCATCTATAAATTCATCTCTATTAAATTCATCTACTACTAATTTACCAAACATATAACTTGTTGTAGCACTAATAGCAGTAAGAGGTTGCCTCCATTGATGTGCAATCATACTAAGCATCTCTCCCATTTTTGCCAAACGTGCTTGGTATTGAAGCTGTCTATCTTTCTCTCTTAAAACAGTTAACTGCTCTTTTATCTCTAAATTAAGCCTACTGTTTAAGTATTTTATCTCTTTTTCTACTTCCACTCTTTGTGTTATATCTGTTACTGTCCACAACACTTCATGATTTGATTCAATAGAGTCTCCTGCTATTCTTACCCAAAAATGACTACCATCTTTACGTTTAAATTCATACTCCAAATTTAATGATTCATTATTTAATACCTTATCAAAAGCTATATTTGCGAAATTATCGAACCTCTCTTTTGATACATGTAGGTACTCTGCTGATTGGGGTATAAGCTCATCATAGGAATAGCCAAACATTTTACAAAGAGCATCGTTAACTTCAAGTATTTTTCTGTTTCGATCAACTATAAATATACCCACTCCACTATTATTAAAAAGTTGTTCAAACCACTCTACTTTTTTTAACATGCTTGTCTCAGATTTAGTTTATATCCTTGCGAATAGATTGATTGCATCAAATCACAACCAACTCTGCATCTAAGTCGAGACAAAAGACTTCTTACTCTTTTGTTATCACTATAATCATCATCAAAAAGTGCTATTTCAATATCATCAAAACTAACAACTCTATGCATTGAGGAAGCAAGAAGTTCGAATAAAATCTTCTCTTTTTTTGTTAATTGAATTTCCTTATCATCTTGATAAAGGTTTGTATTTATTTTGTCCCAATGAAAACCATTTATTAACTCTATTTTTGCATTTGATTCTTTAAGCTCTATTAATTTAAAAACTACTTTTTCTACTATTTTTTTAATCTCTTCAAAACTAAATGGTTTTAAAATATAACCATCAATACCACACTCAATTGTTTGCAAAAAATACTCTGTATTATCATATGCAGAAAATATCACTATAGGAATTTTTACGTCTGTTTTTCTTATCTCTTTAATCATAGATATACCATCCATAACAGACATATTTATATCGGTAAAAATTACATCAAACTTACTATTATTAAATTTATCTAACCCATCTTTTCCATCAGCTGCCACGGTTACACTCTTAAAATAGATACTTAGCATCTTAGAAATTTGAGATCGTACCTCATAATCATCTTCTACATATAAAATATCTAACTCTTTACATATAGATATTAAAAACTTAAATCCTTTAGAATCCACAACTTACCTCTCTTCTTCTTTATAACAATATAAAATCATAAGAATATAAGACAATTTTGCTTAAAAACCATTTACTTTAATATGATAAAATCAATAATCACACCATAAGGATAATCATGAAAAAAATTTCATTGCTGTTTCTAGCCTCTACTGTCGGTCTTATCGCCAATACTCAGGCTCTACATGTAAATTTAGATATTTATGCGAATAAATCATTTCTAAATAAAACTTTTGAATTAACCCAAACGGGAGAAATAAATATAAAAGTACCTACATACATTAATCTTAAAGACATAAGATACAAGATAGACAAACAGTGTCAAGTAGATAAGAGTCTCTTATCAAATGTAAAAAAAGAGATAGATCCAAATATGGAAAATCTAAGAGAACAAAGAGCTAAAAAAGTTCTTGAAATTAAAGTTCTTAAGGCAAAAGGCTCTCTTTTTAAAACACTCTCATTAGAAAAAGTGGAAGACATGTCAAAAATAGATAAAATTTCATTATATCTAAGCAAAAACTTAATAGAAAACTTAACACACATTGCCAATCTTCAAAAAGAGATAATTAAAATAGATAAAAAATTAAAAGAAACAAACTCAATTAATGAAGAGTACAAAATACTTAAAACAGTATATACATGCAACTCTACGCAAAAAGAGTTAAAAATTTCATATCCACAAGAAGGTATTAAATACACTCCTTATTACAATATAAGTGCAAATATCAGTAACAAATCTGTAACTATAGAAAAAAAAGCAACTCTATTTTATAGAGGTGTAGAAAACTATCAAAATATAGATTTAAATATATACTCATATAGATATAATCAAAATGTAGCTCCTCAATACTTCTATCCAGAGTACCTAGGTCAAAAAAGAGAAGTACTCTATGCTCAAAAGGCAATGGCAATGAAAATGGATACTATGAAAGAATCAGCTATGAATAGTCCCATAGTTCAACATGAAGAATTAGCTACAAAATCTGTATATAAAATCAAAGAAGCAAAGCTAAAATCTGGTGAAAAAAATCTTTTACATGTAGACAAAGAGATTGTTGATGCTTCTTTTAAAACTACAATAGATGCTTATGGCTCAAACAAAGCCTATTTAGAAGCAATATTTAAAAGTAAAAAAGAGTATAGTGAAGCATATGCCAACTTCTTTTTAAACCAAAATCCAATTGCATCAAGATATATGGAAAAAATCCAAAAAAACAGAGAGACAAAATTATATTTTGGAGAAGATGAACATATTCAGATAAAAAAAGAGTTAATTAAAACACTTGATGAAAAAACTTTTTTTGGTGACAAAAAAATCTCAACTCAAAACTGGGAATACACTATCACAAATACAAAACCTTACAACACAAAAATAGAGTTTATAACAAGAGTTCCTGTATCAAAAGATGGTGATATAAAAGTTAAAACATTGGCACAACCAAAGTTTGATTCTCAAAATGCTGAAGGTAAAACAATTTGGAAGTTTAATTTAAACCCAAAGACGAATAAAAAAATCATCTTTGGATTTGAGGTTTCAAATAGTAAATAAGCTTACTTTATATCAAATGCCCAGATGTAATTATTTACTCTTGGTTCAAATTTGATTTTTTTGCTTGAAGCATATAAATTTACAGTGTAATAAAGAGGTAGGTAAGCTACTTCTTTCATTGCAATTTCGTTTATCTCTTTGAGTTGATTAAGTCTTTCTTTAGTATCCATTGTACTAGATGAATTCTCAATCAACTCATCTGTTTTGGCATTAGAAAAATTACCCCAGTTATATTTTCCATAACCTTTATCAGAATTTACAGAGTGAACAATACTATCATAGAATGAACTTGCATCACCAGAACCACTTGCCCAACCAATAAGGCTAAAACTTGTCTCTCTCTTCCCCATTTTTCCAAAGAATAATGACCCTGGAGTTACATTTACTTTTACCTTAATACCTACGCGAGCTAAATCAGAAGCTACTGCTTGAGCAACTTTTGGATAATCTCCGCTATTTAGTGCATCTAATTGAATTTTAAATCCGTCCTTATAACCAGCCTCTGCAAGTAATTCTTTAGCTTTTTTAGGATTATATTCAAAACTTTTAAGACTCTTGTCATATCCATATATTGTACTAGCATTTATTTGTGATGCTGTTACTGCAAAACCTTTCATAATGTACTTTGTAATTGATTTACGGTTAATAGCATAAGAGAATGCTTGACGAACACGCTTATCAAGAAATGGAGATTTTTCACGATGTTGATCCATATGAATATAGATTGTACGCAAAGATGGAAGCATAAAAAAGTTTAATTTATCGCTTTTTTGTATTCTTGCAACATCAACTGCTGGAACTTTATTTATGATATCAACGGCACCACTTAAAAGACCCGCTATACGAGTTGCATCATTCGTTAATGGCTTAAAAACAACTTTATCATATGTTGAGTTCCCTTTCCAGTAGCTATTATTTACCTTCAGTTTTAAATATGAACCTTTGCTCCATGAATCTAATGTATATGGTCCTGTTCCAATGGGATGTAAACCAACCCATTGATCAGTCTTACCTTTTAATGTTTCTTTATCCATAATACTTACATATGTAAGTTGACGCAAGAAAATAGGATATGGCTTTACTGTAGTCATTTTGACAGTAAAATCATCAATTTTTTCAACTTTTTCAAGCATATTAATCTTACTTTTGAATGCAGATTTTTTCCAATTTTTTACTCTATTGTAAGAAAAAACAACATCATCTGCATTAAATGTACTGCCATTATGGAATTTAACACCTTTTCTTAGTTTTAATATCCACACTTTTGGACTTGGATTTGACCAAGATACTGCTAAATTAGATTGTATTTTTATATCTTTATCAAACATAACCAAATTATCAAATATATTGCTTAAAACGGAATTTGTATCATCATTGTTTATAAAATATGGATCCATACTTTGAACTTCAGTAGACGTACCTATTCTCAAAGTTTTTGCATTAGTAAGCGAACAAAGTAAAGCTACCGTAGCCAAACCAACTATAATTTTTTTCATAGAAACTCCTTTAAATTTTTGCTTCTTTAATTAATCTTCTAAATATCTTCAACATGTCTTCGTCATCACAAGCTGCCATCATTTCAGGATGCCACTGAACTGATAGAAAAAAGTATTGTGCATTTTCATATTCAAAAGACTCTATTGCTCCATCAGTTGAAACCGCAGATACTTTAAAACCTTTTGGCATATCTTTTACTATTTGATGATGAAAAGAGTTTACCTTTAATCTATCTTTTTTCAATATATCATATAGTAAACTACCTTTACTTATTTTTATTTCATGGGCTAAAAATGAGGGAGTGGAGTATTGGTCATGTTTAAATGTGATATTTTTTGAATAAGAAAGGTCTTGGTATAAAGTCCCTCCATCAAGAACAGCAGCAATCTGATGCCCTCTACAAATGCAAAGAGTTGGTATTTTTAACTCTTTTGCAAGTTTTGCAAGTTTTAAATCAAACCAATCTCTTTTTTTATCTATTTCTATTGTTTTTTCTGAAACTTCTTCACCATATTCTTCAGGATTTATATCCACTCCACCAGAAAAAATAATAGCGTCTAAATTTTTAATTTGTGCTCTTATAACTTCTTCATTATCAACGACAGGAATAACCAAAGGAACTCCTCCTGCTTTTAATACAGAAGTTATATAATCTTCATTTAAACAAACTTTCCAATAATTCTCAAACCTTATTACTGGGTCTATCATTAAACCAGCAGAAATACCAACTATTACTTTGCTCAATTAAAACTCTCCTATTCTAGGACATCTTGCCAAATGATTTGCACCTAAATCAATCAATAAAGGATGTTCCTTTTCACAAACATCCTCTTTATATGGACATCTATTTGCAAAAAAACATCCAATTGGTAAATCAATTGGACTTTGAATCTCTCCTGTTTTTAATACACTCTCAGTGGCTAAAGGAGTGTGAATATCTGGTACAGTTGAAAAAAGCATTTTTGTATAAGGATGTTGAGGAGATTTAAATAGTTCTTTTTTTGAAGCATACTCTACAATCTCTCCAAGATACATTACAGCTACATAATCACTCAGGTGCTTAACAACACTTATATCATGAGTTATAAAAAGCATTGTCATCTTATATTTTTCTTTTAAATCCATCATCAAATTTAAAATTTGTGCTTGAATAGAAACATCTAAGGCTGAAATTGGCTCATCTGCTAAAATAATCTCAGGCTTTAGTATCATAGCTCTTGCTATTGCTATTCTTTGTCTTTGTCCACCTGAAAACTGATGAGGATACCGTCCTAAATAACTATGATCAATTCCTACATCATCACATAGTTCCAATATGGTTTCTAATCTCTCTTTTTTATTCATTTTAGTATGAATTTTCAAAGGTTGTTCTAGTATTGTTTTTATCTTTTTTCTAGGGTTCAAAGAAGAGTAAGGATCTTGGAAAATCATCTGAATATCTTTTTGAAGACTTCCTCTTTGTGCTGGTGAAAGTTGAGCTATATCTCTGTTTTGAAAATCTACAGAACCATTTGAGGCTTGATATAGACCTAAAATTACCTTTCCAACAGTTGTTTTACCACAACCACTTTCACCGACTAAGGAGAGAGTTTTACCTTTAAAAATATCAAAGCTAACTTTATTTAATGCATGCAAATCTTTTTTTTCAAAAGTTCCTACTTTGACATTAAAAATTTTCTCTACGTCTTTTACTTCTAATAATTTCACTTCACTTTGTGACAAAATATTCTCCTTCCATTTATCTCTTGTTCTGGAGGATACACATCACACTCTCCATCTGCATATTCACATCTATCTTTAAAATAGCATCCTTTTGGAAGACTCAAAAGTGAGGGCATGATGCCAGGAATTTGATACAATCGTTCTTTATCGTCATCTAGCTTAGGTAAACACTCAATTAAGCCCTTTGTATAGGGATGTTGTGGATTAAATATAATATCTTCTTTTTTACCATATTCTACAATTCTTCCTGCATACATAACTGCAATTTTGTCACAGAGTTGAGAAACAACTGCAATATCATGCGTAATCAAAATCAAAGAAGAGTTAAAATTACTACTAAGTTTTTTCATTAAATATAAAATTTGTGCTTGAATTGTTACATCAAGAGCAGTTGTAGGCTCATCTGCAATTAATAATTTTGGATTATTTAAAAGTGCCATAGCAATTACAACTCTTTGTTTCATTCCTCCAGAGAGTTGGTGAGGGTAACTTTTCATTCTTTTATCTGCAGCAGGAAGTCCTACAAGTTTTAAAATGTCTATACAGGCATTATAAGCATCTTTTTTACTTACACTTGGATTATGATATAAAATTGTTTCCATTAGTTGATGACCAATATTTATAACAGGATTTAGTGAAGTCTGAGGGTCTTGAAAAATCATAGCTATTTCATTTCCTCTAATTTTTTGTAACTCTTCCTCACTTTTTTTTACTAAATCTTCACCATTAAAGATTATCTCACCCTCAACAATTTTCCCCGGTTTGTCAATAAGCCCTAACATTGAAAATCCAGTTATAGATTTTCCAGCTCCAGACTCTCCCACTATTCCTAATATTTCACCTTCTTCTAGTGAAAAACTAATTCCATCAACTGCTTTTATTACTCCATTTCTTGTAAAAAAATGTGTATTTAAATTATTTACTTCTAATAGTGCCATTATCTTTTTAACCTCGGATTCATTATATCTCTTGCTCTATCGCCTATAAGGTTTATTGAGATGATTAATACCATTAAGATGATACCAGGGAAGACTGATGTCCACCAATACCCACTAAATAAAACTTGGTATCCATTTGCTATGAGTGAGCCTAAAGATGGCTCAGTAATAGGAACACCAAGACCCAAGAAACTTAGCGTTGCTTCAAGAATGATTGCAACTGCTATTCTTACTGTTGCAATAACTATAATCGGAGCAGTTACATTTGGCATAATCTCAGTAAAAATAATCGCAAAACTATTCATTCCTAAGGCTTTAGCTGATTGTGCATAATCTTTCTCTTTTTCACTAAGAACAACACCTCTCGCCGTTCTTGCGTAATAAACCCAACTCACTATAGTAATGGCTATAATTATCTTACCGATGCCAGCACCCCAAAGTGCCATGATGATTAAAGCAATTAAAATAGCAGGAAAAGAGAGTTGAATATCTGCAATTCTCATAATTACAGTATCAACCCAACCGCCATAATAGCCTGAGATTAGCCCCAAAGAAAAACCTATAATTACAGAAAGAATAGTACTTGCAAAACCTACATATAAAGATATTCTTAAACCATATATAATGGCTGATAATATATCTCTTCCTTGTTCATCAGTACCTAATAAAAAATTTGGATTTGGAGATTGAAAACTATTTTCTAAAAATAATTGTGCTAAATCATAAGGATTTTGAGGAGAAAAAAGAGCAGGAGCACATGCTAAAATAGCAAGTATGATAAACACAACAAGCCCAACTACTGCTAATTTATCTTCAAAATACTCTACTAATAATTCATTTTTAAAAAATTTCATCATACCCTCACTCTTGGATCAACAAATGTATATAATACATCAACTATAAAATTAATAGCTACAAAAATAAACGAGATAACTAATAAATAAGCTACAACTATTGGACGGTCTAGATTTTGAATAGAATCTATAATAAGTTTTCCAGTCCCCGGCCAGGCAAAAATGGTTTCAGTGACTATGGTAAAAGCCACGAGCTGTCCAAATTGAATACCAATAACAGTTATTAAAGGTATAAGCGTATTTTTCAAAGCATGGTAATAAACTATTACTTTTCTAGGAACTCCTTTGGCAGCGGCTAGTTTTATGTAATCTTGCATTAAAACCTCCATCATACCTGTTCTTGTAAGTCTTAAAATAAGAGCTAACTGAAAAATAGAAAGCGTAAGAACTGGCATAATAAGATGTTTTATTCCATCCACTGTAAAAGCACTTGTAAAAAGATAGACTTCTCCTCGTCCAGAACTAGGCAATACTCCCAAAATAACAGAGAATATAAGTACAAGTATCATTCCAGTCCAAAAGACAGGCACTGAAATACCTGTTAATGAGAAGAACATGATAATCCTACTTAGTATAGAATTTGGTTTAATTGAAGATATTATGCCAAGAGGAATCCCAATTATAATTGAGAGCAACATAGATATAATGGCTAATTCCATGGTTGCTGGCATTCGTTCAAATACAATGTCTAATGCAGGTTGCCCATATATAAAAGAATTCCCTAAGTTACCTTTCGAAACATTTACTAAAAATTTTTGATACTGAACAAGAAAAGATTTATCAAGTCCAAGAGTTGCTCTCATTTCAATTACTTCTTGTTGCGTTGCATCAGGTGGGAGCATTAGCTCAACTGGATCACCCGCTTTGAACATTATAAAAAATACTATAAAACTTATAGTAAACATAACTAAAGCAGAATGAAAAAGTCTATTTAAAATATATTTAGTCATAATTTTTCCATAAATAAACCTAGCTTAGAAAAAGGTAGATTTATATTTTATTTATATCAAATACTCAGATATTACTATCTATTTGTAGTCCAAGTTGAACTTTTTACTAAAAATGTAAATATTAACTTTAGAATTTGAAAATTTAACTATTATATCGTTCATATCCTTTATTTTTATCAAAATATAGGTATTTAACATTATATACAAAATATGTATACATTTTTTGATAAATATAATTTATTAGCGTATACTAGTAAAAAAGGACATTTATTTATGAAAAAAATCAAGAAAATAGCTATTACAGGTGGCACACACGGTAATGAATTAACAGGCATATATTTAATAAATAAATTTTTAAAAAATCCCACTTTAGTAAAAAGAGATAGTTTTAAAACATTTTTGATGCACACAAATGTAAAGGCAATCAAGCAAGGTACAAGATATGTTCAAAGAGATTTAAATCGTACTTTTACACAAAAAGAGTTAGAAAATAAGTCACTTAAAACTTACGAAGATATTCTTGCAAAAAAAATAAATAAAGAACTAGGACCAAAAGGAAGTAAGAATCCAAATATTGATTTCATAATGGATTTACACTCAACAACAGCAAATATGGGTTTATCTCTAGGAGTCAATCTAAAAGATAAACTATCTTTACAAGTAGCAACTTATGTAAAAGAGCACATACCAGAACTTAAAATATATAGTTGGAGAGGTGAATTAAAAGATGCTTCTTTTGTAAGTTCAATTTCACCTAGTGGTTTTACCATTGAAGTAGGTTCAATTTCCCAAGGAATACTTAGGGCAGATATATTTTTTAAAACTGAAAAACTGATTCAAACAATTTTAGATTTTTTTGAATTATACAATACAAATAGTCTTAAAAAAACTTGTTCTCAAATAGATATTTATTGTAATGCAAAAATTATTGATTTTCCCAAAGACAAAAATGGAAACATTGAAGCAATGGTTCATCCAAATTTGCAAGAAAATGGATATTTGAAACTTAAAAAGGGAGATCCTCTTTTTGTAAGCTTAAATGGTAATAATATATATTATGAAGATATAACAGAGGTATATCCAATATTTGTAAATGAAGCAGCATATTATGAAAAGGGTATAGCTATGTTTTTTACTGAGAAAAAAACAATTAAAATATAAACAGAGATTAACTCTCTGTTTATGACTTTTTCAAAAAACAAGTTAAAAGCACTATTTTAACTCCGTTTACTAGACCTTCTATCTGCTCAGGATTTGAAGTGAGAGAAATATTTCTAACCGCAGTTCCACGTTTTGCTGTAAATCCTGCACCTTTTACTTCTAAATCTTTTATAATTGTTACAGTATCACCCGCACTTAAAGTTACACCATTTGAATCTTTATGAATCACAATATCTTCTATAACCTGTACACCTGACTCTGCCCAACTTTTTTCATCTTCTTCAAGATACATCATATCAAGTAAATCTTGACGTCCAAGCTCGCTTAAAACTCTAAAAGTAACCACCTTAACAGCACTGCTTTCACTCCACATAGAATCATTAAGACAATTCCAATGAACATCTTTAACGCTATTTACATCTTCCAATCCACTCTTACATGTAGAACAAACTACTACTGTCTCATCTTTTGGTTCAACTTTATATTCACTTAACTCTTCACTAGAACTACAAATTTCACAAACACTACTCAACTATTATCCTTTATTATTTTTTTTATTTTATCGTATTTTTAATTAATTTTTTTACTTTTGTTTATCGATTTTTTTCATAATCATATAATGCAAGATTAAAGAAAGCATAATAAGACTGCCTCCAATAGATAGGTTCAAATAATTCACTTCTTTGCCCCAAATTGCTATGTTTACCACAAGACCTGCTGGAACTAAAACATTATTCATAATAGCAAGAACCCCTGCATCAACCTGACAAGCACCCTTATTCCAAAGATAATATCCTAGACCTGAAGCCACAATACCAAGCCAAAATAAAATTTCCCATTCAAACAAAGAAGGTGACATTTTCTCAAAATTACCAAACATTGCAAAGGTAATAACAGAAATAGTTAAAGCTCC
Source organism: Sulfurospirillum sp. (assembly GCA_016744795.1). GTDB lineage: Bacteria > Campylobacterota > Campylobacteria > Campylobacterales > Sulfurospirillaceae > Sulfurospirillum_A. The sequence continues at coordinate 67,610 of JADGDR010000011.1, forward strand.
AAAATGGAAATAACCAAATATTTTATATTGGGGAATATTTTTAAGTTCTTTATCTTCCATAATATATTTATAACTTGTTTGACCTATGGCAAAACATATATTTGCTCCTTGAACTAGTAAAAAGCCAAATAAAAAGTCACTGTTTATTTCTTGGTATCTAATTACAAATGCTCCAAGTACAGCTAAAGAAACACTTAAAATATAAAGCGGTGTAAACCTTTTTTGTAAAAAATCATAATACAAAGTAATATATAAAGGAGTGAAAATTGTAAAAAGTAAAACCTCAGGAACACTCAAAAACAAAAATGACTTGTAAAAAAAGATATACATAAGTCCTATTTGAACGACCCCTATGCCCATTATTTTTAATTTTAAAGAATTTTTGATATTCTTAAAATCGGTAAATGGAACAAATATAATAGAAGCTAAAAATACCCTAATTAAAACTGCAAAGTAACTATCCACATGTCCTGCTAAAAATTCTCCAATTAAAGAAAATGAAAATGCCCATACAAGAGTAACAATAACAAGATATATCACTCATTGTCCTTTTGTTTTTCATTTGTACTTTTATTCGTAACATTATATATAAAACTAAAAACTTCTGCTACTGCTTTGTATAGATTATTGGGTATCTCTTTATCTATATCAATTTTAGTGAGTAACTCTACTAAATCTTCATCTTTTTTTATTGGTAATTCATTTTCCTCGGCTATCTTTATGATACGCTCGGCAATAAGACCCTTACCCTTAGCCATGATTTTAGGAGCATTCTCTTTTTTCACATCATATCTAAGAGCTACCGCTTTTTTCATATTAATTCTTTTACTTTTTCCATAAATTGCTGACCATACCGCTCTAACTTGACTTGTCCAACACCATTTATTTCTAAAAAGCTCTCATCATCTTGAGGCAAAACACTTGCTATCTCTTTTATTGTTTTATCTGAAAAAACAATATAAGGAGGAACTCCTGCTTTATCGGCAATCTGTTTTCTTAATTCACGAAGTATTTCAAAATGCTCATCTTTATGTTCAAAACTACTGTGTTTTTTAACTAATGATACTTTTTTATCTCTGCTTTTAAATATCTCTTCTTCAGCACTAACACTTACCTTGCCTTTTAAGACATCTGCCCCAAAAACACTCAAAATAAGTTGCCTAAACTCTCCACGTTTTAGTGCTTTTATCTCAAAAAGTTTATCTACTATTAAACCCCAACTTGTCTTTGTTATTTCGCTTCCTATACCATAAACACTAAGTTTATCATGTCTATTATCAAGTACTTTTGTATTTTTAGAACCTCTGAGAATATCTATGATGTGCGCTTTACCAAAGTTTTGTTCTGTTCTGTACACCGTTGAGAGTAGCATTCTAGCTTCTTTTGTTATATCAATCTCTTCTACATCTTCTTTTTGACAGTTATCACATAAATTTTCACA
>JADGDR010000024.1 GCA_016744795.1 Sulfurospirillum sp.
AACTTCATTAAAACAAGATTGAAGATGTTTTGAACACTTGTCATAACCTCTTATGTCTACTGCTTGAGCAATTCCAATAAAAGCTATGCTAAGCATATTCGCTAAATCTGGGATTTGTTTTGCAAAGTTTCTTGCAGCTGTTGTTCCCATGCTTACCTTGTCTTGGTTAAAAGATTCAGTTGATCGAGAATAGAGTGACGCGGCATTTGTGTTCATAAGCACATCGGCACTAAGTGAACTTAGGGTTACTTGAATAAGCTTAAAACCATGATGAGTTGCTTTTTTATTTATTTTAAGAGATGCACCTAATCCTTTGTTGAATTTATGATCAACTAGAAGTGCAAACTCTTTATCTAATAAATCTGCTACGTTTCCTACACAAATTCTCATTGTATCCATAGCGTGAGCAATATAACCTCCGTAGAAATTCCCAGAAGTATAAATTTTGCCACCAATATGGTCTATTAACGGGTTATCATTAACTCCATTGATTTCTGTTTGTATCCACTTTTTAGCGATATCTAGGTTATCTCTTACTACTCCTAAAACTTGTGGAGCACATCTGATTGAGTATCTGTCTTGTATGTTTTGTTCACGTTCGAGATGAAAGTTTTCGTACCTACTAAATGCTTTATGCGTAAGCTCTGAATCATTACACTTTTTAAGTATATTTGCCGCAGTTGTTATCTGTCCTGCAAAAGGTTTATTTTCATGAACAAAAGGTTCTAAGGCAGTTACATCACAAAGCAATACTTCAAAAATTGCAGCTACAAAACTCTCCATACTTTCTAAAAGAAGTTCAAACTCTTGAATACCTTTTATAGCAATTGAACTCATAGTTGCCGTTCCATTTATGACAGCTAGTGCTTCTTTAGCTTTAAAAACATAAGGCTCAATTCCTAGCTCGTTATAAACATCAATCGTTTTTCGCTCAATTCCTTTGTAAATTACTTCTCTCTCACCTGCAATAACTGCGGCAATGTAAGATAGGGGTGCTAAATCTCCACTAGCTCCCACTGAACCTTGTGAAGGAATAAGCGGATATATTTCATGGTTTAAAAGTAGCTCAAATCTTTTAAGAAGCGCATAACTAACCCCACTTTTACCCTTTGAAAGACTTATGAGACGAACTGTTACCATTATTTTTGAGACTTCTGCACTAAGATTCTCTCCAACGCCAACGCCACAAAAACGATAAAGATTTTTTTGCATCTCCTCCGCCTCTTCAAAAGCAGCATAATTACTTCCAGCTTCCCCATATCCAGTAGTAATGCCATATATTGGTCGTCCACTGCTTATCTGTTTTATAAGAAATTCATGTCCTGCATTTATGTACTCTATAAACTCTTTTTCATCACTTAGTTTTATATTTTCATTATGAGTAAAATTCTCATAATTAACTGTTTTATTGTCTATTATCATAACTCGACCTTAATTTTATTTATTCCATTTTCATGCATATTTGCTACACTCATTAAATCTTGTAAAGAACCTATAATGCCATCTACATGTAAAGATTCAATCTCTTTTACCTCATTTTCATCTTGTGCTATTTCAACCACTACAGCAACTCCAGCTTCTAGAAATTTTGTACATCTGTTTATCTCTTGTATTTTATTTATATTAATACACTCAATAGCAATACATAAAACTTTTTCACCACTTGCTAGTGCTTGAAGAGCTGCTGTTTTTAGAGTGTCTAGTGAAGTTTTCATACCACTTGAAATAGTAATTATTTCATCTGTATCTTTGTTTATAAGTGAAAAGTATGAAGGTGCTGTATTATAAACACTATTTTGAAATGAAGTTGGAGAAATCATATCGCCCTCTAAAACAGAATTTGCGATTTTTGCTGTCTCTTCTAGCTCACCAAAACAACTTCCATATACTATTTTACCCCCACTAAAAGCACACTTATCACTCAAATAGAGCATAATTCTAGAATTTCTTGTTAAACGTCTTCTCGTCATCATATTTGGAACTAATCTTTTTTCATCTAAATTTTCTATTTTTTGAGCAGCATAAATCTTTGCTGAACTAACTATGTTTAAAACAACAGATTTCATTTACAAACTCCTAAAACAATAGAAGCATTATTGCCACCAAATGCGAAAGAGTTACTTAGAACATTTTTTACTTCCATTTTTACATTCTCTTTATTTATTTTTATGTTTTTATTTGATTGATTTTCTAAACTTGTTTGAGCAGGGATTAATGCCCTTTTAATAACTTCACAAGAAATTATTGCTTCAATGGCTCCTGCTGCACCCAAGGTGTGTCCTGTGATGGCTTTTGTGGAATTTACATATACATTTTTTACAAAAAGTTTTTCAATACCAAGTGCTTCAACTTTGTCATTTGCTAGTGTTGCTGTTCCGTGAGCATTTACATAGTCAATATCTTTAGCATCTATGCCAGCGTCACTTAAAGCATTTTTCATGGAAGCCATTGCACCTAAAGCCTCAGGATTTGGATTTGTCATATGGTAGGCATCACTACTTGCTCCAACTCCTTTGAGTTCTATTGAATTATCTGTTTTTTTATTTTGAATCAATAAAACAGCTACGGCTTCAGCTACGTTCATGCCATTTCTATTTTCATCAAATGGTCTACATTTTTTTGATGAGAGTACACCGAGGGAATGAAAGCCTAAAACTGTTGAATTACAAAGCCCATCTGCACCAACAACTAAAACATTTTCATACGCACTAACATTTATGAGTCTTTTTGTCAAAAGAAGGGCATTTGCACTAGAAGTACACGCAGTTGATATTGCACGAGAATCATAAAAATTAAACTCTTTTACAAGATAATCAGTAAGTGCATTCATGGAATATTTGTTTGGATTTATGTTTTTATAGCTTTTTTGTGAATAAAATATATCTTCACACTTTTGCATTCCACCCACTGATGAGCCTAGTATAAGAAGAGTATTTTTAAAATCTTTTAGATTTGATTCATTTAGCACTTTTGAAACAACCTCTTTCATTAAAGAGTAAATGTCATCATATTTCATGATTCCAAGTCCTGCTATTGCATCTTTTAAAAATGTTTCATTTTCTACTAAAGCTGATTTTTTATCATAAATAGAACCCATAAGGTCGGCTGTGTTCCCTGCATTACACCATAATTCATAATTGTTTATATATGACTTCATTTTAGACTCTTTATTTTTATTGTTCTTTTTTTATTTTTAAATATCTCTACATGTAAAAGGTCTTTTTTATCTCTTAAAGCACAATTGACCATGTAACTAGCGTAGGTTTCAAAAGGTTTTTCACTCTGCTCATTTATTGTATCTTCATCTAAACCAAACTCAATTTCGCCAATCGCATCTTTTGGATTAAGTGAAAGTTTTTGGTAATTTACACTGCTTAATACTTCACAATTTTGTTTTGTACCCATCACCCTTTTAATAATCTCAGTAGGTTCACTCACTAAGTCTATCGAGCATATTATAACATCTTTTTTAGACTCAATAATCGAAGCATAGGCACTTATAAGAGTATTGACATAGGTGAAATTATCTGAAATTTGAAAGATATTTTTACCCTTCATACCAAGAGATTTAGCAATATAATAACTCGTTGTATTTCCTAAAAGATTTATGAAATCAAAAAGTTTTAACGGTTGATTTTCCTTGTACATGTAAGCATTTGTTTTTTGAACAATCTCAGCATTTCCAATACCACTTGTAACATAAAGTTCATCATCATTTTTTATATCTATCTTTTGCTTTAAAAGTTGTCCACCATAAAGCGCTAAATGAATAAATTTATCTTGTCTTCTTGTAGAAAGTTTATACTTTTGTTTTAGCTCATTTTTGATGTCAAGTTCATTATTATCTACATACGAACTGTACTCTTTAACGTATAATTTCATGAATTTTTCCTAAGTATTAATGAAATGTTATTTCCACCAAAACCAAAATAGTTGCACATAAAAATGCCATTTTTAAACTCATCTTTCATTAAAAGAGCTATTTCCAAAACTCCTGAAGCTCCTATTGTATGTCCAATATGTTGTTTTAAAGACATAATAGTTGGTTCTTTTTTAAAGACTTTTTTAATAGCATTCATTTCAGCTTCATCATTGGCTTGTGAGCCTGTTGCATGAGCTTTTATGACTGTTATATCTTCTACATGTAAAGAACAGTTTTCAAGTGCATTATTCATCACTTCAACGCACTCATCTCCACTACTACTTACAGAAGTTATGGTTTCAGAATTACAGTTACTAAATCCTCCAAGAAGTTCCCAAGGGGACTCTTGTGAACCTAGTAAAATAGCTCCAACGCCCTCACCTAAAACTAAGCCATCCCTATCTTTTTTAAAAGGTTTAGGTTTAGTCTTTGAAAGTAAGTCCATTGAGGCAAATCCACTGCTCATGACTGGTGAAAAAATCTCTAATCCAACAACAATTACATTTTCTACAATACCAGCTTTAATAAGATTTTTAGCCTCTAACAAGGCATTTGCACTTGAAGTACAAGCTGTATTTATTGTCATTGTAAAACCACTTAAACCAAACTCATCTGCTAAGTCTTTAGCATAACTATCTATACTTCTTTTGTTTGAAGTATATGGCTTATTTGCCTCATTTGCTTCAATTGCATCCAAAAGATGCCAGTCAATTAAAGATGTACCAATAATTAGCGCAGTTTGTTTTGTTTGTTTTGGTAAAACCTTTGAAACTACATCTTTTATTGCATTGTAAATTTCTTCTTGATTTTGCCTAATCTCATTTTCCAAAGAAAAATAAGGAATTTTTGTCCCATCTTCTAAAACTTTTTCACCCAATGTTTTAGCACAATGCACGGCACTTGAAAGTATGTTAACCATTCTTCTCACTTAGTATAAACAAAGCTAACTTATCAATAGTTGTGACTGTTCTTCTAAACTCCTTAGAATCTCCAAGTCTTACACCATACATTTTTTTAAGTGCCATAGAGATACTAAGGGCATCAAGAGAATCTAATTCTAAACCACTCTTAGGTGAAAAAAGTTCAACATCATCCTTAATGTCACTAGGTTCAAATTCATCTTTTTCACACTCTTCTATAATCATCTCTTTTATTTCTTGTTTTATCTGTTCAATATTCATTTTTAATTCATCCTTTTTCCATTCTTACATGTAAAATATACATAGATATTCCTAAGCCAATTGCTCCAAAGGTTAGAAGCATAAAAGATTCATTTAAAACCATGAAGATGTCTCCGCCTTTTAAAAATATATTTAAAAAACCATCAAGTCCCCATGACATGGGTGATATATTTGCTAGAGTTTGCATTGATTGGGGCATAATGAATTTTGGAACCATTACTCCTCCAATAGCACCAAGCAAAATACTTGATATGCCTCCTATAGTTGAAGCTTGTTCGGCTGAACTTGCACTTACAGCGATAAGTGAAGCCAAACCAACGGTTGAAATACTAAGGGCAAAACTAAGAAATGCAAATGCAAAAACGGAACCATTTAAGACTAAAGCAGGAGTGTTAAAAAGCGGAACAATAAACATGCCAACTCCAAGCATAATCCAAGCTTGAATTTGAGCTATAAAAAGGTAAGGAACTATCTTTGAAATAATAAAAGAAAATATGGATATGTTCATAGAACTTAGACGTGCCAAAGTATTTTGTTTTCTCTCATTAATAAAAATTGTAGAAATTGGTGTAATCATGAAAAACATGCCAAAAACTATCCAAGATGGCACACTTTGTTGAGTGGAATTTGGTGTCTCTTCCTCTTCATTGTATTTTAGCTCAAAAAGATTATTGGCTTCAAGACTTACAGAACTAATAGCATTTGCTGCTTCATCTGAAAACTCTCTTAATCTATTTGCTATAATTTTTAATTTTAAATCTACTACTTCTTTTAAAAGTTTCGATTTAAAGAGTTCTATTTCATCACTTTTCAAAGACTCTTTAACTTCAATACCAAGTTTTTTATTCTTTTTTGTATACTCTTTTGGAATAGTTATAAATATTTGCGCACTATCTTTTTTCGTTATATTAAAATTTTGATTTTTAGACATATCTTTCACTAACTCTTTAGTGATTTTACTATTGTCTAAATTAACTATAGCAATATCGAAACTTACACTATTTTGTGTAAAAACATCTCTCATAGCAACTGAAATTATTAAAATAAAAATTGCAGGCATTATAAACAAAACCATTAAAGCTTTTTTATCTCTTAAAACCAATAAAAATTCTTTTTTTACCATTGCACTAAACATGAACATCCTCGGTAAGTTCTAAAAAATGTTTTTCTAAGTTTGAAGTTTCACTTATTAACTCTTGAGTTACAAGTTTTCCGTGGGAAATAATAGCAACTTCATCACATATTTTTTGTACTTCATTCATATAGTGACTTGTGTACAGTACTGTTATGCCTAAATCTTTGTACCCTTTTATTGATTCTAATATCTCATTTCTACTTTTTGGGTCAATTCCAACTGTGGGTTCATCAAAATAGATAATTTGAGGGTTGTTAAGTAGTCCAATGGCAATATTTAATCTTCTTTGTTGCCCACCTGAAAGTGTTGATGCTCTTTGATTTAGTACTTGTTCAAGTCCATTTATTTCAATGGCTCTTTGGAAGTTTTCTTTTGTTGCATTTTGAATTTTTGCAAAAAAATCTAAATTTTCTTGAACAGTAAGCTGTCCATAAAATGCTAGATTTTGAGGAATAATGGAACTTATATCTTTAATTTTTTTTATATCTTTTTTTATATCTAAACCAAAAACGCTTATTTCTCCACTACTTATTGGAGTTAAACCATTTAAAATAGAGAGAATTGTACTTTTCCCTGCCCCATTAACTCCAAGCAAACCAAATATAGTTCCTTTTTTTATTTCAAAGCTAAGATTATTAAGTGCTTTAATATCTCCATAATTTTTTACTATATTTTGGATTTTTATCATGAAAACTCTAAAAGTTTTTTATATACTTTAGCTTCATTATTTGCAATTTGCGTTAACATATTTGATATTTTTTCAAAATCTATCTCTTTTTTTGATTTAATTGATTTTGCAATTACTAAGGCAAATTCTCTGTACTCATCTCCGACTTCAAGCATCATTTGTGAAGCCTCATTTAAAATCTTATTATCTTCAAAAAGCTCACTTGCCTCTTGTAAAAAAGAAGCATACATAAATCTAAAACCTGCTCCACCAGTTCCTATCTCTTCTTGCATACGAACTATATTTCCTAAAAAAAGTTTTGCATATTTTTTATCACGAGAGCGAAGCTTTAAGATTGAACGTGCTAAATACCTTATACCCCTCAACCCAGCTATTGGTACAGGAGTTTTAAGCATTGTACGTGAAAGTTTTTTAATATTTTTTCTTATGATTACTTTTAAATCTATATTTTGAGGAATACTCACAGGATAGTACAAAAATCCTTTTGGAGCCATCATTCCTTTTGCAAAACGAGATTTTCTTAGTGATTTTCTTGAGCACTTTACGACATTTTCAAGAACAGGATCACTAATTAGGTACTCATCTTTTTCTTTTCCAATTACTAAAAAATTATGAGCATTAAAATGAAATCTAAGTTCATCAGGAAAATAATCAAGCCAATAGATAGAGCCTTGAACTCCAACTATTTCACCCTCATTAAGAAGCTGATCAAGTCTATTTTCACCTTTTTCTTGAGATGAAAAAGTCTCCATTTTTATATCTATTTTTAAATTTTTCTTTATATTTTTTATTATAGATTTTGGCAAACTTCTGTACGCCACTAAAGGCATTCCACCAATTTTTACAAAAGGAATATAAGCAAAATTCAAAGCATTTGAAAGACCAAAGACCATAGGCTCACTAATTTTAAATCCATGATGACTTAACATGGACGACATAACACCACTCTCACAATGAGCATGATGTGAATGTTTAAACTCTTTCAATAGGAAGCCTTTTTATTTCATCTAATTCAATTCCAAAAACATCACAATATGCCAAAAGTCTGCTTGTTTTCATTTTAGCAAATACTTCTGGATTAAAATCTCTTTTTATTCTCCATTTAAAAAAGCCAGTTACTTGAGAAAGAAGCAACAAATCCATTCTTTTTTCATACATGTAATAATATAGAGGAGATTTTGTACCGCTTTTAACTTCTTCTAAAGCCTTTTGCATCTGCTCATCCAGCTCTTGGAGAGCTTGAGTTGTTACAGTTTCTTCTACATTCCAACCTGTTGAGCAAGTTGTTTGTAACTTGCCATTTATATCTTTGGCATAAATTGCTTTTTTTGCTTTTCCATATGTACTAATATTGTCCTGTGGAACGTTATTTACATCCACTATACAACTTCAAGCAACATAAAAGCCGTTGAAAAACGTCCACTTTCTGGAACATAACAAAGAAGTTTTTCGCCTTTTTTTAATCTGCCTGAGTTAAAAAGTTCTTCAAGCATAATGAAGATTGAAGCTGAACCAGTATTCCCTTTACTTGAAAGATTTGTAAACCATTTTGATTGTGGAATATCACAATTAACCTCTTTCATACCAACATATAATCTATCTTTAAAATACTCAGATGAATAATGAGGCAAAAACCAATCTATATCTTCAGGTTTAAACATGGCTTTTTCAAGCATCTCAGTAAGAGGTCTTTTAACTGTGTATTCCACTATGTTTTCATTTAAAAGTTTAACGTCTTGTTTGATAGAAAAAATTGATTTATCTAACCACTCTTGAGGTAAATATTCTTTATAACCTCGAATCGTTCCATCTTTTAGTTTTTCACAACCACCATACATACAAGTCTCTTGTTCACTTGCATATGATCTTGAAAAAATTCTCTCAATTTTTAAAGAAATTGAATTTTCATTTGCTTTATTGCTTAAGCCAATAGCTCCAGCACCATCGCTAAGCATCCATCTTAAAAAATCTTTTTCGAAAACAAGACCTTTATTTCGTTTAAGCATTTCAACTTTTTCTTTAACTTCAGGTTCAAAATTTCTTCCTCTCATAGAAGAAGACACATTTTCACTTCCTGTTGCTATTGCACTTTGAATTTCTTCAGCTTTGATTGAAGTATATGCGTATTTAAGTGCGACAATTCCACTAAGACAAATTCCAGCAATGCTAACAGCCTCAATCGGTTTCAAGTCAGTTTCACCATGAACCATAAGAGCATGATTTGGCAACAGCTGATCTGGCGTTGTGGTTCCACATGCCAAAAGTTCTGAGGAATCTATGTCAAATCCATCGTCTTTAAGCTTTTTGATTGCTTCAGCTGTAAGCTGAGCATTTGAATGTGTCGTTTCATTTGTTTTTGGATCTATGGCATAATATCTTGATTTAATGCCATTTGAGCGAAGAACTATCCTCTTTACTAAAGATGGTTTACCATCTACCATGCCTAAAACATTTTCCATGTTTTTATTGTCTACAGCTTTATTTGGCATAAAAGCTACTATGTTGTTTATGTATACTTTACTCATTCTTATCCATTATCTCCCGCTTGGTTCTTCGTATTTTTTTTCTAATTCTTTTAATTTATTTTTTTGAAATCTATTTATTGTCTTTCTTACTAATATGTTAAGTGGTACAATTGTGAAAACTAAAATAACTAAAAAAATAGTGTAAAAAGTAACTGCTATCTTTCTTCCTATACTGTTTTTTTTTCCACAAAACTTGACTATTTTTGCCCAAATTTTAAAACTTTTTGTTCCAATTATCTCAGAGGCAATTAGTTTTCCATTGATATTTACAGCATCTAAGTTGCGTAAAAGTGGCTTTGCTTCTTTTTCTTTATCAGCTTTTAATGCTTCATTTAATCTTTTTCCAAATCTTGAAGCATTATCTATATCACTTTGAAGTATTCCAGCTTTTGGAAAAAACCAAAAAGCATCTTTACTACCACTTAAAAGCCATTTTGGAGTTGTAATAAAAGAGTAAATTCCCTTACCCTGATCTGTTAAGGCTACATTGTCTATTAGCTTTGCATCAAGATTACTTAACAAAGTTTTCATTTTTTCTTGAGCCATTACCCACATATCACGGCAAGCAATTAATGTAATTACTGGTTTATTATTAAATATTTTTTTTGCTTGATTAGTCTTTAAAAAACCTACTATTGGAGAAGATGGGGCTAAAAACCAAACTGTGTATCCTAATATGATTAAATCATAATCATTTTGCAAGAACTCTAACTCTTTTACTTTTTCACCTTCAACTAATGTGGCTTCTGGAAATTCTTGAGCGAATTCGTAAAAACTCCAAGGAAATGGATACGCTTGAACTGGCTCAATTGCTCTAACATCAACTTGTATCTCTTCATCAGGAAGTTTTGAGATAAAACTGTCAACTACATTTTTAAGCTGTCCTGTTTGAGAATAATATAAAACTAAGACTTTTTTCATTGTTAATATTTTCTTTTAATAAAATTGTTATACTATTTCATTTTACTTAAATAGTAATTAATTCCAAATAAAGCCTCTTAAAAGAAAAAATCTCTGCATAAAAAGTCTAGAATGTACTCGACTAAGTCTAATATTATCTGTTAGTTTATCAAAATGAGATATTCTCTCTTCATGAGGTGGATAATAGCACTCAACATCAACATCAACAATATCTCTTTTTGCATAACTGTGAAGAGCTAAAACCTCTATTTCAAAATCAAATCTTCTGTTTTTTATTTTCAAATCAAGTATAGAAATAGGGTAAATTCTAAACCCACTTTGTGTGTCTTTTAGTTTTTTAAAAGTCTCTAAATTTACCCAAAAGTTGCTAAAAGCTCTGCCAAACTTGGAACTTTGTGGTACATTTTCATCTTCAAAATTACGACAACCTATCACTATGCTATCTTCTTTGTAAGCCTTAATTAGTTTTACTATTTCGCTACTTATGTGTTGCTTGTCTGCATCCATAGTAACAAAACTACTAAATCCAAGTTCTTTTGCTTTTTTTGCACCACTGAGTATCGCCTCGCCTTTGCCCATGTTTTTTTCATGTCTTACTAGCTCTACATGTAAACCTTTACAATCTACCTTTTCATCTGAGCCATCATCAACAACTATCACGCTGTATCCGCATTTTAGAACATCTTTTACAACTTCTAAGATATATGGAGAATTATAAACAGGAATAACTACACAAACACTCATAAACTAAAACTCACTACTAGTTCATTTTTACAAAAAACTTTAAAACTATTTTTATTTCTTTCATAAGTAAGAGTTTGTTTTGGTTCCACTGTTTTGAGAAATTTTGCTTTTTTTATTGTTGCTACTTTTATATTAAAAAGTTTTTCAACAATGTCAAAATTCATAAAACCAGGTAAGATGGGTTTTGTAGGAAAATGTCCTTTAAAAAGTGGATGTGTTCCATCACACAGTGTTATAACAGCTTTTTGTTCATCAATAGAATCTATTGTATATAAATTTTTACTCAACATTATTTAAAAAACTCTTTTACACTATCCCAAGTACTTGTACTAGTCTCTTTTGTGCCTTTCCAAACTTTTTTTGAACCATCTTTAGTACCTTCCCACGCATCGATAGAAACATCTTTTGTATCTTTCCAAGCCTCTTTACTTACATCTTTAGTACCTTGCCATGCATCACTACTTGCTTTTTTAGTAGCTCTCCAAGTATCACCACCAGCTCCTGCATTTGCAAAAGATATAGATAAAATTAGTATCATAAATATTTTTAAAAAAAGTTTCATTTTTTTTCCTTTATTAAATTAAATAACTTCTCTTTTTTATCAAAAAAATGTATTGGTTTATCGGCATAATTAGCATTGTAAAAACTATCTTCATAGATAAACATTTGAAAATTTAAAACATATCTTTGAAAAGTCTCTTGATGATTTAAAAGCATATATAAATCTTCAAAATCAGTTTTAATTTGTTTTATAATCTGTTGGTCAAAAACTTTTTTTGAATATTTTAATGCTTTTGTGAGTTTTTTGTGAGTTTTTTCTAAAACTTCATACTCTATCTCTTTTTTAAGATACTGGGCATACTCTAAAGTAAATATTTGATTTAACCTATAAAGAACTACTCTAAAAACTTTAGCACCACTCATGCCATCTGTAAAATGTAAATCCAGTCTAGTTAAACCTGCACTATCACATTTTTCAAATATTTTTTTCTCATCAAATTCATAGTTTTTAGGATTACCAAAAAGTTTCAAATACTCTTTTGAATATCTTTTGTCATTTGTTAACTCTTCAAGATTTGCTATAACTTCGTCTAAAACTACATCCTCTTCGCTGATAAGTACAAGCTTTTTAAAATCCTTATACTCTTCAATAACATAGCTAAAATCACTAAACTCATACATGTAAGAGTTTTTATCTTTGTATCTATAGAGTTTACATGTAAGAGAGTTTTTTTGCAGATAATCTTCTACTTTTTTGTCTTCTACTAAAAACTCTCTTTTCATAACCTCTCCTAATTAAATGTTTTTTCTAAAAACGGAACAACTTGTTTTTTTCTACTAAGTACTTTTGGTAACCAAACTTGTGAATTTTCAAGTTTCACGTCAAAAGCTTTCTCTATTAAAGTGCAATCATCACTCACTACAAGCAGTTGTGATCCCTCTACCATTATATCGGTCAAAAGAAGCATTACAGTATGTCTATTGCCCTGCTCTTTAAGTGCTTTTAAATCAGCGAATAAAGCATCTTTCATATTATCAAAAACACTCAAATCAACAACTTCTAGTTGACCAATACCTACTTTTTTACCAGCCATTTCAAAGTCTTTATAATCACGTGTTGTTAACTCTCTTGGAGTTGAATCTTGAACTGCAGATTTTACTAAAAACATCTCCATTCCAAGAGCTTTTATGTCTTTTATTCCTGCAATTTTTGCTAAGCTTTTACAGGCTTTTGTATCTTTTTTTGTGCAAGTTGGAGATTTGAAAATAACTGTATCGCTAAGTATTGCACAAAGCATCATACCAGCTATGTTTTTTGGGATCTCAACCTCATGATAATCATACATCTCTTTTACAATTGTATTTGAACAGCCTACAGGTCTTATCCAACATTCCAATGGGGTTGAAGTTGTAATGTCTCCTAATTTATGATGATCAACAATGCCTTTTATTGTAGCTTCTTTAATGTCTTTTGGAGCTTGAGCTAAATCAGAAAAATCTACAAGATAAACATCTTCTCCAGCTACATTTTCTTTGAGTTCAGGAGCTTGAAATCCAAATTTATCTAGTATAAATTGTGTCTCAGGAGTTACAATACCTTGTCTTGTAGGTATGCACTCTTCACCTATTTGATTTTTTAAATAAGAAAGAGAAATTGATCCTACTATTGAATCACTATCTGGGTTTGTATGCCCAAAAACGTATGTTGCCATTAAAATGCCTTTTGTTTTATTGATATTATATCAAATTTTAAAAGTTTCAAGAAGCTTATTTTTAATCTCACAATACAATGTACATTATACATAATAATAAATTGAAAAAATCTAATACAAATCTTACTATTCCATAATATTTAAAGTTCTGTTACTAAGGCTCTCGTTGTATTATACAATTTTAAAATACAGTTCATTTTTTTATAATTATTATATTATAATTTAAAAATGAAAACTAAACAATCAACAAAAGATAAAATCTTAGATTCTGTATTTATCTTAGTATATATACATGGATACAATGGAACAAGCATAGACATGATACTTAAAGAATCTAAAGTGCCAAAAGGCTCTTTATATCACCACTTTAAATCTAAAAAAGACATGGTATTAGCTGGTATAAAAGAACGGATATCTCCTAAAATGAGTGATTTTTATTCTTTTAAAAAAATAAATGATAGTTATAGTATTAACATAATCATTCAAGCTATATTAAAAATTTCACAAAAAACTGAACTTGTTACTTATGGATGCCCCCTAAATCGTTTAAATCAAGAAATGTCACCTGTTGATAAAGATTTTGATAGAGAGATAACTATTATCTATAAGAATATAAAAAATAAAATAAAACATATACTTGATAATAGTAATTTAAAAAAAGATAATGATACAAACTCATTAGCAGAATTTATAATCGCTACTATTTGGGGAAACCTTTCATTAAGTCCAACTCAATCGTCAAAACAAAAATATATACAATCTATAGAGCACCTTATTTCATATTTAAAATCTCTTGAGAAATAAATTAGACTGTTTAGTCTAATTTAAGATACATTATTATAGAATGACCTGAATTAATCAAATAATCTATAAAAGGGAATATATGTTCATAATTGATACAATAAAACCAGATGAAGCAACAGGTGAATTAAAACTTTTATACAAAATTATCAAAAAAAACCTAGGATTCATACCTGCACATTTTGAACTTTTTGCTACTATAGATTTACAAGCTATGACAAAGTTTTTAGAATATAATAAATATATGATGAACCATGAAGTAATAGACAAAAATATATTGCCATACTTAAGACTATATATAGCAAAAAAAGAGTTCAGAAAATATTGTATAAATTTTAATACTCAAATGCTTTTAAACATAGGTAGCAATGATAAAATCATTAAAAATCTTGAGAATGAGCCACAAAACATACCCTTCGATAAAAAACAAAAAACTATATTATTAAAAGTTTTTAAAGCACTTTATGAAGCAGAAAAATTTAATAACACTGACTTAGAAATACTCTATAAATTGGGTTTCAAACATAATGATTTTTTTGATTTGCTTAGTTATGCTTCAAACTTTATAAGTAGAAGTAACTCAACTTTCGCACATAAAACCCAACTCTTTTTGAGTGTAAGCACTTAATACAGCGATAATCTGTAGAAAGTTTTTATTATCCTTGACAACATTTT
>JADGDR010000012.1 GCA_016744795.1 Sulfurospirillum sp.
GGAGTTCGAATCTCCCTCTCCCGGCCATTTATTTCCAAAACCTTTTCAAACCTCTATTTTATAATATTTTAACTTTTAACCTAACTGGTCAATTTCTATATTTTTTAATTTTTTTACCATAAAATTAGTTCTAAATATTTATTTCATTAAAACCCATCTTCTACCTTACACCATTATTAAATCTGTTTATCTAAAGCTTGTTCAATCAAAAATATTGCATCATTAATATCTGAAATATTTTCTAATTTAAATTCTACAGATCCATTTCCCCAAGTTCCTACATCACTAACATCCATACATTTTCCATAGGGGTCATCAATTTCTTCAATTTTTATATTAAGAGATAATTTAAGTCCACTTACCTGAGGTATAACATCAACAAAATTTGTTAAAGATTTAAAAGCAATATATAATTTTTTATATTCTCTTTTCACAGAAGAATCTAAATTCAATACATGTTGTTCTAATAATGTATATAATTCAAGGGTATTGTTTTTCATATACTCATAGCTTTCTATAGAATAGGCACTATCTTTTCCCACTTTATTTGGTGTATATTTTTTAATTGTTTCTTCTTTTATATGAGGGTATGACCAAATATTTTTAGCAATTTCAAATAAAACAATTGCTCTATCTTCAATAGCTTTTTTATCCCACTTTTCGACTATAGCAATACTCCTATTTAAAAATATTGGGCTATTTATAAAACCACCTTCCATAGTTTTTTTAATACTAAATTGCCTATCAGAAAGTTCTGAGTTATATCCTGTCAATGTCAAATTTCCTATTGTGTGCAAATACCGCTGTTGAATTTCTTTCCAATTATCACCAAGTTCTTCTTTCCATTCTTCTGAAAGATTTTCATTTTGTGGCATTACATGTTCAATAGTATAATTTCCAACATTTACAAACTCTTTACGTCCATCATTTTCCATTTTACTAAGTAAATAATTTCTATTACGTAAAGTATAAATATCTCTATCAACAAAAAATCTTTCAAACTCACCATCTTTTGGAAACCTTTGATATGAAGATAATAAAATAAAATATACTCCTATACTAGATGCATAATCATTTTTATCAATATTCTTCATAAAATTTGCAAATGTTTTATTTAGACTATTTGTTGGTATACCACAAATTAATCTTCTAAATACATAATTTTCTACATAGCTTAATATTATTAAAAATTCTTCTTTAGTTATTTTTTCACTAATGTACGCAACATAAATCTCTAACAAAAAAGGATAAGCTACATTAACTTTTAAAGTATAAATATTTTTAAATGAATTCAATAAATCTTTATCAACCTCCTGCAACAATGCCATTCTTACATAATACTTTGAATAATTATATAAATTCTTAACTATATCTTCAACACTAACTCCATTTTTTATTTCTTTAAAGAAATACTCTTTAAAAGCTTCATATACAGCATTTTTATTAGGAATATTACCATCATTTTTAATAGTTAGATAATCTCTAACAAATGAATCAAATTTTGTAGCATACTCACTACCAAAAGACTGTTCCATTGGATACCAATAATTTTCATATAAATCATTTTGTATTTTAGGTGCTTGTCCCATTAAAACAAAATTTCTAATTAAATCTGCTTGAGTTAAATCTAATCCCGTAGAGTTCATACTTTCAAAAATTAATTGTGGGTTATCTTTTTCTCTTTCAAGTGATACCTCTACAACAAAAATCTTTTGTAATCCTCTATATATAATTTCTAAATCAACTGATTCTAATTTTTTCATAAAAAAATCATAATTTTCTTTAATTCTTATTGATGGATTAGGAGGTAGATTTTGTTTTTTTTGAAGTTTTAACAACGTTTCTTTATCGTTTTTAGTCAAAAGTAATTTAAAATAATTTTCATTTTCTTCTTCAGAGTTAAAAATATAATAATTACGTATTTTTTTATGCGTAACTGTTAATTTTTGATCACTTTTTTCAATACTATCAGCTAAGGCTGTCAGTAAAATACTCACAGTAGTTAATCTTTGCTGCCCATCAATAACAAGCAATTTTGGTACATCACTAGTAGTTTGATGATGTTCTTGGATATAAACTAAAGAACCTAAGAAATGACCTGAAAAATCCTCATTGATTCCTATTTTAAGAATATCCTGCCATAACTGAAAACATTGCTTTAAACCCCAACTATAAGTTCTCTGATAAATTGGAATAACAAACTGCTTTGAGCCTTGTAATAGTTTAAAAAATTGTATATCTTTTGCTGTCATAAATTTCCTTTTATTGTATCTACTAAAAAGTAAATTTTATTCTTATTTATAAAATGAAAAAATTTATAACTCTTTTTTAGTATCTTTTCTTGCTTTCTTTTTTTTATTGCGTGGTTTTTTATTTTTGTTTAGAGAGAGTTTTCCTGTCTTTATTCCCTGTTGCACAGCTGTTGGAGAAAAATCTTTGACTTTTTCTTTTGGCATATCTTGCTTCATCATATATTCTATAGTTTCAAGTGTATTTTTTTCCTCTGTACTAACAAAAGAGATAGACTCTCCAACTTCATCAACATAAGCAAGACGTACGAAATACGCCTCTGCCTCAGTAGCTAAGTCATAGTTAACGATTAGCTCTATATTGGTCAATTTTAGAGATTTTAAAATCATATCAGTAGTTATAATGATATTTATTTCTGATGAATTAAAAGCTTTAGCTGCATCTTCTATCTGTATTGCTCTATGATTTCCATGTATTGCAGTAGCTGGGATGTCTTTATCGTTAAGATACTTGCTTAGAGAGTCTGCCTTACGCTTAGTTGCCATTAGGACTACTATCTGTTTTTTTTCACTATTTTTAATGAATTGTTCGAACATTATTGTTTTATCGTGTTGTTCTACGAAATAGGCTACTTGTTTAGTTCTTTTTGCGATACTTACATGATCGAAATATTTTGCAGTAGCAGGTTTATCAGTTTTATCAGTTTTAATTGGCATGTGAATTATTCCTTGGATGTTTAAATGAATTATAGCTGAATATTTAGTTTAGAAATTAAAAAAAATATGTAATTATGTATTTGTTTCTTACATGTAAGGAAAAATCCTTACATGTAAAGAGTGTTATTTGTCTGATTTACCCCAATATGAAGCAATAATTGAGCCTGATATGTTGTGCCAAATACTAAAAATTGCACCTGGTAATGCACTAAGAGGTGTAAAATATTTCATAGCCAAGGCAACAGCTAAACCTGAGTTTTGCATGCCCACTTCAATAGCAACTGTTTTACAGGTTTTTCTATCAAAGCCAAAAAGTTTTGAAAGGTAAAAACCACCAAGTAAACCAGTAAAATTATGAAGCATTATTCCCAACAAAAGAGTAAGTCCAACTGTAGCAAGTCTTGATTCATTAAGTCCAACAACAATTGCGATAATAAAGACAATAGAAAAAATAGATAAAAGTGCTAAAAAGTCTTGTCTTTTTTCAATATGTTTATGTAAAAAATAGTTTACAACAACACCTGAGAGAACAGGCAAAAATACTATTTTTAAAATGCTTATAAGCATACTTAAGGCAGGAACTGAAACGGTCATGCCAACATAAAAAAGTGTTAAATATGGAGTTACTACGATAGAGAGTAGTGTAGAAACAACAGTCATAGTAATAGAAAGTGCAACATCTCCTTTTGCTAAATAAGAGATTACATTTGAAGCAGTTCCACCTGCAACTGTTCCAACTAAAATCATACCAACCATTAAATCTGTTGAAAAATTGAAAAATTTAGAAATAGTGAAAGCTGCAAATGGCATTAGTGCAAATTGTAGCAAAACAGTGAGAGCAATGACTTTTGGTTTTTTTACAACTCTCTTAAAGTCTTCTATTCGTAAGGTCACACCCATACTAAACATAATTAAAATCAAAAGCGGAACAATCCAACTCTTAAAATCTACAATGACATTTGGTTGCATATATGCAAAAACTGAGGCTAGAATAGCCCAAAGCGGAAATAAAGTATTTATCTTCTTTACCATTTCTTCTCCAATCCATAATTTTTTATCCCTTATCTTACATTATCCTAAATCATTAGTCAATAAAAGGGTAAAAAATTATTTGAAAGTCCATAAAAACTTAACGAAACGAATTTATGAAAGAAATTATTTACTTAGAAGCTTTTTTAGCTTTTTTATCAGCTCTTTTTTCTTTTAACGTTTTTTCAGATTTTTTTTTCACTGATTTTTGAACATCTTTTCCCTTAGCCATACTATCTCCTTTATTTAAATAATAGTTATCAGTATATCTGAATATTTATATAAGACCACTAAATAGTTTAAAAAGAAGATATTAGCATATATTGATGAATAGAAAATTGTAAATTAAACTATAAATACTAAAATTTTATAATTAAACAATGAATGTGATAAAACTACGCTATAATCTATACTTACATGAACGAATATTTTTAAATTGCTATAACTTTATATTTAAAAATCTTTGATTTAAAAAATACTTTATGTTATTTGCGTATTAAACTTTTCAAAGACTACATTCATCTAAAATTTATCTAATATACAAAAGAGGATTACTAATGGCTAAAACTAACTACAGTTATGAAAAACGAGCACGCGAATTGGAAAAATTGAAGAAAAAAGAAGAAAAGCGTAAGAAAAAACTAGCTCAAAATACTGATGAAACAGAAGAAAAGACACAAACACCTTCAGATGCATCTCAAACCAAAGAATCATAAAATATAGCCTACTTCTAATGAAATAGGCTAAAAAAGTCTTCTATACCTTATACTGGTTTAATAAATCTGAAAGCTTAGAACTCATATTCATCATATGACTAGCAGCACTTGAGATTTCTTCTACACTTTTTGCATTATCGCTTGAGAGTTGATGAACAGCTCCTATCTCAGTGATAATACCATTAGTCGTTTCAGTATTTTCTACATAACCATTTATGATATTTTCAATATCAGATATAGCATTTTGAACATTTTCTACACTTTTACCTATATTTTCTTCAACACTAGTAGAATTTTTAGCTAATACTTCTGCCTTTAGAGCATTTGAAGTAATTTGTTCTGTTGTATCACTTATTGCTTGAACTATAACATTTATGGTTGCATTTATTTCAGCTAAAGACTTCTGAGTTCTCTCAGCTAGCTGTCTCACTTCATCTGCAACAACAGCAAAACCTTTTCCTTGTTCACCAGCTCTTGCTGCTTCTATTGCTGCATTTAGTGCTAAAAGGTTTGTTTGATCTGCAATATCTGCGATAACAGTTAGTACCTCTTTTACCTGCCCAGCATCTGCACTTAGCTGTTGAAGTTTTGTTGCCATCTCATTTTCAGCTACAGAATTAGCGTACACACCAGTAGATAGTTCTGATAATTTCATCTTTGCACTTTCTAAGTTTTGTGCAGTTTTTACTATTTCATCTTTTGTATCTTTAGCCTCTTTTGTAGAAAGATTTAAAGTATCTTGTAAACTTTTACCTTTTTGAGTTATACCTAGAACTAAATTTGATTCTTTTTCTGCTTTTTTCCCTATTTCATGCGAAGTTTGTGACAGTTCTTCTGCCATAGAACTATTTTCTAGACTACTTTGTTTTGCTTCTGAAATTGTTGATTTTAAAAATTGTATCATTTTAGCAAAGCTTTCAGAGAGTATGCCCATTTCATCTTGACTTTCAATAGTAATCTCTTTAGAAAAATCGCCATTACTTACTCGTGATGTCTCTTCTAATAACTTATTTAAAGGAGATAAAAATCTCTTTTGTACAAGATAAAAATATGCAAAAGTAAATAATATAATTAATATTATAACTTCAATAAAAATAATTTCAAACATGAAGTCATTTTTATCCTTATATTTTTTAACATTAGATAGAGTTCTATCATCAAGTATTTTAAAAAATTCCACTATTGGTTTCATTATCTTTGCTTTTTCTATATGATAGTTTTTATCATGCATTAGTCTCATTGCTAATTTTAAATCAGGATTCCCTTTTTTAACATAATTTCCACTACCATCATCAAACTTACCAACTGCTGCATTCATAGAAATTGTTTCTGTTTCAATAAGCTTATTTGAATTATTTTGAGCCTCTTTTAATTTTGCGAACTCTTCATCAGTAAAGCCCAACTCTTTCATCATCTTATCTAAAGATTTTTTAAACGTATCAGGACGTGGTTTTACCCCTGGATTTGCTGCAACAAAATCCCAATACACCCTTTCATAGTGTTCTGGTCTTGCTTTTTCACCATTACGAATATCTATTACATCCAAGTACTCTTTTTTATACTCAGGATTTCCACCTGTTACGACAAATGTTCTTGCTAATCTTGTTAAATCATCAGAACTTTGTCTTAATTCATCTGCTAATAAATATGACTTATATCTAATATTATAAGCTTCCGTAAGCTCAGTTTGAACTTGTGATTTAATATACAAGGTTAAAAGTATACTTACAACTAACCCTCCTACCACTAAAAAAAACAATTTAAAATACAATCTTAAACTCATTTTTGCCCCTTTATTTTTATTTAAGTATATTAATAATATCTGTTATTTTATTAAAAATCAAGCTTATTCAACTTTTGTACATAAGGGCAATGTTGAAAATCAATGAATAATTACTTAAGTGTTTTAAAGTTTAACTAGTTATTTTACAATATTAAAAGCAAAATACCATTAAACAATTTTAATTATTTATTATTAATTATCTTTACATGTAAGCACAAAATTATCATATATATATTTAATTTCTTTATCACTTATGGGGTAATTAAATTCTCTAAGTAATATATCTTCAAACTGTTTTATATTTTCTATTTTTATTTTTTTTGTATATGCAGGGTACATTCTACGAAAATTATTATTTACTATTGTAAGCACTTCATCTTTTAAAATAGAAGATAAAACCATATTGTTTACAAAAGATGCTTTTGGATGTTTATGAGAATAATAATGACCTAATTCAAAATCGATTTCATAACAAGGGTGTAAATCAAACTTATATAGTGTACAAAAAGTATCTTCATTGACTATCTGTAAAACATATGTATTATCATTATTTTTTTTAATTCTATATGTTATTTCTTGTTCAGTTGTTGTATATTCATCTCCAAACTTTACTGGTTTACTAGCAGAAAGATAGCCAAAACCAACATCTACAATATAACGTGATTCTTCATAAGTTAAAAGAGTAAAACGATGGGTTAATGGGGCTATAATTTCTTTGTTATTAAGTACTCTTGCAAAATATGATTCGACTTTGAATCCACAATATAGTAATGCCTCATACATAAGTTTATTGTGTTCAAAACAGTAGCCACCTTCTTTTCTATTCACTATTTTTTCAACAATTGCAGGAAGTTCTAAAGATAATTCTTTCTTTAAAAGTACTGGTATACTGGTAAAAGGAAATTGTTTAATATGTTTTTTTATTAGCTCTTCCACGTCTTGTAAATTAACAATTTTTCTATCAATACCTAAAGATTTTAGATACTCTTCTATAATATTCACTTTTATCCTTTGCTAATTTGACATTCAAAATAAAATAAATATAAAAAGTATTTTTGTTTTACTAGATCAAATATTCTACTGTATTTCTTCCATTTGACTTGGCTGCATATAGAGCTTGGTCTGCCCTTGATATTAACTCTTTCATATCTTCTTTATCTTTGTACATAGATATACCAAAACTAGCTGTTTTTTGTTCGTTGATTTCAAAGGAGTAAGAAGCAATACTTTCTCTTAATTTTTCAGCTAATACCATCATACCTTTTAATTTTGATTTACTACATATAATCAAAAATTCTTCACCACCCCATCTTCCAACAGTATCTGTTTTACGTGAATATTTTTTAAGAATATTAGCAATTTCTTGCAGTACTTTATCACCCATTTGATGACCATATGTGTCATTAACAACTTTAAAATAGTCAATATCAATTAAAATCAAACCAAATTCATATGAAAATCTATTTGCTTTATTGTATTCATAGATCAATACTTCTTCTAATTTAGCTCTATTATAAATTCCTGTTAATTTATCGGTTATAGACAACTCTTCAATTCTCTTTTTATCTGTTACATCTTCTAAAATTGCACGATAACCTATTTTATGATTATTTTTAAATAAAGGTTCAATATAAGCATTAAAATACTTTGTATCTTTTTGTTTTGTATAATTTATTATTTCACCAACCCAAGTTTTATTCTCTTTAATTGTTTTCCACATTTTTTCAAAAACTTGAGCAGGCATATCAGGATGCCTCATAATTTTATGAGATTCTCCAATTAGCTCATCATTTGTATATTTAATTGTTTTACAATAAGCTTCATTAACGTCAGTAATTACACCCTTAAGATCCGTTGTCATTATCAACACATACTTATTAACCATTTCTTGTTTTTCACGTATTTCTTCGTTTGCTAAAGCTAACTTACTATTCATATGACTAATTGTTCTATTCTTATACACAATAAAGAAAATTATAATTGAAAAAAAAGCAATTACATAAAACAACTTTGTATAATCAAATGATTGTTGTACTTTTATTGATATCCATCTTCCAACTATCCTCTTTATATGTTCTTGACTAATTTCATCTAATGCTTTTTGCATAATGCTATTAAGCAATGGTTCATCATTTCTAGACGCTACACTAAGTTCAGCTTCATATTCTAGCTTACCTGCAATTTTTAAATCTACCATTGAATATTTTTGCATCATATATCCAATTGCGGGCAAGATATCAACATAACCAAACAATTCTCCATCTCTAACTAGTTCAAGTCCTTCTTTCGCATTTTTTACATCTATTATTTTTATATTAGGATTTTTTTTCTTGAGAAATTCTTTATAAGCATAATTTTTTACAATACCTATTTTACGTGATCCAATTGCTTTGCTATCTCTAATAAAAAGTTCATCAAGTTTTGTTGCAATAACAAAGGGTTCACTAACATATGGCTTTGTAAAATTCATAGAATCTCTACGACTTGGAACATCCATTGAAACAGGTAAAATATCACATTTTCTGTCTCTTATGTTTTTTACTGAAGTTTCCCATTTTTTAGTAGGAAGAAGCTTGATGGGAGTATCTATATACTCAGAAACCAATTGCATTATATCCGCACCTATTCCCCTATGTTTTCCTTTTTCATCAATTTGTTCAAAAGGAAGCCAATTGGGAAGAACACACATTTTAATCTCTTTTTTACTCTTTAAGTAGTCAATTTCTTTTTTATTCAATATCTTTTTTTTATTAACTACAGTTTTTATATTCATCCATTTTTCTTTTAATTGTCCAACATCGGCACGAGATAAAGAATGATTTACTTTTTCTAAAATCGACTTTAAAATAATGTTTTCTTTTCCAACTCCCATAGGAAGTTGGGTTTTAGTTGGTATTCCCAAATCTTTAATATTTGTTATCTTTATATTTGTATACCAATTTTTTTGTATATAATAATGAATAGAAGGTAAACTTCCTATTACGGCATATGCCTTACCTAAATAAACTGCTTCAATAGCTTCAGCAGTACTATTGGTTAATAACAATTTTTGTTTTGGAAATTTATTTTTTAAATAATTATGTAAAAATGTTTTATTTCCTACTGCAATGATTTTATCATTTAAGTCATACATAGAATCTATATTGTATTTTCTATTTATTGCCATTCCTGTTGTATATTCTATATGATTAAAGTTTGTATATGCTACAAACTTTTTTCTTTCATTTGTAACTGCAATATGAGGAATAATATCTAAAGTTTTATCTTTTAGCATAGACAAATATTCTTTCCAAGGTTTACCGCTAATAAACTTTATATCGACACCCATATATTTACCCATAAGCCTCATATAGTCAATTGAGTAGCCTTGTGGCATACCATTTTCATTAAAATTAAAAGGAGGAAAATCAGATAAGTTTTGAACAGTTAATATAGGATGTGATTTAAGATATTTTTTTTCTTGGTTTGTGAATTTAATTTCATAATCTTTATTATTTTTAGATTCTTTGCCTAACATATATTTTCTATTAAAAAACCATTTATCATTTAAACGTGTTTTTTCAAATTCCGAAATTGAATCTAAACCTTTATTCAAAATAGAAATAGCCTCCGGATAATCTTTTCTAACAGAAAAAACTAAATTAAGCGTACTATTTGGTAAATACCCAACTATTTTTAAATATCTTAATTTTAATTTATTTGCCATATACAAGAAAGATTGACCTCCTGCTATCGCGTCTATTTCATTTATTAATAGTTTATTTACTATGTCTTCTAGTGAGTGTATAGGAACTAAAGTAGAATTCTTATAAATTGACATCAATTTTTTATCAAAAAGGTTTTTTTCTTGATAACCTATCTTTTTTCCTGATAAATCTTTACTAGAGTGAATTTGTTTAGGATTATGACTTGAAACAATCAATAATCGTTTTGTAGAGATATAAGGTTTTGAAAAATTAAAAAAGTTATCTCTTTTTGCATGTTTTGCACTAGTGCTTAATCCATCAATTTCTTTTGTTTTTGCCTTTTGTAAAACATCTTTCCATTTACCAGCTACTAATTGGAAATTTGCTCCAGTTTTTTTATTTATTAAATTTAAAATATCTTTATCATAACCGCTTATTGAACCATCTTGATTTACAATTATATAAGGTGCCCATTGTGCATCTGAGCCCAAAGTAATTACAGGATGATTTTTAATCCAATTTTTTTCTTGTTGTGTAATTACTACTTTTGTAGATTCATTTGCAGAAAATAAAAAAGAACAAAGTAATATGGTGATAATAATACATTTAAATATATTTTTCAAAATAATCTTTCATTATATCTTTTATTAAACTCTATTTCCATTTCGGTAAAAATCTAACTTGCTAAACTCAATATTATATCTTTTTTCTTAAAATTTAAAGATATTAAACCTAATAAATATATATATTTAAACAAATTATGTAATCAGGTAATAATTTTTAGGCAAAAGAAGATGATGGAAATTTCCATTTTATCTCTTTCCAATCACATAATTTAAATTTGCTATAGCTACAAGATAATCATAGTATGTGTTTACTAAATTGGCTTTGCTTTTTGTATATTCCAATTTTGCATCATTTAACTCTATCATATCGCTAAGTCCTGCTTGATATCTCTGTTGGGCTAAAGATAGGTTTTGAGTAGCTAAATCAACACTTAAAAGTTGTATTTTTGTACTATCTTCACTCTTTTTTACTTCAAGAAAAGCATCTCTAACTTCTTGTATTATTTTGAGCTCAATATCCCTCAAATCTACTTTAGTCTTTGTAAGTTTTGCTAAATTTTCTTTTACCTTTGCTTCTGAACTAAAGCCAGAGAATATGTCCCATTTAATATATACTCCTGCACTCATCTGCCTATTATCTAAAGATAATATATCTGAATTTTTTTCATTATATGCAGCGTTTAAAAGTATCTTTGGATAGTATTCTGATCGAGCCGATTTAACTTCAGACTGAGACAAATCTATATTTGCTTTATAAAGTGCAATTTCAGCTCTATTTTCTAATCCTAATCGAACTAACTCATCACTACCTTTTTGCATAGGTACAATAGCTTTAGCTAGGGTCGATATATCAGTATCGTCTTTTTTTACAGAAAAACTTTTTTCTAGTTTTACGCCTAGTATAGTAATAAGACTCGTATTTGCTGATTCTAATCCAAACTCAGTTTTTAATAAGTCTAATTTAGAATTAGAGAGTTGCAGTTGTGCATTTGTAACATCTATTCTAGTTCTTACTCCTGCTTTAAAATACTCACTCGCTTGTTCTAATTGTAACTCATCTATTTTTACTGCTTCACGTGCAACATTTATGAGTTGATTCTGATTTAATATGTTATAGTAAGCTTTTTTAACTGCTATAACTACTGAATTTGTAGTTGAATCTAACTGCTTTAAAGAAGCATCATAAGCACTTTTAGCAGCTCCTATGTTACTAGAAGTCCCACCAAAATCATATAAAAGTTGATTTACACTTGCAGTAGCACCAATTACGCTATCACTATCTTGAGATAATGATGATTTTAAATCATACTGAGCCAATTCACCTTGTACTGAAACTTGAGGTAAGTACCCAGCAGTTGCATAATCTATACCAGCATCTTTAGCTTCAATATTAGCTTTTGCTACTTGTATATCTATACTATTTACTAATGCTATATTTATAAGCTCATCTAAACTTTTTTCACTATTTACATTTGCTACTGCCACAACGCCTAATAGAGACAATGCCAAGAATATTTTATTTAATTTCATTTGCTACTTCCTTTGGTTTATTATTTCTCTCTCTTAATCTTTGAAGAAGAACAAAAAGAAGAGGGGTAAAAAACAGTGTTAACACAGTAGAAACAAGCATTCCACCAAAAACAGCCGTTCCTAGTGATTGTCTTGCAGCAGCACCTGGCCCTGTTGCTATAACTAGAGGTATAATCCCTAGCAAAAATGCAAAAATCGTCATAAGAATTGCTCGAAGTCTAAGAAGTGAAGCATTCATAGCACTATCAATAATGCTCATACCTGATTCTCTTAACTCTTTTGCAAATTCAATAATCAAAATAGCGTTCTTACTAGACATGCCTATAAGCAAAACTAGTCCTATTTGAGTGTATGTATTGTTCATAAGACCTGCAAACATATTTGCCCCAAGAGCACCTAAAAATACAACAGGAATTGGTATCATAATCATAAGTGGCATCATCCAACTCTCATATTGAGCAGACAAGAATAAAAATACAAATATTAAAGATAGTGCAAATACATATACTGAAGCATTTCCAGCTTCTTTTTCCTGAAGAGCCATTCCTGCCCATTCAAAATCATACCCTTTTGGTAACAATTTAGCCGAAAGCTCTTCCATAGCAGTTATTGCATCTGCTGAACTAAATCCACCTTTGATGTTGTGAAGCCCATTTATTGTTATACTTTGATATGAATTAAAGTGAGTTATAGAAGAAGGTCCACTTTGTCTTACAATCTTTACAAAAGTACTCAAAGGAACCATTTTCCCATCTTTATTTTTAACATAAAAACTATTTATATCATTCTTCTTTCCTCTAAAATTCTGATCTGCTTGAATAAAAACCCTATATACTTTCCCAAATTTATTAAAATCATTAACATACATAGAACCTAAATAAGTCTGTAAAACTGTAAAAACATCCCCAATGTCTATATTTAATTTATATATTTTTTCTCTATCAATATCAAGATGAAACTGTGGATAATTTGAATTAAAAGAAGTATATGCATACATAATTCTTTCATCTTTATTTGCAGCTGCTATAAAATTATTTGCTACTGCTTCAAATTCACTAAGTGGAGCAGCTTGTAAGTTTTTCAGCTTATACTCAAATCCACCTACGGCACTAATTCCTGGTATTGACGGCATACCCATAACCATAACATTTGCCTCATCTATATGAGAGAGTTTTTCTTTTAAACTGTTTTGTAAAAAGTTTACCTGAAGCTCAGGTGATTCTCTTTTACTCCAATCATCGAGTACTACAAACATTGTAGTTGCACTTGTATCAACAACTCCTGAAATAAGATTATAGCCTCCAATTTCCAAAACATCAGATACACCTTTTGTTCCTTTTACAATAGAAGCCACCTCTTGTGAAACTTTTTCATTTGATTCAAGAGAGGTTCCAGGCTGCATCATCACAGAAACAATAAGATTTCCTTTATCTTCATCTGGTACAAAACCTGTTGGAAGAACAGTAAAAATAATATACGTTGCATAAAGAAGTCCTATAAAAATAGCGATAAAAATATACCATTTTTTGATAATAAACTCTAATGCTTTTTTATAAAAAACTTTAAAGCTTTCAAGTCCAGAATCAAACTTCCTAAATATAATGTTTTTCTTGTCACTTTCCTTTTTTCTTCTTAAAATAGTCGCTGCAAGTGCAGGTGAAAGTGTAAGTGCAACAATAGATGAAATAGCAACCGAAAAAGCAATAGTAGAAGCAAACTGCTGATAAAGCGTACCTGAAATTCCAGGAATAAAAGTCACCGGAACAAATACAGCCATAAGCACCAATGTAGTA
Source organism: Sulfurospirillum sp. (assembly GCA_016744795.1). Taxonomy (GTDB): domain Bacteria; phylum Campylobacterota; class Campylobacteria; order Campylobacterales; family Sulfurospirillaceae; genus Sulfurospirillum_A. The sequence continues at coordinate 14,070 of JADGDR010000012.1, forward strand.
GATATTATGGGAGTAGAAATCTCTTTCATAGCTTTGATTGTAGCATCTTTTGGAGTCATATTTGGATTTTTTTCCAAATTGGCTTCAACATTCTCAACAACAATAATAGCATCATCAACTACAATACCAATTGCGAGAATCAAACCAAAAAGTGTGAGTGTATTTATGGTAAATCCCATAGTTAAAAGAATTGCAAATGTACCTATAAGAGATACAGGAATTGCAACTGCAGGAATGATAGTAGCACGAATTGACTGTAAAAAGAAAAATACTACTATAAGTACGAGTACTAGGGCTTCTGCAAGCGTTACAACAACTTCTTCAATTGAGAGTTTTACAAACTTAGTTGTATCATAAGTAGGTTCTACATGTAAACCCTCAGGAAAACGTGAACTAAGCTCTTTTATCTTCTTTTGAATTCCAGCTGCAACGTCTAGTGCATTTGAACCTGGAATTTGTGAAATACCTAAAAGTGCTGCTGGTTTATCGTTAAGTTTACTATACCATCCATAGTTTTCTGCACCAAGTTCTACTCTTGCCACATCTTTTAGTTTTATTTGAGAACCATCACTATTTTGTCTTACTATGATGTTTTCAAACTCTTTAGCCGTGCTTAATCTTGTTTTAGCAGTTACCGTATACTGAAACATATTTGAAGAAGGCATAGGAGCACTTCCTATAGTTCCAAGTGCGGCTTGAACATTTTGTGCTTTTATTGCATTAGATACTTCAGGGATAGTCAATTTTAAAGTTGCAAGCCTATTTGGTTCTAACCAAATTCTCATAGAGTACTTTTTCTCACCAAAGTTTGTTACATCACCAACACCAGCTACCTGCTTTAACTCTTCAATGATATTTATTCCAGCAAAGTTACTTAAAAACAGTGCATCATGTGCTGGATTGTCGGATGATACAGTAAGTATCTGAACCATACTAGAAGATTTTTTAAGAGTTTTAACACCATTGTTTTTTACACTTTGAGGTAAAGATGGCATAGCAACTGCAACTCTATTTTGTATATCAACAGCAGCTATATTTAAATCATATCCTGATTCAAAATATACAGTTATTCTAGATGAACCATCAGATGCACTTGTTGAATCCATATAAATCATGCCCTCAACACCATTTATCTGCTCTTCTAATGGTTTTGTTACTGATTCCTCAACAACTGCCGCACTACCACCTGTATAGTTTGAACTCACAGTAACACTAGGCGGTGCAATTTCAGGATACTCCTCTACAGGAAGTACAAAAACAGCAATAAACCCTACTAATATAAATAGTATTGACAATACTTTTGCAAATACTGGACGATGAATAAAAAATAGAGAAAACATCTAGTTTGCCTGTTTTAGAACTGGATTACCAGTCTCTTTTGCACTTACTCCCATACCTCTACGAAGCTTTGTTAATGAACTAACTACTACTCTATCTCCACTTTGAAGACTCACTTTTTTTATAATTAGCATAGATTTTGTTGCATATGATATCTCAACTTGTCGAGTATCTAATTTGTTTTGGTCATTTACTATATAAACATAAGAACCTAACTGATTTTCCATCACATTCTTAGGTGATAATGCAATAACGGGAATTTTATCACTTATAAAAAGTTTGATTTCAACAAAAGTACCAGGAAGCAAAATATGTTTTGGATTATCTATAATTGCTCTCATACTTACTGTTCCTGTTGATTCATTTGTTTTATTATCTATAAAATCTATATGACCGTCATAAACAACTTCCTTAGTTTTATTTCGAGATGGAATAGAAACTTTTACTTTTGGTTTTAATTCAGACTTATACTTAATTATCAAAGCAGTATCATCTCCACTTGGTGTAAAGTTTACATATAGGGGATTAGATTTAACTATGACTGCTAACTTAGAGTTATCACCACTTGAGCCCACCATGTTTCCTATATTAATTAAATTTCTTCCTATCATGCCATCCGTTGTAGCCTTTACAATCGTATAATCAAGATTTAATTTAGCTTGTTTTATGGTTGATTCATCTGCTTTTATAAGTGCTTCTACTTGCTCTTTTTCAGCTATAAGTTGGTCTAACTTCTCTTTTGTTGCTAACTCTTTTTCTACTAAAGGTTTATATCTCTTATAACTGCTAATAGCTAGCTTTAGCGATGCTTGATTCTTTTTCTTACTTGCTTCATGCTGATTCAAGATAGCTAAATATTCGCTATCTTCTATCTTAAAAAGTTTATCACCTTTTTTAACATAATCTCCAGGTTCAAAAAACCTTTTTTCAAGATTACCTTTTACTCTAGCAACTACAGCAACATTTTTATAGGCTTCTGTTTTTCCAGAAAACTCAACCCAGATAGGTATCTTTTCCTCTTTCACACTATAGACCTCGACACTCTGTTTAACAGCTTCTTTTTCTACTATTTTTTGTTCCTCTTTTTTTTCACTGCACCCTAATGAAAAAAATAGAATAGATAACAATATAAAAACATTAATTTTTTTTGACAACATAGATAATCTCCTATAAATAGTTTTTATTAGTATACAATAAATCAACTAATCAGACAAAAATTCATTTTTTATACTATAATGAAAAATGCAAATGGGTACATTATCAAATAAAGAATTTTTAGATAATTATATTTTAAATAAAGAGTTATGTGAACTAACAGGTATATCTTCTAATGCGTATAGATTTTGGAAAGATATAAAAGCTGTAAAATACGATGGTTGTAGAGCAGTTTTTTTAGATAGAAAAACAGTTTTAAAAAAATACTTAAGTGTAGTATCTACATGTAAAGACCTTACTGGTTTTGTTCAGTCTCAAGCTTTTTGCAAATATACTGGTATTGCTCCATCTCATCTTATTAAAAAAAATAATTCTATCTTATATACAAAACTGGAAATTATAGACCTTTACGGAATAAAACTTGTGAATCTAAAAAAGTTTTATGATGATTTAGGTTTAGATTATAGTTACAATATTTATGTAGAAAAATGTAAGTACTTTGGACCATCTCCCCTAGAGAAAAAAATAAGACTTAGCCCTGAAATGTGCTTAGGATACTACTAGTATTCTTGTAAATTAATTATATTTGGAAAAACATGATAAAAAAAGCAAAAAAAGAGGATAGTTTTCTTCTTTCACAATTAATCTTTAATGCTATTGGTTCTGTTGCCAATACTTTGACTGGCGAAAATGAAAACGAAAAGATTTTACAAACCCTAGAATTTTATATCAAAATGGATTATAGCAGACTAAGCCATAACAATATTTGGTTTTATGAAGTAGAAAAAGAAATTGCAGGAATGATACTTACTTATGATTCAAATGAATCACAAGAACTCGATCTTCCTCTCATAAAATACTTACAAACAAAGGATTTACATCTAAATTCTTTTGATAAAGAAAGTTTTGAAAATGAATTTTATATTGATACCCTAAGTGTTAGTGAAAAATTTCAAAGAAAAGGTATTGGAACAAAATTATTATCATTTATAGAAGAAAAAGCAAAAGAATTAGGCTTTAACAATCTTAGCCTTTTAGTAGATTTTGATAATCCTGATGCACTAAAATTATATAAAAAAATTGGTTTTAAAAACAACACTACTTTAAATGTTTCAAATCATAATTATATGCATATGAAAAAAACAGTATTGAAGAAAAATTAAACTTAACCCTGAAATGTGTTTAGGATACTACTAACCAAAATTGCAAGTAAAAAAACTACTCCGACCACTAAACGAATATAAAAATTTCTATATCTTTTGTCCATATTCTACCCTTTAGATTCTTTACATGTAAGTATAGCAATTTTTTTCTATATTTATTTTTGCCTTTAGTATATAATTAGAAAATAGGGAGACATTATGGACAAAGATTTAGAAAAAAAGATTTTAAACATATTAGATGAAGAGATTGTCCCCGCTGAGGGTTGTACTGAACCTATTGCTTTAGCTTATGTTGGAGCAAAAGCAAGAGAAATATTAAATGAGACGATAGAAAAAGTAACAATTAAAGTTTCTGGTAATATGATAAAAAATGTAAAAAGTGTAGTAGTTCCCAATAGTGGTGGCATGGTAGGTATCGAAACATCTGTAGCTATGGGTATTGTCGCTGGTGATGCTAAAAAAGATTTGATGGTTATAAGTGATATCACTAAAGATGATATGATAAAAGTAAAAGAATTTTTAAACGACAAAAAAATAGAAATCATACATGATGATACAGATATAAAATTGTATGCTAAAATATTGTTAGAATCGAAAAATGGCAAAAGTGCCTCTGTTGAAATAAAACATACGCATACAAATATAACTCATATAGAAAAAAATCATAAAATCATACTTGAGCGCCCCTGCAATGACATGGATTTTAACTCTCCTGAGAAAGATAGAGAAATCCTAAGCATAAAAGTTATTTATTCTATTGCAAAAAGCATAGATATGAACAAAATTGAACCTATTTTTACTAAAGTTATAGCTCTAAACTCTAAAATAGCCCATGAAGGTTTGATGGGAAACTATGGAGTAAATATCGGGAAAATCATAAGTGACAATATTGAGAGCGGTTTTTATGGAGATGATGCAAGAAACAGAGCGGCAAGCTTTGCAAGTGCAGGTAGTGATGCTAGAATGAGTGGCTGTTCTCTCCCTGTTATGACAACAAGTGGGAGCGGAAACCAAGGTATGACATCTTCACTTGCTCTTATAGAATATGCTCGCATAAACAAGATTGCAGGTGAAAAATTAATACGTGCACTATTTTTCTCTCACTTGGCAACTATTCATATTAAAACAAATGTGGGAAGACTATCCGCCTATTGTGGTGTAATTTGTTCTGCTGCTGCAGTTGCTGGAGCATTAGCATTTTTAAATGAAGAGAGCTATGAGGTTACTACTCACTCTATCACGAATACTCTTGGAGATGTTTCTGGTATCATTTGTGATGGTGCAAAATCATCTTGTGCAATGAAAGTATCGACTACCATATATGCTGCATTTGATTCATATCTTTTAGCTCGTGAGGGGAAGTATCTTCATGGAGGAGATGGAATTATTGCAAATGACATAGAAGAGACGCTAAAAAACATAAGAAAACTATCTCAAGATGGTATGAATATAACTGATAAAGTAATAATAGGTATAATGAATAACTGTTCATCTTCTTGACATAGAACAATTTTTTTGTTTTTATTAGAGATATACTTTTATCGATATTTGACTGTTCATCTTCTCCGAAGAGTCAGGTTTAATTGGATAAATTGGAAATTCTTTTTTTGAGATGTTAACGCATCGAGTATTTTGGTCTATACCAAATCTGTCATTCTTATCACACTCCTATACAGATTCTCGCTATCAAAAAATGGATTTCCAATATTCAACTGATAATACTTTCCTTAAATATTAAAATTAAAAAAAAAACTAATTGCTAAAAATTACTATTTATGATAATATAAAATAAAAAAGGCACCATTATGTCACATGTAGATGTTTTAAAACTACACGAACTAAAAGCTACACCTCAAAGATTATGTGTATTAGATGTACTAGAAAAATATGGTCATGCCACTCTAGAAGATATAGAAAAATATACAAAAGTTAAATTTTCTACGCTATCTCTATCTACTATTTATAGAAATATAAATGAAATGTTAAAAAAAGGGATACTAAGTGAAGTTAAACTAGCTAATAAAAAAGACCACTATGAAATAACAAAAGCAAACCATGCTCACTTGGTTTGCATACAGTGCGGTAAAATAGAAGATTTTACAATCAATACTCAAGAACTTCTCCAAAAAGCTGAAACTCTTACATGCAACAAAATTTACAATATTACTCTATCTTTCAATACTATCTGCAAAGAGTGTTTAAGCGCAAAGTAGCTATACTTTCGTTTCTACATGTAGAGAGGTGTCCGAGTGGTCGAAGGTGCAGACCTGGAACGTCTGTGTAGTTTATTCTACCGAGGGTTCGAATCCCTTCCTCTCTGCCAGATTATTCACAAACCCCCATCAATACACACTTTAACACAACTTACAACCCTTATAATTTTAAGTGTCCAACAAGTGTCCAACAAAAGAAAAATAGATATTTATACAAAAGAAATAATATTTATTATTTTTCTAAGAGAATTAGTGGAAAATCTTTAAAAATCTCTTTACATAGTAATAATATAAAACATTGTAGAATACTAAGAGATAAAATTATTAAAAACTTAGAGGCACAAATGGAAAAAGATTTGATGGATAGAATACTTAATAGTGAAACAGTTACCAGAGAAGAGATGATACAGGTGTATGGCAAAGAATATATTGAGGAAATAGACAAACAATATCAAGAGTCTTATGTATATTTGACACCAGAAGAGGAGGAAATACTATACCAAGAAACTTTTAAAAAAGAGATAGCAATAGATAAAGAGATTAAAGAATTAAAAAGAAATAAAGATAATCAAATCTTGGAAATAGTTCAAAACTTACAAAATAAAAATTCAATGCAAGAACCTAAAAAAGATATAGATAGTAATCTAATATATGATAATTTTGATGAGTATTATAATAAATATATAGAGCATAAGAAAACTTTTAATAAGGTTTCAAAAGCTTCAATAACTTCTTATAAATCTACTATAAATTATTTAAAATATTTCACCAACAAAGATACTATTTTTAACTTTGCTTTTTTTAAAGAATTACAAAAAAATCTACAACAACTTCCAACCAATTTTTTCAAATATCCAAAATACAAAGGAATTACTTTTAAGAAAGTAGTAGAACTAAAAAAGAAAGATAAATACAATACATTAAATACAAAAACAGTAAATAAGCACATTACAAATCTAAAATTATTTTTTGAATATTTAGCATATGAAGAAATAATAGAAAGTAATCCACTCCAAAACATAAGGCAACTAATGGAAAATAAAGATACAAGAAAAATAGAATATACAAAACAAGAATTAGAACAAATATTTACAAGTAATTTAGAAATAGATTACCTTAATATGTGTAAAGTAGCACTATACTCAGGTTTGAGAATAGAAGAGGTTTTAAGTTTAAAAAAAGAAGATATAAAAGATAATATTTTAAATGTAGATATTAAAGATAAAGGAACTAAAAAGCACCAAAGGTCTATTCCACTACATAAAAACTTAATTGACACTATCAACCAACAACTAAAAAATAAAGGGAATTACTTATTTTTTAATGGAAATATAGAAAATGAAGTTGGTAATATTGGAAAAAAACTCAATAGAAGATTACAAAAAATTATAAATAATAAAGATAAAACATTTCACTCTTTAAGAAAAAATTTTAGTCAAGAGTTGGAGTTAAATACAGATAGTGAAGACAAAATAAAAAAATATTTAATGGGGCATACTTTTAGTAAAGATGTCACCCATATGATTTATAATAGAGGAAAAATAAATCAAGAAAAATTGATAGATTGTATAAATCAAATTACTTTTATATATTAAAGCCAAAATTAAAAAGTATAAGTATGTTGGCTAGATTTTGATATAATGACATTAAATTAAAAATATGGGAATAAAATGATTAAAACAATTTATAGTATTATATTAATACTGGGAGTTATGTTTTTTAGTGGTTGTATTGATACAGGGAACAACCTTCCTATTAGTCAAATTGGAAATAACTTATATACAGTTAGTTATGCAGATCGTGGATTAGCTTATAAAAATGCATCAAAATATTGTCAAAAACAAAACAAAGTTTTAAAAACTATAAGAGAAAGAAATAATCAAAATAGAACATACACAACTACAATAATTGATTTTGCTTGCTTTAAACCTAATAGCAAAGAATATCAAAAAAACAATAATGAATATGAAGCAACAGATATATCAATAAAAGCAGATATTAAAATAGAAAATAATTAATAATATATTTTATTTTCTGCTATCATAATAAAAAATTAGTGCTGATATAAGAATGTCCTTTGAATACCTACCATTTATTTGAGAAGTAGTAGACTTCACATGTTCACAAGATTTTTGCAATAAATGATGTATTTTTGTAAAACCATTTTTAGGGCTTAATTCATAAGATTCAAAGGTATTGTATATACCTTGTGCTTCTTTGTACATTAAATCATATGTTTCCTTGTCTTCTTCTCCATATCTGTCTAAAATATATTCACATTCAGAAAATATTTTTTTATCTATTATCGAAGGTTGATAATTTTTTTTATCATTAAATGGTTTGGCATAGAATACAGATATGGTAATTAAAATAAATACTAGTATTTTCATTCTAAATCTCCTAATGAAATATTATACTATAATACCCCAAGAAGTCAAGATAACTTTTTTTAACTATTAAATAATCACCTTCATTGAATAAATCTACCTAGATGGTCCAGAGTAAATAGGTTCAGAGTCAATTACTTTCAAAACTTTTTCTTGTATATGAAGACTCAAACATCCAATATGTTTTTTACCATATTTTCTAATAAACTTAACACCAGCAGCAACATCAGTAATTAAAAACCTACCATAACCCTTTAACTCTAAAAAATCTAAATCACTCATAAAAAATCCTTACATAAAATAATATAGAAACAAAAAGTTTCTAAAATAATTATAGAAAAGTTTTTAAAAAAAGGACACTTTATTTTATATTTTATTTTTACCAATTGAAAAAGTAATTGTGTCATATTTTCTACCAAGTTTTTTAAATAAATCATACTCAAAAAAAATATCAGTTTTTTCACTAAACTCATTTTTTGATTTTTCTAAAATATGTAGTTTAATTTTATGTAAGTTGTAAGATTTTGGGACTTGAAACATATCTCTTAATTTATCTATTTCAATTGAAAAAGTAATAATTGGATTTTTAGTATGTTTGATACTTTGATTATATTTATGTTTTAAAAGTTCATATAATTTTATAGAATAATTGGATTTTAAAGACAATATATTTTGAATATCATAAGATAAATATTTATTTTTTAAATCCAATAAAAAAGGGATAAGTTTTGGATGTAACATAAGTTTTAAAAATGAACCATTTCCTTTTAGGTATTCTTGGGAGATAATCATATTTGTTTCTAAAATGGATTTTTCCAAATCAATTTTTATATTTGTGGATTGTAGTTCCTTGCTTGCTTTAACCATATCAAGCATTATATTTTTACTTTTAGAGTCTATCAATTTTTTATAATCTTGTGAAGTAAATATATATTCTTTAAAATCTTTATCATTTTTTCTTATCATGCAAATTAAACAAGACATTATTTTTAAAGCATTCACACTTAATCTATGTTGTGATAAAAGTAATTTTTCATTTTTATTAACCAAATAGTTTGAGTTTTTTTCTATAATTATTTTATTCATTGTAATCCCTTTATCTTTAATTATAGAAACAAAAAAGGAATAAAGTTATCTTATTACTTAATTTCCCTCTTTTTTACCTTTTACCCCTGATTTTTTACCTTATTTTTGCATCAAACACCTACTGGATAGTAGTTTGAGATAAGACAAAAGAATAAAAGAAAAAGAACTATTTTGATTTATTAACTAAAAGTATGTTTTATTTGGTATTTTTTTGAATGAAATGAAAAAACATATCAAGTAAAACTAAATTATTATTAGGGTGCTTGCACCATAATAATAAATTACCTGGCCAAAAAAATTAAAATCTAAAATATATACTAATAAACAATAAGTCATTATTCACCCCAAGGGGTGACACCTGGGAAAGAAAAGTTTATTCTTATAAATAACATAGTCCTATACAGCCATTAAATACCCTTAATTACCTTTACAAATAAAAACTACACATATATACCAAGTTGAAGAAATAAACCATATTTGGCATATATAAGATAGAAAATCTACTGCTCTCAAAAGAAAAAATAGTTATAAAATCTAACTATTTTAAAAATATTTCTATAAATTGAGTTTTTTTCATATTTATTTCTATAATTTAAGAAAGGTAAGCAAGGTTAGTTGAAAGTGCTACACACTTTAAACACTTGTTGGGAAATCCCAAACCCTAAAATGGGATACCCCATTTTTTCTTAATACAATCAAAGGAGTAAGAAATGAAAAATCTAAAAAATATAGATATCAATAATCTAACTATAAAAAGAGTTGAGATTGATATAGTTGCTAATAAGTTAATAGTTGTTTGTATAGATAAAACAAATTGGGAAAAATCATATTATAAAAATCTTGATAATCTTGAATATGAAAATTATGAAAAAAATATAATTGATGTTGTGAAAAATGGTAAAGCACTATGAGAAAAGAAACAAAAGGCATTAAATTAAATCTATACCCGCAAGATTATGAAAAAATAAAAATTGCTGCTCAAAGTTTAAGTATGACAATGGCTCAATATATTAGACATTTAACAAATACAAAATTAGTAAGTGATAGAAAAAAAGTAGTTACCCAAATTGAAAAAGATACATTAAGAGAACTTAATCACATTGGAGTTAATTTAAATCAAATAGCAAAAAGATTAAATCAAGATAATAAAATTGATAGTTATGTTTTACAAGCTTTGGAAAATATATCACAATATATTCAAGATAAAACACTATGAAAGTTTTAACAAGTGGAGGGAAAATGGGTGTTGTTGAGTATGTCATGAGAGAGGGAAAAGATTTTAATTTTAATGAAATAGTTTTAATAGATGGGAATCCAACCATTACAAAAAAAATCATTAACACAATGGAATATAAAGAAAATTATAAAAGATTTGTTTTAACTTTTGAGGGAAAGCCAAGTAATAAGAAAATGTTAAATGCCTATAATAAATGGAAAAAATTATATATGGATAACACATATAGGAAAGAGGAATATAATATATTAAGTGTTTTACATAAAGACACAGAAAATTATCATATTCATATCACAATACCAAATCAAAACCTAATCACAAATACAAGATTGGATGCTTATTTAGATAAACAAGATAGACCAAGAATGAATGAAATAAGAGATTATATCAATCTTGAAAATGGATGGCAAAGTCAAGATTTATCAAAAATAAAAAACAATGAACCACTTCAAACACAAGAGGAAATTATTAACATTTGGAGAAAACAACATAATCAAAAAATTAAACCAATAAGAAAAGAAAAACAAAAAACTCAAGCATTATCAAAATTAGTAAATGGTTTAGTTGTTAATTCTATAAAAAATGGGAATATAGAAAATATAAAAGACATTGAAAATCTTGTTAATGATTTTGGAAATTATACTTTTTTAAAACAAGGTCAAGACACTATTAAAAACTTTTCATATATTAGCATAGAGGAAAAAGATACACACAAAAAATATAGAATAAAAAGTGAAGTGTATGAAAAAGATTATGATTACAATGAAGCATATATAGAACTTAATTTGGCAGGAAAAGAAAAAGATATATTTCAAAAGATAACACCTAAAAAATGGAAATTAAGAACACAAGAATTAGAAAAAGTTTTACCAATTAAATTAGAAAAAATACAAAAAATGAATAAAAAAGCTCAACAAAGAATTAGCAATAATACATCCAAAAAATCAAAGGAAAAACTAAATGACTACTATACAAATAATAGAACAATTAAAACAACTAATACCACAAGAAAGTCCCCAAGAATTAGAACTATTACAAAACTTGGAGACACAATTAGAAAAGACATTACAAGACAAGAACAAGCAAATAGACTTTTATCATCAAGAATGGCTGGAACTAGACACAATGCTGGAAAACTTAAAAAAGGAATTGAAATTATGAAAAAATCTAAAGTTGAAAAATTAAAACAAGAAATCAATTTAGCAGAGTATGCTTCAATGTGTGGATTTACAATTAAAAAAAGTTCTAAAAATGGAAAATCAAATGTAGAAATGACAAATGGAAATGAAACTATACATATAGGAAAAAAACCAGATGGAACATATGTTTATAATGACTTTTTAAATGGAAAAGGTGGAAGTATTATAGATTTTTATACTCATTATGTAAATGATAAAAAAGTATATTGGCAAGTATTGAATGAATTAGAAAAATACTATAAAAACCCAAGAAGTAATTTTAAATATACATTATCAAAAAAAGTTATAGATTTTGAAAGTGCTGAAAAAGAATGGGATAGATTGAGAGTTATAACATTAGATAATACCTATCTAACACAAGAAAGAAAAATAGCACCAGAGACAATAAATATCTTTAAAGACGCTATTAAACAAGATACTAAAAACAACATATGTTTTATACATAAAAACTATACATATGAAGACAAAAGAATAAAAATTGACACTTGTGGAATTGAAAGAAAAAACTATAATGGTTTTAAAAATCATACAAATCAAAAAGGATTATGGGGAACAAACATAGGAAAAAATAATGATATCTTTTTATTTGAAAGTCCTTTGGATGCTATGTCATGCTATGAACTATATAAAAAGGATGGCATGTATATTTCATTAGGAGGGTCACCAAGTGTAAAACAATTATATGATTTAATGGAAGTGTCAAAATATACTCAAAAAAACATAACTACTTGTTTTGATAATGACAAAAATAATAAAGGTCAAGAATTAGCAATAAAAATAAAAACTTTTCTTTCCCAGGAGTTCCCTGAAAGGGAAATAAATGATATCAAGCCAATTTTGAATGACTGGAATGAGGAACTAATAAACAAGAAAGAAAATGAATTAATTTCAGCAGAAAAACTAAAAATTAAATTGAAAGAAAAACAAGATAAAGAAACCTTTGGACCAGATGGAGATAAAATACCTTTTGGAGATACTAAAAAACAAGATGGACTTATACAAGAATATCCTAGTTTAGAAATTAAAGGACTATGGTATTAAATAGGAGTATTTACTTAATTAAACACATTTTAACCTTTAAAAATGTAATATGTCCAACAAAGTGTCCAACACTAAAAAAAGGAAAAATATGTCAATAAAGCCCATAAATAAGGGGTTTTGTGGATACAACAAGGCTTGGAGCAACTTCCCTTCCTCTCTGCCATTTACCACATAAAATTTTCAAATGTTTTAAAGATTATTACTTAAATTTAGGGTCTTTAATCTGAGCAATACCAGAAAAATTTAGTTTATTATTTATTATTTTGTATTGTATTATTGGTGTAAAATCTTTTGCTAAAAGGATTGCTTTAAATTTTTGTGCATATTTTAATTTCACAAAAACTTGTGCTTTTTTAACATAATTTCCTCTATCGGATTTTAAAATCATACTCATAATTTCTTTATTTGCATTGTAGTTAACGTTTGTTACATAAGGTTTACCATACTTGATAATCATAGCTTCTTCTATAGTTTTTAAATACTCTTTTTTCTTATTTTTTTGGAATTTTTTAAACAGTTTTTTTGATGAATACGTTATTTTTAAATTTAATATTTTCCATCTTTTTAATTCAATTTTATATTTTTTATCTATATTAATGTGAGAATTCTTTATTCTTTCATTATATTGTTTTGTATTTTCAAATTCTGATTTTTTTAATTTATGGTACTTTGATTTTTTAGGTTTTGTTTCAAGAATAGGATTATTTAGATGTCTAATTTTTGATGCAAAAATTTCATTTGCTATTGTATATATAGATTCATTTTTAGAATTTTTCAAATTCACTACACCTAAATAAGATAAGTCAAATTTTTCTTTTTTAACACAAATTGTACTAGAATATGTTGGATGATTTTGTCTTTTTTTGTTTGAATAGTACCAACCACTGTAACTTCCAGTTTTCAAATAAAACTTTTTTGCCATAGTAAAACCACTTTTGTCTATGGTCGTGACATCAGCCCAAACACTACCCATATCGTTCTGAGTACTTTTTGTATTTACAAATACTGAGTATTTTTTATATTTAGAAAGATATTTTAAATCCATATCTTTAGGTAGTCTAAATTTTTTTAATGTAGTACCTTTAAATTTTATTGTCAGGTTCTTACAATAATTTTTTGCATTAATCCAAGATGCTTTTCCGTACCTATTAATTTTTTTATTATTTGTCCAAATATAATTATTGAAATTCATAATTTTATAAAAATATGGATCATTGTTTATTTTATAATTCCAAGTTATATTACCATGAATTTGCTCTCGGGGTTTGACCTTTGTTATTTGTGTTGTTAATTTTTTAATCTTCGATATTTTAATTACTGGTTTTTTAACCTTCGGTTTTTTTCTTGTCAATTTTTTCAATTTCACATTTAAAATTCTATCGGAGTTTAATGTTATCCATTCTTTGTGTATAATGTAACCAAATTTTGAAACTTCTATATTATATTTACCTTGTTTAAGTACAATTCCACGCTTATATTTAGGTTTTATATTTAATATTCTAATTCTTGCATTTTTAAGTGTATTAACTGTTAAAACAACTTTCTTTTTAGTTGTTAAAACAGATTTTTTTGTTTTTATTTCATGAGCATTCATCTTTTCATAACTAGTTGAACTAGAGACACTTGAACTATTGTAATTACTACTAGCACATCCTGTTAAAAATAGAAATACAATAATTAGCAAAATCTTCATCTGTTTATTGCCCATATTTGCCTCGTTTTTTTGAGTTTAAATTTTACTCTACCTATTTAAAAATAAATATTTACTTAACAAGATATAAATTCAAAAATATTAAGTTATAATCAAAATATAATTTATAATTTACCCTTTTAATATGGCAATTTTAACTAAAAGTAATATTTAACCCAAATTAAAATTAATAATCAAACATACCTGTTCTTCTCAGTGACGCTGCAGATTTACACCCAGCCGTTTTTCCACCTTTGCATGCTTTTAAAAATAATGTGCCTGCTCTTACATAATCTGTTTTAACATATCTACCGCCATAGTATACAAATGCTAAATCGTTGCACGCTCCTAAATTACCTAGATTACACGCTTTAGTGTAATAATGAATTGCAGTATCTGCATCTCGTGATACACCATATCCCTGATAGTAAAACTTACCCAGATAATAACAGCCAAAAGAAGAATTTCCTTCACAAGCTTTTCTGTATTGTTTTACTGCTTTTTTGTCTTCTTTATTATGTCCATTTAAATAATAATATGAAAACCCTAAATAAAAACAAGCATTTGAAAGTCCACCTTCACAAGCTTTTGAAAAAAGTTCTCTTGCTCTATTTTTATCTTTTTTAACTTCATTTGCATTGTCATACAATAAAGCAAGATTAAGACAACTTTGAAGGTCACCTTTTTTGCATGCTTTTGCATAAACTTTACTTGTTTTCATTTTAAAGTTATATTTTTTCTTAAATTGCATATCAAGAAAATGACAAGAACCAGAATTTCCATCTCTACACTCAATAAAATACTCATTCATTGCTTTTTTACTTTGTGTACCTGCACTCAAACCTAGACTTAACAAAACAATAATTAAAATTAGTTTTTTCACTTTTTTCCTTAGAATAGCTAAAAATTAGTTTTTACGATACTATCTTAAAAAATATTAAATATTGATAATCACTACCTAATTAACGATATAAAATTAAATTAATGCTATAATCAATATTGTAACTTATAAATTAAATTCAGGTAATAAATGAACGCATTAGATATAAACAACCTCACATTCTCATATAATAGAGAGAACGTATTAGAAAATATAGATTTACATGTAAAAGAAAAAGAGTTCCTTGCTATAATTGGTCCAAATGGTGGTGGGAAAAGTACTCTTTTAAAACTAATTATTGGACTTGAACAAACAAAACAATCAAATATAAAGATATTTGGAAAAAAACCTGCTAAAAATTTAACTTTAATAGGTTATGTTCCACAAAACACGAATGTAAATACAGATTTTCCCATAAAAGTTATAGAAGTTGTTATGATGGGTCATGTTGGACATAAACGTCCTCTAATAGGTTACAAAAAAGAAGAAATAAATTGTGCACTAGAGTCTTTAAAACAAGTGAGTATGGAAAAATATGCCAACAAAAAAATAGGTACACTCTCAGGTGGGCAAAGACAAAGAGTTATGATAGCACGTGCCTTATGTTCTCATCCTAAAATACTACTTCTTGATGAACCAACGTCAAATATAGATACTATTGGACAAAAAGAAGTATATAATCTTTTAAAAAAACTAAATCAACATATAACTATTATTGTCGTTAGCCACGATTTGTCTATCGTATTAGAATATGCTTCAAGTGTTCTACATGTAAACAAAAAAATGGTTTTTCACGATGTAAGTAAAACTAGAAAGTTTCATACCAAAGAAGAACACTTTTGTGAAGTAGAACTTCTTCAACTACTAGGAAAATCTAATGTTTGATGCTTTAAACTATGAGTTTATACAAAATGCCCTCATGGCAGGAATTTTAGTTAGTATAGCTTCTGGAATAATAGGTTCACTTATAGTTGTTAATAGAATGGTTTTTTTAGCTGGAGGAATTGCCCATACCTCTTATGGAGGAATTGGACTTGCTGTTTACTTTGGTATACCAATTTTTCTAGGGGCATCACTATTTGCTGTTTCTGCAGCGCTTCTTATATCTTTTATCACTCTAAAACAAAGAGAAAGAACAGATACTTTTATAGGACTTATATGGGCAGTTGGTATGGCTATTGGAATTTTATTTGTTGATATGACACCTGGATATAATGTTGATTTGATGAGTTATCTTTTTGGGTCTATTCTCGCCGTTAGTAAAGAAGATATTTGGTTTATGCTAGCTCTTGTTTTAATCATCATAACTGTTATTACTTTT
Organism: Sulfurospirillum sp.; assembly: GCA_016744795.1. Lineage (GTDB taxonomy): Bacteria > Campylobacterota > Campylobacteria > Campylobacterales > Sulfurospirillaceae > Sulfurospirillum_A. Next base: position 30,777 of record JADGDR010000012.1, read on the forward strand.
TGTTATAGAGATATTTTAGCAGTCTCATACGATAGTGAATATGCTCTTTTAAGAGGTGTATCTGTAAAGTTTTTTTATACTCTTATTTTGGTGCTTTCTGCTCTCACCGTTGTAATTGCTATCAAAATAGTGGGTCTAATTTTAGTTATTGCTTTATTAACTATACCAATATATATTGCTGAAAGGTTATCTAATTCTTTATATAGTATGATGTTTTTATCGTCTATAATCTCTACTATATTTACTCTTTTTGGACTTTTCATTTCATATAATTTTGATATAACTAGTGGAGCATCTATTATACTCGTATCAGCAATAGCCTTAGTTTTATTTTTATTGTTTTTTAAACTAAAAGAGTCAGTAAAATACTCTTAAAATTACAATAAAGATAATTATCAGTTACTTTTAAATTAATATATGATTTTAAAATTAACTTTATTGAAATAATAGTTAATTTAATTTTACTTAAGAGTTATTTTGATACTATATGGTTATGAAAAAAATTATATATATTTTACTTTTTATACTCCCTATAACTCTTTTTAGTGCAACTATGAATAAAAATGGAATAGTTACAAAAATAAGTAAAAATAGTGTCTCTGATACCATCGATATATTATCTGTTATAGTAAAAAAAAATGGCTCAAAAAAGTTTACTATTATAGACCACAAACAAAATGCACTTGAACGTGGAAAATTCAATATGGAAGAAGCAAAATTAATCATATTTGCTGAATCAAATATTTGCTTAAATCTTTTAAAGATTGACCCAGCAGTTGGATTAGACCTTCCTCTAAAAATTTTAGTATATAAAGCACAAGATAAACAAGTGTATATAAAATATAGAGATCCTAAGTTTTTAAAAAATATCTACAACCTAGGAGATACAAAAGAGGCTCATAAAATGAGTGCTATACTAGATAAACTTACAAATATAGCTACAAAATAAAAGCTAAATATCACTTTTTCTAGATTTAATTTCACTCTCATAAAACTCTAAAATTCTTGTTTGAAGTAATATGGTATCTTCATCTCCATTACATGCATAAAAACTACGAAGATGATTCATATTTATCTTCTCTACAAATCTTTTATGTCTTTTTAATTCTTTATCTATATCTATTATAAGATCATCAATATCTAAAGAGTCATTTTGAATTATCTTATTAACATACTCTTTTGTTGTGTGAACAAGAACATCAACACGATATTCATCATCTTTATATATATCTTTAGCAATCTTTTTTAAAACTATATATTCACAACTATTATCTACTTTATTTGATGCAATCATAGAAGCAAATAATTTAGCTCTAAATTCTAAAGACGTATGGTGATAAACAAATAGTTCTCTAAAAAATGAAAGAAAAAATGTTTTTGTACTCTTTAATGACATATATTAACCTATAATTATTTTGATATAATTATACCAAGTTTAAAAGTTTTTTGCCTATACTCTTATAATAAAAGGAAGTTTATGAATAAAGGCAGGATTATAAACAATAAAAAACTAACTATAACTCTTTTTTGTTTTCTTTTTTTTATTAGTATAATTTTTACTATAATACAAACTGGTTTTATCCTAAAAAATGATTATGATAAATCTATACAACAAGTCAATAAAAGTATAACTCAGATAAAAAATACTCGAATAGAATCTTTGAGTATAGCAATCTGGCAACTTGATAATTCACAATTAAAAATTATCATAGACAATATTTTAAAACTCCCTGGAATAACGTATATAGAGATAAGAGAAAATAATACTAACATAGTAAAAAAAGGTAAAAAAAAGAAAAAGTATGTTATTGAAAAAACTTTTGATTTAGTTTATAAAAACATAGAAAATAACAAACTTGGAACTCTATATGTTCAAGGCTCATACGAAAACAGTATAAATAATATATATGATGAAATGATAAAAAAAATTTTAATAGAAACTATTAAAGTATTTTCTATTACTTTTATACTTATTTTTATAGTACAAAAGCTTATAATCAGACACCTTGGTGATATGGCTAACTATGCCCTTAATTTTGATTATAAAAAACTATCTATTCCACTTAAATTAAATAAAAAAGCAGATAAAAAAAACCCTGATTCTATAGATATAGTTGTAGATGCTATAAATATTATGAGAAAAAATCTTATAAGTGATATGAAACAACAAGCAAAAGACAAAACAAATCTAGAGTTAACCAATAGCAAACTAGAAGAAGAAATAAGAATAAGAACAAAAATAGAACTAGATGCACTTGCACAAAAAGAGAGAATTGTAAAACAATATAACACTATAGTAAAATTAACATTAGATGAAAAATTTTTTAATAAGTCTTTTAAGGAAGGAATATATTTTTTACTTAAAGAGTGTACAAAAACTTTAGATGTAGATAGAGTTAGTTTTTGGATTTTTGAAGGTAAAGATAAATTAAGATGCACTTATAGATATTTAAGTGAAAAAGATTTACATATAGATGAAAATAAACTTATAAAAACTTCAAAATTAACAAAATTTATATCATACATAAAAAAATATAGAATACTTGATGCTTACGATGTCTATACAGACCAAAGAACAATAGAATATAATCAAGATGATATGAAAAAAGCAGGTATTAAATCTATGTTAGATGTTAGTATTAACTTTCATGATGATATGTATGGAATTATAGGTTTTGATACTATTAAACAAAACAAAATGTGGACACAAGATGAAATATCATTTGTAAGTAGAATTAGTGACCAAATAAGTAGCCTACTTCTTATCAATGAATGGAAAAAAGCGAAAGAAGAGATAACTGATCTTAATAATGGGTTAGAACTAACAGTTGAAACTAGAACAAAAGAGTTAAAAGAAAATTTAAAAAATTTAAAATTAGCTCAAACTCAGCTTGTAGAAAGTGAAAAAATGGCTAGCCTTGGTAATCTTGTAGCTGGTGTAGCTCATGAGATAAATACTCCTGTAGGAATAAGTTTAACAGGAATTACACACTTCCAACATATAACAACTGAACTAAAAAAATTATATGACGATAACAATCTAAGTCAAGATGAATTTGAAAAGTACATAAAAACTTCATATGAGATATCTGACTCTGTTTATAAATCTCTTACACGTGCAGCCCAATTAATAAGAAGTTTTAAACAAGTGGCTGTTGACCAATCAAATGAGCAATTAAGGAACTTTAATATAAAAGAGTATATTGAAGAAGTTCTTTTAAGTTTACACAATAGAATTAAAAAAACAAAACATAATATAAATATATATTGCGATAAAAATTTAAATATACAAAGTTATCCAGGGGCTTTTTCACAAATACTTACTAATTTTATAATGAACTCACTGATTCATGGATTTAAAAATGATAAAGAAGGTAACATAGAAATATATGTTACTCAAGTAGATAATAATATAGAAATAATCTATAAAGATAATGGTAAAGGAATAAATAAAACAAATTTAAAAAAGATTTTTGATCCATTTTTTACAACTAACAGAAAAGGTGGTGGTTCAGGATTAGGTTTAAATATAGTATATAATATAGTAATAAATAGGCTTCATGGTAAAATAAAAGCAACAAGTCAGATAAATAAAGGAATTACCTTTACAATTACATTTCCATTAAAAAGTACATAAAATTGAATTTTAAAGAAGAAAAAAGTTTTTTTATAATTATAGACTCAATTAATGCTATAAACTATTGCCTTGGGGCTAATTTTCTGATATAATACCGCTCGCTCCTCTTTAGACCTGTGCAATGTTTTTAAAGAATAATGCTTCAGGGTGGGAACGCAGCAGAGCACTCTTTAAGTTTCATGTGCCGCAGTAATCTGAAGAGGGGTTTTTTTAACTCATAACATAAGCTTCTATCTCTTGTGCCAATTTATAAAAATCAATACCTTCAACTTTTCCTTTTTCTTTTAATGCTTTTTTAATAAATTCTTTTCCTTGAAGAAGTTCTTTTGATTTTACACCATGAGATATAGATATAACTGCCTCTATAAAAGCAGATAATCTATCACAATTTTTTAATGCCACTCCATCAATTGCATTAAATTTATTTTCGTTATAAGTAGAAAGTGCATCAACTACCATAATTCTTTTTTCATTAATTTTATTTAAAAATTCATCTTTTTCATTATTTCCATAAAGACCTAACAAATATTTAAAATTACCAACTATATGAGACGGAACATAAGGTAGTATCTCATTTTCAATCATTTTTATCTCATATTCGCTTATAATATCATCTAAACCACTTACAGAGTACTTTACTGGGCTTATAATATCACGAGTTAAAGCTTCAGGTAAATCATGAAAAAGAGCACAATAAAAATTATTTTCTAGCCTTTTATCACATGCTTTTATATGCAATGAGTAAAAATAACCTAAAATCGCGACTATTAGCATATGTCCTAAAACAGAAGTTTCAGGAATTCTGGGAGTTTGTGCCCATCTTTTTTGAAAACGTAAACGACCACTTAAATCTATGACTTTTGCCAGTTTTTTATTAAGTGCTATTTTTCTTACACCAATTAGTTCATAATAATCTTCTATTTCATCTTCAACATCTTCTTTTACTTTATCTATTCCATTTAAAAATTTACTTGTTTGATAAACTATGGCAAATTCCCAACGAGTTGCAAGATATGAAGCAGCTTTTAGTATAAAACGCTCTTTTTTATACATAGTAGAATCATTCAAATAATTTTCAAATCTTTTATAAAATTTCCCGTCTTCTATATCACAAAGATCATCATACAATTTTGTTAAAACCCATTTATTTATCTCGTGTTCTTTTTTTTGAAGTGCTTGTCTAAAAACATCTGGTCTTATGTCTGTAACAATTCCACGCCTAAGAAACTCAAATATTCCAGCTTCTATTAAATGAACATGATTTACATCTTTTTCCATATTTGCTAAAAAAAATGCAATTATAAATTTATGAGCTTGTTTATCAAGTTCAACAAGTTCAACCATACGAGGATAATCATTCCACCTTTGAATTGAAGCAGAAGTAAAAAAATGATCTATTAAACCTGGGCTTAACATAATAATTTATCCTTTTCTAATTTGCTCTGAATCTAATTCAATAACTGTATGAACATTTCCTCTTGGATTGTAATCAGCTATGATTTTTAAATATTTTGGTTTTAGTTTAGAATCAAGTACATCATAAATTTCATTTGCACTATCTTCATGAGAAATATTTCTATTCATAAAGCTATTTATATAGAGTTTAATAGCCTTTAACTCCACTACAAATTCATTTGGAGTGTAATCTATATATATGGTTGCAAAATCAGGATAACCACTTCTAGGACATAAACAACAGAACTCTGGAAGAGTCAATTTTATAATATAATTTTTTTTATGCTTATTTGGCCAAATTTCCAAATCTTTATCTACATCAAATTCTTTAATCTCTTTTTCACCATAACGCATTACAATTCCTTTAAATTTTTTGGTTTAGATATAAAAAAACCTTCAATATAATCAAATCCAAATTTTTCTATCTTTTTATATATCTCTTTTTTGTCTACAAACTTTATAACAGCTTCTACATGTAAAGAGTGTAAAAGCTTTATATATGCTTCTATTATTTTTTCATATTTTTCATCAAATATATTTTTTGTAAACTCTATATCAAATTTTACTATATCAATTGGTAGAGTTTTTATGTATTCTAAACTACAATTATCTCCACCAAAATTATCAAGTGCAATTTTAAATCCATGATTTTTATACTGTGTTAATATTTCTTTAAACCTATTTATTTCTTTATAAGCTTTTTTTTCAGAAAATTCTAATATAAAATTTTCCGGTTTTAATGAGCTTTTATGAAAAATATTTGTTAAATATTGCCTAAACTCGGTATTTCTTAAAGTTACTGGAGAGAGTTTAATAGATATCAATCTATTTGTAAAATCAATATTTTCTAACTCTTTTAATAAAACAAAAATAATTTTTGTATCAAATTGTGTTTCACGCCCAAGATGATTCACAATTCTCTTTATTTGAGCATATGAAAGCATTCCTTCTGTTTTTGAATATATTTTGGTTAAAACTTCCAAAATTTCTTTACTTTTATCATGGTAAATAAGAGGTTGATATTTAAATATAAACCTTTCATTATCAATAGCACAACATATTATTTTTTCAAATTCATTTGGTTTTATATCTGGAGTATCTTTATTAGCATCTAATAAAGATAATAATTTTTCAACAATATTTTTTACACTTTTATCATAATTTGAATTTATCAATGCAAAATCTATTTTTATTTCTATATCGTTAATACCAATATGTTTCAACTCTTTTTCAAAAATTGTTATAAGATGTTTTAACTCTTTTTTTCTTCCTTTTAAAATAAGTAAAAAATTTCCTCCACTATATTTTCCTATTGATATATTTTTAAAATTATAATTTATTAAAAAACTATTTAATCTATTACAAAAAATTTTTAATATATTATCAGCATTTGCAATTCCATATCTCTCATTTATATCTACTATATTATCTACTTTTATAAGAATTACTGTAGATTCATATTTTTTATTTTTTATATATTTTATTTTTTCTAATATTTCTTTTCTTGTAAAAGTTTTAGTAATATGGTCTATTAAAGATGATTTAAAACTACTATGTATAAGATAAAATATATAATATATATAGATAAAAATAAGAAGAGTAAAAAGAATAAAACTTTTTATATCATTTAAAGAAATTTTAAATATGTAAAAAAGTAACAGAGCCAAAATTAAAAAAGGAAAAGCAATTTTGAGAGAGATTATAAACCTATTTTCTCTCTCTTTTGACTCTGAATATAACATATATTAGACGTCTAAGTGTTTTACATCTTTTGCATGAGCTTGGATATAGTTTCTTCTAGGTTCTACTTCATCTCCCATAAAAAGAGTAAAAGTATCACTAGCTTCTTCATAATCATCAATTTTAACTTGCAAAAGTCTTCTATTTTCAGGATTCATAGTTGTTTCCCAAAGTTGTTCAGGATTCATTTCACCAAGACCTTTATATCTTTGAATATATGCACCTTTTTTTGCAGTTTTTTCTATTTCTAAAAGAGTTTCAATAGGATCTTGTCCATTTAAAAAATTTAAATCTCTTTCATTAATTTTACCATTTATAAATAATGCTTCTTCATAAAGAGGATTTGTAAAAAAATCATTATCTAATTTTAACTCTTCTAAACCATCTCCTGTTTGAATATAAAGATGAACTAAATCATCTGTTACATTATAATTTAGAAGATTATAGCCTATATTATCTATAAACTTTTTTAACTCTTCAAAAAGCTCACTTGAGCTTTTTGAAACTAAATTAGGATTTTCTATAAGATAACGAATAATAGCAATAACAGCAAATCTTTTTTCTAATTCTTTTAATATATCCTTGTAAGCAGATACTATCTTAAAAAAATCAACTAAATCATTGTTACCAATACCTTCAAATTCGAATGAACTTATACCATTTTGAATCAAATAATTTCCAAGTTCATTATCATCTTTAAGATAAATTTCCTTTTTACCTTTTTTATATCTATATAAAGGAGGTTGAGCAAGATAAACATAACCATTTGCTACAACTGGTTTTAAAAATCTAAATAAAAATGTTAAAAGTAGAGTTTGAATATGGCTACCATCAACATCAGCATCCGTCATAACTATTAATTTATGATATCTAAGTTTTTCTTCATTAAATTCTTCACCAATTCCACAACCTAAAGCTGTTATCATATTTTTAATTTCTTCAGATTTTAAAATTTTATCAATACGAGATTTTTCAACATTTAAAATTTTACCCTTAAGTGGTAAAATAGCTTGAAAAACTCTATCACGTCCTTGTTTTGCAGAACCCCCAGCAGAATCTCCCTCTACTAAGTAAAGTTCACTTACTGTTGCATCTTTACTTTGACAATCAGCAAGTTTTCCAGGAAGTGTTCCAATGCTCATTGAATCTTTTCTACGAGTTAAATCTCTTGCTTTTTTAGCTGCTTCTCTACCACGTGCTGCTCCAAGAGCTTTACTCATTATAATTTTAGCTTCTATTGGATTTTCTTCAAAATATTTTACTAATTTTTCAAAAGTAAGTTTTTGAACTATAGGTTTAACATAACTTGAACCAAGTTTTCCTTTTGTTTGACCTTCAAATTGAGGCTCTGGAACTTTTACACTAATAACAGTAATAAGTCCTTCTCTTACATCATCGCCAGTAACTTTTATATCTTTTTCTCTTGCATTAGCATTATTATTTACATAATTTACTATTGCTCTTGTAAGACCAGCACGAAAACCAGCTTCATGTGTTCCTCCATCAATTGTTCTTATATTATTAACAAATGATAGAAGATTTTCAGTATAACTTGAGTTATACATAAGTGCTATATCAACTTCTATATCATCAACATTATCAGTAAAATGAACAGCAGTTGAAACTTGTTCTTTTTTATTCATATCAGTTACAAATTGGGTTAAACCACCTTCAAAATGATAAGTTTCTGCTTTTCCAGTTCTATTATCTTTGAATTCAATTGTTATTTTTGGATTTAAATAAGCAATTTCTCTAAATCTTTTTGCTAAAGTTTCAAATTCAAATTCTTTTATTTCAAATATAGAAGCATCTGGCCAAAATTCTATGCTTGTTCCACTTCTATTTGTACTTTTTACTATTTCAAGTTCTGTTTGAGGAATACCACAAGAAAATTCTTGACGATGTTCATTTCCATCACGCTTAATTGTAGCTACTAATTTAGATGAAAGTGCATTTACAACTGAAACACCAACACCGTGCAATCCTCCACTTACTTTATATGTATCTTTGTCAAATTTTCCACCAGCGTGAAGTATAGTTAAAACAACTGTTGCAGCTGACATATTTTCACCCTCATGGTGAGCAACAGGAATTCCTCTACCATTATCAGTAATTATTGCAGATCCATCATTAGTAAGCTCAACTGTAATTTTATCACAGTATCCTGCCATAGCCTCATCTATAGAGTTATCAACTACTTCATATATAAGATGATGAAGACCATTTATATTGGTATCTCCAATATACATTCCTGGTCTTTTTCTAACTGCTTCAAGTCCTTTTAGAACTTTAATATTTTCTGCTCCATAATTGCTCATATATTTCTCCGCTTTTTATATCATTATTGGCATGACTATTGTCATGAAGTTTTCACTCTCAAGTGAAAAAGGTAAGCCTGTATCATTAAAACCAAGCGTAAAATTACTCTCTTCTATATTTGAGAGAAAATCTAAAAGATAACGAGAATTAACTGCCAAAAAGATTTCATTATCAAGTCCAGTAGTAAATTCAATTTCTGTTTTTGCTTCTATATTATCATCGTTTAAACTTTCAAACAAAATTATATTTGGCTTAAACGTTATTTTCATTTCATTTGAAACAATTGAAATTTGTTTAATAGCTTCAATCATTTTTTCTCTATTTAAAAGAAGTCTATAATTTTTTTCTTTAGGAATTATTCTCTCATAATCAGGAAATTTTCCATTTATAAGTTTTGTAAAGAACTGAAAATTATTTGATTTTGCTATAAGAGTATTTTCATCATAAAACATTTCTATATCATCAAAGAAAAGTTTTTGAATTTCACTAATAGCTTTTTTAGGAATTATTAATGAAAAATTATCTTCTATTTGATTTTCTAATTTAACAATTGCTAACCTTCTTGTATCTGTTGCAACTAAATTTAAAAAACCATCTTTAATATCAATAAGAGCACCATTTAGTTCAAACTTTGGATTATTGCTATCTATTGCAGATGAAATCTTTTTTATAGATCTTACTAAAAGAGTACTATTAAGCTCAAATTTTGGTTTTTCTTCAATACGAGGAAATTCAGGAAATTCATTTGGGTTAAACATAGGTAGTTTAAATTTTGAACTATTTTGTTTAATATAAAGATAATCATTAATAGTTTCAAGTATAACTTCGTCATCTTTTAATATTTTTATGATGTCTAAAAGTTTTTTACCATTTGCAGTTGCAACACCAGCATCTATAATTTTTATATTTTTAGTACTAAATTCTAAACCTATTTCAAAATCTGTTGCTTTTACTATAAAAGAGTCTTCTAAAGAAGATATATATAGATGAGATGTAATTTGACTCAAATCTTTTTTTTCAAGATATGGTTGTGTATTTAATAAAACTGTTTCTAATACATTCTTATTAATGGATATTTTCATTTTTTTCCTTTATATATTATATAAATATAGTAAAAGTAGTAGTTTATATTGAAATAGTGAATACATCTTGAAAACCTCTATTTTAAGGGGTTATATGTAGTGAAAAAAAAAATTCTTTTATTCACATTTATTCACTTCTTCTTTATAAACTTTTACTCATCCTTTGTCAAAACTTTATTTTTAAGTTCATCTACTCTTAATTTAAATGTTTCATTTGTTTCAATTAGCTCATTTATTTTTTTCATATTATGTGAAACAGCTGTATGGTCTTTCATACTAAAAAATGATGCAAGTTGAGGCATAGAATTTGGTGTTAAAGTTCTTGCTAAGTATATTCCTATTCTTCTTGCTTCAACTATATTTTTACTTCTTTTTTTAGATTTTATTTCACTTGGTTTAATATTTAATTCTTTTGATATAATAGCTATAATATCTTCTAAAGTTATGTTTTCTCTCTTTTCTTTTATCTGTTCTTTCATTACATTTTTAGCAAATTCAAAAGTTATTTCTTGTCTCATTAGTGAAGCATATGCATTTAGATTTATTATAGCACTCTCTATTTCTCTGATGTTATCACCCATATTTGATGCAATATAATTAACTATTTCATCATTAAGATCAATTCCATCTAATTCACACTTCTTTTTTATAATTGCTATCTTAGTTTCAAGTTCAGGTAATCCAATATCTGCTATAAGTCCCCATTCAAAACGACTTTGAAGTCTTTCTTCTAAACCATTTATGCTTTTTGGTGGTTTGTCACATGTTAAAACTATCTGTTTTCCTGCAGAGTGAAGTTCATTAAAGGTATGAAAAAATTCTTCTTGAGTTTGTATTTTATTTGATAAAAATTGAGCATCATCTATTAATAATATATCACATTGTCTATATTTTTCTCTAAATCTTTCCATAGATTGGTTTCTAAGATTATATGTGAAATCATTCATAAACTGTTCTATAGTTGCATATATAACAATTTTATCGTTTGCTTGTGAATAATTTCCTATAGCATGTATAAGATGAGTTTTACCAAGTCCTGTTGGTCCATAAATAAATACAGGATTATACATAATACCTGGTTTATCTGCTATTGATTTAGCTATAGTATATGCATATTGGTTAGAACTTCCTACTACAAAACTATCGAAAGTATAAGATGGATTTAAAATTGTATTTTTTGTTGATTTATTAAGTTCATTTAGCTCAATTGGAATTGATTTTTTTCTAGTTTTACTAATTTGGTTTTTTAACATCACATTAACTGTAGGTTTTTTACCAGTTTTTACTTCAAACAAATGAGCTATTTTAGAAGAATATTTTGTTTTTACCCAATTTGCAATAAGAATGTTTGGAGCTATAAAAACAACATGATCAGAACGTGAGCCTTTTTCATGATATTTTAATTGTTTTATATATCTTTTATATTCAAGTTCAGAAATTTCTGATTTTAAAAGTTCTAAAACGTTATCTGCTAGCACCTAGACTCCTTAAGGTTTATCACATAGTGAATAAAATGTGAATAACTTATTTATTTTAACCAAATTAGACTAAAATTTATGTTAAACTACCGTGAAAAGTAGTTATTCACTATGTGAATAACCTGTGAAATAGAGGATTATTAGTGACTGTTTTAGGAATAGATCCAGGTACAAAAAATTGTGGTTATGCTATCATTAAGAAAGAAAAAAATAGGGTTATTTTAATAGAAGCTGGATTAATTAAAATAAAAGAGAAAATACTGCAACATCAGATTGTTGAACTATGTGAAGGTTTAGATATAATTTTTTCTAATCATAAAATAGATGAAGTTTCAATTGAAGATATCTTTTTTGCATTTAATCCAAAAACTGTATTAAAACTGGCACAGTTTAGAGGAGCCTTAAGTTTAAAAATTTTACAAGTTTTTGGAAACTTTCACGAGTATACACCTTTACAAGTGAAAAAAGCAGTTACAGGTAATGGTAAAGCAACAAAAGAACAAGTTTCTTTTATGGTTAAAAGGATTTTAGGTATTAAAAAAGAGATAAAGCCTCTTGACATTACAGATGCTATTGCAATAGCTCTTACACATGCTCAGAGGGTTAGAATATAGCCTTACATGTAAAGATATGTAAGGCTAATATAATTTATTGTTTTAGTTGTAGCAGCGTATTTAACATCTGATCAGACGTTGTAATAGTTTTAGAGTTTGCTTGGAAACCACGTTGAACAATTATAAGCTGAGTAAGACTCCTTGAGAGGTCAACGTTACTCATTTCCAATGCACTTGCTTGAATGAATCCACGACCACCAACAGCGGCTTGTCCAATGATTGGATCACCAGAGTTTGATGTTTGAATAAAGGCATTACCACCATCACTCTCTAAACCTCCATTATTAGTAAATCTAGCCATTGAAACTTGAGCTAAACCAAAACTACGTCCATTTGTAAAACTACCTATTAACGTTCCAGTTTCATCAACTCTAATTCCAGCTAAATCACCACCAGGATAACCATCTTGGCTTATTCCTGATGTATTTGATTCTTTGTCAAAACTTGTCATTCCATTAAATTTTCCAAGATTACCAAATCTTAATTCAATATTTTGATTTGGAGTTGAACCATTGTTTGCTGTGTATGTTAAGTTTGTTGGACTAAAAGATGCTAAAGAACCATCACTATTAAAACTTATAGTTCCTGATACTATATTTTCTGGATAACTTCCTAAATTTATATCACCAGGTTCAGGAACACTTATAAGTGTTGACCATTCTGTTCCGCCATCTATTGTAAAACCAGTTTTAGTAAATTCAAATCTTACAGTATGTTTTGTTCCAAGTGAATCATAAACATCTATACTTGAGGCATGATTTGCCGCATAAATATTTTGTGAAGTACGAATTGCTGTACCACTTGTAAGTGAACCTTGTAAGGCTCCCATAGTCGTACTAAAGTTTGTATTTTGACCTATATCATTTGAAGCGTCACTATATGCTGATATAGATAAAAACATATCAAAATCATTTACATTTTTATAGTCTGTACCTACTTGAAGTGTAAAATCATTACCTGTATTTGCTACTGTTGAATTTTGTGGAATTGTTACAGCAGTATTTAATGTTGTATTTGCTGGAATAGTTGTACCACCTGCTCCAGTAGGTCCATATACAACACCATTAACAGTTATATCTGAAGAAGGAGTAATAACTTCTGTTAATACAGCATTTGCAGGAAAAGTAATAGATTCAGTTGCTAATTCTGCTTGAAGTTGAGCTCCTGTTCTAGTTACGATTACAGCACTATTAGATGCATCAGTTATATCTCCATCATCTGAATTTAGTGCATCTCCAGTTGGATTTCTTATTTCAAATTGACCTTGTTTATTTACTATTACTTCAACACCATCATTTTTATTGGCAGTTGCTTCAGTTGTATTATCCCATCCATTACCAATATAATCTGTATATAGTCTTGCATCTTTTTGCATGGAATTTCTTAAATCTTCAGTTGTTGTAAAAACTCTAGCTGAGGTTCTTACCGATGGACTTGAAGGTGTAGAAGTCGAAGAATATGTATATTTAAAAGCTGTTATAACTTCCGTAGTTGATAAAACATTAGCTCCATTTCCACTAAATGTAGTTACATCTAAATCAATATTTTTTATATTTGATTCAGTACCTGATTTATTTGTATTTACTAAAGATATTTGATTTCCACCAGTTATTTGTGCTTCAACACCTGTTTTTGATGTTTGAGCATTTATTAGCTTGGCAACATAACTTGCATATTCATTATTTCTATCAGGACCATTAGGAAGGGCTGAGTCAAAAGTATCACTAATATTTACATTATTTATTCTTATATCTATTACATTTTGACCAGCAATAGCTTCAATTGTTTGTGCTGCTGTTTTTGCATCTTTATAGCTTGTCCAAAAACCTTGGCCAGTTCTTAGATTAAAAGACTTTCCACTAGCATTAAAAAGAGCTCCAATATCTTGACCTCTTTCAGCTAATTTTTTATCTGTATTAAATTCATTATCAGCAATATCATTTTCATTATGTATTTCATTGGTTTGTTTTATACCGTCATTATTTTTATCTATCCATCCACGATTTTTATCTAAAGTATATATTGGAGCTTTGTTTTTAACTGTATCACCTGAATTTAAATTTGCTTTTAATATAATATAACCAGTATCATTTGCAGGAGTTGTAAGTCCAGGAGGAATTGTAATGTTTCCTATTGGGGTTGTTGAATCTATTTCTCCTGTATCACTATTTCTTGTCCATCCTTGAATAATATAACCATTGTTATCTGTAAAATTTCCAAGTGCATCAAATGAAAAATCTCCATTACGAGTGTATTTATATGTACTTCCACCATCTGGAGATACAACAAAAAATCCATCGCCTTGTATGGCTAAATCTGTATTTTTATCTGTTGTCTGGACTGAACCTTGTTTAAAAATTTTAGTTACAGAGTTAACTTGAGTACCAAGTCCTATTTGCATAGGATTTTTACCACCAAGTTCTCCTTGAGGAGCAGTTGCTATTTTTGCAGTTTGACTTAACATATCAGCAAAATTTACTCTAGAATATTTAAAACCAGCAGTATTTACGTTTGCTATATTGTTACCTTCAACATCCATCGCTATCTGGTGTGCTTGTAATCCGGAAACGCCGGCCCATAGTGATCTCATCATAATTAAATCCTTTTTATACCTTGTACTCTATATTATTTAAAAGCAAAATGCGTTCCTATTTTTTCATATTAATTGCACTTTGAATCATCTGGTCACTTGTCGTTATACTTTTAGCACTTGCATCAAATGCTTTTTGCATTACTATTAGCTCTGTTAATGCAGTTGCTAAAACTACATTACTATTTTCCAATCTATTTGAAAAAACTTTTGAACCTTGTATATTTTCTCCATTTTCATTGGAATAAAATATCGCTTTTCCGCTATTGGCTGAGTATTTAAACATGGTAGAACCTACAGATTCTAAACCTTGGTCATTTTGAAAATGATATACAGCAATTTTTGCAACAGGAGTGCTTCTTCCATTACTAAATTCTGCTATAACATTTCCATTACCATCCATACCATAACCTTTTAAAAGTCCTGATACATATCCATCATGAGTTTCACTTCTAGTTCTATTTAAATTTATATTTGAAACAAAACCAGTAAATGTATTTGGTTTACCTACATCTATTGTTATAGGAGTACCTCCATTAGATACAGTTGGAATAGTAGAATTTAAAATTGCTCCACTTCCAGCAAATTCTACAACGGCATTTTGTTGATCAACAATTGTATAAACTTTTCCAGCTGGTTCATCTATTTTATATAAAACTGGGTCATATGTTTTACTGGAATCATATTTTTCATGAAATGACAAAACTTGGATAACACCATCCCAAATACTCCCTTGTGCAGGTTGAGGAACTCTTTTAGTATAGGTCATATCTAATATGTCTTTATCACCAGTAGGAGAAATTATAGGAGAACTAAAGTGTTCTACATTGGGTATTTCTTGAGTGGTTTGCAATTTTGCAGTTGTTGTTAGAGGATTTGTTATATCTAATGAGCTTACATCTTCATCAGTAATTACCCAGTTTAAGTTGGCATCTAAAGTAGGTCTTACTTCAACAGTTTTACCATTTATATCAGTTATTGTTACCAATACTACATCACTTTTTTTGGGATTTTGAAGTGCAGTAGTATTTGAAACAGTTCCATTTATACTTAAAGTTTTGTTTGGTACATTGATAGGACTACTAACTATGTCAGCACTATCCAAATCTATTTGTGTTGCATTTATAATTATCTTTGGATCTAAATTTGCAGAGTATTTAACAGTAGTTGTAGCTTCTGGTGGAAAATAAAGAATATCAGGAAGGTTTATTTTTGTTTGCCCCTCAACGCCACCTAATACAATATTTGTAACGTTTGTTATCTGATTAGCTTGACCTAATTCATTTGTTCCTTTTCCATAATATTTTCCAAATTGTTCCATTAATTTTGGTGATAAAGTTGTTGGAGTGATATTACCGCCACTTGTACCTAAAAGATAATTACCATTTGCATCAACCAAATCACCATTTCTATCTACAGAAAATGCTCCTGCTCTTGTATAAAGTGTTTCACTGTTTCTACTTTTTACACCAAACCAACCTTCTCCACCAAGAGCTAAATCAAAAACATTATCAGTAAATTGAAATATACCTTGTTTCATATCGAGTTGTGTTGCACTTGGACGGCTACCATGTCCTACATCATTCATAGTGGCATCAAAGTAAGAGTCTGAAAGAGCTGTAGAAAAATGAGTAGAAAACTCTGGAGTATTACCTTTATAGCCAATTGTACTTATGTTTGAAATATTATTTGCCCAAACATCTATACCAAATTGATGTGACATTATACCGCTTATTCCATTGTAAAATGATGAGTTCATATCATAATCCTAAAAGAATTCTACTATATATTTCATAGGGACATAAGAAGAACCTAATTTCATAAGAGGTTCACCATTTTCAAATCTCACTGATTCTACAGGATAAATACCAAATTGAGTTTTTTGCTGTTTTTTATTTACATCAAGATACTCTGATTTAACACTATAATAACCAGCTGGTAATTGTTCTCCACTATCATTAAAACCATCCCATTCAAATGCTAAAACACCATCTTTACCAGCTTGTTTATCGAGTGAAATTTCTCTTACAACAACACCATTTTTATCTGTAATAGTTAATTTTCCTGTTTTAATCTCTTCTTGAAAATATATTTCAAACTTAGCAGGTCCAGATTTTGGAAGCATAACAGCATTTGAACCAAGAGATGCCATCTTACCTATGGCAGAGAGTGCTCCCATATCCATATTACTATCTAATTTTTTTACTAATTCTGACATAGTTTTGTTTGTATTATTTGCTGATTCTAGGGTTGCTAGTTGTGAAGTTTGAGTAAGAATTTTTTCTGAATCCATAGGTTCAGTTGGGTCTTGGTATTGAAGTTCAACTAAAAGAAGTTTCATAAAAGAGTCTTTATTTAAAACACCATTTGGATTTTCTGCAATTCCACTACTTTTTGAATCTCCATTTGCTACTGTATTTAAATTTTGTGTTATTCCATTAATTGCCATAATATATCCTTTATTATACGTATTGAGGGACAATAAGTTCTATACTAGTTGTCCCTTCTTCTGTGTTTTCGTCTTCAAAATTTCCATGATCATTTTGAGATGCTTTGTTCTTCTGTTGTTGTTCTTTATTCTCTTTTTGTTCTGAAAAATTCATATCTAAGTTTGTAAAGCCCATATTAACTAGTGAATTTTTAAACTCCGATTGATTTTGAGTAAATAGAGACATAGTATTTGTATTTGATGAAATATTTACATGTAAATTATTTCCGCGATTTACTATCACTACATCCACTTCACCCAATCCTTTTGGATTAAGTGCGAGTTGAACTCTCATAAAAGGTGGTTTATAATTTTCTAGTTTTTCTTTAAAATCAGCTGCAAAATTACTAAAAGTTTCTTTTGTTGGAGTTAACTGTTTTGAGGATAAGGTCTCAGTTTTTATTTGTGGTTTTATTTCATTTCTATTTACAGTAGGTTCTGTTTTTATCTCACTGTTTTCTGTTGTTTCTGTTTTTATATTTTCTGTATTTAATATTGTATTTATTTTAGAAGCAGGAGTCTGTTTTTCTTTTTTTATTCCTTGGAGTATATCTTCTATCATACCTTTTTTAGGTATGTTAGTCTCTATTTTTACTTCATTTATTCTTGATACATCAGATTTTTTTGTTTCATTTTCTATCTTTACATGTAGTTCTTCTTTTATTTTAATCTCTTTTTGCTCTTCTTTAGGTATTATTTTAGGTGCAATTTTAGTTGTTTCTTCTTGTACTATTTTTACAGATTTTTTGACTTCTTCATTAATCTTTAATGTTGTTATATCTCTTTTTTCTTCAACAATTTTATCTTTTATAATTTCTTTGTTTATTACTATTGCTTCTTTTTTCTCTTCTTTGTTAGAACTCATTATTTTTTCAAAAAGTGTAGGTTCTTTTTTAGTTTTTAGTTTTTCTATATTATTTATAGATAAAACAGTTGGTTTAATTTCAAGTTCTTTTTTTGATTCAATTAAAATTTTTTCATTTTTTAAAGTCTCTTCTTTTGGTCGTACAAAAAATTCTTTTTTAGCTAAAATAGGAAATTCTTTTTTTAAAGTTTCAAAGTCCATCTTTTTTACAGATATTTTCTGAAGTCCTAAATCATATTTTTTTGACAGTTTTAAAAGGTCAGTTATGTTGTTAACGTTTTTTAGTTCTTTTAGAGCAGTTTCACTGTTTATAAGTTTTACAAGTTTATTTGAAAGTGAAGGAAAAGATGAAGTTTTAGTATCTGGATTTTTTAGAAAAGAGATAATTTTTAAAAGGTCTTCTAGAAGATGATTATCAAAAGATTTTTGTTTACTTTTAGTATTTAATTCTACTTTAGTCTCTTTTTCTGTATTATTAAGTTTCAAAGAGAGTTTACTATCTTCATTTGAAATTTGTATTGACTCTTTTATTTGAGAAAAAAGAACAGATAAAAAGTCTTTTGAAGAGGATTTATCATCGCTATTACCAATTTCTTTTACAGTTTTTGAAGATGGTTTTGTTTTTGTTACATCAACGCCAGTTGAAATTGAAAATATCTCTTTCATAATTTGCCTTTAGAAATTTATCTATATAAAGCAAAAGATGTTCCAATATTTTATATGTAGCTATTTTAAGAAAATTTGGATATAATAGCCAGCTTATTAAAGAAACCCTAATAAAAAATAAAAGATATTTTTTTCACTAGTAATTTTGATAAAGTCGAAGTTTCAGTGAGAGGAATTTTTGATGGGCTTCGCCCATTAAAAAGGAGATGTAAAATGGATATAGATTTTAGAAATATTGCAGTTATTGCACACGTTGATCATGGTAAAACAACTCTAGTTGATGAGTTATTAAAACAATCTGGTACATTTGATGCACACACTCAAACTCAAGAGCGTATGATGGACAGTAATGATTTAGAAAAAGAGAGAGGAATTACAATTCTCTCTAAAAATACAGCTATTCATTACAAAGGTGCAAAAATAAATATTATAGACACTCCAGGTCACGCTGATTTTGGTGGTGAAGTTGAACGTGTTTTAAAAATGGTTGATGGTGTTTTACTTCTTGTAGATGCTTATGAAGGCGTTATGCCACAAACTAAGTTTGTTGTAAAAAAAGCACTTTCTCTTGGACTCCGTCCAATTATTGTTATAAACAAAATAGACAAAGACTCAGCTGATCCAGAGCGTGTTATAGATGAGCTTTTTGATCTTTTTATTGCACTTGATGCAACAGAAGAGCAGTTAGAATTTCCTGTTGTTTACGCAGCAGCTCGTGATGGTTATGCTAAATATGATATGGAAGATGCAAATGAAAATTTAATTCCTCTTTTTGATACTATTTTAAAGCATGTTCCAAGACCAACTGGTTTAGTTGAAAATCCACTTCAGCTTCAGGTTTTTACGCTTGATTATGATAATTATGTTGGAAAAATAGGAATTGCTAGAATTTTTAATGGAACTGTAAAAAAGAACCAAAATGTTATGTTAGCAAAAGCTGATGGGGAACAATTAAAAGGTCGTATTTCAAAACTTATTGGTTTTGATGGACTTGAGAGAGTTGATGTTGATGAAGCTGTAAGTGGAGACATTGTAGCTATTGCTGGAT
Organism: Sulfurospirillum sp.; assembly: GCA_016744795.1. Taxonomy (GTDB): domain Bacteria; phylum Campylobacterota; class Campylobacteria; order Campylobacterales; family Sulfurospirillaceae; genus Sulfurospirillum_A. The sequence goes on from JADGDR010000012.1 coordinate 50,759, forward strand.
TTGAAACACTTGATGTTGGAGATAGTATTGTTGATCCTATTAATCCTATGCCTCTTGATCCTTTACACATAGAAGAACCTACACTCTCTGTCGTATTTGCAGTAAATGATTCTCCATTTGCAGGACTTGAAGGAAAGTATGTAACATCAAACAAACTTGACGAAAGACTAGAGTCAGAGATGAAAACCAATATCGCTATGAGATATGAAAACACAGGTGAGGGTCTATTTAAAGTTAGTGGACGTGGAGAGTTACAAATAACTATCCTAGCTGAAAATATGAGACGTGAAGGTTTTGAGTTTAGTCTTGGTCGTCCAGAAGTAATTATTAAAGAGGAAAATGGCGTTAAATTAGAGCCTTATGAGCACTTAGTCGTTGACGTTCCTGATGAGTTTACTGGTACAGTTATAGAAAAACTTGGAAAGAAAAAAGCTCAAATGACAACTATGAATCCAACTGGTGATGGACAAACAAGAATAGAGTTTGAAATTCCAGCTCGTGGATTAATAGGTTTTCGTGGACAGTTTTTGACTGATACAAAAGGTGAGGGTGTTATGAACCACTCATTCTTAGATTTTAGACCTCATAGTGGTGGTGTTGAGCATCGTAAAAATGGAGCATTAATCTCTATGGAAAATGGAACGGCTCTTGGTTATTCATTATTTAATTTGCAAGATAGAGGAACACTTTTCATTGAGCCTCAGACAAAAGTTTACGTTGGTATGATTTTAGGTGAGCATGCTCGTCCAAATGATTTAGATGTAAACCCAATTAAAGGTAAGCAGTTAAGTAACGTAAGAAGTAGTGGAGCTGATGAAGCTATCAAACTTGTTCCACCTCGTAGAATGACTTTAGAAATAGCTCTTGAGTGGATAGAAAATGATGAATTACTTGAAGTTACTCCAATTGGAGTACGTATTAGAAAACGTGAACTTGATGCAACAAAAAGAAAAAGATCAACAAAAAAAGATAAAAATAGTTAATTTTTATGATATGATTTATATATGTAAACTCTTACATATATAAATCTTTCATGGAGTAAGTATGCAATCACTTTTTATAGTACTTGGTGTAATCATCGTAATTTTAATTCTTTTATATAACTCTTTAATTTCAAAAAAAAATCAAGTAGAAAATATTTATGCAAGTGTTGATACACTTTTAAAAAAAAGATTTGATTTGATTCCCTCTTTAGTAGTAACAGTTCAAGAAGCTATGAAGTATGAAAAATCTACTTTTGAAAAGATAACTGCACTAAGAGCAAGTGCAATGAAACCAAATGTTAGTAGTGATGAGATGTCAGGATTTGATAAAAAAATAAGTTCACTTCTTAGTTCCATTATGGTTGCTGTTGAGAATTATCCTGAACTTAAAGCTAATGAAAATATACTAAATTTACAACATTCGTTAAATGAGATAGAAGAACAACTTTCAGCTTCTCGTCGCGCTTATAATCAAAGTGTAACTGACTATAACAATGCCATTGAAGTGTTTCCAAATAATATAATGGCAAATTATATGAAATATAGTAGAAAACAGGTTTTTACTATTAATGAGAGTGAAAAAAAGAATCCAAATGTAAAAGATCTTTTTGCTAAATAATGAAAAAACTTTCTGAATTACAAGATTTTTTTTATGAAAATATTTATCCTAATTTAGATTTTTTAGAAGAAAAAAGGATTAAGATATATTCTTATCTTAAAAAAGTTGCTATTATGCTTTTTATCTTTACATGTATAGTTATTTATAGTCTTTTTGGTATGGTTCCAGATACTTTTAACTTGCTTATTTTGTGTGTTGCAATTTCAAGTGCAATTTTTACTTTTATTTATAAGATGAAAGTTAAAGATTTTACATCTTTGTTTAAAAATCAAGTTATTGAGAAGCTTGTTTTATTCGTTGATGATTCTCTTAGCTATAACAAAGACAGTTCTATTAGTGAATATGAATATAAGCAAAGTTCACTTTTCTATCAAAAAATAGATAAGTATAGTGGTGATGATTTGGTTGTAGGAAAAGTTGATGGGGTTGATATTCGTTTTTCCGAAGTTCACACTGAAGTAAAGGACAAAAGGAATAGATTAGGCACTGACTCTGGAATTAATTTGGTAATTGATTTGATATTAGATTTTTTAATTAAAATGAATACTACTTTTCATGGACTTTTTTTTATAGCAGATTTTAATAAAAATTTTAAAGGAAAAACACTAATTGTCCCAGATAAAAGTGAAAAATTTTTAGGTTCATTTTCCCATTTTTTTCAATCTTTTAGTTCTCGTGGTGAATTAGTAAAAATGGATAATCCTAAATTTGAAAAAGAGTTTGTTATCTACTCTGATGATCAAATAGAAGCGAGGTATATACTTTCTCATTCTTTAATGGAATCTATTTTAGAGTATAAAAAATTAGTAGGTAAAAACATCTCTATTAGTTTTGTAAAATCTAATATTTATATTGCAATTGGATTTAGAGAAAAACTTTTTGAACCAAAAATATATAAAAAAATTACTTGTTTTAATGAAGTAAAGTTTTACTTTCAAGTTCTTTGCCTTACTACAGAAATTGTAAAACATTTGAATTTAGACAGAAGACTTTGGTCTAAAAGATAGTATACTACGTTTTTAAAAAGGTTTAAAGTGAATAAAATATTAAAAATTGTAATAGGTGTAATTATTTTGGTTACTATTACATATCTTATAGTTGGCACATTTTTTATGAGTTCTGGAAAAACAAATACAAATTTTGGTGGATTTGGAAATATGGTTGCACCTAGTGGAAAATCAAATACAGTAAGTACTAATAAGTTAGAAGTGAGTATAGATAAGATTTTGATAAATATGCATTCTGGTCCCTATAAATATATGAAAGCAGATATGGCTTTTAAGATGGTAAATGGAGCAAACAAAGATTCTTTAGTAAAAAATATGCCTTATATAAGAGATACAATTTTACGATTTTCGTCAAATCAAGATAGTAGTAAACTAGCAACATCAGCAGGTAAACAGCAATATAAACAAGATTTAAAAGATCTTATATATGAATCTTATGGACTTGAAATAGAAGATATTTATTTTAGAGACTTTGTTCTAGCAAAATGAGTTTAATTTTAATTTTATAGATATTATTTTTGCTTTAAAGCTGAAACTTTAAAAAGAGCAATAAAAGATAAAAATGCCATGCATGCAGCATATAGATAAAGATAATCACCATAAAAATACCCAGCACAAAGAGCACCAATAAATCCACCTAAACCAAAAGAAAAACCGTAGTAAAACTGTGCTGCAAGTTTTTTATTATCGTAGAGACTATATAAAAAGCTTATAGCTACCGTGTGATGAAGAGCAAATGATATAGCATGTAAAGATTGAGATACAAAAGAGACGAATAGTGATTCAGGAAATAAAAATAGTAGAATCCATCTTATAATGGTGATAAATACAGAAAATTTTAAAATTTTTAGTAGATTTAATTTTAAAAGAGGTGCTTGAAAGTAGAAAAAAAGTATTTCACAAATTACGCCAAATGCCCAGAGATAACTAACCATTTCTAAGCTAATACCTCTTTCGGTCTCATATATAGTAAAAAAGTTATAAAATGTTCCAAAACTTATCTGCATAAAAAATAGACTTATCCAAAGAAAAGTTGCTCTTTTAAGTTCAAATTTCTCATTATTTTTATTTTTTACTTTTTGTTTGAAATCTTTATTTTTATATGTTATTGAAAATCCACATACAAGCATAATGATTGCAAAAATGATATAGAAATTAAGACCAATTACATAATTATCCAACTCTCTAGCTAAAACAATACCTAATAACATAAACCCTATTGAGCCATATAGTCTTGATCTTCCAAATCTTCTTTTACCAAGGTGTTCCATCGCGTAAGTCTCTACATAAGGTAAGACAAGACCAGCTGAAGCACCAATTAACATATTTGGTATCATAAATGCATAAAAGTTTTCAATAGTAAAATAAAAAAGAATAGCACCAAAAACAATAGCGATAAGTGAACCGTGAAAAACTTTTTTATTTAGCTCTATGTGCTTTAAAAAAGCAAAAGGCACGATAAAACGCATTAGAGGGGCCAAAGCAAAAACTATCCCAATTTGCATAGTGCTATAACCAACCATTTGAAGCATCTTAGGCATAAATATAACATACACTGCGGTCAAACAAAAGTATGAAAAAAAGAAAGCAGAAATTTTAAAAAATGTCATTTAAGATTCTAATTGAATAAGCATAGTTCCTGATATGAGGTCATGTAATGTTCTTTTATCTTTTCTTGCTATCGCTAAAAAAAGACCACCTACAAGTAGTGTTGAGAGCACAAATGCGAAGTATCTAACTACGAGCTTAAAAAGGCTAGGACGCTGAAGTTTATTATCTACTAGTTTTATTTCATATGCTTTATAACCAGGTGTTTGAGATTTAAAAAACCAAAAAGTAATCACTATAAAAAAGTGTGGTACAAAGATATAAATCCAACCCAAGAGCATATGTTCTTCAAATTCTTCACGTGAACCCATAACAAGGTAAAAAACTATGTACATTAGAGGCATTAACAACATAAAAGTATCAGTTATAAAAGCCTTAATTCTATTAACTACTGGAGAGATAGTAAAAGGAGGCAATTTTATCTCTTTTACTTTTTTTGAAATTTTACCCCGTTTTATATCTCTCCATCTAGCCACTTAGTTTCCTCTACTACCAGGTTTAAAAGCTTTACTTCCATTTACACATAAAGGACATTTTTTTTCATCATAAATATCAAACTCAAAATCACCAAGAGCAAAAAATGGAACATTATTTGGAAGTTTACATGTAGGCTTTGCATCGTTTTTACTTCCTTCTCTTTTGCAAAAGCCACGATTAGCAAGAGCAGCAAATGCTACTACCTTTCCACCTTGTATTTCTACTTGTGAAGCAGCTTCTAGAACTGAACCACCAGTTGTTATGATATCTTCACACATAAGGACTTTTTCATCTTTTTTAATTTCAAAACCACGTCTGATAGTCATAACTTTTTCAACACGCTCTGCAAATATAAATCTAACACCAAGAGCACGAGCTAATTCATACCCAGCTAAAAGACCACCAAGAGCAGGAGCACAAACTGTATCAACTTGTATATTACTTTTTTTAATCATTTCAGCTAAATTTGAAGCTAATAATTCTGCTATTTTTGGGTCTTCCAAAACTTTTGCAGATTGGAGATAAAATTGTGAATGCTTACCACTACTAAGTAAAAAATGACCTTCTAGATACGCACCAGCATCTCTATAAATTTTTTCTAAATTCATTATATTTTTAATAACTCAGCTTCTTTAGCTCTTACTAACGTTTCAATACTAGATACAGCTTCATCTGTTATTTTTTGTACTTTATCATGAGCTTTTTTTGATTCATCTTCAGTAATATCCTTAGCTTTTTCAAGTTTTTTAATCTTATCATTAGCATCTTTTCTTATGTTTCTTATAGCAACTTTTGATTTATCACCCATAACTTTTGCTTGTTTTGCATTTTCAGCTCTTTGCTCACTTGTCATTGGTGGAAAATATAGTTGTATTGACTCACCATTGTTATTAGGATTAACTCCTATATTTGCTTCTGCGATTGCTCGCTCAACATCTTTAAGTATATTTTTTTCCCAAGGAGATACATTGATAGTTGTTGCATCGCTTGTAAGAACTGTAGCAACTTGATTTAGTGCAGTTGGAGTTCCATAATAGTCAACTTTTATATTATCTAAGATAGAAGTTGACACTGCTCCACTTCTAATTGTTATGAAGTCTCTTTTTAGAGAATCAAGAGTCTTCTCTACGTGTTCTTGTTGATCAAGATATATCTCATCTAATTCCATATTTGTCCTTTATTAGTAGTTTTGTTGATATTTTATTTCCCACACTTATTACTATGCGAGATCTTTTGTTTATTAATTTTTTGTTTAATTCCATTTTAAAATCACCATTTTCAATCTTTGCTTCTAGCCAACCATGGCCTGTAATGTAAACGCCACCTTTTTTCATTTTTTCATTTGTCTTTACATATAAAGATTTTAGTATTGCATTATCAGGAAACATTATAGGTTCTTTCCATTTTGCATTTAGTGCTTTATATCTAAGATATAATTTTAGATTACTTTTGCCTACAAGGGCTGTTCTATCCATATCGTAAACATCACTGAAGTCTGATACGGCACCCATATTTTGATTGATGATAGCATCAAAACCATATGTTTTTGCAATTTTTTGAACTCTTGGACTATACTCACCATATGGGTAAGTGAAAACTTTTGGTTTTATTCGCAACTCTTTTTCAAAAAGAGCCAAACCTTTTTCAAAATCTTCTTTTATCTCAGCATCACTTAAATAGGTCATATGCTTATGCCCATAAGAGTGAAATTCAATGCTTCCAGATTTTTTTATTTCCCTAAGCTGTTCCCAGGTAAGGTAGTCTGGATATCTTTTTTGTGTTGCTTCAACATAAACAAAAACAGAAAAAGGGTAGTTATACTCTTTGAAAATTGGTAGAGCATTTGTATAAAAGCTTTTAAAGTTATCATCAATCGTTAGAACAATCCAATTATTTGGGATGTTTTTTTTCTTCTTAAGCGTTGATATAAGTTTTTTAAGAGGAATTACTTCATAACCACTATTTTTAAAATACTCAAACTCTTTTTTAAGCTCTTCAATAGTTGTATTAGTAGTTGGATATCTACTATCACCAAATCTGTGATAAACAAATATATGAGCATCAGCCCATAGAGTAACCGCGATAAGAAGCGATAGTAGAAGAGGTTTCATCTTAATTAATTAGTTAGCTTTTGGAGCAGTTGGTGCACTTGGAGTTTTTGGTAACTCTGGATTTACAGGAACTACGCCTTTTTCTATCTTCATATCTTCAGCGATAGATACGTTTTTTTCTTGGTTATAAGAATATCCCAATGTCAAAGTATTTGCTATAAAAATAATTCCTACTACAAATGTAAATTTAGCCATAAATCCAGCAGGCCCTTTTGCCCCAAATAGGGATTCGTTGCTTCCACTATAAGCTCCTAAGCCAATAGATGAACTTTTTTGTAAAAGTACTGCAATGGTTAAAATAGCAGCCAAAATAAATTGTGAGACCAATAAAATTCCGGTCATTCTCAATGTCCTTTTAGTAAATTTTTAGTATAATCGATGCATTATACCCAAATATAATTAAAGAGAGTTGATTGAAACATATAAAAGAGTTTTCTAAGCGGGCAAACAGTTATGATGAAAATACCATTATACAAAAAAAAGTGGCTACACATTTGTTATCAAAAGTAAAATATAATCCAAAAAAAATTTTAGATTTAGGCTGTGGTACAGGTGATTTAAACTTAAAGATAGATTGGGAATATGAGAAGTTCATAGGTGTAGATAGTGCTTATGGCATGTGTAAAAAACATCCTAAAAATGATTTTGTTGAAGTAATAAATATAAATTTTGAAGATAAAAAATTCCAACAAGATATGCTTTGTGATACTCCATTTGATTTGATAATCTCTTCTTCAGCCCTTCAATGGGCTAAAAATATAGAAGAATTAATAGAATTTACTTCTAAAATAAGCTCAAATATAGCATTTGCTATCTTTACATGTAATACTTTTGCAGACATATATAAACTAAGTAGTCTTGAAACCTTTTTGCCAGATGCAAAGGAGTTGGTAGAGATAACAAAAAAGTATTTTGATATAGTGTATGAAATAAAGATATATAGACTTAATTTTGAAGATAATATATCAAAATTTAGATACATCAAAAAAACTGGTGTTAGTGGTGGAGAGAGAAAACTCACAGTAAGGCAAACGAAAAAGTTAATAGAAACTTATCCTCATAAGTATTTGGAATTTGAAGTGCTTTTTATACATAACAAAAAATAACTTTTATATATTATTTGTTAAATAAATATAGTTTTTTTGATATTTTCTGATAAAATATTTTACTTTTTGTCAATAAAAAGTACAAAAAGAAAAAAATATTTTATTTTTTTAACTCCTTAAATAAGTACTTTTGACGACAAAAAGATAAGAAGATTTTATATAAAACAAAATTTTTAATAAAAGTATAAAAAAATTATCATACAATATCCGTATAGATACTTATAACTTAGATTATACTAACTTATGAGATATTAACAATGGAGAAGATGTTATGAAAGTGGAAATCTCAAGACGTAGATTTCTTCAAAGCAGTGTTGCATTAAGTGTTCTTGGCGGAACAGCATTAGGTGCAACAAATATCTTGGCTAATAATTCTACGGACATAAAGTCAGATACTGCACTTATGAAGAAAATTCCTACCGTTTGTGAAATGTGTGTAAACAAATGTGCGGCTATTGCTCAAGTAAAAAATGGAATAGTTACAAAACTAGATCCAAATCCATATTTTCCTAAATCAAAAAATATGTTGTGTGCAAGAGGAGCTGCAGGAATTCATGCTCTTTACGATCCTGATAGATTAAAATATCCTCTTATAAGAATAGGTAAAAGAGGTGATGGAAAGTATAGACGTGCTTCATGGGAAGAGGCAAATGAATACATCAAAGAAAAAATGGTAAAAATTTTAGATGAAGAGAAAGATAATCGTTCATGTATAGGATACTGTGCTGGTGAAGGGATGGCTGAACATACTTACAAATCTTTTATGGCAGATAAATTTGGATCATCTAATTTTATCAATCATGCTTCAATATGTCTTCAAACAACAGTTTCAGGTTATGCACTTACTATAGGCGGATATGGACAAGCTGATTTAGATAATGCAAAGTATGTTATTATGGCTGGAGCAAATCGTGCTGAAGCTATTGTTACTCCTGATACAATGGACCTTTTTAAAAGAACAAGAGGAAGAGGAACTAAGCTTGTAGTTGTAGATCCAAGATTTACAAATACAGTAGCTCATGCAGATAAGTATCTTGCAATAAAACCAGGAACTGACTTAGCTTTTGTTTTAGCTCTTACCTATCAAGTATTGATTACTCAAACTTATAATAGAACATATGTAAAAAATAATTTTAATGGGTTTGAAGAGTATAAAAATCATATACTTCAGAATGAATATACTCCAGAGTGGGCAGAGAAAATTACAGGAATTTCTGCAAAAGAGATTTGTCATATAGCTAGCGAGTTTATGGCAAATGCTCCACAATCTATTTATTATCAAGGTCGTCGTTCTACTTTTGCAAAAAATGATTTTCAATTAAGACGTGCTCAAGCTATATTTACTGCCCTTGGTGGTGGTATAGATGTTAAAGGTGGTATTGTTTTTGGTAGAAAATTGCCATTAGGAAGTCATGATATAAATATACCAATGTATGCAAATGCTAAGGAACGTATTGAAAAAGGTGCTGCTGCTATTATTGGTGGAAGTGGTTCATGGATAGCATGGAGAAATATGGTTACTGAAGGTAAAACACCTTATGCTATAAGAGGACTTTTTGTATATAAACAAAACCCTATGCTCTCTGTTCCAAATACAGCAAAAACAAAAAAAATGTTAGAAAAGCTAGATTTGATTGTTGTTATTGATACTATGCCAAGTGATACAGCAATGTATGCAGATGTGATACTACCAGAGTGTACTTATTTGGAAAGAGAAGACCCTATCAAATCATTTGCAGGAGTAGAGCCAGCTATAATTTTACGCCAAAAAACGATTGACCCTATGTACGAGAGTAAGCCAGTTATTGAAATTATGAATGGGTTAGCTAAAAAACTTTCCAAACCACTTTGGGAAATTACAAAAAAATATGATGAAGATGTTCAAGAAGAACTTAGCGAGCTTGAAAGTGGTGATACTGAAGAAGACTATTATAAAGATAATGGCTTTGATTTAGCAGATGCTTTTGAAGAGTCGCAAGAACATATAAATGAGCATATGTTTAGAGAAAAATATGATGAAGATGCTTGGAAAACACTTAGAGAAAAAGGTGTATATTATCCATTTATGGATGTAAGTTTTGAAAAACTTGATAATAATACGTACAAATATTATGAAGAGTATGAAAAAAATTTTACTGTTGTTAAGCTAGAAGATGAATCGCAACAAGAAGAGATGGATACTTGTGTAAATCCTAAAGATATAGCAGAGATAAGAAGAAAATTTTCAACACCAAGTAGAAAGATAGAGTGTTCACTAGCTAGTATGGCAAAGAAAGGAATAGCATCTATGCCCACTTGGGAAGATAAAGATTATGTAAAAGTACCTGAGGGCAAATTCAAGTTTATTAGTGGTCGGCATGCTCAGTTTACTCAAAATGCAACTCAAAACAATATAATGCTTTTAGAACTTATGAATGAGAATTTTGTTTGGATAAATGATAAAGATGCAAAATTTCGTGATATAGAGTTTGGAGATGTGATTGAGGTTACAAGTAAGGTAGGTAAAGTTACAATTAAAGCGTATCCTACAGCTAAGATTGTACCAAGTACTATATTTTATATACATGGATTTGGTGCAAAATCAACAGGTATGACATTTGCACACAGAAATGGTGCAAGTGATAATGAAATAATTGAAGATAGAATTGAGCCAGTTTTTGGTAGTGCAATTATGCATGATACTATTGTATCGATAAGAAAGGTGTAATTATGAATTATGCAATGGCATTAGATTATCAAAATTGTATAAACTGTAAGGCATGTGAGACTGCATGTAAAGAGGAAAATGGAGTTCAACTAGGATCTCATAAACAGCGTATTTGGGTAGGAATAGTAGAGGGAACTATATTTGGGAAACCATATATGAACTTTTATCCATCACAGTGTAATCACTGTATAGATGCACCATGTGTAAGTGTGTGTCCAACTTATGCGAGCCATTTTATAAGTGGGGGCATCGTTAAAGTAGATCCAAGTAAGTGTATTTTATGTAAAGGTTGCATGGAAGCTTGTCCTTATGATGCTAGATTTATAGATGATACTATGGTCGCAGTAGATAAATGTACTTTTTGTGACCATAGAATAGATGAATATGGTACAACTGCCTGTCAAGCAACATGTCCTACTAAGGTAAGATTATTTGGTGATTTGGATGATGAAGATTCTGATTTAGTAAAACTATTAAAAACAAAAAGGTTCTTTTTCCAAAAAGAACATGCAAGTACACTTCCAAAATTATTTTATATAGTACCAGATGATGAACCGTATGCTAGACAAAGTATTGGACATAACACAGTGATTCATACTTGGGATGAATTTAAACCAAAATATGACGCTGCAAGAGATAGAAGGAGTAAAGAATGGAAAAGATAGAATTTTTAGGTTTAGAGATAAATAAAATTAGTATAAAAAATCTTTTATTTAATAAATTTATGATTATAGCTTATGCTTTACTTGGACTTGCTATTTTTGGGATATTTGAAGTATTTCATATTAGATATTTTAGTGAAGCAGCAACTGCTCATGCTTCTGGTATAGATCCTACTAATCCAGAATTAAAGGCAGCTATGAAATTAGCTGTTTTTGGAACAGTTGGTGAAGTTAGTCGTGAAGTTCCTTGGACTCTGTTTATTTCTAATTATATGTATATGATTTATACAGGAAGTGGAATTATTTTTTTAGTAGCACTTGCAGAGCTTATGCATATAGATTTAGTAGCAAAAGTAGCAGCAGGTTTTATGGTTACAGGACTTTCTATGGTATTTGCAGGACTTTTTACAATTGCAACTGATTTGAATATGCTAAATATGTTTTGGATGATATTAACTCCAAATGTAAATGCGGGTATGTGGATGATGTTGCCATTATATTGTATATATATACCATTTGTTTTGTTTGAAATATATCTTCTTTTAACAAATAAAAGAGAGTTAGCAAAAAGATTAGCACTTCCAGTATTAATTCTTAGTATAGGTGTTGATTTGATTGAGTATTATATTCAAGGAAAATTATTTTCTATGAATACAGCACGTCATTTATGGACAGAATTTCCATCATTGACATTGTATTTTATTATCTCAGCTTTTGTTTCTTCATTGGGAATAATGGGCATAAATATATATCTTGCACATAAAAGCAAGCCAGAGTATAAAGAGTTAATGGACTTAATTCGAAAAGGAATGTTGTTTTTTATCTCTCTCTTAGGGTTATATGAAATTTTTGGTTATTTAGTAATAGATAAAGATTGGGCATTTTTAATTCTTTTTGGACCATTTAAATATCTTTATTTTGGTGGGTATATTTTCTTGACCTTAGCTCTTCCCTTTTTGTTAGTAGTAAAACCAGGTAAGCCTATATGGACAGTAATATCATCTGTATGTGTAGTTATTGGTGGTTTTGCAGGAAGATATCTTTTTGTATATGGAGGAAATGCTAACCCAATGTCAAATAGATTTGGAACAGGTTATGAAAAATATGATTTTTATGATGTAGCAAGTACATTTAATTATGTTCATCCTCATTTAGGAGAGATATGTATAGTAGTCGGTTCTGTTGGAGTTTGTATTTTGATATATAAACTTTTTGATTCACTATTTTCAATAGGTGATTTAAGAGAACATCATTAAGATTAAGTTTTTAGATAAGATACAACACACAATTTAATAAAGGGAGAAAAGTATGAAGTCAAAGATATTAAGTGCACTAGCAATAAGTGCAGTACTACTATTCACAGGATGTGCAACAAATGATGGTGCAGCGCCAGTTGTAAAGAAAGAAAGAAATAAGCCAACAACAAAGGTAGCAGGTTTAATTAAAAAGTATAATCTTGAAATTGTAAATTATGAATATACAAACAAAGCAATAGGGAATGCAACAAGAAAAGGAGCAAAAGCACTATTAATTGATGCAAGACCAGTAAATATGTATATGAAATCAACAATACCATCAAGCCTAAATATTCCAGATACTCAGTTTGATAAATTTGTAGGGCAACTTGATACTGTAAAAAAAGATAAAGAGATTATCGTATATTGTGGTGGCTGGAAATGTGGAAAAAGCCCAAAAGTAGCAGGTATGTTAAAAAAAAGAGGTTTCACTAATGTAAAACTTTACCAAGCAGGAGAACCTGAATGGAAAAAGAACAATTATGTAGAAGTAGGAACATTAGTAGTAGCAGCTGCATATAAAAAAGGTTCAGCAGTACTAATAGATGCAAGACCATATAAAAAATATCTAGGAGCAACAATTCCTAGCTCAATATCAATCCCAGATACTGCTATGGATAAACTAGCAGGAAGATTTCCAGTTGATCTTAATACTCCAATTATAACTTATTGTGGAGGGTATAATTGTCATAAATCTCATGCGGTTGCAAATAAACTTTTAAGCCTAGGATATACAAACGTAAAAGTATACGCAGGTGGATTACCACAATGGAAAAAAGATGGAATGACTACAACAGGTTCTAAAGCGAAGAAAACACCAAAAATAGAAACACCAAAAACTTTTAAAATGGTAGCAGGGATTAAATTAGGTGAAGATGAAGGAACAGTAGATGGCGAATGGTTTAAAGTAAATCTAGGTAAATTACCAAATGTTCAAATAGTAGATGTCAGAGCTCCAGATGAATTTAAAGTTGGACATTTAAAAGGTGCAATAAATATTGAAGCAGAAAAATTAAAAGCAAAAGAGTTATATGAAAAACTACCAAAAGGTAAAACTATAGTATTTAATTGTGTGAGTGGTGGCAGAGCAATGGAAGCATGGATGAAATTAAATGACGAAAAATTTGATGTATCAGCAGTTTATTACTTTGATGCAAACATTGATTGTAAAGGCACACAGTGCAAAATAGAAGTAAATGAGCCATTAGGTTAATCTAGGCATCTACATGTAAAGAATAAACCTTTAGGAGGTTCTATTTTATAATAGAATCTCTTTTTCTAGATTATATAATTCGTATCGTATCTGTTTAAACTTTTCAGCACTATTATCATCAGTAAGTTTCAAAACTTCTTCTAGTACCCTAGAACTCTCTTGTGCTCTTTTTATATTTGATAGTATGATAGACTCAAGTGAATCTCTACTTTTCTCACTCTTAGTCGTTTCTTTAAGTGGATCAGTCAAAATATCTCTACATGTAAGAAGTTCATGGTAGTTATTTAAACGAGAGAGATGACGTAAGTTCTTTAGTTTTAGAGATAACTCTTTGGAATTTTTATGATATCTACAGATATCTTCAACTACTCTAATCCCTTCTCTCAAACGGTTTAGATTGGCATCAACTATACGAAGTGTTTGAGGAGGAAATACCTCCTCATTGGTTTTATTCATCACGCCCAAATATTCCAAGTATTTGAAGCAGAGAAATAAATAAATTTAGAAAATCAAGATACAGAGCAATAGCACCTTCTATTGGTGTCTCATAACGACCTTTGATGATATTTTGAGTATCATAAAGGATAAAAGCACTAAATAAAATTGCACTGATACTTGCAATAACAAGTTGTAATAGTGAACTTTGAAAGAATATATTCATTAAACTTGCAACAACAACAACTATAAGAGTTATGAAAAGCATTTTACCCATTACGCTAAAGTCACGTTTTGTGTTCATAGCAAACATGGAAAGTCCACCAAATGCAACAGTAGTCAACATAAACGCATTAGCTATAATGCTAGCACCGCCAGCCATTCCTAATATATTTGTTAAAAGTGGTGCTAGTGTCAACCCACTTACAAAGGTAAATCCAAATAGTAATATAAGATTTAATCCAGCTTTTTTCTTAGCAGCATAAAGCCCAAATAGTAATCCAAATTCTAATATAACAAGTCCGAAAAACCAACTAGATATTGCTTCTGCCATTCCTAACCCAACATACGCTCCAGCAGTAGCTGCTAAAAGTGACGCTGCAAAAAGTTGATAAGTCTGTTTTATGAAAATTCCAAGTGAGCTTTTTGATTGTGTTTGCTCGTAAGAGTTTTCTTGTGCACTATCATTTATATATTTTCTGTTATATAATCCCATTATTTCTCCTTTATTAAAGTAACATCATTATATTAAATTAATATTAATAGAAGATAAATAAGGGATTGAAGAGCCATTTAGCAGTCTATATGGTTCTTTTGTGTGAACTATTTTTTTAGTATTTTTTTCAAATACAGATTGAGAACTTATTTTTAAAATTTTCAATATATCAATTATTTACAATACTAATAAATTGAGTTTAAACATAAGATAGCACTTTAATAGTAAACTAAAATTTTCTAAAAGACTCTTAAATATAGATATTTTTATTAAAAAATGTAATTTTTATTTTTAATATTTGCTTCTTGCAAAATCCCTATTATATAGTAAGAGAAAATATATTTTTAAACTTTATAAAAAATACTCTTCTGTCTAAGCGAAGATTAAGCAATGATTGTATATAATTTCGTCCTCGTTTGAGAGAACGAGCGTTTGAAACTCCTAGGAATAGGGGGTTCGAGTTCATTAAAA
>JADGDR010000025.1 GCA_016744795.1 Sulfurospirillum sp.
TAAGTTTGATGGAGCATCAATAACAATAGATTTTTCTCCCCAATAATTTTTTAAATTTTCACCTAAATCTATAAAACCCTTAAATGGTTGAGTCAAGCTTAATGTCCCTATCACAAAAAAAGCATTTAAAACAAGTGCAATTAGAAATTCTTTTTTTCTAAAAGATATTTTTCTACTACTATCTTTTAAGTAGCATAAAATTGGTCTCCAATTAAAATATATATGCAATATTCCAAAAAAAAGTAATGAAACCATACAAGTTGTATGCAACTCTTGATATTGTTCTTTATTAAGCCCAAATAGATGCCAATCAAGCCACCTTGACACTCTTCCATGAGGTGCTATAAATAGTATTATACCTGTGCAACTCATAATCAAAAAAGAAAATCCTAAACTTAAAGATGTTATTTTTTTCATATCCTCCTCCTTTAATATTATAATGTTACAACTAGTATGTTAATACAATGTTAATAAAAATTTATCTTAAATATAATCAACAACTATTGACATTTGCACATATGTGCGTTATAATTACGAACATATGTGCATATAAGGGTATACAATGAATTGTTGTGGAAGAAAAAGAAAGAACAGGAATATAAATGTTGACCATAGTAAACTATCTTTTAAACCTTGTGGCAAAAGAAGAGATTTACTAGAAACTGTAATTGTTTATGAAGATGAAATGGAAGCTATTAGATTAGCTGATTTTGAATCTTTATACCAACAAGAGTGTGCCGACAAAATGGGTATTTCTCGCACTACTTTTTCTAGGCTTGTAGAGACTGCAAGAAAGAAAATTGCAGATGCTCTACTAAATCAAAAACTATTAAACGTAGAGAAAAGGGAATAATTATGAGATGTAATAATCAGAACAGAAAACAAAATAGATGTCAAAATGGACAAGGACAGGGACGTAATAATGGTAGAATGAAAAATAACCAACCTTGTCAAGGTAATTCAAAAGGATTTGGACAAGGAGAAGGAAGAGGAAAAGGTCGTAATAGAAGTTTCATAAATGAAGCATAAATGAAGCTAACAATAGCAAGCGGAAAAGGTGGTACAGGAAAAACCACCATTTCCACCAATTTAACTTCATTAATAGCTGATATGGGCAAAAATATAGTATTAACTGATTTAGATGTAGAAGAGCCAAACTCGGCACTTTTTTTACAAACAAAACTTAGCAATACTAAAATTAGCAATAAAATAGTACCAACTTGGGAAAGTAATGATTGTACATTATGTGGTAAATGTGCAAAAAACTGTAACTTTAATGCAATTGTAGCAATGCCAAATGAGATACTTATTTTTCCTGAACTATGTCATAGTTGTTATGCCTGTAGTGAACTTTGTCCTACAAACTCTTTACTTATGAAACCAACTAGAATTGGAGAAATAAAAGAGTTTGAAACAAAAAACTTTCCTTTCATTGAAGGTCGACTTGATTTGGGGCAAGAGATGGCTGTGCCACTTATATCTCAAAGCATAAGATATACTAAGGAAAAATATAAAAATCACATCATGATATTTGATGCACCTCCAGGAACTAGTTGTCCTGTAATTGAGGCAAGTCGTGGGAGTGATTTTGTCATATTAGTAACGGAATCAACCCCATTTGGACTCAATGATCTCAAACTTGCAGTTGAGACAATGAGGGTTTTAGATAAGAACTTTGGTGTGATTATCAACCGATATGGTATTGGAGAGATAAGCGTTGAAGAGTATTGTTTAAAAGAGAATATCCCAATCATAACAAAAGTAAAAAACGATAAAAACATAGCAAAACTATACTCAAAAGGTGAATTAATCTACAAACAAATAGACCATTTCAAAAACTCTCTTGATGAGATTATCACTTTTATAGGAGATATAAAATGCGTGAAGTAGTAATAATCTCAGGAAAAGGAGGAACAGGAAAAACAACTTTGAGTGCTTCTTTTGCTTATCTTGCTGGTGATAAAGCCATAATAAGTGACTGCGATGTTGATGCTGCCAATATGCACCTACTTTTAGATGCTAACTTCAAAAAACAAGAAGATTTTTTTAGTGGAGAATTAGCCGTAATAGATGAAGAAATATGTACCAATTGCGGTAATTGTTTTGATGTATGTAGATTTGATGCAATATATGTAAAAGACAATCAACACTACATAGACAAAATATCTTGTGAAGGCTGTCACTATTGTAGCAGAGTTTGCAAACAAGAAGCCATCACTATGCAGACTCAAAAAATTGGAGATATTTATGTTTCAGATATCAAAAACAACTCAACCATGGTTCACGCTAAACTTGGATTTGGTGCAGAAAATTCAGGGAAACTTGTAGCAAAAGTAAAACAAAAAGCAAAACTAATGGCTCTTCAAAAAAATAGAGACTATGTTATAACTGACGGAAGTCCAGGAGTTGGTTGCCCTGTAATTTCAAGTCTTAGTGGAGCAAATTTGGTTTTACTTGTTACAGAAGCTACAGTTTCTGGACTACATGACTTAAAAAGAGTTTTACAAGTAGTAAATAACTTCAAATTAAAAGCTGTTTGTATCATCAATAAATATGATTTAAATAAAAAAATGAGTCAGGAAATAGAAAACTTTTTAAAAGTAGAAAATATAGAGCTTATATCTAAACTACCTTATGATGAAACTTTTACAAAAGCACTAGCAAAAACTCAAACAATATTAGAATTTGATAAAAATAGCCAACTTGCTAATCTTGTAACACAAAGTTGGATAAAAATAAAGGAGCAATTAAAATGAAAATAGTTTTTACAGCACAGGGTAATGAGTGGTCAAGCTCTATGGATGCTAGATTTGGAAGAAGTGAGATGTTCGTAAGTTTTGACGAAAATACAAATGAATTAAAAATAATCACAAATAATGAAACCCAAGAAATGGAGCATGGCGCTGGTTTACAAACTTCAAAAAAAGTATTAGACTTAAATCCTGATGTTATCATCACGGGAAATGGAGCAGGTGAAAAAGCACTAAAAGTGTTAAAGACTTCTGGTGTTAAGATGTATATAGGTGCTGGAGATATGACTCTAAAAGAGGCATATGAGGCTTTTAAAAATAACAAATTACAACTACAATATTAAGGATAAAAAATGAGATTAGTATTCCCAACAAACGAAAATGAAGGTTACCTAAGCAAAAGAGGCGCACACTTTGGAAAAGCAAAATTTTATACGATAATTACCATAGAAAATGGTGAAGTAAAAGAGGTAGAAGGTGTACAAAATCCAGGACACAATAGCAGTGCTTGTGGTGACGCAGTAACAAATATTATGAGTTTTAAACCTGATGCTCTTATTGTTGGTGGTATTGGTGGACGTCCAGCACTTGGTTTTTCTGAAGCTGGACTTGATTTATACTTTGATCCAACAAGCAAAACAGTTCAAGAGAGCCTAAAAATATTTCTTGAGGGAAAACTTGAAAAAAGTAGTGGGCAAGGAACTTGTAACCATAACTAATAAATACTTTACTTGATTAGAATATTTACCAATCAAGTAAATCATGAATTCATAAGGGAAAAATATCCCTTATGACCCAAATTTTTTCGTAAATCCCATCAAATCCATTTGAATCATAAATATATCTCTTGCTCTTAGATTATTTAAAGAACCATTTTTAAAATATTTCTCTCCACATTGATTTATATCATCTCTTCTTATTCCAATATCTCCACCAGCAATAATAGTAGGAACTGGGTCGCCTGAGTGATCTTTGAGTTCACAAGGAGTAGAATGATCTGCTGTAAAACTAACATAACAATCATTTAAATCTATGTTTTTAAGTATATATGCCATCATTAAATCAATTTTTTCAGCCATATCTACTTTAACATAAGGCAAATTATCATGTCCTGCTAAATCTGTAGCTTTTATGTGAATAACAACCCAATCATACTTATCTTCTTTTAAAAGTTTAACACCAAGTTTGGCTTTACCCATAAAATCTGTATCATATTCTCCATTAAAGCCTTCAAGCATAAAAGTGTCCATACCAGCCATTTTAGCTACACCAATAACTGTCATCTCTCCTGCAACGCAAGCACATTTAATATTCATTTGCTCAGAAAGTTTTGGCATATTTGGCTTAATTCCGACTCCTCTTAAAAGAATCATATTGGCTGAGAGTTTACCCTCTTTTTCTCTTTGAATATTAAGATTATTAACTTTTAAAATATCATATATCTTTTGAGTTAATTCCCACACTAACATGGCTGTATTTTTTGCCTCTTTTGAATCATCTAAGGGTTGAGGTTTAACAAGTTTCTCACCCTCCATTGCAGTTCCAGGATCTGTTATAGTTATTTTTGTTGAAAGATTTTTACCTCTAAGAACAACAGCTACACGATGAGCAGTCAAAGCTATTACAAAAACTTTTGTTCCATTACTTAAAACCATACCATTTAAGGTTGTCACTAACTCTTTAGTTCCACTACTAATTCTACCAGCTCTTCTGTCAATTACTGTAAAATCATCATCAATAGTACTAAAATTACCTCTAAAAGCTATGTCACCATCTTCTAATTCAAAATTATCACCATAAGCTTCAATTGGACCTCTTCCTGTATAAACTTTTTTTGGATCATAACCAAAAATTGCTAAATGCCCAACATCAGTGCCTACTCTAACTCCTGGAGCATATGGGTGAACGTTCCCACATGCTCCTTTTGAAGCTAAAAAATCAAGACTTGGAGTCTTTGCATACTCCAATGGAGTTAAGCCTCCAAGTACTTCTATTGGTCTATCACCCATTCCATCTGCAATAACTAAAATACCTTGTTTTTTTCTCATTTTAGACTACTTTTCCTCATTTTTACCAAAAAGAGTAGCTCTTCTTGTATAAAGCATAAATCCACCAATAAAAATAGCAAATAACCATACCACCATTTTTACATTATATGGCTGGGCATAATAGTTCAAAGATACTTTAAACTCTCCAGCTTGTTTAATTTTTTTCTTCTTAACGCTAACTACTGTATATCCATCTTTTGCTGAAATAATAAAAGTTTTCTTCTTCTTAGAAATTTTAGGATAAACTACATTATATAGCTCAACTCCTTTTGGTACAGCTAGTGTTAAAAAGTACTTATCTATTTTTACAGGTGCAGTGTTTTTAAACTTATAGGTTACATTTTTCACATTTCCAGGATGTGAATACTTCTGTTTAGCTTTTTTGCCTTTATATAGCTTTTTAACACTAAATTTTTCATTTACAATAACTGCTGCGTCTTTATCAAGGAACTGTAAAACAACAACTTTTTGTCCATAAACTTTTTTTATCTCAGCTTTACTAAGAAGCTCACCCTTAATAGCTTTTACCTCTAAAAGAGTAGCTTTTTTTGCTAATGGAAGATATAAATAACCATCTTTGTTAGTTTTTCCTTCAGCAACTGCTTGAATAATACCATTTTTTTCTAATGGTGTTATATACTCACTGTACTTTTTAATTGACCCCATACTTCCTGCCGATAAATTTCCTACAAAAAGAAGTAAACTCAATATTAATATTATATTTTTTATTTTTAACATACCATTACTCCTTATATAATGCCAAGGTATTTAAACCAAGTAAATGATGCACCAAACATCAATAACCACTTAGCTAATAGAACTAAAATACCATATTTTAACTGATCCATAATAGTATAAAAACCTGTACTAAAATAAATCAAGTTTGGCTTACAGTGTGGTGGAAGTGTGATTGTATCTGCAATTGTAAATGCTGCAGGAATCGCCAAAGCAACTGGATTCATACCAACTGAAGTTGCCAAAGCAATAACTGTTGGAATAACTATGATAGTTCTTACAGTTTTACTTGTAAACACAAAGTGACTAAAGCTAGAGATAAATATAACTACAGCGTAAAGTCCTGTAAAGCCCATATCTTTAACACCCAAACTATGGAATATACCTTCAAGTGCCCAAGTAGCAACACCTGTTGCATTTAGTGATATACCAGCAGCATATGCACCAGCACTAAATATCATCAAGTTCCAAGGAATCTTAGCTTCATTCCATTTAAGAATACCAATATGTGGTAAAAAGAACATAGTAGCAGATATAACAGCAACCATAACAAGACTAAGTTGAAAACCAAATAGACCTACATGCCACTTATCTGTTGCCCATAATATGATAGTAAAACCAAAAATGAAAAGTGCTTTTTTCTCTATAGTTGTCATCTTTCCAAGACTATGATATTCTTCTTTAAGCTTCTGAATTCCACCACCACCAGCAATAACTTTTTCTGGTTTATACAACACAAGTCCTATAAGAAACGAAGCGGCTAAAGAAAGAATGGCTATTGGAGCTGAAGCTGCAAACCACTGTGCCCAACCAAAATCAAAATCTGTCATCTCTTTAACTAGACCGATAGCCAAAATCTGAGGTGCTGTTGCTGTCAAAATAGCTGATGTTGAGAGAGCATTTGATTGTAGTCCTTGAATACCCATAAGTTTTCCAAGATTTATATTACCTTTATTTACTCCATAAGCATCAGCTATTAAAAGCATGATTGGCAACATAACTGCAGCTCTGGCTGTAGTTGATGGTATTACAAAAGCTAGTAAAAAGTTGACTACAAAGAGTGAAATCAAAATTGTAATGGTTGACTTTCCAAATTTGGTAACCATTCCAAGTGCAAGACGTCTTGCAAAACCACTTTTTTCCATACCTGAAGTTATTATAAATGCTGCGACCATAAGCCAGATAACATAATAACCAAAAACTCCAAGTACACTCTTTTCATCCCAACCACCAAATATAGATAGTACTACAATAACTATCAAAGAGGTTACATATGTAGGAAGTGATCCACTAACCCACAATATAAGTGCAAATGCAAAAGTTGCCATAGAAACTTTTCCATTGTATCCTAAACCCTCAGGTGTAGGCATCGTAAATATATAAGCGAAAACCAACAAAGCAAGAGGTATGCCTATATAAAATAGTACCTTCTCTGTTGGACTTTGCGCTGCTTTTTCTACATTCATCAAAAACTCCTTTTAAATTTTACACTTAGTTTATCAGAGTATTTAAAGTATTATAGACAAAAAAAATTTATATCTCTTATAAATATTTTTTATAAGAACCTTATATTCACTATCTCTTATAAAAAATATTTATGATATACTAATCTCATGGATATGGAAACAATAAAAACATTTATAAAAGTTATGGAATTAAAGAATTTTTCAAAAGCTGCTGAGGAGCTAAAGTACACACAGGCAAATATTTCTATTCGCATAAAAAAACTTGAGCGATACCTAGATACAAAACTTTTTAATAGAAATGGCACTATCATAACTCCTACTAAAAAAGCATATATTTTTTTACCCTATGCACAAAAAATCATACAAACATTGGATTACTCAAAAAAATGTCTATTAGAAGATAAAATACTCGATGACATAACTATTCGTGTATCTTCATCAAATACACCCGGTGGATATATTTTGCCAAAAATCATACTTGATTTTAACAAAGAGCATCCAAATCTAAAAATAATTAACGATATAAAATATAGAAGTTTAGTCCTTTTTGATGTAGAACAAAATATTTGTGATATAGGTTTCGTTTCTCAACCAAAAACAGTAGAAACTGCATCTTTAAAATATACAAAAATTGCAACTGACCCACTGTGCATAGTAGTATCTAGTACTCATCCATTGGCAAGTAAACGTTTTATTGATGAAAAAGATTTAGCAAAAGAAAAAATATTTCTTTCAAATCCAAAATCATCTATTATATCAATGTTAGAAAATAAATTAGGCATACATATTGATAAAAACAATATCATAATAATGGGTAATCTTGAAGCTGTAAAACAAACAGCCATTAATAATTTTGGCATAGCAATATTGTCATCTTCTGTTGTAAAAGCTGAGATAGAACAAAAAAAACTTGTTAAAATTAGACTCAAAACAAATATAAATTTTATAAGATATATATACTGTATAAAAAAAGAGACTAAAGAATTAAATTATGCAACAACTATATTTTTAAACTATGTAAAAAACCATATAGATAATTAATTTCTTCTTCTATACTCTTCATAACCAAACTCTCTAACCATCTCAATATCTCCATTTTCACGAAGTATTTTCAAATCTGGTAATTTAATTCCATTAAAAGTTGTATTTTTTACTATTGTATAATGAATTTGGTCTTCAAAGATAATTTTACTTCCTACATGTAAAGGCTCATCAAAACTATAATCACCCATGATATCACCTGCAAGACAAGTATTTCCCGCTAGTCTATAGGTATATTTTTTTTCATTTGCAAGTCCAGCATTTCGTACCTCTGCACGGTAAGGCATGGCTAGGGTATCTGGCATATGTGCTTCTGCTGAGCTATCAAGTAAGGCTATTTTCATGCCATTGTCTACTATATCTAAAACTGTTGTATGCAAAGTTCCGCTCTGCCAACCTACGGCTTCACCTGGTTCAATATAAACATCAACACTATATTTAGCTTTAAAATCTCTTACGAGTTTTATCAATTTTTTTACATCATAACCTTTTTTGGTTATATGATGTCCTCCACCAAAATTTACCCATTTACATGTAGAGATAATATCTCCCCATTTAGCTTCAAAACTCTTTAAAACTTCTTCTAAAGCATCAACATCTTGTTCGCAAAGAGCATGAAAATGCAAACCCTCAACACCTTTAAGATTAGCTGCATCAAAGTTCTTACATGTAATACCCAAACGGCTATACTCTCCACAAGGATTATATAAATCAACAGGGCTAGATGACACTTCAGGATTAACTCTTAAACCAATAGAGCCTTTAACTCTAGCTCTATATTTGTTAAGTTGTGCGAATGAATTAAAAACTATATGGTTACTTAAATCTGATATTTCATCAAAATCACTCTGTATAAAAGCTGGTGAGAAAGTATGAATTTCTCCTTTAAAATACTCTTTTGCAAACTTTGCTTCATGCAAACCACTACATGTACATCCACTAAGATACTCACTTACTAAATCAGCTAAACCACTAAATGCAAAACCTTTTAATGCCAAAAGAATTTTTGCACCACTTTCATCACTAAGCTTTTTTAACAATTCTAAGTTTTTTCGTAAAAGCTTCTCTTCGCAAAGATAGTATGGTGTATTCAACCTGCACTCCGAAGAATTTTATCTAACATCTTAGTACTTAAAACTCTTTTTAAAAACCAAAAAAGTTTTGTAGGAAAAGTAACTCTGTATCTGGCTCTTGGTTTTTTGGAAGTTATTGCTTTAATAAGTACCTTATAAACAGCATCTTCCCCAAGAGTAAAAGAGCTGTCACCCTCCTCCTCTAGCCTTTGTAAAGTTTTTTTATATACCTCTACATGTACACTATTTTTTGTATCAATATTGTCTTGAAATTTTTTTAAAGCATTTTTTCTAAAATCACTATGAATTGGACCAGGTTCTATCAAGACAACATCTATACCACTTCCATTTAACTCCAAACGTAGAGTGTCACAAAGACCTTCTATGGCATATTTACTGGCATTGTATGCCCCACGGTAAGACATGCAAATGATACCAAGAATAGAAGAGTTATAAACAATTCTTCCATATCCTTTTTTATGCATAAGAGGTAAAACTAAATTTGTCAGTTCTTGCGTTCCAAAAACATTGGTTTCAAACTGCTCTTTTAAAACTTCACGACTTAAATCTTCAACCGCTCCAGGTTGCCCATACGCTCCATTGTTAAAAAGTACATCTATTTTACCATCACTTTTTTGAATTGCCCAAGCAACTGCACTTTGTATGCTTTTTGAGCTTCTTAAATCAAGTTTAAAGACTTCAAAACCTTCATCTTGAAGTCTTTTAACATCTTTTTCATATCTACAAGTTGCCAAAACTCTGTATCCATTTTTGACTAACTCTTTTGCACAAAAATAGCCTATTCCTGTTGAACAGCCCGTAATTAGTATATTTATCAAAAAGTTATAAGAGGTTTACCCTCTTTTGCCCAATCACTTAAAAGCTCACCAGTATAAAAGACATCAACATCACACTCTTTCATATGCTTTTCAATATACATATTTTCTGCACACTTTTTACAAGCTATAATTTTTATACCAATATCAAACATCTCTTTTACTTTTTCTTGTATCTCTTTATCTTCACTAAGTACCTGTTGAGAAGCACCCCAAACTAGTATTGTTATTTCGTCAAACCAACCTTTAGATTTTGCATTTAATGCATATTGGCAAATCATATTTAAAATTGTATCTTTATTAGTACTTGTCCAAACTATCATAAGTTCATTTTTCATCTTTTTTCCTTTCAAAATCTATTTCACTTCATAAGTTTCATCCGCATCCATTTGTATTACTTTCCAAGGAAGTCCTTGAACACTAAGCTCATCCATAAAAGGTTTTGCATCAAAGTTTTCCATATTAAAAACTCCCTTGCCTTTCCATTTACTCTCTAGTAACATCTTAGCTCCAATCATTGCAGGAACTCCTGTGGTGTAGCTAACAGCTTGTGCACCTGTTTCTTTATAGCAAGTTTGATGGTCACAAGTATTGTAAATATATACTTTTTTTCTTTGCCCGTCTTTAGTTCCTTCTATTACACAACCTATATTTGTTTGTCCAACAGTACGAGGTCCAAGACTTGCAGGATCTGGCAAAAGTTTTGCTAAAAGCTCCAACGGAACTACTTTTACACCGTTTACTTCTACCTCATCAATTCTAAGCATTCCTACATTTTCTAAACACTTCATATGAGTTAAATAACTCTGACCAAATGTCATAAAAAAGCGTATTCTTTTTAGGCCTTTGATATTTTTAACTAAACTCTCCATCTCTTCATGGTAAAGTAAATAACTATCTTTCACACCAATCTCAGGGTAATCCCATTTCATCATATATTCCATTGGCTGGGTTTCATACCACATTCCCTCTTGCCAATAACGCCCATTTGAGCTTACTTCTCTTAAGTTTATTTCTGGGTTAAAATTCGTAGCAAAAGCATAACCATGATCTCCTGCATTACAATCAAGTATATCTATATAGTTTATCTCATCAAAAAGGTATTGATCAGCATAAGCACAAAACACATTGGTTACTCCTGGGTCAAATCCACTTCCAAGAAGTGCCATAATTCCAGCTTTTTTAAACTCTTCATTTTTTGCCCATTGCTCTTTATACTCAAACTTTGCCGTATCAGGATGTTCATAATTAGCAGTATCAAGGTAATCTACACCTGTTTGAATACAAGCATCCATTATGGTTAAATCTTGATAAGGCAGGGCAATATTCATTACTAAATCTGGTTTTACCTCTTTTATTAGGGTTACAAGTTCAGGAACATTATTGGCATCTACTTGTGCTGTTTTTATCTCTACATGTAACTCATCTTTTATCTCGCTTGCAATTAAATCACATTTAGATTTTGTTCTGCTTGCTAAGATAATTTCACTAAAAACTTTACTATTCATAGCACATTTTTTCACAGCAACCCTGCTAACACCACCAGCCCCAATAATCAGTATTTTACTCATACTACTGCCTTTAATAAAATCTTCGCTAATTCTAACGCACGTGAACGATGGCTTAGCTCTTTTTTTACACTTTCATCAAGTTCACCCAAAGTCCCATCAAATCCATGAGGAATAAACATAGGGTCATATCCAAAACCTTTGTCCCCTCTTTTTTGGGCTATTGCATCACCATGCATCCAACCATGCACACAAAATTCACCCTTTGCACATACTATAGCAATAGCTGCTGTATAGTAAGCTGATGTTCTTTTTATATCTTTGTCTTTTAATGTTTGAATCAGTTTATCTAAGTTTTCTTGCGAAGTTGCACCCTCTCCTGCATATCTAGCACTGTAAATTCCAGGGCTATGCTCTAAGGCATTAACACTTATACCGCTATCGTCACTCATAACTATAGCCGACTTATTATTAAGTTTTTTGTATACTGCTCTTGCTTTTATAAGAGCATTTTCTTTGAAACTATCCCCATCTTCTACTATCTCAAAAGGGGTCATAACTTCACTAAAAGAGTAGACTTCAAAGTCTTTCATCCAAGCTTTTAATTCTCTAAGTTTTCCTTGATTGGAACTTGCCAAAATAATCTTCAAAAGTGTCCTTTACATGTAAAGAGTTATTTTAGCTAGTTTTTGTTTAAAATAGCTATTTGATTTTAAAATATATCACTACTTTATTATTTATTATGTTAATATTATATATGCAAAAGGAGTGAATAATGGAATTTGATTATCATGTTAAATTATTACAAAGTATTGTTAATCAAACACGCAAGGCAGTAATTGGACTTATTGCACTGTCTTCTATTTTAATTTGGATATATTTTGATTTTATGACAACTACCCAATTACTTTTTTGGTCATCACTTCAAGCAGTATTTATCTTTATGAGACACAAAAATGCACAATATTTAAAAAAATATTTAGCTGAAGAAAATAGTAAAAAAATAAAACTTCATACAATAGCCTTTTTTATTCTCATGGTTTACTCTGCAATTATTTGGAATATAGGAGCCATATATATGGCTTATGCTGCCCCTAGTCCTTATGAATATATTGGATTTATAGCTATTTTTGGGCTTATTACGGTGGGAACTCTTTCACTTTTACCAATTTTTGCTGCATACATAATATACTCTTTTATGCTAATAAGCCCTCAGATTATTATTTTCTATAATTATCATACAAATATGCACCAAGGAGTTTTACTGCTTTGCCTTATTTACATGCCTGTTATATACATGACATCGAAATCTATAAATCAAAATTCCATTATCTCTATACAAAATGAAGAAGAATTAAAAAAAATATCTATTACAGACTCTTTAACCAACATATACAATAGAGGATTTTTTATCGAATATTCAGAAAAATTTTTAAATACTTCTATTAATAGAAATAGTGACCTATCGCTGCTTATGTTAGATTTAGATCATTTTAAAGCCATAAATGATAATTTTGGACATCAATGTGGAGATTATATTTTAGCAGAATTTTCAAATATCATAAAAAATAATTTAAGAAAAAATGACCTATTTGCAAGGATCGGTGGGGAAGAATTTGGAATACTCCTTTTAAACACATCTTATAAAGAATCTATTGTAATTGCTCAAAAAATCTGTGACCTTGTAAAACAAAATAAATTTATATATGAAAATCAAAAAATAAATTTAACGGTCAGTATTGGAGTAGCCCAAAAGAACAATGATTTAATTTCATTTGAGAGTCTATATAAAAAAGCTGATTCTAATCTATATACAGCAAAAAACTCAGGTAGAAATCAAGTGATAGCAGCAATATAAAAATTATTTTATAATCTCTTTTTTATTAATGATCTCAACTTTCGCACATAAAACCCAACTCTTTTTGAGTGTAAGCACTTAATACAGCGATAATCTGTAGAAAGTTTTTATTATCCTTGACAACATTTTGAA
>JADGDR010000004.1 GCA_016744795.1 Sulfurospirillum sp.
GTGGTAACAAAATTATACCTAAATGTGCCTATTTATGGGCTTTAATACTTATATTAACTTCATGGATTTACTGGAATCTATGTGCGAAAGTTGAGTAAAGTTATATATTATGTTGTAAGTGTTTATTGACTATCATATAATTATAAAGAATATCTGATAATTTGAGGCTACCCATTTAAATTCAAAGCAAGAAAGTACAGATAATTCAGTAAGGTATTACTGTAATATTTGTGATAATCATTATTGTATATAATGCCATTATCAAATATTGTTTCTCTTTAACACAAATTTAGATAAAATATCTAAAATTACAAAGGTAAACAGATGGCAAAAGAGCATAGTTTTGATATTACAGCAGAGATAGAAAAGCAGTACCTAAAAGATGCGTATGAGCAAGCGAAAAAAATCATCACAAATCGTTGGGATTTTAAGGGTGTAACTTGTGAGTTTGATTATAATGAAAAAGGAAAAACTATTACACTTGTTAGTGCAAACGACTCAAAAGTAGATGCAATGTTTGATACACTCGTTAGTGAAGTTATTAAGCGTGATATCAGTTCAAAAGGTGTTAAGGAAACTAGTCGTGATACTGTTGGTGGAGGTAACACAAAGGTTGTTGTTAGCATTAATGATACACTTAGTAAAGAAGATGCAAAAGCAATAGTAAAGAAGATAAAAGACTTGGGTCTAAAAGTAAAATCTTCTATTCGTGGAGATGAAGTTAGAGTTGTTGGAAAGTCAATAGATGACCTTCAATCTGCAATGAAAGCTATTCGTGAAGCAGATATGGAAATGCCTCTTAATTTTATAAACATCAAGTAATGGAACATGACGAAACACTATTCCAAATAGAAGTTATGCCAAAAATCGAAGGTTTTTGGTGTAATTTAGCTCTATATGCTATCTATCTGGCCATCATTTTGACTCCTTTTTTAGTTGGAGTATTTTTTTGGTGGTATTTACATAGTGCGTGGATAGGATTTTTGTTTTTTCTTTTTGCAGTTTTAGCAAGTGGCATTGTCACTTCAAAGCTAAGAGTAAGCTCAATTCCATTTTCTCAACGAGAAATGGATTACAGTACAATCTCTGTGGTAAGATGGTATGTTGGTAAAAATATATGTATAAAATAGGGGTAAAAGGATGGGAGCAGAATTTTCTATAATTGGAACAGCCGTTCTTCTAATGTTTATATTAGACCCGTTTGGAAATGTTCCTCTTCTTTTAGCTATATTAAAAGATGTAGAAAAAAAAAGAAAAAAAATTATCATCATTAGAGAGTCCATTTTTGGTTTAGGCATACTTCTTATGTTTTTCTTTTTTGGAAAAGCTTTTTTAAATATTTTTCATCTCGAAACCGCTTCAGTGACCATAGCTGGAGGAGTTATATTTTTTGTTATCGCCTTAAAGATGATTTTTCCCGGAGAGAAGGGCAACATTTCACTTTTTGGAGTAGATGACCCTTTTATAGTTCCTATTGCTATACCACTTATTGCAGGACCTTCTGCACTTGCTACGATTATGATTATGACAAAATCTTATAATGAACATTTTTGGGCACTTTTTGCTTCGGTTATGTTAGCTTGGGCCTGCTCGACATTTATACTTTATATGTCTCCATTTTTATATAAAGTTTTACGCGAGAAAGGATTAAGTGCTTTGGAAAAGCTGATGGGGATGTTACTTCTAATGTTGTCTGTTCAAATGTTTGTGGATGGCATAAGGGCTTTAGTTGCTTAATCAAAAACTAAAAGGAATGTTTCTTGCCGCAGCAGGCGTTGGAGTCATTAGTTTTGACGCACTTTTAGTGAGACTTGCCGATGCAGACGCTTCTGTAATTGCTTTTTATAGAGGTTTCTTTATGGGAATAATTATGCTTTTTGTGTGGCTTATAAAGGGCGAGAAAGATGTAATCCCAAAAGCTAAAAAAGAACTTTTTATGATACTTGTTATAGCCCTTATATCTGGTGTTGGGACATCTTTGTTTGTTTTTTCAGTCAAATATACAATTGCAGCAAATACTGTGGTTTTTTTAGCTACGTCTTCATTTTTTGGGGCTGTTTTTTCTTATCTTATTTTAAAAGAAAAAATACGAAAAGAGACAGCAATTGCTATTGCCGTTTCCTTGTTCGGAATTATAGTTATCTTTGGAAACTCCTTTAGTATAGGAGGGAATCTTTTAGGGGATTTTTTAGGTATTTTATTAGCTGTTTTTATGGGACTTCAGTTAACACTTCTTAGAAAGTTTACTCACTTTTCTCACTATTTTATCATATCTGCGAGTGGATTCTTTTTGATGTTCATTATGTATTTTATTGCTGATAATGTTTTTGATATATCTTTGAAAAGTCTTTTTTGGCTCTTCTTAATGGGACTTATGCAAGTTGTAGCTATGTTTCTTATATATGGCTCAACAAAGTTCATTAGTTCGGCAGAAGTTGGAGTTTTTTCTACAATAGAAACCATTTTTGCACCTATATGGTTATGGCTTTTTATAGGAGAAATTCCTCCTAGTTTAACTCTCATGGGAGGCTTATTTGTTGTTTGTGCAATTTTTATTAATGCATATCCACAAATAAAACGTAAAAACTTATAATGCTTATATGTATTATTATAAAAAAATATAATAATTCAATTTCACCAAAATAGATTGCTACAACTTGTAACGTTAAATAACTACTAAAAAAAATATGCCTAAAAAAATATTTCATTAAAATGATATTTTAAGCCCATAAATAGCTTATATAAACCATTTATTCTAAAATAATATTACACATACTAAATCAAAATAATAATTCTTTCTTAAGACTAAAATGACAACATAGTGTTAGTTTAATTTTTATTTAAATTATATAGGAGGTAGTATTGAGAGATATAACAGTAGGAAATAAACATAACTTTTCAACTTCAGAGCTAATAATAGAAGTAGCAAATGAGATTGAGAATATTCCTAAAAAGAGTAGAAGAGACTTTTTAAAAAAAGGTTTTTTGATTTCTGTATCAGCTGCAGCTGCATTGGGTAGTGCAACACAGTTGACTGCTGCATCACCAATTAACCCAAAAAACTTGCCTCCAAATAATCCTGAATGGGGATTAAAATGGGGAAGAGATAACAACGACTCACCTTATGGTACACCTTCAAAATATGAAGCAAATGTAGTTAGAAGATTTGTTCCTTGGTTAACAGCAGACCAAAAAGCTTCTATCAGTTTTACTCCTTGGCAAGATCTTAAAGGTATTATTGTCCCAAATGGTCTTCATTTTACAAGAAGTCATGGTGGAGTCATAGATATAAATCCAAAAGAGTATAGACTTTTGATTCATGGTTTAGTTAAAAAAGAAGTGGTGCTTACTTTAGAAGATATTATGAGATACCCAAGTATTAGTGTAATTCACGCTTTTGAGTGTGCTGCTAACAATGGTATGGAGTGGAGAGGACCAGGAATGAACTCTCTACAAATTACTCATGGAATGCTCAGCTGTTCCGAGTGGACGGGTGTTCCACTAAAAGTTATTCTTGAAGATCTTGGTTTGAAAGAAAATGCAAAGTGGATGTTCCCTGAGGGTTCAGATCCAGCTGGAGTTGGAAGAAGTGTCCCCATAGAAAAAGTTCTCGATGATGCTATGCTTGTTTATGCCATGAATGGTGAAGCTCTTCGCCCAGAACAAGGTTATCCTGTTAGGCTTTTTCTTCCTGGTTGGGAAGGTGCCATACAAGTAAAATGGCTTAAGAGATTAAAGTTTGATGATAAATCGTGGATGGTAAGAGAAGAGAGTACTAAGTATACGATGCTTCAGGCTGATGGTCATGCAAAAATGTATAACTGGTCATTTGAAGCAAACTCATTTATAACTTCTCCTTGTCCTGAACGTGATTGGAAAGAACAAAAACACGGAATCATAAAAGTAGAAGGAATTGCATGGTCAGGAAAAGGGGCTATCTCTCACGTAGATGTTTCGACTGATGGTGGAAACACATGGAAACAAGCTAGATTTACTAGCGTAGTTCTTCCAAAAGCAGTTACAAGATTTGCTATAGAGGTGGAGTGGAATGGAAAACCTATGTTGCTTCAAAGCAGAGCAACTGATGAAACTGGATATACCCAACCTAATGCAAAAGAGTTGGTAGCAGCTCGTGGAAAAGAATCAGTCTATCATAGAAATGCAATCCAAACTTGGGAAGTTAAAGCTGATGGGGAGGTGAACAATGTACATGTATATGCGTAAACTAACAATTCTAGCAAGTATGTTTTTACTGGTTTCGAGTTTATCTGCGGCAAGTCATACTTTTGCAAATCCAGACTACTATCCGTATCCAAGTGTAACAACAGATAAAGATGGAAGAAAGATAAACAACGATGGTGCAATAATCCTTCCACAAAAGTTCAAAGTTACTCATGTTTATCATTCTCCTTTTAGTGGAAAAAATCATAATTTTGGAACTAAAGCGACTAAAGAACAGATAAAAGCTTGGGATACAGATACAAGACCTGATGGAAAAGGACTTCCAAGGGAAGGAAAGATGAGTGTCTTAGCAGGCTCTGAAATATATGCCGATAAATGTGCTACCTGTCATGGTGATTTTGGTGAAGGTGTTGATAGATTTCCAGTTCTTGCAGGTGGAGAAGACACGCTTACTCTTCATCCCCAAACAGGAGGAGATCCAGGACCATTAAAGACCATAGGAAGTTATGCTCCTTATATATCTCCATTTTTTTGGTACATTCAAACGGCTATGCCTCTCTCCGCTCCAAAATCACTTACAAATAGTGAAGTATACGGAATCCTTGGTTATATATTGCAACTAAGTGAAATTCAAGTAAATGGTGAAGATATAGATGATGACACGATTATAAATAGAGATTTTATTCTTGCAGTTCATATGCCAAATGAAAAAGGTTTTGAATATAACAATCTTAGAGTAAGTGATACAGCAAATACAAGATGTATGAAAAACTGTATAGATATAAAAAAAATGAAGGTTATGCATATAGTAACTGATGGAACTGAAGTTGAACCAGAATTTGGTGAAGAGAGATGGTTTTATGGTAAAGCTAAAGTTCAAGAAGTTGGAGGAGTAACAAAAGCTGCCTATGAAATTTCTTGTGCAGGTTGTCACGATAGTGGCATAGCAGGTTCTCCAAAAGTAGGAGATAAAGAAGCTTGGGTAGATATATCAAAACAAAGTTTAAAAGATGTTTTTGATCACGCTATTAACGGTTTTAACTCAATGCCCCCAAAAGGTGGAGATAGCTCTTTGAGTGATGAGTTGGTTGAAAATATAGTTAAATACATGATAGAAGAAAGCGATTAGACGACCGTAAGGTTATGCTTTCTCGAAGAGAGTGAAAGGAATTTTTAAGGGATGTGTTCCTTGAAAAGGAAAATTAAATAAGTGGTAAAGGAGAAAATATGGAATTGATAAAAAAAGTTGCTGTGGTTGTTTTAATGACAACTCTGTTTTCAGGGTCTGTATATGCTGCTGATAAAGCGGCTATGGTGAAAGAAGGTCGTAAAATTTTTATAACTAAATCACAAGGTAACTGTTTGGCATGTCATTCGGTTCAAGGAGATGAGAGTATTCCACAAACAGGAACATTAGGACCAAGGTTGGCAAACATGGATACTTATCCAAAAGATTATTTGATAGAAAAGATTATGGATCCAAATATAACGAATCCAATAACAATCATGCCACCATTGGGTAGAAATCATAAGATAACAAAAGCACAAGTAGAAGCTGTTGTTGTATATCTTCAAGAAATAACAAAAGCAAAATAAGGAGAATTGACAATGAAAAGAAGAAAATTTTTGGGACTAGGACTCTCAGCGGTAGCTTTTTCAACAGTGGCTAGTGCAAACATATTAAAAGAACATCCTCAAGCATTTGATGCAAAGAGTATTGAGGAAGCTATAAAAGGTCTATATGGAACATCAGAGACTTTAAATGATGGAAAAGCTAAGTTAAAAGCTCCAGATATTGCTGAAAATGGTGCAGCTGTGCCTGTGACAGTATCTACAACTTTGGAAAATCCAAAAACAATGGTTATCACAGTTGACGGTAACCCTCATCCATTAGTTGCTGCTTGGGAAGTTCAACCAGGAACAATACCTAAGTTTTCAACAAGAATCAAGATGAGAAAAACAGCAAATGTAACTTTGATTGTAGAAGATGAAAATGGAAAATTGCACTCTGTAACAAAACAAGTAAAAGTAACTGTTGGTGGATGTGGTGGTTGATACAATCTTGAATAATTTAAAGAATAAAATAATAGTAGGAGAATAGATATGGGAATAAAAGCAATAGCAAAAGTAAAAAAAAGTATAGCGACAGTTAAACTTTTGGTAAAACATCCAATGGAACCAGGTGCTATAGCAGGTGGTAAAAAACCAACTAAATATATAAATCATATGACTGTTAAGCATGGAGATAAATTGGTATTTGATATGTACCCAACTTCAGCCATAGCAAAAAATCCATATATAAAGTTTGCATTTAAAGGTGCAAAAAAGGGTGATATGATTACGGTAGAGTGGTTTGACAATACTGGTGCATCAGAGAAAAAAGATATTAAATTAAAATAGTATCTTTGTAAAATATAAGGAGATTACATGTTAGGTAAAATTATAAAAGCTTCTACTATAGTATTGATACTCAGTGGTGTTTTGTATGCTGGTAATTTTAACAAGCAAGCTGAAATTGATAGACTTGCAATGCAAAAATACTTTTTAAAGAAATTTGAAGATCCGATTAAAAACCAAAATGAGTACTTTCCTTATGTGGAAGAGGCTGAATTAAAGAAAAACTATATCTTTCCATTAAAATTAGAAGATTTTGTAAATGGAACAGCTGCATGGTATAAACCAACAAGAGATCAGATGGAAGAGATTAATGAGTTTGCTCCATATGAAATACCCTTAGATGAAGGTAGAGAGTTATGGGTTAAAGCATTTGCAAATGGTAAAACATACTCTTCATGTTTTCCTGATGCTGCAATTAAACAAAATTTTCCATATTATGATACAAAAAGAGATGAGGTTGTAACTATAGGACAAGCCATTAATGAATGTAGAGTAGGTAATGGTGAAAAAGCACTTAAGTATGGTAAAGGTGATATTGCTAAGCTTGCAGCTTATGTAGCTTTTGAGTCTCGTGGCAAAGCAATTAATGTACAGATTCCCAATGCAAAAGCTGCTATGGCTTATGAAGCTGGTAAAAAAATGTTCTATAAACAAAGAGGATATTTTTATATGAACTGTACTGAGTGTCATGTTCAAGGAGCAGGTAAAAAAATTAGACAAGAGGCATTAAGCCCTATTTTGGGTTCTGTTTCTCATTTCCCTGTATATAGAATTAAATGGGGTGGTTTAGGTACTCTTCAAAGAAGACTCGTTGCTTGTGTTAGAGATACTGGTTCTGAAAAACCAAAAATGCAATCAAAATCTGCAAAAGAGCTTGAGTATTTTGTAACATATATGTCCAATGGTCTAATTTTAAATGGACCAGATACAAGAAAATAAGGATAAAAAATGAAAAAAATACTTTTATTAATAATAGTTGCAAGTACACTACTATTGACAGGTTGTGCTCATATGGATGGTTATAGCTCATCAAGTAATAGCATGCAAAATGTAAATCAAGTAATAAAAACTGCACAAATGAAATATGACAAAGTTCATGCTGATGGAATTGCATGGAAAGATACAAAAGCAAAAATTACAAAAGCAAAAAAACTTGTCAAAGAGGCAATGGCTTTAGCTACTGAAGCTATATATGAAGCGGACCAAGCAACTATGCAATCAGCAGAAGCAGATAAAACTTGGCATTCAGCCGTGCCACAATAGTAAAGGGAAAATAATGAGTTCATTAAATAGAAGAGAATTTCTATATATGATGTCACTTTTAGGGACTTCGCAGATGTTTGCGAAGTCTCATGAGAAGGCTTATGATGTTGCTGATGTAGAAGATTATTATAAAATCAAAAATTTTGGTAATGCTAGATTTTTACATATAACTGATACTCATGCACAGCTTTTGCCAGTTCACTTTAGAGAGCCAAGTGTAAACTTGGGCTTTTACTCAAACTTTGGAAAACCACCCCATGTAGTTGGGCATCATTTTAATAAGCGTTATGGAATTAAATCTAACTCAAGAGCAGAATTTGCACTTAGTAGTGTTAACTATGTTCAAAATGCTAATAGATTTCATAAAATAGGTGGATTTTCTCACATAAAAACTATGACGGACTATCTTAGAGGTACTTTTGGAGCAGACAAAACTCTATTTTTAGATGGTGGAGATACTTGGCAAGGAAGTGCAACCTCACTTTACACTAGAGGTAAAGACATGGTTGAAGCACTTAATATACTTGGTGTTGATGTCTGTACAGGTCATTGGGAATTTACATATAAAGACAAAGAGATTTTAGCGAATATTAAACTTCTTAAGGCTGATTTTGTTGCACAAAATGTTTATGTCAAAGATGAGTCTTTAATGGATGGAGTAGAAGCATATGATGAAGATACGGGACATGCTTTTAAGCCTTATGTTATGAAAAAGATGGGTGATAATATGGTTGCAGTCATTGGACAAGCTTTTCCATATACTACCATAGCTAATCCTCAGAGATTTATTCCTGATTGGAGCTTTGGGATTCGTCCTGAAGAGATGCAAGAGTTAGTTGATGAGATTAGGGAGACTAAAAACCCTGACGCAGTTATAGTTATATCTCATAACGGTTATGATGTCGATAAAAAGATGGCATCTGTTGTTAGTGGTATTGATTTTATCTTAGGTGGTCATACACACGACGCTGTACCAGAAGCTTACCCTGTTAAAAATTCAAAAGGTGTTACTCACGTTATTAACTCTGGTTCTAACGGTAAGTTTGTTGGTGTTCTTGATCTTGATATATCTGATAAAAAAGTAAGAGATTTTAAATTTACTCTTTTGCCAGTATTTTCTGAT
The DNA here is from genome assembly GCA_016744795.1 of Sulfurospirillum sp. GTDB lineage: Bacteria > Campylobacterota > Campylobacteria > Campylobacterales > Sulfurospirillaceae > Sulfurospirillum_A. The sequence continues at coordinate 8,966 of JADGDR010000004.1, forward strand.
TTAGTTCCTGCAGATAAAATAATGAAAAAACATATCGAAGACGTAAGAGCTCCTTTTATAGATAAGCTTACTCGTCCTTTAGCTACAACGGATGAACTTCTTTATCGTCGTGGTAACTTTAATGGTACATTTGATCAAATTATCTGTAATGCTCTTCGTGAAGTTAAGGGTGCTGACATATCTATGAGTCCAGGTTTTAGATGGGGAACTTCAATCCTTCCTGGAGGAACTATAACATTTGATGATTTGATGAATCAAACATCTATGACTTATCCTGAAACTTATATTCGAGAAGTGAAAGGGAGTGATTTGCATATAATTCTTGAAGATGTAGCAGATAACCTTTTTAATGCTGATCCCTTTTTACAACAAGGTGGAGATATGGTAAGAACAGGAGGACTTTCTTATAAGATTGACCCAATGCAGAAGATGGGTAAAAGAATCACTAACTTGGAGCTAACAAATGGTATGCATATTGAAGCTAATAAAATGTACAAATTAGCTGGTTGGTCGACTGTTGGAAGTCAAAGTGAAGGTGAGCCTATCTGGGACACTGTTATAACTTATCTTGAAGAGCATAAACATATAAAAAATATAAAACTAGAGACTCCTGATATTATTGGAGTAAAAGATAATCCTGGGATTGATCTCTCTATGTATAAACACTAACAAGCAGGGTATTTTGACCCTGTTTTATTTTACAAAGGCAAAAAATTATTATAAACAACTAGAGTGCCAATAAGGAAACAAAATGAAAAAAATTATATTGATTTTACTACTAAGTGTTTTTGCTTTTGCAAAAGTTAATTATGCTGAGCCTATACCAGATTTTGAAAATCCTAGAAAATGGTTAATTAGAGTAAACAGTAGTGAACCTGAGAAACTAAATCACATCTTAAATGCAATCAACAATGTTTTAAAAGGTTATCCTCAAGAGGCTCTTCAAATCGAAATTATTTTTTATGCTAATGGTGTAAGAGCTACTAGAAAAGATTATGATAAAAAGATTCTTGCAAGAATTAAGTCTTTGATGATATATGACACTATTGATTTTATAGTTTGTAAAAACACCATAGATACAATGGGTTGGAAAACAAGTGAGTTTATGGATGGTGTAGATTATGTGCAAATTGGTATCGCTGAAGTGATAGAAAAAGTAGCAGATGGATGGATAGATGTTTCGCCTTATTAGTCTATTTACTTTGATTTTGCTCTTTACATGTAACTCTCTTTGGGCAGATTATGAGAATGGTGAAAAGATATTTAAAGCTAAATGTTCAATTTGCCACGTAGGGTATATTTCCGGGGAAATTATTAGAGAGAATTTTTATAATAAAAATAATAAGCTATTGCATTTAAAATCTCCCACTGTAAATATGATGGCATATTCTTTAAAAGACAGTCCTTTACATGTAGGTGAAAAAGATGACCCTGAGATGCAAAAAATAGAGATTGAAGAGTTTTTAAAAGATTTTCTCTATAATCCAGATATTAAAAATAGTATTTGTGATCCAGTTATCTTAAAGTACTATGATAAAAAAGAGAGTATGAGAGGAAAAGTTAGTGAAGAAGAGATAACACAGATAACAGATTATCTTTTTGAGTATCAAAGCAAAAGACAAAAGAGTAATTCTAAAAAAGTCTTGAGCAGTATTGATGATGTATCACTTCTGTTAACTCAAGCAAAAAAAGAGAATAAAATTATATTAATTGAGGCAATGAGTGAAACTTGTCATTTTTGTAAAACTATGGAAACAAATGTTTTTTCTAAAAAAGATATACAAGAGAAGTTAGATAAATATTTTATATTTGTTATTGTAGATATAGACAAGACAAAGTTGCCTTTTGGTTTGGATGTAACCTACAAAGGTTTTACACCATCTTTTTTCATGATTGATTCACAGGGTAAACTTAAAAACAAGTATCCTGGAAGTTGGACAAAAGAAGATTTTATAGAGATATTAAATGAAAACAAATAAAAAACTAGGAATGGTACAAGGTACTTTTAGTGCAAGTAAAAGTTGTAGTGGACTTCCCAGACCAACAGTTGAAGAGCTTAGTCTTATTGAGGGATATGGGATAGAAAATGATAAATTTGCTGGTAATGATTTAGAGAAAACTGTGATGATTATAGGGCATAATTCTTATGATATTGCCAAAGAAAATGGCATGGATTTGGAATACGGAAGTTATGGAGAAAATATACTGTTTGATTTTAATCCACATCAGCTTCAAATAGCAGACATAATTCAAATAGGAAATACTCAAATAGAGGTGACACAAAAGTGCACTATTTGCAAACATTTAAGTGTTTTTGGTGCAAAATTACCTAAACTTATAAAAAATCATAGAGGACTATACTGCAAAATTATAAAAGGTGGCAGTATAACAAAAAACGATAGAGCTTACGCTATAAAGGAAAAAAATGAAAAAGATTATTTTTGTTCTACTATTGCTATTAAATCAGAGTTTAAACGCAAATCAAAAAGTGCATAGCATTGATACAGATGAGCTTCTAGGATTATTAAAAGACAATCCAAATATGCAGATTATAGATGTACGAGCACGTGGGGATATTCTTTTAGAGGGTGGATACATTAAAGCAAATAAAGTCACCAATATCCCTAGGGGAGAGTTGGAATTTTTAATTGCAGATAGTGTAAAAAAAGATGAAAAGTTTGTAGTTCATTGTAGCCGCGGAAATAGAAGTTTTTTAGCTGCAAAAACACTATTAAATATGGGCTATAAAAATGTTCTTCATTATAAAGATAGCTACCAAGGTTGGTTAAAAAAAGGCTTAGCTATAAGCTCACTTGATAAGGCATTAAATTCCATGCTGTATTCAGGTATCAAAAAAGTTGCCAAAGGTGTTTATGCCTCAATTGGAGCTACGCAACCAAGTACTTATGAAAACTCTGGACATAATAACAACTTGGGATTTGTTATAGGAGATGATAGTGTATTAGTATGGAATGCTTCGTCTAGTTATCTTCTTGCAAAAGCTTTACATGTAGAGATTAAAAAGATTACAGATAAACCCATAAAATATGTTGTTTTAGAGAATTCTCAAGGTCATGCAATGCTTGGGTCAAATTACTGGGCTGAACAAGGTGTTAAAATTATTTCACAAGAGATAGCAAAAGAAGAGATTATTAATGAGGGTGAAGATATATTTGAGCGTCAAAAAAAATCTTCAAGAGATAAGTTCTTAGGAACGGTCATAAAAGTACCAGATGAAACTTTTAAAGACAAGATGACGATAGACCTTGGGAATCGTAAAGTAGAACTTTTGTATTTTGGACATGCCCATGAGTATAGCGACATAGTTTTATGGCTTCCAAAAGAGAAAATTGTTTTTGCTGGTGATATTGCTTTTAATCAACGAATGGCTCCGATTCTAGAAAAAACTGATACCTTGTCTTGGTTAGCTGCTTGGGATAAGTTTGCTAAACTTAAAGCGAAGATAGTCATTCCTGGGCATGGTGACGTAACTGATATGCCAACAACTACAAAAGTGACTAAGGGTTATATAATTCATTTACGCGCTCAAATACAAGAGCTATTAGATAAAGATGGAGAACTAAAAGATGCTTATTATGTAGACCAATCACCTTTTGAGCACCTAGATACATTCAAAGAGTTAGCAAAACATAATGCAGGAAGACTCTTTGAACAGATGGAGTTTGAATAAGATTAGTTTAAAAACTTATCGATTATCTCTTTGTATTTTTTCTCAATAATATGTCTTTTTTTCTTAAAAGTGTTGGTTAACTCTTCTCCTTGTTTGAACTCATGTTCTAAAAAGTGAATGTTTTGGAGTTTTTCAAAAGGTTTAAATCCTTTTTTGTAATTAAGCAGTTCATTCATATCGCTTTTTAATTTTTGGAGTATTTTTTGGTCTTCCAAAACGTGTTCCATAGTGTGTACTACTTTATCAAAGTTTTCTTGTATGTACACTTTTAATTTTTCAAAGTCAGGAACAATTAGCATACCAAGACCTTTTTTATCTTGTCCAACTAAAACAGTATCGGTTATAAAAGGCAACATTCCTATAGCAGACTCAATTTTACTTGGGTCAACGTTTTCACCATTGGCTAAGACTATTATCTCTTTAGAGCGACCTGTTAGAATGAGTTCTTTTCTTATAGTAAATTTTCCCAAATCACCAGTTCTAAAATAACCATCTTTTGTGAAAGATTTTATATTTTCTTCTTCATTATTATAGTATCCAGGGGATACTTGATCTCCTTTTAGAATAATCTCACCAATTTGACCAATTTTACAATCTTTACCAGACTCATCAAGTATATGTAAATCAGTACCTTCTACAGGAAAACCTACAGTAGAGAATGTATTACAATTTAAAGCACGTCCAGCTATTGCAGGAGCACACTCAGTCATTCCATACGCATTTACAATACGGATTCCAATAGCATCTATCCATTCATCTAAAAAATCAGGTAGTGTACCACCGCCACTAATAGCAAGTTTTAAACGGCCACCAAATTTTTGTTGTACTAATTTTAATTTATTTTTTGCAAATTTATTGGGTAGGTATAGAAATAGTAGTTTTATATAAGCACTTAGTTTTTTACATGTAGTTGTGAAATTTTCTTTTTCAAAACGAGGCAGTTCATCTTTTATGATTCGTAAATTGTAATTGTATTTAGCTGAAATTGCAATAAGTTTTTTAAATATTTTTGCTTTTTTAGGATCTTTTTTTTCTAAAGTATTGTTTATTTTAGCATACATAGATTCCCAAAGTCTTGGAACTGTTGCAACTAATGTTGGTTTAAATTCTTCTAAATCAGAAGCAAAAGTTTTAATAGTTGAGTAGACCATAGCACAGCCATATGAGAGTATGAGGTATTCACAAGTTCTTTCAAAAACATGCCAAGATGGTAGGATTGATACCCATAAGTCATCATCTCTTAAATTTATTAATGTTGGTAAAATCTTAATATTTTTCATGACATTTTTATGCGTTAGTATAACACCTTTTGGTTTTCCTGTTGTTCCAGAAGTATAGATGAGGGTAAATATATCATCTTCATTAAGATTATCTTTTAGTTTTGTAAATTCTATTAGTTCGTTATCAAAAATTTTTTTATCGTTTAGTATGTCATTGTATGAGTAAATATTATCAAAAATAGTATGTATTTTTTCAGCTTCTATTACAAAGATAGATTTTAGTTTAAGAGTTTTTATCATCTCTTCATGAGTATGATATATTTTTTCATTTTCTATTATCAAAAAAGTAGAATCAGAGTCTTGCATAATAAATTCTAATTCATCTGTTGGAGTATCACTTCCCCTAGGTATACTAATAGCTCCCAAAGAGATTATCGCCATATCTGTAACCATCCAATCATATCTGTTGTCACAGACAAACATGATTTTATGACCTTTTTTTATGCCTTTTGATTTGAAAGCTCTTGAGAGGATAAGTACATCATCAAAAAATTTCTCGTAAGTAACCTTAAAAGTTTTATTGTTAAGTTTATATGTAAATGCTATTTTGTTTTTCTTTTTTTCATGTGTATTTAGTAACATATGAAAAAGTGTATTATCCTGTTTTATCAATCCATATCCTTTACTCGTCTTCTGTTGTATCTTAAAAGGATACCATTTGTATGTTTGGAACCATTTTGGAGCACATTAAGAGAAAAAAGCATCACCTTTATGATGATGCTTTTTATATTAATCTTTGTGAATTTTTAAAAAGTTATCGTCGTTATCCCAACACTCAACATCTTTTAATTCAAGTATTTTACTTTTATGAAAAACAGGGTTTTTCCCCTCTTTTAATTGTGTAGTATAATCATCAAACAGAGCATAAGCAATTTTTGATAACATAAATATAGCTATGATATTTAAAAGAGCCATTAGTGCCATAAACAAATCTGCTAAATTCCAAACTACACTAAGTTTTGCAACACTTCCAAACATAACCATAAAAAGAACAAAAGCACGGAAAATATTCAAAAACAGTTTGTTTTTAGTGATAAAAGCTATATTGGTCTCTCCATAGTAGTAGTTACCAATGATAGAAGTAAATGAAAATAGAAGAACTGTTAAGGCTATAAAGATACTACCATTTTGTCCTAAAACAGTACTTACTGCATATTGTGTTAATTGGATACCATTTAAATCTGCCTGACTAGTAGCACCTGTAACAAGAACCAAGAATGCCGTAGCACTACAGATAATAAGAGTATCTACAAAGACTCCTAAAGTTTGGATAAATCCTTGTTTAACAGGGTGAGATACATCTGCAGTTGCACCAGCATTAGGTGTACTACCCATACCAGCTTCGTTTGAAAAAAGTCCTCTTTTAATACCTTGCATAATCATATAACCCAAAGCTCCACTACCAGCTTGTTCAATTCCAAATGCCTGAGCAAAGATATGTCCAAACATTGCAGGTATTTGATCTATATTCACAAGTGTAACAAAAATAGCTATACCTACATATGCAATCGCCATAAATGGAAAGATGATTTGAGCAACATCTGCAATTCGTTTTAAACCACCAAAAATAACTATACCTGAAACGATTACTAATCCTATTCCTACTACGTTGTGATCTAATCCAAATGCAGCATTGAAAGCATTTGAAATAGTATTTGCTTGAACTGAGTTAAAAACTAAACCAAAACTAACGATAATCAAAATAGAAAATAAAACACCCATTTTTTTAGAACCTAAACCTTGCTCCATATAATAAGCAGGTCCACCTCTAAAAGTACCATCTTCATTCTTAACTTTATATGCTTGAGCTAAAGTATTTTCTATCATACTAGAAGCTGCTCCAACAAGAGCTAATATCCACATCCAAAAAACAGAACCAGCACCACCAAGGTAAATAGCCATTGCAACACCAGCTAAGTTACCAGTTCCAACTCTAGATGCAGAGCTTATAGCAAATGCTTGAAATGAAGAAATCTTATTTTCCCCATTTTTTGTCTCGGTGCCTTCAATTAGTAATTTAATCATATGTTTGATGTATCTAAATTGTATGAATTTGATTTTATAACTAAAATAAAGACCAACTCCTATTAAAACATAAATTAAAACATAACCCCATAATATTCCAGATAATGAGTCGACTATAGATTCAATAATTTCCACTGTTTTCCTTTGTAATAAATTGTCTACATGTAGACATAAGGGCAGAGTATATCTAAAATCAGATTACTATTTAATTAATATTTTTTTTAAAGTTTATTATAATGTTTTGTTAGTAGTTATATTGGTTAAGTTTCTAAGGATTGATAGATAAAAATATTGATTTTTGAAAAAAATTTAAAAGGGCAAGATTTAACCTACCCTTTTAATTCATTAAATAGGTAAAACTCTTATTTTTTGTGAACACTCTTCTTTTAAAACTGACTCTATTGCAAAAAGAGTTCCCGTTGAGCTACTTGCACAGCCAGAACATGCACCCAAATATCTGATATATATATCTGTATTGCCTTCATCTGTATCTTTGATATCTAATATTTCTAAGTTTCCGCCATCCATAACTAACATTGGACGAATATCTTTATCTATAGCAGCTTCAACGGCTTTAAGTTTTTGAACCATAGTAAAGTCATCAAAAGATAGTTCATTTGTCGTACCAGCTATTTTTGCATCAGCAAGTGCTGACATCTTTTCCATTTCCATCTCTGTTCTTGTATCTTTTAAAATATCTACAAGATAATAATCTTTATCTTCATGTCCACCAGGTTTGATACATGATTTACAAAATGCACCAGCTTTTGTATAGTTTGTTATCTCTTCAACTGTATGAAGGTCATTAATTTTAATAACATCCTTTATAGTTCCTAAGCTAACTCTAGCACATTCACAAACTATAATTTCATCTTCAAAACTCTCAGCATCTACACCTTTATAACTTGCTGCAGCTGCTTTTATAACATCATAAGCCATTACAGAACAGTGCATTTTTTGAGGTGGAACTGCTGGAGTATCTGGATTATCTCTCATTGCAAATTCTACATCTATGTTAGTTATTTTTATAGCTTCATCAACAGTTTTCCCTTTACACAAATCAGCCATAGTATCACTACTTGCTATTGCCGTTCCACAGCCAAAACTTTTAAATTTTGCATCTTGAATTACATTTGTTTTTTCATTAACTGCCCAGTAAAGTCTAACCGCATCCCCACAGCTCTCAGCTCCAAAATCTGCAACTATAAGTTTAAGACCTTGTTTTGTTGCTTCATCCTCTGTTATTTCACCCATATTTTGTGGGTTATTCATTAAGTCTTGTACCTTTTGGCTATATTCTTCCCAAATTGAGCCACCAATTAAATCATTTTTTGCCATATTGTTTTCCTACGTTATTTTTTATAATTTGCTATCATGCCAATCAGGTGCATATGAATATGTACTTGATATAGCTCTTAATCTTTTAACAGCATCATTTAAAATGACTACTGTATAATCTATCTCTTCTTGGGTTGTAAAACGTGAAAGTGAAAGTCTTAAAGCTGTATGAGCTAAATCAGCCTCAGCGCCGATAGCTTCCATTACTGGGTTACTTTCCAAGTCTTCACTAGCACATGCACTTCCTGTACTCGCAGCAATACCATTTTTATTTAAATCCCAAAGCATCGCTTCACCTTCGATACCTTTTACGCTTACTAAAATTGTATTTGGAGTTCTTTCATCTCTTGAACCTACTACAAAGACATCATCAAGTTTTAAAACTTCATCTTCAAGTTTATCACGTAGTTTTCTTACATTATTGTTTTCAAAATCAAGGTTATGTACTGCAAGTTCTAATGCTTCACCCATACCTATTATTCCAGGTACATCTAATGTTCCACTTCTTCTTCCACCCATATGTTCACCACCATGAAACAGAGGAGTTAAAGGTTGAGAATCTTTTATATACAATCCTCCAATACCTTTTGGACCATGAAATTTATGAGCTGAAAAACTTAAAAAATCTATATCAAGTTTTTTCAAATCAATAGGAATTTTACCAACTGCTTGAACAGCGTCAGAGTGAAAAAGTACACCAGTTTCTTTGCATATTTTTGAAATTTCTTCGATAGGAAATAACATTCCAGTTTCATTATTTGCCCACATGATTGTGACAAGTGCTGTTTTTTCAGTTATGAAATTCTTCAGTGTATGAGTTTCTATAATGCCTTTTTCATTGACTGGCAGGTAAGTTACCTTTACACCTAAAGTTTCTAAAAATTTACATGTAGAGATGATAGCTGGGTGTTCTACTTCACTCGTTATAATGTGATCTTTGTCTTTACCTAGTATATGGTCATAGTAGACACCTTTTAAAACCCAGTTATTACTTTCAGTTGCACATGATGTGATGACTATATCATCTTTGTCATCTGCATTTAATCCACAGTATAATTGGTCCATAGCTTTTCTTAAAGCTGGGTGTGTTTCACTACCAAAGTCGTGTAGTGAGTTTGGATTTCCATACATTTGAACGAAATATGGTTCCATCTGTGCAAATACTTTTGGATCTACTATTGTTGTTGCATTATTGTCTAAATAGACTCGCATCTTTATTCTCCATTTTTAATTAGGATACTTTTTATCCTATTTCTTTTTTTGAATACTATTCTTTTTTTTATTAAAAAAAGCTTTATTTTAAAATCAATTCTAACTTTTCAATACTTTCGATGAAATTAAATGCCTCTTCAGGTGACTGTCCTAGAAATTCTTCCATCACCTCTTTTTTCAATATTGCTTCATCTAGTTCTTTGTCATTTCCTTTTTGATAAGCCCCAATTCTTATTAGAACTTCATTTTCTTTGAGTATAGAGTTTAATCTTTTAAATTTCATTGCTAGTTTTTGATGTTTGTCATCTATAACATCACTCATAACCCTTGAAGCACTATTTTGTATGCTAATAGGTGGGTAAATTCCATAGTCAGTCATTTCACGAGATAAAACTATATGACCATCAAGTATACTTCTTGATTGATCCGCAATTGGATCACTAAGATCATCTCCCTCAACTAAAACTGTAAAAAATGCTGTAATAGAACCTTTTCCTTCTTCTTTTCCCGCTCTTTCCATAAGTTGAGGAAGAAGTGTAAGAACTGATGGTGGATAACCTTTTGAAGTTGGTGGTTCTCCTAGAGCAAGACCAATTTCACGTTGAGCCATAGCAAAACGAGTAACAGAATCCATCATAAAAAGAACGTCCCTTCCTTGATTTTTAAAATATTCAGCAATACTCATAGCACTAAATGCTCCATACTTTCTCATTAAAGGGGAGTCATCACTAGTGGCAACAACTAAAACAGTGTTATTTAAATCTCCACCTAGGTTTTTGTGTATAAATTCAGGAACTTCACGTCCCCGCTCACCGATAAGAGCAATGACTTTAATAGGAGCTTCAGACCCGCGGACAATCATACCCATAAGAGTTGATTTTCCTACCCCACTTCCTGCGAATATACCTACTTTTTGTCCTTTTCCGCAAGTTAATAGTCCATCTATTGTTTTTACTCCTACACCAAAAGGTTCATCTATAAGCCCTCTTTTCATAGGGTCTAGTGGTGCTTTCATGATAGCAGAATAAGTGTTGGTTCTTACAGGAGGTTTGCCATCTTTAGGTCTTCCAAAAGGATCAAGTACCCGACCCAAAAGCTCATCTCCAACAGGTATATTCATACCTTGTCCGCTTATAAAAACTTTATCTCCACTTTTAAAACCTTCTATAAAACCAAAAGGAGATATAAAAAATGAGTATTGGTCTATTTCCGTGACCATTCCAAGTTCACTTTTTGAAGCATCTTCAAGAGAAATAAGCTTCACAATATCACCTATGCTAGGACGAAGACCTTGGGCTTCTACAGTTGTGGAGCTAATTTTTTTGATAGTTCCAAATTTAGGAGAGAGGTTCCCTTTTTTGAGTCTCTCTTTGAAACTATGCAGCGCCATTAGTAACGAGCTTCTGTTGGTGAGTTTATAATGTCAAAAAACTCTTTTCTTGTATCTGATTTCAAAAATGCTCCACGAAGTGCAGATGTAGTGGTTGCTGAGTGAGTTTTTCCAACTCCTCTCATTTCCATGCACATGTGTCTGGCTTGAATTACAACCGCTACACCTTTTGGAGATATAACTTCGTTAATGGCACCAGCAATTTGTTCTGTTAATTGTTCTTGTATTTGTAATCTTTTAGCAAAGATATCTACCATACGAGGTATTTTAGAGAGTCCAACTACCTTTCCATCAGGAATGTAAGCCACATGAGCACGCCCAATAATAGGAAGAAGATGATGTTCGCACATTGAGTAAAATTCTATATCTTTTATAAGTACCATTTGATTGTTGTCAGTCTCAAAAAGTGCGTCATTTAGTACTTGCATTGGGTCTTGATGATAACCTTGAGTCATCTCCATAAATGATTTCAATACCCTATTTGGAGTTTTAATCAAACCTTCACGGTTAGTATTCTCACCTATGATTTCTAGCATTGTTTTAACTGCGTTTTCAAACTCTTTTTGTCTTTTTATCATTTTATAATTTCTCTCATTAAATCACGAAGTAACTTCATGTTTTCTATTTATTTTAAAGAATAGATTATATCTTTTATTTGCTTTTTTGTTGCTTTTAATTTATATATAAATTTTTTAAGTATCAAGGCTGCTTTTAGTATAATAAAAACAAAAAATCATAGTTAAGGCTTAACCACTAGGCATTTTAAATATTGATATTTTACATTGTATTTATGAGCAAATAATCATATGATAATAAAAATCATCTACATGTAATGTCATATAAAGTAAAATTTTGGTATATTAAGAAAAATTTTTTTAGAAAAAGGTAATGTATGCAAATTAAAGTAGAACGCATAAATAGTGCAAATGCAAAAGCAGAAGCAAAGGTTTCAAAAGCATTTTTAGATGAAAAACAGAAGAAGATGGCAGCTGAAGTTGCAAAAACTATGAAAGTAGATGGTTTTAGAAAAGGAAAGGTCCCCTCACATGTAGTTATGGCTAGACATGGAGAACAAATTCAGCAAGATGTTGAACAAGAAGCTTTAAGACTGTTTTTAAATGATGCTTTAAAAGAATTAGGTGTTGAGAGTAGTACTGTTGTTGGAGAACCTAGTATTACTAAGATGGATAAAACTGATGATGGACTTGATGTTGAGATTAAAATTTCTTTTCGTCCAGAGATAGATTTAGGTGATTATAAATCTCTTATTCCTGAGTATAAGACTCCTCGTATCTTGAAAAAAGACATTGATGAGAGAGTTAATAAAATGTTAAAACTTTCTGCTCCGTTAAAAGAATTAGCTAAAAAAAGAGCTGTAAAAGATGGCGATTTTGTAAAAATTGATTTTGAAGGTTTTGTTGATGGTGTTGCATTTGAAGGTGGAAAAGCTGAAAACTATTCACTAGAGATTGGTAGTGGTTCTTTTATCCCAGGTTTTGAAGATGGCGTAGTTGGAATGAAGATAGATGAAGAAAAAGAGATTGAAGTTACTTTTCCAAAAGAGTACAACTCTAAAGATTTAGCTGGAAAAGATTCTGTTTTCAAAGTAACTCTTCATGGAATCGAAGTTAAAGATATTCCAAAAGAGCCTAGTGAAGAGACTCTGAAGCAACTTCTTCCAGGTGAGGAAGCTCCAACCTTAGAAAAACTAGAAGCACAGATAAAAGATCAGCTTAAAAATGAGAAACTTTCAAAAGTATTTGCTGAAGAAGTAAAACCAGCATTTGTTGAGACTGTTGTAGAAAAGATTGAATTTGCACTTCCTGAAAATATTGTAGAGCAAGAGATTGATATGCAAGTTCGTAATATTTTCCAAGGTTTAAGTGAAGATGAAATAAAAGAGTACTCTGAAAATCCAGAAAAAATTACTGAAAAAAGAGAAGAGTATAGAAAAGACGCTACAAATTCAGTTAAGTTGACATTTATTGTTGATGAGCTAGCTAAAGCTGAAAAGGTTAAAGTTGAAGATCAAGAAGTTATGCAGATGATTTATTTTGAAGCAATGCAACAAGGTCAAGACCCTAAAGCTTATTATGAGCAGTATGAAAAACAAGGTGTTCTTCCAGCTATAAAAATGTCTATCATTGAAGAGAAACTTTTTACTCAACTTTTTAGTAAAGATAAGTAATGAGTTACGTTCCAGTAGTAGTTGAAAAAACTGGTCGTGGCGAGAGAAGTTACGATATTTACTCTCGTCTTTTAAAAGACAGAATTATCATGCTAAGTGGAGAAGTTAATGATCAAGTTGCGTCATCAATAGTGGCGCAACTTCTCTTTTTAGAGGCAGAAGATCCTGAAAAGGATATATATTTATACATAAACTCTCCAGGTGGAGTTATAACAAGTGGTTTTAGTATTTTTGATACTATGAACTATATTCGACCAGATATTAGTACTATTTGTATTGGTCAAGCAGCTTCAATGGGTGCTTTTTTACTTAGTTGTGGAACGCCTGGGAAAAGGTATTCTTTGCCTAATTCAAGAATTATGATTCACCAACCTTCAGGTGGTGCTCAAGGTCAAGCCACTGATATAGAGATACAAGCACAAGAAATTTTAAGAATGAAAAAATCTTTAAATGAGATTTTATCAAAAAATACAAAACAGACTATTAAGAAAATAGAAAAAGATACAGAACGTGATTTTTTTATGAGTTCTAAAGAAGCTATGGAGTATGGTCTAGTAGATAAAGTATTGGAAAAAAGCTTCAAATAAACAATTTTAGGGAGAACATTTTATGGTTCGTTTAGATAAAAACAAGATTCAAAGTGGGCTAGGACATCGTTCTCGTAATGGTACTGCTGGTACTGAGATAGACTCAGCAAAGTCACAAAGCTCAAATAGTGAATTAGAAAAATTCTCCCTATATGTTCTCAAGGTTCTTATGGACGAGAACATACCTCCTACACCAAATAATTTTCAAATATATTTTGAAAAACTTTTAGATAATAAACCCCTATCTTTTAAAAAACGTATTAGTGATTTACTTGAAGCTGAAAATCTAAATGACGATGAACATCGTGCTAAGATGGAGATGGAAGTTAAAGAAGGTTTTGGTCAGATAAAAAGTATAATGAAAGTAGTATCAACTGTCTATAAAAATACAAATATCATGAAAGAGATAGTCAAAAAAAGAACAGCAGAATTAGAAGTAAGTTCAGGTCAACTTTCAGTAACAAATATAACCTCAGCACTAAATGAAGATTTGAAAAAACTATCTATGCTTATGAACAAACAGATGGAAGTTTTGAAGGTTCACTATGAAAAAACAAGTACAATTTTAAAAGATGTAGAGAGTAAAGCTGTATTTGACTCACGTTTTGGGGTTTATAATAGAAGGTATTTTTTAAAGAACATAGAGAGTGAATGTAAATCAATAGAGCAGTTTAATCATAGAAGTACATTAGTATTAGCAAAAATAAAAGATAGTATTTTAAGCAGAATAGTTAATTCTAGAGATAGAATGGTTTTAACTAGAAATATAGCTAAATTGCTTTTAAAAACATCTCGTAGAAGTGATGTGGTTGCTCATTATGGCGATGGTGTATTTGGGATGCTTATGAAGCATACAGATGTAAATAATGCAAAACGTGCATGTGAACGTATAAGTGATCTTATTTATGCAACGAGTTTTTTCATAGGAGATATGGAAATGGATACAGATATAGAGCTAGCCATAGTGCCAATAGCACCTGGACATACAACAGAACTACTTGTATCTGTAGCATTAGATTCTTTACCTAAAACTGGAAAAAGATTAGAGCCTTATATAGTGTGTGAACTTGAAGTAGAAGAAGAAGAGAGTGATGAAGATTCAAAGGATGAAAATGGTTCGTGAGGTTCTTATCTATCCAGATAGACGTTTAAAATTAGTATCAAAAGACGTAGAAAATTTTGATGCACAATTACACTCTTTATTAGAAGATATGAAAGAGACTATGTATGCAAGTGATGGTATAGGTTTAGCAGCTATTCAGATTGGTGTAGCTAAAAATGTACTTATTATTAACCTTGCAGATGAAGAAGGTGAGCAATCTCCAGAAGATTTACAAGAGATTATAAATCCTGTGATTTTAGAAGCCCATGGAAGTGTTACCTACCAAGAGGGTTGCTTGAGTATTCCTAGTGTATATGAAGATATTGAGAGAAAAAAAGAGATAAGAGTAAGGTATTTTAATAGAGATGGAGAGATGATAGAAAAAGATTTAGATAGTTTAATGTCTATAGCTTTTCAACATGAATTAGATCATCTTCAAGGGCATCTTTTTATAGAAAAACTCTCATATTTAAAGCGTAAAAAATTTGAAAAAGATTGGAAAAAGAAGATAAAAGAGGGTAAATAGTTTGCGTAAAACTATCAAAAAATTTCTTTGTGCTACTTTAGCGGATAACCGTGCTTTAAGGGTTGATGTAGAATCAGCCTTTGTTAGGGCATTGCCTGGTTTTTCCATAGTAGGTATGACTAATCAATCTATTCAGGAATCACGTGAGCGTATAAAGTCCGCTCTAACATATATTAAATACAAATTTCCAGCACAAAAGATAACTGTTAGTATGTCACCAAGTGATTTGAAAAAAGAGGGAAGTCACTTTGATTTGGGTATAGCACTACTCCTTTATACGCAAAAAGAGAGCTTTACATGTAAAGACTTTTATATCTTTGGAGAGTTAGGACTTGATGGAGATGTTCGCTCTACAACTTCTATATTTCCTATTTTACTTTCACTAGCTTCGCAAGAAAAATCATTAAAAGTCATAGTTCCCAAAAGAATCGTTAAAAAAATAAATCAGATACCAAATATAGAAGCTTTTGGAGTGGAGAGTTTGAGTGAAGCTATAGAGTTTATAAAGAGCGATATTAAGTCTTTACATGTAGAAGATTTTTCTTATAAAAATATGATAGAAATAGAGAATAAAAAGTATTTTTATGAGAAAGATTTTGAACTTGATTTTGATGATGTAAAAGGTCAAAACAGAGTCAAAAGAGCAATGGTAATAAGTGCCGTTGGTATGCATAATATACTTTTAGAGGGAAGTCCTGGGTGTGGAAAAAGCATGAGTATAAAAAGGCTTAGACACATCATGCCACCTATGAGTATGCAAGAGATGTTACAATCTAATGCCTATAGTTGTATGAGTGGAGAGGAAGAAGAGTTAAGTGCAAAAAGAGCTTTTAGAAGTCCTCATCACAGCTCATCTAAGCCAAGCATATTTGGGGGAGGAAGTGCCAAAGCCATGGCAGGAGAGAGTGCTTTAGCACACAATGGCATACTTTTTTTCGATGAGTTTCCTCACTTTTCAAAGAGCGTTTTAGAAGCTCTTCGTGAACCTCTTGAAGATAATCAGATTCTTATTTCACGCGTAAATTCAAAAATAAAATATGAAACTAAATTTCTTTTTGCTGCTGCACAAAATCCTTGTCCTTGTGGAAATTTGCTTTCACCTTCCAAAGAGTGTAGATGTAACGAACTTGAAATAAAACGATATAAGAATAGAGTATCAGAACCCTTGATGGACAGAATAGATATTTATGTACAGATGAGTGAAGATTATGATTCAAAAAGTCAAATGAGTTCCAGTGAAATGTTTGATGAGGTGCTAAAAGCATTTGTATTTCAAAAAAAACGTGGACAACGTGAACTAAATGCAAAGTTGAGTGAAAAAAAGTTAGAAGAGGTTTCAAATTTGGACGAAGAAGCAAGAACTATACTAGAAAAAGCCTCAACACAGTTCGGTCTAAGTCATAGAAGTGTACGCAAGATAGAATCTATAGCAAGGACTATAGCAGATATAGATGAGAGTAAAAAAGTAAAAAAAGAGCACATACTTGAGGCACTTAGTTTTAGGAGGCGATAATGCAAAAGATATTTAAAGAAGTTAAAAGTTTAGATAAAAGATGTTATGAAAAACTGCATCTGAGTGAAGATGTTTTAATGGAACAAGCCTCTATGGCATTAGCCAACGAAGTAAGAAACAATGCAAAAAAGGGAGATAAAGTTCTTTTTGTGTGTGGTTCAGGGAATAATGGTGCAGATGGAATAGCAGCAGCAAGAATATTAGTAGAAGAGTTAGATGTTAGTGTTTATATTCCTATAGGTATTAAATCGCAGATGGGAGAGCTTCAACTAAAGAGGCTTAGAGCTTTACATGTAAAGGTTGTCCCTAGCATCATTGATGCTGATATATATGTAGATGCCTTGTTTGGCTCTGGACTTGTGAGAGATTTGAGTGAAAATATTTCTTTGATTGTTAAGCAATTAAACTCTAAAAAAGCTATTAAAATAGCTTGTGATATTCCTACCGGCATAGACTTTGAAGGTAAGGTGAAATTTGTGTGTTTCGAAGCCGATATTACAGTTACGATGGGGGCTTTGAAAGAATCACTATTTAGTGATGATGCAAAAAACTTTGTAGGTGAAATAAAAGTAGCAAATCTAGGTGTAAGTAGAAAAAATTATGAAACAAAGCAGAGTAGTTTTTTTCTTGAAGAGTCTGATTTAAAGTTACCTTATAGGGATAAAAAAACAGTAAACAAAGGTGATTTTGGACATGTTGTTGTAATAAGTGGTCATAAAGAGGGCGCAAGTCGTTTGAGTGCATTAGCCTCTTTTAACTTTGGAGCTGGCTTAGTATCACTTACTGGAAAAAATAGAAACAATATACCTCTTAGCATTATGAGTTGTGAAACTTTACCTAAAAAATTTAGTGTTCTAGTTGCTGGCATGGGATTGGGCAATATTTATGGAGATGAAAAATTGCGTGATTTTTTACTTTTGCATGAAAAACCTTTAGTATTAGATGCAGATTTGTTACATAACAAGATAATAAAAGAGATTTTGCAGAGTAAAGATGAAGTTGTTTTGACTCCTCATCCAAAAGAGTTTGCTTCTTTACTAAAAGTATTGGGCATAGCTTCAATAGATGCAAATGACGTTCAAGAACAAAGATTTAGATGGGCAAGAGAGTTTTGTGAAGCATATCCAAAAGTAGTATTAGTTTTAAAAGGTGCTAACACAATCATAACACAAGGAGATAAGTTGTATATTAATTCCCTTGGTTCTGCAAAATTGGCAAAAGGCGGTAGTGGTGATGTTTTAGCAGGTATGATAGGCTCTTTGATAGCTCAAAACTACTCACCTCTTGATGCAGCCTTGAATGCATCGTTAGCTCATTCTAAAGTGGCAAACGAGTGTAAATGTGCAAGTTTTGGTTTAACTCCAGAAGATTTGTGTGAAGGTATAAAATGGTTATAAAAAAGATAGCAGTTCTTTTTAGTGGTTCAGGTTCCAACCTAGAGAAGATTTTAGAAAATGTTCATTGTAAAATTTTTTCTACATGTAAGATAGAAATTGCATGTTTGATTTGTAACAAAAAAGATGCCTATGGAATACAAAGAGCAAAAAAATATGGTTTAGAAACGACTATAATAGAACATATAAACTATGATGATAGAGAGAGTTTTGATAAAAAGATGGTAGAAATTATCAAAAAAAGTGGTGCTGAGCTTGTTGTATTGGCTGGATTTATGCGAATTTTAACTCCAGAGTTTACGAAAAATGTAAATGCAATTAATCTGCACCCTTCATTGCTCCCTCTTTTTAAAGGAGCGCATGCTATTGAAGAGAGTTATAATTCAGACATGAAAGTAGGGGGCATTAGTATTCATTATGTAAGTGAAGAACTTGATGGCGGAGAGATTATAGAACAAGAGTGTTTTAAAAAAGAAGATGGTATGACCCTAGAAGAGTTTAGAGCAAAAATACATGCACTAGAACATAAACTTTTGCCTAAGACAATAGTAGATATACTTGATAAAAATTAAGAGGATAAATAAATGAGTAACGATATTTTAAGAGTAGGTGATATAGATTTTAGTAGTAGACTTATAGTAGGAAGTGGAAAATATCCCGATTTTCAAACTACAAGGGATGCTACAATAGCAAGTGGTTCAAAACTTATAACAGTAGCGGTAAGAAGAGTTAATATAACAAATCCAAATGAAGAGAACCTTATGGATTATTTTAAAGACACAGATATTAAACTTCTTCCAAATAGTGCTGGTTGTACGACGGCTGAAGACGCTATAACTCTTTTTAGAATGGTAAGAGAAGCTACGGGCTTAAATTTGATAAAATTAGAAGTTATTGGAGATACTGCAAAAACTCTTTACCCTGATGTGATGGAAACTTTAAAAGCGTGTGAAGTTTTGGCAAAAGATGGTTTTAACATAATGACATATACAAATGATGATCCAATTATGGCAAAAAGACTTGAAGATGCTGGAAGTAGTGCAGTAATGCCCCTAGCCTCACCCATAGGAAGTGGTTTAGGAATTCAAAATAGATACAATGTTCTTTTTATAAAAGAGGCTGTAAATGTTCCTGTTATAGTTGATGCAGGTATAGGATGTGCAAGTGATGCTGCTATAGCTATGGAAATAGGAGCTGATGGTATTTTAACAAATACAGCAATAGCACAAGCAAATAATCCAATTTTAATGGCTGAAGCAATGAAACATGCTGTGTTAGCAGGGAGAAATAGCTTCCTAGCAGGTAGAATTGCAAAAAAACCTTTTGCAACTGCTAGCTCTCCAACTGAGGGTTTAGTGGAGTTTGGACAAAAATAATCAAGAAATTTTAAATGTCTCTTGACAAAGAGTGATAATTTGGGTAAAATTTCAGCCTTAAACACGGAAGCGTTTAGCTTTTATGTTGAGGTTCGGGGCGTAGCGCAGTCTGGTTAGCGCACCTGGTTTGGGACCAGGGGGCCGAAGGTTCGAATCCTTTCGCCCCGACCATTTTTTAATTATATATACGGTAGGTGTAGCTCAGTCGGTTAGAGCACCAGGTTGTGGTTCTGGGGGCCGTGGGTTCGATTCCCATCACTTACCCCATTTTTGTTAGGGTTTGCGCCCGTAGCTCAATTGGATAGAGCAACGGACTTCGGATCCGTAGGTTGTAGGTTCGACTCCTGTCGGGCGCACCATTTTTTTTGATGCTTCCTTAGCTCAGCTGGATAGAGCAACGCCCTTCTAAGGCGTAGGTCACACGTTCGAATCGTGTAGGGAGTACCACTTTTTTAGTCAGAAGTTTCGTTTTATCGAAACTTACTACCAACAGACTAAGAATATTTTATTATTGTTGTGCGGATGTGGTGGAATTGGTAGACACGCCAGACTTAGGATCTGGTGCTTCACGGCGTGAAAGTTCAAGTCTTTTCATCCGCACCATTACTTCAAGCCTATAATAGGCATTTTCAAAGCTTTTTAATATCATGGCTTATACTCTTGGATTTAAATTTGTTGTATTCTTGTTTAATAGTTTTAAAATATCCTATTTCAAAATAAAGTTATTGGTTGAATGCAGGCTACAAACATTAAAAAAGATGAAAATTAAAGAAAATCAATTTTACTAAATCTTAAAAAAAAATTAAACAAAAATTAAAGATTATTATTATAATATGCTTAGATTATTTTAGTTGTGTTTTAATAACTATTAATAGCATAACTTCTTATTAAAGGGCATAAATATGACAATTAGAAAAAAACTTTTAGTATCATTCACTACTATAGTAATAACCATTGCTAGTTTAGCACTTTTTAGTACAAATGGCATAGAAAAAAATGGTGAAGGTTTTACTAATTATCGAGAGATGGCAAAAGATTCTGTACTTTCTGGGCGTGTTCAAGCAAATATGCTTATGCTTAGAATGAATGTTAAAGACTATTTAAAAACAACTTCAAAAAAAAATATAAAAGAGTTTGACAACTATTATAAGAAGACAACCAATTTTATAGATGAAGCTCTTGAAAAAATACAAAAACCTACTCGTGCTCCAATAGTGAAAGAAATATCAAAAGATTTAATAGTTTATAAAAATGGATTTTATGATGTTGTAAAATATATGAATGATAGAAATGACATAGTTCACAATAACTTAGAAATCAACGGAAGAAAAATAGAACAACTTTTAACTTCTGTTATGAATAGTGCAGATAAAGATGGTGATAAAAGTTCCGCATTAGATACGGCAAAAGGTTTAAGAGGTCTATTGCTAGCAAGATTATATACGAATAAATATTTAGCTTCAAATGCAAATAGTGATGCACTAAGAGTAAAAGAAGAGTTTGACAAGCTAAGTGAAAATTTAACAATCATTAAGAGTGGTTTAGAAAATCCATTGAGAAGAAAACATCTAGAAAATGCAAAAGGGCTTATAGAAATATACAAAAAAGGTGTAGAAAAAATTGTAAATATTATTGAAAGTAGAAATGATATTATAAATAATAAGTTAAATATTATAGGTCCTAAGATTGGTAAGTTATCTGAAGATATTAAATTATCTATTAAAAAAGATCAAAATACTATAGGTTCTATAGTTGCAGAACAACATTCTAGATTAATAACAATTATGAATATAATTAATAGCTTAGTAGTCTTATTTATAATATTTTTAGCTATTTTTTTGCCAAAATCTATTGCAAGGTCACTTGAAAAAATAGAGAAAACTTCTACTGATTTGGCTCATGGAGAAGGTGATTTAACCCAAAGATTAGAGATTACTGGGAATGATGAAATTACAACAGTAAGTCAAAACATTAATGCATTTATTCAAAAAGTTCAAATAACTGTTAAAGAGGCAAAAGAAAGCAGTGCAGAAAATAACTCTATATCTGAAGAGTTATCTCAAACATCATTTCAAATCGGTAAAAAAACAGAAGAGGAATCGAATATAGTTCATATTGTTGCACAAAAAGGGAAAGAACTTCAAAAAGTTTTAGATAATTCAATTGCTGAAGCAAAAGAGACAAAAGAAGAGATTATGCAAACTGGATCAAATCTAGAAATTGCAAAAGTAAAACTTTCTGAACTCTCAATTGGAGTACAAGAGAGTTCGGTAGCAGAGACACAGATGGCAGATAAGCTCCAACAATTAAGTAGTGATGCGGAACAAGTTAAAGATGTGCTAACAATAATAGCCGATATTGCAGACCAAACAAATTTACTAGCATTAAATGCAGCAATTGAGGCAGCGCGCGCTGGAGAACACGGACGAGGTTTTGCAGTAGTTGCAGATGAAGTAAGAAAACTTGCAGAACGTACACAAAAAAGTTTAGCCGAGATTAATGCAACTATAAATGTTATTGTTCAAGCCATAGGTGACACAACTGAACAGATAACTCAAAATGCAACAAAAGCAACCATATTAGCTGATAACTCAAGCGAAGTTGAACGTGATATTGACCAAAGTGTATATAATATGCACAATGCTATAGCTGATATAGAAAAAATAATCAATGGTTATATTAAAAATACAGATGACACAAATATAATAATCACTGAAATAGAAAAGATAAATGATCTTTCAAGTGATAACGCAAGAAGCGTAGAAGAAATAGCAGGTGCTGCTGGCCATATGTCACAGATGAGTGCAAAACTATCTAATTTACTTGAACAATACAAAGCATAATAAACTTATATGCAGAAGTAAGTGAATTTTTAACCAAAAGTTGACCGCAATTACATAGTAGCACTTTCAGTACTAATACTAAATGTATAAATTGTTATAACTGCGATATAGTAGAGTTATATTTAATATAATATAGATATTTGTGATGGTTAAAACAAAATAAAATCTCCTTTTAGTACCTTTCCTTTACACCAATAGAAGTAAGCTTTTACATGGTTGATTTTTTCCTGAGTTATTCAGCAATAAAGTTATTTTTTCAAAAAACTAATATGTTAGATTGAAATATAAGCTTAGATAAATGTAAAAAATTCTATAATTGAAATAGTTTTAGTTTTGGATCTTAAGATTTTATATATTTTAGGTATAAAATTATTTTAATTTTGTTAAAAATTTAGTTTATTCATTATATTGAATGAACTATCGAGGAGTTTATTAATTATGTCTACAAAAAATATTTCCGGAATACCGGTTATAACTGAACTACAAGTTATCCCTGTTGCAGGGTATGACAGTATGTTGCTCAACCTTAGTGGAGCTCATGGCCCTTTTTTTACTAGAAATATTGTGATACTTACAGATAGTTCTGGTAATACTGGAGTGGGAGAAGTTCCAGGTGGAGAAAAAATAACGAAAACATTAGAGGCTACAAAAGATTATGTTATTGGAACCAGCATAGGATTATATAAAAATACATTAAAAGTTGTGCAAAAACAATTTGATAACCCTGATGATGTAAGAGGATCACAAACATTTGATCTTAGAACAACAATACATGTTGTTACAGCTATAGAAGCTGCATTATTAGATTTATTAGGCAAACATTTAAATGTACCTGCTTGTGCATTGTTAGGTGATGGACAAGTTAGAGATAAAGCACTGGTATTAGGTTACCTTTTTTATGTAGGTGATCCTGATAAAGCAGATTTACCATATTTAAGAGAAAAAGATTCTGATTGTGAATGGTATAGAATTCGTAGAGAAGAAGCTTTGAGCTCAGAATCAATTGTTAAATTAGCAGAGGTTTCAAAAGCAAAATATGGATTTAATGATTTTAAATTAAAAGGTGGAGTACTATCAGCTAAAGAAGAAGCTAAAGCTGTACGCACTTTAAAACAAAAATTTCCTGATGCAAGAATAACCTTGGATCCAAATGGGGGATGGTTATTAAAAGAAGCAGTGGAAGTTGCAAATAGCTTAAAAGGTGTTTTAGCTTATTGTGAAGATCCTTGTGGAGCAGAAGGAAGATTTTCTGGAAGAGAGATTATGTCAGAATTTAAAAAACAAACAGGATTTCTAACCGCTACAAATATGATTGCTACTGATTGGAGAGAGATGGCTCATACAATAGCACTTAATTCAGTAGATATACCTTTAGCTGACCCTCATTTTTGGACAATGTCTGGTTCTGTAAGAGTTGGACAAATGTGTAATGATTTTGGATTAACTTGGGGATCACATTCAAATAACCATTTTGACATATCATTAGCAATGCTTACACATGTAGCTTGTGCAGTACCTGGTAATGTTACGGCAATAGATACTCACTGGATTTGGCAAGAAGGTGTAGATAGACTAACTGTAGAATCTCCAAAAATAGAAGAAGGATATATAAAAATACCTGATAAACCAGGTCTTGGTATAGAAATTGATATGGAACAAGTAAAAAAAGCACACGAATTATATAAAAAAGAATGTCTCGGAGCAAGAGATGATTCAATGGCTATGCAATACTTAATTCCAAGTTGGAAGTTTAATAATAAACGTCCATGTCTAGTACGTTAAAAATATAGGAAATTTTATGGATACAAATTTTATTCATGGTGTCATTACCCCAATTATTACACCTACTACTTCAGAAGATAGAGTTAATGAGACTTGTTTAGGAGAAATTGTTGAACATGTTATAGCTGGAGGAGTTCATGGGATACTAGTACTTGGGAGTAATGGAGAGTTTTATGGCTTGGAGCGTGAAGAGCAAGAGAGAGCAGCAGTTATTACGATTGAAAAAGCAGCACAAAGAGTTCCAGTTTATTTGGGAATTGCAGATATTACAACTAGAGAGTGCGTTCGTTGGGCAAAACAGGCTGAAAAAATGGGAGCAAATGCTATTTCTATTTTACATCCTATGTTTCTCAGTCCAAGTGATGAGGAACTTTATCAACATTTTAAGGATGTTGCAGAAGCAACTCCTTTACCCGTATTGCTTTACAATAATCCTGATAGGATGTGTTGTGGTCTTTCAGTTAATTTAGTTGAGAGATTGGCAGATATTCCGAATATAGTAGGAATTAAAGAGAGTAGTGGTGATATGACACTAACTGCTGAACTGATTAGAAGAACAAGAGATAAAGATTTCAAAGTGATAGCTGGTCGAGACATTCTTATTTTAAGTTCTTTGGTCTATGGTGGTGTTGGAGCTGTGGCAAGTTCGTCTAATGTTGTTCCTAAATTGGTTGTTGAAATTTATAATAAATTTAAAGCAGGTGATTTTCAGGGTGCACTTGAAGCTCAGTATCGTTTAGCTCCAATGCGAATGGCTTATAACCTTGCTAGTTTCCCTGTGGTAACAAAGGATTATATGCGATTACTTGGCTTTGATGTTGGAGAACCAATACTACCAAATACTCGTAGTAATCCAGAAAATATGGCTAAGTTACAGGTATTGTTAGATGAATTAGGTGCAAAAAAACTGGTTTAGTCGGCTTTATAATTTTAAAAATGAAGGAAAAATAATGAAAATTGGATTTATAGGACTTGGAATCATGGGGAAACCTATGAGTAAAAATTTACTTAAAGCAGGATATGATCTTGTTGTTATGAATAGAAGTAAGGGGCCCGTTGAAGAGTTAATAGCTGCTGGTGCAACTGCTGCTACTACAATAAAGGAACTTGCACAGCAGACAGATATTATTATTACAATGTTACCAAATTCACCACAAGTTAAACAGGTTATTTTAGGCGAAGGTGGAGTTATTGAAAGTATTAAGTCTGGTAGTATAGTTATTGATATGAGCTCAATTGCTCCACTAGCTAGCCAAGAAATTTCAAAAGAATTAGCGAAAAAAGGTGTTGAGATGATTGATGCTCCTGTTAGTGGTGGTGAGCCTAAAGCAATCGATGCTACTTTGTCAGTAATGGTTGGTGGAAATAAAGAGATTTTTGATAAATGTTATGACGTTATGAAATCTATGGCGTGTTCTGTTGTTTACACTGGTAAAATTGGTGCAGGAAATACGACAAAATTAGCAAATCAAATCATAGTTGCATTAAATATTGCTGCCATGTCAGAAGCGTTAGTTCTTGCAACTAAAGCAGGTGTAGAACCAGAATTAGTTTTTCAAGCAATTCGTGGTGGATTGGCAGGGAGTACTGTTTTAGATGCTAAGGCTCCACTTGTAATGGATAGAAAATTTGATCCTGGTTTCCGAATTAATCTGCATATTAAAGATTTGCAAAATGCATTGGACACTGCACATGAACTTGGTGTACCGATTCAACTTACTGCAGGGGTTATGGAGATTATGCAAGCAATGAAATCTGATGGTTTAGATCATCTAGATCATGGTGCATTAGTCCAATATTATGAAAAATTAGCAAATGTTGAAGTTAAACGATAATTTAAAATTTACAGAAGTATTTTACCACATGGTATTGCAAATACCTGTGGAATAAGGTTGAGAGAATGAAAATTATTATTGCCCCTGATTCTTTTAAGGAAAGCCTAACCTCTATTGAGGTTGCAACGGCGATTGAATTTGGTTTTAAAAAAGTCTATCCAAACGCTATATTTACTAAACTTCCGATTGCAGATGGGGGCGAAGGAACTGTTGAGGCACTTATAATTGCGACAGGAGGACATAAAGTTACTACAAATGTTGTTGGACCACTAGGTGATAGAATTAAATCTTTTTATGGTGTATGTGGAGATGGTTTGACAGCAGTAATTGAAATGGCAGCTTCTAGTGGTTTGGATCTTGTTTCAATAGAAGAGCGAAATCCCCTTATTACAACTAGTTATGGCACAGGAGAACTAATCAAAATGGCTTTAGATTCAGGTTATCGCAAGTTTATTATTGGGATTGGTGGAAGTGCAACTAATGATGCTGGAGCAGGAATGCTTCAAGCTCTTGGTGTTCAATTGCTTGACAAAAATAGCAAAGAGATTGGGTTTGGTGGTGAAAATCTTGCAGATTTGGCAAAGATTGATATCAGTGGGATTGATCCAAGGTTAGAAGAATCTAAAATTGAAGTTGCCTGTGATGTTAATAATCCTCTTACTGGACATTGTGGTGCATCAGCAGTTTTTGCTCCTCAAAAAGGTGCGACACCGCAGATGGCTCAAATTCTAGATAATTGCTTGTGTCATTTTGTAAATATAGTAAAACGTGATCTTTGCAAAGAAATCGATAAGCAGCCTGGAGCTGGAGCTGCTGGAGGAATGGGTGCAGCTTTACAATCTTTTTTAAATGCACAGTTACGTTCTGGGATTGAAATTGTTATTGAGCATACTAAGTTTAGAGATTTGGTGCAAGATGCCAATCTTGTTATTACAGGTGAAGGACGTATTGATGGTCAATCTATTCTTGGCAAGGCTCCAGTTGGTATTGCTAAAATAGCCAGTGAGTATGATGTACCAGTAATTGCTTTTGCAGGTAGTCTAGGTTCTGATTCTTATGTTGTTAAGAATCATGGTATAAATGCAGTTTTTAGCGTTGTTAATAGTCCTTGTACCTTAAAGGATGCCTTAACTAATGCGATACAAAATGTTCGTTTAACGGCTGAAAATGTAGCTTCTGTTATTGAGTTGACAAGTAATTTTTCTGATTTAAAACATAAAATATAAAATGTTAAGATATTGATATATTATATTGACATATCAGTTTAATTTAGTTAAAGTTATGTATTATTAAACAAAAGGAGAAAAGATGTTTAAATTAATGGTGAAGAAGGGTGCTTTTTTAGCAGCTGGATTAATGATTTTATCTGCTAGTAATGCACTTGCCTCAGATAGTGTGATAAAAGGAAATCTAAGAATAGTTATTGGTTCAAAATCGACGGGTGGCGATACATACCAAAACTCAAGTATTGTTGCCAATGCTTTGGCAAAAAAACTAGGTATTAATGTTAAAGTTGATGCTGTTGGTAGTAGTGCAGGTTTTAAGGCAGTTGATAGAGCTGGTGTTAAAGGTAATACAATTATGATATTCCATGATCAAGCGTATCTTGGATATTTATATGGTAAAAAAGGTTATTTTGATATATTTAATAAATATATTATTGGTCCCTCAATTGCAATAAACCCAGGTAATGCTTACTTGGTTCCTAAAAATTCTCCATATCAAACAGCTGAAGATATAATTAATGCCTGTGGAAATGGAACGAAAGTTCGTGTAGCTATTCAACCTGGTGGGGTATCCGAAATTGGATATACAGCTTTAAAAAATGCAGTTAGTATTATATATCCTGGTAAAGAGAAAAACTTAGTAGCAGTAAATACAGGCTCTCAGTCAATGAAAAATCAATTATTATTTGATGGACAAGCTGATGTTATAAATGGTTCTGTTCAAGCTAATGAACAATATACAAGGCTTCCAGAAGAAGATCAAAAAGCAATGAGATTTGTATGGTTAACTGCAAGAAAAAACACTATTAATCAAGCTCCAAAAGCTGGTATGGGTGCAACTTCAAGAGATCAGTTACTTAAGTTTGTAGATCCAATAACAAATGTACCACTTGATAAAACAACTAATTTCACTTTTGATAAAGAATTCTTTTTCTTATATAACAAAGGATTAGATCCTAAAATTATTGCTGAAATCGATAACGCTTTAACTGAAATTTTTGCTTCCGGAGAGATTCAAAAAACTCAGAAAAAATCATTCTTTATTCCTGATTTTATGCCTTCAAAAGAAGCAGAAGTCTATTTTAAAGATAAGATGGAAAGATATAAAATAATTATTAATAGTATGCAATAATTTTTCATCTAAAACAAATAGAGCAAGCAATCTTTTATGATTGCTTGCTATTAAATAAGTTAACAAAGGAATTTTCGTGGAGAACTCATCTTCATCGCTATTAGCAATCAAAATTGATTTTGCACAATCACATATTTTTTTTCCAACTATTATTGTTTGGACTTTGGTAATTCTATTTGCATTAATTTTAATTTTTTATGGGATACCTTATTTGCGTTCATATTTAAGTGGTGAGCGTACTTTAAATTTATCACTTGAACATATAGATAAAATTAGATTACTCGGCACTTTAATTGTAACAGTCCTATATTTTATCTTAATGGATGAAGTAGGAACTTTTTTCCCAAATATGGGATATGGTTTCTTATTTGTCTCTATACCATTTATTTTTTTAATTTCTATTCTTTATGTACATGATATCAATCGTAAAAAATTAATAACTATTACACTGAATGCTATTATCGCTCCTAGTTTGGCATGGTTTTTGTTAGCAAAAATGTTTAGTATAACACTACCATGACTCATATTTATATAAACTATTTTAAAAGTTAGAAAGGCGTTTTATGGAGTTTCTTACTGATCTTTCAATGATGTATTTTTTACTAATTCCTATTGGCGTAATTATTGGTATCTTTTTTGGTGCCATTCCAGGGATGACAGCAACAATGGCTGTTGCGGTATGTTTACCGTTAACTTATTCACTAAACCTTAATGAAGGTTTAGCACTATTGCTTGGACTTTATGTTGGAGGTATTTCTGGTGGGTTAGTCCCTGCTATATTACTAAATATCCCAGGGACTCCTTCATCTATAACTACAACATTTGATGGTTATCCTATGACGCAAAATAATCAAGGAGCAATAGCTTTAAAAACTGCTATTACTGCTTCACTATTTGGAGGAATTTTGAGTGCTGTAATTTTGTTTTTATTTGCACCTATCTTAGCAGATGTTGCTATTAAGTTTTCATATATTGAGAAATTTTTGATTATATTCTTAGCTTTAACAGTTATTGCTTCACTATCCACAAACCTTTTAGCAGGTATTTTTAGTGGTGTTTTAGGTGTACTTATAAGTTTAATTGGTGTGTATAGCATTGATGTAGGTGGAAATGGTGAATTTCGTTTCGTCCCAGGAATTCTTGAATATTATTTAGAAACTGGATTTTCTTTGTTACCTGTACTTATTGGTCTTTTTGGATTGGGAGCAATCTTAAAAGAGGCTGAAAAGGGAACTAAAGAAGAGGATACTTCTCAAAAGGTTAATTTATCAAATCAACAGAAGTTTTCAATGAAAATATTCAAAGGGCAATTCACTAACCTAACAAGATCTGGACTTATTGGTACTTTTGTTGGTATGTTACCTGGTGTTGGCGGTAGTGCGGCTTCAGTATTATCTTATACACAAGCTAAAAACTTTTCAAAAGAACCAAAA
Source organism: Sulfurospirillum sp. (assembly GCA_016744795.1). GTDB lineage: Bacteria > Campylobacterota > Campylobacteria > Campylobacterales > Sulfurospirillaceae > Sulfurospirillum_A. Next base: position 38,839 of record JADGDR010000004.1, read on the forward strand.
AAGTTTGGTACAGGTGCTCCTCAAGGGGTTATAGCTTCAGAGGCAGCTAACAATGGTTTAACTGGTGGTGCCTTAATTCCACTATTATCACTTGGTATCCCAGGAGACAGTACAACAGCAGTTTTAATTGGTGCATTTACACTGCAAGGTATTCAAGTTGGACCACTGTTTATTGGTGAAAATCTTGGTACATGGAATACAATGATATTAGGTTTACTACTTGCAAATATTGTAATGTTTATAACTATGTTTTACGCAATTAAATATATTGCCAAAGTAGTTACAGTTCCTAAATATATTTTATATCCCATTATTATTATGATGTGTGTTGTTGGATCTTACGCTATTAACTATGGAAATATGTTTGATGTTTGGACTTTATTAATTTTTGGTATTTTTGCTTATTTAGGTGGAAAAATTGGAATTGAAATGGCACCTTTTATTATAGGATTTATTCTAGGTAAGTCTGCAGAAATTTATTTTGTTAAAGCGTTAGAGTCATTTGGAACATTTGAAATATTTTTTACAAAAAGTCCAATTGCAATGTTCTTATGGGTATTAATTATTATATCAGTTGGCTACTCAATTTATTCTGCCCTAAAAGGAAAAAAAATTAAAAAAGCTATAGAGAATAAATAGCAGGTAAATTTTCATAATGATTCAGTCTACTAATGACAAGCATTGTTTAATTTTACCTGCTAACAGCAAGTTAGCATATTCTTTATAATCAAAATGAAGTAGTTATAAGTATCAATTTGATATAATAATATGCTAAATTAATACTTATTGGAGAATAGAACGATGATTACTGCTACAGAAAAAGCATATAATGAAATTTTAAGAAGAATTTTAATCTTAGAGTTACCACCTGGTATATATATTTCAAGAAACGAGATAGCAGAGCAGTTAAACATTAGTAAAACACCAATTAGAGAAGCACTACAACATTTAGAACAAGATGGATTGGTTAAGATTTTTCCTCAATCTAAAACTTTAGTTACAAAAATAGATATAAATAAAATTAAAAGAACAAATTTTTTGAGAATTGCAATTGAAGCTGAAGTTGTTAGAGAAATGATTTTAAATTATGATGATGAAGCTATTATGGAACTAGGAAAAACATTAAAAAAACAAGAAGAAATATTAGATGATATAACAAGACTTGAAGAATTTAATGAATTAGACAGAGCATTTCATAACATAATGTTCAAAGCAGTAGGACAAGAAGAATTAAACGATTTATTAAAATCAAAAATGGGACATAAAATAAGAGCAAGAAGATTAGAATTACCAAGAAAAGGAAAAGCAAGAGAGATTTATGATGATCACAAAGCAGTTTATGAAGCTATAAAAGAAAAGAATCTAAGACAAGCAGATAAATATATTCGAAAACATTTAACAGGAACTGTTTCAAAAATTGAAGATATAAAAAAAGAGAAACCTTATTTCTTTGATTAAATTTACTCTAATATTATAGGAAATTGCTTAAAATTTCCTTATTATACAAATTCAAGTTTCCTCATTTTCATTATTCTAGATTTTAACTTTTATTTTGCTATTATTGTTGTATGAACTCTTATAAAAAATATGCTTTAGTAGCAGTACTTTTTTTCTTTATAGGATATAGTTTCCAAGCAAAATATATTGACATAATTGGGAAATATGTTCTTCCCTTTTCTAAGCTTCAACAAGTAAAAGATAAAAAATATTTAAGTGCTATTGTGACAAACTCTCCTATAGTATATTATTATGGACATGATGAAGATACAGGCTTTGAGTATGACCTCTTAAAAGCATATGCAAAAGATATTGGCGTAGAGTTAAAGATAACAGTAGTTGGTACAATATCAGAAGCTTTAGCGCTTAGTAGAGATGGAGTAGGAGACATAACTTCTGCTGCAATAACAAAGAATGACCAGAGGATAAAAAAGTATATTTTTGGACCATCATATTATCAGGTTCAGCAGCAGATGATTTGTAATAGAAATTTATACAAAAATGGTAATTTTCCTAGTTCTTTAGACGATTTGTCTGGTCTTAAAATAATTATAGGAAAAGATACAAGTTATGAAAGTAGCATGTATGAAGCTAAGCAAAATGATAACAATTTATCTTATGAGGTGAACGAAGAGTATTCAACAGGACAACTTTTGGAAATGGTATCGAAGCAGCAGATTGATTGTACTGTGGCAGATTCAAATATTTTTTCAATCAATCAAAGATATTATCCTAGTCTAGCTTTTGCATTTTCATTTGGTGAGCGTGAATCTTTAGCTTGGGTTATGAGAGAAGATAGCAAAACATTAAAAAACGATATGTACAGATGGCTCAATAGATTTATCCAATCAGGTGAGATGGCAAAACTAAAAGATAAATATTATGGACATATCAATATATTTAACTACTACAATACCGTTGTTTTTCATAAACGGATTAAATCAAGACTTCCAAAATATAAAAAATATTTTCAAGAAGCAGGAAAACAAAATGGAATATCTTGGATATATTTAGCGGCACAATCATATCAAGAATCGCATTGGAATCCAAGAGCAAAGAGTAATACAGGGGTAAGAGGTATGATGATGTTAACTCTTCCAACTGCAAAAAGTATGGGTGTGAAAAGTCGAATAGACGCCAAACAAAGCATATACGGTGGAGCGAAATATCTTGCTAAGATGATAAAAAATGTTTCTACGGATGTTGAAGGTAAAAATGAGAGAATGAAGTTTGCACTTGCTGCGTATAACATAGGTATGGGGCATGTACAAGACGCACAAGTTTTGGCACAAAGACAGTATAAAGACCCAAGTTCTTGGTTAGATGTTAGAACAGTTTTACCACTTTTAACTCAAAAAAAATACTATAAAACATTAAAATATGGATATGCAAGAGGACGTGAGCCAGTTCATTATGTTGATGGTATTAGCGAATATGTACAGATATTAGAACAGGTAATGAAATAAAATTTAATTAAGCAATTTTTTCATATATTTTAATTTCTCTTTGTGATGATTCTGTTTTTTAAACCACTTTATACAGATATTGAGATATATTGTTTTAAACGAAGAGATTTCTTTTGTGTTTACTTTAAAGCGGTTTTTAAAGTATGTGTTTAAAAAAACTTTCTGCTGGTATTTGTTTAAACTAAACTCAATTATAATTGTTGCTAAATCAAAATAGCGGTCATCAAGACGAGCATATTCCCAGTCTATTAGTTTGATACTATTTGAAAATATAAAGTTTTTAGGGTTCAAATCGTGATGACATAAAACATAATCTTTTTTATAATTAAAGAGTTTTTTGTCTATTTTTATTTGGTGCAGTTTTTTTAGAAGTAAAGCTATATTATTTATATCTTTTATTTTTAGTTTGTATTTATGCTTACCTTTTAAAAATTCACAAATCATAATGGAATTTTCTTCATCTAAGAAAATAGGTTTTGCGCCAATATCTTTTTTGTAAGCTTCTTCAGCCACTTCGAATTCAAATTTTCTGTTTACATGTAAAGATTTAAATACCTTTATAAGGTAGCTGTTTTTAGAGGTTTTGAGTAAGTAGTTAGTATTAGAAAAACCTTGCTTTTGAAGTAGCGTTAAACTTGGCAAAGTTTTCCATTTTCTACTTTATATACTCTATTTGCTATAAGTTTACAATCGTTGAGATCATGAGTTACCATGATGGTAGACAGCTCTCTTTTTTTGGAAATCTTTTTTACTAAATCTAGCATTTTTACTCTAGTTTGTAAATCTAATCCTGTAAAAGGTTCATCTAAAAGTAAAATAGGTTTATTTCTTATAAGTGAACGAGCAAGAGCTACTCTTTGGCTTTGCCCTCCTGAAAGAGATGATGCTAATTTGTCTTCAAATCCTTCTAATCCTACCTCTTTTAAAATATCTTTTGCATTTTGTAGTTCATCTTTTTGGGGATTTAAAGAGGTGCTTATGCCAAGAAGAACATTTTTAATTACTGAGAGATGTTCAAAAGTATTGTATTTTTGAAAGAGTATTGTTAACGGTCTATCTTCGGTATTTAATGAGCTAATTTGTCTATTTTCAAAGTCTATACTACCACTTTGTGGTGTTAAAAATCCAGCTATTAAATCAAGTAGAGTAGATTTTCCACTTCCACTTTCTCCTATAATCCCAATAATTTCATTTTTCTTTACATGTAAAGAAAAATTATAAAGTGTTTTATCGTAACTATAAGTTAAATTATCTATGACGAGCATTTTTAAAAACCTTTGGTAAAAATATAAAAATACTAAGTGTTAAAACAAGAAGTATTAAAGCTACTCCCGCTCCATCTTTTGTTTGGTATGAACCCATAAGTTGGTACAGATACCATGGAAGCGTTGTTATTTCGTTACTTCCAAAAAGAGCAATTACACCTAAATCTCCAAGTGAAAGACAAAAAGAGAGTGCAAAAACATAAGAAATAGATGATTTCATATATGGCCACTCACAATATAACCATCGTTTGCTTCCTCTTAGATTTAAAGCAAAAGCGAGTTTATCATATCTTTGTGCTATTTTTAGCATAGGAGAGTAAAGAATAGATATAGCAAAGGGTAAAGACATTAATACATTTGCACATAAAACTGCTAGCATAGCCCAAAATAGCAATGGAATTTGAGAATTTAATGAAAACATAAAAAATCCTAATCCTAATATCAAAGATGGAATTGCTAAATATATGTTACCAGAAAAGGAAATGACTAAGTTGATTAAATTTCTAAATTTTGATTTTTTGATTCTATGATTAATATTAAAGTTTCTTCTTGCATCACTAATTAAAAGAGCAAATAAAACGGACAATATACTTGAAACTGTGGCAATAGCTAAACTTGTAAACAATGATTTTATAAATATCTCATCACTTATAATTCTTTTGAAATCAGCGCCTAAACCATCGATAAAAATTGATATTAATGGAAGAATAAAAAGTATTGTTGAAAAGAAAATAATAAAAACTTGAAAATATTGTAATTTTTTTGGTTCATTCCAAGGTATTTTTGTTCCACTAGTTTTGATATTTGTTGCAGCAGCTTGAAAATTAGCCGAAAGAAATACTAAAACCATGGTTATAAGCAATTGAATTAGAGCTAATTTTAGAGCTAAAGGTATATTAAAATCAAGTTTTACAGCTTCATAGATAGCTACTTCTAAAGTGTTATATGAAGGAGATCCCCCAAGAGTTAAAACAATAGCAAAAGAAGTAAAGCATAGCAAAAATACAGTCGAAGAAATACTTTTTAGTGAGAGTTTTATGGCAGGAAATTCTATGAGCCAAAATCTATTAAATACAGAAAAATTTAAACTCTTAGCTAGTTTGTATCTCTCTTTGGGAATAGATTCAAAGACATGAAGCAGACTTCTAGCTACAAAAGAGGCATTTAGATAAACATGAGCAATTAAGATGCCACTAAGCCCATAAACAAAACTTCCAAATGAGTAGTCAAAAAGGTACAAAAGGACTCTATTTATCCAGCCATTTTGTCCTAAAACTGAGATGATTCCAAAGACAACTATAAGAGTGGGAAGAACAAGAGAAGAAGAGAGAAGAGCCACAAGAAAATCACGACCACGAAATGTACTTTGATGGGCTAATGACCAAGCTAAAACGGTTCCTATTAGCATGGCTAAAATTGTAGATAAAAAAGCTTGAAAAATGGTAAATTTTATCAGTCCTATGATTCTATTTGTTATAAAAGCAGAAGATGAAGCATCATGATTTGAATTTAAAAATAGTATATAAAATATACCAAATGCCAAAAAAAGAATAGCTAAGGAGATAACACTTCCAGGTAATATGGATAGACGAAATCTCCAAATATTTTTTATCATTTTTTAATTGAATTTAACCATTCGTTTAGATATTCTTTTCTATGTTTTTGTATAGTTTCATCATCAATAAGAAGCATTTTTGAAGGTACATGTAAAGAGTAAAATCCTTTAGGTAGACCATTCTTGGTTTTCATTACAGGGTATGACCAATTTGTAGTTGGGATTATATTTGCAAAAGCCTCACTAATCGTGAATTCTAAAAATTCTTTTGCAAGTTTTTTATGTTGGGATGATTTTAATATAGCTGAAACTTCAATTTGACCATAATGTCCCTCTTTAAAATCTGCTGTTTTATAATTGGTTTTATTCTCAGCTATGATGTGATAAGCAGGAGAAGTTGTATAAGAAAGAACCATATCAGCTTCACCTTTTAAAAACAGTCCATAAGCTTCTGACCAACCTTTGGTTATAGTTAATATATATGGAGATAGTTTTTTCCAATACTCACTTGCTTTTTCCTCATATATTTTTTTAATCCAGAGCATAAGCCCTAACCCTGGTGTTGATGATCTTGGGTCTTGAATGATGATTTTAAAATCTTTTGGCATTGCTATAAGTTCCTCAAAAGAGTTTGGAACTTTTTTTGTTTTGTCTGAGTCATAAACAAAGGCAAAGTAGCCATAATCATATGGTAAGAATTCTTTATCATTCCATGATATAGGCAAGTCAAGCTTTGAAGTATCTATATGGTGTTGCATAAAAAGACCAGTTTTTTTCGCTATATTTGCTGAACTTTTGTCTAATCCTAAAAGTATATCTGCTTTTGTGTTAGCACCTTCAAGTTGAATTTTTCTTAGAGCTCCTATGGCACTTGAAGTGGAAACAAACTCTAAATTACAACCACATACTTTTTCAAAAGCTTTTTTTACTTTGGGTGCAGGACCCCACGAAGCTGTGAATGAATCATATGCATATACAACTAAAGTTGGCTTATTTGTTTGTGCTGGAAGAAGTGTTGTTAAAAATAGTATATAAAAACCGTATTTAAGTAATTTGTTCACAAAAGTGTCCTTGTTCTTGAAAAGTGTTTATTAATTATTGCCATCTATTGCTTGATAACTATAATCTCTAATTTTACCATAATCAGAAGTATAGCTAATTTCAATAGGATAACAGAATCTACATTCTTTTAAAATATTATTTTGGTACAATAGTAAATAAAAAGGAGTGTAGAAGTGCCCATTTTGAGACAAATATATTATATGGTAGGATTTACTATAATTTTATCTGGCTGTAGTCAAAGTTACATGCAAAAAACCGCTGCTATTTCTACAAAACAAGTTCCAATTGTAAAAAAAGAGATAGAAATAATAACAAAAAAACCTAAAATTGAAAAAAATGAGATAAAAATAGTAACAAAAAAACCTAAAATTAAAAAATTAAAATATAAATATTGCAATAAACATAAAAAAATTATGATTTATGCTTCTAAATATATTGAAAAAGAATTTTATGAAGGATACTTTTTAAAAAAAGATATTATTGGTGCTAAAGCTCAACTTTTTTTAATTAAAAATAAATCTTTAACTCCTTTTGCAAAAAATATTAATGAAGCAGAAGATTCTTATACTTTACAATACAAATTAGCAAAAAAGAATAAATGTAATTTAAATAAATTCAAATTATCGCCTATTTCAAAAGTTAGAAATAGCATTAAAATTTTAGAAAAAAATCATAAAAATATTAAAGGTAAAAAATGATATTTCGTAAATATTTAATAATCTTTTTTGTAGCAACAGTCATGTTTGCCCAAATGAATGAAGTAGATAATTTGCTAGAAAAAGTTAATCAAGCTCCTACTTCTAAACAGAAGAAAGAACTCATTGAAAAATTAAAACAAAAACTAGCTATAACTAATAAAAAAGCACGTGAAGTATCAGATGCTATCATAAAAGCAAAACAAAAAATTCCTATTAGAATTTATAACGATACAAAATTTGATAAATGAATAATAAAATGAAAATTTTACTTTTAGAAGACGACACAATTTTAGCACAAACAATGGTACAAATTTTAGAGCAAGAAAATTATGATGTTACCTTGGTATGTGATGGTGAAGAAGTACTTGAGATGACTTATGAAAATAAGTTTGATTTGTATTTATTTGATATTAATGTTCCCTTACTTAATGGCATAGATACTTTAAAGCTTTTACGTGAAGCTAAAGATGATACTCCTACTTTTTTTATTACAGCTTTTATAGATATTAAATCAATTTTAAAAGGATTTAACTCAGGTTGTGATGATTACATAAAAAAGCCATTTGATTTGGATGAATTATTGGTACGAATCAAAGCAACATTAAAGCGAAAAAACCCTGTTATTCAATATGCTGATATAACATTTGATTTGTTAGACAATAGAGTATTAAAAGACAATAAAGAAGTGGCTTTAGGAAATGTTGAAAGAGATATTTTTGCATTACTGATACGCAATATAGCTATTACAGTTAATAAATCAACATTTTTTGACTGCATGAATAGACCTAGTGAAACTGGTCTTCGTGTTTTGATTAGCAAATTAAAAAAAGTCCTAGATTTAGATATAACCAATATAAAAGGCATAGGATATAAACTTGAAAAACTATGAAAAAAAATCTTTTTTTACAACTGTAGCTCTTTTTTTTATTCCCCTTATTTTATTTGCTAGTATTGTTCTTTACATGTATTATGAAGATAAAATAAGAGATATGGAGCAAAATATTCTTTATCAAATGAAAGATTATACATTCGATTTCAAAGGTGATACTTTTTCTCTTGATATTGTACAAAATAATAAACAAGAAAAATTATTTAAAATTTATCATACAAAAAAAGAACTTTATGCATATTTTCAAATACCTTCTACTTCACCTTATCTTTTAAAAGTAATTTACGATAAGTCAAAATTTGAAAAAATTTATCATGAATTTTTAATAAAAATTTTAAAATTTGGTATTATGGTTTTCTTCTTTTTACTTTTTATATCCATTGGATTTGCTATTTATTCTATGCGTCCTATGAAAGAAGCTCTCCATCTTTTAGAAGATTTTTTAAAAGATTTAATTCATGACTTAAATACACCAGCTACATCTATTTTGTTAAATGCAAAACTATTAAAAAAACGTGGTCATTTTGAAGAAATTGAACGTATAGAGCTTAGTGCAAAAAGTATTTCTTCGTTGTATAAGAATTTAGAATTTATGAGCCCTTATCAAATACAAAAGAGTGAGACGGTCTTGCTTAAAGAATTAATTAACGAAAAAGTAGAGGTTTTAAAGAAATTATATCCCAAAATACATTTTAGTACAGACTTGAACAATTTAATTATTCAAAGTAACAAAAATGGGATTGATAGAATTATTGATAATTTATTAACTAATGCTTGTAAATATAATAAAAAGAATGGTTATGTCTATATAACGATAAAAAATCAAAAACTCATTATTGAAGATACTGGCATAGGGATTAAAAATACAAAAAAAGTATTTCAACGATACTATAAAGAGAACAGTTGTGGACTTGGCATAGGTATGAGTATTGTAAAAAAATTATGTGAAATTTTAAATATAAATATTGAGTTAGAGAGTGAGATTGGCAAGGGAACGAAAGTTATACTTTTATTTAAATAAAAGTGTTTACTAAAAGGTAAATTGTCTAGGCATTTCAATACTTAGACAATTTATAGAAAAATAATTTACATTATTTTTTAACAATTTTAGCTTTTTTTAGATTTGCATTAACAAATCTTTGTGCTTTTGGGAGCTCTTTTTTATCCATTGATAAAATGTCAGCATTAAGCTTTTCAATTAATTGACTTCTTGTTTTTAAATCATTAGTATGGTTGATTTTATCTACTAATGTACTCACATCACTCATTCCTGTTGCAAACAGACCTGTTGCTCCTATGATAGCTAGAATTGCTATTTTCTTACGTAATTTCATGTTATACTCCTTGTTTTAGTTGAAATGTACGAAATTATAAACCAAAAGTGTTAGTTAAGTGTTAGTTTTTATTTGCAAATTAAATAGTGTAGAAAAATTCTAGTATAATGTTCTTATGAAAATACCTATAACAACTAGAGATCATCTTATTAATGCTGCTTATGAAGAGATATACGAAAAAGGATATCAAGGGGCTAATACATCTAATATTTTAAAAATATTAGATATGAATAAAGGTTCAATGTACCATTTTTTCAAATCAAAAAAAGATTTGGCTCTTTGTGTAATAAATGAAAAACTAAAAAAGCGTATAGAGGCTAAGTATCATCCTTTTACAATTTATCAAAAAAATATAATCGATGAGTTAGTAAGTATGCTTGAAAATGTCAATATATTAAATATTAAATATGGATGTCCAGTAAACAATCTTATTCAAGAAATGTCTCCTTTAGATAAAGATTTTGCAATTGCTTTAGAATCCATATATGATTATATGGAGGCTTGCATTGAATCTGCTCTTGATAAAGCTGTTGAAATTAATGAAATATCTTCTTCAATAGACACAAGAAAATTAGCTATGTTTATTATCTCTTCCTTGGAAGGAAGTATGATAACAGCAAAAAAATCAAATTCTTATCAGCATTATCTAGATTCAATATCTGTATTAATTGAGTATCTAGAAAACTTAAAAAATAACTCTTTATAACTTAAACAAAAATTAAAATACCCGTATTCTTTATCTAAACTAAAATAAATATAATAAATATAAATTTTATTTTTTCATTGACTTCAAAGTAAAATACTGTTATTATGCATTTGACTTTGAAGTCAATTAAATTTTAAAGGGTGTTTTATGAAAGTTTCAAGAAGGTCGTTTCTTAAGGGTACATCGTTGGGTTTAGGTGGAATAGCACTTGCTCCATTAAGTGTAAATGCAACTTCTAATGTATTACTTGCTCAAACAAAAAGAATTCCTCATGCAAATCATTATGGGCCATTTTTTGCATATGTGAAAGACAATAAGATATTTGATATTGTTCCAAGAAGTGATTTGGACAAGAAACCTCTTGTAATGCTTCAAGGACTGACTGACCGTGTTGAAACAAGAAGTAGGATAAAATATCCATATGTTAGAAAAAGTTATTTGGAAGGAAAAGATGCTAAATCTCTTCGTGGACGTGAAGAATTTGTCCGTGTAAGTTGGAAAGAGGCACTAGATTTGATACATAAAAAAATAGATACAATTAGAAAAGAAGATGGAAATAAAGCTCTATACAATGCAAGTTACGGTGGTTGGGCACATCCTGGTAAATTAGGTAAAGTAAATACACTTGCAGGTCGTTTTTTCAATACCATTGGTGGTGCAGTTAAAACTTCAGGTGATTACTCAACAGGCTCTTCAACACCTGTGCTTCCTTCTATTATGGGAAATATTGAAGTATATTCAAAACAAACTACTCATGAACAAATCGTTGCAAATACAAAAGTTATGATTCTTTGGGGAAGTGATTTATACAAAACAAACCGCATAGGTTATATGGTTCCAAATCATAAAAATGAAGAGTGGTATGAAAAGTATAAAAAAGCTGGAATTAAATTTATCAGTATTGACCCTATCAATACGCAAAGTGCTCAAAAATTTGGAGCACAATGGATAAAAATAAGACCAGGAAGTGATCTTGCATTTATGCTTGGTATTATGAACTACCTATACAAAAACAAGTTATATAATAGTGATTTTATTGAAAAGTATACTGTTGGATTTGATAAATTTTTACCTTATTTATTGGGTGAAACTGATGGTATTGATAAAACTCCTGAGTGGGCTGAAAAAAAGACTGATGTACCTGCGTCAGTAATGAAAGAATTAGCTAAAGTTATGGTTGAAAACAGAACTCTCATTTCAGGAAACTGGGCAATTCAAAGAGCAGATAATGGTGATCAGATGCATTGGATGATGATTGTTCTTGCTTCTATGGTTGGTCAAATTGGACTCTCCGGAGGAGGTTTCGGTTTTGCAATGCATTGGGCTGGTGCTGGTCAAGCAAACTCTATGCAAAGAAGTGTTGGTGGACTTAGCATGGGTGGTGGAGACAAGGTGAGAATATCAATTCCAGCATCAAGAATGAGTGATTTAATACTGAAACCTGGACAGAGCATTACTTTTAAGGGCAATAAATTAACATATCCAAAAGTAAAATTAATGTACGTGGCTGGTTGTTCACCTATTGGGCATCAACCAAATACTAATGAGATACTTAAAGCCTTTAGAACACTTGAAACATTGGTTGTTCAAGAGCCTTGGTGGACACCAACAGCAAAAATGGCAGATATTGTTTTGCCTGTTACAACTACCCTTGAAAGAGATGACATAACAGCCGGACAGTTTTATTCTCAAGATAAAATATTTGCAATGCAAAAAGTTGTTGATAATGCCTATGAAGCAAAAGATGATTTTTGGATTTTTGAACAACTTGCAGAAAGATTTGATAAAAAGAGTAAATTTACTGGTAAAAAGACACAAATGCAATGGATTAAAAGTCTATATGCTAAAACAGATGCTGCAAAAAAAATGAAAATTTCATTTGAAGACTTTTGGTCTAAAGGTGTTGTTGAATATAAAATACCTGAAGCTGCTAAGAAGTATGTACGTCACCAAGCATTTAGAAATGACCCTGTGAAAAATAAGTTAAAAACACCTAGTGGAAAAATTGAGATTTTTTCTAAAAAATTTAAAGACCTTGGTTATGTTGGATACCCAACTTGGATGGAACCAAAAGAGTGGTTAGGTTCAAAAGAGGTTAGTAAATATCCTTTCCATATGGTATCACCTCACCCAGCATATCGTTTACATACGCAAATGGATAATACTTGGGTTGCAAATGCTTTTAAAGTAAATGGTAGAGAACCAGTTAGTATAAATACTATGGATGCAAAAAAATTGGGCATTAGTGATGGTGATGTTGTAGAAGTTTACAATGCAAGAGGTAAACTATTGGCAGGTGCTGTTGTTACGGATGAAATTCGTTCAGGAGTATTAGCCATATGTGAAGGAGCTTGGTATTGTCCTCAAAATGCAAATGATGAAAATTCAATATGTGTTAGTGGGCATGTAAATGTACTTTCACCTTCACGTGCTTCATCTTCATATGCACATGCGGCTGCAACAAATTCAATGTTAGTAGGAATCAAAAAAGCAGAAGGGATTATACCTCCAAATAGAGCTTATGAGTCTCCACTGGTTATAAATAAGGTATAAAATGAAAAAAATGGTAGTTATTCTATTTATCAGTTGCAAATTAATATTTGCAGCTGATTTTGGATATGTTTTAAAAAATGTGGATAATGCAGATATTTTGTTATATAAAGGCAGTAAAATTGAAGTTGTGGATTCTTCAAAAGTTATGTTAAAAGCCTTTGTTAATTCAAAGAATGAATTTTTCTTTGACAAAAATTTTGTTTTTAAAATTGGAAAATTAAAGAATAATTCTTTAGTAAATAAAACTAATGAATATATTTTTAAATTAGAAAAAGATAAATTTAGTAAAGACCCTCTTGAATCTTGGGAAGAATATGAAGAGTTATACTATGAAGCATGTACACAGTGTCACTCTGCACATGAACCAGTCGAGCATACTATGCTGGAATGGGAAGGATTATATAGTTCTATGGCAGAACAAAGTCAATTAGATAAGGAAATTGGCGAGAAAGTCCTAAGATATTTAAAAAGCCATGCAAAAAATGGATTTGTTACTCCTTAGTAACAAATCCACTTCTTTTTTCATATACATATAATCTTCTTTTTTAACAACAAATGTTAGAATCAATAAAAATTGGAGATAAAATGACAATCACAAAACAAGTAACATTTATAGCTAAAGAAAATGACATAGAGAAAATGAAAGAGCTTTTAACAGCGATGGCAGAGGCTTCAAAATCAGAAGATGGTTGTTTATTTTATCATATATGCCAATTAAAAGAAGAACCTAAAAAGTTTATAGTTCTTGAATCATGGAGAGATGAAGCAGCACTCGATGGTCATAAACTCTCAGCTCATTACGCTTATTATAAATCAAATTTTGAGCCATATTGTGAGCAGAAATTTTCTGATGGTTTAGAAGTATTATGAAAAACTTATGGAACGATATAAATCTTAGAGTATTTACATCTAACTTACTTGGGCAGAGTGATGAGCTTGTTCTTCATGGCGGTGGAAATACTTCTGTTAAAAGTATGGTTAATGGTGAAGAGATTTTATTTGTAAAAGGGAGTGGCTGGGATTTAGTTTCTATCAAAGCCGAAGGTTTTGCCCCTGTAAAGATGAAAACTCTTTTAGAGATGGCAAGTCTAAAAACCCTAAGTGATACCGATATGGTAAGTGGACAAAAAGCTGCAATGATCGACAAGAGCGCACCAAATCCTTCGGTTGAAGCCATACTTCATGCACTCATACCTTTTAAGTTTGTTGACCATACTCACGCAGATGCGGTGGTGAGTATATCTAATTCAAAAGATGGAATTGAGCTTATAAAAAAAGTCTATCCTGCTTTTCTTATAGTTCCTTATGTGATGCCTGGGTTTATTTTGGCTAAGACTATATATGAAATGACACAAAATTTTGATTGGTCAAAATGCAAAGGAATTATCCTTCATAATCACGGTATATTTACCTTTGATAATGATGCTAAAAAATCATATGACAAGATGATAGAAGCAGTAAGCACGGCGGAAGAGTTTTTAAAAACTAATGCAGCAGTAGATATGAAAACTTTACATGTAAATAAACAAATAGATATAAATGAGTTAAAACAACTCATACAAAAAGCAAAAGGGCATGAAATATGTTTACATGTAAACCAAACTCCACTTGCTTTATACTATAGTTCACAAGATAATCTCTCAGAATTTGCCACTCGTGGTGTTTTAACTCCAGAGCACATTATAAGAACAAAAAGAGTTCCTTTGATAGTTGAAAATGAGAGTTTAGAACAATCAATAGAAAATTTTAAAATAGAGTATAAAAACTACTTTGATGAGTTTAGTAAAGATGAAATCTGTTTGAATACTGCCCCAAATTATGCTGTTATAAAAGATTTTGGTATAGTGACTTTTGGTAAAAATGAAAAAGAAGCGAATATATTAAATGATATAGTAGAACACACAATGTTAGCTATTCTCAAAGCAGATCAGCTTGGAGGTTATCAAGGAATTAGCTTGAAAGACTGTTTTGAGATGGAGTACTGGGAGCTTGAACAGGCAAAAGTAAAAAAGTGTCACAATATTTGATGATATAGACAGGAATAATATGAATATTTAAGGTAAGAAATGAAATTTAAACGTGTAAAAATGGTGTATTTTTCGCCAACAAAAACAACTCAAAAAGTGCTAGAAAGTATTGCTAATGGAATTGATGTTGAAGAAGTTGTTCATTTTGATTTGACATATCCAAAAAATATTGAGCAAACCATAGCACCCTTTTTAGATGAAATTGTTATTATTGGAGCACCTGTGTATGCTGGTCGCTTACCTGTTGTGGCAGTTGAGCGTTTTAAGCAATTAAGAGCAAATAATACTCTGGCTATTATCGTTGTTGTATATGGAAATAGAGGATTTGATGATGCTTTATTAGAGTTAAAAAATCTTGTGATTGAATTAGGATTTATTCCAATCGCAGGTGCTGCTTTTGTAGGAGAACACTCATTTTCAACACATGATACTCCTGTTGCACAAGGAAGACCAGATAGTTTAGATATTCAAGATACAATGGAATTTGCTCAAAAAATTAATGATAAAATCAAAACTTTGTTAACTTTTAAAATCCAAAACAATTTAGAAATTTCTGGTAATTTTCCATATAAAGATGAAATGCCACCTAATAAAGTTACTCCAGTAGTAAACGAAAAGCTTTGTAATGAATGTGGTATGTGTATTGATGTTTGTCCAACAGGAGCTATCTCTTTTGAAGAAGGTATCATAACTAAAACGGAGTTATGTATTCGCTGTTGTGCTTGTGTTAAGAGCTGTCCTAATGAAGCAAGAGTGGTTGAAAATAGTGCGTGGAAAGCAATAAGTCATACATTAAATGCAAATTGTAACATACGAAAAGAGCCAGAACTTTTTCTATAAAGTAACATATAACATCTTTACATGTAAAGATGTTTATTTATTGTTTAAATCTACTTCTTATTTCTTCAATTCTTTTTCTGTTTACTCCAAAATCTGAGTGTCCTAGTCTTGAAGCTGAGCGCATATGTATGGTTGTTGTGTTTGATTTAGTATCTGGGAAATAAAATTCTACATCATCAACAAAACCAAATAGTTTTGATGAAAACTCGGTTCTTATATAATTGTCTTTTGTTTCTATAATTTTTGCATTATTTAATTTACCTAATATTTTCAATAGAGATTCTTTTACATGTAACTGTGAGTTTTGAGTTTTTATAGGCTCTATAAAATGTTCTTTATTTTTTGCTTGAGTACTCACACAATTGGGCGTTGATGGGCATAGTGTTAGTTTTAAATCTTCTATTCCCAATTTTGGTTTTGTACCTGAACATCCTAATAGAAATATTGAGAGTATTGAGATGATATAAATATTTTTATTGATTGTTTTTCCTTTATTTAGACGATAAACATTTATAGTTAGAGTTTGATTTCTAATTTGTTATTTTGTTAATAGTTAAATAACGTCTGTGTAAATAAAATCAGAAAACTTTAGTTGTGTTTTTTCATTTAAATCTTTTCGCATAGCTAATACAATAGTTCCAATAACCTTTCTCCCCTGTTGTGCATCAGGAGTATTTCCTTTGGAGTCTATTACTAATTTTACCATTTCATTTATTGCTTTTATAACTTCATCTGAACTATATATCCAAGATTTATACTGTTCTTCAAAAAACTTACGTTTTGTTTCAGAAGTTGATGTTGAACCAACAAATCCTTGTAACAAAACAAGTAAATTTGCATACTTCTCTTCTTTATATTTTAAGATAGATTCTTCACGTTTTGTACGATTAGCAAAAAGGTAAGTTAAATAAGAACCAATTATTGCAGTTAAAATTGGTAATATTGCATTCGTTTCCAAACATATTCCTTTGCTACTTATTAATGAACATTATAACACAATAAATTCTTATTTAAGTTCATTTATTTTTAATCAATCTTTGAAATAATACATCTTCCAAATTACGACTAGAATCTACTACCAACAATATATATACTTTTTTATTATCAATTTTATATATTATTCTCCATCTTTTGTGGATTATTTCTCTGTATTTTAAAATACCGATTTGCTGTAACTCTGGTACTATTCTTTTTCTTTGAGGTGAACAGTATAGCTCATCGCACTCTTTTTTGATTTCAAAAAATATTTTTTTAGCCGTAGTTAAACTATCGGTTTTAATATACTCTATGATTGACTCTAAATCAAATTGGGCACTTTTTGTCCATATAACTTCAAATTGCTTCATTATATTTCTTAAAATAACTTCTGTTCTAATTGCTTGAACATATCTTCTTGTTCAATAGTATGATTGTTTTCAATATCATTTTCACTTTGGACAATTAATTTTAATAGATTTAAAGAATTTTGGAGATTTTCATAGCTTTTTATATCTTGAACAACTGCTTTAGCTTCGCCATTTTGTGTTATGATTACAGCTCTTTGATTTTCATTTACATTGTTTATTACATCAGCTGTTTTAGCTTTTAGGTAACTAATAGGTTTTATATCTTGGCTTAAATTCATACTATTAACCTTTCTGGTTTTTATTAATTGTACCTAATTTAGATTTAATTTAGTATTAAATAGTTTTGCTATAATTTCAAAACATATAAATATAGGATTACAATGAAATACTTGATGGCAATAGATGCAGGAACAGGAAGTGTGCGAGCGGTTGTTTTTGATACCTTGGGTAATCAGATAAGCGTAGGACAACGAGAGTGGACACATTTAGAAGAAAAAGATATTCCAAACTCTATGAGCTTTGACTGTGAAACTAACTGGGCTTTGGTTTGTGAGTGCATCAAAGAGTCTTTACACGTAGCTAATCTTAAAGGTGAAGATATTGTGGCTTTGAGTGCAACTAGTATGCGTGAGGGCATTGTACTTTATGATGAGTTTGGCTTGGAGCTTTGGGCGGTTGCCAATGTAGATGCTAGAGCCGATAAAGAGGTTAGGTACCTTAAAGATAATGTTAAAGGTATTGAAGAGGAGTTTTATGAACTCTCTGGTCAGACATTTGCTCTTGGGGCTTTGCCTCGTATTTTGTGGCTTAAAAACAATAAGCCAGAAGTTTATGAAAATGTAGCAAAAATCGCCATGATAGGTGATTGGATTTTGGCACGTTTGAGTGGAGTGATAGCGACTGACCCAAGCAATGGCGGGACTACCGGAATATTTTCTTTGAAAAACCGTGATTGGGTTCCTTTGATGGCTAAAAAAATAGGCATCAAAGATGACATTTTTCCACATACTTTAGAAGTCGGAACTCTTATGGGGAGCGTTACATGTAAAGAGTCTGGTCTTAGTGAAAACACAAAAGTAGTTATGGGTGGTGGTGATGTTCAGCTTGGATCTGCTGGACTTGGTGTGGTCGAAGAGGGGCAAGTAGCAATTCTTGGCGGTTCTTTTTGGCAACAAGTGGTAAACATAGCAAGTGAAACTCTACCTCCAAAAAACATGGGCATACGAGTAAACCCTCATGTGATTGACGGACTTTCTCAAGCAGAAGGGATCACTTTTTTTAGTGGTCTTGTGATGAGATGGTTTAGAGATGCTTTTTGTGATTTGGAAAAACTTGAAGCAAAAAAACGAAACATAGATGTTTATACGCTATTAGAAGAAAAAGCAAAAGATGTACCAGTGGGTGCTTACGGAATCATACCTATTTTTTCAGATAGCATGAAATATGGTAAATGGTATCATGCAAGTCCAAGTTTTTTAAATTTTTCGCTTGACTCATCTACATGTAATAAGTATTCTATGTTCAAATCTCTTCAAGAAAATGCGTGCATAGTCTCTGCAATAAATCTAAAAAAGATAGAAGAGTTCACTAATATGAAGTTTGGTGAAATTGTTTTTGCAGGAGGTGCAAGTAAGGGTGAACTTTGGAGTCAGACTCTCTCAGATGTGACAGGCTGCGTTATAAGAATTCCAAAAGTTACAGAAGCAACAGCTCTTGGAGCGAGCATGGCGGCTGGGGTTGGAGTAGGGATTTATAAGGACTTAAAAACAGCTGCAAAAGAGTTGGTAGTATGGAATAAAACCTATGAACCAAATATGAAAAATCATAAATTATATAATGAAATACAGTTAAATTGGCAAAAAGCTTATGAAATACAGCTAAAATTAGTAGATGAAAATATAACTCAATCAATGTGGAAGGCACCAGGATTGTAAAAACTAAAAGTTTTTCTTGCTAAAAGCAAAGCTTCAGTGAGAGGAATTTTTTAGGAATTTACTTCCTTGAAAAGGAGAAATTAAATGAAATTAACAAACGAGAGCGACCATGAATACAGATATAAAACACATGGACCAAAGTATTTAACAAAAGGACCCAAAGTAGATATGGGAGTTGTTGTGATAGGCGTAGGAGAAGAGCATCCATGTCACAAGCATGAGCGCCAAGAAGAGTCATTTTTGGTTCTTGAGGGACAATGTGCAGTTTACTTAGATGGAGAACGCATAGTTATAAAAGAGGGAGATTATCTTCAATGTGATTTAGGTGAAGCTCATATGTTTATCAATGAGTTTGATAAGCCTTTTAAATCAGTATTTATCAAAGCCCCTCATTTAGAAAAAAAGGATTCTGTCTATATAGATTGGAAACCTGGAGAAGTATTTGATAAAAATTGTTGATTAAGTTAACCAACTGTTTACTTTGCTTTAGTACAATTTTGCTAAGCGAAAAATTCATATTTAGACTTAAGTCTAACTTCAATAATAAAACTGGAAGAGATAAGCCAAGCATCTCTTCCAAACTTTTTATATTACATTTCAAGGTTATATCATGAAAAATTATTTATTAGCATTAATCAGCATTGTACTTTTTACAGGATGTGCCGTTAAAATGGATTCAACATATATAAATAAAGAGATTCTTCCTCAAAAAAGTGACAATGTTACACACTTTTTAGCTTCAAAAACATACAATACCTATGATGAAAAAGAGGGGAAATTAACATCTTACTTTTTTAAAGAAAAAGATGGCAAATTAACTGCAACACATTCTATAATGTATCTTCCAATGGATTCTACTGAGCAGCTATATAGCCCTTTTTCGCAAGTTACATTTACTCTAAAGAGATTAACGCAAGGTAAGGCAAAGAGTATAGAAGAAGCTTTGGTTATGGAAGTTAAAAAGAACGGTTTTAAAAAACTATTTAATGACAAAGAAGAGTATATCATTGGAAACGATTTTGCACGAGATTTAAAGTTTTGCATTAAAGAATTTGAAGATATGATACAAAGACAAGAAGACAATGATGACAATGGTTTAGGTTTAGTTTTACCAATACCATAATTTTAGCTATAATGACTAAAAACTAGGGTCATTATATGAGTGCGAGCATCAATATTTTTACCACTAATAACACTATAACCTTTACATGTAAAGGTTCATGGACACTCGAATATGTTACACAACTTTCAAGAAAGCTAACTTCTACATGTAAAGATAAAAATGTTGTTTTTGATTTAACTTCACTTAGTGATTTTGATACACATGGTATACTTCTTATCATTGAAACTATTAAAAAATTACAATTACAAAACTGTCAAATTAAAAAAGTAGGAGAGAGTGAAAAATTCATCTCTTTGTATGAAGTTTGTTTGAGTAATTTTCCAAAAGAGATTAAGCATCCTGATAAACATGGAACAATTGGGCAGTTTTTTTATACATTTGGGAAAAATATAGTTGAGTCAAAAAGAACATTAATAAACTTTTTTTCTTTTGTTGGAGGACTTACTGAAGCTGTTGGTAAACTTACGATTAACCCAAGCCAAATTAGATTTAAAGCTATGTTTTATCATCTTGAAAACAGTGGACTCAAAGCACTCCCAATTATATTGCTTACCTCTTTTCTTATTGGGGTTGTTATAGCTTTTCAAGGAGCAGTGCAATTAGAAAAGTTTGGAGCCAATATTTTTATAGTAGAGATGGTTAGTATTTCAGTTACGAGGGAACTCGCCCCTCTTCTTACTGCTATTGTAATTGCAGGGCGTAGTGCCTCAGCTTATACGGCGGAAATAGGCGTAATGAAGATAACTGAAGAGATAGATGCTATGAAGACTATGGGTTTTTCAGTATGGAATTTTTTGATAATTCCTAGAGTTTTTGCTCTTATGATTTCACTTCCTTTAGTTGTCTTTTTTGCAGATATTGTTTCTATTTTTGGAGGCATGGTTGTTGCCTCACTTCAACTTGGGATTAGTTTTGAAGAGTTTGCAAATCGAATGCAAGAGAGTGTTGAGATAAAACACGTCATCATAGGACTGGTAAAAGCACCTATTTTTGGATGGATTATTGCCGTAATTGGTTGTTTTAGGGGTTTTCAAATAAGTAGCAGTACTGAAAGCGTTGGTAAATATACAACTATAAGCGTAGTTAATGCCATTTT
The DNA here is from genome assembly GCA_016744795.1 of Sulfurospirillum sp. Lineage (GTDB taxonomy): Bacteria > Campylobacterota > Campylobacteria > Campylobacterales > Sulfurospirillaceae > Sulfurospirillum_A. The sequence continues at coordinate 60,230 of JADGDR010000004.1, forward strand.
TTGGGTTATTGCAATGGATGCTATAGTATCTGTATTTTTGACGGAGTTGGGATTATGAGTAGTGTTATAGTTGCTAAAAACATAGTGACCAGGTTTGGTTCAAATATAGTTCATGATGGATTAAGTTTTGAAATAAAAAAAGGTGAAATTTTTGGTTTGCTTGGGGGCAGTGGTAGCGGAAAAACCACCCTTCTTAGAGAGATGATACTTCTACAAAAATATAGTTCAGGCTCTTTAAAAGTTCTTGATATTGATGTAAAAAAACTAAAAGACAAAAAAGCTAATGAACTTCGGAGTAGATGGGGAGTTTTGTTTCAGTTTGGAGCACTTTTTAGCTCTTTAAGTGTGTTAGAAAATATTTCAATTGCTTTAAAAGAGTATACAAATCTATCTAATAGTGCTATTGAAAAAGCAGCACTTATGAAGTTAAAAATGGTAGGACTTCCTCAAAGTGCGGCTCATTTGTATCCGAGTGAGCTTAGTGGTGGTATGAAAAAACGTGCAGGTCTTGCAAGAGCGTTGATTCGTGATCCCAAGCTTCTTTTTTTAGATGAGCCTACGAGTGGGTTGGATCCCAAGAGTGCAAGAGATTTTGATGAGCTTATAGTGGCACTTCGTGATGCATTAGGAATAACTGTTATAATGGTAACTCATGATAAAGATACTATTAGCTCAGTCCTAGATAGATTTGTCATTTTAGGTAACAAAAAGATACAATTTTTAGGTGATATAGAAGAGTTAAGAACTAGTGATAATGAGAACTTAAAGGAATTTACTAATGGAAAATAGGGTTAGTTATATACTAATTGGGCTTTTTGTATTTGTACTTGGTTTTTCTATTGTGGGATTTATCCTTTGGTTAGGTAAATATGCACACAATGAAGACTATAACTATTACAAAGTAGTTACTACTTTGAGTGTTTCAGGGCTTAATCCAAAAGCACCAGTTAAATTAAGAGGGGTAAGTGTAGGTGAAGTAAAAGATATCTACATAAACCGTGAAAACTCAGAAGAAGTTGTAGCACTTATAAAAGTAAAAGAAGGCACTCCCATAAAAGAAGATACGCATGCACTTATAAATCTTCAAGGTATTACAGGACTTAGTTATATAGAACTTGAAGGTGGCACACATGATTCTACTTTATTAAAAACTGGCTATCTTAGTAAAGACTATGGAATCATTAAAACTCAAGACTCTATCATAGGAAGAGTTGATAAGACGTTAACAACAATAGGAAATAAAACTAAAAAAATATTAGATAAAACAAGTAAGGTAATGAGTCAAAAAAATTTAGATAACTTTGAGAAGATATTAGCAAATCTTGTAGAAGTAACAAAGTCTATGAATAAAACTTTAGAGATGATTCATTCAAAAGATAAGCAAATAGATAAAGTACTCAATAGAGCACATGAATTTGAAGTTGCAGTTATTCAATCAGCTGATGAAGTTAAAAAAATGGCAGCAAATCTAGGTAAATCTGGACATGAAACACTTGTTAGTATGCAAGAAGCTTCTGCAACAACGTCAAGAGTTATGGGCGCACTTGATGACAAGCTAAATGAGGGAGCATTGGATATAGATGTGATTGTAAGAGAAAATTTACTTCCTTTTCAGAACGATTTAAATGATTTAAGAACACTTATAGTAGAAACAAAAGAGTTTGTGGGAGAGCTTCGAGATAGTCCTAGTGATATCTTTTTTAAAGAGACAAATTTAGAGATGGCACCTTCTGAGGAGAGAGAAAAATGAGATATATTGTTTTAATAACTGTACTATTGTTTACAGGGTGTAGTATGAAAAATATAGAAAAAAGACCGCAGAATTACCGTCTTGAACCACAACATAGTTTACATGTAAAGAAACATCAAGATGATAGAGTCCTAAGAGTTCAAAGAGTAGAGGGCGATAGTGCTGTTATGACTCGCTCTATTTTATACAAAAAAGATGGTGCGTTAAAACCGTACAAATACGGTAGATGGAGTGAACTTCCAGCAACAAGACTTCAAGAGATTTTCACTGAAGCCATAGAATCACAAAAAATATTTAAAGCAACAGTCAATAGCCGTTCGTTTGCCTTAGCCGATTTGATTTTAGAGAGTAGCTTAGAAAACTTTGAGGAGCTCTATAGCGTCCAGAGTTCGAGTGTACATGTAAAGATACGTTTTAGGCTTATTCAAAGAAAAAGAGGAAAGGTGCTAGATACTATTTTAATTGATGTTATTAAGCCAGTAAAGCAAAAAGGTGCAAGTGGAGTTGTTCTAGCATTCAATAGTGCTGTTGAAGAGCTAGTAGCAAAATTAGGTGAGTGGTTAGATGAACAATCAAAATAGTTTTGACATACATAAGGTCTGGGTTAGTTTAGCCGCATTTGTAGTTATTGTTGCTGGGTTAAAAGCTGCATCTTCAATTGTTATTCCTTTTTTATTGTCTATTTTTATTGCCACTGTTAGTGCCCCTGCTATTTTTTGGTTGGAAAGATTAAAAATTCCTCGCATTATTGCATTTTTGATTGTTCTTTTGGCTGTTGTCGTGATGCTTTTAGGCTTTGGATATGTTTTATCTACTTCAGTAGATAGTTTTTTATCAAATACACCTCAATACACAGCAAAAATTATGGATATGATAGGTTCTTTTAAAGATGTATTGAACAGATTTGGCATAGAAATATCAAAAGGTGATTTAGAAGCCATGTTTGATCCTTCTGGGCTACTTAACTTTGCTGGAGGATTTTTAAAATCTTTTAGTACTGTTCTTTCAAAATCATTTATAATCTTTTTAGGTGTAACATTTATGCTTTTTGAAACTTCAAGTTTAAAAACAAAAATGTATCTTCTTGCAAAAAGAGATGAATCAAAAGAGAATCCATTTGAAATATTTAGCCAAAAACTAAATAATTATCTTGCAATAAAAACAGTCATTAGCCTTATAACCGGAGTTTTAGTGACCATTGGTCTTAGTATTATAGGAGTTGATTTTGCACTTCTTTTAGGTGTAATAGTCTTTTTGTTAAACTATATACCTAGCATTGGTTCAGTCATAGCCGCTGTTCCTGCCGTTCTTGTGGCACTTGTAGGACTCGACATGAGTAGTGTTTTTTGGGTTATTGCCCTCTATCTCACTATAAACATAATAATGGGAAATGTAGTAGAACCTCGTTACATGGGAAGAGGTTTAGGATTATCAGTAGTAGTAATTTTCTTCTCCCTCATCTTTTGGGGATGGGTTTTAGGCTCTGTAGGCATGTTTTTAGCAATCCCTCTAAGCATGACCATAAAAATAGCATTTGAATCACACCCATCAACAAAAGCAATAGCAATGCTACTAAGTTCGGTCGATAAAGATTCACTTTAAATTCACAGTTGTAAGGTACGATAAATTATGAAAAAAATTATATTTGGCTTGGTTCTTTTACTAGTGTCACTGTTTGCAAAAGTTAATTATTCAGAAATGAGCACAGAAGAACTTTTAGCGATGATTGGTTATGTAAAACCAGTAAACCAAAAGAGTTTTAACAAAGAATTACAACTAAGATACCCTAGAATGAGTCAAAATGAGAAGAGTATTTATGTTAAAAATATGAAAAAGTTAAAACAATGAAATCTTACAAAATACTTTTTTTAGAAGACGACACAAATTTAAATGAGACTGTAACAGAGTTTTTGCAAGAGCATGGTTATGATGTTCAAAGTGTTTATGATGGAAACGAAGCTGAGGCGAAGATGTATGAAAACGCTTATGACTTGTTTTTGTTAGATGTTAATGTTCCTGAAATTAATGGGTTTGAACTTTTAAAAACTTCACGCAAAAATGGGAATAAAACACCTGCAATATTTTTGACATCTTTAAATTCTATTGATGATGTTAGTGATGGCTACGAAAGTGGTTGTGATGACTACATTCGAAAACCTTTTGAGCTAAAAGAACTACTTTTGCGAGTTCAAACTCTTATTAAAAGAGAGTTTTTTCACTCTAAAAAAGAGATGATTGAAATTAATGAGAATATGCAATACGATACGACAACAACTTCCTTACATGTAGAGGGCAAAGAGATTCAGCTTCAAAATAAAGAGGCAACTTTGTTGAAGTTGTTTTTAAAAAGAAGAGAAGAGGTTATTTCTCATGAAGTTATTCTTGATACTCTTTGGGCTTACGATGAAATTGCGAGTGATGATGCACTTAGAACTTACATTAAAAGACTTAGAAAAATCATAGGGAAAGAGAGAATCATCAGTGTCAAAAGGCTGGGATACAAATTTACTCTTAAGTGAAAAAAAGACTTTAAGGTCATTTTTTTTACTTTATATACTTTTTACAATAACCTTATTGTCAATTTTAGGGACAATTTACTATAATTTTCAAAAAGATTTAATGCTCCAAAAAAACAGATTAGAACTTTCTTATCTAGCAAATGAACAAATACTTAAACTAAAAAGCTTACATGTAAACTTTTCTAAACTTAGAACTTATCCAAGAAGTACAAAATTTAAATCTGCTATTTATGATAGTTCTAAAAAAGAAATTTTTTCAACATTTACTAATAAAAACATAGAATTTGATGAAATTATTTACATGCAAAATGATAAAATTTATCTTATTAAAGAGCCTGAATCTTACTACTTGGGAACAAAATATCTTGTTTTAGAAATTCAAAGTAATCCTAAGTGGCTTGGTGCTGTTTATAATACTTTGCTTGTATATGGGATAATTATATTTTTACTAATGGTAGTTTTTGGCTACTTTTTACTTAGACTTTTGTTAAAACCTATGCGTGAAGCGATTGAGCTTTTAGACAGATTTATTAAAGACACTACGCATGAACTTAATACTCCAGTAAATGCCATTATGGCAAATATTGAGATGATTGATACTTCCAAACTTGATGAGAAGTTAGCAAAAAAGATAAAACGCATAGACATTGGAGCTAGAACGGTTTCAAATTTGTATCAAGATTTGACCTATCTAACGTTAGCTCACAAGATAATTTCTTTTAATGAAAACATAGAATTAAAAGACCTAATAGAGGAACGCATAGAGTATTTTGCACTTTTTTGTGATTCAAAAAAGCTAACAGTTAGCTTTACATGTAGACACAAATCTTCTTTACATGTAGACAGAAAAAAGCTAACAAAACTTGTGGATAATCTTTTTTCAAATGCTATAAAGTACAATAAAATTAAAGGTAGTATAAAAATAACATTAGGGCAAAATTATTTTGAAATATATGATAGCGGTAGAGGAATCAAAAAAGAAAAAGTAGAAGAAATGTTCCAAAGATATGCACGAGCAGACGAAAGTGTTGGAGGTTTTGGCATAGGACTAAGCATTGTAAAAATGATTGCAAAGGAATACTCTTTACATGTAGAGATAAATTCACAAGAAAAAGAGTGGACAAAGGTGAGGGTTTCATGGTAAAACTAATATTGATTATATGTTTAAATGTAGGGCTAAGTGCAGGAATTTACACTCACAATTGTGTTGGCTGTCATAAAAAAATGCCTGTTAAGATTGATAAGTTTTTTTATAGATATTTGTTAAAGTACAGTAGTGAAGAAAATTTAAAATCTGCACTTGTGAGTTATCTTAAAAATCCTACAAAAGAGAAAACAATACTTCAAGAAGGATTGTTAAATCGTTTTGGAATTAAAGAAAAAACAGTGCTAAATGATGAAAACTTAAAAAAAGCAGTTGATGAGTATTGGCAAATTTATAAAATTTTTGGTAAACTTGAATAGTTCACAGTAAATTCACGTTTAGTTTATATACTATGAAAATCAAAAGGAGATAGAATGAAAAAGGTAATTTTACTATTAACAACAGTTTTTGCATTAAGTTTAATGGCAAATGATGGAGCAGGTTTATACAAAAAATGTATTGCATGTCATGGAGTAAAAGGAGAAAAGAAAGCTTTAAATAAATCGCAAGTTATTCAAGGCTGGAGTAAAGAGCAATTGATTGTTTCACTAAAAGGCTATAAAGACGGCACTTATGGTGGGGCTATGAAAGGGCTTATGAAAGCTCAAGTTAAATCTTATGATGATGCAAAAATAGAAGCTGTATCTGAATATATATCAACACTTAAGTAGTGGGCTAGATTTGGGGTACTGCCCCAAATCTAAATTTTTGCTAAGAGTATAATTCGTTTGTTATCGTGTTTTAGAACTTTTAGTCCACACTCTTTTGCCATAATTTCTATACATCTTGGTGTAAAAAACACTATGTGAGTTGGGTCTCTTCTGTACCACCATTTTAAAAAATCTTCTTCATTATTTGTATGAAAAAGTGTCATTAACGAAATAGTTCCATTAGGATTTAGATGTTGAGCTAACATGTTTAGAATCTCTTTAGGATTTTCTAAATGTTCAAAAACCTCAGTCGAAGTGATAAGATCATATTTTTTATTTTCATATACTTTTATAGGCTGATAATATTTGTCAAAATGTTCTACATGTAAAGCTTTTCTTTTTAAAAGTTCAGCTAAAACAGGTGTAGGACCGCTTCCAAAGTCTAAAACACTCTTTACATGTAAGTCTGTAAGTGTGTAATCTAAATACTCATCAAACATTTTTACATAACCCTCATTTTCTAAACTATTGTTGTGCTGGTCGTACTGATTTTTTTCATTTGTTGAAGAAACGTAAAATTTTTTATCTAAAAATATAAGTTTACATAATGGACAGTGGTAAAATATTTTTTTTAGCTCATTATCTTCAAAAAGTTTTGTTTTAGTGTTACATATGATGCATTTCATGAATTTTCCATAAATTTAGTAAATGTTTATTTACTAATTAAGTTATTTGTTGTTATTATATCATTTATGTATAAAATAATAGCAGCTTGCGTAATTGCAATAATTTTTTCTTTACCATTTGTTAATTTTGACTCTAATTATGAAGGAAAAGAGATAAGGCTTGGTATGAGTGGACCATTTAGTGGCAGTCTTCATACCATTGCGGATGAGTTGATGCTAGGAATTGATGCTTACTTTAAGCATGTTAACTCCCAAGGTGGAATCTATGGAAGAGTTTTTAGAGTTATTACAAGAGACGATAAGTATGAGCCTAAAATAACAGCTGAAAATGCAGAAGAATTGATAAATAAACAAAAAGTATTTGCCTTTTTAGGTTTTATAGGAACACCCACTAGTAAGGTAGCTTTACCTATTGCTATGAAGTATAGAATTCCATATATTGGGGCATTTACAGGAGCTGATTTTTTAAGAGAGACGCCAAGAAATCCTCTTGTTTTAAATGGAAGAACGAGTTATAAAAAAGAGATAGAATCATTAATTAAATACTTTGTAGATGAAAAAGAAAATACAGATATAGCAGTATTTTATCAAAACGATAGTTATGGGCGTTTAGGTCTAATAGGAGTTAAAGAGGCTCTTAGAAAAAGAAATATGAACTTAGTAGCCGAAGGGAGTTACAAAAGAAATACACTCTCAGTGGGTAATGCTCTTTATGAAATTTCTCAAAATAGACCTCAAGTCATCATCATGGTGGGTGCAACTAAACCAACAGCAGAATTTATAAGAAGAGCAAGAAAAGACAAAAATCTTAAAAATGTTAAGTTTGGGGCTATCTCTTTTATAGGTTCTAGAATGCTATTAAACGCTCTTAATGAAAAAGTAGAAAATATAATTTTTTCACAAGTAGTGCCATCTCCATGGAGTGCTTTGTCACAAGAAGTTGTATTGTATAGAGAGCTTATGGATAAGTATAATCCAAATAAAGAGTATAGTTATGTCTCACTTGAAGGTTTTTTTATAGCTAAAATGACAACAGAGTTGTTTAAAAGAGTAGGTAAGGATTTTTCAAAAGAAGATTTCATAAACGAGATGAAATATCTCTATGAAGAGATAGAAAATAACCAAGATGTACAAGAGAGTAGAAGAGTATGTAAATGCCTCAACAATGTCTATTTAACATATTATAAAGATGGTATCTTTTGGGATGTAAATGAAAAAAATTAATAACCCTTTTAAAGATTTTATGGGCAGTATTGAAAATATGACAATAGCTAAAAAAACCAGTTTACTGTTTTTAATTATGGTTATTGGCATGCTTTTTATTGGAGGTTTTGCACATATGAGTCTTAACCGCATTAAGGGCGATTTTGATATTCTTTATGACAAAAGAATGGTGCCAGTAATTCGTTTGGAAAAGATAAAAGATATATATACAGTCAATATACTTGACACTCTAAGAGATGTAGAGAGCAGTCATATAAGTGTAGAAGATGGGAAAAGCATTATTCTTCTTGCTCAAGATCTCATTAGACGAGATTGGAGTGAGTATAAGACTAGCCTTACAATAGATGAAAAAGATTGGATTGTTGATATTGCCCAATCTATGAAGTTGATAAACACAGGTAATAACAAATTAGGCAAGTCGTTAGAAGAAGATATGATTTCTTCTATTGAAAAAAAGGTTGGGCAGATTGATCATATTTTAGTCGATATATTTAAACTTTTTGCTAAAAATCACACAGCAGATGCTTTTAATCGCCTGCAAGAAGATTTGTATCCTAGCGTAAATTCCATAAACATACATCTTACACAGCTTATAAGTTTAAATTTAGAAGCAGCAAGTAATGGAAAAAAGAGAACTGAAACAGTTTATGAAAATACTTTTTCATGGATTGTTGCTGCGACTGTAGGGACTATAGCAATTGCTGCTTTTCTTGCAACTGTAATTTTACAAAACATTAGACTACTACATGAGCAACTTGCAAGAATTGTTGATGCAAAAACAAAAGAATTACAAGATTTAAATAGTGCCTTAGAAGATAAAATTGCTCTTGAAGTGGAACATAGTCGTCAAAAAGATCAGATTATGTTTAGACAATCGAGACTAGCCGCCATGGGAGAGATGGTAGGCAATATTGCTCACCAGTGGCGACAACCGCTTAATGCAATAGTTCTTATAGTTCAGAGTTTTCAGATGAAACAGATGTTAGGTAAACTTGACGATAAGTTTATTGATTCTCAAGTTGATGAAGGTATTAAATTAGCAACTTCTATGTCACAAACAATAGATGATTTTAGAAACTTTTTTAAACCAAATAAAATAGAAGAATATTTTAGTACAAAAAAGGCTATAAAAGAGTCTATTGACTTGGTTCAGAACTATTATGAAAAAGTAGATATAAAGATAAATTTAATATGTGAAGAAGATTTTGAAATATTAGGTTACCCAAATGAATTTTCACAGGTAATGATGAACCTTTTTTCAAATTCTAAAGATGTTTTAAATGAACAAAAAAATCAGAAAAAATATATTGAGATTATAGTAAAAGTTGATACACAAAATTTAAAAGGAAAAATTTTAGTTATAGATAATGGTGGAGGAGTCCCTGTAGAAGTAATTGATAGAATGTTTGATCCATACTTTACAACAAAACATCAAAGCAGTGGAACAGGGATAGGTTTATATATGTCAAAAGAGATTATAGAAAAACAGATGCATGGATCAATTGAGGTACAAAACATTTCTCATAAATTTTTAGAAGACAAAAAGGTTTATGAAAAATGTGCTAGTATCAATATTGCGATGCCTATAAATGAGAAATAGAAGGAGTAATAGATGGACTTAAATTGTTTAAAAGATTGTGTTATATTGTACGTCGAAGATGAACAGAGTGTACAAAACCAAACAAAGATGATACTTGATGATTTTGTCAAAGAGGTTAAAACAGCAAGTGATGGTGAAGAGGGGTTAAAAATTGCTCTTGAAGAAGATATAGACATTATTGTTACAGATATTATGATGCCCCATATGAATGGTATAGATATGCTTAAAGAGTTAAAAACGACTCATAAAAAAGAGATACCAACTATTATAACTACAGCTTTTACAGAGACTGAGTATCTTATGGAAGCAATTAAATTAAAAGTTGATGGTTTTATAATTAAACCTATAAATATAAAAGATTTGATAAATGCTATCTATACAGTTATGTTACCAAAAGTGCAAAAAGAGGAACTTAAAGGTTGTTCTTATATGGTAGATGCTCTTTCTATTCTAGTTGGGGGTAAAAAAATTGAGATTTTGAAGTATATTATCAATAATCTTGATAAAGAACATATCTTTTATGGTTCATACCAAGATATAATGGATAACATTGGAGTTAGTAAACCAACGGTGGTCAATATGTTCAAACAGCTAATACAAGCTGGAGTTTTAGAAAAGATCAAAAATAAAGTTTATCGTTTTAAAAATACAAAATTTATAAAAGAAGAGGTATCGTAAGTGAAAAAAATAGTTATTTTAGTATTGCTGAGTTTTGCAACTTTAGTTTTTAGTGCACAAAATAGTGTGGTTTTTGAAACCAATAAGGGAAATATAGAGTTTAAACTTTTTCCTAAAATTGCTCCAAAAGCTGTAGAAAATTTTATTGGTTTAACAAAAAAAGGTTATTATGATGGTATCATTTTTCATAGAGTTATCAAAAACTTTATGATTCAAGGTGGAGACCCAACAGGAACAGGACGTGGAGGAAGCTCACTTTGGGGTAAACCTTTTAAAGATGAGTTTAGTCCAGGAATTGTGTTTGATAGAAGTGGCATTTTGGCTATGGCAAATGCAGGACGTAATACAAATGGAAGTCAATTTTTCATAACAACAAAACCAACACCTTGGTTAAATGGAAGACATACTATTTTTGGTGAAGTAGTTGATGGTTTTGATGTTGTTAAGAAGATTGAAGAAACAAAAGTAGATGGCAGAGACAAGCCAATCGATGAGATTAAGATAATTAAAGCTTATATTAAGTAGTTCATTAAATAAGCAACATAAAAATATAGCAATATTTAGAAAAAGAAGATACAATATTAAAAAAAATTGGGGGAATCATGAAAAAGATTGAAGCAATTATTAAACCATTTAAGTTAGAAGATGTAAAAGACGCATTAACTGCAATGGAGATAACTGGCATGACAGTTAGTGAAGTAAAGGGATATGGTCGCCAACAAGGTCACTCAGAACTTTACCGTGGGGCAGAATATGTAGTAGATTTTTTACCAAAAATCAAAATAGATATCATCGTAAAAGAAGATCATGTAGATGCTGCAATTAAGGCTATCGTTGATTCAGCAAAAACAGGTAAAATTGGTGATGGAAAGATTTTTGTTTCATCAGTTGAAAGAGTTATTAGAATTAGAACTTCAGAAGAAGATGAAGAAGCAATTTAATATAAATAGTACAATGGTTTAATATTGCCATCTAGGTAAGCCTTTTTGATTTGAAACTAGAATCAAAAAGGCTTACCCTAAATTATATATAAAGTATTTAATAGTGCTTAATAAGCATATCAGTAACACGTTCAAGTATCTTAAATACCCTAGTCGAATCTTCCTCATTGTTGTTATAAAGAGGATTAATCTCAGCCATTTCCCAACAACAAACTTTTTCATTTTTGATTAGTTCTAGGTTTAGTTGCATAGCTTGTTCGTATGAAAGCCCATTAGTTACAGGAGTTCCAGTTCCAGGGACATAAAGTGGGTCAATGCTATCTACATCAAATGATATATAAATATGTTTACAATAAGAGAGTTTTTTAAATATCTCTTCGACTACAGTTTGTATTCCCTTATAGGTTATCTCTTCAACTGTATAAACAGGAATTTTATATTTTTGTATAAGAGAATCTTCTTCTTTTTCAAAATCTCTAAGTGCACAAAAAACTATATTCTCAGGTTTTATTGATGGTTTATTTGAACCTATATTTTTTAACTTATTCCAGTACTCTTTTTCTTTACATGTAAGAGTATTTATAGCCTCTTTTTTGTTGTCAATACCACAAGCAATTGCTAAAGGCATACCATGCATATTGCCAGAGCCACTTGTATAGGGAGTATGAATGTCGGCATGAGCATCTATGTAAACTACACCTATCTCATCATTAGGATGTGCCATTTTGAGTCCATGCATAGTTCCTGCACAACTAGAATGGTCACCTGCAAGAATGATTGGAAAAAGATTTTCATCTCTTATTTGTTTTACTTTTTGTGCTAGTTGAAATATGACAGGATAGACTTTATCTACATGTTTTGCATTTTTAAATTCTGATTCATTTACAATGCACTCTTGTTTTATTTTTTGTGTTACAAACTTTTCATAATAAGCAGAGTCAGTATTGGCAGATGATTTTCTAAGAGCTTCAAGTCCTAATGCTGCACCTTTTCTTTGTCCCGCTATATCTGCATAAACTTCTATGAGTTTTATATGTTTAAAAGTTTCTGGCATGATTAAACAAGTGAAAATAGATTTTTAACATCATCAAGTTTAGGGATGAGATTCATCTCTTTGCCAACATTGTTCTTTTTAGCTAAATTGTAAATTAATCTTAGTATTGAGTAATCTTCTAAGGCAAATCCAATAGAATCAAAAAGAATAGTTCCATGAGTTGATACATTGAGTTTTTTTTCACCTCTAATTATTTCATATATTTCTGTGCATGTAAAGTTTTTTGGCATTTGCTGAATGTCGCCTTCTATTTTGGCTTGTTCTAAAAATTCTACGACTACAGTTGATTCTTCTACTATCTCTTTTGCAATTTCAGTTTTACCAGGGCAGTCTCCACCGATACCATTTATATATACATCTTGTTTTAACATATTTTTTGTAAGAACTGTTTGATGTCTCTTATCTGCTGTACAAGTTGTAATAATATCAGCCCCTTGAACGGCATCATAAGAGTCTTTACAAGGAGTTATTTTTATGTCATATTGAGCTATATTTTTAGCAAATTTTTCCATTGCTTTAGGGTCTGTATCGTAGTAACGAACCTCTTTTAAATCAAAAATATATGAAAAAGCAAGATATTGAAATTCGCTTTGAGCTCCAGTTCCAATTAGAGCTAAAATTGAGGAGTCTTTTTTCGCTAAGTATTTTGCAGCCATAGCTGAGTTTGCAGCTGTTCTAAAGGCCGTTAGGAGTGTCATCTCACTAAACATTAAAGGCTCACCTGTTGAAGTGAGTGAGAGTTGCCCTGTTGCCATTACTGTCATTTTATTTTGATCTGGATTTTTTGGATGACCATTTACATATTTGAAACTATATAAAGTATTATTACTCACAGGCATAAGCTCAATTACTCCGCCATGCACATGGTTGGCAACTCTAGGAGTTTTATCAAAATCTTCCCAGTTTGAGTAATCTTCTTCCATTGTTTTTATAAGTTCTAAATAAAACTCTTTATACCCAGTTTTTGATATAAGTGTTTTTATATCTTCTATCTCTAAAACTAACATTTTTTTCCTTTTATTTGCCATAGGAAAGAGAGGGTGGTAGGGAGTTGTTGTAAAATGTCTCATCTATCTCAGTTCTCTTAATACAGCGTTGACTATATAAAAAGTTAAAAGAGAAAAATCGAATTTTTCCATTACGTTGTAGGCGTTTATCTATTACTTTTTGTGAATTAAGATTTTTCCATATTTTGACTTAATAACCGATTAATATTTAGATATAATAGAACATTTACATGTAAGGGAATTTGTTTAAATGATTATAACACTAAAATCTCCATTGGATATGCATCTTCATTTAAGAGATGAAGATATGCTAAAAATTGTAGCACCATTAAGTGCTAAAACATTCTCAGCAGGCATTATAATGCCAAATTTAGTACCACCAATTACCACAATCGAAGCTATAATAAATTATAAACAAAGAATAAAAGATGCAATTGGTGATGAAGAGTTTGAACCTTTGATGACACTATTTTTCAAAAATGATTATACTTATGAGTTTTTAAAAGAGGCAAAAGAGCATATAGCTGCTATTAAACTCTATCCATCAGGAGCAACAACTAACTCAGATGGTGGCGTGAGTAGTATGGATATAGAGAGTTTAAGAGAGACTTTTGAAGCCATGAGTGAATTAGAAATTCCACTTTGCGTTCATGGCGAAACTAATGGTTTTGTGATGGATAGAGAGGCTGAATTTGGCTCAATATATGAGCAGTTTGCAACAAATTTTCCAAAATTAAAAATTATAATGGAACATATAACTACAAAAAATAGTGTAGATTTATTGAAAAAGCATGATAATCTTTATGCAACTATCACAGTACAACACCTTTTTATTACACTTGATGATGTCGTTGGTGGAATGCTTAAGCCGCATCTATTTTGTAAGCCAATTGCTAAAAGATATGAAGATAGAGAAGCTCTTTTAGGTGTAGCTCTAAGTGGTCATCCTAAAGTGATGTTTGGAAGTGATTCAGCTCCACATCCAACACATAAAAAAGAGTGTTGTGGTTGTGCTGCTGGTGTATTTACTTCTCCGATTGCACTCTCAGCGTTAACTTCACTGTTTGATGTAAATGAAGCATTAGAACATCTACAAGCTTTTGTTAGTGATAATGCTCAAAAGATATATAATTATAAGCCATTAAATAAAGATATTGTTTTAATTAAAGAGCCTTTTACTGTAGTTGAGAGTTATGGTGATGTAGTTCCTATGTTTGCAGGAGAAACTTTGCCTTGGTCCATTAAGTTTTAAAAGGGAAATAAAATATGCAAGAGAGTAAACTCATAGAAAATTTTTTATCTGATTCATCAGATTTTATCGAAGAATTTAAACCTGCTTTTGTAAAATATTTTATAAATCTTTGCACATCTTATGACAAGTTTTATTCACAAGAAACATTAAAAGAAGTAGCCAACACCGTATATAAAGATATATTTGTTGTAGATATATTTATAACTACTTTTGAAAAAGATATTTTTAAAGAGATGATGGAAGATGGTGTAATGATAGGTTTTCTTATCAATAGAAGTATGTTTTTTCTTTTGGATAGCTACATCAAAGAAACAAAAAAAAATACTAAATGTAAAGAGCATATAGAAACTATTATATTACTTATTACTGAGTATATATCCCAGTTTGAAAAAAAGATATGTGATAAAAACAGACTCCAACCACTCCATGTAAACTTCGACACATTAGAAAACTTTTCTGCTGGTAAAAATATTATTGATGTTTTTAAAGATATAAAAGATAGAGGCGATAATATTACGTTTTTTAACCTATATAAAGGAATACCAGTTCAACATCATGCAACTATAGTTGATATAAATGATGATGAAGTGGCATTTAGGACTATACAAACACAAGAGATAGCTATGCAGATGGATGGTGCAGCATATGTCTTGAAGGATAATAATTTTGATAAACATCTTAAAGCTGATATAGTTTATAATAATTTTGCAAATAATACAGTTGTACTAAATAACTTTACCTATCTTCTAAATATGCCTGCAACAAGACGAGAGTTTATTCGAGTCCACCCTGAAATCATGGCAGAAGTTTCGCTTTCATCTGACGGAAAATTAATCACAAAAGGAAAACTTTTTGATTTGTCAGTGCATGGATTAGGAGTTGTTAGTGAAGAGAATAATGGCATATATGCAGGAGCAAAGATAAAACTTAATTTTGCATTATCTATGTTAAACAAGAAAAAGCCAAGTTATATCAATGTGCATGGTGAAGTATTAAATATTATTGAATACAGTAGCTCATATAGGTATTGTATTAAAATATACCCCAAAATATCTCAAGAGAATAAAATAATAGATTATGTAAAAGCTAGAGAAGTGGAAATTTTGGATAGTTTAGATAAAAAACTTGAGGATTATATGTTTTAAAGTGGTAGTAGGAAAACCTACATACCACCACTTGCTGCCATTTTTTTCTCCCATATACCACCTATATAGGCTAAAAGTGCAGTAATACAAAAGTACATACCAGCAACAATAATCCATGTTTCAAATGGAGAAAATGTATTTGCTACTATTTCACGTCCTACTTTTGTTAAATCTGTAATAGATATAATAGAAACCAAAGAAGAGTCCTTAACAAGTGCAATCATCTCACCAACTAATGTTGGAAGAGCTCGTTTTAGTGCTTGAGGCATAACAATAAAAGTCATAGTTTGAAAGTAGTTCATACCAAGTGACTTAGCAGCTTCATACTGTCCTTTATCTATAGATTGAATAGCCCCTCTTATAACTTCCGCTATATAGGCACCAAAAAAGATACCTAAAGACAATCCCCCAGCTAAAAATCGTTCAAGATCAAATATTGTGGCGACTATAAAGTAGAATATAAATATTTGAACAAGAAGAGGAGTTCCTCTAATAATAGTAATATATACAATGGCGATATCTTTTAAAAATTGAAAGGGAGAGAGTCTCATAAAAGCAAGGATTATTCCTATACTAAAAGCCAATATGGCAGAAAAAGCAGATATCTTGAGTGTAACTAAAAGACCGTTTAGAAGTGGTCCCATAACCCATGATGTTTTTGTTGCTATTTCATCATATTCAAAAAGTTCATCTCCATTATCTATTACGATGGTGTAACCGCTAGGAATTTTTAATTCTTGGGAGTTATCATCACTGTTTATTACAATTTTTCCATCTTCTTTTATATTTACAATACCATCAAATGGTGCTTCTATGGCAGTTACTTTTTCATATGCAAAGTATTTTGGTACACTTGTCCATTTCCAAATATAGTTCATATTTGATGCTGCGTTAAAGAGAAAATATCCTACCATCACATAAAAAAGAACAGCTATTGCGTGCCCAAGTGCTTTATTTTCTAAAATTGATTGTTTTGTTTTTGCCATTTTATTCCATTCATCCTAAATCATACCCATAGGGCATCTCTGTTATATCCACTACATATAAATATAACAGAGACGCTTTTGCGTCTCTATATAATTGAGTAACTTACATTACTTTTTTTTGCCAGGCATCTTTTTTAAACCATTTTTTATAAATTTTGTTATAAAGACCATCATTTTTTGCTTGGTTAAGAAAGTTATTTAACCAGTTAGTAAAATCTGGATCACCTTTTCTGATGGCCCAACCTAATGGCTCATAAGTTAAGTCTTTATCTAAGTGAACGATTTTACCAGTTGCAGATTTTTGTGCAAAGAAAATAGAGTTATATGGTTTATCATATACAAATGCATCAGCTTTGCCGTTAAGTACTTCTTGTGTTCCATCAGCTTCTGTTTCAAAAGTTCTAATTTTTGCTTGTTTAAACATTTTTCTAGTTGCAATTTCACCTGTAACACCAAGTTTAGTTACAATAGTATATTCAGGTTTGTCTAAATCTTTCCATGTTTTACCAGCATGTTTTTTTTGAGCTATAATAGTTTGCCCAACACTGATATATGGGTTAGCAAAATTGATTTTTAGGTTTCTCTCTTGAGTAATAGTCATGCCACTCATAATAATGTCAAATTTATCTGTTAAAAGTGCAGCAATTATTCCATCCCAGGCAGTGGGAACAAGTTTAAGTTTAACACCCATAGCTTTTGCCATGGCTTTAGCAATATCGACATCAAATCCAATAATGTTACCTTTTTTATCTTTCATTTCAAAAGGCATATAACCAGGTTCCATACCAACTCTTAGCTCTCCACGCTGTAAGACTTTGTTTAGTGTTGAGTTTTTCCATAGGTTGATGTCATCTGCCATCACCATAGTGCTTAATCCAAACATTACAACCAATGCAACAAGAATTTTTCTCATACTTTCTCCTTAAGATTTGATTAGACTTTTATTAATGTATTAATACTTCTTTTAAAAATTTTTGTGCACGTTGTGTTTTTGGATTTGTAAAGAATTCATTTGGGGTATTCTCTTCTAAAATTTTGCCTTCATCCATAAAAATTATACGATTGCATACTTCTTTTGCAAAACCCATTTCGTGAGTTACGCATACTATAGTGTAGTTTTCATGTGCTAAATCTCTCATAACATCTAATACTCCACCTATCATTTCAGGGTCAAGTGCTGAAGTTGGTTCATCAAAAAGTATAATCTGAGGTTTCATTGCTAGTGTTCTAGCTATTGCAACACGTTGTTTTTGTCCACCACTAAGTTCACTTGGGTATCCTTCTGCTTTGTGAGCAAGACCAACTTTTTCTAAAAGTCTTAGTGAGTTTTCATTGGCATCATGTTTTGAAGTACCCTTAACTTTAGTTTGGGCTATTGTTATATTTTCTAGGATTGTAAGGTGAGGAAATAGGTTAAAATGTTGAAAAAGCATTCCTGTTTCTGCTCTTAGTTGATTGACATTTACTTTATTATCGTAGAGGTCTTGTCCCTCCACATATATATCACCACTATCTATCTCTTCAAGTCTATTTATACATCTAATAAGAGTTGATTTTCCGCTTCCACTAGGTCCACAGACTACTACAATCTCTCCTTTTTTTACAGAGAAATTTATACTCTTAAGTACATGAAAATCTCCATAATACTTATCTACATTTTTCATACTAATAATTGCTTCGTCCATTAACTGCCTTTTATGTTTACAAGTTTTAATCTTACCAAGTATTTATAAAATTAATATAAAAGTGTATGGTTTTTAAAGGGTTTATCGTGTAAATGTATATATCTAACACTATTTTTAAGTCTATTTGTGATTTTAATTGCAAATAGGGCTATTCCTGCTATAACTAGCAAATGAGCTTAAAATGTGATAAAATACCCTTTTTAAAAAAGGTAGGATTTGATAAAGAGTAAATTAAAAGAGTTTGGTGCAGATTTTTCACTGTTATTGGTGGCTATTTGTTGGGGAGGCACATTTTTTATAGTTCAAGATGTCATAGAAGATACTCCTGTATATATATTTCTTTTTTGGAGATTTTTAATTGCTTCTGTTTTAATGGCTTTATTGTCATTTAAGGAGTTTAAAAAACTTGACCGTGCAACACTTAAAGCTGGACTTGTTTTAGGTCTTTTTATGTTTTTAGGATTTGCTTTTCAGACATTTGCTTTGAGCTACACTTACTCTTCTACGGTTGCTTTTATAACAGGACTTAATGTTATTATCGTTCCTTTTGCTGTTTTTTTAATATTTAAGAAAAAAGCTTCAATATACTCTTTATTTGGTGCAATTTGTGCAGCGATAGGATTATACTTTTTGACTAACAACGAAGCATTAGGTGGATTTAGCACTGGTGAGTTTTACTCACTAATATGTGCAGTTATGTTTGCCTTACAAATTACTTTTACAGATGTATATGCAAAAAAACATAGTGCATTTTTATTGGTTACTATTCAGTTTGTAGTTGTTACTGTTTTATGTTTCTTAGGAGCTAATGTGGTAAATGGTTACATAATGCCAAGTAGTTTTGATGGACTTTTTCTTGAAGCCATTGTTATAACTGTTGTTTTTGCTACTATTTTTGCTTTTTTTACTCAAACAGTTATGCAAAAGTTCACAACTCCTGCTAAAACTGCAATTATATTTACAATGGAGCCTGTTAGTGCGGGAATTTTTGGTTATTATTTTGCACAAGAGCAGTTCTATGCGGCACAACTTATGGGAGCTGGATTGATTTTATTTGGTATGCTTAGTGCTGAGATAGGAACTTATTTCAGAAATAAAAAAGCAAAAAATGTATAAATTTTTTTTAGTAGCACTAATTTTTTTTACAGCTTGTTCATATAGAGTTCCTTATACTTCTTCAATACCATACTATATAGTTATAAAAAATTCTCAAATAGCAGTGGCTGATACAGGTTTTATTAAAAAAGATGATACTAGATTAAATATTCAACTTTTTTCCGCTTCTGCTCCTATATTTGATTTACATGTAGAGGAAAATGTTTGTTTGGGTTATTCATGTATGTCAAAGGAGAGTTTTAATAAGAAGTTTTTTAGAGTTAAGCATTATAAAGAGTTTATTGATGAACTTTTTAATCTAAAACCAATTTATGATAAAAAAAATCTTAAAAAATTGAACAATGGCTTTGAACAACACATAGTAACAGACAGTTACGATATAACTTACAAAATACAAAATAGAAATCTCTATTTTAAAGATAGAAAAAACAGGGTACTTATAAAATTAAAGGAATTAAAATGAAATATATAGGAGCTCATGTCAGTGCAAGTGGCGGTGTTTTTAATGCACCTATAAATGCTAGAGAACTTGGAGCAAAAGCTTTTGCTCTTTTTACAAAAAATCAACGTCAATGGGTAGCAAAAGATTTAGATGAGAAGATAATATCTAAGTTTAAAGAGGAATTAGAAAAGTCTGAGATACTTCCTAAACATGTTTTACCACATGATAGTTATCTTATTAATCTAGGACATCCTGAAATTGAAAAAAGAGAAAAATCTCTGAATGCTTTTATTGATGAGTTAAAACGCTGTAAACAACTTGGGCTAGATAGACTGAACTTTCATCCAGGTAGTCATCTTAAACTCATAAGTGAAGAAAATTGCTTAGAACTCATAAGTGAATCTATGAATGAAGCTTTACGTCAAACAGATGGCGTGAAGCTTGTGGTAGAGAACACAGCTGGACAAGGTAGTAATATGGGGTACAAAATGGAGCATTTAGGTTATTTGATAGATAATTCAATAGATAAGGCACGTACAGGGGTCTGTATTGATACTTGTCACCTTTTTGTTTCTGGTTATGACTTTCGGTCAGTAAAAACATATAACGAAACTATGGATAAGTTTGCTAATATTGTCGGGTTTGAGCACTTGATGGGTATGCATTTAAATGATTCAAAGCCAGATCTTGGCGCTAAGGTAGATAGACACCACTCCATTGGAGAGGGAAAATTGGGCATTGAACCATTTTGCCTTATTATGAATGATGACAGAATAGATGACATACCAATGGTACTTGAAACTACAGATGATACTATATGGGCACAAGAAATTGAACTTCTTTATAGTCTAATCAAAAATTAAAACCTTATGGAGTAAATATGAAGAATTACGTAAAGGTTGCAGCACTTCTTGGCTTAAGTGCAGTAACACTAAGTGCATCAGGATGGAGAATTCCTGAGCAATCACTAAGCGGTACAGCATTGAGTGCTGCATACGTGGCAGGTGCAAATGGAGCAGATGCAAGTTATTATAACCCTGCAAATATGGTTTGGAATGAAGATATAAGTGAAATAGAAATGGCAACAACTATTATAAATCTTACAAAAATAAATTATACAGATGATTTAGGTATTTCAGCATATAATGGACAGACTGAAAGTGAACTATTTTTTATGCCTACTTTTCATTATGTTTCACCTGCTGCAGGGAACTGGAGATTTGGTCTTTCAATGGTTGCTCCAGGTGGTTTATCTAAAAGATGGGAAAATACGTATCAAAAATCAAGTGCAGAAGAGTTTTCACTTCAAGTACTAGAACTTAACCCAACAGTAGCATATAAAATTAATGATAAATTTTCTATAGGATTTGGTTTAAGAGGGGTTTACACTAGTGGTGTAATAAAGGCAGAAGGAACATTTCCTCTAGCTCCTTTTGCTGGAAAAAAATATGATAATGAGATGAAAGCTGATTCTATTGATTTTGGTTATAATCTTGCAATGAGTTATAAACCAATAGAAAATTTAATTCTTTCTAGTACATATCGTTCTAATGTAGATTTGACTGTTTCTGGTGATGCTACAACAAAAATAGATGGAGTAGATTTTAGTGGTGATGTTGAAACACATGTGCCTCTTCCTGCTGTAGTAACGTTAGCTGCACAATATACTATAAGTAAAACTAAGGTAGAATTTGTATTTGAGAGAACATATTGGTCTGCTTATGATTCATTACAGTTTAAATTTGCTAATCAGAATGTTTTTATACAAAAGGTACTTGGTGCAGAGAAAGCAAAAAATTGGAAAGATGTTGATGCTTATCGTGTTGGTGTAACACATCAATACAATGAGAATTTAACACTTATGGCAGGTTTTGCAATAGATAAAAATCCTGCTCCAGATGAACATGTATCATTTGAACTACCTGATTCAGATGCAAAGCTTTATTCTGTTGGTGTAGAATATAAGCTAAATGATTCTATGAAAATAGGTTTAGCTTATCTTTATGACCAAAAAGAGAGAAGAAGTGTAAATACTAGAATAAATCCAGCCAATCCTGCCACTGGTATTGATGGCAAATTTGAAGATGCATCAGCTCACCTACTAACAGCATCTTTTAAGTACAAATTCTAAGGAACGTTAATGCTAGAGTATAGATATCAAAACTTTTATGAAGCGATTGAGCATAATGCTAAGGTAAGCCCAAGCAAGCCAATTATTTTTATAGAAGATAGGAAAGTAAACAATCTTCATTTTAAACACAAAATTGATACATTTGCTAGGTTTTTAGAGTTTAGTGGTATTAAAAGCCGAGATAAGGTTGCTGTAATTGTTGGTAACTCTGAAGAGTTTATGATATCTCTCTTTGCTATAACAAAGATAGGGGCTATTGCAGTTCCTATCAATACTTTTTTAAAGCATGAAGAGTTTGAATATATCGTTAATGACTGTGAAGCAAAAATGCTTATAAGCTCTTTTATATACTCAAAAGAGACGAAAAATCTTTTGTATTCAACATCAGTAGAAAAGATTGTTTGGACTGGGGAGTATGATGAAATTGACGATAAAAACTATAGTTTTACAGAAATTATACAATCACAAGAATCCCATGAACAGCTTATGAATCCTCCAAAACTTGATGATTTAGCTTGTATAGTCTATACCTCAGGAACAACAGGTAAACCAAAAGGTGCTATGCTTAGTTATAGAAATATATTTTCTAACTCATGGAGTGGACAAAAAGCATTTAAAGTAGACGAAAAAGATAGATTTCTGGTATTTTTACCGATGTTTCACTCTTTTACACTCTCTATTATGGTGATTTTACCAGTTATGACGAATTCAGCTATCATTATTGTTAAGTCAGTATTTCCATTTGCAAATGTTTTGAAACAAGCACTTTTAAAACGAGCAACAATTTTTCTTGGAGTTCCAACCCTATATAACTCTTTGATAAAAGCCAAAATACCTTGGTACTTTATTTGGTTCAATAAAATCAGAATTTTTATTTCAGGAAGTGCACCTTTAAGCGAGTCAGTTCTAAAGGCATTTAGCGTCAAGTTCAAAAATGCAACACTTACAGAAGGTTACGGTCTAAGTGAATGCTCACCTGCAGTTGCAGTAAACCGTTTAGATAAGCAAAAACCACTCTCTGTTGGTCTTCCTTTAGATAGTTATGAAATAAAGATAGTAGATGACGAAATGGTAGAACTTCCTATTGGTGAAGTTGGTGAAATTATTATCAAAGGTGACTGTGTAATGCAGGGCTATCTAAATCGTCCAGATGCTACTGATGAAGCTATTATTAATGGGTGGTTGTTTAGTGGAGACTTAGGAAAAATGGATGAAGATGGATTCCTTTATATTGTAGATAGAAAAAAGGATTTGATTATCTCTAAAGGTATTAATATCTACCCAAGAGAGATTGAAGAAGTTTTGTCTTTGTATGAAGGAGTTGATGCCTCCGCTGTTATTGGTATAAAAAATGAACTTAACGATGAAGAAGTAATGGCATTTGTTCAACCAAAAGAAGATATAGATTTAGGAGAGTTAGATATAAAAAAGTATTTAAAATCACATTTAGCGAATTTTAAAGTTCCTAAACATATCTATTTTGTAGAAGAATTACCTAAAAATGCTACAGGTAAAGTATTAAAGCGAATTTTAAAAGAACAAGTTGAAAAAGGCGAATTTAATAAGTAAGCTTAAGAGGAGAAATTATTTCTTCTCTTAATTTCTATCATCTCTTTATTATGTTAAAATGGTAAACTTAGATAATTTGTTTTATATGTAAAGGTATTTTTTTGCGCTACTTGGTGGATTTTTTAGAGAGTAAGACTGTTGAAACTAGTATGATTTTTAAACATCTAAAATCTACAAAACAAGAGACTATACTTCTTAGAGAAATTACAAAACAGTACATTGGCGGTGATGTTGAAGTAGTTGTTTTAGATACACTTGTAATTTTATTTGGTGATAAAAAATATAATCACATCATACAACTACCTTTAGTAAAAAACCTACTTGACCAAGGTTGGATAACACTTGGAGCCTTCGTTAATCTAAAAATTGCAGAAACTTCAACACTAGAACTTTTAAACTCGACAGTAACTTTAAGTAGTTCATTTTTAAAACTTTTAGAAGATGGAAGTTTAGATATGGAGTTACCTGAAGTGGTCCCTTATAAAGATCATTTGGAATATTTAAAAGATCAATTTTTACGTATAGAGATGTATCAAAAATTAAGTTTAAATAAGCAAAATGCAGTGAGCATAAGTTCTTTAACTTCAAAACTTCAACTTTTAGAATCAAGAATAACAGCACGAGTTGAATCTAGTGATATAGAGATAGCCATAGAGAAGATTTTTGCAGAATATGAGTTAACTCAAAAAGAACAGGTTATTTTTCTAGCTCTTCTAAAAGAGGAGTATGCAAGTGAATTTGAATCACTAAGAGATATGAATACACTCGTAAATTTAATAAGTATAGATGATTATGAAAAGATAAAAAATAGAGCTTTACTTGAAGAAGGTTCAAAACTTATAGAAGATGAAATCATAGATTATGATGAGATGCTTAATGGTTTTGGAGGAGTTTCAAGAAGTTTTTTTATAAGTGAAGAACTGCTTCAAAAAATCATGCATCCAAACAAAGATAAAAAAGCTAAGAAAATAAAACTTGATATGCTAATAAGAGAACAAGAAATTTTTGAACTAGTTGATCCTAAAACAACCCTTGATGATGTAGTTTTAACACAAAAAACTAGAGAGCTTTTAAATAATTTATTAAAACAGATAGATAAAAACGTGATGAAACTTCTAAAAGAGTGGGGAGTAAAAGAGAGACGTGGTGGAATTGACGCTAAAATAATTTTTTATGGACCTCCAGGGACTGGAAAAACTATGACAGCTTACTCTTTGGCAAAGTCAATGAAAAAGAGAGTTCTTAGTTTTGACTGTTCAAAAATACTCTCTAAGTATGTAGGTGAGAGTGAACAAAATGTAAGAGCTATTTTTGATACTTTCAGAGATTTGGCACTCAAAACAAAGAGTGAGCCAGTACTTCTCCTTAATGAAGCAGACCAGTTTTTAAGTGCACGTACTACTGAAGGTGGTGGTGGTGTTGACAAAATGCACAATCAGATGCAAAATATATTTTTAGAGCAGATAGAAAAATTTGATGGAGTTTTAATAGCAACTACAAATCTTTTAGAGACTATAGATGGTGCATTTTCAAGGCGTTTTGATTATAAGATAGCATTTGAGAAACCTACACAAAAACAAAGAGCTTTGCTTTGGAATAAACTTCTTCCTGAGAGTGCAGTTTACGAAGAGAGTTTTTCTATAGAGGAATTAGCAAAGTATGAGCTTAGTGGTGGTCAGATAAAACTTGTATTAAAAAATTGTGCATTAAGAGTTGCCATTAAAGAAGAACCTATTTTTGGTATGGAAGATTTTATAAGTGCTATAAAAAGAGAGAAAGCAGGTGTTTTTGGTGAAGAGAAATCAATGGGATTTGTCTCAGTATAAAATAAAATATTTTAATATGAATTAAGCTAAAATATATAAATTTAGTTTAATTGATATTAATTTAGAACTCTTTTGAGTTCGTTACATGTAAGGATTTTCCATGACACAAATGTCACATATGGACTTTGCTCATCCCTATTTTGGAGCATTTTTTCTCTTAGCGTTTGGTGTTGCTGTATTTTATGGCATAACCGTTTTAGCAAGAATTGTTTCAAGGAGAATGGCAAGATTAGATACTGAAAAGTTGAAGCTTACCATTTATGAGTGTGGTCCAGAAGTTAGTAAACAGCCTAATAAAATTTCGGCTCATTTCTACCTTTTTGCACTTTTATTTATATTGTTTGATGTTGAAATTATATTTATGTTTCCGTGGGCAGTAAATTTTAAGATACTTGGTATGTTTGGTTTTATTGAAATGGTGCTTTTTATTGCACTTCTTGCAATAGGCTTTGTATATGCATTGAAAAAAGGAGCGCTTGAATGGCACAGCATAAGATAAATTACCTGAGTGAGGGAGGCTTACCTGTCGCTCTTACAACAGTGGATAAACTGGTTCAGTGGGGAAGAAGTAACTCACTATGGCCTTTGACATATGGATTAGCATGTTGTGCTATCGAGATGATGGCAACTGGTGCAAGTAGATATGACTTTGATAGATTTGGAACGATTTTTCGTGCGAGTCCTAGACAATCAGATGTACTTATCATTGCTGGAACTTTAACTAAAAAACACTCACCATTTATGAGAAGACTTTATGATCAGATGAGTGAACCAAAATGGGTTATTAGCATGGGAAGCTGTGCAAATACTGGTGGTATGTTTAACACATATGCAACAGTTCAAGGGGCTGACAGAATTATCCCTGTAGATATATATCTTCCTGGCTGTGCGCCACGTCCTGAAAGTCTTCAATATGCACTTATGCTTCTTCAAAAGAAGGTAAGAACTGAGAGTGCTTCAAGAAAATTAAAACCTAAGAGGTTAGTGTAATGAGAGCTTACCAAGATAAAAAAAATGTACAAGCAAAAGCTTATTACAATGACAGATTTTATGTTTCTCCTCAGATTCCTAAAGAAGAAGTTAGTTCTGATGAAATTTTTGCAAAAGATGTAAAAGATTTAGAATCTGCTTTTAGTGTAAAAGAGGCATATATTCAAAGAGGTCAACTTGTTGTTTATATTAATGCTGATGATAATTTAAAAGTTATGGAATTTTTACGAGATAAATTACAATATAACTTTTTGAGTGAACTTAGTGCAATTGATTGGTTAGCTAAGAGTGGAGAATTTGAAATATTTTATCAGATGCTTTCAACTTCTAAAAGAAAAAGAATGAGAGTTAAATTTTTTATAAAAGAAAAAGAAGAGATAAAAAGTGTGACGAGCGTTTACAAAAGTGCTGATTGGGCTGAACGTGAAATGTACGATATGTTTGGTGTAAGAATCACAGGACATCATTATATGAAAAGAATTCTTATGCCTGATGATTGGCATGATCATCCACTTCGTAAAACGTATCCACTTATAGGTGATGAAGAAGCTCAATGGTATGAGATAGATAAAATCTTTGGAAAAGAGTATAGAGATATAATTGGACCTGAAGAGAGAGATAGTGCGAGAATCGTAGAAAAAGATACTCATAGATTTGCAAGAGTCAAACATGAAGTTCCTTTTGGGGCCGAGTATAGTGATGAAGAGACACAGACGGAGTACCAAGAAGAAGGTGGTATACCAATTGTAAGAAAACTTAAAAAATCAGATGTAAAAATACTAAAAGAGAGACCATAATATGCAAAAAGTAAATAGACTTCAACCATTTTTTGAGAACTTAGTATTTGAGAGAGAAGATAATCGAATGATTGTTAACTTTGGACCTCAGCATCCAAGTTCACATGGGCAACTTCGCCTTGTACTAGAACTTGATGGAGAATTAGTTACAAAAGCTACTCCAGATGTTGGTTATCTTCATCGTGGTATGGAGAAAATGGCTGAAAACATGATATATAATGAATTTTTGCCAACAACAGATCGCATGGATTACATAGCATCAACTTCAAATAACTATGGTTTTGCATTAGCAGTTGAAAAATTAATAGATTTAGATGTTCCTAGACGAGCAAAAGTAATTAGAATGTTGTTACTAGAACTTTCACGTATCACTTCACACCTCTTTTGGATAGCTTGTCATGCACTTGATGTTGGAGCTATGACAGTTTTTCTATATGCATTTAGAGAGCGTGAATATGCGATGGATCTTTTTGAAGAATATTGTGGAGCTAGATTGACTCATTCTGCTATAAGAATCGGTGGAGTTCCACTTGATTTGCCAAAAGGCTGGTTAAACTCTTTAACAGAATTTATCAATAAAATACCTGCTGCAATTGAGACTTATGAGGGACTCTTAGATCAAAATCGTATTTGGAAAATGAGATTAGAAGATGTTGGTGTTATTAGCCCAGAAATGGCTCAGAGTTGGGGCTGTAGTGGACCAATGCTAAGAGGTAGTGGTATAGCATGGGATATCAGAAAAGAAGAACCTTATGAGCTTTATGATGAAGTAGAATTTGATGTTCCTGTTACTGATAGATGTGATTGTTATGGAAGATATAAACTTCATATGCAAGAGATGCGAGAGTCTTTAAAAATACTCAAACAACTTATACCAATGTATAAAGAAACAAAACCAGAATTGATGGCCGATGCTCCTAGATATATTTCGGCTCCAAAAGAGCAGATTATGACTCAAAATTACTCTTTAATGCAACATTTTGTTCTTGTAACTCAAGGGATGAGACCTCCTGTTGGTGAAGTGTATGTTGTAACTGAGTCACCAAAAGGTGAACTTGGTTTTTATATAAACTCACAAGGTGATCCATATCCATATAGACTTAAATTAAGAGCACCAAGTTTTTGGCATACAAGTATACTTCAAGATTTACTTCCTGGACAGTACTTAGCTGATGTTGTTACGATGATTGGTAATGCCAATATCGTATTTGGCGAAATAGACAGATAGGAGTAGGGTATGCAAAGACATGATTTAAGACATTTAAAAAATGATTTTTATGGACGAATGTTAGAACTCGTTGAGAGTTCTGCTACTGATGAGGTATCTATCTTTATATTTGAGATTGGCAATTTTACTCCTGTACAAAAAAGTGCTGACGCTATTAAGGAAGCAGGACACACTCTTATGAACTCTTTGAAATTCAATGAAGTAGATTGGACAATAGTTGTCAAAAAAGGAGAACATTAATGACTAATGATTTAGTAGTTATTGTTGGTTCTATGATTTCACTTGATGACAAAGAACTTTTTAAAAAGATAAAAAACTCAAAAATAGCATTGATTTGTGTTCTTGAAGATTTGCCTCTTATGGAGAGTGTAGAATTTTTTAGTAGATATGAAGCTGGAAGTGAGGAGGGCGTAGTTGCAATTCTTGTAAAAGAGTTTTTAAAAGATGCTAATTTACCACGTGAAATAACAGACTATTTTGATGAGTTAGATGAAGGTTATATAAGTGCTGAGACAAATATTGGTGAAGAGGAAGTTGAAGATTTACATGTAATGATTCAAAATGCTTCAAATCCTTTGATAGTTTTTGGTAAAGATATATTTTTGAATTCTCGTGTTGAAAATATTTCAAAGTTTATAAATCTTCTAAAAAAATACAGTAATATAGAAATAAAATGTTTAAGTGAACTAAAAACTGATTCTTTACATGTAGAAGAGTTAGCAGAGTTAAAAAGTTTTGATGGGACTGTTGTTTTTCAATATAATTCAACGCACAGTAGTAATTTACTTATAGGTTCAACTCAATTTGGAGTTGCAGCGAAAATTCAAGATGGGCAGATGATAGTTGTAAAAAATCAAAATAGAGAGTTTAAACTTGATAAAAAGTTAAAAGGTACGATTGCTTTAATGCCAAGTATAATTGATGAAAATTTGTATAGGTTTGAAGTAGCAAAAATTATAAAGAGAGAAGTTCAATGAGCGATATCCTTGTAAATATAGATGGTATTGAATGCAAAGCAAAAGAGGGAGAGTTTGTACTAAACATAGCAAGAGCAAATGATATTTTCATTCCAGCACTTTGTTATCTTTCAAACTGTTCACCAACTTTGGCTTGTAGATTATGCTTGGTAGAGGTTGATGGTAAACGTGCATATTCATGTAACGCTAAAGCAAAAGATGGAATGAATGTTATTACTAAAAATGAAGAGATTGAGACTGAGCGACGTGCAATCATGGAGATATATGATGTAAATCATCCTTTAGAATGCGGTGTTTGTGATCAAAGTGGTGAGTGTGAATTACAGAATTATACTATGGAAATGGGAGTTAATTCTCAAAGTCACTGTATAGCTGATATGCCACGTCCTGCGACTGATTGGGGAAAGATTCATTATGATCCATCTTTATGTATAGTCTGTGAACGTTGTGTTACAGTTTGTAAAGATATGATTGGAGAATCTGCTCTTAAAACTGTTAAACGTGGTGGTCCTGATTTAGACAAAGAGTGGAAAGAAAAAACTCCAAAAGATGCTTATGCAATGTGGAATAAACTTCAAAAGTCTATCATAGGTGTTGCAAGTGGAGCTGATACGCTTGATTGTACTATGTGCGGTGAGTGTAGTTCAGTTTGTCCTGTTGGAGCATTAGTAAGTAGTGATTTTCAGTACAAATCAAATGCTTGGGAACTTAAAAAGATTCCAGCAGCCAATCCTCATAGTAGTGATTGTTCGCTTATTTATTATGATGTTAGACATGACAGCATATCAAACTCAAATGATAAAATTTTTAGAGTAAGCAATGATTATAGTTTTTCACCGATTCATGGTGGAACTAGATATGGATATGATTTTGAAAATGTAGTTGATTCTAAAGATGAAGAGGCGTTTGAAAAAGTCGTAGAAGCTATGAAAACTAAAGTAGACACAATAGAATTTGATAGTTTCATAACAAACGAAGAAGCATTGATACTTCAAAATCTAAAAGATAAACATGGATATAATCTTGTTAATAATGATGCTTACATGTACAAAAAGTTTTTAGAAAACTTTTCATCAACAAGTGGCACAAATTTATATAGTGGAGATTTAAAAACAGTTCAGGCAAGTAACTTTGTAATAAGTGTAGGAACTGCAATTAAAACAGATAGTCCAAATTCTGGTTATGCTTTTAATAATGCTCTTAGTATGAATAAAGGTGCAGGTCTTTATTTTCATCCTGTAATTGACCCAATTGTAGACGGATATTCTAAAAACTTACTAAGTGTAAATCATAAAGTTGGAGCTGAAGAAGCTGTTCTTTATCTTATACTTGATCTGTTTGGTAAAAATTTACCAGTTGAAACTGCAGATTATATTAAAGCTTTTCACACTACATGTAAACAAACAGTAGGTGAAGGCGAAGATGCAAAAGAGATAGAAGTAGATGAAAATTCACTTTTTGAGATGATAGGAGTAACTGATTTTAGTGAAAAATTACCAAAATTACTTGCTAAAAAAGATACTTTTTCTCTTATTGCAGGAGAAGATTTATATAATCATCCAAAGAGTAAGAACTTAGCAAAACTTTTAGGGCTTATTGAAAAGTACACAGATTTTTCTGTACTTATCATTCCAAGTCAAACAAATACTCTTGGTGTTTCCCTTATTTGTGATTTGAGTAAAAACAGAGGTGAGTTTACTCTAGGATATAACGTAAAAGCAGATGTAACTCTAAGTGCTTTAGGTAAAGGTGATTTAGATATGCCTGCACTCAATCAGCAAGAGGGAACATTTACTAGTATGAATAAAAGAGTAGTTCCTACGAATGCAGCTCTTTCATTTAATGGATATTGTTTAAATGACATAGCAAATGAGCTTGGTTTTGATGCTGAGCTTACTATAGATTATACTGAGGAACTTCCAAGTACAAAAGGTTTTAAAAGAGTTGCTTTTGATGACTTATCAAACGAATTTACAAGAGCAGGTGAAGAAAATAGAGGTTATTTAATAAGCTCAAAAATTCTTACATGTAAAGATGCAGTAGACGAGATAAGTGAATCTAAAGATATGAGTAATCCAATATATCTTGCAAATCCAGTTCAACAGTTTAGTGCTTTTACAAATAGAGCACATCAACTTTGTCAAGCAGGTTCTTTATATGCTTCGAGCGAATTTTTAGAAAAAAGGGAACTTAAGAGTGGTGATATGGTAATAATCGAGGGAAGTGATAGCGTAAAACTTACACTTAGAGTTGAACTTGATTTGATGATAAATGGAGATATACCATACTTACCTACATTTGATACAAAACTACATGCTAAGCAGTTTTTCCCTGATGGGTATAGATTTGCAGAAGTTAGCATAAAAGGTGTGAAATAATGGAATGGGCAATTATAATTGAAACGGTTATAAAAGCCGTTATAGTCTTATCGGTTGTGGCAGGTATGGCAGCTTTTGCTACTTTTATAGAGAGAAAGGTTTTGGCTTATATGCAGCGTAGACTTGGACCCATGAATGTAGGACCTCATGGTGTTTTACAACTTGCAGCTGATGGTATTAAACTTTTTACAAAAGAGGATATAATTCCTCAACATGCTGTAAAACCTATCTTTAAAATAGCTCCTGTAATTGCACCAGCTTGTGCTTTTACAGCAATGGCAGCTGTACCATTTTTCCCAGAGTTTACGGTATTTGGTTATACAGTTACACCGATTATATCTGATATAAATGTAGGTATTTTATTTGTTATGGGTGTGGCTTCGGCAGGTATGTATGCACCACTTCTCGCAGGTATGAGTAGTACAAATAAATGGGCACTTTTAGGAGCAGCAAGAACTGTTATACAGTTGTTGAGTTTTGAAGTTGTTTCAGGACTTTCACTTTTAGCCCCTATCATGATGATTGGCTCACTTTCACTTATAGATATTAATGATTATCAGATTGGTGGGTTTACTTCGTGGTTAGTATGGAAACAGCCTCTTGCATTTTTACTATTTGTAATTGCTGGTTTTGCTGAAACAAATAGAACACCATTTGATTTGATTGAATATGAAGCAGAAATTGTTTCTGGTTATGCAACAGATTATTCTGGTATGAGATGGGGACTGTTTTTTGTAGGTGAATATGCAAATATGATAACAGTATCGTTTTTAGTTAGTATCATGTTCTTAGGTGGTTATAATCCACTTTGGATTATTCCAGGAGCAATCATGATACTGATTAAGATATCAGCTTTTATATTCTTATTTTTATGGGTTAGAGCGGCTTGGCCTCATGTGAGACCAGACCAATTGATGTGGCTTTGTTGGAAAGTATTGATGCCTTTGGCACTTATCAATATTCTTATCACTGGCATAGTGCTTATTTAGGAGGGCATGATGAGTTTAGAACAATTTACAAAAAGAGATGTGTCTCCTGAATATATCTTTTATGAGGGAGAGACTAAGCCAAAAACTGGTTGGGAATTCTTCAAAAGAGGATTTAGTCGAGCTATAAAAGGTGAGCTTTTTGTAGGACTTTGGATAGTTTTAAGAGAGATGTTTGCAAAAGGCAATACTCATACTGTCTCATATCCACAAGAGAAGATAGCAATGGCACCAAGATATAGAGCAATTCATAAACTTCTTCGACTTCAAGAGAGTGGAAGTGAGAGGTGCATTGGCTGTGGTCTTTGTGAAAAAATTTGTATTTCTAATTGTATTAGAATAGACACAAAAATTGATAAAAATTCTAGAAAAGAGATATCACAGTATACAATCAACTTTGGTAGATGTATATTTTGTGGTTATTGTGCTGAAGTTTGTCCAGAACTTGCCATTGTTCATAGTGGAGATTATGAAAATGCAAGTGAACAACGAGCACATTATGGATTAAGAGAAGACATGTTAACGCCTTTGGATGAGTTCAAGGCTAAAAAACAGCAAGAGTTTCCTGGATTTGGTGCTATCAGTGACGATGCAGACTCTTTTGTTAAAAAAACACCACTAGCGTATTGAGGTTATTATGTTTGAAGTTATAGCATTTTATACATTTTCAATTCTAACTATTATTATGTTTGGAATTGTTGTTTTAAGTAAGAATGCACTCTATGCAATGAGTGCATTGGCGGGCGGAATGATTTTTATTGCAGGTTTCTTTTTCCTGTTGGGTGCTGAGTTCCTTGGAGTTGTACAAATAGTAGTTTACTCAGGGGCAGTTATGGCATTGTATGCATTTGGTATGATGTTTTTTGACACAACTAGAGATGTTAAAGAGAATATTCACTATAAAAAAGTACTTTATTCTTTGTTTATTGCATCAGCTATTCTAATAGTTATCATTATGAGTGCACCAATCTATTCAGCAAATATAGAAGCTTTTTATCCAGCTGTTATAGATGGAGTTGGAAATATTCAAATGGTAGGGTTGATTTTGTTTACAAAGTATCTTATACCATTTGAACTTGCAGCGGTTATGTTGTTAGTTTCTATGATATCGGGAATTTTACTTGTTAGTAAAAGGATGGAAATGAATCTTACAGAAGAAGATCATTATGAAGAAAAAGGAGAGATAATATGATAACTTTAACACACTATTTAGTACTCTCAGCTATTCTTTTTAGTATCGGACTTGTTGGTGTAATGAAAAGAAAAAATCTTTTGATGCTGTTTTTCTCAACAGAGATTTTATTAAATGCAGTCAACATTGGTTTTGCAGCAGTTTCACATTATTATAACGACCTAAGTGGTCAAATGTTTGCATTTTTTATAATAGCAGTAGCAGCTAGTGAAATAGCTGTTGGTCTTGGTCTGTTGGTTCTTTGGTATAAAAAGACTGGCTCAGTTGATCTTGATTCTTTACAAACGATGAAAGGGTAAGTGCATGGAAAAATATTTATATATAGCACTTTTTGCACCGATAGTTGGTTCTTTAATAGCAGCTTTGTTTGCTCAAAGTCCTAAAAATCTTTTTACGGGTATTTTTACATCAGCACTGATATTTGTTTCTTTTATAAGTTCGATGATACTTCTAAATTATGTTGACATGGATAAAATTGTTCATGTAGAGATGATGGATTGGATAAGTGCAGGAAACTTGTCTGTTCCATTTGGATTTGTAGTTGACCAAGTATCTGTCATTATGATGGTAACAGTTACATTAGTCTCAACTATAGTTCATATTTACTCCATTGGTTATATGGAGCATGATGAAAGTTTTAACAGATTTTTCTCTTATCTTTCAGCATTTGTTTTTTCAATGATGATACTTGTTATGAGTGATAACTTTATTGGTCTTTTCATAGGATGGGAAGGTGTTGGATTGTGTTCTTGGTTACTTATTGGTTTTTGGTATAAAAAACATAGTGCATCTTGGGCAGCGAATGAAGCTTTTATTATGAATAGAATTGGTGATCTTGGAATGTTGATGGGAATTTTCCTTATATATTGGAATATAGGTTCATTTCAGTATGACGTTGTTTTCGCAAATATAGTAAATCTTGATCCAAGTGAAGTTACTTGGATAGGAATATTCTTATTTATTGGAGCTATGGGTAAATCAGCTCAATTTCCACTTCACACATGGTTAGCAGACGCAATGGAAGGACCAACACCTGTTTCGGCTCTTATTCATGCGGCAACTATGGTAACAGCTGGTGTTTATTTAATAGTTCGTGCTGGTGAAATTTATATTCTTATACCTGAAGTTGGCATGTTTATAGCATCTCTTGGAGCATTTGTTGCAGTTTTTGCAGCTTCAATGGCTTTAGTTAATAAAGATTTAAAACGTATTATTGCTTATTCAACTCTATCTCAATTAGGATATATGTTTGTTGCAGCTGGACTTGGGGCTTATTGGATAGCACTTTTTCACTTGATGACTCATGCATTTTTCAAATCTCTTCTTTTCCTAGGAGCTGGTAACGTAATGCATGCAATGGATGGTAATCTTGATATTAAAAGAATGGGTGGTTTATATAAGGCAATGAGACCAACAGCAATACTTATGAGTATAGCTTCGGTTGCTCTTGCTGGAATTTATCCACTAGCTGGATTTTTCTCAAAAGATAAAATACTAGAAGTTGCTTTTAATAATGGTTCTTATCTTTTATGGGGAGCACTTTTTGTTGGAGCTGGTTTAACAGCATTTTATAGTTTCCGTTTAGTAATGCTTGTTTTCTTTGGTGAAAAAATTTATGAAAAAGATGGAATACATCCTCATG
This sequence comes from Sulfurospirillum sp., assembly GCA_016744795.1. Classification (GTDB taxonomy): domain Bacteria; phylum Campylobacterota; class Campylobacteria; order Campylobacterales; family Sulfurospirillaceae; genus Sulfurospirillum_A. Next base: position 95,825 of record JADGDR010000004.1, read on the forward strand.
AAGCTCATCCATTTGTGATTTATGCACTTACACCTCTAGCACTTTTAGCTATTGTAGCTGGATTTTTCGAGCACTCATTTCATGAGTTTACCACTCAACTTTTGAGTGATTATGAGTTTACATTAGATCATAGTGTAGGCGCTATGCTTATCTTTGCTACATCGGCAATGGCACTTAGTGGTATTGCCTATGCCGTTTATAAGTATAAGAGAGGTGGTTTTAGTGAGAATATTGAAAATTGGGGAGTTTATAAACTTCTTTCAAATCAGTATTACATTCCAAAATTATATGAAGTAGCTATTATGAAACCTTTTACAGCACTTTCTAGATTTGCTTGGTTAAATATAGACAACAAAATCGTGGATGCTTCTGTAGACCTTATAGCAAAAACTATATATGGTGGTGGTGAGAAGGCAAGAAAGATGCAAAGTGGTAATCTTTCATCAATGTTAAGATGGATGGTGGTAGGTATTGTTGTTCTACTAGCATTAGCAATTTTTTATAGACCGACGGTATAGGAGTAGACAATGGATCATATCTTATCATTAATAATATTTTTTCCACTAGTAGCAGGAATCTTTGGATTTTTAGTAAATAAAGATAGCATAAGAGTTTATGGTATCACAGTAGCAGCTTTAGAATTTTTTCTTACATTAGCTTTATGGGTTAGTTTTGATGGAAATATTGCTGGTTTTCAGTTTGTAGAACATGTAACTGTTATCTCTCACTTTGGTATGAGTTATCACTTGGGAGTTGATGGAATATCATTGTTTTTAGTAATTCTTAGTACTTTTATGACTATGGTTGCACTTATTGGACTTAGTATAAAAAAAGATGCAAAAAACTTAATTATCTCAGTTTTATATTTAGAGATGACTATGGTTGGAGTATTTTTAAGTCTTGATGTAATTTTATTTTATCTTTTTTGGGAGTTTTCACTTGTTCCAATGCTTTATATCATTGGTGCATGGGGAAGTGACAAAAGAATATATGCAGCAATTAAATTTTTCTTATATACATTTGCAGGATCTGTTTTGATGCTTGTAGGTATTTTGTATATGGGTTATCTTTATCATGCTACAACAGGAGTGTGGAGTTTTTCAATTCCAGATTGGCAACTTCTTGTATTGCCTTTTAATACACAACTTTGGTTATTTGGAGCATTTTTCCTAGCTTTTGCTATTAAAGTTCCAATGTTCCCATTTCACACATGGTTGCCTTATGCGCACGGACAAGCACCAACTATTGGTTCGGTTATACTTGCAGCGGTTCTTTTAAAAATGGGAACTTATGGTATGGTTAGATTCTTACTTCCACTATTTCCTGATGCAACTATATACTTTTTAATGCCAATTGCAATTGTGGCGATAATTATGGTTATTTACGCTGCTATGGTTGCTTATGCCCAAGAGGACATGAAACAAGTTATTGCGTATAGCTCCATATCTCATATGGGTATCATTATTCTTGGTACATTTGCAATTAATGCAGAGGGAATAACAGGTTCTATTTTTCTTATGATAAGTCATGGTATTGTAAGTGGTGGTTTATTTATGTTAGTTGGATGTATATACGATAGACGACATACTAAAAACATGAGTGAATTTGGTGGACTTGCAATAAGTATGCCTACATTTGCGACAATATATGGAATTATGCTGATGGCTTCAGTTGGACTTCCTTTAACTATTGGTTTCGTAGGTGAATTTTTATCACTTATAGGCTTTTATAAAGTTAGTTGGATTATGACGTTAATAGCAGGTACTGGTATTATCTTAGGAGCTATTTATATGTTGACTCTATATAAAAGATCATTTTTTGGTGAGATAACTAATGAAAAAAACAGAGGTTTAAAAGACCTAAATGGAAGAGAACTAGTAGCACTTGTTCCTTTAGTAGCTTTAGTTGTTATTTTAGGAATTTATCCTAAACCAATTTTGACACCTATTGATGCAAGTGTTAAAAAAATGATTGTGTTGATGGAGAAAAAAGCTGTTACACAAAAAGCAAAAGATTTTATTATCAAAGTAAATACAATCAAAGGAGGTGAGTAATGTTAGAACCTATTAACATAGACTTAGCGGCTCTAAATATAACTTCACTCTTACCAATGGCAATAACAATTTTTGGAGCCTTAAGTATTATCTGTATAGATTTGATGACAAAAAATTTATCAAAAAGCCTTTATACAGTTTTAACAATACTTTTTATACTTCTTTCACTTGGAGCAGTTCTTGGTTACCATGGGGATAGTAGAGGCTTTTTTGATGTTGTCTTAGTTGACGGTATTGCTCTTATGACTCAAATTATCATTTTAGTTACTTCAGCACTATTTGTTCCGCTTGCCCTTGGGGGACGTCGATTCCAAGAGTTTGCTATGGCAGAATTTTATGCACTTTTCTTATTTATGATTGCTGGTTTCCAGTTTATGGTTTCAAGCGACAATCTAATTTTAATTTTCATCGGACTTGAGACTGCTTCACTTTCACTCTACACAATGATTGCAATGCATAACCGTGCAAAAGCTCATGAAGCTGCTATTAAGTACTTTACTATGGGAGCACTTGCCGCTGGTTTTTTTGTTATGAGTTCTTTGATATTTTATGCTCTTACGGGAAGTATAGAGATTCATCAAATAGCAGAAGTTCTTCAAACCAAAAATTTTGAGCCACTTGTAGCAGTTCTTGCTGGAACAGTATTTATGCTAGGTGCATTAGGATTTAAACTTTCAATGGTTCCTTTTCATACATGGACACCAGATGTTTACGAGGGAAGCTCATCTGCACTAGCTGGTTATATGTCAGTAGTTCCAAAAATAGCAGGTTTTGTAGTTGCTATGAGACTTTTTGAGATGCTTATAGGCTCTGGAGTTGTTTGGTTAGAAAACATACTTTATATTTGTGTAGTTTTAACAATGACATTTGGTAATATAGTTGCATTAGTTCAAGAAGATGTAAAACGTATGCTTGCTTTTAGCTCAATTGCTCATGCAGGATTTGTTATGTCCGCAGTTCTTATAGGAACGACAGAAGCAAATTCAGGATTGTTTCTTTATTGGGTTTTATTTATGTTTGCTAATCTTGGAGCATTTACAATGCTTTGGGTTACAAGACATAGAAAAAATCTTTGGGATGAGAGATATCAGCACCCGTTTTCTAAGTTTTCAGGTATGATAAAAATCATGCCAGTTAATGCAGTTATTATGGGTGTTTTTATGTTTGCTCTTGCTGGTATGCCTCCTTTTTCAGTTTTTTGGGGAAAATTATATCTTATGAGTGCCGCTGTTAATAATGGATTCATAGTTTTGGCAATTATAATGGCACTAAATAGTGCTATGGCAGTTTATTACTACATGAAGCTTATTGTTTATATGTTCTTAAAAGAGCCAGTAAGCAATGATGAGAGTATATATACAAGTAATACATCTACAACACTAAAAGTGATTATAGGGATTGCTGTTCTTGTTACATCAATCTCAGTAGTTATGGTTGAACCACTTTTAAAGATGATAACAAATTATGTAACCCTTAGTGGGTTTTAATATTAAAATAAGAGGTGGCGAGAGTCACTTCTTTTTTGATATAATGCTTGCATGAAAAAACAATTACTACTTTTAATCCTATTTGCAACACAACTCTTTTCTCTTACTATAGTTCTTAATAGCACAAAAGTTAGTGGTGAGTCATATGCCATTTTACATGTAGAAGATAGTGAACCAGTTGACTGCCAAGTAATCCCTCAAAGTTTAGATAAAAAAATATATCTTTGTAGATTTAATAAAGTTGTAAAGACTCCTATAAAACCAAAACAAATGGCTTTGGTCAATATCGATTTTTTGGAAAAAAAGAAAGAATTTTATGTAAGAATTGAGCCAAAAGTAAAGTCTAAGTTAGTTCAGGTTAAAAGTTCTCTCTATATTGATGATGAGGTTAGTTCAAATCAACCAAAAAAAATGGTAAATCATTGGAGTATACTTTTGTATAAAAAATCTCCATTTCAAATAGAATCATCAAATGAGAAGATAAATTTCCCAATTATATATCCTAAAAATATTAAGCCTTATGTTGGTGCACTTGACCTTAATGGGGCACCAATATCTTATGTTCAAAGTAAAGATATAAAACTCTATTTGACACTTAAAAAAAGTTATATCAATGAGAAATATTTTGATGTGATTGAAGATAGCATAGATGTAGTAAATAAGTATCCAAATACTATTTTTAAGAGTGAGTTTATGCTTTATAGACTTAGAGCTATAGATAAAGGAATAGATGAGAATGATGAAGAAATAGCAAGTAATTTTGATGGCAACGATATTGTCAGTGAAGGAAAAGCATGGATAAAATCATTCCCCTCAGATAATAATATTCCTGAAGTTTTAATGCTTATAGCAAAATCTTATTTAAAAATGGGATTTAAAGCAGATGCAAATTACTTTATGGATACTCTTATAAGTGAACATGAAAATAGCCCATATACTAAAAAAGCTATTTTAGTTTTTGCAGATTCTTTATATAATGGAAGAGATAAAGATAAAGCTATAAAACTCTATTTAGATGTTCTTTATTCAGCACAAGATTTAGACATAGCAGCAGAAGCAGCTATAAGGTTAGGTGATAAAGAGATGAATAGAGGTAAAACTGAAAAAGCGAGAGGATACCTCCTTAAAGTTTTAGAGGCAAATCATGAGTATCTTTTAAAAGACAGAGTTGCTTCGTATGAATTAGCAAAAAAACTAGCAAAAAATAAGCTTTATGATATAGCAGCTAAGGTAGCAGATATTTTAATAGTTGATTTAAAAAAGAGTGATGAGAGTAGAGAATTTTTAGTAAGAGATAGCGGTTTGTGGCATGCAAAAGCTAATGATATTAAAAAGGCTTATGATAGGTTACAGCAGTATTTAAAAGAGTATAAACATGGGGATTATATTGAAGAGGTACAGACAAGTTTAGATGAGCTGTTTTTTGAACTTAATGAAAGCAATGAAACCAAATTAGCAAATTATTATGATGAACTTATTGACAAATATAAAAATAAAATAGGTGATAGAGCAGTAATAGAAAAAGCAAAACTTTTGCTTTCACAAGAGAGATATAAAGATGTCCTGCAAATGCAAACTTCATTAGAGTATGTGAGTGAAAAAAACTCTACAAGTGAGTATATAACTGATGCATCAAGTGCTTTAGTTATTTTGGCACTTAAAGATGATAAATGTAGTGAAGCAGTTAGATATGTTGAGAAGTATAAACTAGATTTGGAAAAATTCGATAAAAGTGAAATTTTTGCTTGTCTTATACGAACATCTAGATTTACTAGAGCAAAAGAGCTTAGCGAAATGTATTTGCAAGATGGGACTTTAAAGACTAGAAATAAATGGATGCAAAATTACCTTTTGAGTCTTTATAAACTAAATAAATATGCTAGTGTGGTTAAAGTTGGTGAAGATGTTGTAAAGATGGCTAAGTCACTAAAAACAAAAGTACAAAGTGATTCACTTAGGATGATGTTTTTCTCTTTAATGAAACTTGATAGATTAGAAAAAGCGATTGATATAGCAAAAACTATAGAAAAAAACACTCCTAATGATTTAAAAAACAGTGATGTATATATAAAGATAGTCCAACGTGCACAAGATGATAGAAATGATTTGCTACTAAAAGAGTATGCAAACAAGATTATATCTTTACAAAACAAGTATAAGAGTTATGTATATACACCAGATGTGGAACTTGGTCTCATAGGAGCTTTACAAAGGCTAGAAAAGACAAAAGAAGCCTTGGTTATAGCAAAAGGCTTAGTAGATAAAAATATCTCTTTAAAACAACAAACAAGAGCTTATTATAGTGCAGGAGAACTTAGTATGAAACTCAATAAAAACAAAGAAGCAAAAGAGTACTTTACAAAATGTAAAGAAGTAAAAATAGAAAGTTCATGGAAAGATATTTGTGAACAAAATTTGAAGTTGTTGTAAAATGAAAAATTTAACCTTTATATCATGGAATGTTAATGGCATAAGAGCTGTTGATAAAAAAGAGGCTTTGAAGTGGATAGATGAAAAAGATGTAGATTTTTTAGCACTTCAAGAGATAAAAGCCGAAGCCAAACAAATTCCAAAAACTATTTTTGCTAAGGAATTTAAAGAGTTACATGTAAACTCATCTTCAAAAAAAGGACAATCAGGTGTTGCTCTTTTTAGTGATGTGAAATCTTTACATGTAGAGACTTCAAAAAATATAGATATATTAGATGAAGGGCGTATAAACGAGTATCATTTTGAGAATATTGTCTTTTTTAATGTTTACTTTCCAAATGGACAAAGGAATGAAGAGCGCTTAGAGTACAAAATGGCTTTTTATGATAGATTTTTAGAACATATTGAAGTTCTTAAAAAAGAGGGTAAATCAATAGTTATTTGTGGTGATGTAAACACAGCTCATACTGAGATAGATATAGCTCGTCCAAAAGCAAATGAAAATACATCTGGTTTTTTAAAAATGGAGCGAGAGTGGATAGACAAGCTTTTATCTTATGGTTACATAGACACCTTTAGACATATTCATGGTGATCTTAAAGACAAATACAGTTGGTGGTCATATCGAGCTAATGCAAGAGCCAATAATGTAGGCTGGAGAATTGATTATTTTTATGTATCAGAAGATTTAAAAGATAAAATAGTAGATGCAGATATACTTGATGATGTCTTAGGAAGTGATCACTGTCCAATTATTTTGACTCTTAAAGTTTAAATTAAAATAAATTATATATAATATTTACAAATCTTATAGTTTGTGTATGTTAGAAAATAACTTCATTTGTAATACTTTTTACTATTGCAGGTATAATCCATATCTTTTTAAACACCAAACTTGAATGTCTCCTATAAAATAAGTCAATAATATTGAAGTATAGTATTAGGAGATGGTTTATTTTAAAGGAACTAAAATGGAAAACTACTTTGATAAAAAGTTTCAATTACGCTATTTTGAAATGGATAAATCAGGAAAGGCATCAATCGTTACAATGCTAACTCTGCTCCAAGAAACAGCTGCTGAACATTGTCACTATGCAGGGCAGTGTTTGCTTTCGCTTTTGTCGAAAAATCTTGGATGGGTATTACTCTCTGGGGTTATGAAGATGGATCGTTATCCTGAGTATAAAGAAAACATTATAATTAGAACATGGTTATCGAAATATAAAGCTATTCGAGGTATTAGAGAAAATATTATCTATGATGAAAATTACAACATTATAGGTAGAGCTAAGGGATTGTGGCTTTTTTTTGACATAGAAAAACGAAGACCAACAAAGATTTTAAATGATTTTAAAGAAAAATGGTTGTCTTGTAAAGAAACATGTATAGAACATGATATATCAACTAATATTGACATAATTAATTCTGCTAAATATATGAAAAAGTTTACAGTTAATTTATATGATACCGATACCAATAAGCATGTAAATAATATTCGCTATTTGCAATGGATGATTGAATCAATTCCTGCCAAAATAACCGATAATTATGAATTACACTCTATTGATGGACGTTTTATTGCAGAAGCACAGTATGGTGATGTGATTATGTCAGTAACCAACAAAGGCGATGGTAAAAACTCTTTTATTCATGCTATTCATGTTGAAGGTAAAGATAAAACTTGCGCAGTAGCAAAAACAGTTTGGAAAAAAATTAAAAAATAAAAGACTTAATATTTAAGTAAAAATTTTTGAATTTCATTAACACTTCCTCTAAAGTGTTCTTTAAATTGAGAAGCATTAAAGGTTTTTTGTCTTTTAGCTAGTCTTGCTGTATTGGTTATGATTTTTTCTTTAAGTTCATCTATGTTTAAATCACCATCTAAAAAACTTAGTGTTTCACTTATTCCTATGGACTTCATTGGGTTTGGTGCTCTTGTGTATTTGTTTTCTAGAAAAAAGACCTCGTCTATGAGGCCTTCATCTAACATGATTTGAGTTCTAAGGGTGATTCTATCTTTTAGTAGTTCTTTGTCTATGCCTATCTCAAAAAGTTCCAAATTTTTTACAATAGGTTCTCTTTGGTTATCTTCAAAAAATTGACTTGGTATTACACCTGTTTGAAAGTATATTTCAAGCCATTTTTCTATGCGATAAGAGTCGTTTTTACTAATGGCACTTGCATATTTTTCATCAAATTCATTTATCAAAGCATAGCCATCAGATAGGTTCTGTTGTACTTTTGTTTTTATTATTTCACTAATTTGAGGTTTGTAACTTACACCATCAATCATAGACTTTAGATAAAATCCAGTTCCACCTACTATGATAAGATTTTTATTCTCTTCTTCGCTTAGTTTTTTCGCCTCTTTATATAGTTCAAAAAAGATAATTACGTTGAAATCGTCATTTACATGTAAAGCATCTATACCAAAGTGTTTAACTCCTTCTCTCTCAAGACATGTAGGTTTTGCAGAAGCTATGTCAATCTCTTTGTAAATACTAAGAGAATCAAGTGAAAGAATATTCGCATTTAATTTTTTTGCCAATTCAATACTTAGTGAGGTTTTTCCTGAGGCAGTTGGTCCAAGTATAGCTATCTCTCTCAATATATTCCTTTAAGCACATATTTTAGATACAATTATACTAGTTTAACCCAAATTTCTAGTTAGAAAAATAAGCAAGTGTATAAAAACCACTTCTATTGGTGGCTTTTTAATTAAGTTGAAATTATTCATTACTGCCTGTAGTATTGATATGTTTTATAAATAATTTTATCTAGAAAGTATAAAGATGAATCAAAATATACAAGATAGTTTAAAAGAGTCTTACAAAAATAAATTTACAATATTTGATAATATGCCTTACCGTGTTTATGTAAGAAATAGGTTTGGAATTATTGTTTATGCCAACGAGATGACAAGAGATATTTTGCTATGTTCTCCTAGCAAAATTGTAGGGAGAAAGTATGAAGACATTTTTAAAGATGATGGTTTTATAAGTCAACTTCAAAAGCATGATAAAATTTTTTGTAAAACAAAACTAAAATTCTTTGTTTCCATACAAGAACAAAATAAATATTATAAAAAAGAGGGCATTGTTAAAGTAATAGACTTTCTAGATGAACAAAAAAATGAAAGTTTTATAGTTACAATACTAGTGGAATTAAATGACACATTTGATATGAAAAATAGCTTATCCTTTTCCAATCATGGGGTACTAAATCCAGTTAGTAGAATATTTTATCTTAATAATAAAAAAACAATAAATTTAACAAAAACAGAAAATTCTTTACTTCTTCTTTTGTATGAGAAAAAAGGTGAAGTTGTTGATTATGATGAAATATTTTTAACTCTAGACATTAAAAATAAAATGACAAAAAACTCTTTAAAAATGATTATATATAGGCTTAAGAAAAAGATAGGTAAAAGTATAATTGAAAATGTATTAGATTTAGGATATAGATTAAATTTGTAAAATATTTAAATGTTACCAGAGTGTTACTTCATAGAGATATAATTTTAGTATAAATTTTTCAAAAGGAGATAAAATGGGAACATTGATTTGTGTATTAGTTATCATGTTGGTTGCTTATTTAATTGTGAAAAAGCATAATCCACAAGCAGTTTTAATCTTGGGTGGATTTATCATGATGGCATGTGCTATTATATTTGGTTTAGGAACACCTTTACCAGAAGCAAAATCTACAGGATTTGTTTGGTTTGACATAGTTGAATATGTTAAAGTTGTTTTAAGTTCGCGAGGAGCAGGACTTGGACTTTTAATTATGGCAGTTGGTGGATTTTCTATTTATGTAAGTAAAATAGGTGCTAGTGACGCCATTGTTTATCTTATAGCAAAACCCATATCAAAACTAAAATCTCCGTATATTGTTGCTGCTTTAGTGATACCTATAGGACAGTTATTATCTGTATTTATTTCTTCTGCAACTGGTTTGGGATTACTTTTAATGGCTTCAATTTATCCTATTTTAATAAGACTTGGAGTTAGTAAATTAACAGCTACAAGTGTTATAGCTTCTACTTTAGCTTTTGATATAGGACCAAGTAGCGGAAATACAAATCTAGCTGCAAGTACTATAGACATGAGTGTTGTAGAATATTTTTTATCTCATCAAATTCCAATAGTAGTTCCAAGTATCATAATTATGGCTATTGCACACTATTTTACACAAAAATATTTTGATAAAAAAGATGGAACAATAAGCACAATGGTTCAGGGAGAAAGAGCTGATTTTAAACTTGAGACACCATTGATTTATGCATTAATTCCAATTTTACCACTACTTTTTATAGTAACTTTTTCAAGTTTTTTTAACTCACCAATAAAAATGAATGTAACAACAGCTATGTTACTTTCCCTGTTTATAGCTATGATTTTTGAGTTTGTAAGACATAAAAACTTACAAAAAGTTTTAAACTCATTGCAAGTGTTTTGGGATGGCATGGGAAGAGTTTTTGCAACAGTTGTAACCCTTATAATTGCTGGACAAACATTTTCACAAGGTTTAAAGTCATTAGGTTTTATAGATGGACTAATTTCTTTAACGCAAGGTCTTGGTTTTGGTGTAGTTGTTATAACAGTAATATTCTCATTTCTAATATTTCTTACAGCAGTACTTATGGGAAGTGGAAATGCTCCATTTTTTTCTTTTGGCCCAATGGTTCCAGAGATTGCAAAAAAAATTGGAACTGATAGTTTAAGTATGATTTTACCAATGCAGCTAGCAGCTGGAATTGGACGGACGATGTCTCCAATTGCAGGTGTTGTTATAGCAGCAGCTGGAATTTCTGGAGTTTCTCCATTTGATGTAGCTAAACGAAATACAATACCTATGTTATGTACTCTTCTTTGTATGTTCGTCATGAACTTTTTAGTTTATTAAGGAAATATTATGAAATTGTTAAAAAACGCATATGTTTATGCACCACAAGACTTAGGTGTTAGGGATGTGTTAATTGGAGGATCATCTATTTTAATGGTAGATAAAGATTTATCTTTAAATATACCAGAGCTTGAAATAATCGATTTAAAAGGACATATCTTAACCCCTGGATTTATAGATCATCATGTTCATGTGACAGGAGGAGGAGGAGAAGCTGGTTACCACTCAAGAACTCCAGAGATAACTTTAAGTGAACTTATAAAATATGGGATAACCACAGTAGTTGGACTTTTAGGAACAGATGGGTGCACTAGAAGTTTGGAAAATTTATATGCAAAAGTTAATGCACTTGAATTCGAGGGAATTTCAACTTACATGTACACGGGATCATATAGAGTTCCTACAAATACTATTACACAAACAATTCTAAGTGATATGGTTTTAATAGATAAAGTCATTGGTGTAAAAATTGCACAATCAGATAATCGAGGTAGCTTTCCTACTGATGAAGAGCTTATAAAAATGTTATCAGATATACGAGTTGGTGGTATGATTTCAAAAAAAGGTGGTATTTTACATATGCACATGGGAGGATTAGAATCAAAGCTAGATAATGTTTTTAGGCTGATTAATGATTATCAATTTCCTATAAATTATTTTGAGCCAACACATACAGCTAGAACAAAAGAGTTGTTTAAAGAAGCTTTGAAATTTCAAAAAATGGGTGGTTTTATAGATGTTACAACTGGAGGCAGTAAATTTGCACCAATACATGAAGTATTTTCTTATGGACTTGAAAATGGATTAAATTTAAATAGAGTTTCTCTTAGTTCAGATGGGAATGGAAGTGTGCCAAAGTTTAATAATGCTGGTGAACTTCAAGGATTTGGTTCAGCTTCATGCAAGTCAAATATTAAAGTCATAAAAGACTTGATTGATTACAAAATTTTACCTATGGAAAAGGTTATAGCTCTTATGACAAAAAATGTAGCAAAATTTTTAAATTTTCATAAAAAAGGTGAAATTAAAATTGGAAATGATGCAGATTTCGTAGTTTTTGATAATGAAATGAATATAAAAGACGTTATTGCAAAAGGTGAGTTTTGTATGCAAAATGGAGAAATTATCAAAAAAGGTTTTTTCGAATAACCTTTTTATTGATTATGTAATTTCACCAGTGCTTTATCGCATATTTTAGCTACAATTATACCAATTTTTAGTAAAATAGTTCAAAAATATAAGAGGTTAAGATTGCAGAAGTTTTTTAAAGTACTAAATGATATTAATGAACTCATTATGTTCAAGCACTCCATATTTTCATTACCATTTATATTCATAGCTATGATGGTTTCTTCAAAACAGGTAAATGAAAGCTCTTGGTTTGGTTGGGAACTTTTAGTTTTAGGTTTAATTGCCGCTGTAAGTGCAAGAAACTTTGCAATGAGCTTTAACAGATACGCAGACCGTGATATAGACAAGCATAATCCTCGTACTGCAAATCGTCCAAGTGTAGATGGCAGAGTTGGTACTAAAAATATGCAATTTTTTATTGGACTTAATGCCTTAGTTTTTGTTCTAGTCGCTTACACGATAAATTCACTCGCTTTTTGGCTTAGTTTTCCAATACTTGTTATACTTGCTGGTTACTCTATATTTAAACGTTTTTCATCTTATGCACATCTTGTTCTTGGAGTTTCTTTAGGGCTTGCTCCAATTGCTGGCGTGGTTGCGGTCAGTGAGAGTATAACTCTTTGGTCAGTTTTATTGGCTCTTGGGGTTATGTTTTGGGTGGCTGGTTTTGATTTGCTCTACTCATTGCAAGACATGGAATATGATAAACAAAAGGGACTATTTTCCATACCTTCAGTTTATGGTAAAGAATCTACATTTTTTATATCTCGTCTTTTTCATGCTTTGACAGTTTTATTTTGGTTACTTTTTGCTGTAGAGGCAGGACTTGGAATTTGGGCTTATATTGGAGTATTTTTGAGTGGAGTTATTCTTTTTATGGAACATAAGATAGTCATAAAAGATTTTACAAAAATTGATCGTGCTTTCTTTACACTTAACGGTTATCTGGGCATAATGTTCTTTATTTTCATTTTTATAGATAGGTTTTAATATGCGTTATATAAATGCACCACTTAAAATAGAGTTTGACAAGGATTCTGACGAGTTTAAACGTGAGTATGACTCTTTAAGTTCAACTGATGATGATAGCATAGGAGAGTGGTTACGTATAGCCAAAGCTCGAGGAAATACTGAAGATAGTGACCAAGTTTTACTTACTCTTGTAGTAGAACTTCATAGAAAAATAGATGAAATGAATGCATATATGAGAGGTGAAAAAATAGAGTATTTACCCCTTACATGTAAAGGTGATATAGAAGCTGTTAATTATGAGCACTTTAAAGTAAAAGATGAGATATTTAAAAAAGATGTAGCTTATTATGGGCGTATTGATATGCCTTTTTTCCCTAAGAGAAAAGTACCTATATATTTTAAAGCTATAAACAAAAATGAAGCGAAGATAATATTACTTCATGAGAGAGATGAAAAAGATTGGAATGCCTATGTTGTGGCAAGAGAAAGAGTTATGATAAGAGAAATGAAGGCAAAAAAAGATGCAAATTAGTGTAGAACTTATGGGATTAATTGGGGTTATAGCTTTAGTAGTCATAATTATGATAATGATGAGTATCAAAGATGGGGAAACGAATAAAAAACTTTCAAGATATGAGCAAAGTATTGATAATTTGTCAGAACAAAATCATCGTCTAAGAAAAGAGATACTCCAACTTACAAAAAATAGAGATAAGTTTATGAATGAAATGGATGAGACATTAGAAGTAAGAATAAAAGATCAGGTTCAACAAAGTGTATATCCACTTATAGAGTCTATGCGAGAGATAGAAAATGTTATGCAGAGTTTTCAAGATGAACAAGTTGAAAGAATAGACAAGATAGAAGAGAGAAGAACAGAGATAAATTATACACCTAAAAATACAACAATTTCAAATGAAAAACTTATCATAGCACACTATAGTCAAGGAAAGAGTGAATCACTTATAGCAAAAGATTTACGTATTGGAATTGGTGAAGTTGATTTAGTATTGAAATTGGCAAATTTAAAATAGATGAAATTTTCAGGTGTAGAAGTTTAAAAACTTCTACACTTTTGTAAGCTTAATCGTCTTTAGAAAGTTCATTTAGTAGATGAAATAATTTACTACTTGCTTTTTCCATTGTCTTAAAGTTTTCTACTATAGGTTCAACTTCATTTGCTTGGAATCCACCACCATCTCTTACTATTGCCATATTGTCGTGAACTATTTGGTGTACTATCTTATGTGGAGCATCTATTAATGGATATGCTTTTTTAGATTTAAACCTTTTTTTACCCTCTCCATGAGCATACCATTTACCTAAACGGCACTCATCTGTTGTAGCAAACTTACCGTCTATTCTTTCATTTAATATTGCTGAATAAGATTTTGTTTTGTAGATAATATGGTCAATTTTAACTAAAGTAACAAAGATACTATTTTCTAATTTATGTGAAGTTTTCGCTGTATTATTTGCATCTATATTGAATTGATTTAGAAGAGATTGAAACTCTTTTACACTTTGCCCTGAAGTATTAGCTATGGTATCTATGCGGTCTGAATTTGTTTGTATACCTGTTGTCTCTTGTTGAAGAGTTTGAATAGTTATACTTATCTCTTGTGTAGCTTTTCCTGTACGTTCAGCTAGTTTTTTTACCTCTTCAGCAACCACGGCAAAACCACGTCCATGTTCTCCTGCACGAGCAGCTTCAATCGCAGCATTTAGGGCAAGTAAATTTGTCTGATCTGCAATATCTTTAATAAGTGCTACTATTGAGGATATTTCTGCAGTTCTTTCTGTAAGAGAGTTGATCGCTTCTGTTGAATTATTAATTAGTTCAAGCATCTCCGTAAGCTCTTTAGATACTTGATTTACACTATTTAGGCTTTCGTCTGATTTTTCTGCAGTTTTAGCAGATAGAGTAGTTATTATACCCATAGAATCTATGCCTTTAGTGAGGTCAAGTTGTACATCATCAATGCCTTGTATACCATTTCCAAGCTCATCAAATTTATTTGCTAAAATTCCTTTTGCCTTACCTTTTTGTCCTTCTATGATACCTCTAACACCATTAGCTATATTGGTTGCATTAGTCTTAAATATGCCTCTAAACCCACCATAAAATACATTTCTGTAACTTTTACCTTCACTTGCTTTTTCTATTGCTGTTTTAGTCTCTTTTTGGAGTGCTTCGACTTGATCTAAAAGTTCATTTATATTATTTGATACTTTTCCAAGTGGGCTATCAAGATTTATATTAGTTATTCTTGATTCTAAATTTCCATTTTTTGCTTCTTGCGTTACAAATAAGAGTTTTTCAAATGAATCAGCATTAACATTCATGCTTTTTTTACTTCCAAAAAATGAGCCACCAATAGCTCCTAGAAGTAAAGCAGAACCAGTTGTTACATCGCCACTGATAAATTGATATAGACTTACACCAAATAGTGTCACTCCAAAGGTAATTTGAGGTTTATAATCTTTGAAGATTATTCGATAGTTCATCATAATTTACTCCTTTATCTTTTAAAAATTCTTCTAAATATGTACGTGAAGCATCTATGCCCCCCGTGCTTTCTAGTGAAAGTAACTTATCATAAAGTGGTGCGATAATTGCAAGTGCCTTTGTACTTGGTTTTCTTCTAACAGAATAGTAACCTATGACACTGTCTTGATTATTAAGTGAAGCCGTTATATTTGCATAAACCCAGTAAAATCCACCATTTTTACTCATATTTTTAACATATGCAAAGATTTCTTTTTTATTAGATACATTTTCCCATAAAATTTTAAATATGATTTTAGGCATGTCAGGATGCCTAACTATATTATGAGGTTGACCAAGAAGTTCTTTTTCTGTATATCCTGTTATCTTTATAAATGAGGGATTAGCGTAAGTAATTTTCCCTTTTATATCAGTTTTAGAGACAAGAAAATCATCTGGTTGTACTACCGATTCTGCACTGTTGGTTACGGGTTGTTTCATGTTATACTCCTCTGTTGGTAACACCAATGTCACATTCTAACCTAATGAGTTTTATATTTACATTAAAGTCGCTATAATATAGCATTAATTATATAGGATGTAATGTGTTAATAGATGGATATGGAAGAAAAGTAAATTATTTAAGGGTATCAGTAACGGAGAGATGTAACTTTAGATGTCAGTACTGTATGCCAGAAAAACCATTTTCTTGGGTGCCAAAAGAAAATTTACTCAGTTTTGAAGAGCTTTTTTTGTTTATAAAAGTTGCTATCGATGAAGGTGTTGATAAAATACGTATCACTGGTGGTGAACCACTTTTGAGAAATGGACTGAGTGATTTTATTAAAATGATAAATGATTATAAAGGTGGTTTAGATATCGCTTTAACTACTAATGGTTATCTTCTCGCAGATGTTGCACAAGATTTAAAAGATGCAGGATTAAAGCGTATAAACGTTTCTCTTGACACTCTAAAAGACGATGTAGCAGCTAAGATCTCTGGAAAAGATGTTTTGAAAAAAGTTAAACAAGGTATTGCTAAAGCTCAAGAAGTAGGCTTAGGTGTAAAGATAAACAATGTTCCCCTTAAAGGCGTAAACGCTGAAGAAATAATAGAAGTTTTAGAGTATTGCAAAGAGAGAAATATGTCCATAAGATTTATAGAATATATGGAAAACAAACATGCAAAAGATAAACTTGTAGGTTTAAGTGAAGAAGAGGTAAAAGAAAAAATTGCAACAAAGTATAAATTCACTGAGATTAAAAGAGAGGCTTCAAGTCCATCCAAACAATACGAGTTTGAAGATGGATATAGATTTGGAATCATTAATCCTCATGCCCATGACTTTTGTGAAGATTGTAATCGTATACGATTGACTGCTGAGGGTACGCTTATTCCATGTTTGTATTTTGAAGAGGCTATGAGTATCAAAAAAGCTGTTCAAGCAGGAGATATTACTGCTGCTGCCGAAGTTTTAAAAAAGGTTTTAAGAGATAAACCAGAAAAAAACAAGTGGAGTGGTGATGAGGAAAATGAGACTTCAAGTAGAGCTTTTTATGAGACAGGTGGATAATTTAAACATAAGGTAGGATATGAGAATTTTGTTGGTTACATGTATGCTATTTGTTATTAGTTGTTTTGGGGTTCAAGATGGTGAAGATATATATAAAAAATGTAGAGGTTGCCATGGTATTGATGGCAAACATCTTCCATTTGAACGAGCCAATGGTTTCCTTATAGGAAGAGATAAAACGGAGTTGCTCCACATTATAAAAGACATTCATTATGGTAGCTATAAAAAAGCTAAAATAAACAAAATTATGCAAAAAGTTATCTCTAAGCTTAGCATCAAAGAGATAGAATCTGTTGCTGAGTATATAAGTAAGTTTAAAAAGTAAAAAAATCTATTAGATCATTTTTCTTTATAGTTGTTTTGTTTTTAACTAGAGCATAACCGTTACATTTTGCAAGAACATTCAACATACCAGCTCCAAAAGAGGGGGCATTTCTAAAGCTCTCTCCATCAAAAAAGCCAGGAATTGCACTTGTACAGTTCTCTCTACATGTAAACTCTTTTTCATTTTTTACATGTAGATTTTTTCTCTTTTTAATTGACTCATTTTTTACTATTTTTATTGCAGGAACACCAATGAGCTCAAATCCCAGTAAAGATGATAGTGGAAGACCTGTAAGGTGAAGCACAGGGGTATCTTCAAACATACTAAAAGCGGTAGGACTAGCAGGTGCAATTTGAACTTTGTGAAATAAGATACGAAATTCATCTTCATAGATAAGTTGACTCATGGCATCGTATCTGCTCATAGCCCCTGTTGTGATAATGAAATCACTATATTTACTTAACTCTTTTAGATGTTCTTTTATAGCTAATTTGTTATTTTTAACTTGCCAAACCTTGCTTATTTTGGCTCCAATTTCGAGTATTCTTGCTGCAAGTGAGAGTGCATTTGAGTTGTATACTTCACCTTTTTTTATTTTTTTTTGTACAGGGCAAAGGTTATCTCCAATGCTAAGAATACTTATTTTTGGTTTTTTAAAAACTTTTAGAGTATTTATTCCTTGAGATGCAAGTGAAGTAATACCATAAGCAGTTATAAGCTCACCACAACTAAGAAGAAGCTCATCTTTTTTTATATCTTCTCCAGCCTCTTTTATGTTGTACATGTAAGGAGGATTTGAATACCTCTCTTCATAAGGAATAACAGCAGAAGTTCCCTTTTTTAGAATTTGACCAGTTGAGACTTCATAATTTTCATTGTCTAAAAATGCAAAACCATCTTTAAGGGCAATTGGGTGAGTTGGTAGAGAAGTAGTTGCATAAATATCCATAGCACACACATGTTTGACCGAATCTAACAGTGCCATCTCTTTAGTATGGGAAACAATTGAAAGTTTATTTGAGAGAATATTTAGTGCATCTTCATAATTAATCATGTATAATTATAGCTAAATTTTACAAGGTTGATGAATGGAAGAATTAATAACTACGGCAATTAAGTACCATCAGTATTTTATCGTAGGCATGTTGATTGTAGCTTTGGTAAATCTATATTTTATTTTTACATGTAAAGAGTTTTCAAAAAAAGTAAAAAAAGTAAATCCAGTTTATTATGCTCTGTTTACCTGTGTCGCTTTTACAGGTATTCTAGTGCTTGGAATGAATCAAATGCATATGAGTCATGGTGTTTATTTGATGATTCTTGTCTGGTTGGTGATATTTGTGATGAGTATGAAGCTCTTTAAGAAGTATAAATATGGAACACCAGATGAGTACAGAGCATTTGCAAAGAAAAAATATATTATAGATATAGTTTTAATTGTAGCCACAATGGGATTAGTTTATGCAATTTAACTTTTGTAAGCTTGCAGGAGAAGAAAAACTTTTTTTAGATGTAAAGGAATATTCTCACATCTTTAAAGTTCGCAGAGTTGCTGTTGGTGCAAAGTTGGATTTTTCAAACTTAAATGATGGAAAAATTTATACTTATGAACTCGAAAATATAAACAAAAAAGAGGCAAATTTAACTCTTTTGAAAACAAAAGAGGGCAAAAAAAACTCTACATGTAAACTCCATATTGGTTGGTGCATTGTTGATCCAAAAACAGTAGAGAAATATATAGCAATGCTTAGTGAGATGGGTGTAGAAAAGTTAAGTTTTGTTTATGCAGAGTTTTCACAAAAGAATTATAAAATAGACGAAAATAGACTAAAAAGGATTTTGATTAATTCTTGTGAGCAATCTGGTCGTGCTGTTTTAATGCAAATTGAAATTTTAAAGAGTGTTGAAGAGTACCTTCAAAATTATCCTAAAAGTGTAATTATAGACTTTAGTGAAAATTTTTTAAATGCTAATGAAAATATAGAAAATTTCTTAGTTGGACCAGAAGGTGGTTTTAGTGAAAATGAGAGGAAACTCTTTACATGTAAAGATGTTTTTGGACTAAAAAGTACAAATATTCTTAGAAGTGAAACGGCAGTTATAGGAGTTTGTTCTAAAATAGTATTATAGTTTTTAGCTTATCTAAAGTCTATTTAAGCTATAATCCCAATTCCCCTCCCCCCTATACAGCAGTGGACTCGATTGGGTCTGCTGTTTTTTAAGAGTTGGGGCAAGGGCAAAGCCCTTGATAATAAATTTTTAGGAAAATGAAATGAAAAAAGATATACATCCAGAATACGTTGAGTGTAAAGTTAGTTGTGCTTGTGGCAATAGTTTTGAAACTATGTCAAATAAAGCAGAGATGAGAATAGATATTTGTAGTGAGTGCCACCCATTTTTTACAGGTTCTGAGAAAATTCTTGATGCTGCGGGTAGAGTTGAGAAGTTTAACAAAAAGTATAACTTAAAATAGTCAAGTAAGCGTCTTGGTTTACTTTATTCCTACACCCATAGGAAATCTAGATGATATTTCACAAAGAAGTTTGAAACTTCTTTGTGAAGTTAATACCCTCTTTTGTGAAGATACAAGAGTTACAAAAAAACTTCTTTCTCTCCTTAGTGAAAAACATAATTTAACTTTTAATATAGAAAACTTTATATCCTTACACTCACATAATGAACGCTATGTTTTAGATAATATAGATATATCTATATTTGATGAGAATGTGGCTTATCTAAGTGATGCAGGTATGCCTTGTGTTAGTGACCCTGGAAGTTATTTTGTCCAATTTTGTCAATCTAAAAATATATCATATGAAGTTCTACCAGGTGCAAATGCTGCTCTTTTGGCATATGCTTCGAGTGGATTTGAAAATCCAAAATTTACTTTTTATGGTTTTTTGCCACATAAGGGAAAAGAGAGAGACACAGGGTTAGAGTTTATTAAAAATTCTTCTATTCCAACGATACTTTATGAATCACCTCACCGCATAGAAAAACTTGCACAAGAGTTAGCAACACTTCTTCCTGAACGAAAAGCCATATTTATAAAAGAAGCAACAAAAAAATTCGAGAGAAAATTTTTCTCAAATTGTGCAGATATAAATCAACAGCTAAAAGATGCAAACCTAAAAGGTGAATGGGTTATAGTCATCGATAGTGCGGTTATATGCAAGGGTGATGCCATTACTAAAAAAGATATATTAGAACTACAACTTCCTCCAAAGCAAAAAGCAAAACTTTTAGCAAAAATTACTGGAGAGAGTGTAAAACAGTGGTATTCTAAACTCAATTCTTAGTAGCTTTTTATATCGAATATTCAAATTATAGATAATATTTTTATAATAATTATTTATTTTAAGCCTTTTTAGATACAATAAATTTATGATAATTTATGGAAAACAACTATTTTTACATGTATTAAAAAACTATCCTGAGAGATTAAAGACGGTATACTTAGCAAAAAAGTGTGACCAGAAGCTCTTTTCAACTATTGCAAATGCTACAAGTACTATAGTACGTGTAGACAACCAAAAAGCCCAATCTCTTGCTCGTGGAGGTAATCATCAAGGGTTTATTGCTGAGATTGAACCATTGAGGTATAGTGATTTTTCTGTTGTAAAAAATAGCAAATTTTTAGTTATATTGAATGAACTTACAGATGTTGGTAATATAGGAGCAATTGCAAGAACTGCATATGCTTTTGGTGCTGATGGACTCATTGTAAGTGGGGTTAGAACTCTCAATCTTGAATCTATGATTAGAACTAGTAGTGCAGCAATTTTTGAGCTTCCAGTAGTTTTATATCCAAATGCATTAGATATGGTAAATGAGCTAAAACAGACAGGCTTTACACTTTATGGCGCTGATATGGATGGAGAAAGTGTATCTAGTGTAAAATTTGATGAGAGAGTAGCTTTAGTTATGGGTAGTGAAAGTGAAGGAATAAACAAAAAAGTAAAAATAAAATTAGATAAAATTGTATCGATTAAAATGGCGAGAGCTTTTGACTCTCTAAATGTAAGTGCGGCAACAGCGGTAATATGTGACAGGATTGCTAATGGATAAGATTAAGGTACTTGAAGAGATAGGATTAAAAAAAGTCTGCAATGAGACCCATATTGAGCAGAAATATTTAAAGTTTATGGTAGATATGGACTATGAAAAATTAGACCATATAAATACACTAGGATTTGTAAAAATACTTTCACGCGAGTATAAGTTAGATTTGAGTGCTTGGACTGAAGCATTTGAAGAGTACTGGTCGGCAAATCGTCAAGAAGAAGAGGATACTGGACTTTTTATAGTAGTTGACGATGAAAAAAGTAGCAAAAAGTTACTAATTTTTATATTACTTGTTCTTGTAGTAGTCACTTTTAGTATGCTTTTTTCACTTTTTCAAGATAAAATAGATTTGTCAAATTATATAAAGAGTGATAAGGTCAGTTATGAACAAACAACAGTAGTTCAAGAGGCACAAGAGTCACTAGATGAAGCAAATAGCTCGTTTGAAGAGGAGGTATTGCCTGATGAAACAAATAGTACTGCTAAAGATGTCGAAGTAGTTGATGATATTAATAAAGATATCATTGAAGAAAAAAAAATTGAAAATGTTCCAGAAAAGAAAAAAGTAGAAGTTAAAGAGAAAGAAGATCTTATTGAAAAAGTAAGTCAAAGATTTCCGCAAGAGGCTATTTTAGTTCCTAATTCACAGCTATGGGTTGGTGTAATATACCTTGATACTAAAAAAAGAAGATCATTTTTAGGAGAAGGGAACTTTTCTATAGATATCTCTCGTGAACAGATTATTACTACAGGACATGGAAGTTTTAATCTAGTCATAGCAGGGGAGAAGAGAGAGTTTCATCGAAAATCTCCTATTCGGTTTTTAGTAAAAGATTTAAATATAACACAGATAAAATGGAGTAGATTTAAAGAGTTAAATGAAGGTAAGTCTTGGTAAGGTTTTTTATAGTACTACTTATTTTTACAACGTTTATTCAAGCAACGCTTTTAGAAGATAAAATAGAGAGTTTCATAGGTCAAAATAAATATAAAACTCAAAAAAATTTAATTCGTATTTTATTTAAAAATAATAACGTTTTTTTAAATAAAGCTGGTAAGATAGACGATATAAAAGTTTTGGCAAAACTAAAAAAGAGTGGTTTATTAAAGCTTTTTTACAAAAAACCTCAAGAGTTAAATTTATCATTCTTAACTAAAAAAAATGGACTTATTTTTATGAGAGTTATTAATGAATCACTTTCATCTATGGGATATAATTATTTTTTAACAAAACGTGCTTTGAAAAATTCAGATAGTTTTTTATGGCAGATAATCATTTCTACAGAGCATATAGTAGATCCTTTGATACTTTCTAAAAGGCTTGAAGATAGAGGATGTTTTCTTGAATCAGTAGATAGAAAAAGTGAAAATGAGTGGAAATATGTAATCAATACAGATAACATTATGATTGAAGCAAAAAAAGTGGAAGCTAATAAGACTATAAAACTAAAAAAGCCAATAAAACCATATTGGATAAATGTACAAGATATGAAAAGTGTATCATTTCGTTCCCGTATAGCCGATAGATGGCATCCAAGTATAATTTTTTATAACGATAAATTACATATAGTAAAAGATTATAGTTCACAAAGCATAACAAATACACTAAAAATGAAAATACCAAGAGAGGCTAAGTACGTCAAGATTGCAGATTTGTATACACTTGACAATATAAAACGTGGTATATCAATCTACTTAAGAAGTAGAAATTAAAAAAGGGAGAATAAGATTATGTTCGATGAGATACGGTTTAATACAATAGAGAGATTACCAAATTATGTTTTTGCAGAAATAAATGAGATTAAACTAAACGCCAGAAGAGCTGGTGAAGATATCATCGATTTTTCAATGGGAAATCCAGATACTAGAACTCCACAACATATAGTAGATAAGTTAATAGAATCAGCAAATAAAGATAAAACACATGGATATAGTGCTTCTAAGGGTATATATAAACTACGACTTGCTATATGTAAATGGTATAGCAGAAAGTATGGTGTTGATATAGATCCTGATCGTGAAGCAGTCGCAACTTTAGGAAGTAAAGAGGGTTATGTCCATTTAGTTCAAGCAATCACCAATCCAGGAGATGTAGCTGTTGTTCCAGATCCTGCTTATCCTATACACTCTCACGCTTTTATTATTGCAGGTGGAAATGTGCATAAAATGGGTTTAGAGTGGAATGAAAATTATGAGCTTAATACAGAAGTTTTTTTTAAAAATCTTAAAAAAGCTTTTGCAGAGTCTGTTCCAAAGCCAAAATTTGTAGTAGTAAATTTTCCTCATAATCCAACAACAGTAACAGTTGAAAAGAGTTTTTATGAAGAGTTGGTTGCTTATGCAAAAAAAGAGAGATTTTATATCATAAGTGACATAGCTTATGCTGATTTAACATTTGATGGATATAAAACTCCTTCAATTTTAGAAGTTGAAGGTGCCAAAGATGTTGCAGTTGAGAGTTATACACTCTCAAAAAGTTACTCTATGGCTGGTTGGAGAGTTGGATTTATTGTTGGAAATCAAAAACTTATAAATGCCCTTCAAAAAATAAAATCTTGGTTTGATTATGGTATGTTTACACCAATTCAAGTGGCTTCAACAGTGGCGCTTGATGGTCCTCAAGAGTGTGTAGATGAGATAACACAAACATATCAAAAAAGAAGAGATATTTTATTGGAAAGTTTTGAAAATGCTGGTTGGAAGATAGATAAACCAAATGCAAGTATGTTTATATGGGGAAAAATCCCAGAGGTTGCCATGCATTTGGGTAGCATGAGGTTTGCTAAGCAGTTATTAACAGAAGCAAAAATCGCAGTAAGCCCTGGAATTGGTTTTGGTGAAGGTGGCGAAGGATATGTGAGGATTGCTCTTATTGAGAATGAAAACAGAATTCGTCAAGCAGCTAAGAACTTAAAAAAGTATTTGAAAAGTTTAGAAAAATAAAATTACAGAAGTTTACTTCGTACTTTAGTTGCGAGGAATTTTTGTTGGGCTTTGCTCAACAAAAAGGGGACAGTAAAATAAAAAAGTTTAGAAAAGAGTAAATAAAGATGATAAAAGTAGGCATAATCGGAGTCGGTACTGTTGGAGCAAGTGTAGTAAAAATTTTAGAAGAAAATAGTGATATCATAGAAGCAAGAAGTGGTAAAAAAATAGTTCCTGTGATGGGAATAGTAAGAGATACTTCAAAAGATAGAGGTGTAAGTATCCCCCTTAGCACTGACATAAATGATGTTTTAGAGAATAAAGATATTGATATTATAATAGAACTTATGGGTGGTGTTGATGATGCATTTCAAGTGGTTAAAAAAGCTCTTAAAAATGGAAAAACCGTTGTAACTGCGAATAAGGCACTTTTAGCCTATCATCGTTATGCCCTTCAAGATATAGCAGGAGATTTAGCTCTAGGATTTGAAGCTAGTGTGGCTGGTGGAATTCCTATTATTAAGGCTCTTCGTGAGGGTTTAAGTGCGAATCATATTGAGTCTATAAAAGGCATTATGAATGGTACTTGTAACTTTATTTTAACAAAAATGATGAATGAAAATGTAGAGTTTAAAGCTGTATTAGATGAAGCTCAAAAATTAGGTTATGCTGAGGCTGACCCAACTTTTGATGTAGGTGGATTTGACGCGGCTCATAAACTTCTTATACTTGCTAGTATTGCCTATGGAATTCATGCAAATCCAGAAGATATACTTATAGAGGGAATTGAAAATATCAATAGTGAAGATATCTTTTTTGCAAAAGAGTTTGGTTACAATATTAAACACTTAACAATAGCAAAAAAGTGTGCTAACAAAAAAGTAGAACTACGAGCTCATGCGGCACTTATTCCAAGCTCACAGATGATAGCAAAAGTAGATGATGTTATGAATGGAATTAGTGTTATAGGCGATAGAGTTGGTGAAACTATGTATTATGGACCAGGAGCTGGTGGAGATGCAACAGCTAGTGCTGTAATCGCAGATTTGATTGATATAGTAAGAGTGGGGCAGAGTTCACCAATGCTTGGCTTTAAAAGAGATTTAGAAGGTGGAGGGTTTACATTATTAAATGTAGATGAGATAGAAACCAAATATTATATGAGAATTAAAGTTGTTGATGAGATAGGTGTTTTGACTAAGATAACAGCAATTTTAGGAAATTTTGGCATTTCAGTAAATAGCTTTTTACAAAAACCAGATTTAAAAGACAAAAATGCAGCAACACTTCTTTTCTCAACTCATAAGTGTAAAGAAAAAAGTATACAAAATGCTATGAAAGAGTTAGAAAATCTTTCTACATGTAAAGACAAACCAGTTATGATTAGGATTGAAGATTAGTCTAGTCATTGGACTAAAAGCAGAGACAAAAGCAGTAGAGTACTTAAGCAAACATGGGTACTCTATTCTTGAAAGAAATTTTCATTCTCGCTTTGGTGAGATAGATATTGTGGCTTCTAAAGAGGATATTTTACATTTTTTTGAAGTAAAATACTCAAAAGAGTATGATGCACTTACTAGAATAACTCCTAAAAAATTACAACGAATAATTAAAACAGTAGATTTTTACATGTACAAAAAAAATGTTGATTTAGACTACCAAATAGACGCACTTATAGTTAATGACAAATTAATAGAAATTGTAGAAAATATCAGCATTTAATAGTAGTGTCATTGGCTATGGAAAGTTTAAAGATATAAGCTGTATAATCATATCATTAATAATATTAGGAGAAAATAATGGGAAAATATTTAGATTTAACTGCATCAAACTTTGATGAGTCAATAAAAGAAGGAATTGCATTGGTAGACTTTTGGGCTCCATGGTGCGGACCTTGTCGCATGCTAGCACCTGTTATAGAAGAGTTAGCTGAGGATTTTGACGGGAAAGCAAAAATTTGTAAAGTAAATACAGATGAAGAGCAAGATGTAGCAGTAAAGTATGGAATTAGATCAATTCCTACAATCTTATTTTTTAAAGATGGCGAATTGGTAGACCAAATGGTTGGTGCTTCTTCAAAGCAAGTTTTAGCGGATAAGATAAATTCACTTTAATAAATGAAAACGGATTCTTCTTGCCAAAGGCACAACTTCAGTGAGAGGAATTTAGATGAATAGAGGACGAGGGCAATTTTCCCTCGTCTTTGCTTCTTTTTTTGGCGCTGCTTTAATTGCTGCCGCTTTTGCATATTCAAATTATCGTTTTTCAGAGTATAAGTTTATTGATTTTTCAAAATGGATATTTTATACACAAAAAGATATTTTTACTCCACAATATGATAACTATACAGTTGTAGTATATAGTTCTAATATGCAAAATTTTAATACAATTTTAGGTAAAATATCTAAAGATAATCCAATACTTGCAATTGATATATTTCAGCAAAAAAGAGGTAAAAAAGGAGATGTTTTATATATAAGTAGTGGAATGAATACACTTCTTCAAGTGATTCAACGCTTCAATGTGTATGAGATTCCAAGTGCTTTTAGGATAAAAAGATTTAAAAATTCAAATTTTAAACAAGATAGTTTAGTTGAAATTATAGAGTAACTTGAATTAAATTATGAGAAATAGGAGAAATATGATGTTAGATTTAGCAATTATTGGTGGAGGTCCTACTGGGCTAACTGCTGGTTTGTATGCAACTCGTGGTGGTCTTAAAGATGTAGCTATGTTTGAAAAAGGACTTCCTGGTGGTCAAATTACAGGAAGTAGTGAGATAGAAAACTACCCTGGAATTGCTCATGAAGTAACTGGAATGGAGCTAATGGAACCATGGCCAGAGCAGTGTATGAGATTTGGTATGAAACATCGTATGGAAGAGGTAAGTAGAGTATCTAGAAGAGATGATGGAATTTTTGAAGTTTTTTTACTTGGAGGAGAAGTGGTTGAGGCAAAAAGTGTTTTAATCTCAACGGGTAGTACTCCTAGACGTGCGGGTATTAAGGGTGAAGATGAGTTATTTGGAAAAGGCGTTAGTACTTGTGCCACTTGTGATGGGTTTTTCTACAAGCAAAAAGAAGTTGCAGTTTTAGGTGGTGGTGATACAGCACTTGAAGAGGCACTTTATCTTGCAAATATCTGTTCAAAAGTATATTTAATCCATAGACGTGATACATTTAGAGCTTCACCTATTACAATAGAAAAAGTAAAAAATAGTGAAAAAATTGAGTTAATTTTAAACTCCAATGTAAAAGAGATACTTGGTGATAAAATGGGAGTTATAGGAGTAACAGTAGTTGATAAACAAAACAATGAAAGAGCCTTAGATGTACCTGGAATTTTTGTTTTTGTGGGTATGAATGTAAATAACTCTATTTTACTTCAAGAAGATGGAAGTTATCTTTGTGATTTAGACGATAATGGAAATGTTATAGTTGATTTAAAAATGAAGACTTCAGTGGAAGGGCTTTTTGCTGGAGGAGATATTCGTATAGGTGCAGCTAAACAAGTTGTTTGTGCAGCTGGCGATGGTGCGGTAGCTGGAATTCAAGCTTTAGAATATGTTAACGATTAATAAGAAAATATAAAAGGTAATTGATGATAAATGTTGGAATACATGGCTCAACTGGTAGAGTGGGAAGACTTTTAATAGAAAATTTAAAAAAAGAGGAAGATGCACGTCCATATATGCTTCATGCTATAGAAGAATTTGATTTTACTCTTCCTGATGATGTTGAAATTACAAGTAATGTGGGAGCTCTTTTAGAAAAAAGTGATGTTGTTATAGATTTTACCATTGCTGTTGGAACAGAGGCCCTATTGGAAGCTGCTTTAGCTAATCCAACTCCTTTAGTTATAGGAACTACAGGATTGAGTGAGCATCAACTTAACCTTTTAAAAGAGGCAAGCAGTAAAATGCCAATTTTATACTCTACAAATATGTCACTAGGTGTGGCTGTTATGAATAGACTAGTTGAACTTGCTTCAAAGAGCCTTAGAGATTTTGATATAGAGATAGTTGAACAGCATCATAGATATAAAAAAGATGCACCAAGTGGAACGGCTATAACTTTAGGAGAACATGCGGCAAAAGGAAGAGGCTTAATTCTTGATGATGTAAGAGTTAGTGGAAGAAATGGACTTATTGGAGAAAGAAGCAAAGAAGAGATTGCTATTATGGCTCTTCGTGGAGGAGATATAGTAGGTCGTCATACTGTTGGTTTTTATAATGATGGTGAGTTTATAGAGTTAAATCATACAGCAACAAGTAGAGATACTTTTGCAAAAGGTGCTCTAAGAGCTACAAAATGGATAGTCAATCAACCAAATGGTTTATACCATATAAGTGATTGTTTAGGACTAAATTAATGTGTGCAATAGTTGGAGTTTTTGGTGATAGTGATGCTTCACGTGTAGCATATTATGCTCTATTTGCTATGCAGCATCGTGGACAAGAAGCGACAGGAATTAGTACTAGTGATGGTAAGCATATAACAACTATCAAAAAAAGAGGTTTAGTAACTGATGTTTTTGATAAACAAGCTCTTGATAAGCTAAAGGGTCATATGGCAGTCGGTCATAATAGATATTCAACAGCAGGAAAAGAGTCAACTTGGGATACACAACCAGTATATGCTGCTTATCAATTAGGTGAAATTTCAGTAGTCCACAATGGAAATTTAATAAATAAAAATGAAGTAAGAAGTACACTTATAGAACAAGGTTCTATTTTTCAATCTTCTATGGATACAGAAAATATAGTCCATCTAATAGCAAGAAGTAAAAAAGAAAGACTAAAAGATAGAATTATTGAAGCGTTAGGTGTTATAAAAGGTGCTTATTGTCTTTGTATACAAAGTCGCTCTAAAATGTTTGCTATAAGAGACAGATATGGAGTGCGTCCTTTTAGTTTAGGTCGTCTTAAAGATGGTGGATATATAGTTTCGAGTGAAACTTGTGCTTTTGATTTGGTTGGAGCTACGTTTGTTAGAGATATTAGACCTGGAGAGATGATAATCTTTGAAAAAGGTTGTGATTCTTATAAATCTATTCAACTTTTTGAGCCAGATCCACATATTTGTGCGTTTGAATATATTTATTTTGCAAGACCTGATAGTGATATTGAAGGTAAAAATGTATATGCTGTTAGAAAAGAGATGGGAAGAGCATTAGCAAGAGAACAAAAAGTAGATGCTGATTTGGTTATACCTGTCCCTGATAGTGGTGTAAGTGCAGCACTTGGTTATTCTGAAGAGAGTGGAGTTCCATTTGATATGGGAATAGTAAGAAATCATTATGTAGGTAGAACTTTTATAGAACCAACTCAAGAGAGACGTGATATGAAAGTTAAACTAAAACTCTCACCAATTGGTTCACTTCTAAAAGGCAAAAAAATAGTTGTTATTGATGATAGTATCGTAAGAGGGACAACAGCAAAAAGAATCATAAAAATTTTAAAAGAGGCAGGAGCAAGTGAAGTGCATATGCGTATAGCTTCACCAACCATAGAACATCCTTGTAGATATGGTATAGATACACCAAGTTATAAAGAGCTTATAAGTGCAAATTATTCTATTGAAGAGATTAAAAATTATATTGAGGCTGACTCATTGGACTTTTTGAGTATAGATGCTCTTAAAAAGAGTCTAGGGGATGATACAAACTATTCATTAGTTAGTTTTGATGGAAATTATTTTATAAAATAGCATATGCAAGAGATTCTAACAGCGGGAAGGTACTTTCGTAAAAAATTTGATTGTAATATATATAAAACTCCTATCTCTGTACTTGGATTTACCTGTCCAAATATAGATGGAAGTAAAGCTCATGGTGGCTGTGTGTTTTGTGAAAATGAATCATTCAGTCCCAATTTGGGTATACAAAAACCAAAAATTGTTTCATTAAATCCAAATTCCAAGCATAATCCATTTCTCTCTTCACAATTAGTGCAACTTGAATCTCAATTTAATCAAACTAAAATAAAATTGAAAAAAAAGTTTAATGCCAAAAAGTTTTTGGTATATTTTCAATCTTTTACAAATACATATGCCCCATTTGATACTCTTAAAACTCTTTATGATAGAGCTTTTGAACTTGATGATGTTATAGGCATAAGTATTGGAACAAGAGCTGATAGCATAAGTGAAGAAGTTTTAGAGTATCTTCAAGAGAAGTCAAAAACCAAAGAAGTGTGGATAGAGTATGGAATACAATCAGTCTATAATGAAACACTTAAAAGAATCAATCGTGCAGAGACCATAGAGGACGTAGAGGAGCAGATAAAGATAACTAGAGGTTATGGACTCAAAGTATGTGCTCATCTCATATTTGGTCTTCCTGGAGAGAATCAAAAAATGATGTTGAAAAGTGCAAGAAAAGCGGTAGAACTTGGAGTTGAGTCTATCAAAATCCATCCTTTATATGTTGTAAAAAAAACAGCTCTTGCAAATGATTTTAGAAGAGGAAAGTTCACTCCTATAAGTGAAGAAGAGTATATAGATACTCTTATAAAAACAATTAAAATAGTACCTAATGAAATGTTAATTCAAAGAGTTACAGCTGGTATTAGTGATGATAGTCTAATTTCACCAGTTTGGTGTAAAGATAAACATAAACAGATGTACAACATTAAAAAAGCACTAGAGAAAAATGGATATATTTATTAGCGACAATATAGTTTATAGTTCATAAATGGTTTTTGAAAATAAGGAGGGTATTTCATAGAGACTGAGAAGTTTCTAAGTTCTCCTTGTCTAAAGTTTTTTGCTATAATAAATTCATTGAGTACTGTAGATGGTCTACTGTTTTTCTTTTTTGAAGTAAAAAAGTCAAATCCTGATGGGGAAAATATTTGAGAACCACTTACATCTCCACCACTCATAGCATTGTTTACAAGTTTGACTTCTAATACACATTTACCTATATCAAAATTTCCTATGTTTCTTATTTTTCCTGAAAGTGTAAGTGACTCTGTCATGAGTATACGTTTTTGTGTCATGCTTTCAAGTTTTGCTATTTTTGTATATTTGTCTAAAACAAACATAGAAAAAATTGCTAGCATAGTTATAACTAAAAAGTTTGAAAATAGCATTGAAATTAGTATTTTTTTGTTCGTCTGTTTTAATGCAACAAGGCTAAGTAAAACAAATAGAACAAGTAAAATAAAAAGAGCAATCCAATGCAAAATAGTAAAGTAAGTCACTTAAGTCCTTTAATAACACTCAGAATTTATAGATATATTAACATCTTTAGCATAGCTATATTTGTCAAAAACCACTCTGAATTCTTCAGTTGAATTTACATCTATAATCTTATCAATAGATATCGTCTGTTTTCGTAAAGGCTTTAGTTGATTTATAAAGTATTTGATAGAATTTGGACTACTTTTTAATACCGAAATATTTACCTTACATGTAGAAAAACTATTTTTAGACATATTTGTTACAGAACCAGCGACTATTAGTGAATTTGAAAAGTTTAATTTTTTGACTAGTATAGTACTGTTTTTTAAAGGTCTTAAGTATTGATCAAGATAGTGTTTTAAGACGAAAGGACCAATAAATAGTAGTCCAAGGGCAATAATAAGAATTAAAATTGAAAAAGTAGGGCTCTTTTTTGCTACCATTATTGCAAGTAAAATAGTAACAAAAAAGATAAGAATTAGCCATGCATAAGCAATATAATCATACATACTAAAGTGGTGCACATAGTTTAGAAGTGAAGCTTTAAATGCATCTAACTTTGCCACTAATACTCCTTATTTTTCCCTTGAATTTTTTTCTTGAATTCCACTAAGTCCAAATCTACGTTCAAGTTCTTGTTTGATTAAATCTGGATTTATATTTTTACTTGCTAATGCTACAAGTGTATGAAAAGCTAAATCAGCCGCTTCATAGATAATCTCTTTTTCATCATTATCTTTTACTGCAAAACAGAACTCTCCAGCTTCTTCAACAACTTTTTTAAGTATGCTATTTTCACCTTTTTCAAATAGTGAAGCAACATACGATTCTTTTGAATTTGCCAGTTTTCTCTCTTGAATAGTATGATAGAGTTTATCACTTGTAGAGTAAGAGTCTATTTGGGCTATAACTTCACTTGGTTTTTCATCAATATCAACTCTATTGAAAAAACAAGATTCACGTCCTGTGTGACAAGCACAACCACCATCTTGAATAACTTTAAGTAAAATAGTATCTAAATCACAATCAAGATAAATTTCTTTAACATGTTGCAAGTTTCCACTGCTTTCACCTTTTTTCCACATCTTTTTTCTACTTCTTGAGTAAAAGTGTGCTAATTTTGTTGAAAGTGTAAGCTCAACAGCTTCTTTGTTCATGTAGGCAAGCATAAGAACTTTACCAGAATCTAATTCCTGCACAATGGCAGGAATTAAATCTGATTTACTCCAATCTATATTATCTATCATCTAGTTATTGCTGTTGTCTTTTGAGTGTTTTTAGTATCTACCCAGATGTTTGGAACAGCTCCACCAGGTGTTAAGAATATCTTAGCATCTTTGTTTACTTTAAGTGCATCATTAAATTTACCTTGAATTTCTATCTGTTTTAGTTCTAGAAGTTCTTTTGTGATACTTTTTGCAATTTCAATGTTGGCATAAGATGTTGCATCTGCTTCAATTTTTACTGCTTTTGCTATACCTTTTGCATTAATCTCTTTTGCTTTTGCAACACCCTCAGCAACGGCTGCAGCTTTAAATGCCTCTTGTTTAGCACGTTCTACTTCATATTTTGTTCTTTCAGCTTCTTGTTTTGCTACTTGAACTTTTTCTATTTGGTCTTTAATTTTTTGAGGAAGAATAATTTCTCTCATTTGAACTGTTAAAAGTTTTACAGGCTGACCTGGTTGTGATTCTATATCTTTTCTAATGTTGTCTTCAATTTTAACAGCTATTTCGTTTCTTAGTTGAGGAAGTTTTTCAGCTGTATATTTACCTACAACACTTCTTACAACGTCTCTTACCACTGGACTTATAATCTTATCTTCCCATGCTGGTCCCCAAGTTGCAATTGTTTGAGGAGCTGAAGCAGCTTGAAGTTTGTATTGAACTGTTAAGTCAAATGAAACAGGAAGACCACGGTTGTCAAGAACTGAAATTGCATTGTTTGATTGTATTCCTGAACCTCTTTGGTTAAAAGAAGATACATCTTCATTTGATGTGAAGTTCATAATTCTTACTCTAGTGTCAACTGTAAGTACTTTTTGTACAAATGGTATAAAAAAATGAAAACCAGGTTCCATTGGAATTGGTTCATATTTACCAGCAGTTGCTTTAATTCCCACTTCACCAGAGTTGATAACAACAAAAGGTTTAGCTATAACTAAAAGTACAATAATACCTATAATTGCATAGAGTATTCCAGCTTTTTTTCCCAAGTTTTTAAAAAACTCAGGTGGTTCTATATTTAAATTTGGGGGACGTCTGTTCCCTCCATCTCCACCACTATTACCACTACCACCATTCTTCTTTTTGAAATAATCATTCAAATCTGCAGGCATAATTTTCCTTATTATATTTAATTTTTTGTTATTATACTAAATAAAAGTTAACAGATGTTTATATTTTGGATTTCGTCCGTAAACTACATCAAAATAGGCACTTTGTAGATAAGACGTTATCTCTCCACGTTTTCCATTTCCAATAACATAATTGTCAACATCTCTAATAGGAGTAACTTCTGCAGCAGTTCCTGTAAAAAAGGCTTCATCTGCTATATAAACTTCATCTCTTGTTACTCTTCTTCTCTGTATTGGTATTCCCGCCTCTTTTGCAAGTTCAAGAACCATACCTTGAGTTATACTTTCTAATGAAGTATCGTTTGGAGGTGATATTAAAACACCATCTCGAACAATAAAAAAGCACTCACCACTTCCCTCCGCTATAAACCCTTCATTATCTAATAAAAGAGCCTCTTCATAACCAGCTTCAACAGCTTCATATTTTGCCATTTGTGAATTTAAGTAGTTTGCTACTGCTTTTGCTTTTCCCATGGTTGAGTTTACAGGATTTCTTGTAAAAGATGATATTTTTACTCTAATGCCTTTTTCAAGTCCTTCTTCGCCCAAATAACTTCCCCATTCCCAAGCAGCAATTGATGTTTGAATTGGAGCTGCTGTATGATGAAGTCCCATAATTCCGTATCCAAGATATATAATAGGTCTTAAATATACATTTGATTTAAAGTCATTTACACGAAGTATTTCAAGTTGAGCGGCTTCAAGTTCTTTAATAGAGTATTTTGGTGTTATTCTTGTTATTTTTGCAGAGTTTAAAAGTCTTTTAGTATGTTCTTTAAGTTTGAAAATAGCCAAACCCTCGTCTGTCATATATGCTCTAGTTCCTTCAAAAACACCATTGCCATAGTGTAGTGTGTGTGTTAAAATATGAATGTTTGCCTTATCCCATTCAACAAGTTTTCCATCCATCCAAATATATTTAGCTTTTTCCATTATATTGTCCTAATTTATAAATAGTTATAATGATATCTAAATTTTGTTTAAATGGAGTTTCTAATGAAAGCAGATATATTTTTTGGCTCTACATGTAAAGAGGTAAAGAAGTACCGTGAGGTGTTAAGTCCTTATGATGGAAGAGTAGCTTCACAAGTGGCAGTTTGTACACAAAATGATGCTTTAAAAGTTTTAGATATTGCAAAAAAAAGTGCAGAGTCGGCTAAAAAAGCTTCTTTACATGTAAGGGTAAATTGGCTTTTAGATGTGGCACAAAAACTTGAATTAAATAAAGAAGATATGGCACAAACACTCACTGATGAAGTTGGCAAACCTATTAAGTTTTCACGAGTAGAAGTAAGTAGATGTATTGAGACCATAAAACTCTCAGCAAATGCAATGATGAATCTTCATGGTGAGACTTTTGATACAACTGCTATGCCAAGTGGCAAAGAGACCTTAGCTTTTTATAGACGTGAAGCGGTTGGTGTTGTTTTGGCTATTACTCCTTTTAATTTTCCACTTAATCTTGTAGCTCATAAGATAGCTCCCGCGCTTGTGGCTGGAAATGCAGTTGTCTTAAAACCGACTAGTTCTGCTCCACTTACAGCGTTTAAATTTGCAAAACTTTTTATACAAAGTGAGTTTGCATCTAAAGATGCCTTAAGTGTAGTATATAGCGGCGAGGGAGTTAACGATGCACTTGTTCAAAGTCCAATTCCAAGAGTCATAAGTTTTACAGGAAGTGTACCTGTTGGTCGTGAAATAACAAGTAAGGCTGGCATCAAAAAAATAGCCTTAGAACTTGGTGGAAATGCAGCAACGTATATAGACAAGAGTGCAGATGTGGCAATTGCAGCTTCTAAGTGTGCATTAGGAGCTTTCATAAACTCAGGTCAAGTTTGTATTTCTCTTCAAAGAATATATGTCAATGAAAGTGTTTATGAAGAGTTTGCTTCGTGTTTAGCTAAAGAGACGAAAACTTTACATGTAGGAAACCCTTATGATGAAAAAACTTTTATAGGTCCTATGATAAATCAAAAAGCAGTAGACCAAGCAAAGAGTTGGATACAAAATGCACAAGATGAAGGTGCAACTTTGTTTTATGGTTCTACATGTAAAGACCTAATGTTTGCTCCAACTATTATGACCGATGTTACTGAGGATATGAACATAGTTTGTGAAGAGGTTTTTGCTCCCATTGTCTCACTAATAAAAGTTAAAGATTTTGATGAAGCCAAGAACAAAATGAATAACTCACCTTATGGACTTCAATACTCAATTTTTTCAGACAATATGTCTATATGTAAACGTGCAATTGATGAGTTAAATGCAGGTGGGATAGTCATAAATGACATACCAACCCTGCGTTTTGACATACAACCTTATGGGGGTTTTAAAGAGAGTGGCATAGGTAAAGAAGGACCAAAATATGCTCTTGAAGAAGAGTATACTCAGATAAAATCAGTAGTTATTTGCTAAGGATTTTTTTCATTGCCTCATTTATTTTATTAATATCTTTGATAAATGGGGATTTTTTTGAGATGCCTATGTATTGAAAATTATCAAATAAAGGCATATAATCAATTTTTTTAACCTTTTATATAAAGCTTTTTACAAAATTTTCAAACGAATCCCTATCCATAGCTCCTGAAACTCTCTCAAGCTCTTTAGTCTCTTTAAATACTACTAGTGTAGGTATACTTCTAATCTTGAAACGTGAAGCTAAAAATTGTTCTTGTTCAGTCTGTATTTTTACAAATAGTGCTTTTAGAGGAAACTCTTTTGATATTTCAGTGAATACTGGTGCAAATGATTTACAAGGACCACACCAAGGTGCCCAGAAGTCTACTATAACTGGTATATCAGAATTATTTATTATTTTATCTATTTCATTTGATGTTGCATTGATAATACTATTTTTTAATAGCGAGTTTTTACAACTTCCACAGTTTGCTTTTTTATACTCATCTTTTTTTGGGACATTGTTTATTGCTAAACAATTTGGACAAATAATTTTCATATAACTTCTCCTAGAAAGTTATTATATAAAAAATTCCTTAAATAGACAATTGTTTTGTTATTTATAAATTATATACTTTAAAAAATAAAATGCTTAATATATAAGTATTGCGATATACTTTTTTGCTACAATATCAAAAAAATTAAAGGATTACAATGTTAAAAGTAGGTGATAAAGCTCCAGATATAACTTTACCAAATCAAGATGAGGTTGAAATAAGTCTTAGAGACTTAGAGGGTAAATGGGTAGTTTTATATTTTTATCCAAAAGACAATACGCCAGGATGCACAACACAAGCGTGTGAGTTTACGCAAGCACTTCCTAATTTTGATGGATTAAATGCAGTCATAATTGGAATTAGCCCAGATAGTCCTAAAAAACACTCGAACTTTATAGCTAAAAAAGATTTACTCATAACTCTTTTATCTGATGAAGAGAAAGAAGTATGTGAGAAGTATGGTGTTTGGCAACTAAAAAAGAACTTTGGAAACGAGTATATGGGTGTAGTTCGCTCAACTTTTCTTATCTCTCCAGAGGGCAAAATTGAAGCAATTTGGGAAAAAGTTAGAGTTAAAGGTCATGTTGAAACGGTAAAACTTAAACTTGAAGAGATTGCTAAATAGCAATCTCTAACTTACTCTGTATCCATCTATCCCTTTTAGCATTTGTGAGGCTAGGAGGCTTGATGGTAACTCTTGTTTTATCAATTTTATACTCTTTTACAAGGCTAGCTTTTATATTTTTAGCTCTTTGATTTGCTAATAAGATTAACTCTTCATAAGAGATTTTGATATCTTTTAAAAGAGCGTCTTCTAGTAGTGTATTAAATGCAACTTCATCAAGTTTTATCTTTTCACCTTTTTTATTAATAAGCATGCTTTTTTTCTCTTTTTCATACTGTTTTAATGTAAACTTTGTTGTATATAACTTTTTTAGAACTATGCCATAAGTATCAGTTTTTGTTGCTTTTTTATCTGTTTTTACTTTTTTTAGTTCCTCCGATATAAGGCTTATTAATTTCTTTTTTTGAAGTGCTTGTACATCATAAACTTCATCATATCCGCCTTGAATAGTCAGTTTTATAGATGGACGTTTTGAAAGGATTTTATGCAAGTTACTGAGTTTTTCATGTTCTGTTGATATGATTGCGGATGAGCCTTTATCAAAATCAATTGATTTTAACGCATCACCATCAATTCCAAGAATAGCTCCCAAAAATCTAAATGGTGCAGTTACAATTCCTGTAATCATATTACCAACTGCTCCCCATATAACACCGCCATAACTAAAATCTGGATTATCCATATTTCCACTTACTGGCATATCAATATCTATTTGCCCATTGGAGTCTTTAAGTAGTGCAATAGCAAGTTCAAGGGGAAGACTAACAGCGTCAGGACTCTTTACAGTTTCACCTAAAAAAAGAGTATCAATATTGATTTTATTATCGCCTAACAATTCTGATTTTTTGACACTATATTTTAAATCCATTGATAACTTTCCACTCTTTATTTTGTAACCAACAAATTTACCAGAGTAGGGAGTCATCGTATTTAGGTCGATATTTTTGAAAAGTACGTTAAGGGTAGTATCATTTTTTATGTTTGAAGGAGTTAATCTTCCATCTATCTTAGCATATCCGTATTTGTCTATTTTTCCAGTTAGATTTAGCAATGATGGAGTTGTAGTTTGAAAATCAAGAATCGATAAATTTCCAACTAAATCATGGATATGAGTTTTAAATTTGAAAGGCAAGGAAAAGTCACTAAAATCAGATGTTCCATTTACTAAAATCATAGGACCAATTTTGATTTTGATTGGTTTTTGATTTTTTTGTTCTTGTTTTGGAGACTCTTTTATTAGATTGGAAAAGTTGGTAGTTCCATTTTTGGCTACTATCATTTTGATATATGGTTTATTTACCTTTATACTTTTTATCTCTATGCTCATAGGATTATACTCATAGTGTATTGCATTTAAAGCTAGTTGTTCCCATGTTAAAAGTTTTTTGTTATCAAGTGTATTTATATGTAATTTTTTAATAAAGGCATCTCCATTCACCTCTATATCAATTTTTTTACTAAAATCAGCGTCTATTTTTGCTTTCAGATATAGATTTGCATTATTTATATCTATGTTTACAAAAGGCTTTATATAAGGCGTAAACTCCTTTACATGTAAATTAGATAATTGCATATTTGAAGTGACACGAAGTGGTTTTTGAAGGATATTTCCTGAAAACTTTAATTGAGTATCAGTATTTATGATACTCGCAAACTCATATTTTATAGGAGATGTTTTTGTTGATGAGATGTTCTTTACATGTAAAGATATATCTTTGAGTTCATTTTTGACTGGTTTAGCTAAACTTATATCTATAAGAGTAAATTTTGTTTTGTTTACTTTTACATTTTTTAATACAAATGTCCAAGGTTTAGTATCATTGTTGTCATTAGTAGATGTTTGGTTTTGAGTTTGAAATGATTTTATTAGAGAAAATTCATGATTTTTATCCATAAGTGTAAAAATAGATGAGTTTTCTAGCTTAACACTCTGTATTGTTACATCTTGTTTTGGCCATTTTAAATCAAATCCATTTACTTGGAATTTTGGTATATCTACGATTATGTTTTTTGTATTTTTGTTTATTATGCTTATTTTTGTGAGTGTTAGTTTTGCCTTATTTATGTTTGCTTTTAGTTCTTTTGATAGGTCTATCTGATAGGGCAAAACGAGTGATAAAAGTCCATTTTGTAGTACAGCATCAGAGTTTGGAAGAGCATAGCTATATAGTTTTGGTAGTTTTAGTTTGCTTATGTTTATCTCACCATAAAATGATAGAGGGTTTAGTTTCATTCCTCCCTCCCAAAACATTTCAGAATCTTTGCCTATTTTTGTTCTAAAAGAGTGGGCATTTAAATCACCTTTTTTAGTACTTACATCGTGTGCTTTAAAAGCATATGGACCAAGTTCAAGATTAAATGGTGTTTTAGATCTAAGATCACTAAAGTTTATATTACCATTTGTAATATCTATTTTTTGTAAGATAATATCAGGCATTGATGAGGTACTTTTAGACTTTGATTTACTTTTGTTTACAGCGAGTATATTTTCAAGATTTAATGAGCCATCTTTTTTAAGTTTTACATATAGTTTTGGAGAGTCTATTTCTAAAGTTTTAAATAAAATAGTCTTATTAAAAAGACCAATTGGCATATAATCAATAAATATCTTTTTAAAACCAATAACAGGTTTGTTATTCAAATCTTTTACTAAAATATTATGAACAGATAAATCAAAAGTGTAAGGGTTAAAATTAGCTTTTCCAATCTCTACATGTAAACCTATTTTTTCTTTCAATAATGAGGCTGTTTTATTTGTCAAGAACCAAGGTATAAAGACAAAACCCACAAGAGTATAAATAAGAGCAAAAAATGCAATCCAAAACCTAAAAGTTTTAATATATTTCATGTGCCACCCCAGATTTAAGCTATAATTACTTTTCAAGTATAACATGTTAAGGATAAAATTTGTTAGTGCATATATGCTGTTCTGTTGATAGTCACTTTTTTTTGAAAAAATTACAACAACTATACCCAAATAAAGAGTTAATTGGGTTTTTTTACGACCCCAATATTCATCCATATAAAGAGTATTTACTTCGCTTTTTAGATGTTCAAAGAAGTTGTAAAAAACTAAATATTCGTCTTATCGAAGGTGAGTACGATTATGAGGGTTGGATGGAGGCTGTAAAAGGCTTAGAAGACGAACCAGAAAAAGGGAAAAGATGTAAGGTTTGTTTTGATAATAGGCTTGAAGCAACTGCAAAAAAAGCAGTGCAAATGGGTATTAAAGAAATCACAACAACTCTTTTAACAAGTCCAAAAAAATCAATTAAACAGTTAAAGCAAAATGCTTTGCGTATAGAAGAAAAATACTCTTTACATGTAGAGACTCCAGATTTCAGGATTAATGGTGGAACACAAGAACAGTTTGCTTTGGCAAAAAAAGATAAGCTTTATCATCAAAATTATTGTGGGTGTATGTTTGCTTTGAGTACACAAAGACAAAGTACTCAAAGATTAAAAGATGAGTTGATGACTTCTATAACTGCACAAGTTCAACCCTCATCTATTGAAGATAGAATTAAACTATATGAAGATGTAAATGAGTGTGAAAATAGAGCTGAGAATTTTAGATTAAAAAGAGAAAAATTTTTGAATTATAGACTTCTTCAAGCCTTAGTTAAAAGAGGTAAAAAAGAGCCAATAGAGAGTTATATTTTGTTTTATTCGACCCTTTCAAGGGAGTATGTAAAAGGAAAAATTGACTATATAGAGGACGATATAGGGTATTTTAATCGAGAAGAAATTATTTTTTTGAGTATAGAAAAGTATAATTTTTTATCAAAAAATACTTATGCAAATGTGAATGAGATGATGAAAAATCCACCTTTGATTGAAGAAGAGATGAATGTGCGAAAAATGCTGTCATATAGCCCTATGATAAGCCTTAATACAATCATAATTATAGATAAACTAGAAGAGACAAAATTTGAAATTTTAATAAAATCAAAAACATACATAGATGTTAGGGAAAATTTAGTAAAAATTGGATAAAATAGTAAAATTTTTATAAAAGGCTTAACTTGACTACTATAGATGTTGTAGAGATTCAAAATATTTTACCTCACAGATTTCCATTTTTGTTAATTGACAGAATCACAGACCTCAAAGA
Source organism: Sulfurospirillum sp. (assembly GCA_016744795.1). Classification (GTDB taxonomy): domain Bacteria; phylum Campylobacterota; class Campylobacteria; order Campylobacterales; family Sulfurospirillaceae; genus Sulfurospirillum_A. The sequence continues at coordinate 137,414 of JADGDR010000004.1, forward strand.
GGGCGAGTCAATTGAAGGATTTAAAAACGTAACAATTGGTGAACATATATTTCAAGGACATTTTCCTGGTCACCCTATCTACCCTGGTGTTATGATAGTTGAAGGCTTAGCACAAGCTGGGGGAGTATTGGCATTTAAAAGCGCTTCAGAAGAAGACCAAGAAGCTGCCAAAGGAAAAGTTGTTTATTTTATGAGCATTGACAAGTGTAAATTTAGAGCTCCTGTAACTCCTGGTGACAGATTGGTTTATAAACTTAAAGTTATTAAGCATAGAGGAAATATTTGGGTTTTAGGTGCAAAGGCTTATGTTGATGAGAAGTTGGTTTGTGAAGCAGAATTAAAAGCGATGATAGTAGATAAATAATGGCAAATATTCACCCAAATGCAATCATAGAAGATGGTGCAAATATAGCAAACGATGTTAAAGTCGGTGCTTTTACATTTGTTTCAAAAAAAGCTGTTTTAAAAAGTGGTGTTGAGATAATGCAAGGTGCCCAAGTCTATGGTGATACCACCGTTGGTGAGAATACAAAGATTTATCCTTATGCCGTAGTTGGAATGCCTCCACAAGATAGCGGATATGTACAAGAAGATAATGTAAAAGTTGTCATTGGAAAAAATTGCAAAATACGTGAGTTTGTGACCATAAATGCTGGTACAAAGCATGGTGGTGGTGTAACTTGTATTGGAGATGACTGTTTTATTATGATTTATTGTCATATAGCTCATGATTGTCAAATTGGCAATAATGTGACTATGGCAAATAACGCTACTTTAGCAGGTCATGCTCAAGTGGGCAGTTTTACTGTTATTGGTGGGTTAACTCCTGTTCATCAATTTGTTAAAATTGGTGAGGGTTGTATGATAGGAGGGGCTAGTGCTATTAGCCAAGATATACCTCCATTTTGTTTGGCTGAAGGAAATCGTGCAGTAGTAAAAGGTTTAAATGCAGTTGGTTTGAAAAGAAGATTTCAAAAAGATGATATACGCGCACTTCAAAATGCATTTAGAAAGTTATTTAGAAGTACTAAGCCAATAAAAGAAGTGGCAGAAGAGTTTTTAAAAAATGAAAAAAATGAACAAGTATTGAAACTGTGTAGTTTTATCAAAGAGACAACACGGGGTATACCTTATGAGAGGAAAAAATAGATGATAAATAAAGAGTGTAGTTTTTGTGGAAGCAAAGAGAGTAGTGACACAAGACTAATAGCTGGAGAAGAAGTTTTCATATGTGAACATTGTGTAATTTCAGCAAATAAAATATTTTTTGGTGATGACAAAGAAGAAGAGCAAAAAGAGAGTGGTGAGCTTATTGAACGAGAACTTTTGACTCCTAAGCAATTAAAAACTATGTTAGATAAGTTTGTTGTAGGTCAAAATCGTGCAAAAAAAGTTTTTTCTGTTGGGGTATATAATCACTACAAAAGAATTTTTAAACAAGCAAGCGTTGAAGATGATACAGAAATAGCAAAATCAAACATACTTCTTATTGGTCCAACAGGAAGTGGTAAAACGCTTATGGCTCAAACTATGGCTAAGTTTTTAGATGTTCCTATTGCTATATGTGATGCAACTAGTTTGACTGAGGCAGGGTATGTTGGAGAAGATGTTGAAAATATTTTAACAAGATTGCTTCAAGCAGCTGAAGGTGATGTGAAACGTGCTGAGCAAGGAATTGTTTTTATTGATGAGGTTGATAAAGTAGCACGTATGAGTGAAAACCGTTCAATCACAAGAGATGTTAGTGGTGAGGGAGTTCAACAAGCACTTTTAAAAATCATTGAGGGAAGTGTAGTTAATATTCCGCCAAAAGGTGGAAGAAAACATCCTAATCAAGAGTTTTTACAAATAGATACTTCAAATATTCTATTTGTTTGTGGTGGTGCATTTGATGGACTTGAAGATATAATCAAAAGAAGAATTGGTAACAATGTACTTGGATTTGATCAAGAAAAACGTGCAAAGAGTGATGATGTAAAACTTTTTGAACTAATTGAACCTGATGATTTAGTTCATTATGGGCTTATACCTGAGCTTATAGGTCGTCTTCATGTTACTGCAACACTTGGTGAGATTAGTGAAGATGAGATGGTTCAAATTTTAACAGAACCTCAAAATGCAATATTTAAGCAGTATAAAAAACTTTTTGCAATTGATAATGTTGAACTTAATTTTGAGGATGATGCTCTAAGAGAAGTAGCAATACTCTCAATTAAAAGAAAAACTGGGGCTAGAGGACTTAGAAGTATAATGGAAGAGATTATGACAGATATTATGTATGAACTTCCAGAACTAGATGGTTATGAAGTATTGATAACAAAAGACGTAGTGTTAAATGGCGAAAAGCCACTTTATATAAAAAAGAATAAGAAGAGTGCTTAAAATACGAAACGAAGTTTTGTACTTTAGTAAAAAGTGAATTTAAAAGGGGCTTTTGCTCCTTTTAAAAATGATAGTAAAATAAAACGAAAAGTGCGTAAAGGTAAAAAATGATTCTTGATAACTTAATTGGTTTTTTCTCAAATGATATGAGTATTGACCTTGGAACAGCAAATACTTTGGTATTACTAAAAGGTAAAGGTATCATTATCAATGAGCCATCAGTAGTTGCAGTTCAAAGAGATAAGTATGGCAGACAGAAAATTTTAGCAGTAGGTAAAGAAGCTAAGAATATGGTTGGTAAAACTCCTGGAAATATTGAAGCAATAAGACCTATGAGAGATGGTGTGATTGCCGATTTTGATATGACTGAGAAGATGATAAGATATTTCATTGAAACAGCTCATAAAAGAAAGAGTTTTTTACGACCTCGTATAATCATCTGTGTACCTTATGGACTGACGCAAGTTGAGAGAAAAGCTGTACGTGAATCAGCTATGAGTGCGGGAGCAAGAGAAGTGTTTTTAATTGAAGAACCTATGGCAGCTGCAATTGGAGCAGGACTTCCTATACGTGATCCTAAAGGTAGTTTAGTTGTCGATATTGGTGGAGGTACAACCGAAATCGGTGTAGTTTCACTTGGAGGTCTTGTAATTTCAAAGTCAATTAGAACGGCTGGAGATAAGATTGACTTAGCAATAGTTGAATATGTTAAAAGAAAATACAACTTACTTATAGGTGAGAGAACTGGTGAAGAGATTAAGATAGAAATTGGAACAGCAGTTGCACAAGATGAACCGTTGAGTATGATGGTAAAAGGACGTGATCAGGTTAGTGGATTATTAAGTAGAATTGAGCTTACAAGTGAAGATGTAAGAGATGCTACAAAAGAACCACTTCGTGAGGTTGCAGAAGCTCTTAAAGATGTTCTTGAAGTAATGCCTCCTGATCTTGCAGGAGATATTGTTGAAAATGGTGTTGTTCTTACTGGTGGTGGTGCCTTAATTCGTGGTATTGATAAGTATCTTGCTGATATTGTAAAGTTACCAATATTTGTTGCAGATGAACCACTTTTAGCAGTTGCCAAAGGAACTGGAAAAGCACTTGAAGAGATAGGGTTATTACAACAATTAGCAAATGAGTAAATTTAAATTTATTTTTTTTATAATATTATTTGTTGTTATATCTTTAAAGTATGGAGGTAATGTAAAAGGGGTTTTTTCAAAAACAACTACTAGCATTATCTCAATATATCTTGATATGAAAACAACGGTTGAGCAAAGTATCAGTGAACATTTTGCTCAACAAAATGAGATACAAGAGTTAAGAATTGCAAATAGAAATTTAGAAAACTCAGCAGAAGTTTTAAGTGCATTTGCAACAAAACTAAATGATATATTAAAAACAAATAATATTGAAGAGTATGCACCAAAAGTGAAACTTGTTCGTTCAGTTGCATATGCAAATTTGAATGACTACTACAAAGTGTGGATAAACTATAAAGATTTTAATGCATCACGTATATATGGTCTTTTAGATAGGGGCAGTAGTGCAGGAATAGTAGTTCAAAAAGATGGAAATCCCATGGCTTTGTTATTAGGTGATCCTAAGTGTATATTTTCAGTTTTTGTTGGAAATACTAAGATACCCGGTGTTGTTATGGGTAAGAATAAAGAGGTACATGTAAAATATATACCACTTTGGATGAATCCAAAAGCAGGAGATGAAGTCATAACTAGTGGATTAGATGGCATATTTTTTGGAGGTGTACGAGTAGGAGTTGTAACTAAAGTTATAAAAGAGGAGTTATCTAAAACTGCTATTGTAAAACCATATAGTAAGATAAATGTTCCTTCGTATTATTATATTATACAGAAGAATTGAATTCAGAACCATTTTTGGTCTTGAATTGAATTCTAAAGGAAGATTATAATGCCAAAACGTAATGACATAAAAACAATTTTATTGATAGGCTCAGGTCCTATTATTATAGGACAAGCATGTGAGTTTGACTACTCAGGAACGCAAAGCGTAAAAACTCTAAAAGAGTTAGGATATAGAGTTGTTTTAGTAAATTCAAACCCAGCTACAATTATGACTGATCCAGAATTTGCTGATAGAACTTACATAGAACCAATTAATGAAGAGATAATCGCTAAAATTATAAAAAAAGAGAATGTTGATGCTGTTTTACCTACTATGGGTGGACAAACTGCATTAAATGTAGCAATGAGCATGCATGAAAAAGGAATGCTTAAGGGCATTAAATTTCTTGGGGCAAAACCAGAAGCAATAAAAAAAGGTGAAGATAGACAGGCTTTTAAAGAAGCAATGCTAAAAATTGGCATGGATTTACCCATAAGTAGATATGCTTACAATATGGAAGATGCTTTAAAAGCAGCCGATGAAATAGGATTTCCACTTATTATAAGAGCTTCATATACACTTGCAGGTGGTGGTAGTGGGGTTGCTTACAATATAGATGAATACAAAGAATTAGTTGAAACTGGACTTGAAATCAGTCCAATAAGTGAAGTTCTTGTAGAAGAGTCTCTTTTAGGTTGGAAAGAGTATGAGATGGAAGTTATCCGTGATAGTGCGGACAACTGCATTATTGTATGTTCTATTGAAAACTTTGATCCTATGGGAGTTCATACGGGTGATAGTATAACTATAGCTCCTGCTTTAACCCTAACAGATAAAGAGTATCAAAAAATGAGAAATGCATCTTTTGCAATTCTTAGAGAGATAGGTGTTGATACTGGTGGAAGTAATGTTCAATTCTCAGTATGCCCTAATACTGGTCGTATGACTGTAATAGAAATGAATCCACGTGTAAGTCGAAGTTCAGCCTTAGCAAGTAAAGCAACAGGTTATCCTATTGCTAAAGTAGCTACGCTTTTAGCAGTTGGTTTTACTCTTGATGAAATTACAAATGACATTACAGGAACTGCTGCATCGTTTGAGCCTGTAATAGACTATATTGTTACAAAAGTTCCTCGTTTTACATTTGAAAAATTTCCTATGGCTAATTCAACATTAACAACAAGCATGAAGAGTGTTGGTGAAGTTATGGCAATAGGAAGAACTTTTAAAGAGTCTTTTCAAAAGGCACTTTGTTCACTTGAAACTGGTCTTAGTGGATTTGATGAGATTACTTATGATGATGAAAAACTTAAAAAAGAGATCCGTCGTTCAAATGAAGTAAGAATGCTTTGTGTTATGGAAGCTATGGGTCGTGGCATGAGTATTGATGAGCTTTATGAACTTTGTAAAATAGACAAATGGTATCTGAATCAATTTAAAGAGATACTTGAACTTGAGAAAAAATTAGATATGTTTGCTCTGAATGATGAAAAACTTTTAAGACTTGCAAAAAGTTATGGTTTTTCAGATAAAAAAATTGCTTGGCTTATTAATAAGTATGATAATCTTCAACTTACACAAAATGACATTTATACAGCTCGTGAAAAACTAGGAATTAAATTAGAATATAACGAAGTAGATACTTGTGGGGCTGAATTTAAAGCCTTAACTCCGTACTTATACTCAACAACGAATATTACAAAATTACCAGAACAAGTTGTGCAAAAAACTGATAAGAAAAAAGTCATGATTATCGGTGGTGGACCAAACAGAATTGGTCAAGGAATTGAGTTTGATTATTGTTGTGTTCATGCCTCTTATGCACTTCGTGACTTAGGTGTTACGACTATTATGTACAATTGTAATCCTGAAACAGTTTCAACCGATTATGATACAAGTGATATACTCTATTTTGAACCTATAGATTTTGAACACGTCAGAAGCGTAGTTGAGCGAGAAAATCCAGATGGAATTATTGTTCACTTTGGTGGGCAAACTCCTTTAAAAATTGCTAAAAGATTAACAGTAATTGGTGGAAAAATCATAGGAACTACAGCAAGAGTTATAGATGAAGCAGAAGATAGAGAAAAATTTTCTCAGTTTTTAAGACAAAATGATATAAATCAGCCAAATAATGCAACAGCTTCTAGCAAAGAAGAGGCAATAAAAAATGCAAAAGAGATAGGTTATCCAGTACTTGTTCGTCCATCTTACGTTCTTGGTGGACGTGGTATGAGAACTGTATATAGTGAAGATGAGTTGAACCAATATATGGACGAAGCAGTAAGAGTTTCGCATAATTCTCCAGTTTTGCTTGACCAATTTCTTGATCGTGCAATTGAGCTTGATGTAGATGCCGTTTGTGATGGAAAAGATGTTTATATTGGTGGAATCATGCAACATATTGAAGAAGCAGGAATTCATAGTGGAGATAGTGCTTGTTCACTTCCAACGGTAAGTTTAAGTGATAGATTGATTAAAAAAGTTGAAGACCAAACTAGAAAAATTGCAATCAATCTTGGTGTAATTGGACTAATGAATATTCAGTATGCAATTTATAAAGACGATGTCTATATGATTGAAGTTAATCCAAGAGCAAGTAGAACTGTTCCATTTGTGAGCAAAGCAACAGGAATTCCTTTAGCAAAAGTAGCAACTCGTGTTATGTATCAAGGGGATTTAAGAGAAGCCCTAGAATTTTATGATAAGTACAATGTTGTTGAAGAAGTTGGTGATATACTCAAACCAAAACTAAAAGGACATATCTCTGTAAAAGAGGCAGTTTTTCCATTTAGCAAACTTAGTGGAGCCGATTTAATCTTAGGACCTGAAATGAAAAGTACAGGTGAAGTTATGGGTATTAGTGATTCTTTTGCAACATCTTTTGCTAAATCGCAAATAGCATCAAGTAACATGATTCCAAGCTCAGGCACGGTATTTATATCTTTAACTGATGAGGATAAAGCATATGCAAAGGATATAGGAGCAGGTTTTGAAAAACTTGGTTTTAAAATCTTAGCAACAGGTGGGACTCACAATGCTTTAATAATGGCGGGTGTCGAGTCTGAGTTTGTTTACAAAATAAGTGAAGGCAGACCAAACATTGAAGATAAACTTAAAAATGGTGATGTAGATTTAGTCATAAATACAAGCGATGCAAAATCTAGTAAAGATGATGCGAAGAAGATTCGTCAATCTGTTCTTAGATTTACCATTCCTTATTTTACTACTATTGCAGCTGCAAGAGCTGCAACTGATTCTATAGAACATATAGAAGATGGAAGTGCCTTAGAGCCTAAAGCACTTCAAGATTACCTCAACTAAAATGTTAAACCAGCAGTTAGTTTATCTTGTTCAAACTGAGACTACTGTTGGTTTTCTTTCTCAAAATTCTGAGGCTTTAGCTCTTTCAAAACAACGAAATAAAACTCAAGCATTTATCAGATGTGTAGACTCATTGAATACATTAAAAGAGTTTACAAGAGTACCTAAAAAGTTTAAAAATAAGCTAAGGCGTTCAAAACGAATTACGTTTATCTATCCTAATGGTGAAGCTTTGCGTGTGGTAAAAGACGAGAAGCATTTGAAGTTTTTAAAAAAAATAAAATGGGCTTATTCATCATCAGCTAATCTTACATGTAAAAGTTTTGAAGAGAATTATGCAAAGAAGAAAGCTGATATAATAGTTGAAGATAGTAGAGGTTTTTTTGAAAGTAAACCCTCACTCATGATAAAAATAAATAGCAAAAAATCAAGGAAGTTAAGATGATTAATCGTATATGGGGTTCACTTTTTATGGGTTTGATATTTATTAGTATTTTAGATTTTCTCTATTTTATTGGGTTGAAGTTAAACTATTTTGATTTTTATAAAATAGATGTATATTTTAATGTACTTTTTTATGATAATCAGAACTTTTATATATTAATTCCTTTAGCACTTATTGTTGGATATATGTTGATGTACAGTTCACTAGCAAAATCTTTTATGAAGGCATATATTATTATTATAATTCTATCGACTTCTACTCTTTATGAGCCAATAGGTAAAAGTTTAGGCGAAACTCTTTTTCAAAAAGACAATCAACGCTTTAAATTTGGCTCCACAACTTTTAGTGGAGCAACCCTATACGATGGAAGAACAAACATCTATATTTACAGGAAAGAGTTAACAAAAACAGTTAAACTTGATAAGAATAAAGTTAAGAATATTTCTGTTGAAAAATAAGAGTTCATAGTTTAAATTTTATTATTAAGAAGTTTACTGATTGCTAAAGCTGAAAGGCTTAAGCCAAAACTTCCTGTAACTCCTACAAAACTACCTAACCCTTTGCAGTTTGCCTCTTCAGGTGAAAATACTACATCAAATTTCTTTTTAAAACCTATTTTTTTAAGCTCATTTCTAAATTTTCTAGCAAAGGCATCACCATGAGTCTTCCATATATGAGTTATCTCTATCTTTGTTGGGTCTAGTTTTTTTGCTCCACCCATAGAGCTAATGAGTTTAGAAGAAACTTTTTGTGCGATTGCTACTTTTGCTGGCATATCATCTATTGCATCAATTACTAAATCAAAGGGTTCAAAATCAAATGTTTCTACCCATTGGGGGGTTATTTTTAAATCATAACCTTCTATTCCAGGATAAAGCTCTTTCATTCTATCTATTTTTATGGCTCCAACAGCTTCACTTCCTAATTGCCTGTTTTGATTTGTAACCTCAAAAGTGTCAAAATCAACTATGGTAATAGAGCCAATACCTGTGCGGTATAAAGAGTCTAAACAAAACCCTCCAACTCCACCAACTCCTAAAAGCAGTACTTTTTTAGATTGCAATTTTTCAAAGTCATCTTCAAAAAGTAGTCTTGTTCTTGAAAATCTATCAGTCATTATTTATCCAATCATTTAGTGTGTCTATATCTTCATATGCACTCATATCTAACTTAATAGGAGTAATTGAAACATAACCATCTTCAATGGCACTTAAATCACAAGTTTTATTTTTACTTTCTTGCCATTCTAGTACGTGAGTTCCAATCCAATAGTACTCTTCTCCTCTTGGATTTTTATGAAGATGGGCATTGTTACCATACTCTTTGTACCCAGCGTGAGTTATCTTTATACCTTTACATGTAGACTCTTTAATCGGAGGAAAATTAACATTTAAAAATTTTCTTTCCCCTAGTGGAAAGCCACCTTCTAGAACTTTTTTAGCTAAATCATGAGCATATTTTTTTGCTAATCCATATCCATGATTGTCTATTGAAGCTGGTCCATTGCTGTAGACTTGAGAAAAAGATATAGCTGGAATTCCTTGAAGAACGGCTTCCATTGCAGCACTTGCCGTTCCACTATAAGTGATGTCTTCACCCATATTTGAGCCTTTATTAATGCCACTTACTACTAAATCAGGAAGTTTATTATCTCTAAATAGAGCATATAGCGATAGATAAACACAATCACTAGGAGTTCCGTCATCAAGTTTAAAAAAATCGTCTTCAATTTCAACAAATCTCAAAGGTCTTGTAAGTGTCAAAGAGTGTCCACAAGCTGATTTTTCTGTTGTTGGTGCCACTACTGTAACGTGTCCTAAAGGTTTCATCGCTTCCACAAGAGCTTTTAATCCCTCGCTTTCAAATCCATCATCATTTGTAATTAGTATTCTCTTTTGCATAAATATCTCTTTTTTTGATGAATTATAACATTAACTACACAAAAAGACGATACTATTTATGTAATAGCAAAGGAGGATGTTATGTGTGTAATGCATGCGCCAATAAATAGACAAGCACCAAAAGTTCATAGATCTGAAAAAAAAGTCATAAAAGATAGAACGCCATTTAATAAAGAGCTTTTGAAACCAGATGTTGATTTCGTAGATGAAAGACGTATTGAAAAAGTAGAAGATAAAGGATTTTTTGCTAAACTCTTTAATTGACAAATTTTGGAGTGATTTTGAATAAACCTTATAAACTTCTCGTATCTGCACTTGAGCCTTCTGGCAACTTACATATGGAACCTATATTAAATTCTTTAGAAAACTATGAACTATTTGGCATATTTGATGAGCGTTTTGGTAAACCACTTTTACCAAGTCGTGCGTTTTCTATCATGGGTTTTATTGATGCTATTCCCAAAATCAGATTGGCTAAAAAAGCCATCAAAGATATGGCAAAACTTAGTTTATATGTAGACAAAGTCATACTTATAGATTCACCTGCATTTAACCTGCCACTAGCAAAAGCAATCAAAGAGATAAATCCAGATGTTAAAATCATATATTATATACTTCCTCAAGTCTGGGCTTGGAAAGAAAAACGTGTTGCAAAAGTGGAAAAATATTGTGATGTTTTAGCTTCAATACTTCCTTTTGAACAGCAGTTTTATAACCGTGCAACGTATGTTGGTCATCCTTTGCTTGATGAGATTCCTAAATGTAAACAAAAGTATAAAAAAACAGGTTATATAGCCTATCTTCCTGGAAGTAGAAAGAGTGAGATAAAAAAGCTTATGCCACTTTATAAAGAAGTAGCAAAAAAGATAAATAAAAACAATATACTTGTAATTCCTTCACATTTTAACTCTTCAGAAATCAAAGAAATATATGGTGATATAAGAGAGTTTGATATCTCTCGTGATACATATAAAACATTTTTAAAAAGTGAGTTTGCTTTTGTCTGTTCTGGTACAGCTACTCTTGAAGCAGCTCTTATAGGAGTTCCTCTAGTTTTGGCATATCGTGCAAAAGCTATTGATGCTTTTATAGCTAGAATGTTTGTAAAATTAAAGCATGTAGGTTTAGCCAATATCATCTTTGATTTTGCTGGTTTTAAGGCTTTACATGTAGAGCTTTTACAAGAAGATGTGACGGTAGAAAATTTAATGAAAGAGTATATTCATATGGATAGAGAACTATTCTTTGCAAATTCGCAAAAACTCCATGAAATTTTAAAGTATGGAAGTAAAAATGAGATGATAAAGTTAATTAAGATATAATAAATAAAAAATGATAGGATAGTAGTACGATGACAAAAGAGCCAATGACACAGTATGGTCACGATAAATTAAGAAATGAACTAAAAGATTTGAACAAAGTACAACGCCCAGAAACTGTTATAGAGATTGATGTAGCTAGAAGTCATGGAGATCTTAAAGAAAATGCAGAATACCATGCAGCAAGAGAAAAGTTAAGATTTATAGAATCACGCATAGGTGAACTCAGTCTTTTACTTGCTAATTCTCAGCTAGTTGATCCTTCTACATATGCCCATGATAAAGTAAGATTTGGTTCAACCATAAAATTAGAAAATATGGAGACTGAAGAGGAAATTGTTTATACTATAGTGGGAAAAACAGAGAGTAATCCAGAGCTTGGTCTTATCTCTTTTCATACTCCATTAGCACGTGGGCTTATGGGAAGAGAAGAGGGAACAGAGGTAGAAGTGTCTCTTCCAAACGGCAAAATAGAGTTTGAAATACTTGAAGTGTCATATAAACCAATAAAATTTGAAGAGTAGTGAAATGACAAAAGTAGCAATTATAGGAGCTAGTGGATATACTGGTTTAGAATTAGTTAAAATACTTCATGCTCATCCTAAGTTTGAAATAACTTATGTGGGAACAAGTAAGGGTGGCGAAAAACTAAGTGAGCTTCACCCAAGCCTAAAAGATATAGTAGAATTTGATGTTTTAAAAAGTGATGCAAAAGAAATTGCAAAAGTCGCAGACCTAGCATTTTTAGCACTTCCTCATAAAACAGCCATGGGATTTGCAAAAAAGTTATTAGACTTGGATGTAAAAGTTGTAGATTTATCTGCTGATTATCGTTTAGAGCTTGATACTTATGAAGAATTTTATTGTCCTCATGAAGACAAGGAAAACTTAACTAAGGCAGTTTATGGATTACCAGAAGTATATAGAAAAGAGATAGCAAAAACTTCCTTAGTTGCAAATCCTGGTTGTTATCCAACGGCAACTTTACTTGGTCTTTTACCATTTGCAAATTATATAGATGAAAATTCACCTATATTTATAGATGCAAAAAGTGGTTTAAGTGGAGCTGGTAAAAAAGCAAATGATTTAACACAATTTGTAAATATAAATGAAAATATGTTTGCCTATAATCCATTTAAACATAGACATGCTCCTGAGATAAAAGAGAAATTAAAATTTCTTACAAAAAAAGATTTTGAAGTTAATTTTGTACCTCACCTAGTTCCAATTACAAGAGGTGAATTAGTTAGTATATATCTTAAATTAAATAGCAAAATAGATGCAAAAAGCATTTTAGAAGATTTTTACAAAGATGAACGCTTTGTACGAGTTAGGACAAACCCTGTAGATTTGAAATCAACAGCAGGTACTAATTTTTGTGACATATTTGTAGCCCAAAATGGAACATCACTGTTTATATCTTCAAGCATAGATAATCTTTTAAAGGGATCTTCTTCAGGAGCTGTGGTTAATGCAAATATAATGTGTGGTTACGAAGAAAATTTAGGAATTCCAATTTTCGCCTATGTACCCTAAAATCAAAAATGGAGCTATCTTTATAGCTGATGCTCACGAAAATGATAAAAGAGATGGCTTTTATCATTTTTTGCAAATGCTAAAGTCAAAAAAGATAGTTACACCTCAACTTTTTCTTATGGGTGATATGTTTGATTTGCTTGTAGGCAAAGTTGAATACAGTGTAAAAAAGTATCAAAAATATATAGATCTGATAGATAAAATAGCTTTACATGTAGAAGTTTTTTATTTTGAAGGTAATCATGATTTTGCTCTTAAAAATCTCTTTAAAAATGCAAAAATTATTCCAATACAACTTCAACCAATGGAGTTTATTTTAGAAGATAATACAGTAGTATACCTTTCACATGGAGATAAGTATGGTGGTTTAGTACATAATACATATACTAAATTAATTCGCTCAAATTCTATTTTAAAACTATTAAATTTTATTGATAAAAAAAGAAATGATTTTATATCAAAAAAAATTGAAAATGACCAGTTTAGAAAAAAAATATGTTCTACAATAGAAAACTTTGAAGAGTTAATAAGATTGAAAATTCCAAATTATAATGCTAAACAAAACAGTTACATTATAGAAGGACATTACCATCAGAATCATATGTTCAGAATAAAAGATATAAATTATCTTAATTTGCCATCTTTTGCGTGCAATCAAAGTTATTTTATTGTAGAATGTTTCAAAGACGATAAATTTGCGCTAAGGGGCTGCAATGTTTGATGATGATGTTTTAAAAGTAGGTTCCAATGAAATGGAACTTGTAGACTTTCGTATTCTAAAACAAGAAGACGAACGGGTTTATGAGGGAATATATGGAGTAAATGTAGCAAAAGTTAGGGAGATTATAAAAATTCCTAAGCTTACAGAACTTCCAGGTGTTCCTGAGTATATTGAAGGTATTTTTGACCTTCGTGGTGTTGTTATTCCAGTAGTAAATCTTGCTAAATGGATGAAGATAGACGAACCACCTGTAGAGCAACTAAAACCTAGAGTAATTATAACAGAATTTAGTGATATACTTATAGGATTTATAGTTCATGAAGCTAAAAGAATCAGAAGAATAAGTTGGAATGATATAGAACCAGCATCTTTTGTAGCTGGCATGGGAGCACTTGATAAGTCTCAAATAACAGGTGTTACTAGAATAGAAAATGATGAAGTTTTACTTATTTTAGATCTTGAGAGTGTTGTTCAAGAATTAGGTATTTATCAACCAACAACGGATGCTGATGAGCAATTAATAGATAAAGTAGATGGTACAGCACTTATATTGGATGACAGTATGACTGCTAGAAGACTAGTTCATGATGCATTAAGTAGAATGGGAATGAAAGTAATTGAAGCTAAAGATGGTATAGAAGGTATGCAAAAGTTAAGTGAGTTATATGATATTTATGGTAAAGATCTAAAAAGAGAGTTGAAGATAATCATCTCTGATGTTGAAATGCCTAAGATGGATGGTTTCCATTTTGCTGCTAACGTTAAAGAAGATGATAGATTTCAAAATATTCCAATAGTGTTTAACTCATCCATAAGTGACCACTTTAGTGAGCTAAGAGGAAAAGAGGCGGGCGGTGAAGCCTATTTAACAAAATTTGATGCATCGATTTTTTACAAAGAAATTTCTAAAGTAATAAAATCGCATGTAGAAACTGTGTGAGGAACGAACGATGGATGATATACAAGAAATTTTAGAAGATTTTTTGGTCGAAGCGTTCGAACTTATTGAACAACTTGATCAAGATTTGGTAGAGTTAGAGAATACCCCTGAAGATTTGGAACTTTTAAATAGCATATTTAGAGTTGCGCACACAATTAAAGGGTCGTCATCATTTTTGAGTTTTGATATACTTACTAAACTTACTCATCATATGGAAGATGTCTTAAATAAGGCTAGAAAAGGTGAGTTAAAACTTACTGAAGATGTTATGGACGTAGTATTAGAGTCAATTGATATGATGAAATCACTTCTTAATTGTATTCGTGATAATGGTGATGATACTAGCATAGGTATGGATTTAGCTGATATTATAACTCGATTAGAAGCAGTTAGTGAAGGTAAAGATATACCAGATTCTGTAGAAGAAGAAATAGAAGAAGAAACACAAGTTGAAGAGCCTGAAGAAGAAGCTAGTGAAGCAGATTATGCTAAGATGAGCGATGATGAGGTAGAGGCTGAAATAGAGAGACTTTTAAGCGAGAAAAAAGCGGAAGCTAAAAAGAAAAGAGCTGCTAAGGAAGCAAAAGAAACTGAAAAAAGTTCTCCAGCTCCAGCTCCAACACCAGTTCCATCAGCTAAACCTACTAAGGCAGCTCCTCCTGCAAAAAAACAAACTTCAACATTAGAGCAAACAATAAGAGTAGAAGTTAGTAGACTAGATCATTTAATGAATCTAATTGGTGAACTTGTTCTTGGTAAAAATAGACTTTTGAAAATCTATGATGATGTTGAAGAGAGATATGAGGGTGAAAAGTTTTTAGAGGAGCTAAATCAAGTTGTATCAGCTATTTCACTAGTTACAACTGATCTTCAAATAGCAGTTATGAAAACAAGAATGCTTCCAATTGCGAAAGTTTTTAACAAATTTCCTAGAATGGTTCGTGACCTTTCACGTGAACTTGGAAAAGGGATTGAACTTAAAATTTCTGGTGAAGAGACCGAACTTGATAAATCAATCGTTGAAGAGATTGGTGATCCTCTTGTTCATATTATTAGAAACTCTTGTGACCATGGTGTTGAAGATGGTGAGGTAAGAGAGCAATGGGGTAAAAGTAAAACAGGACTTATAGAGCTCAAAGCTTATAATGAGGGAAACTCTATTGTTATTGAGATTACAGATGATGGTAAAGGCCTAGATGCTGATTTACTTCGCTCAAAAGCTATTGAGAGAGGTATGATAAGCGAACAAGAAGCTGATAGCATGAGTGATAAAGAAGCATTTGCACTTATCTTTAAACCAGCATTTTCAATGGCTGCAAAAGTAACCAATGTGAGTGGACGTGGTGTCGGTATGGACGTTGTTAAGACTAATATAGAGAAGCTAAACGGAATTATAGAGATAGATAGTGAAATTGGAAAAGGTACAGCAATTAAGATGAAAATACCTCTTACACTAGCTATTATTCAAGCTCTTTTAGTTGGTTCTCAAGAGGAATATTATGCTATTCCATTAGCTTCGGTTTCAGAAACAGTAAGAATTTCATTAGATGAAATTTATACAGTTGAGGGTAGAAATGTACTACGTCTTCGTGATGAAGTTCTTTCTCTAGTGAGACTTTCAGATATTTTTGGTGTTAAACAAGTTTATGAACCAGGTGAACATACTTATGTTGTTGTTATTGGATTAGCTGAATCAAAATTGGGACTTATTGTTGATACTCTTGTTGGACAAGAAGAGACAGTTATTAAATCTATGGGTGATTATCTTCAAGGAATTAGTGGAATTGCTGGAGCGACTATTCGTGGTGATGGTGGAGTTACTTTGATTGTAGACATTGCATCATTGATGAATATGGCAAAAGGTCTTAAAATCAATATACGTGAGAGTATGCAGACAAAAAACAAAACTAAAACAAATCCAGAAGATTATACAGTTCTAATCGTAGATGATAGCAAGATGGACAGAACAATTATGAAAAAATCAATGGAACCAATAGGTATTAAGACTATAGAAGCATCAAATGGACAAGAGGCTCTAAATATGCTTAAGAGTGGTGAACACGATATAGATGTTATGCTTATTGATATTGAGATGCCACGAATGGATGGTTATACCTTGGCTAGTGAGATTAGAAAGTATTCTAGATATAAAAATTTACCGCTAATAGCTGTAACTTCTAGAACTTCTAAAGCTGATAGACTTAGAGGTGTAGAATCAGGAATGACTGAGTACATTACTAAGCCTTATTCGCCAGAGTACCTAGAAAATGTGGTACGTAAAAATACGAAACTAACAGCGGAGTGATATTATGGCAGACAAATTAAATCAGATACTACAAAAGCAACAAAAGCAAATACATGAGCCTGATCATGCTGATGAAAATATAATACAGTTGGTTGGTTTTATTATAGGTGATGAAGAGTATGCTATACCAATTCTAAATATAGTAGAGATTATTAAACCTATAGAGTTTACTAGAGTACCTAGTGTTCCCGAGTATGTTTTAGGAGTTTTCAATATAAGAGGAAGTGTTATCCCTCTTATTGATTTGAGAAGAAAATTTAACCTTACTCCTATGAACAATACTGGTGATACTAGATATATAGTTATGAAAGGCGAAGATAATACCGCTGGTTTTGTAATAGACAGATTGACAGAAGCTATTAGAATAAAATCAGATAGAATTGACCCAGCACCAGAGTCTGTTGGTGGTGATAAAGGTATGATATATGGAATCGGTAAGCGTGAAGATAGTATGCTTACTATATTAAAAGTAGAGTCTCTTTTAAAAAGAGATTTTTAACTCTCTAAAGGCTAGTATTTTCACTAGCCTTATCTCTTTACATATAAATAATTAGGATATTAATGAAACTTTGTGTATTTGATTTTGATTCAACGCTTATGGATGGTGAGACAATAGATTTTTTTGCTTCTAAACTAGGGGTAGAAGAAGAAGTTTCTAGAATAACAGAACTTGCTATGCAAGGAGAGTTAGATTTTTTTGAAAGTTTGACTACAAGAGTAGCACTTTTAAAAGGTTTAGATGCAAAAATAGTTGATGAAGTCTGTAAAAATCTACCATACATGAATGGCGCTAAAGAGGCGATAATAGGATTAAAGGCAAAAGGTTACAAAGTAGTAGTTTTTAGTGGTGGATTTAGAAATGCCACAGGATTTGCAAAAAATATTTTAGGATATGATGCTGATTTTTCAAATGTTTTACATGTAAAGGATGCTAAGCTTACTGGTCTTGTAGGTGGTGATATGATGTTTGATTTTTCTAAAGGTGATATGATGCAAAGACTTCAAAAGCTTTTAGGAGTTAGTAAGGCTGATACTATAGCAGTAGGTGATGGAGCAAATGATCGCTCAATGTTTACTTATGCTGATTTAAAAGTAGCATTTTGTGCAAAAGATATATTAAAACGTGAAGCAAATGCTATAATAGACGTAAAAGATATGAAACAATTATTGGAGTTAATTTAGATGTATGGAGTTGAAAATTTTTCGTTATGGTGTGATTTTGTTGAGAGAGACTTTTTAAAAGGTGAATTTAGAGAACTTTTAGGTAAAGAGGTTTTTAATGGGGCTACAAGTAATCCAGCCATTTTTAAATCGGCATTTTTAACATCTAAAGCATATCAAGAAGATAGAAAAAAGCTAAAAGATTTTGAATCAAAAACAGTATATGAAAAACTAGCAATAGAAGATATAAAAAGAGCGGCAATTGTTATGTCAGAACTCTATAAAAATGATAATGATGGTTTTATATCTATTGAAGTTGATCCATTTTTAAGTGATGATGCTGAAGGTACTATTGAAGAAGGCAAAAGACTTTATAAGTCCATTGGTTTTGATAATGTAATGATAAAAGTACCTGCTACTAAAGCTGGATACGAAGCCATGGAAGAGCTTATGAGTGAAGGCATAAATGTAAATGCTACTCTTGTCTTTTCACCAGAGCAAGCAAAATGTTGTGCAGAGGCTTTCAAAAAAGCAACAAAACGACTTGATAAAAACTGTAAAATACCAAAAGGTGTTATAAGTGTATTTGTTAGTAGATTTGATAGCAAACTAGATGATAAATTAAAAGCACTCAATCTTCCTACTGCTAAAACAGGTATATATAATGCAATCAAAATTTATGATCTTATAGAGTCGTATAATTTACCGCATATAAGAACTTTATTTGCAAGTACTGGTGTAAAAAGTGCTGCATTAAAGTCAGATTATTATATTAAAGAGCTTCTATTTAAAAACTCTGTAAATACTGCACCTCTTGGAACTATAAAAGCTTTTTTAAGTTGTGAAAAAGTACAAGAGAAGCAATTAACAAAAGAGTATGTAGGCTTTTTTAATATGCTAGAGGACAATGACATAGATATGGAAGAAGTTTATAGTGAACTTCTTTTTGAAGGATTAGCATCATTTAAAGATGCATTTAAGCAGATACTTAAGGAGCTATAATATGGCAGAAGATGTTAATGTAGAAGCTTTAACCTTTGAGATGACAAAAAGGCTTAGATTTTATTTAAGTAAATTAATAAAGCATGAGGGAAGTGACCTTCATATAAAAAGTGGAACGAACATAAGAGGTCGGATAAACGGTGAGATTGTTTCAATGTCAAAAGAGATTCTTACTTATGAAGATGGATTGACATTAGCAAAGGAGCTTTTAAGAGGTCGATTCAATGAGTTAGTAGAAAAGAAAAATCTTGATTTTACTTTTAAACTTAATGATGAATATAGATTTCGTGTGAATTTATTTTTTCAAGTAGATGGAGTTTCTGGTGTTTTTCGTACAATTCCTATGACAATGCCAACAGTAGAGTCACTTAAACTTCCAGAAGTACTTAATAGTTTTTGTAATGTTTCACGCGGTTTAGTGCTTGTAACAGGACCTACTGGTAGTGGTAAAACAACCACATTGGCATCACTAATAAATCAGATAAATTTAACACAAAGAAAGCATATTATTACCATAGAAGATCCTGTGGAATTTGTATATAAAGATGCCTTGAGTATTGTAAATCAAAGAGCTGTAGGACAAGATGCAATCAGTTTTGGAGATTCTCTTAGAGCTGCTCTTCGTGAAGATCCAGATGTTATACTAGTTGGTGAAATGAGAGATTTAGAGACTATAGAAACTGCAATGCACGCAGCAGAAACTGGTCACTTAGTTTTATCAACCTTACATACAGTAGATGCCAAAGAGACTATAGGCCGTATTGTAGGAATGTTTCCTGGAAATGAACAAAACAGAATAAAAATGTCACTATCTTCAGTTTTACAAGGCGTTGTTTCACAAAGACTTGTAAAAACAGTAGATGGGGGAAGAATTGCAGCAGTTGAAGTTCTAGTAAAAAATTCTAGAGTTGAAACTCTTATACTTGAAGGAAGAGATGGAGAGATCCCAGATGCATTAAGAGAAGGAAAAGATGTTTATAAATCTCAAACATTTGATCAAGCCCTTTTAGACTTATATGCAGATGGAAAAATCTCAAAATCAGAAGCACTATCTTCTGCTACAAGTAAAAACGATTTACTTATGGCATTAGATTTTTATGAAGCTGAGAAAAAAGTAGGCAAGGGAGAAGAGAAGACCTATATAGAAGAGGACAAAGATATTATAAGCTTAAAAAGTAAAACCTAAGTTTGTTTTTAGTATACTTAGCCCTAAATTTTTAAAAAGGACAGAAATGTTAGAAGGTATTATTAGAGAGAGTATTGACAAAAAAGCTACTAAAGCTTTAAGAAAAGATGGTTTTCTAATTGCTAACATATATGGAAAAGGCATTGAAAACATCAATGCTGCGTTTAAATCAAACGAATTCATAAAAGCAATGAAAAGCAAAACATCATTATCGTTTCCAGTTAAAGTTGAAGGTACTGAATACAAAGTAATTATTCAAGAGTATCAAAAACACCCAGTAACAAGTATGCTTTTACATGTAGATTTACGTGTAGTTTTAGATGGAGTACTTTCAAAGTACTTAATTCCAGTTAAAACAGAAGGAACTCCTGTTGGAGTTAAGAATAAAGGTATTCTTATTAATTCTAAAAAGCGTCTTTTAATTAAATGTGCAGGTGAAAACTTACCAAACAACTTTACTCTTAATGTAGATAATTTAGATGTTGGTGATGCAATTTTAATCCGTGATATAGATGTTCCTGCAAATGTAACAATTATGGAAGAAGATAGAGTTGCAGTAACTGGAGTTATTAAAGCTAAGTAGTAATGACTCTTATTGTAGGACTTGGTAATCCAGATTCCAAATACAAAAACAACCGACATAATGTTGGTTTTATGGTCATTGACAAATTAGTCAATGACCATAATTGTACTCACATAAGTAAAGCCTCTTTTAGAGGAGAACTTTATAAATCAAAAGATATACTTTTTTTAAAACCTTGTACATATATGAATCTCTCAGGAGAGAGCGTAAGAGCCGTAAGTGATTATTATAAGCCTGAACGTATTATAGTCGTTCATGATGATTTAGATTTACCTTTTGGAACTTTACGTTTTAAATTAGGTGGAGGTCATGGAGGACATAATGGATTACGTTCTATTGATAGCCATATTGGTAAAGAGTATATAAGAGTAAGAATTGGTATTGGTAAACCTGAACATAAAGGAGATGTAGCCAACTTTGTTTTGTCTGATTTCCCAAAATCACAAAATGAGCTTTTAAAAAGTATTTTAGATACAAGTTTTCAAGCAACTTATGGACTTATAAATGAAGAATTAAGTACAATCTGTTCAAAATTCACATTAAAAGCATTAGGTTAGTTTTATGAAGTTGTTTCAGCGTTATATTATATTTAATTATTTAAAAAACTTTTTTATTATATTTCTATCATTAGAATTTTTTTATATAGGAATTGATGTTTTATCAAACTATACAAAATTTCCAGATTCAGCTAACTTGCAACTTCTTTATGTGGTTTTTAAAACACTTGATGCTGTAAACTACTCTGTTCCACTATCTATAGTATTTGCAATGATTGTAACAAAGTTTTCTATGATAAAATCTAATGAATTAGTTACGCTATATGCAATAGGTATAACTAAAAAATCTGTAGTTAAACCTCTGTTTTTATCGGCTTTTAGTATTTCATTAATTTATATAAGCCTTAATTTTACATCTTTTGCTTATTCTTATGAATATAGTCGAAACTTGCTAAAATACAGTACAATTGCTACGAATTCAACAAGTTTATTTTTAAAAAATAATAACGAATATATATATTTTAAAAAACTTGATCCCATAAAAAAGCAGGCGAGTGGTATTAAAATTTTTAGAGTTAAAGATAACGATTTAACTAGAATTATATCTGCAAAAAGTGCTTATTTTTATAATAATAGTTGGGTTTTAAAAGATGCAATAATAAAAACTAAACCAAAAGTTACATCAATAAATGATAAGGGATTTACACAGGTAAAACAAGATATATATGTGACACTAAAAGATTTTAGACCAAAAATTATTGAAAATATTCACAAAGGTGAATACAATATGTCTATTATTGATACTGTAGATGCACTTAGTTTTTTTGCTTCACAAAATATTAATCTTGATCGTGTAAAAACACTGCTTTACTCACATCTTTTATTTCCACTTTTTGCCCCACTTTTAGTAGTGATTCTTTTTTATAATCTTCCTATTAGTAATAGGTTTTTTAATATGGCTTTTTTAAGTTTTGTTTTTATATTTACTACACTTTCAACTTGGGGAATTTTATTTATACTAACTAAACTCTCTTCCACATCAGTTATTTTTCCTGAATTAGGTGTAATTTTACCCATAAGCATGCTAGCATTTTATGCCCTAAAGCTGTACTACAAAGAAAATTAATCTATATTTAGGTAAAATAAGTCTATTTTACAATTAGAGGTTAGTAATGCAGTATAGAGAATTAGCAAATAAATATGGTACACCACTTTATGTGTACGATTTTAATCATATAGAAAAACAGTTTATAAAACTAAAAGAGGCTTTTAAAGCTAGAAAATCTCTTGTCTGTTATGCTGTAAAAGCAAACTCAAATTTATCAGTTTTAAAATACCTAAAAGAACTTGGTGCAGGATGTGATTGTGTCTCTATTGGTGAAGTTAAACGTGCTTTACATGTAGGTGTTCCAAAATACAAAATAATTTTCTCTGGTGTTGGAAAAAGAGATGATGAGATAAGAGAAGCTCTAAAAGAAGACATTTTGATGATAAACCTAGAGAGTGAAGAAGAGATGGGAAGAGTAGAGTCTATTGCTAAAGAACTTGCTATTAAAGCAAGAATAAGCATAAGAGTCAATCCAAACATAGATGCAAAAACACATCCATATATTTCTACAGGATTACATGACAATAAGTTTGGAGTCGATGTTAATAGTGCTAAAAGAATGTACATAAAAGCAAAAAACTCTGAAAATTTAGTTCCAGTAGGAATACATTTTCATATAGGAAGCCAAATAACTGAACTTGAGCCATTTCGCGAAGCTGCAAAAGTGGTTTCAGATTTAGTAAGAAACTTACAATCTTTAAAAATAGATATAAAGTTTTTTGATGTTGGTGGTGGTGTTGGCATAAAATATGAAAATGAAGAGATTATAAATCTTTATGATTATTCACAAGCTATATTTGAAAATCTTACAGGGCTTGATGTAACGCTTACTTGTGAACCAGGAAGATTTTTGGTAGGAAATTGTGGAAATTTTTTAACAAAAGTGCTTTATGAAAAAAATAATGGTAAAAAAAGATTTGTTATAACAGATGGTGCTATGAATGACCTTGGTCGTCCAAGTCTATATGGTGCTTACCATGATATAGAAGTAATTGGAAGTCAAGGTAATGAAAGTAAAGCTGATGTAGTTGGACCTATTTGTGAAAGTACTGATTTTTTTGCCAAAGATAGAGTTTTACCATTAACCAAACATGATGATTTATTAGTTATTAAGAGTGCTGGGGCATATGGTTTTACAATGAGCAGTAACTATAATACAAGAGCAAGAGTAGCAGAAGTAGCTCTAAAAGATGGAAAAGATAAATTAATCCGTAGACGTGATAACTTTGAGGAGATGATACAAAATGAGAATGAATGTATTTAATTGATGTTCAAGGAACACTTATAGATGATAAATTTAAATTACCTATAAGCGGAGCAGTCGAGTTTATAGAAAATCTAAACTCTACATGTACACCTTATGTTGTAGTGACAAATAATACTAAAAAACCAAGTATTGAATTTTATAGTTTTTTAAAAAACTTGGGTTTTAAAATTCCTGAATCTTCTTATCTTGACCCGTTTATGGTTCTTAAGAACTCTTTACATGTAAAGAGTGTTTGTTGTTTTGGACCAACTGAATTTACAGAGGTCATAGAGTCTTTGGGCTACAAAAATACAACCAAAAATCCAGAAGCAATTTTAGTAACTAGTAGTAAAGATTTTGATTCTGATGATTTTGCAAGTATGATAGAGATGGTGATGGGTGGTGCAAAACTCATAGGCATGCATGCTACTAGTACTTATGCAAAAAATACAAGGCGTTATGCTGGGGTTGGAGCTATCATGAAAATGATTTCATATGCAACTGGTAGTAATTATAAAGTGATAGGAAAACCTAGTGAGGCTTTTTATAAAGAGGCATTAAACCTTTTACATGTAGAGGATTTTACAACAGTTGAAATGATAAGTGATGATGCAGTAGGAGATTTAAAAGGTATCAAAGAGCTTGGAGCAAAGACAACCTTAGTCTTAAGTGGAAAGTGTAAAAGTGAAGAAGAAGCTTTACATGTAAAGGATTATATAGATAAGATTGTACCAGATATAGGATGCTTAAATGGATGAATTAGATGTATTTAGAAAACAGATAGATGATTTGGATAATGAGATTTTAAAACTTTTAAATAAGAGAATGAAATCCGTTGAAGCTATAGGAATTGCAAAACAGACTAGTGGAACTTCTATATACAGACCTGAGCGTGAAAAAGAGATATTAGACCGTCTTAAAGTACTCAATACTGGAAAACTAAACTCTTCGGCAATAGATGCTATATTTTTAGAAGTTTTTGCAGTTAGTAGAAATTTAGAGATGCCTGAAAAAGTAGTATTTTTAGGACCAGATGGAAGTTATACTCATCAAGTTGCTGAGAGTCGTTTTGGTGCTATGGGAAGTTATATAGCACTAAATAGTGTGGAAGCTGTTTTTAATGTCCTTGATAAAGGTGAAGTAAAATATGGCGTTGTTCCTATAGAAAACAATACAGAGGGTGCAGTTGGTATTACACTTGATTGTTTAGGTAAGTTCGATTCACTTATTGTTTCAGAAATATATATGGATATTCATCACTCTTTTGCTACAACTTGTGAAAGTCTAAAAGATATTAAAAAAATCTATTCTCATCCTCAAGGTTACAATCAGTGTAGAAAGTTTTTAGAAGAACATATGCTTTTAGATATTGAGTTTATCCCAACAAAATCAACAGCAGCTTCAGCAAAACTTGCATCAAAAGAGCCACATAGTGCTTCTATATGTTCTCATATAGCAGCAAAATTATACAATGTACCGATTCTTTTTGAAAAAATAGAAGATAACCTAGCAAATAGAACTCGTTTTTTGATATTGAGTGATTTTAAAAATAGAGCTGGAGTGCAAAATAAAACTTCAATTCTTGCAAAAACACAAAATAGACCAGGAGGGCTTGTAAGTTTTCTTCAAAGTTTTGAAGATGAAAAAGTAAATATAACCAAAATAGAATCTCGTCCAGTAAAACAAAGTGGATTTGAAGCAGTTTTTTACCTTGATTTTGAAGGTCATATAGATGATGAAAATGTTCAAAGAGTTTTAAACGCAAATAAGGGAATAAACGAAATCAAGTGGCTAGGAAGTTACGTAAAAGCAGGAGAATAGGAACTCTATGCAAAGCATTAGCTTTGTTCAAAAAAAAGGAGAGATTAATAATATGAAATTTAATTCAGTATTAGATAACCTAAAAATATATGAAGCAGGAAAACCAATAGAATTAGTTGTAAGAGAGTATGGCATAGATGCTAAAGATATCATAAAACTTGCGAGTAATGAAAATCCAAGAGGGTGTAGCCCAAGAGTTGTTGAAGTTCTAAGAGATGAAGCACAAAAAGCAAATTTATATCCAGATGATAGTATGTATGAACTAAAAGAGGGTTTAGCAAAAAGATTTGAAGTAAAAAGTGAAAATATCATAGTTGGAGCAGGAAGTGATCAAATCATATCGTTTGCACTTCAAGCAAAAGCGAATGAAAACACATCTATTTTAATGGCAAAAACAACGTTTGCTATGTATGAGATATATGGTAGACAAACAGGTACTAAGATATTAAAAACCAAGTCTCATATGCATAATTTAGATGAACTTTTAGAGATGTATAAAAATAATTCTGATATCTCAGTTTTGTTTTTATGTCTTCCTAATAACCCATTAGGTGAATGTTTAGATACAAAAGATGTATATAATTTTCTAGAAAAAATAGATAAAAATACTTTAGTAGTAGTCGATGGAGCTTACCAAGAGTATGCAAAAGTAAAAGATAAAAATAAAAAAATAGATGTCCAAGATTTAATTGAAAGATTTTCTAATGTTCTATATCTTGGGACTTTTTCTAAAGCATATGGTCTTGGTGGAATGAGATGTGGATATGGTGTGGCAAATAGTGAAATTATAAAAGTTTTGCATAAGCTTCGCTCACCTTTTAATATAACAACACTCTCATTAAGAGCTGCTATAGAAGCACTTAAGGATGAAAAATTTGTTCAAACTTGTGTAAAAGAAAATTTTTCTGAGATGCTTCGTTATGAAGAGTTTGCATTACAAAATGGATTTGATTTTATAGCAAGTTATACTAATTTCATTACTCTTAAGTATGATGGTAGTGAAAAATCATCAGATATTGCACAAAAGCTATTGAAAAAAGGTATAATTGTAAGAGATTTAGGAGCATATGGCATGAATGCAATTCGAGTAACCATAGGTACTCCCACACAGAATAACAGATTTTTCCAAGTATATAAAAGTTTATAAGGTTATAGATGGATTTTAAAACGCTTTTAGATCAAATTGCGACACTTTTTCAAAACTTCACACTTAGACAGAGGATTGTAGCACTAATCTCAATTCTTTTGGTTGTTGGTTTTATTGTATTTTTACTACTTTTTAGAGCAAAAGATAGTATGGTAGGAAGTGGATACAGTATACTTTTTGACAAGACAAATGCAGGTGATTCAGCACTTATTATTCAACAGCTAGAAAAAGATGGTGTTCCATATAAAGTTGTTAACGAAGGTACTATTGCTGTTCCTTCAAGTATGGTATATAAACAAAGAATTTCTATTGCAGCTCTTGGAATTCCAAAAGATAGTAAAGTTGGATTTGAAATATTTGATAAAAATGAGTTTGGAGCAACTGATTTTGAACAAAAAATAAAATATTTAAGAGCTTTAGAGGGAGAACTTGCTCGTACTATTGAGGGACTTCAACCTATAGAAAATGCTAGTGTACATATAGCAATTCCAAAAGAGACAGTTTTTGCACAGACTAAGAGTCCTACAACAGCTTCCATAGTCCTATCTATGAGTAGAGGAATGAAACTCTCTTTGAAGCAGATAACAGGTATTAAAAATCTAGTTTCAGCATCAATCTCGAATTTGCTTCCTACTGATGTTTCTATAGTTGACCAAGATGGTATACCTTTAGGAGATGAAGATGGCGAGGCTTTTCAGGGTGAGTTAGTAAAATCTCAAATGAAATATAAAAAAGAGTTTGAAAGAGAAATAGAAAATAAAATAATTAATGTTTTAGCACCTGTAATAGGAGGAGTCGATAAAGTTGTTGCAAAAGTAACAATTGATTTTGATTTTGCTAGGATAGATAGTGTTAGTGAAGTATATGACCCAAACTCAGTTCCAAGAAGCGAACAAACAGTAGAAGAGAAAAAAGAGGGAAATAGTCCTGAAGATGTTGGAGGAGTTCCTGGAGCAGTTAGTAACATTGGGCCAGTACAAGGATTAGAAAGTAATAAGAAAAAAGAGAAATATGAAAAAAGTTCTTCAACTGTAAACTATGAAATTTCTAAAAAAGTAACAAATACAAAAGGTGAATTTGCTACAATAAAAAGACTGAGTACAGCAGTTGTTGTTGATGGTAATTATGATTTTGGTACAGATGAAGAAGGAAAAAGTACAGGAAAATTAAAATATATAGCACTTAGTGAATCTCAAATGAATTCTATAAATGCAATTGTAAAACAGACAGTTGGATTTAATGAAAATAGAGGTGATGAAGTAACAGTAAGTAATTTCGAGTTTAAACCTCTTCAAAAAGATGGCACAGTTGCTCCTACACAAAATATAATTGATAAAATTACATATTATAGCGCTCCTTTAATTCCAATCGTAAAATATCTTTTAGCAGGACTTTTACTATTCTTCTTCTATAAAAAAGTTATAGAACCATTTAGTCTGAAGATGATTGAACACAATATTGAAGAGTATAGTGCTGAAGAGATGAAAGCAGAAGAAGATGATGAAGATAGTGCTGAAGATACTTTAGAAAAGTTTAAAAAAGCTCGTAAAAAGGTTGAGGATCAACTCGGTTTTGGCGAGGAGTATAATGAAGATGAACTTAAGTATGATGTTTTATTAGAAAAATTAAAAAGTCTCTCAGATGATAAAAGTGAGGAGATAGCAGGATTGCTTCAAACTATGATAAGAAATGAGAGTGAGTATGACTTTCACGCTAAAAATACAGGGACAGCATCATGAAATTAACAGATGAGCAAAAAATTCAGTATGACGAATTAGGAATGACTGAAAAAGTTGCTATTTTACTTATACAGTTAGGTGAAGATACAACAACAAATCTGTTTTCTCATATGGAGATTGATATTGTAACAGATATATCAAAGTATATTGCAACTGTAAAAAATATAGATAAAAGCGTAGCAAATGCAGTTTTAGAAGAGTTTTATGCAATTTTACAATCGAATCAATATATTAGAAGTGGTGGTATGGAATATGCAAAAGAGATACTTTATCGTACATTTGGTAGTGATGCAGCTCAGAAAATCATGGATAAACTTTCAAAAAGTATGGAAAATACCCAAAGTTTTGGTTATCTTTCACAGATTAAACCTCAACAATTAGCAGATTTTATTGTAACAGAGCATCCTCAAACAGTTGCACTTATACTTGCTCATATGGATCCTACAAGTGCGGCTGAAACCATATCTTTCTTTCCAGATGAATTAAAGAGTGAAGTAACTATTCGTATGGCTAATCTTGGTGATATATCACCTTCAGTTGTTAAAAGAGTATCAGCAGTACTTGAAAATAAATTAGAATCTCTTACTTCTTATAAAGTTGAAGTTGGTGGTCCACGAGCAGTTGCTGAAATACTTAATCGTCTTGGTCAAAAAGCTTCAAAATCAACTATCGCTTATATTGAACAGACAGATGCAGAGCTTGCGACTACTATTAAAGAGATGATGTTTACTTTTGAAGATATTATGAAACTTGACTCTACAGCAATTCGTGAGATACTTAAAGTTGCAGATAAAAAAGACTTAATGGTAGCACTAAAAGGTGCAGCTGATGAGCTTCGTGATAAGTTCTTAGAAAATATGTCACAACGTGCACAAGATGCTTTCTTAGAAGAGATGGGTTTCTTAGGTGCTGTAAGAGTAAAAGATGTTGAAGAGACACAAAGAAGAATAGTGGACGAAGTACAAAAACTAGCTGAACAAGGAGTAATCCAAGTTGGTGAAGCCGAAGAGATGATAGACTAATGATTTTTGCAAATGGGAGCAGTTAAATGAAAAATGTAATAGACATAGATACAGCAAAAAATCATTTGATTGAGCCTTATCATTTTAAAGTTCTTGGTGGAGTCAATAGCGTATATGATGGAGAAAAAGAGACTATATTAAAAGAAGATGTTGCTAAAGTAGTACAAAATGAGCCAACTCAAGTAGTCCAAAGTGAACCAATAGTTCAAGTAGATGAACAACAAAATAGATTTATAGAAGAGTTATTAAAAAAGAGTGACGAACTCTCTACAAATATTATTAAATTACAAATGCAAATTGAAAAACAAGAAGAAGATTTTAACAATAGAATGCAAAATGAGCTTAAAAGAGAAGCTGAAAATTCATATGAAAAAGGGTACCAAAAAGCCAAAGATGAATTAGAAGTTGGAATAAAAGAGATAAAAGTTAAATTTTTAAATTCAATAAATATACTTGAAACAGAAGCGAAAAAAGGTGATGAATTTTTAAAACAGGTCGAAAGTGAATTATCATCTACAGCTGTAGAAGTGGCTCATGAGGTGATATTAAAAGAGATAAAACATTCTAGTAGTGAGATAGCATCAGTACTTTCGAAAAAACTTGTTGAAGAGTTAAAAGATGCAAAAAATATTAAGCTAAAAGTAAATCCAAAAGATTATGAAGCATTAAAAGAAATTTATTCTACAATAGAGCATATAAGAGTAGATAGCGATAGTGCAATTGTTGAAGGTGGGGTTGTAGTTTTGAGTGATGTTGGAAACTTGGACGGTAATATATCTACAAGATTAGAAAAAGTAAAAAATTTAATAGAAAATGGTTAATATATGATAGAGGTAAAAGGTAAATCTGTAGAAGAGTTAAAAGACATATGTGTAACTCTTCGTAAAAAAATAATAGAAACTGTTAGTAAAAATGGTGGTCATCTTAGTAGTAATGTAGGTGCAGTTGAACTCATTGTTGCAATGCATTATGTTTTTGATGCAAAAAAGGATCCATTTATATTTGATGTTTCACATCAGTCATATCCACATAAACTTCTTACAGACAGATGGGATAGTTTTTCAACTCTAAGAGAGTTTGATGGAATTAGTGGTTATACAAGACCTAGTGAATCTGAATATGACTATTTTATTGCAGGGCATAGTTCTACTTCTATCTCTTTAGCATTAGGGGCTGCTAAGTCTATAAAGCTTAAAAAGGAACAAGATAAAAGAGTTCCAATAGCACTTATTGGTGATGGGTCAATGACTGCAGGTATGGCTTATGAAGCTCTTAATGAATTAGGAGATATAAAATTGCCAGTGATTATTATCTTAAATGATAATAAAATGAGTATAGCAAAACCAATAGGAGCTATTAGTAAGTTTCTTTCTCATGCAATAGCAGGGGATTTTTTTCAAAAAATTAAGAAAAAAACAGAATACGTTTTACAGTATCTTCCAGAGGGTGCTACGTATATGGCAAAAAAGTTTGAAGAGAGTCTTAAGCTTATTACTCCTGGAATGCTTTTTGAAGAGCTTGGTATCGATTATATTGGTCCAGTTGATGGGCATAATGTAGAGGAGCTTATACGTGCATATGAGTTGGCAAAAAATCTAAAAAAACCTGTCATTATTCATGCCCAAACTTTAAAAGGTAAAGGTTATGAGATAGCAGAGGGTTATGAAGAGAACTGGCATGGAGTTGGACCCTTTGATATTGATAGTGGAAAGTCAACAAAAAGTATCTCTCTAACAAAAAGTGCAACTAGTATATATAGTGATGCTTTATCAAAACTTGCAAATAAACATGAAAATGTGGTAGGTGTGACTGCGGCTATGCCAACAGGAACAGGTATGAGTAGGCTTATAAGTGAGTTTCCTAGTCGTTTTTGGGATGTTGCTATTGCTGAACAGCATGCTGTTACATCAATGAGTGCTATGGCAAAAGAGGGGTTTAAACCTTTTATTACTATTTATTCTACATTTTTGCAACGTGCATACGACCAAGTTATTCATGATGCTTGTATTATGAATTTAAATGTTGTTTTTGCACTTGATAGGGCTGGTATTGTTGGAGAAGATGGAGAGACTCATCAAGGAGCTTTCGATATATCATATTTATGTGCTATACCAAATATGACAATTTTTGCACCTAGAGATGAGCTTAGTATGTATAGGGCAGTAGAGTATGCATATAAACATCAAGGACCATGTTCTTTACGTTATCCTAGAGGTTCTTTTTTGGATTGTGGTAAAGTTGAAGATTTACCTTTTGAGTTAGGTAAAGCTCAATTGTTAAAAGAGGGTAAGAGCAAAACTCTTCTTATTGGTTATGGAAGTGGTGTTGGAAAAGCACTTGAAGTAGCTAAAGTTTTAAAAGAAGATGGCTTAGATTGTGCAGTTTTAGATTTAAGATTTGTTAAACCAATTGATATAGAAATGTTGGAAAAACTTTCTAAAAAATATAAAGATTGGTTTGTCATAAGTGATAGCAGCAAAATAGGTGGAGTAGGATCAACAATAACGTGTCTTAAAAACGATTTTGCATGGGATAGTGTAAAAATTGTTAGTTTTGAATATAAAGATGAATTTATTAAACATGGAAATACACAATTAGTTGAAGAGTATTTGTCTATTTTGCCAAAGCAAATTGCTCAAAAAATTAAAAATAATAATAGAGGATAGGTATGGAATTTTTAACAGTCTTAAAAGAAAGAGGACTTAAAGCAACACCTCAAAGAGTTGCCGTGCTTAAAGAATTAGATAAAAAAACACATCCAACTATGGAAGAGATGTATAGTAATATTAAAGAAGATAATCCAACAATATCTTTAGCAACAATTTATAAAAATGTTAATTTGTTAAAAGAGCAAGGTATAGTAATAGAGATAAATATGCCAAATGGAAAAATGAGATATGATTATTTATCATACCCTCATATACATTTAGTATGTAAAAGTTGTGGTTATATTGAAGATTTAGATTACGATGAAAATTTATTTAAGTTTCAAAAAAGTATTGAAGATAGTAAAGGTGTAATAATAGACAGACTTGATGTTGTAGCCTCAGTGGAAAGTTGTAAGTTTTGTAAATAAGTAGGAGTATTTACTCCTACTTAATGTTTGATTATAAATCGTTTTCGTGTTTGTCTAAGTACTCAGCAACACCTTTAGTTGTAGCTTTCATACCTTCGTCACCTTTTTGCCATCCAGCTGCACAAACTTCACCATGTTCATCAGTGAATTGCATTGCATCAACCATACGAATCATCTCATCAACATTTCTTCCAAGAGGAAGGTCATTAATAACTGCATGTCTTATTATGCCTTTTGCATCTATAAGAAATGAGCCACGAAGTGCTACAGCTTTACCAAATAAAACATCATAATTTTTTGAAATCTTTTTATCAAGATCTGCAACTAGTGGAAAGTTAATTCTTCCAATACCACCTTGGTTAACTGGAGTTTCTCTCCAAGCAAAGTGTGAAAATTGGCTATCAACTGAAACACCAATTACATTTACACCTCTATTTTTAAAATCGTCTACTCTTTTTGAGAAAGCAATAATCTCTGAAGGGCAAACAAAAGTAAAATCTAATGGGTAGAAAAATAGTACAGTACCTTTTTCTCCATAATTTTCACTTAGTTTAAAATTGTCAACAATAGAGCCATCTGCTAAAACTGTAGTTGCTGTAAAATCTGGAGCGGGGTTTGTTACTAACATGTAGTATCCTTTAGTAGTAATTTTTATTAATAGAGAATTGTAGCCAAGTAACTATTAGAGTAAGATTAAATTAGTCACAAAAAAGACACTGCTTTAATATAGAATTACAAAATCAAGATTAAATATATATTTAACTAAGTTTTGATAGAATCATTAATTGAAACAATTTTATAAGGAGAAACAAATGGCTGTAAAAATTACAGATACCTGTATTAGCTGTGGCGCATGTATTGATGAGTGTCCAGTTGAAGCGATCGTTGATGAAGATGATAACCCAACGGGAGAGGACATATATTATGTTCATTCTGATAAATGTGTTGAGTGTATAACTCACCATGATGAACCAGCATGTGCTGAAGCATGTCCAACTGAAGGATGTATTGTTTGGGATGCTCCCAAAACTGAAGGCGCTGTTGATGGAGAGCCTTGCGTAGAGTAGTAAAACTACATTTAAATGAGAGAACTTTAAGTTCTCTCAGCTTTTTTCAAAATAAATTACAAATTTAATAATTCTCAAATCTTTTTTTTGGTATACTCGCACGTTCTGTGCTTTACAGAATATCTTATTAAAAATTCTAGGTAATTGCCTAAGCTTTAGTAAGATGAATTTGGCTCGGTTTTATTCGGGGCAAATGAAGAAAATAAAAAGGGTATTTATGGAACAAACTTTATCTATTATAAAACCAGATGCAGTTGCAAAAAATGTAATTGGAAAAATTGTTGACAGATTTGAGACAAATGGACTTAAAATAGCTGCAATGAAAAGAGTTCAACTAAGTGCGGCAGATGCTGGTGCATTTTATGCAGTTCATGCACAACGTCCTTTTTTTGGTGAACTTGTTGAGTTTATGACAAGTGGACCTGTTGTAGTAATGGTTCTTGAAGGTGAAAATGCACTATCTAAAAACCGTGAACTTATGGGTGCAACAAATCCTAAAGAAGCAGAAGCAGGAACTATAAGAGCTGATTTTGCTGAGAGTATTGATGCTAATGCAGTTCATGGAAGTGATTCTTTAGAAAATGCAAAAATCGAAATTAACTTTTTCTTCTGCGGAAGAGAAATAGCGTAATTTAAGTATGAAGATAGTTTTTAAAAAAGTTCCAAGTAGTGGAGTTGATTTTCAGACATCTTTTGAGGGTATCAAGTTTTACGGTAAACTTGAAAAGAAATCAAAAAGTCTAGTCCAATGTATTGGCAAGTTAGAGGGAACTTTAACTTGTTTATGTGATAGATGTGCAAAAGAGATATCTTTACATGTAAATGAAAAGATAGATTTGTTAGCAAGTGATGGAATATATGAGAGTAGTGAAGAGCTAGTCGAAGTGATGGAATTTTTTGATGAGACCGTAGATTTAGATACAATATTGTTGAGTGAAGTTGAGACACTAAAGAGTGATTATCATTATTGCTCTACATGTAATGAGACAGACTAAAGTTATAGAAGCTTGCTTCGTACTTTAGTACAATAAATTTAGCTTGGGTTTTGCTCAAGTTAAAGTAAAAATTAAATAGTAAGGAAATATTATGGCAGTACCTAAGAGACGTGTAAGTAAGACAAGAGCAGCAAAGCGTAGAACACACTATACAGTAACATTACCAGTACCAGTTAAAGATAGTGACGGAACATGGAGAATGCCTCACCGTGTAAACAAAACTACAGGCGAATATAAAAGCTAGATGATAAATATAGCGATAGACGCTATGGGTGGTGACTTTGGTCCAACTCCAATTGTACAAGGCACTATAAAAGCTCTCAAAGAGAGAGAATTTAGAGCTATTTTAGTTGGAAAAACTGAAGAAATAAAACCACTCATACCTTCTCGTTATCTAGATCGCGTCACTTTTGTAGAAGCTAGTGATGTCCTAGATATGAGTGATAGCGCAACAGAGGCACTTAAAAGAAAAGAGACTTCTATATATAAAGCAGTTGATTTAGTGCGACAACATGAGGCAGATGCTGTTGTATCTGTTGGTCACAGTGGAGCTACAATGAGTTTAGCAACATTAAGAATTGGTCGTTTAAAAGGTGTTTTAAGGCCTGCAATTGCAACTTTAATGCCTAGACCAATTGGAACACCAGCTTTAGTTTTAGATGTTGGAGCTAATGTTGATTGTAAAGCTGAGCACTTAGTTCAGTTTGCAGTAATGGGTGAAGCATATACTCGAGATGTTTTAAAAGTAAAAAATCCAAAAGTTGGTTTGTTATCAAATGGTGAAGAAAAAAGCAAAGGTAACGAAGTAACAAAAAGTGCTTATGAAGAATTGATGAAAATGGATAGCTTTCATGGAAACATAGAAGGAAATGATATTTTTGATGGGGCTGTCAATGTTGTTGTTTGTGATGGTTTTGTTGGAAATATACTTTTAAAAACAAGTGAAGGTGTAGCTGAGTCTATAACCAAAATTATAAAAAGAAGTGTAAGAAAATCTCCTATAGCAATTGCTGGAGCACTTTTGATGAGAAGAGTATTTAAAAGTTTGAAAAAACAAGTTGATTATGCAGAGTATGGTGGAGCACCACTTTTAGGCATAAAAGGCTGTGCTATTATTGGACATGGAAAAAGTAATGAAAAAGCGGTTAAAAATGCAATATTTCAAGCAATAACATTTTCAGATTCAAATATTAATGAAGATATCCAAATAGGGTTATCTAAAATAACTAACTAAAAGGCTTTACATTGTACGCAGCATTTAGATCTATCGGTAGTTATATACCAGAAAATATTTTAACAAATCATGATTTAGAAAAGATGGTAGATACTAGTGATGAATGGATTGTAAAGCGTACAGGAATTAAAGAAAGAAGAATAGCAAACAAAGATGAAGTGACAAGTGATCTTGGCTATAAAGCGGCACTCCAAGCGATAGAGCGTAGTGATATTAGTGTAGATGAAATTGATATGGTTGTTTGTGCTACGCTAAGTCCAGATTACCTTACTATGCCCTCAACTGCTGCAATGATTTCACAAAAGCTTGGTATTAAAAATGTAATGGCATTTGATATAAGTGCTGCTTGTACAGGTTTTGTCTATCTTATGAGTCTTGCAAAATCATTTGTCGAATCAGGTGCAAAGAAAAATATTTTGATTGTTGGAGCAGAGAAGATTAGTAGTATTATTGATTACGAAGATCGTTCAACTTGCATTCTTTTTGGAGATGGTGCTGGTGCCGCAATCATTGGGCAAACAGAAGACAAAAATGAAGCTATTATTGATGTTCTAGCAAGTGCAAATGGGAACTTTGGTGAATTACTTATAACTCCAGGTGGTGGTTCAAAAAATCCTATTAGAGAAGATAATGTTAAGGACAAACTTCAGTATATGAAGATGGCTGGAAATGAAGTTTTTAAAGTTGCTGTAAAAACTCTTACAAATGATGTGATAGAAATACTTGCAAAAAATAAAATTGATGCAAGTGAAGTTGATATGTTTATACCTCACCAAGCAAATTATCGTATTGTTGAAGCGGTTCGTTCAAAGTTGAATTTTCCAATAGAAAAAACAGCACTTACTGTAGCAAAGTATGGAAATACTTCTTCAGCTTCAATTCCTATGGCAATGAATGATATGTATGAGAGCGGTAGAGTTAAACATGGCGATTTGATGCTACTTGATGCCTTTGGTGGTGGATTTACTTGGGGAAGTGCCCTAGTGAGATTTGCAGGAAAGAATTTTACTAAATAATTAGCTTAAAAACATACTAATTTAAATGATAATTTATCATATTTAAAATCAAATAAATAAATATTGTCAATAAAAATGATTACCAAAATACTTTTAAACTCTTTAATACCAGTCTAATTTACATATTATCAAAGTTTAATTTAATAAAAATAGTAATATAAAATATTTATTTCCTATTTATATTAGCTTAAGTTCTAAGAGGTATACTTTTATTAAATTTATAGAGGAGTTGTAATGAAAATAAATGATTTAACTATAAGAACTAAAGTTTTAGGTTTATTGATTTTAACAATGTTAGTAATGACATTGATTAGTACATATGAAGTTGTTAGTAAAAGCACAGCATTTATGATTGATTCAAGTTTTAAAAAGTTAATCACAGAAAGAGAAATAAAGAAAAATCAAGTTGAAAATTTATTTAAAACGCAAATATCAGATATTAAGGTTTTAGCTAAGAGTGGTAATATATTAGAATTAGTTTCTGATTTAGTATATGTTAACAACGAGTTAGAAATAGGACCTGATGATCCATTTCCTGTAGGAAATAAAATGACAAAAAATTTAATGGATCCACATGAAGAATTTTTCCAAGACTATGCTAAAGAGTATAAATATAGTGATATTTATATAATAGATGCAAAGTTTGGTCGAGTTATGTATTCACAAGCAAAACGCAGTGATTTTGGACTAAATATTAGAGTTGGTTCTCTAAAAAAGAGTGGTTTAGAAAAAGTTTGGGATGAAGTTAAAAAAAATAAAAAGCCAACTTTTGTTGATACTAAGACATACAAAGCAAATAAGAATGAACCAACAATGTTTTTGGGAGCACCTGTTTTTATTGATGGCGAAATGGAAGCAATTTTAGTTTTTCAAATTGATATGGAACCAATTAATAAAATTATGCAATTTAGAAAAGGTTATGGTGTAACGCAAGAAGATTATGTAGTAGGATTTGATTATTTAATGAGAAGTGATAGTTACTTAGATCCACAAGGACATTCAGTAAGTGCATCTTTTTTAAACCCTTCAAAAGGTTCTGTTAAAACAGTTGGAGTTAAAGAAGCTTTAAGTGGGAAAGAGGATTCTAAGGTAATTGTTGATTACAATGGAAATTTAGTCTTATCTTCATATGGTACAGTAAAAGTTGGAAATGATTTTAAATGGGTAATACTTTCTGAAATTGATCAAGCTGAAGTTATGGTAGCACCAAATAAATTTAGAAATAGTATTTTACTCTCTTCGGTTATTGTTTTTATTGTTATGCTGATGATAGCAACATTTTTACTGAAAAGAGTATTAATTGATCCTTTAAAAAATATTGAAGCAGATTTACATGAATTTGAGGTCAATAAAGATTTAAGCCAAAGACTGCCAATAAATGGAAATGACGAGATAGGAAGCATAAGTGGTAGTACAAATAAATTTATTGATAGTGTTCAAAGTATTGTAAAAGAAGCTAAGATAAGTAGCTCAGAAAATAGCTCAATTGCAGAAGAATTATCTCAAACAGCATTACAAATTGGTAAAAAAGCAGAAGAAGAATCTAGTATAGTGCAAAGTGTAGCACAAAAAGGTAAAGAATTAGAAGAAGTATTAAATAGTTCAATACTAGAAGCAAAAGAGACAAAAGAAGAAATTGTAAAAACAGGAAAAAATTTAGAAGTTGCAAAATCAAAACTTTCAAAACTCTCAATTGGAGTACATGATAGTTCAATTGCAGAAGCACAAATGGCTGAGAAACTCCAACAATTAAGTAGTGATGCAGTTCAAGTAAAAGATATCTTAACTGTCATATCAGATATTGCAGACCAAACAAATTTATTGGCGCTGAATGCAGCAATTGAAGCTGCGCGTGCAGGAGAGCAAGGAAGAGGTTTTGCCGTAGTTGCTGACGAAGTAAGACAGCTTGCTGAAAGAACTCAAAAAAGTTTAGCTGAAATTAATGCAACTATTAATGTCATTGTTCAATCCATAAGTGATACAACAGATCAGATAACTAAAAATTCAGAAAAGGCAACTA
The DNA here is from genome assembly GCA_016744795.1 of Sulfurospirillum sp. Taxonomy (GTDB): domain Bacteria; phylum Campylobacterota; class Campylobacteria; order Campylobacterales; family Sulfurospirillaceae; genus Sulfurospirillum_A. The sequence continues at coordinate 176,070 of JADGDR010000004.1, forward strand.
TTTTAGCAGATAATTCTAGTGAAGTTGAACTTGATATTGGTCAAAGTGTAAGTAAGATGCAAGATGCAATTGTAGATATAGAAAAAATTATAAATGGTTATGTAGAAAATACAGATGATACTAACATTATAATAAAAGAGATAGAAGAGATAAATAATCTTTCAAGTGACAATGCAAGAAGCGTAGAAGAAATAGCAGGTGCTACTGATCATATGTCACAGATGAGTGTAAAACTATCTAATTTATTGGATGAATACAAAGCATAAACTGAGTATAAAAGTGGCAAAATGTAACATATTAATTTAAAGTCACTTAAGTTTAGTGGGCAAAATTTATTTATGGAAGAATTTTTGTGAAATTTGGTAGCAAAATTTTTATTTTATAATTTTATCTACTAGTATATGTATATAAATAAAACTAAGTCTGATATAGTATTATATATATAATACAATAAAGGATATTTATGAAAATTAAAACAAAATTAAATTTGGTTGCTATTGCTGTTGCAATGTCTTTTTTGGGAACTTTTCTTTATACAGATTATATTGTTAAAAAAATTTCAAAATTTGAACATCTTAAAAGAAGTTGTTTTTCTATGGAATTTGATGTTTTAGAGTTAAGAAAACATGAAAAAGATTTTTTAGTTAGAAAAGATTTAAAATATTTAGAAAATTTTAAAAAAACTTTTTCTAAAATTTTAAAAAAACTAAAACATGAAAAAGAGCTTTTTATTAGTGAAGGCATGGAGTTTTCTGAAATATCAGAGTTTGAAAAAGTTGTACGAAGCTATAAAGATATTTTTATAAAAATTGTTAATTTACAAAAAAAGATAGGATTTAATTATAAAGATGGATTATATGGTAGCCTTAGATCTTCAGCATATAAAGTTCAAGAAAATACTAAATCTCTGAATGATAACAATTTATATGCTAAAATTTTAACATTAAGAAAACATGAAAAAGATTTCATGCTTAGAATGGATATGAAATACATAGATAAATTTAGCAATGTTTATGCTGATACAGAACAATACGTAAATAATTTAGTAGATAATGATAATTTATTAGCAAATTTAAAAGAGTATAAAAAAGATTTTTTGCAACTTGTTAAAGCTGAAAAAGAAAAAGGGATTACTAGTAATTCTGGTTTAATGAAAGAGATGAGAACTATTATACATGAAAATGAAATAATTATGGGATATCTCATAAAATCTTTGACTGTGTATAGCAAAAAGATTATTTCTTCTTTAGAAGAATTAGCTTTTTTTGCAGAGATATTTATTTTAATATTTATTTTACTAATAGTTTTATTCACATCAAGAAGAATAGGAAAGTCACTAACAAATATAGAGTTAACTTCAAAAGATTTGGCTGAAGGTAAGGGAGATTTAACTCAAAAATTGAATATTCAAGGTAATGATGAAATAGCAAGAGTAAGTCAATACATCAATAGATTTATTGAAAAAGTACAAATAACAGTAAAAGAAGCTAAATCTGCAAGTGCAGAAAACAGCTCTATTTCAGAAGAACTATCTCAAACATCTTTACAAATAGGTTATAAGGTAGAAGAAGAAGCAAAGGTTGTTCAAGATGCAACAAAAAAAGGAAAAGAGTTACAAGAAGTTCTTAATCGTTCAATTGTAGAAGCAAAAGAGACAAAAGAAGAGGTAACTAAAACTGGTAAAAAATTACAAAATGCTAAATCTAAAATTGCTGAACTTTCTCATGGCGTTCATGCAAGTTCTGTTGCTGAAGTGGAAATGGCACAAAAACTACAACAATTAAATGCAGATGCAGAACAAGTAAAAGGTGTGCTTACTGTTATATCAGACATAGCTGACCAAACAAATTTACTTGCGTTAAATGCAGCAATAGAAGCTGCGCGTGCTGGTGAACATGGACGTGGATTTGCAGTTGTTGCTGATGAAGTAAGAACTTTGGCTGAGAGAACACAAAAAAGTTTAGCTGAAATTAATGCAACAATAAACGTTATTGTTCAATCTATCTCTGATACAACAGAACAGATAAACTTAAATTCAAAAAAAGCAAGCCAATTAGCTCAAAATTCAACTGAGGTAGAAAATGATATTGATGAGAGTGTAGATAATATGCAACATGCCATATCAGACATAGAAAAGATAATTAATGGATATGTAAATAATGCAGATGCTACAAATATAATAATTACTGAAGTTGAAAAGCTAAATCATCTTTCAAGTGAAAATGCAAGAAGTGTCGAAGAAATTGCAAGTGCAGTAGAGCATATGTCACAAATGAGTGTTAAGCTTACTGATTTATTAGTAAAATATAAAACATAAGAAGTTCATGAACTTTTTATTTACTTAAATCTAGTATAATTTCCTTTTTTAAGGAATATTATGGACAAAAAATTACAAAATGTAAAAGATGAAATTTCAAAACTTATAGTTGGACAAACCAGAGTTATAGATTCACTACTAGTGGCACTTATATGTGAAGGACATGTTCTTCTTGAAGGTGTTCCTGGTCTTGCAAAAACTACAATCATAAATACTTTAGCAAAAACACTAGGACTTGAGTTTGGTAGAGTTCAGTTTACTCCTGATTTATTGCCTTCAGATATAGTTGGAGCACAGATTTATAATCCAAAAGATAGTCAGTTTGAGACTAAGCATGGTCCAGTTTTTACAAATCTACTTTTAGCAGATGAGATAAATAGAGCACCAGCAAAGGTTCAATCAGCTTTGCTTGAAGCTATGCAAGAGAGACAGGTAACTATAGGTGAAAACTCTTTTAAACTTCCTTATCCATTTTTTGTTTTAGCAACCCAAAATCCACTTGAATCTGAAGGAACATACTCTCTTCCTGAAGCTCAATTGGACCGTTTTATGATGAAACTTCAAGTCCAATACAATACAAAAGAAGAAGAGATAGAAATAGCAAGACGTGTAGCATATAAATCAAAAGTAGAGATACAAAATGTTTTAAGTGCCCAAGAACTTGAAGCTATGAAAGCTAATCTTGATAATGTACATGTAGATAAGCAGATAGAAGAGTATATGGCCGATATAGTTTTTGCTTCTCGTAATCCTGAGAACTATGGACTTGAAGAGTTAAAACCACTTATACGTTTTGGAGCAAGTCCAAGAGGAACGATAGATATGCACAAAGCTAGTAGAGCACATGCTCTTCTTAACAATCGTGACTATGTTACTCCTGTTGACGTAGTGTTTGTTTCAAAAGAGGTTTTACGTCATAGAATTATATTGGGTTATGAAGCAGAAGCGGATGATATAACGACTGATATTATACTTGATAAAATCATAGAAGCATTACCTATACCGTGATTCCATTAAAAAAGATAATTGCAAAAAGCAAAAAATATATCTATGGAGAGCTTTTAGGGGAGCATAATTCAAAATTAATTGGTGATGGATATGACTTTGCTAAAATTCGTCCATATGAATATGGGGAAAACATAAGAAGAGTTGACCCATATGCCACTGCTAAAACAGGTGAAATATACCTAAGAAGTTTTTATGAGAGCCGTGAAGCCAATGTTGAAGTGATAGCTCTTATGAGTGGAAGCCTCTTTTTTGGCTCAACTGAACTTAAACAAGAAAAAGTTGCAGAAGTTATCTCAATATTAGGACTTGGTGCGGTTAAAAGCTCAGACAGTTTTACTTTGTCACTTTTTTCAGACAGATTATTGGAAAGAACAAGAACTACTAAAAAAGAGAGTGGAGTTATAAATGCAGTGAAAAAATCTTTACATGTAAAGGTTTTAAATGAAGTTATAGACTATGATAAGTTAAGTGAGTATGCACTTAAAAATATAAAAAAACGTTCATATCTATTTTTAGTTGGAGATTTTTTAGAAATGCCAAAGCTAAATACACTAAGCAAAAAGCACGAAGTTATAGTTGTTAGAGTAAGAGATACATTTGAGCAAAATCCAAGCAATATAGGTGAGCTGAGTATTATAGACCCAAGTAGTGGTGAAAAAAGTGAAGTTATTTTTAGTAAAGCAAGTGTAAAAAGATACAAAAAAGATTTAAAAAAGGCAGATTTGAAGTTTGCTAGTTATCTTAAAGATTGTAGAGTGAGGTTGATAGAGTGGAAAAGCTAAAAGATATAAAAGGCTTGTTATACGTAGATGACTATAGTCTGTATATTTTTGCATTACTTGTAATTATATCTTTGCTTGTTCTATATTTTCTTATAAAAATAATCATAAATTTTAAAAGAAAACTTTCACCTGAAAAATTAGCAAAAATGGAATTAAAAAATATAGATTTAACAGATATAAAAAAGAGTTCATATACCTTAAGTAGGTATGCGCCAGTTTTGAGTGAAGAGAATTTTGAATATCTTGAAAAATATAAATATAAAAAAGAAGTTATTGATTTTACAAAAGAAGATTTACAAAAAATAAAAGGATTTTTAGATGCAATTTGAGTATCCTTATGTTTTTTTAATTTTACTAGTTTTTATTATATGTGCCTTTACATGTAAAGAAAAAAGTGCATACATGTACATGCCAAATTTCTTTAAAATATCTTTACATGTAAAGGTTAATTACATTAAAGAGAGCCTTAAATGGCTGAGCATCATAATGCTTGTAACTGCCTTGGCTTCACCACTAACAAAAGATGAAAAAATTGCAACTAAACCTGCTCATGCTGTGATGTTACTAATGGATGTTAGTGATTCCATGAGTAACGGAAGAATGGTAGTTAATGCACTGGGTGGAGTTGATAGCAAACTTAACGTTGCTAAACAAAGAGCAAGCGAGTACATTAAACAAAGAGTTAGTGATAATGTTGGAATCATAGTTTTTGGTGATTTTGCCTATGTGGCATCTCCTCTTAGTTTTGATCATCTTAGTAGTGCAACTTTGCTTGAGAGTATAAAAAAAGGGGTTGCTGGAAGAAAAACAGCTATGTATGATGCCCTGTTCCTCTCAGCAAGACTTCTTAAAGATTCAAAGGCAAAAGAGAAGGTTGTTATTCTTCTAACAGATGGATTTAATACAGCTGGGCAAATTCCGCTAGAAGCTGCTTTACGAACGATTGAAGATGAAAAATTAAAAGTCTTTACAGTTGGTATTGGTCGCTATGGAGATTATGATCAAAATGTCTTAAAATTAATTGCACAAAAGAGTGGTGGAGAGTTCTTTTCAGCTCGTAGTTCTGATAGTTTAGAAAAGATATATGCTCATATAGATAGACTCCAAAAGAGTGAATTAAGAGCAAAACCAGAGTTTAATAATAACTATCTTTTTATGTTTCCTCTTTCTTTGTCTTTATTATTTATTTTTGCTTATATTCTTTTGCATATTAGGGGAACTAGAAAATGATTTTTATATATCCTTGGGTTTTATTGTTATTGTTGTTACTTGTGTTTTTTTATAGTGCAAAAAAATATTCTAAAATTGAGCAGGTTTTTTCACGAGAAATACTTTCAAAATTACAACTTGGTGGTGTAAAAGGAAATTTAAAATTTTATCTTTTAGTATTGTCATTTTGTTTTATGGTATTAGCTTTGGCACGTCCTGTGATACTTTCAAATGATAAAAAACAAGTAGATGTAAAAAGCTTTAACTTTGTAATAGCACTTGATATATCAAAATCAATGGAAGCAAAGGATGTTTTCCCAACAAGATTAGCATTCGCAAAAAAAGCGATAGATGGAATAATGGATAGAGTTCCTGAGGCTAATATAGCTCTTATTGCCTATGCAAATGATGCTTTTTTAGTTTCTCCTTTTACTAATGATTTTAAAAGTATTAAATTTTTACTTGCAAATTTGGATTCAAATTCACTTAGTTCTAAAGGTAGTCAAATACTTTCAGCTTTAAAAGCAACAAACAAAGTTTTTAAATCGACAAATGATAAGAAAAAAGCCTTGGTTCTAGTAAGTGATGGAGCAGATGGTAGAGGCTTAGAAAGCATAAAAAAGTATATAAATCAAAATGATATTACCTTACATGTGCTAAGTATTGGTACAAAAAAAGGTACAACTTTAAGTGATGGACTTGGTGGGCTGATAAAAGACAAAAACAACAATATAGTAATATCAAAAAGAGACGATTCTCTTGCCAAAGTTCTAAATGGTGGGGCATATCTTAGCTCATCTGGAGAATTAACTAAATTAGATTGGTTTGCTAAAGAGATAAAAAATTCAGTTGATAAAAAAGAGGTTAAAAGAGATAAGTTTAAAGGTGCACAAGAGCTTTTTTACTATCCTTTGGTTCTAAGTTTGTTTTTTATCTTTTTTGCTTTTAATGCTTTGCGTATACCATTTTTATTGGTTCTGTTTTTTGTTCAAGTTGATAGTAGAGCTGATGCATTTGATTTTGTTGATATATATAAAGCTAAAAAGAGTTATGAGAAAAAAGAGTATCAAAAAGCTGAGAAGGGTTTTGCAAAGATAGACAATAAAAATGCAAAGTACAATCAAGCCAATTCTTTATATAAGCAAAAAAAGTTTAATGAGGCTTTAAAAGCCTATAAAAGTATAAATGGCTTTAGTAAAGAAAAAGAGCACAAATTACTTCACAATATAGGTAACACCTATGCAAATCTAGGTAAGATTGATAAGGCTATAAAGAGTTATGAAGAAGCTTTAAAACTAAAAGAGGATAAAGATACAAAAGCCAACTTAAAATATATGAAAAAGAAGAAAAAAGAGAAAGAAAAGAAGCAGAAGAAAAAGGACAATAAAAAATCAAAAGATAATAAAAAGAAACAAGAACAAAAGAAGAAGAAAAAGAGTGACCAAAAACAAAAAGATGATAAAAAGAAAGAAAAACAGAAAAAATCTGATGCCAATAAAGAGAAGAAAAATAAGAATAAGTCAGATAAAAAAGAACAAAAAAAGAGCCAAGAGACTCCAAAAAAAGAGCAAAAAAAAATGAGTGAAGCAGAAGCAAAAAAATGGGAAAAGCGTATGGATAATCAAAAGTTTAAGACAAAACCTATGATATTAAAAAAAGGAGAGCCAAATGAAATTTATTGGTAGTTTGATTATCTTGATGAGCTCTTTGTTTGGTGCTCAGGCGTATTTATCAAAAAGTAGCGTAGTTATAGGCGAAAGTGTAGTTCTGATTTTGAGTGCAGAGGGACGAAATGTTAAGTTTCCTCAGCTTTCTACTGTAGGTGGTTTTCAAATAACTTCTACAGGAACGAAAGAAATGCAAGAGTATATAAATGGAAAAGTATCAAAGAAACTTGAAAAACATTATTCTTTTTTACCACTTAAGAGCACAGATATACCTCCATTTAAGCTAGAAGTTGATGGCAAAAAAGTCCACACAAAAGCTTTACATGTAGAAGTAAAAAAAGCTGATTATACAAATAGTCCATTTACTTTAGAAATGAAGATAAAAAAAACCAATGTAATGCAGTTTGAGGGTATACCTGTAGAGTTTACATTTAAAATTGATGAAAATATGGAGGCTAGAAAGCTGCAATTAACTGCACCAAAGTTTAAAAATTTTTGGGTCAAAGAGGGTAAAAAAAGTAAACAAGAACATAAAAATGGTTTCATAATTCAAAAAATGAATTATTTTATTTTTCCTCAAAAAAGTGGTGATTTCGAAATCAGCCCAGCTAGAGTTGATGTTGCAGTCATTAATAAAAGCCGAGATATATTCAATATGCTTACAAACCAATTGGTTTGGAAAACAGTTTTTTCTAATACTGCTAGTTTACATGTAAAGAAATTAGAGGGTACAAATCTTTATGGAGATTTTTTTATATCTTTTGAAGTTGATAAAAAAAATATAGAACAAGATAAGGGATTAAATGCAACTCTAAAGATAACTGGTAGTGGTAACTTTGACGATATACAGGCGTATAAATTAAATATAGATGGAGCCAATATTTACAGTGATAAACCTTCAGTAAAAAGTCACGCTAATATTGAAAATATAGAAGGAAAATTTGAGCAAAAGTTTTCTATATCCTCAAGTAAAGATTTTACAATTCCATCTTTGAGTATAAGTTATTTTGATGCAAAAAGCAAAAAAATAGTTACAAAAAAAACAGCAGCAATAGATGTACATGTAAAGAGCAAAATTCAAGAAAAACCAGTGCAGGTAATGTCTACTAAAAAAGAGGCTGTAGCAGTAGTAGCGGTGAAAAAGAGTGCTTATATAAATCTAATTTTTGCCTTTATTGCAGGAGTTTTTCTCACCCTTTTTGCCATTTTTATATGGAGCAAAAAAGAGTACAAATTACCAAAGTTTAAAAATGATAAAGAGCATTTAAAAGCACTTTTAAAAAGAAGAGGAGAGAGCCAAGAGCTAGATGAGCAGATAAGGAATATAGAAAACAAGCTTTATAAGAGAGTTTAACTCTCTTATAATATTTTGTGAAGTGTAGTTGCGTCACCCATCCAGTTTTCCAATTCACTCCATTTTTCATCTTTAATCATCTCTTTACATGTAGATAATTCTTTTTCAAAAAGTTCTAATGAAGTAAGTAAATTTTTACGGTTTTGTTTGAAAATTTCCGACCACATAGTTGGAGAACTTTTGGCAAGACGACTCATACTCTCAAATCCACCAGCTGCAAGAAGGAGGATCCTTTTTGGATCTTCTTGACCTATAACGCTATTTGCTAAAGCATAACTTATAGCATGAGGTAAATGAGAGATAAAAGAAGCATGTCTGTCATGAGCTTCTCCATCCATAAAAACTATTTTCATACCTATATGAGAAAATATTTGTATAGCTCTATCTTTATGAAAATCTGAGCTGTCTTTAGTATCACAAAAAACAACTATTTTATCTTGATATAGTGTTTTAAAAGCAGCATGTGGACCAAACTTTTCTGTTCCTGTCATAGGATGAGCTGCAACAAAATTAGATCTTATAGAAGAAGGAATACTTTTAATGATCTCACCTTTTGTACTACCTAAATCTACAATAGTTGTGTTTTTATCTATTCCTTCAAGTGAACCAAGTGTTTGTATGATAGCTTCAACAGGAATAGCTAAAAAGATAATATCACATTTTTTTATTTCATTAAACGAAACAATTTCGTTTATAAGCTTAAGTTCTAATGCATCTTCACAGTTTGTTAAGTTATGATCGTAGCCTAAAACTTTTGATACCAATTTTGTGCTTTGAAGTGCTAACCCTAGTGAACCACCAATGAGTCCTAAACCTACTATACCTACCGTCATTTTTATGCCTTATTAATTCTTTAGATGGTATTATATCTACTTTATTTGAAAAATATAAGGTGTATAATGAAAAAATTATTTATATTGTCTATTTTGATGGCTTCACTTTTGCAAGCCGCAGTTGTAAAGAGTTTGAAGTTTGATGGATTGATTCATCTCTCGAAGGAAGTTACTTCTGAAATGATTGGGATTAAACAAGGTGATTCAATCGATATTGAAATTATTGATAAAGCTATTAAAACCTTATATAAACAGGGATATTTTAAAGATGTTTGGGTTGAAGAAGTTGGTGAGGGTGAAATAGTATTTCATTTTAAAGAAAAACCAACAGTAGCAAAAATAGAAATTAAAGGAATAGGGGAGAGCGATAAAGATAAAGTTTTAGGCTTTCTTGGTATGAAAAAGGGTGAAGTTTATGATAAAGAAAAAGCTAATTTAAGTGAACTTAGAATTATTAAATTTTACGAAGCACAGGGTTATTTTGATACAGTAGTTGAACATGATACAGAAGTTTTAAGTGGAACTTCTATAAAAGTAAAATTTATTATAAATCGTGGAGAAGAAGTTTTTATTAAATCAGTAAAAATGTGTGGAGCTAAAAACTTAGAATATAGTGATTTTGAACCAAAGATAGCAAATAAAGAAGCAGAATTTTTGCCTTGGATGTGGGGATTTAATGATGGAAAACTAAGACTTAGTGATCTTCCAAACGACTCTTTAAGAATAAAAGATGTTTATATGCAGCATGGTTACTTAGATGCTAAGATAAGTGAGCCATTTCTAAAGGCCTATATGGACAGTTATACAGCAAAATTGACTTATAGTGTAGACGAAGGAAAACAGTACAAAATAGGAATAGTTGATATCAAAATGCCTAAAGGGTTGATGGAAGTCTCAGAATTAAAAAAAGAGATGGTTCTTAAAAGTGGAGATGTATTTGATGTAAATAGTCTTAGACGAGATATAAAAAGAGTAGAAACTGCAGTTGCTGATTTGGGTTATGCTTATGTTAGGGTCATACCAGATGTTAATAAAAAGAGTAAAGAGGCTGTAGCTGACGTGTATTTGCGTATAGTACCAGGTGATAAAGTATATATAAATGATGTGAGAATTTCAGGTAATAGTAGAACAATAGACAGAGTTGTTAGACGAGATGTATTTTTAGCAAGTGGTGATTTATATAATAGAACAGATTTAAAAGATACCAAAAGTGCACTTGGAAGAAGTAGTTACTTTGAAAATGTAAATATAGTAGAAAAAAGAGTTAGTAAAGATAAAATAGATTTAATTGTAAAAGTAACTGAAGCATCAACAGGAAGTATTGGTGGTGGTATAGGTTATGGTTCAAGTGATGGACTACTTTTAAGTGCAAATCTATCTGATTCAAATATTTTTGGTTCAGGTATGACAGCTTCGGTAGATGTAGAAAGAAGTGATAAAGAGTTAAGTGGTAGACTCTCTTTGCAAAACCCACGCCTTTTTGATTCCATTTATAGTATAGGTGGTAGTGTTTATAGAAGACAGAATGAATATAATACAAATACTATAACTACATCATATGATGTAACAACAACAGGTTTTAATATTAATGTAGGTAGAAAATTTGGAAGACGTTGGGGAACCTCTGTTAGTTATGTTCTAGAAGATAAAAAGTATGATTATACTGATAAAAAATCAACAGGTTATGTCTATTCAGATTTACTTAAAAGTTCTATAATTCCAGGTATAAGATACAACAGTACAGATAGTTATCAACTTCCTCGTGAGGGTATTAGCTTTAAAAGTTCTTTAGAGTTTGCTGGGGTTGGTGGTGATGCTAAGTTTGTTAAGAGTGTAACAAAATTTAACTATTATTATGGACTCAGAGATAGTATGAAATATGATTTGATTTTAAGATATAAAATGCAAGCTCATTATCTTTATGATAATGGAGAAGTACCTATTGATGAATATTTGACAATGGGGGGTGTTAGTACCGTAAGGGGTTATGAATCAGGTTCTATTGGTCCAGTTACTGCTGTAGGTACTGAAAGTTATTATAGTGGCAATACTATGCTAATAAATACAGTAGAAGCTAGTTTTCCTCTTGTTGAAAGACTTAAGATGCGTGGAGCACTATTTTTTGACTATGGTATGATTGGTCATGATAGTATTGATGATGAGATTAGAGCTGGTACTGGTGCAGTACTTGAGTGGGTGTCTCCAATGGGACCTATATCACTTATATTTGCACAGCCATTACTTAAAAAAGCGGGTGATAAAACTGCAAGTTTTGAGTTTACTATGGGAAGGCAATTTTAACAGTTAGCCAAGGCTAACTGTTTTTGATAACAATTGCAAAAGAGGCTGGTTTAACTAGTTTCTTTATGCTCTCTTTTGCTAAAAATAGTTTTTGTGGGCAATTTATGGTTAGTGTATGATTCTCATAACTAAACTCTAATTTAGCATTTGAAAAGTTAGCATTTAGAGATTTTGCAAGTGAGATGATGAAACTAAGCCAGTTTACTATCTCAATTTTTGGAAGTAGCATTTCATAAGCTTTTACATCTTCAAAACTGGGTAATTTTTTTGTATGGTATTTTACTAAAAGAGCTATAAGTACTCTTTGTTGATGTGAAAAATTGTAGTTTAAATTGTTTGTAATAAAGTAAAAACTATGAAGATGTTCTTGATAAAAACTGAGGCTTCTTCCTATACTATATAGTTTTGCAGCAACTCTTAACTCTTTTTTGTATTGTGGATCTATTTGATGTATATACTCCAACGTATCAAAGAGTTTCAGAGCTACTTTACTAACATAAAGACTCTCTTTTGTATCTGATATAAACCTATCACTTAAACTTTTTTCACTTACTCTAAAATTTTTTGGAAATCTTTGATTAGATGAGCGAAGTAGATCTTGAAGATAAACACCCTCTCTTACTCCAGTTCCATTTGTAATCATCTCTTTTGCATCTAATTGAGAGATTAGAGTATCAAAGATAGCACAGCCCTCTCTCATGGTATCGTATCTATCTTTTCTTACACCATAATCTTTCAGCTCTAATACATCTGCTGTTATGATTTGCTTTAAAAGGTACTGATACTCCTCTATATTATATTCAAATCCATGTATAGTTTCTAAAGGGTAGTTCATCTTATGCATAACTATATTTGAAAAAGCCCTTATAGTTCCACCTATACCAATAATGGTTTTTGATTTAAAGTGTTTGGGTATTGATTTGAGTTTTTTGCCTATAAACTCTTGTGCTTTTTCTATTTCATTTGTTTTATCAAAAAAAAGCTCTTTTAATCTAACAGTACCTACATCTATAGATATAGTATCAACTATCTTTCCATCTTCTATACACGCTAGCTCTGTTGAGCCACCACCTATATCTATGGTAGTTGCATTAAGTATTGGTTTTAAAAGGTTAAGTGAGGCTAATGCTCCAAATTGCGCCTCTTTCTTGCCATCTATGATTTTTATATTTAGGTTTAAATTTTTTTTAACCTTTGTTATAAAAGTTTTTGCATTGGGCGCATCACGCAAAGCTGATGTGGCAACACAAAAAGTTTTATTGCATTTGAGACTTCTTATTACGTGACAGAAGTCTTCTAGGGCATCATAAGCTCTTTGCATAGGTTTATCTTGAAGGATTCCACCATTTTCATAGGCTCCCTCTCCAATGCGTATGCGACTCTTTATCTCTTTTACAAGGTGAAAAGCATAAGAGCTACTTTTCTCAAAAATAACCATTCTAGCAGAGTTTGATCCTATGTCAATAACGGCTGTTCGTTTTGCCATAAAAAGGTTCTACTCTTCGCTAGTAAGTTGCTCAAACTTTAGTTTAAGCTCTGCCATAGATTCAACATTATCAGGATCTGCTATGATACATTCAACAGGACATACTGCTATACAAGAAGGTTCATCATAATGACCTACACACTCAGTACAAACATCAGGATCTATTATATAAATAGGATCGGCTTCTTCAATAGCATAGTTTGGACATTCATCTCTGCAAGCATCACATGCTATACATTCATCAGTTATTATTAGTGACATTTTATATCTACTTTCAATTTTTTCCAACTTTATACACTAATATAACTTTAACTGGGCTTATATATCACGTTTTTTGCTCTTTTTAGCCAATTTTTTGTTAGAAATTGGAATATGAAGAGTTGCAACTGCTCCTTTTTCATCTTTTCTGTTTTTTATTGTGATTGTAGCTCCAATTGCATCAGCTGCTCCTTTTGCTAAAAATAAGCCAAGTCCAGCTCCATCTTTTCTCCCATATCTTTTAAATGGAGCAAAAAGATCTTGACTCTCATCTATACCTATTCCTTCATCTATAACATGTACATTGATACCATTAGTGTCAGTGAAACATTTTATTTCAATTTTTCCACCTTCTGCAGTAAATTTTATTGCATTTTGAACAAAATTTTGTAGTATATGTATTAAAAGTGTTGGTTGTATCAAGATTGGAAAAGATTTAGGAGAGAAGTTTTTTATAATTGTTTTATTTTCCTGATGAGCAAGAATTTCGAAGTTGTTTGCTCTATCTTTTAAAAACTCTATTAAATCAATTTCTAGTGGTTGTTCAAACTGAGCACTTTCAAGTCTACCTATTTCTAATATACATCCTATCATCTTATTCATCTCATCTATGGTCTTGTTATTGTGTTGTATGGTATCTATATACTTGTCTACATTTCTTTTTTTTAAAAGTGTAACTTCATTTTTAGTTTTCATTACAGCTAGAGGAGTTTTAAGTTCGTGAGCAGTTCCTATAAAAAGTTCTTTTTGGTATTTAACAAAAGTATGGATTCTATCAACTAATTTATTTACACTAAGGGCAAGTGGTTTAAATTCATCAGGAATATTTTTTGTGTTGATTGATTGAAAAAAGTTTTCATCCATGGCAGCAAGTTTCGTTGTTAAAGAGTGTATAGGAATTATAAGCATTCTTGAAAGAAGAAGTGCATAAAAGATAACTAAGAATATGGTTATAAAGTTTATTATAATTATACTTCGCAAAATTTTATCAAGAAGTTTATCTGTATTTGATATGTTTTTAGTGAGTGCTAAAAATGTAGATTTTCTTTTATCAAAGGGATAATATATAGTTAAAAAATTATGACCATTTTTTTTATATTGTTCAAAAGAGATTTTATGTTTTTTATCTGTTTTTACTACAATTAAAACTTCACTCTCTTTTGTAATATTGACGTGTTTAAATATATCAACACCTAAAGTTCCTGTACTAAGAGAGTGTTCCGTAGAAAGCATTGCAGCTTCTTTGGTTAGTTCAATGTTAAGGTCTTCATAAATTGATATTTTAATGTAGTTATAAAGGATAGCAGAAAAGATTACAATTAGTGTGGCAGAAGCCATCACTAATTGTAAAGCAAATTTGTTTCTTATACTTTTTTTGGAAAACAAAATCTATAACCTCTACGTCTTACCGTCTCGATCGTAGAGATTTCTAAAGGTTTGTCCATTTTTTGACGAATTTGGTTTATTGCAACTTCAATTACATTTGGAGTAACTAATTCTGGCTCTTCCCAGATAGCATCTAGTAGTTGTTCTTTAGATACTATTTGATCACTATGACGTGCTAGGTGAGTAAGAACTTCAAAAGGTTTACCTTTTAACTCAATTTCTTGACCTTTGTAAGTAATTTTTTCTTCATCAGGATCGATTACTAAGTCATCAATTTTAATTACATTAGTTCCACCAAATCTAAGTCTTGCTTCGATTCTAGCCACTAAGATATCAAAATCAAATGGTTTTTTGATGTAATCATCTGCACCTGCTTTAAGTGCTTTGATTTCGCTCTCTTTGTCATCTTTTGCTGAAATAACAACACAAGCAGTTCTTGGAGCTTTTTGTTTAACAAGTGCTATAAGATCAATACCATCACCATCTGGAAGCATCCAGTCAGTTAAGATAAGGTCATAATTTCTTATGCCTACATAATACTCGGCATCTTTATAATTTTCTGAACTATCAGTCTGGTAACCAAACTCTTGTAGTCCTTCAGCAATTGTTTTATTTAGAGTAACTTCGTCTTCTACTATTAAAATTCTCATTATATTCCTTTAAGGTTATTAGTTAAAATGGAAGTATAACATAATTTTAGCTAAATTTAAAGTTTTTTTTATATTAATTTAATAATTTATATATGAACTTACCGAAACGTCGCAATAGTCGAGAATAGTAGGTTTGGAAATTTTAAGTTTAATTGAAGAAATTTGAAAAAAACTACTTTTTATCCTTACATGTAAAGATAAAAGAGCCTCTTCTATGAGTTCATATTTACTTTTTTTTATATCATCCTCTATGAATTTTGCCAAAGTAGCATAGTTAATAAAAGCATCTTTTTTATATTCATAATTCAGTTGAACATCAACAATGACTTTTTGAGGAGATAATCTCTCCTCAGGTAAAATACCTATGACGGCATCAAAAGTTAGATTTTCAATGTAAATTGTCATACTACTTTGGACTCTTTTCCAGTAAAAAGTCTTATAATATTTGGAACATGCTTATACAAAATCAAAAAAGCTATTATAATTATAGGTGCATGAGTTCTGATTTCATTTATATCTGGATGAATTATAAATGATGATAAAATTAATGTTATAAGAGCAATTAATGACGATAAAGATGAAACTTTAAGTATTTTTCCCGTAATAAACCAAGCAATAATAGCAAGAATTGTTTCAATAGGAAGCATAAAAAGCATAACACCCATACCAGTAGCAACACCTTTCCCACCTTCAAATTTTAAATATGGACTGTAACAGTGACCTACAACTGCAAGTATAGCTATCATCCACATAGTTTGTTGAGTTAAATCTAACATTAAAGCTACAAATAAAATAGACATACCTTTGAAAGCATCAAGAAGAAGTGTTGCAATTGCTATTTTTTTTGCTAATGCTGGGTTTGAATCTTTTAAAACTCTCAGTACATTGGTTGCACCAATACTTCCACTACCGCTTTGTCTAACATCGATAGAAGTAAATTTTTTAGCTAAAAGAAGCCCAAAAGGGATACCTCCGACTAAGTAAGCAATGATATAAAACTGAATATTGATGTTTGATAATAAATCCACGAGTTTCCTTTGATAAAATAATGGAGAATATTATACATAATTTGTTATAATGCTAAGCTTTATAAAGATTAAGAGGAACTATTTTGAGTAATAATACATTAAAAGAAGAAATTTTAAAATTAAAAGAAGAGTTAGATGTAACTATCGTTGCCCATTTTTATCAAAAAGATGAAGTATTTAATATTGCAGATTTTACCGGTGATTCACTAGAACTTGCTAAATTTGCTGCAAGTGATAGCAAACCAAATCTAATATTTTGCGGTGTTGGTTTTATGGGACAGAGTGTAAAAATACTTGACCCAAACAAAAAAGTGCTTATGCCACGCATAGCATGTTGTGCTATGGCAAAAATGATAGATGAAGATTATTATAATCAAAATGTAGAAAATTTAGAAAAAAGTGGTATTAAAAAAGAAGATATTATGCCAGTGACTTATATTAATTCATCTGCTGAAGTAAAAGCTGCTGTTGGAAAAATGGGTGGTTATGTATGTACTAGTTCTAATGCAAAGCTTATCATAACAAAAGCACTAAAAAGTGGTAAAAAAATACTTTTTGTACCTGATCGTTGTTTGGGACAAAATATTGCCATTGATATGGGATTAAAATCCTGTGTAGTTGGCGATGGAAGTGATCCAAAAGATGCAGACATTATTTGTTACAATGGTTTTTGTTCAGTTCATCAGCTTTTTGAAGTAGAAGATATAGAGTTTTATAAAGAAAAATACCCAGATATTTTAGTTGTAACTCATCCAGAATGTAAACCAGAAGTTTGTGAAAAATCAGATTTTGTAGGTTCAACTTCTCAAATCATAAAGTATATAAAAGAGTTATCAATTGAGCAAAAAGTGGTAGTTGGTACTGAATATAATATGGTAAATAGACTCAGAGAAAAAAATACCTATGTTTTGTCTTCAACTAAGCCAGAGTGTCCTACTATGAATGAGACTAGATTAGAAGATGTAAGAGACACACTTTTAAGTATAAAAGATGGTAGCTATATAAATGAAATAACCATAAGTGAAGATACAAGAAAATACGCTTTTGAAGCACTAAATAGGATGTTTGAGTTATGATACGTAAATTTGTCAAAGCAGCACTGCAAGAGGACATAGGGCGTGGAGATCTGTTTTGCTTAGTTGGAAACAGTAAAAAAGCAACTGCAAAGATAGTATGTAAAGACAGTGGAGTATTAGCAGGTGTCAGTTATGTTAAAGCACTATGCAAAATAGAAAAATTAGATTACAAATTTCATAAAAAAGATGGAGATGTCTTAGAGTATGGCGAAACTATAGCAACTATAAAAGGCAAATCAAAAAAGCTTTTGAAGTGTGAGAGAACAATGCTAAATTTGCTTCAACACTCTTCAGGAATAGCAACTAATACAAATAGATATATAAAAGCCTTAGATGGTGCAAATGTAAAACTACTCGATACAAGAAAGACAAGACCAGGACTTAGAGTATTTGAAAAATATGCAGTTAGATGTGGTGGTGGTAATAACCATCGCATGGGACTTGATGACTGTTTGATGTTAAAAGATACACATCAAGAAACCATAGAAAATCTAAAAGAGTTTATAGATAAAGCAAGAAATAAGCTACCATATACAACTAAGATTGAGATAGAGTGTTCAACTTTTAGTGCGGCACAAGAGGCTATGGATTGCAAAGTAGATATGATTATGTGTGATAATATGAGTGTTGGAGAGATAAAAGAAGTCGTTACATGTAGAGATAACAAAGCTCCTCACATTTTACTTGAAGCTAGTGGTAATATAACAAATGAGACTATTGCTTCTTATGCCAAAAGTGGCGTAGATGCCATAAGCAGTGGAAGCCTTATACATCAAGCAGTCTGGCTTGATTTTTCTATGAAGATAACGCACCAAAACAAAGAGGTTTAAAAGAGTATGGCTGACGATCAGGAAAAGACCGAAGAGCCTACCGCCAAAAAGATTGAAGATGCTAGAAAAGAGGGAAATGTTCCCAAGAGCCAAGATACAAGTAGTTTTGTTACTTTAGTAGTGGCAATAGGGGCTTTTTTTTCACTTTTCCCTTATATTAAAGCGAGGATGTTTAATCTGTATAGATTTTGCCAATCTTATATGGGAATAGATTTAGATAAAAATGATGTTCATATTTTGATGATGACTGTTTTTAGAGAGTTTGCTCTTATGGTATTGCCTTTAGCTGCTATCGTTGCACTCTCTGGAGTTTTAGCTGCTGTAATGCAGTTTGGTTTTTTAACTACCACTAAACCACTTATACCTGATTTTAAAAAGATTGATCCTATTAAAGGTTTAAAAAATCTTTTAAGTATAAAAAAACTTATTGAAGGTATTAAGATTATTGTTAAAGTAACTCTTGTGATGATGCTTGCATATTATTATTTGCTAGATTTTACTACTGAGTTACCTTCGGTTGTGTTTTTTCCCATTTATGACCAATTAGAATGGCTTAAAGATAAAGCTATGATTTTGATTGCTGTTATGTTGTTACTTTTCTTAGGGCTTGCTCTGTTTGATCTGTTTTTTGTAAGATATAATTATTTTAAAGATTTAAAAATGAGTAAACAAGAGATAAAAGATGAGTATAAGCAGATGGAGGGAGATCCTCAAGTAAAAGCTCGTATTAAAAGAGTTCAGATGGAGATGAGTAAAAAAAGGATGATGCAAGATATACCAAGTGCTGATGTTGTTATAACAAATCCAACACACTTTGCAGTAGCAATTAGGTATGATACAGAAAAAGAAAATGCACCAAAAGTAATAGCAAAAGGTGTTGACCACCTAGCACTAAAAATAAAAGAAATTGCAAGAGAACACGGTGTTCAGGTAATAGAAAATCCACCTTTAGCACGTGAGTTGTATAAAAAATGTGAGATAGATGAAGTAATACCAGAGACCATGTACAAGGCAGTAGCAGAAGTACTAGCTTTTGTGTATCAAAGTTCTAAAAAAGAGAGAAAATAAAAGTTTATAGTTAGAATTTGATTTAATGATAATTTATTAGAATAAAGAAGGAATTAAAATGACATATGCAGGATTTTGGATTAGGGTTGGAGCTTCGCTGATAGATACTTTTGTAATGCTTTTGATTTTATTGCCACTTATAGCTAACATATATGGTTTAAATTCTACTAGTATGGAGATGTCTAGTGCTGGTATGAGTTATTATGCAAGTTCGTATAGTTTTGAAGGAAGTGGAAACTTTTTTTTGAATTATCTTTTGCCTGCTATTGTAGTTATAGCTTTTTGGCTTTTAAAATCTGCAACACCTGGGAAAATGCTTACGAAATTAACTATAGTTGATGCAAAAACAGGAAAAAAACCTACTTTAGTACAGTTCTTGTTGCGTTATGTTGGGTACTTTTTATCATGTATATTTTTACTAGGATTTATTTGGGTTGCCTTTGATAAAAGAAAACAGGGTTGGCATGATAAGATAGCAGGGACTGTAGTTATAAGAGATTCTAGGATTGAAGAAGTTAAGTTTGAAAAGTAAGATAAAAGAGCATTGGTTAAAGAGTTTAGTATTTTTACTCTCTTTAGTTATTATATATTTTGCAACTTTTGCAAAACTTAATACGGAGGCAAATAGTCGAATAAATTCATCTTTTAAACAAGCTTTAGGGGTTTTTGCTACAGTTAAAGCACTTAATGGTGTTATATCTTTAGTCCAAGGAACTCAAGTAGGACCTCCAGGAGTTACCATAAGTATAGGAGAAATTTTAGATCCTATCAATGACCTTGTAGAAAGATTTTCTTGGATTATGCTTGCCTCATTGACTTCACTTGGTATTCAAAAGATACTTATGAATATTGTAGTTTTTAAAGGTTTTGAAATTTTGCTTATATGTAGTTTGATGATATCAAATATACTTGTGTTTTTTAAATTTATAAAGTATCAGCAAAGTAAAATTTTTTTCTTTAAATTTACTATTTTATTGATATTTTTGAGATTTAGTATTCCTTTTATGGCAATGGCAAATGAGTATGTTTATCTGAATTTTGTAAAACAAGATTATAATATAGAAAAATCTCAAAGAGTTATAGTTAGTGCAAAAAATGATATTAGTAAATTTGATGATAAAAAAGCAAGTTATTTTTCAACTGATTATTATAAAAATAAGATGCAAGAGTTTAAAGTCTCAGCATTAGAGACTAGTGACCATATTGTTGATTTGATAATAGTTTTTGTATTTCAAACCATGCTTTTTCCTATACTTTTTTTGTGGTTTTTGTATAGAGTATTTACTGTTTTTTTAAAGTCGTTTCATAACCCATAGTTGGATTTTGTGGAATTAAAAATGATAGCGAAAAAGAGCAAATTCCAATAGAAGCACCTATAATAAAAACAAGTGAATGAGAATATAACCAGATAAGCCCAAGAAGAGCA
The DNA here is from genome assembly GCA_016744795.1 of Sulfurospirillum sp. Taxonomy (GTDB): domain Bacteria; phylum Campylobacterota; class Campylobacteria; order Campylobacterales; family Sulfurospirillaceae; genus Sulfurospirillum_A. The sequence goes on from JADGDR010000004.1 coordinate 196,749, forward strand.
GGTAAGAAGACAGCGGCAATATGATTTATAGTAAAACTAACAGCACTAGCATTTGCAAAATCTTTTGGATCTGCTATTTTTTGGAAGTATGTTTTAAGGGCAATTGCCATAGAAAATAGTAGATGGTCGGCTATATAAAGAGCATAAGCAAAATATAAATTTTCTACAAAAGCATAAGATACGAATATAAATATAAGACCTAAATACTCAATTCTAAGTGTTATTCTTTCTCCCATTTTGGCTATAAATCTACCAATAAATGGTGCAAAGTAGATATTAAGAACAGAATTTATAAAAAGAAGTGAAACCATATTTTGTACATCTACATTAAATTTTTCTACTAACATAAAAGTAGCAAAGACCATAAATATTTGTCTTCTAGCCCCTGCAAAAAAAGTTAGCAGATAAAATAGCCAATACTCTTTTTTTAATTGTAACTTTTTTTCTTGAATTACATCATCTTTAAAGTGATCAAACAAAATCCAAGCTAAAATTCCAATAACAAAAGTAACTCCTCCAAAAAAGAGGTAGATATATTTATATTCAATAGAGTAAAATTTCATCATAAAATATATAAGCACAAAGACAATTAAGCTTGTAAATGATTTTATTGCTGTAATTTTTCCTAATATGATTGGTGCTTTTGTTTTATCTAACCATTGTAGAGATAAAGATTGATTAAGAGTTTCAAGATAGTGAAAGCCAATTGACATAATAATAGTTGTGATATAAAGTCCAAGTACATTAGGAAAAAATCCTGTTATAGCTACACCAATTCCTAAAAGAATCATAGATATATAAACCAGTCTTTGTTGAGAAACTAACATAAGAACAAAGATAACACCAAATGCTAAAAACCCAGGAATCTCTCTTATACTTTGCAAAATACCAATTTGAGCACCATTAAAAGAAGCGAGTTCAATAGCAAAGTTATTTAGAAGAGACATCCAAGAAGAAAAAGAGAACATCATAGCAATGGAAATAAGGTAAAGCAAAGCAATACGTGATTTTAAAAAGTTTATTATCATAAATGTAGTATACAATAATAATCTTGTCTATTATCTATTCATTTAACTTAAGAGTATAAAATAACGTTAGATTTAGCTAATATTAAATATAATAGATACTTAAAAAATGGGACTGCATGTACAAAGAAGCTTGGGATAAAATTACAAATGCAAGATATACTGTTATAGTCTCTCATATCCATCCTGACGGAGATACGATAGGGACTACTTTAGCATTGTACAATGTTTTAAAAGAACTTGGAAAAAAAGTTGCACTTTTTAATGCTACGAAAGATGAGTTACCAAGAGAGTTTAGTTTTTTAGATGGTTATTCAAAGATTCAAGGTAAACTTCCTAAATTTTTTGATTTGCTAGTTTGTTGTGATAGTGCTAGTTTTGATAGATTAAGAGTAGAAAAAGGTGATTTTGAGATAGTCAATATTGACCATCATAAAAGTAATACTAATTTTGGTGATATAAATGTGGTTTTAAAAAAGGCTTCGAGTGCTGGTATTGTTCTGTACAAGCTTTTAAAAGCTAATGAAATTAATATATCTAAAAAAACTGCAACGGCTTTGTATACTTCAATAGCCGATGATACTGGTTTTTTTAGATATGGAAATATTGATGCGAATACATTTGATTGTGTTGCAGCACTTATAAGATGCGGAGCAGATCCTAAAAACATAGCCGATGAGGTAAAAAGTAGGCAATCTTTAGCAAAAACAAGATTGATAGCATATATGCTTAGTAACTTTAAGTTATATGAAAATGCGACCATAGCATCTATAGTTTTTGATCGCTCTGCTATGGAATCAACAGGAGCAAAGCAAAGTGACACTAAAAATATCATAAGCATGCTTCGTGATATTGTAAATGTTAAAGTGGCTTTAATGATACTAGAGCTTGATGGGCATTGTAAAGTTTCACTTAGAAGTGATGGGAAAAGAGATGTATCTGAAATCTCTGGACTTTATGGCGGAGGAGGGCACAAAGGTGCCTCTGGTTTTAATGTAAACAGTAGTAATCCAAGAGTTACATGTAAAGAAATATTAGATTTATTGAAGAGGTAATATGAGACGTAAAAAGAGTTCATCAGGAATAGTAGTTTTAATTGTTTTGATTTTAATAACAGCATCATTGGCATATTTGTATAATTCAAAGATATTTGAGAGAAAAGCACCTACTATAGAGTTGGCTGATAAGATAAATTGGAATTTAAAAAAACCTATATCAGTGAAGATTAGTGATGAAAGTGGTGTAAAATTTGTACGTGCAACTTTAAATGATGGAAAGAATTCCATAGTTTTAGCAAAAAAGCTTTTTGAAATATCGAAAGATGAATATGTTTTGAATATTAAGTTTCCAAGAACAGGTTTTATAAGCAATAAAAAACTTTTTGAATTAACTATAGAAGCAGTAGATGCAAGTAAATGGAATTTTTTATCTGGAAATCAAGCTATAAAAAAATCAATAATTCATGTTGATACAAAAAGACCAGAACTTTTTGTAATAAATAACTCATACAAAATTATTAGAGGTGGAGTTGCTACGGTAGTATTCAAAGCAAAAGACGATAATTTGAAAGAGCTTTATATACAAACAAATTTTGGTAAAATATTCTATCCAACACCTTTTTATAAAGATAATTATTTTGTGTCGTTACTTGCTTGGCCGAGTCATGAAAAAAGTTTTAAAGCTACCATAATAGCACGTGACAAAGCTGGAAATATAGCTAAAAGTAGAGTTAGATTTTATCTAAAAGGTAAAAAATATAGAGTATCAAGGTTAAATTTAAACGATAAATTTCTAGATGGAAAGATAAGTGATTTAGCAGAAGAAGAGAACCCAAGTTCAGTAAGTATGGATAGAATTGAAAGATTTAAATATGTTAATGAAATATTAAGAGGAAATAATGAAGATAAAATAAGCAAAATTACTTCAAAAATTCCAACAAAGATGGTCAGCTCTTTTTTTATGAAACCATTTTATCCGCTTAAAAATGCTGCAGCAGTAGCTAGTTTTGGTGACCATAGATATTTTAGCTATGGTGGTAATTTAGTGAGTGAATCGTATCATTTAGGTTTAGATCTTGCAAGTACAGCCGAAGCAGATGTTATGTCCTCGAATGCAGGGATTGTAGTGTTTGCAAAATATAATGGCATATATGGAAAAAACATTATAATTTCTCATGGAATGGGTGTTTATTCTCTATATGGACACAACTCTAGCTTCTTAGTTGATGAAGGAGAACACGTTAAACGTGGAGATATTATATCTAAAACTGGTATGACTGGGCTTGCTCTTGGAGATCATCTTCATTTTGGTATGTTAGTTCAAGGAGTAGAAGTTCGTCCAGAAGAGTGGATGGATAAAAATTGGATGAAAGACAATATTTTTGATATTATAAGTTCAGCAAAGAAGATTATAGATAGATGATAGTAAAACAAAAAAATCTACGTGTTTTTCATATAACAGTTGATGATAAAGAGAGCTTTTTAGAATATTTTAGAAAGAATAAAATACTATTAATGGAATTCTTTTTGCTTATCGAGGGTGAAGTTGATGAAAGTTTAGAAAAAATACTTGATAATGAAGGTCTATGTTATAAAAATATATCTACATGTAAACTTAGACTTTCAAGTGTCAAAAAAGATATAGTAATTCAAGAGCCAAAAGAAAATGTACAAAGAAAAGAAGCTTTAGAAGAACCAGTTTCAAAAGATAAGATAAAAATTTATGATAGACCAATTCGCTCTGGCGAAGAGATAAATGAAGAGTTACCAGTAGTGGTTTTTGGACGTATTAATAGCGGTGCAAAATTATTTTGTACGCAAAGTGTCTCGATATATGGCATAATAGATGGATTGGTTCAGTGTGATGGGGAGTATATAGTACTTAATGGACTTAGTTCCCGAGGTAATTTGATTTTTAATGGGGAAATTATAGATAGAGAACTACTAAAAAGTGATATTTTACAAAAAATAACAATAAATAGTTCAAAAGTAGAGATAAAGGAAGTTTGATTTGAAACAAACTACAGTTGCCAATAGAGTGGAAAGTGTTGGTATAGGTCTGCATAAGGGTGAACCTATAGAGATAATACTAGAACCACTAGAAGCAAATAATGGCATAGTTTTTTATAGATCTGATGTTGGAATGAGTGTTAAAGCATCTCCTGGGAATGTTGTCAATACTAACAATGCAACTGTTATAGGCGATGGGCAAAATTACATTTCGACTATAGAACACCTACTCTCTGCAGTATATTCATATGGAATAGATAATATACTTATAATTTTAAATGGTGCAGAAGTTCCTGTTATGGATGGTAGTGGGACTAGTTTTTGTATGATGCTTGATGAAGCACAAAGAAGAGAATTAGATGAAAATAAAAGTGTACTAATCATAAAGCGGGAAGTTGAAGTTACTGATGGCAAAAAATTTGCTAGAGTAAAACCAACAAAAAAACCATCTTATAATTTTGAGATAGATTTTCCTCATCCTGTTATAGGAAAACAAAATTATCAGTTTATTTTTAGTAAAAAAGCTTATATAGAAGAGATTTCCAAAGCAAGAACATTTGGATTTTTGAAAGATGTACAATATCTTCAAAGCCGTGGTCTTGCACTTGGAGGATCACTTGATAATGCAATAGTTCTTGATGATAAAAAGATATTAAATCCAGGAGGATTAAGATTTAAGGATGAGTTTGTAAAACACAAGATTTTAGATGCTATTGGAGATTTGGCACTTTTGGGTGCTCCGGTTTTGGCTGATTATGAATCATTCGCAGGAAGTCACAATTTAAATCATTTACTAACAAAAGAGATATTAAAAGATCCAAAAAACTATGAAGTAAGAGATTTTGCTATGATTGAAGAGTTAGAATTTATTGAGGTGTTCGCATAAAACAGATAGTAGATATTGTAGTTATATCTTTGAGTTCACCACTTCAAGTAGGCATATATAAAAACAATCAATTAATCAAAGAGTATATAACTAAAGAGCATACTAGTGAAGCTTTGCCTATGATTTTTAAAGAGATTCTCAAAGGCTCTACATGTAAAAGAGTTTTTTTTGCAAAAGGCCCTGGAAGTTTTATGGCTATTAAAATTACATATATTTTTTTAAGAACTTTGGCTATCACTAAAGGATTAGAATTGTATGCAAGTGATGGATTCAATTTTAATGGAGCAAATCCCATAAAAGCAATGAGAAAGATGTATTTTGTAAAAAAATATGATAAAATAATGACCGAGTTTTTTGAAGATGAGCCTATTTGTGAGTTTATGCTTCCAAAAACAATAGAATTAGAAAAATTTACTAAAGATGTAGAACCATTATATATCTTACCAGCAGTATAAAAGGAAGTTGATGCGGATAAGGATTCCTGCAACCAGTGCAAATTTAGGACCAGGTTTTGATAGTTTGGGACTTGCTATTGCTCTATATAATTATGTAAATATAAAACCATATACGTGTCAAAGTATATCTATAAAAGGTGAGGGTTCAGATAAATCAAGATTAAAAGTCAACAATATTTTCGTTTCTATATTTAGAGAAGTTTATCAAGAATTATCTGAAGAAAAAAATAATTTTAGATTCGAATTTGAAAACAATATTCCCTTTTCAAGAGGACTTGGTAGTAGTTCAGCTGTTATTGTTGGTGCAATTGCTAGTGCATATTATATGGCAAATGTTAAAATATCAAAAGAGAAGATACTCAATCGTGCTCTGGTATATGAGAACCATCCAGATAACATTGCTCCTGCTGTTTATGGTGGATTTACAACTTCAATAGTGGTAGATAATTTAGTTAAAACATTAAAAAAAGAGTTACCAAAGTCACTTAAAGCAGTTATAGTTATTCCAGATCGTTCTATGAGTACAGCTCATTCAAGAACACAATTACCAAAATCATATTATATGTCAGACGTAACATTTAACAGTTCTCGTGTAGGACTTATGAGTGCAGCTTTTTTTAATGAAGATTGGGAAATACTTAAATATGCAAGTAGAGATAAGCTACATGAAAATAGAAGAATGAAAAAGATGAAAGAGCTTTTTGGTGTTAGAAAAATGTCCCTTGAAAATGGAGCTTTAATGAGTACTCTTTCTGGTAGTGGCTCATCTTTTTTCTCTTTGGCTTATGAAAAAGATGCAAAAAAGTTGAAAGATAGACTAAAAAAATCGTTTCCTAATTTTAGGATAGAAGTGTTTGATTTTGATAATTGTGGCTTTGAAATAAGTCAAAGTTGTAAAACAGTTTAATTTTGGTATAATATCACGCGAATATGAAAAAGCCTATCCGAATGTGTATCATCTGTAGAGGAAGATATAAACAAAACACACTAATCCGCTTTCAGTTATATAATGGAAAACTAGTAGAGTTTACAAAAGTAGGACGTAGTAGTTATATCTGTTCGGGTTGTATTTCGCTTGATGATAAAAAATTAGTGAAGATGCTAAATAGTAAATTTAAGTTAAAATATAAAAAAATAGATGAATTTGGAAATATTTTTCCAATTAAGGAGACTTGATCGAATGGACAAGGTGAGAATAAAAGAGATTGCAGAAGAGCTTGGTATAAAGAGTAAAGAAGTTGTCGAAAAAGCAACGCAGATAGGACTAGAAGTAAAAGCAGCTAATAGTGTTGTTACTCAAGAAGATGCTGAAAAGTTAATGAATTATGTTTTAACAGGCGTAAAAGAGGAAACAAAATCAGTTACACCGAAGCCTGTAGTTGAAAAAGTTAAAGCTGAACCTAAAATAGAAGAGCCACAAGAAAAAGCTATTCCTAAAAAAGAGATAGTAAAAGAAAAAACTATTAAAAAAGAAGAAATTATTAAAAAAGAAGAAACTATTAAAAAAGAAGAAACTGAGAAACCAAAAGTTGAATCTAAAAAAGAGATAAAAACAGAAGAACCTAAGGTTCAAACTAAAGAACTTAAAGTTGAGGCTGTAACAGTAAAAAGTGAAGAGCCTAAGGTAGAAGAGCCTAAAGTTGAAGCAAAAACAGAAGATAAACCTCAGCCTAAAAAAGAGAGTTTAGCATCTGCAAGTGTGCGTAAGCGCAGAGGTTTGGTAATAGTTAAGAAAAAGCGTCCTGTCAAAGTTGAAGCTGATCCTAAAAATTTCCCTTCTCCGTATGCAAAAAAGAAAAACTCACAACCATTAGAATCTGTTTTTGGTGCAGCAAGTGAAAGTTCAAAAAAGAAGAAAAAAGCTAAAAGAATTTCAGCTGGCAGACAAACTTCTACAGAAAAAATGGATATAGCATTTAGTGATATGGCCGATATAAAGCTTGATTTAGAAGACAATATGGTGGTTTTACCAGATTTAACTATTAAAGCTGAGCCAAAAGTTGAAGTAAGAACAAAGAAAAATAGTGATCCTTCACAAATCAGAACAACTAAAAGACCAAGTTTTATTCAACCGCACGGTATTAAAAGACGTGGAAGAAAAAGAAGAGTAAAAAAGGTAGTTGATTTAGATAGTGCAGTAGTGTCTTCAGTAGAAATTGCAGAAGATATTAGAGTATATGAATTTGCTGAAAAAATAAATAAACAACCAAGTGATATTATAAAAGAGCTATTTTTACTAGGAATGATGGTTACAAAAAATGACTTTTTGGATAAAGATTCTATTGATATACTAGCAGAAACTTTTGAAGTAGAAGTAACAACAATTGATGCTCAAGAAGAGTTTGATTATGTTGGAGCTTATGAAGAGTCTAGTGAAGAGTTAATGATAGAACGTGCACCAATAATTACTATTATGGGACATGTTGATCATGGTAAAACTTCACTTTTAGATTATATTAGACATTCAAAAGTGGCAAGCGCTGAAGCTGGCGGAATCACACAGCATGTTGGTGCTTATATGGTACAAAAAGATGGGAGAAATATAACATTTATAGATACTCCAGGTCACGCGGCGTTTACACAAATGAGAAGTCGTGGTGCTCAAGTGACAGATATTGTTATAATTGTTGTGGCTGCTGATGATGGGGTTATGCCTCAAACAAAAGAAGCGGTAGAGCATGCAAAAGCTGCTGGTGTTCCTTTTATAATTGCTATGAACAAAATGGACTTAGAAGCTGCAAACCCAGATTTAGCAAAAGCTGGACTTGCTGAACTTGAAGTTACTCCAGTTGCATGGGGTGGTGATTATGAGTTTGTTGAAGTATCTGCAAAAACAGGTAAAGGTGTTGAAGATTTACTAGAAGTTGTACTTCTTCAAGCTGATATGTTAGAGCTTAAAGCAAATCCTGATAGAGAAGCAAAAGCAACTGTTATTGAGAGTTCAGTTGAAAAAGGAAGAGGTCCTGTTGCAACTGTTGTTATTAATGAAGGAACTCTAAGAGTTGGAGATGTTATTGTTGCGGGCGTTGGACACGGAAAAGTAAGAGCACTTCTTGATGATACTGGCAAGCCAGTTAAAGAAGCATTACCAGGCGAGCCTGTGGTCGTTTTAGGTCTTAGCGAAGTTCCAGGATCTGGTGAGCATTTAGTAAGTGTAAAAACTGATAAGATAGCTCGTGAATATGCACAAAAAAGAGCAGATTATTTAAGACAAAAAGAGCTTTCAAAATCAACTAAAGTTACTTTAGATGAGTTAAGTAGTAAGATTGCAGAGGGTGCTATAAAGACTCTACCTGTTATTTTAAAAGCGGATGTTCAAGGTTCTCTTGAAGCAATTAAAGGCTCATTAGCTAAAATTAAAAATGATGAAGTTAAGATAAATATAATAAGTTCAGGAATTGGTGGTATCACAGAGAGTGATGTTGGCCTTGCAGAAGCTAGTGAAAATTGTGTAATCCTTGGTTTCCATGTTAGACCTACAGGAGCTGTTAAAGAGAAAGCAAAATCAAATGGTGTTGAGATAAAAACATATAATATCATTTATGATTTGATTGATGATGTTACAGGACTTGTTTCTGGACTTCTTTCACCTGTTATAAGAGAAGAAAATATTGGTCAAGCTCAAGTTCGTGAAGTATTTGTTGTTCCAAAGATTGGAGCAATTGCCGGATGTATCGTGACTGACGGTTCTATAAAGCGTGGTGTTAAAGTTCGTCTTATCCGTGAAGGTGTTATCGTTTATGAAGGAAGTGTTTCTTCACTTAAGCGTTTTAAAGATGATGCAAATGAAGTTAAAAAAGGTTATGAATGTGGTATCGGTATCGAAGGATATAACGATATCAAAGAAGGCGATTTCATTGAAAGCTTTAAAGAAGTAGAAGAGCAAGCGACATTATAATGAGTGATGAGAAATCAATAAAACTGCAACGTACTCAAAGTGTACTTAGGGAATTAATCCCTGAGGCACTTTCTACTTTAAATGATGATATGCTAAATGGACTTTGTGTAATAGATGTAGATTGTACACGTGGAAAATATGATGCAACAGTTTATCTTGATAAGATGATGTTTGATGCAGATGAACAAAAATATATTATAAAACATCTTAAAAAAGTTAATTCACATATAAAAACTCATTGTATGCAAAGTGAGGGCTGGTTTAGATGTCCTGATTTTAGATTTAAATTTGATGATAAATTAGAAAAACAGAATCAAATGGATGACTTATTTGCTCAAGTAGCTCGTGAGTTAGAAAAAGGTAAAAAAGATGACAACTAGAGAAACTATTGTAAATATATTGCACGATTGTGGAGTTGAACTTTATGATATAGAAACTGTAAGTGAGTTTGAGCAGAAAATTTTTAGAATATTTATAACTAGTGCAGATGAGAAAGTAAATCTTGATAAGTGTGCAGAAGTAACCAGAATTTTATCTCCTATTTTGGATTTAGAACCACCAGTAAATGGAGTTTATACTTTAGAAATAAGTTCTCCAGGAATTGAAAGGCCACTTAAAAAGATGGAACACTATATCGGTTCAATTGGTGAAGATATAAAAGTAAAATTAATAAATACAGATAAAATTATAGGTAAACTAGATTCTATTAATGATGGAAAATTAACTATTACGGAATATGATGGTGAAGTGACTATTGTATCAATGGATGATATAGAAAAAGCTAGAACCTATTATAAATGGTAAACTCGGAAGAGTTTATCATGAAATTAGCACTTGAAAAAGCTTGGGCTTATCAAGGGCTAACCTATCCAAACCCTCCTGTTGGAGCGGTTATAACTAACAATCAAAACAATTTAATAGCTTATGGTGTACATAAACAAGCAGGATTTGCTCATGCAGAAGTGAATGCTATAAAACAAGCATATTATGAATTAACAAATGATGATAAAATTTTAAATATAACAGATGCTAACAAAATACATAGTTATATTCAAGCTAAGCACAATGGGCTTTTTAAAGATAAGTATATTTATGTAACCTTAGAGCCATGCAATCATTTTGGAAAAACACCACCTTGTAGTGAACTTATAAAAGAACTTGGTTTTAAAAAAGTTTTTATAGGCACTCTTGACCCAAATAAAAAGGCAAGTGGGGGATTTGAGAATTTACAAAAACATGGCTTACATGTAGAAGTAGGAATCTTAGAATATGAGTGTAAAGAACTCCTAGAAGCTTTTAGAATTTGGCAAAAAAAGCCATTTGTATTTTTTAAACTTGCACAAAGTAGTAATGGTGTTATTAGTGGAGGGACTATTACATGTAATGAGTCTAGAAAACATGTTCATGCACTAAGAGATAAAACTGATTTACTAGTAATTGGTGGAAACACTGTACGCATTGATAGACCTACATTGGATGCGCGTAAGGTTGATGGAAAAGCACCTGATATTTTAATTTATTCAAAATCAAAAGATTTTGATAGAAATATTCCTCTTTTTAATGTACCAAATAGAAAAGTTTTTATTGAAGCTAATTTTGAAAAAATAGAAGATTATAAATTTGTGATGGTTGAAGGTGGAAAAGGTATGTTAAAAGCATGCAAAGACTTTATTCAGCACTATTTGATTTATAAGTCTCCTTATAACAAAATTGGTATTCCTGTAGAATTTGAGATAGATTTAAAAGAGTGCTTTAGTTCTACAATAGATGAAGATACCTATACATGGTATGTTAAGAGTGGATGAATTTTTTATTTATAATTTAGTTGTTTCTTTTACAGCTGCTCTGTTTCATGGAGTTTTAGGTTTTGGATTTCCTCTCATTGCCACACCCTTAATATCTATTTTCAGTAGTGTTCAAACAGCTGTAATTACAACACTTTTTCCTACTCTAGCAGTAAATGTAATGAGTATCAGTACGGTAAGAAAAGGCTGGCATTTTATTAGCCGTTTTTGGATTCTTGGCTTAAGTATCGTAATAGGTAGTTGGTTTGGAACTCAGATTCTATCTTTATATTCTTCTCCAGCGTATAAAATAATTTTGGCAATTACAATTCTTTTTTATTTAGGACAAAAATATTTTAGAATTAGTTTCAAGTTTATTTTAAATGAGAACATAATAGTAAAAATTCTATTTGGACTTATTGCAGGATTAGTAGGTGGTTTGGTTAATGTAATGACTCCTTTTATGGTTATGTACGTATTAGAAAAAAGATTGGAAAAAGCAGAGGGAATAGCATTAATGAATTTTTCTTTTTTAGCAAATAAAATTACACAAATTACTACATTTTCTTATTTTGGTTTATTAGGAGAAAAAGTCTGGTTATTTGCTAGTGTATCTGTTTTTATTGCACTTATTGCATTGATGATTGGAAAACGTATTCATAATTTAATTGATGCTAAGTTGTATAAAAAGATACTTAAAATTATACTTATACTTATGTCACTTATATTGATTATGCAGGCTGTTCAAGAATTTATATTTTTAAAATAATTTTGTTTATAATTATCTTCAAACATAAATCAAGGTGTTAAATTTATATTTATTTCTACAGTTGTAATTGGCTTTAATAAAATCATCAGTATGATAAGTAAATTTATTATGCCAAAAGGTTATATTCAATGGGTCTATTCGCTAGGAATAGGAATCGTAGCTATCATATCTAGTGGAATTCTAATTGAAAGAGAAAAAAACTAAAATATATAGAAAAAGATAAATGAACTTGCAAAATTAGATAAAAAGTTCTTTATACTTTACATGTAAAAGTTTTCTTGCCTCTTTGTAAAGTGGAGTGTATTGAGAATCTATTTTGTCTATGAGAGGTGAGTATTTTAAAAGTGTATTCCAAACTTTAATAGCAGGGAGATCTTTTTTTCTAACTTTTAAGGCCAAAGCAGTAGAGCCATTTATAAGACCTTTTAGAATAAAACTTTCATCTCTTTGTGCTGGTTTTTTTTTCCACTCTTTCCATTTATTTTCCAGCACTTCATGTCCTTCTACAAAGTCATTGTTTTGTACTATTTGTAAAAATTCTTTTAACTCTCTCATTTATTGTTACTCCAAAATAAAAGTGTAACTATTATAGCAAGTTTAAAGAAAGTCTACTATAAATAGATTTAATATATAATGGTAAATTAGATGATTTAAAGGAATATTATGAAAAAAGTATGGCTTATACTGTTTTTTGTAACTAGTTTGTTTAGTCTAGATATAATTACAGCAGTAAAACTTGGTTTAGAAAATGAAAATCGGTACGTGAATACAGATCAGATACTAAAGGGTACAGAATTAGCCAATTATAAGTTAGATATCAGATTAATTTACATAAAGTTTTTAGAAAATAGAGAAAAATTATACATAACTGTTGCAGCTATAAGAAAAGGTCTTCATCTAAAAGAAGAAAGAAAAAAAATGGAGTTAGACTTTTTAGATGTTAAATATATTTTAGAGTCCATTATAGGAAAAAATATAAAAGATAACAATAGTATTAAAAAAATAGATTTTTCTCTTCTTCAAAATCACAATTTAAAGAGTTCTAATGAAATTAGTTCTTTGGAAAAAGAGTTAAATGAGTATGATAAAAAAAAATCTAACATAGATTGGAATGTAGATGTTAGTGGAGATATTAGATATAGATACGAAATAGCTAAAAAAAATAGAGGAAGAAAATATAAGGATAATGATGTTGATGTAGGTGTTAGTATCGTTTTAAGTAAAAATAGAAATTATGAGAATGATAGTACAATTGATATTGCTAAAAAAAGATATGATTTAGAAAAAGCTAAATTAAAATTAGATAGTGATGTCAAAAGTTATAAACAAAAGTATGTGAAAGCTTTAAAAAAATATAAACTATCAAAATCAAATTTAAATAAAAATGATTTAAAAAATCTAAAAACGATTCAAGAGATACAAAAAACTTATAATGCATATATGAACAACACAAAAGCCCTATACGCCGTATATGTGAGTTATGTACGACTTTTACATATAATACAATAAGATTGAGAAACTAAAATTAATTTACTATTTTCTTGACATTTAAGTTTCATTCATATATAGTTGCATATGCAAAAGTTGTATATACAACTATAAGGAATAAAAATGAACGAAGATTTTGATAAATGTATAGGTTTGCAATTAAAGCTTACAAAAAATATTATGGAAATAGAGCATAATAAATACTTAAAACCATATGGCATAAGTAATGAACAAGGTTTTCTTATAAAATGTGTATACGAAAGTCCAGGCATTACGCAAACGCAAATAGCAGAATGTTTAAATAAAGATAAAACCACAATTACAAGAATGATAAATACCTTAGTTAAAAAAGGAATACTTGAGAGAAGATGTTTGGATACAGATAGAAGAGCTTTTCATATATATATTACATCTGAAACTTTAGAAGCAATGGAAGAACTTGCACCTCTTTTTGAGAAAGATCATGAAGAATTAAAAAAAATTATAGATGAAAAAGATTATGAAATTACATTAAAAGTTTTAAATCAAATAAAAGAATATTATATAGGATTAAATAAATGAAACGTTTAGCATTACTATGTTTAGTCGCTCCTGCATTTATGTATGCAGAAGGTTTAAAGGAATTAATAAATTTTGCTACATCCAATAATAGTATGATAGCTTCAAAAACATTAACACAACAATCAAAAATTAAAGATTTAGAATCTTCACAAAGTGCATATTATCCTACAGTTGATCTAGGAGGAGCTTATCAAAGTCTTAATTCAAAATCAGGAAATATTCCAGGAGATATTTATAGTGGATATGCAAAAATAGGTATTGATTTGTATGATGGTGGTAGAAAATCAAATACTGTAAAACAGAATAAAGCACTTTTGAATTCATCAGGATTTGATACTTTAGCATACAAAAAAAGTTTAGCACTTTCAATAAGTGAAGATTTTTATAACATAAAGAGCGTAGAGTCAAGTCTAAGAGCTTCGCAAGAAAAGAGCAAACAATTAAAAGCAGAACTGCAAAGAATAAAAAAGTTTTATGAAGTTGGAAGTGCAACTAAAGACGAGATAGATAAACTTCAAGCAGCTTTTAGTAATAATGTATACACAATAGAATCAATTAGGTTTGAAATTTTATCTTTAAAAAAATTGCTTAGTATAAAAATTGGCAAAAAAATTACAACTCTTGATAACTCTACTATTGTGGCTCCAGCAAATACGAGTAAAGAGTTAAGTGACAAGATTAAAAGTTTAAAAGAGAAATCTTCATCACTTACATATGTAGCAAAAAAAATAAATGCTTCATATTTACCTCAAATTAGATTAGAAGATACATATACATTTTATGATTATGATAGAAGTGATACTTCTCATCCTAAAGGTTTAGATAATCAAAATAAATTTATGTTAACTTTTAATATAAGACTATTTGACAATGGCAATGTAAAAAAGCAAAAAGAGTCAATATTGATTCAGAAAAAAGCACTTGATGCTCAAATTCAAGAAGTCATTGATACACAAGCCATAAATATAGAGTTAGCACTTAGAAAAATACAGACAATAAAAGCACAGATAAATAGTTCTAAAATTTCATTAAAATCTGCAATTAGTGCATACAAAATGATAACTCAAAAATATCAAGCAGGCAGTGTTGATAATATTGCGTATTTAGATGCATTAAGTGTTAAAACAGATGCTCAATCTCAGTATGAAGAAGCACTAAACAATCTTCAAATATCTTATGTAAGATATTATTACTATATAAATAAAAATATTAAGGAATTTATAAAATGAGAAATTTTAAACAGCTAGTAACGATTTTACTAGCCCTACTATTGAGTCTTTCTTTTTTACAAGCAAAAGAGAGTTCAAGTAAAAAAATGAGAAAAATGCCAGCACCAAAAGCAGATATTTTTATAGTCCCAGTTCCAAAAGATTTGCCAATAGTTCTAAAATATCCAGCACAAGTAAAGCCGTATAAAAATGTAAAAGTAGTGTCTCGTGTTTTAGGTGTTTTAAAACAAAAGTACTTTAAAGAGGGAGAGGAAGTAAAAAAAGGTCAGTTACTATATAGAATTGAAGATACAATATATCTTGCAAAAGTAGCTGCAGCTGAGGCTTCTTTAAAGATGAGTGAAGCAACTCTAGATAATGCTTCAAGAAATTGGAAAAGAGTTAAAAAATTGTATGCAAATAAAGTTGTTAGTCAAGAAAAAAGAGATGTTTCATTTGCTTCTTATAATAAAGCATTAGCTTCTTTAGCCTTGTCACAAGCACAGTTAAAACAAGCACAAATAGATTTAGACTATACAAAAGTAAAAGCTCCAATTGATGGTGTTATTGGATTAAAAAAAGTAGATGTTGGAGATTTTGTTTTGTCAAATCCTCCAACAAGTCTTGTTCAAATTACACAAAACAATAGAGTATTTGTAGAGTTTTCTATGCCTTTTAGTGATTATATTAATATAAAAAATCATTTATGGATTATTGAAAAAGATAGTAAATCAGAAGTATCTTTAGAAGTTGATGGAGTTTTAAGAAAAGAAGTTGGTGTTATTGATTTTATGGATGTAAATGTAAACAAAAAAACATCAACAGTAAAAATAAGAGCAATTTTTGAAAATAGTGATGGCTATTTAATGGCAGGAAGTTTTTTAAGAGTTGTATTAAACAATATAGTTCAAAAAAACGTTATTACAATACCTCAAAAAGCTGTATTGCAAAATCCTTTAGGAACAATAGTTTTCATAGAAGAAAAAGGGATTGTAGGGGTTAGACCAGTTGTTATTGGCAATGTTAGTGGAGATAAATTTATTGTTAAAGGTGGAGCGTTAAAAAGTGGAGATAGAGTTATAGTTAATAACTTTTTTAGAGTAAAACCTGGAAAAAAAGTTATTGTTGATAAGATTATTAATAAAGAGAGAAAATAGATGTTTTCTAAGTTTTTTATAAATAGACCCATTTTTGCTACTGTTGTATCATTGCTAATTATCATAGCAGGAATGGTTTCTATAAAGTTATTACCAATCAAAGAGTATCCCGCCGTTGTTCCTCCTCAAATAAATATCCAAGCTGTTTATCCTGGAGCTGATGCACAAACTTTGTCTAAAACAGTTTCTACCACACTCGAAGAGTCTATTAATGGTGTTAAAAATATGACATATATGACATCAACAGCATCTCCTAGTGGAGTCTTATCGCTTAGTGTTGTTTTTGATATTGGAACAGATATTAATCAGGCACAAGTTGACGTAAACAATAGAGTTCAACTTGTTATGAGTAAATTGCCACAAGAGGTGCAAAGACAAGGAATAAGTGTTAAAGAAAAATCACCAGATATGTTAAAAGTTCTTGCTTTTGTTTCAAAAAATCAAAAACATGATAGACTTTTTATATCTAATTATCTAAAAGTAAATGTTATAGATGATTTAAAAAGAATTAAAGGTCTTGGTGAAGCTACAATTTTTGGTGAAAGGGATTATTCTATAAGGGTGTCAATTGACCCACAAAAATTATCTTTCTATCATTTAGTAGCTACAGATATATTAAAAATAATAAGAAATCAAAATAATCAATATGCAGCAGGTTCAATAGGAGCAGAGCCAACAAAAAATATACAGCCTTTTACTTACAATGTAACTACAAGTGGAAGATTTAAAACGGTTAAAGAGTTTGAAAATATTATAGTTCGCTCAAACGAAGATGGTAGTTCTTTAAGATTAAAAGATATAGCAAAAATAAAATTAGATTCAAATAGTTTTTCTACTATTGCAAAATATAGTAAACAACCAATGATTCCAATTGGTATATTTTTGTCTTCAGGTGCAAATGCTTTGGATGTTTCTGCAAAAGTAGATGCAACTTTGGAAAAATTGGCAGAAAAATTTCCTGAAGACTTGGAGTATTATGCTCCTTATGATGCAACAATTTTTGTACATGAGTCAATAAATGAAGTAATTAAAACACTTTTTGAAGCTATTGTATTTGTAATTATTTTAATTTATCTATTTTTAGGTAACTTAAGAGCTACCATTATTCCTATACTTGCAATTCCTGTATCTATTATTGGAACATTTGCAGGATTATATGTTGCAGGTTTTTCAATTAATCTTTTAACTCTGTTTGGACTTATTTTGGCTATTGGTTTAGTTGTTGATGATGCCATTATTGTTATTGAAAATGTAGAGAGGATTTTAAGGACCAAAAGCATAAGTGTAAAAGATGCAACAATTGAAGCCATGAGGGAGCTAACTACTCCACTTGTTGCTATTGTCCTTGTACTTTCAGCGGTGTTTATACCTGCGGCTTTAACAGGGGGATTCTCAGGAGTAATGTATAAGCAGTTTGCTATGACAATTGTAATTGCAGTTATTATCTCAGGTATTGTAGCCCTTACTTTAACACCTGCCTTATGTGCAATATTTTTAAAAGAGCATGAAGAAGAACCAATTTGGCCAATAAGGAAATTTAATCAATTTTTTGATTGGGCTACTAAAATATTTATAATTTTTACAAGACAAACTATTAAATTATGGTTTTTTTCGTTAATTCTATTTGCAGGGCTTTTGTATATAACTTATAACATTATGGAAAAAACACCAACAGGTTTAGTTCCAACAGAAGATAAGGGGGCATTAATTGTGCTTACATACCTTATGCCTTCAACTTCTTTAGGTGAATCATCGAAAATAGTAGATGAGATAGAAAAAAAGATTTTAGCAAATCCAAATGTTAAATCAACAGGCGCAATTACTGGACTAGATATTGCAACTTTTGCATTCAAAACAGATGCTGCTCTTATGTTTGCAATGTTAAAACCTTGGAACGAAAGAAAATTACCTTCACAAACTTCTCAATCTTTAGCAAGACAGCTTATGGGAGACTTTATGCAAGATAAAGATGCCTTTGTTATCCCTGTAAACCCACCACCAATTATGGGAATGAGTACAACTGGTGGATTTGAAATGTGGATTCAAGATAGAACGGGGGGAAGTCTTCATACTCTTAATAAATATATTAAAACTATAGTTCAAAAAGCTAGTCAAGACCCAAGACTTATGAGTGTAAGAACAAGTTTAAATACAAATGTGCCACAATATCATTTAACTTTAGATAGAGAAAAAGTAAAGTCAATGGATGTAGATATTGGGGATATTTTTGCAGTACTTCAAACTACATTTGGGAAAGGGTATGCCAATGATTTTAATCTTTATAGTAGAACATTTAAGGTAAATGTTCAAGTTCCATCTAAATTTAGAGATACAAAAAATGCCTATAAAGATATATTTGTTAAATCTCATTCAGGAAATCTTATTCCGATAAGTGAATTAATAAAGTTAAAAAGAGTAGTAAATGCAAGTATTATTCAAAGATTCAATATGTTTAATGCAGCACAAATCACAGGAAACCCAGCTTATGGTTTTGCTTCAAGTGACGCTATGAATGCTATTGAAGAGATAGCTACTAAAGTTTTACCTGAGGGTTATAGTGTATCTTGGGCAGGAACATCATATCAAGAAAAAAAGTTAGAAAAAGAGGGTAATTACACATCAATTTATGCTGCTTTATTTGTATTTTTGATTCTAGCAGCTTTGTATGAGAGTTGGACTATACCATTTGCAGTTATTATCACTGTTCCTTATGCTATTTTTGGAGCCATTTTAGCTGTCTATTTAAGAGGTTTGGAAGTTGATATATATTTTCAAGTTGGTATGATTACGCTTATAGGATTAAGTGCAAAAAATGCTATTTTAATCATTGAGTTTGCCATGGATAAATTACGCTCTGGTATGCCTCTTTTAGAAGCCACCGTGGAGGCAACAAGATTGAGGTTTAGACCTATTATTATGACTTCACTAGCCTTTATTGTTGGAACTCTGCCCTTAGCTATTAGTTCAGGAGCAGGATCTAGTAGTAGACATATTATTGGTACAACAGTTGTTGGTGGCATGGTTAGTGCAACAGTAATAGGGGTGTTATTTATACCAATGTTTTTCTATATTGTAATGAGGGTTAAGCAAAGATTTACGAAATAAAAAGAAACATTAAATGAGTGAATGCTTATATTCACTCATTTGTATTTAATGAACTATTTTGCTAAAATCAAATATGAAAATAAAACAGATAAACAATAGGATAGAAACTATTAAAAATATTTTATAAGATGGCTCAATCATTCTATTATTCTTATCATAGCTATATGATAAAAGAGTACGGCGAAGCTCTATATTCTATTACTGTTGATTTAGATTTGGGGTGTCCAAATCGTGATGAAAAAGGCAATGGAGGATGTAGCTTTTGTCCAAGCCATGGTGCACGTTCAGCTCAATCAATGGATGCCAAAAGTGTAGAAGAGCAGATAAAAGTAGGTATATCTTTTGCTAAAAGAAGATACAAAGCAAAAAGATTCATGCTCTATATCCAAGCTTACACAGGAACATTTAGCTCTCTTAAAAAACAAAAAGAGACTTACTCAAAACTACTAAAACTGTATAATTTTGATGCTATTAGCATAGGAACTCGTCCTGATTGTTTGAGCATAGAAACCTTAGAGTACTTGCAAGAATTAAACTCTCAAATAGATGTACATGTAGACTTGGGAATCCAAAGCCTAAATGATGCAACGCTAATAAATATCAACAGGCAACATGATAGTCAATGCAGTATTGATGCCATAAAAAAATTACAACACTATGGTATTAAGGTTTTTGCTCATATCATAATTGGTTTTAAAGGTGAAAGCACAGAAGATTGGAGCCGTACAGTTCAAAAACTAGTCTCTTTACATGTAGATGGTTTTAAGATTCACAATTTGCATGTTATTAAAAACACACCTTTACATGTAGAGTATCAAAACAGGCAATTTAAAACTTATGATGAGTATGAGTACGCTGAGGAATTGATTCACCTTTTAAGGTTAATTCCCACAAATATTCCAATTTTACGCATAGCAACAGATACCCCTAATAAAGATCTTGTAGCACCTTTATGGAAGATGTCAAAAGCAGAGTTTGGAGAGTATATAAAAGATACATTACAGTACAGATTTGGAAAAAGTAATGTAGATAATAACTTTTGGAGTGATAAATATAAAGATTATTACTACCCAAAGAGCGGAGCAATAAAACAAGCAAGAGAGCTTTTTATTGAAAAATCTGATTTAAAAAAGAGGCTTACATGTAAAGATGTAAAACTTTTAGATATTGGTTTTGGTTTTGGTGTAAACTCCTTTGAAGCTTTAAAATTGCAGTGTGAGAACTCTTTACATGTAACAGCACTTGATCAAGATTTGAGTATAGCTAAACGCTCAAATGATATAAATCTTTTAATAGGAGATGTAAGATATACACTAACAAAATTAGAAGGTAAATTTGATGTTATATTTTTAGATCCATTTCATGAAGAAAAAAATCCAACTATGGTAAGTAAAGAAGTTATTACTCACTTAAAAAGACTTTTGAAAAAAGATGGAGTAATCATAACTTCCACGTTTTTAAACTCTACAAAGATGAGGTTTGAGTTAGTTGGTTTTAAAACAAAGTTACTCAAGATACGTGAGATAAGAGGTTTGATAGCATTTTTTTAGTAAAATAAGAATCATTTTAAAAAAACAAACAAAACAGGAGAATGTTAAATGAAAAACCTAAAAGGATTTCGTGGGAAGTATTTTTCACTTGCTGCAATTCTTGCTTTAAGTACAACTATAACCTTAGCAAATGAGACTAAAAGTTATAGTGACACAAAGCAAAATATGCAAGAGCAAACTGAATATACTGAAGCTGAAGAGCTAACTCCCCCGAGTGATGAGTTAAATGTTGCTGTAATTACAAAGAGAATTAAAGCCAAAAAATCAAAAGTATACTCTGCTTCAAAGAGTTATGTTAGTGCAACAAATGTAACTGACAATGTAAGTATCTTAACTTCGCAAGAGATGCAACTTCAAGGAATGACTACTGTCAGCCAAGCACTTGATTCACTTCCTGGCATAAGTATTACAAGCAATGGCGGACTAGGACAAACTACAAATATAATAATGCAAGGACTAAGTAATAAATATACATTGGTTTTAATTGATGGTGTAAAACAAAATGATCCATCAAATTCTTCAGGAGCAAATTTAAGCAATATCCTTACTCAAAATATAGAACGAATAGAAGTTATCAAAGGTTCTCAGGGTGGAGTTTGGGGAGCTGACGCGGTTGGTGGTGTTATAAATATAATTACAAAAAAAGCAAAACCAGGAACTCATGCTAGTGCTGGAATTGAAGTTGGTAGTTATAGATATAGAAGTTATACAACGTCTTTATCTCATAAAACTCGCTCATTTGATCTAATGCTTTCTGCTTTACATGTAGAACAAAATGGATATAGTGTAGTATTGCCTAAGGGTGACGATTTAGATAAGTATGAAGATGATGGTTATAGAAATACTACAATAAATTTTAAAGCAGGTTATTGGATTAATGCTAATAATCGCATAGAATTTTCTCATCAAGATGTAAATGCTATGGCGGAGTATGATTTTGTTAATGATCCAAATAAAGATGAAAAAATAAATTATAGAGAAAAATCAACGTTTCTAACTTATAAGTATTTTGCACGACGTAATGAAATTGAAGCAACTTTATCGCAAAGTTATAGTAATCGTGAAGAGTGGAACTTAAAGGGTAAATCACCAGCAATTGAGATAAAAGATACTTTGAAATATGGTGAAGATAATACATTAGTATTTGGCGTAAATTATGAAAAAAGAAAAATAGAGTATGTACAAAGTGGAGAAAACAAAAAAGCAAATGATTCAAGTAAAGCAATTTTTCTAAACAATGTTTATAGAGTGAATTCATGGGTACTTTCTCAGGCTCTACGTTATGATACTTTTAGCGCATATGAGAATAAGCTTACTGGAAAACTAGGTGTAAAATATTTTGTAAATGATAATCTAAATATATATACAAATATAGGGAATGGTTATTTAGCACCTAATATGACTAATATGATAAATCAATGGGGA
The DNA here is from genome assembly GCA_016744795.1 of Sulfurospirillum sp. Classification (GTDB taxonomy): domain Bacteria; phylum Campylobacterota; class Campylobacteria; order Campylobacterales; family Sulfurospirillaceae; genus Sulfurospirillum_A. The sequence continues at coordinate 219,068 of JADGDR010000004.1, forward strand.
AAACCAAATTTTGATTTAAAACCTGAAAAGAGTGAGAGTATAAATCTTGGTGTAAAATTTTATGGTTTAAATGTTAATATATTTAAAAATAAAATCAAAAATATGATTATTACAGATGGAGCATCATGGCCAGCACCTGCACAATATATAAATGAAAAAGGAACTTCAAAGTTTAAGGGAATAGAAATTTCATATCAAAAATTATTCTTTGATAAATTACTATTAGGTGGAAATTATACGTATGTAGATGCTAAAGATGCTGATGGAAAAAGATTGGATAAAAGACCAAGGTATCAAGTTGGTCTAAACGCTTCTTATTCTGCTACAAAAAAATTAATTTTAAATGCAAATGGGACATATGTAGGTTCAAGAGAAGAATTTGGAAATGAAACAGGTAGATATCTCCTTGCAAATGCAAATATAAATTACAAAATAAATAAAACTTGGAATACATATTTTAAAGTAAATAATATACTAGATAAAGAGTACCAAACTGTTTATGGTTACGCTACTGCAAGAAGAAGTTTTTACCTTGGTGTAAAGGCTAGTTTCTAATGAAATTACACCTAAGAGACTATATATGGTACAAGTTTTTCAACTCCTTATTTTTTGGAGTTAGTGTTGGGAGTATATTCGTTTTGTATACCCCACTTGAACCCTCTATATACTCTCTTGGGGGTATTGTTTTGGCGCTTGGTATGCTTTTTATTGCCAAGTGCTATGATTATTTGATGAATTTGAAAGCTTTTTTTTATGTGACAGTTTTTGTTGAAACAGTTGTACTGCTATTTGTTTTCTCATTTTTGTTTTTTGGTTATTCGTATATGATAGCAATTAGTATCTATATTGGTTATCAACTTACTTTTATGTTTGGTAACTACCTTGTCCGCATGGAAACTATTGCTCTTAAAAAAACAGCTATTTTATCTTTTACAGACATAGCAAAACAAAAAGGCTATCTCTTTGGCATGGTCATCTCCTATGGTTTTTATAAGCTCTTAGAGTACTTAGATGTAATTGACAAAAAGGTACAAGTTTACGATTTACATGTAGGACTTTTTGTGTTGCAAATTTTGGTACTATATTTTGTTTTTAAAGCTTTTAAAAGTTCATAAATTAGAGTAATAATCTATTTTAGGTAAACGTCTATTAATTTACTTCCTCAACTTTCGCACATAGATTCCAGTAAATCCATGAAGTTAATATAAGTATTAAAGCCCATAAATAGGCACATTTAGGTATAATTTTGTTACCACAACA
>JADGDR010000005.1 GCA_016744795.1 Sulfurospirillum sp.
TGTTGTCAAGGATAATAAAAACTTTCTACAGATTATCGCTGTATTAAGTGCTTACACTCAAAAAGAGTTGGGTTTTATGTGCGAAAGTTGAGTTAATTATTCATTTTTAGTCTAACTTTGATACAATAATAAAAAAAAAGGTTTTATTATGCCAAAAGAGGAAGTAATTTTACCATCACCTGAAGAATTCTTTTTGAGCAAAGGTTTATATGAAAAATTTAGCTTAGGTGATGAAGATGATATTGATGTTTCAAAACAAATATTGGATTTAGAATTTTTTCATGGAGCAATACGAACATATTGTACTGATTGTAAAACAGAGTCAACATTTAGAACTGATTAAATTAAAAAAGAACAAATTGAAAGTTATACTAAGCCGCATATTTATGAAAGTTTTACTATGGGGTGTGAACAAAAAAATATAACACCTGAAGAAGTATATGATAAAATTTTTGATAGTGATAATGAGTCATATCCCTTTTTAAATAAAACATTTACAATAGAATTTTACTGTACACATAATCACAAACATAGAATCTTTTTTAAATAGATTTATTCAAAAAATAGGACAATTTCCATCTATCGCAGATATGCTAAGTGAAGAAGTTAAAATTTATAAAAAAATTCTAGAAAAAGAATTAGGAAAAGATAAATTTCAAGAATTTACAAAAGCAATAGGTTTATATTCTCATGGAGCAGGTATTGGTTCATTTGTTTACTTAAGAAGAATTTTTGAAGTATTTATATATCAAGCAAAAGATGAAGCACTTAGTAATAACGATATTCAAGAAGAAGATTTTATAAACGCTAGAATGGTTGATAAAATAGATTTACTAAAAGAATATTTGCCTGAAGTAATTGTTGAAAATAAAATACTTTATGGTTTTGTTAGTAAAGGTGTACACGAGTTATCTGAAAAAGAATGTAAAGAATATTTTAGTATTATAAAAGATGGTATAGAATTAATTCTAGATGAGAAAATAGCTAAAAGAAAGGCTCAAGATAAAAAAGATAATTTTAAGAAAAATTCATCTAAAGCACATCAAGAGATATTAGCTAAAGTAGATAAATAGTTTTTGTAAAATTATAAAAGACTATTACAAGTAGGAGTAGATTATGAAAGAAATTAGACCTAGTACACATCCTGGGATTATATTAAAAGAGGAGTTTACGACTCCATTGAGCATTACGCAAGCAAAACTTTCAAAAGATTTGAATGTAGGTATTGAAACTATAAGTGAACTTTATAATGAAAAAAGAGGTATCACTCCACTTATGTCTTTGAAACTTTCAGAGTATTTTGGAACAACACCTCAGTTTTGGTTAAATTTACAAAATGTTTATGACTTGCATAAAACATATAAAAAAGAGAAAGATAATTTAAATATGATTGTTCGCAAGTTAGCATAAAAAATATTATTAGTATTATTATAAAATAGAGGTGGGGATAGTAAAATCCCCAATTTAATTATTTATCGAAAGTACTGTTTTCTACAAGTACTGCATAAAAGTAGCCAGCACCTAAATCAACATTTGCTTTAAGTTTCCCTTTTGCTATGACCATATCGCCTGGTGCTACATTTGATGTGCCCATCTTGGCAGTAAAAATCACTTTGTTTTTATCTGGTGTTTTAGAGTCATCTTGAACGTGAATCCAATCTTTTCCCATGATACCGCTTGAAATTTTGATTACTTTACCTCTTACGATTACATCTTTGCCATTGAGTGTTTTGTTTTTTGCATATAACTCTTCGATTTTGTACATTCCATCTGCCCCAATTAATGAAACTGATCCCAAAACAAATACCAATAAAGCAACTAAAAACTTGAATTTCATATAAACTCCTCTAAATTTTTTAGTATTGTAGCAAAAAAAATTTAGAAATAGCCTTGTCTTAAGTCACTATTTTCTAACTTTGTATTGTAAATTGTCTGCAAACATGATTTCATTAAACTTTCTATTTAATGCTTTAGAGTTAAAGTCTTTTGCTATTAGTTGTTTTTGAAATCTAATTACATCTCCTTCTTTTACATTTTCATGACTTACTACAACCCAAAAACTTTTCTTGTTTTCTTCTTTTACATGTAAGTATGTGTAAGCTCCACCATGTCTAACCTCTGTTACTTTACCTTGATAAAAAGGCTTTTGTGCATATAGGTTTATTGTTAAAAAACACAACATAATTAATAGACTAATTTTTTTCATTTTTTTCCTTTAAATTTTTTTTTGGATATGCCAAAATTATAAGTATTGACATAATAGAGACCATAACATATACCCAGTTTGGGATAGGCACGGGGTCTCCTGTAGCATAAGAGTGCATACCTGCAAGGTAGAAGTTGACTCCAAAGTATGTCATTAAAATGGAGCTAAAAGATACTAATGACAGAGCGTTAAAAAGGTATGGTGAATATATACTTTTTAGTAATCTCAGGTGAGTGACTAAAACGTAGATGATAATAGAAATATAAGCCCAAGTCTCTTTAGGGTCCCAACCCCAGTACCTTCCCCATGATTCATTTGCCCATATTCCACCTAGAAAGTTTCCAATTACTAGCAGTACAAGACCAAGTATAAGAGCTACTTCGTTTATATCTGTTAGATTTTTTATGTGAGTATCTATGTGGACTCTTTTTTGGCTTCTTAGAATAAAAAGTATCAATGTTACAAAACCAATCACTGCACCAACTCCTAAAAATCCATAACTTGCTGTAATGATAGAAACATGAACACTAAGCCAAAAAGATTGTAGAACTGGTACTAAGTTGGTTATGACGGGGTCAATATTACCTAAATAGGCACTTAGCATAAACACACCAGCTAAAAGCATAGCACTACTAAGAGCTAGGAGTGATTTTCTAAAAAATAGTAAACCAGCAATTAGAGCTGAATATGCGATATATATCATAGTTTCATAAGTATTGCTAAGAGGGGCGTAACCACTTATATACCAGCGAAGTCCTAAGGCAATAGTGTGACTTATAAAGAGTAAAAATGTTGTACATGTAGCGGCTAAATGAATTTTAGTATTTACAAGACGGTTGTAAAATATGGAGTTGAGTGAATAAAAAAGAAGTAGTAATCCAAATAAAATATAAGCAAAAGATAGATTTGAAAATATGCTGATTTTATTGAACCAAATTTCTATTTTTAGTTTTGTTTGTGAGGGGGTGATACCTTGCCCAAATTCATACTGGTACATTTTTATATTTTTTAGATATTCAATGCCTTTATTGTAGTTTCTATTGTATGCTGAGTCTAAAAATCTTTTTGTAGCGTTTCTTAAATCATGGTAATCAAAAGTAGTAAACATGGTTTTAAAATCTACCCATTTTTGTTTTTTATCATTGGCAATGGGAAACAATTTGAGAAACTTGCCTTTGTATACCATAAAAGCTATATTGATTCTCTCATCAACTTGAAGTACATCTCTTTCAAAAGTTCCTCTTTGAGAAGGTTTAAGTCGGTTTGCCTCTTCGACAAAACGAGCTATCTTGTAGTTTCCATTAGGATAAAAAAAGTCAGAAAATTTAAATAGCTTTTGGTCTTTAGAAACTCTTAATAGTTCTTTTAATTTTGGAGTTTTTATTTTTATAATAGGCACTTTTTTCCATAGCATTGGACGAGAGAACATACCTAATATAACTTGGTTAGCATTCATTCCTTGAAGTTCACTTTTGCCTGTGAGTTTGTTTAGTATCTCACGGTTTAAGCTATCAAGTGCTTGCATACGCCCCATACGAGATTGAACTACAAGTGAACCAAACTCTTTACTAATCTCTTTTGAGTTTGTTTTATGTTCATGAAGATAATTTTGCAAATAAGTGTCATTTGCATGACTTGGAACTTGTGATAAACATATAAAAGCAATTAAAGAGGCTATAGGCATCCTTTTTATTCTTTTTATAAGAATTCTAAACCGTGATTTTTTATCAAATAGACTAAGAATTAATCCAAAAAATAAAAAAGCATATCCTATGTACGTAGGCGTGCTTCCTGGGTCTTGGTTGACTGAGAGTATAGTTCCAAGCTCGTCAATGTCGTAAGAAGTTTGAAAAAATTTGTAGCCTTTATATATTAGAGTGTTATTCATAAATATATATTTATCAAATGTTAGATTATTTTTTTTATCAATAACTGTTACATCACTACTAAAAGAGGAGGGCGAGTTACTTCCAGGGTATCTAGTAAGTTTAAAATCTATAAGTTTAATAAAAAAGGGAAGTTTTATCTCTTGATTTTGTGCTGTTATAAAGGTGTTAGATTTTTCACCTTCACGGATACTCATAATTCCTTCTACACCAAAATACCTAGTAATTCCAGCTCCAAAGAGTATGAGAATAAGTGCAAGATGAAAAACAAATCTAGCCTTTACTTTGTACATTTTTGTTTTGTGCATAACCGTCATAAGGTTGATAGTGCTTAAAAATAGAATTAGTTCATACCAAATAGAATCATAGACAAGCTCTCTAGCTCTAGATGTTCCAAAGTCATTTTCTATAAATGTTGCACATGCTGCACCAATAAAAAGTACGGTAAGTAGTAGTACCATTGTTCTATACGAACTAAAAAATTTATACATTATATATCCCATATTAAAACAAAAAGGTCAAATAACATCTTTGTTTTAGTATGAAGAGCCAAGGGATTTTACTCCCTTGGTTTGCTTAGACTACTTCTTGAAGTAAGAAGAAGTTTTATCAACGCCTTCGCGTGATTCCATATTTAAGTTGCCTTTTTTGACAGCTTCTTTATACCAAGCTTTTTCTAGTGTTGCTTTGAATTTCAACTTTGCATCTACTAGTTTAGCAAGTGGTACGCCTGCTAGTTTCTGAGCATTTTTCTTAGTTGAAAAATCAGGAGCAGAAAAGTTTATTGCATTATATTTTGCAAGAACACGTACTAGTTTAAGACGAGCTTGTTGAGCAGTTTCATTTGCAGAAGCAAGTAATCTTAGAGTCTCTTCAGGAGCATGGAAGAAAGAAGCATGACTTGCAATTGAGTAATCCCATCTCCATTGAGCATGTCTGATGTCTGTTCTAATAGCTTTAAGTTCATCATCAGTAGCGCCAAGTTCCATTGCTTTTCCAGTTTCAAGGTGAGCTTTAGCAAGGTTATCCATTGCTATCTCCATCAAGAATTCTTTTCTATCAAATTTTTGCTTAACAATATTTGCAAGCTTTTTTTCACTCTCACGGTGACAAGGCATACAACTTCTGTCCATAGTCTCAAGTGGACTTTGAACTTGATGGTCACTATATTTTACAGCACCTTCTTGAGTATAAGGCATATGACAATCTGCACAAGATACACCTTTTTGAGCATGAATACCTGTTGAAGATATTTCAAACCCGGGATGTTGAGCTTTTAAAATTGGAGTTCCAGAGATTTTATTAGTAAAGTCTTTGAAATTTCTGTCATCGTAGTATTTTTCCATATTTTCAGCACTAAGTCCTTCAGCCCATGGAAGAGTTACAACTTTAGCAACGGCATCTTTACCATCTTTTGTTTTATACTCTGTCTTTTTGAAGTAGTATTCAACGTGGCATTGTGCACATACTAAAGATCTTTTTTGTTGATGAGTAGAGTTTTTAAATGTAGGAAGACCAGCAGCTGCAAGTGCTCTATCTAAATAAGGTCTACGAACTGCAAGCTCTGCTGTTTTGTTATCATGACAATCAGCACAACCAATAGCATTTACAACTTCTGAACCATATCTAGCCCATTTTCCTGTAAAATACTCATTTTCTCCATCTCTTTCCATTAAACGAGGAACGTCTGGAGACTTACATGTCCAACATGCTGTTGGCATTGGTCCAGTTTTATCATCGGTTGGAGCTCCTGTACGAAGTGAGTTTACATTGTCTTGAATTGCATAATAGTGACCACGTGGTGCATTGTAATCTTTTGCAAAACCATATCCAGCCCATAAAATAGCAAGCTGTGGTTTTGCTTCTATCATATCTTTAATTTCATCACTCTCTTTAGTTTTTTTCCAAGAGCTATATTGACGTGGGTAGTATCTTGACCACGCTTCGTTTTTGTTTTTGTCCGCTTCTGCTACGACAGGAGATTTATTAAGAGCTACACGCTCAGCTTCTCTCTCGTTTACACTGCTAGCTAATAGAGCCATAGCAGCAATAGCTACTAATGAACCTATAAGTAATAATTTTATTTTCACTTTGTTCTCCTTTTATTTAACTTCTTTTACGCCCAAATTGTTTGGTGTTGTAGATAAACCTCTAACTTTCCCGTGTGGCACACTTTTGTGGCATGACCAACATTTTCTTCCTGTCTCTACATTTGGATTTTCAAATGAGTGATAGTTATCACTATTTGATACAAGTGTAGATGTAATACTTTTGTGGCAAGAGATACAGTTTTTTTGAACTCTTTTCGCTCCATCTTCGCTAATGACTATTGTATTGTCATAAGTATTTAGTGTAAAAGCAACGGAGTGGTTCCATCCATCTTTTGCTTTTGCTAGATACTTAGCCAAAAAACTGTCAGTAGGTAAGTGACACTCAACACAAGTTGCCCTTTGTCCATGTGAACTATGTTGCCATGTTGCATACTGGGTATTCATAACATGACAGTTAATACATGCTTTTGGGTCACTTGATAGATACGATAATGCTTTTGATGCGTTTATAACATAGATAAACATACCTATAGCAATTGCAAACACAAATAACGTACTATAAACTAGGAATTTACTATTTTTCACATTCCATCCTTAACTCTTATAATTTAAAACAATTATGAGTATCATTTACATGATTAACTCATAACACTACCAAAAAAACCTACAATCCTCCTATTTTTAATTTTGAGTGGAATACTACTAAAAATTATTGTACTTAACAATGACATAGGTCAAAAATATTTGATTTGTTTGTGACTAATATGTTAGTTTTTTATAGAAGTAAATAATTTTTTGATTTTTAGAAGTCCTAATTTCATTCCACTATATTTCATGATTTGTGTGACTTGTTTCCATTTTGGTCTTTCATAACAAGGACTTGGGCATTTTCTACAACTTGGTTTTTCTTCATGTTCGCACTCTTGTAGTTTTTGATATGAGTATAAAAAAACTTCTTTACATGTAGAACAAAGATGGTAATCTAGAGCTACATTTAGAGGTTCACATTTAAATTCTAAATTTAATGTTTCAGGTAATTTTTTTTCATCTATATGTTTGTCATCACAATATATTTGTGTAAATTTTAGAACAGTTTTTGTATTTTCAATTAGTTTTTCACTTGTCAATTTCTCAATCCTCCGCGTTGAGACCATTTGTATTTTTGGTCATCTTTTATCGTAGAATAGTACAATGTACCTGAATTTCTCCAAGGGTCAAGGATAATACCTTTTTTAAAACTACAGCCTTTGCATGTAACGACTAAAGCATTGTGTTCTTCCCAGTATTTATTGATGTTTGCACCGCCTATATAGTAATCGAAACTAGTTAGGTTTTGTTTTTTTGCATGTGCTAACATGTCGTAGGCAAAGTGCCAACATAGTCCTCTTTTTTTCATTCCTATGTTAACTAAAAAATTATGAAACAAAGGAGGAGATACGAGTTTATATTTTACTGCTAGTTGTAAGGAGTAAGAAGACATCTCAAAAGAGAGTTTTTTTACATCTTCAGTATGAGTTGATATAGAAGCTAATGTTTGTTCTAAACTCTTTACATGTAAAGGTACTTTTGGTTCTTTAGCACAACCTAAAAAGAAAAAAAGAAGAAGTATTATGGACAGATATTTCAACGAACTACAACTTTATTTCTTCCACTGTTTTTAGCATGATATAGAGCTTCATCAGCGCGTTTAAAAGTATCTTCTTTTTCATCATTTTCATGATACTGAGAAATACCAAAACTACATGTAATGCTTTTAACAATAGGAAAATTAAAACATTCAATTTTATTTTTTATTTTTTTTGCAACAAGTTCTGCTTGTTTTATGTCAGTTTCAGGGCAGATAATTAAGAATTCTTCTCCTCCCCATCTTCCTAAAATATCTAAATTCCTTATGTTGTGTTGTAAAAGTTCTGATAGTTGAATTAAGATATTGTCTCCTATTTGATGTCCATAATCATCATTGACATTTTTAAATAAGTCGATATCAATAAGTATAATGGAAAATATATTTTTGTATCTTTGTGCTCTTTGTAGTGCTATATCATAGTTATTGTCTAGATGCAGTCTATTTGGTATTTGTGTTAGGGTATCTGTTACAGATATCTTTTCTAGTTTCTTTTTATCTGTAATATTTTCTCGAATAGCATTAAACTCTTTTATAGTTCTATCTTTATTGAAAATAGGTGTAATTTTAGTATATGTCCAATAGTATGAACCATCTTTTTTTCTATTTTTCATTTCACTTTCCCAACAAGCACCCTTTAGTATGGTTTCCCACATCTCTTTGTAATAACTATCATTCATATCTTCATATCTAAAAATATTGTGATTTTTCCCGATTAGTTCTTGTTTTGTATAGCCTGTTAGTTGACACAAAGCTTCACTTATACTAGTTATATTTCCATCTATATCAGTTGTCGATACAAGGACATTATTTTCGATAATTTTTATATATTTTTTTATCTTTATGTTGTAGTTATGTATGGTATTATTTCTAAAAAGTAGTAGTATAACTAAAGTAGTTAAGAGAGCAAATATTTGCCAAAATAGTGAATAATCAAACCCTTTTTCATATTTTATTCCTATATATTTGCTTAGAATATGTTGCTTGGTTTTTTCTGATAAATTTTTAACTGCCTTATTTAATATACTTAAAAGTATTTTGTCATCGTTTCTAACGGCTATGCTTAGTTCTAAGTTCTCATCAAATTTACCTGAAATCTTAAGCTCACCTGTAAACTCTTTTTGAAACATATATCCTATAGTAGCCAAAGTATCTATGAAACCAAATAGTTGACCATTTGCAACTTTTTTAAGTCCATCAGATATATCTTTTACATTGATAATATTGATATTTGGATAATTTTTTTTTAAAGTTTCATTAAAGGCATATCCTTTTACTATTCCTATTTTTTCAGTTGATAATTTTTTTAAATTAACTATAAAAGGTACATCTGGTTTTGTAGCAATAACAACTGGCGTAGTAAAATATGGCGTAGTAAAATTCATAAATTTTTTTCTTTTTTTTGTTTTTGCTACTAGTGAAAGTATATCACATTTTCTATTTTTGGCGAACCTTAATGATTGTTTCCACGTCGTGGTTTTTATAAGATTAATAGGAATACCAATGCCTTTTTGGAATATTTTAAAATACTGTGGTATCATTCCAATGTATTTTCCATCTTGATATTTTTCATAAGGCATCCAGTCTGGATCTATGCACATATTAATCTGTTTTTTTTCTTTTAAATAATTTTGTTCTATTTTTGTTAGTATTAATTTGTTGTCGTTTGTACTATAAGTTCTAAACCATTTCTCTTTTAATTTTGTTTTTTCAAATTCAGTAATAGTAGATAAACCTTTATTTAAAATACTTATCGCCTCTGGCCAATCTTTTCTAATAGCAAATGCTAAGTCTAAACTATGTTTAAGAGGGTATGCAAAATCTAAATACGGAAGTCCTAGTTTTCCTAAAAGATAAGTTGTAGCACTATTTCCAAAAGTTAAATCTGCTTTACCATGTATAACTTCGTTTAACATTTCTTCTACAGTATTGGCATATATTATGGTTGAATTTATAAATTGCTTTGCTGTTTTTTCATCCATCATATTACCTTTGTGTATAACGATGGTTTTGTTAAATAAATCTTTATTTGATTTTATATTTAGTGGATTTCTTGGTTTAACCATAACCATTTTTTGTAAAGATATATAGATGTTTGAAAAGTTAAACCATTTTTTCCTTTCTTGAAAAATAGCTAATGTACTAAGACCATCAATTTGATGTTTTTTTGCCATTCTTTGCATTTTTGACCAATTGCCAAGGACTTGAACAAAGTTTGCTCCAGTAGCTTTGTTTATTTTAGTTAGAATGTCATTATCATAACCTACAATTTCTCCTTTTTTGTTTTTCATAACATATGGTGCCCAACTGTCTCCAGTACCAAGTGTTATTGTAGGGTGATTTTTAATGAAATCTTTTTCTATTTGTGTTAAAGTAACTTGAGAAGATGCTTGTAGTGTATTTGCAAGAATTGTTATTAATAACATAATTTTAAAATGATTATTTATCATGTTAATCCTTTAAATATAACTATTTTATTTTAACATAATTATTGTAATTATCTACAATAGCTGTATTTTAACATCATATTTGTCACATAAGTTTACTATAAAAAATCTTATTTATTATTTATTAAATTCTATTATACCATTTGTTTTTGACTCTTTTTTCTTATTTATGTGGTTTTTAAGTTCTTAGGAGGACTCAATTGGCTATAATCATCTGTTATAAAACAATTGTTTGAGGTTTTTATGAAACAAGTTGTACTATTTTTTATTTTATTTACAGATATACTTTTCTCAGATACATTAGAATCTTTACTCAAAGAGTACGAAATTACTTCTGAGAATTCTTTAAAAACAGTTGATGAAAAGTTGGGAAATGTTTTTATCTATTCTCAAAAAGATATTAGATTAATGCAGTACAATACTCTTGACGATATATTAAAAGAGCTTCCTGTAGGTATTCTCAATAAAAATAGATTTGGCTTTTTTACTCTTTCTTTAACGGGAAGTAAAACTTCTAGTGGATTTTTTAGATTTTTTATAGATGACCATGAAATAAGTTCTGCTTATACGCAATCTGCATCTCAGTCTTGGGGTGATTTACCTTTGGATTTTATTGATCATATTGAGATATATTATGGTGAAAGCTCTTTTGCCTTAGGTAATGCAACAGGTATGTATTTTGTAAGAATATATACTAAATCTGCTGTAAAAGAGAATGGAGGAGAACTCAAATCAGTACTTTTTGCAAATGGTTCAAGTTCTCATAGCATAGTTCATTCACAGAGTTTTGAAAATGGGTGGTCTTATCTGTTCTTTTTAAATAAAAACAGATTAAAAGATAAAACTGAGTATAACAATGAAATCTTAGAAAACAGCAAAGATAGAAAATATTTTTACGTTGACGTTAGTAACGAGAATACAAACATAAATATTGGATATACTGATTTAAAAAAAGATGCTTATATGGGTTTGTCTTTTGATGTAATACCAGATAGTAGTCAAATAAAATCAAATGACTTTTTCGTAAATATAACAAAATATTTGTTAGATGATAAATCAATTAAAATAGCTTTTTCAATGGATGTGGAGAATAGAGAGTATGAAGAGGAAAATGTTCAAGGAATAGGGCTTATACCCGTTCTAGATTTAGCGAATATGGGAACTACAACACCAAAATATTTTAGTGAAGATTTAAAATTTACTAAAACAAATGCTTATGTAGCAAAAAGTATTAAATATAAAAATAACAATATAATAACAGCATTTAACATAACAAATAAAAAATATAAAGTTAAAAATAGAAAAACTATAAATTTTTTGAATCAAACTAACAAGCTAACTGAGTATAACAATTTTAATGAAGAGATGGTATACTCTTTATTGCTACAAGATGATTATAAGGTAAATAATAATCTTCTTTTAATTGCAAATGCAAAAGTCGATAAGTATAAAAGAGAGAGTTATATAAAAGATTCTATTGAAAGTTTGTTTAGATTAGGGGTGATATATACTCCTTATGAAAACTTTGGATTAAAAGTTTTTTATACAGAGACTTATCTTCCTCCTTCATTTTATAATGTAGATTTTGTTGATAAACGTAGTCCAAATTTAAAATCACAAAAATATAAATATTATTCAATTGAAGGTGTTTATACTACCAATAAATCTAAATTTGGGATTATTTATCATAATGTAAAAATAGATGATTTTATGTATCTTACTCCGGTTGGATTTACAAATATTGACCATGCTATTAAAACACAAGGGATTATGTTTAATTATGAGTATCAATTTTCTCAAAAAAATAAAATTAATTTAAATTATTTTATTACAAAATTGAATGATATTACGACTAGTCCAACTGGTGGTGGGTACATTAAGTTTGTGGGAGAGCATAATAAACTTGGATATTTTAGTTCTTTGATTTATAAAAATTTTTATAAATATGATGGAGAGGAAGTCAAAAATAGTTTTGATTTGAGTCTTGGTGTAACCTATAGTTTTACAAAAGATTTTAGTTGTAGCATTAAAGGTGAAAATTTATTAGATAAATCTACAAAATCACTTTATACAAAGGGATTTTCAAAAACAGATTTTCCCCTCAATAATAACGACAGAAGGGTGTTGTTTTCTATGAAGTGGGTTTTTTAATGAAGTTTTTTATATGCATATTTACTATTATTACATCTTTATTTTCAAGTCAATATACATTTTTGCTAGAAAAATATGATAAAGAGATAGAACTTGAAGCAAAAATTTTGTTTGATATTGCAAAATCTTCAATAAAAAAAGATATAAAACTCTTTATACCTAAAATTACAAATATAGAAAAAAAAGTATATTCTAAGTACTTTATCTTGGCTAAAGAGTGTAAAACTTCAAATTTTATATTTATAAATAAGACTATACATAATGATAAATCATGTAACAAGTTAAATAAACTTTTTTTTACAAATAACTATAAAAAACTATTGTCAGATAGTAAATATTATGGAGCATTTTTTTGGTGTAAAGGTAGACCAAATATTGTATTTATAAAAAGTAGGCTTGAAAAAAAAAGTATTGAACTACCTAATAACTATAATCAATATATAGAAAATTTTTGATGAAAAATAAATTTTATTTAATGATTTTTGCAGCGGTTATTATTGTTATTTTAACAGTTATGTTTAGTATGATTTTGAAACTAGAAAAAGAGACAAAAAACAAAATGTTTGAAATCTCAACATCAGATGTGTTTTCAATAGTCCAAAACAGTGCTAATACAATACAACAGTATTTAAAAAATAGTACTAATTACATTGATGATATAAAAAATGACGTTTTACTTCAAAAAAAGATTGATAAGAATTTACAAATTCTAATTACCAAAAACATCAAATATGCATATCTTCTATATAAAGATAAAAAAGGAATATTGAGGTTTTTAGCAGATGGCTCAGTAACAGAAGAAAAAGCCTTTTTAAATCAAAAGTTTGATGCAGATAGCCCAATATGGTTTGATATTTATGAAAAAAAAGTACCTCTTACTATAGAACACACACTTTTATACAATTTATCTATAAGTCACATAGTGCCAATAATTTATAATAAAAAAGTTGAATTGATTTTGGCAGTTGATTTTTCATTAAAAAAAGTTAAAGATACAGATGAAGTTATGAATTTGATAAAAAATGGTATTTTGATAACTATCGTATGTATACTTATGTTTATACTTATTTTTTTAGTGCAAATAATAAGATATAAAAATATCAAAAAAACTGCATTTTATGATAAATTAACTAATGTTTTAAATAGAAATTACTTGCAAAAAGCAAAAGATTTTTTTAACTTAAATGATTATATATTAGCAGTACTTGATATTGATTATTTTAAAAAAATAAATGACACTTACGGACATCATATAGGTGATGAAATTTTAAAACGATTTGCAGATATAATTTTACATACTACTAGAGAAAAAGATGATATTGTAATTAGATATGGTGGTGAAGAGTTTTTAGTTTTAGCTAAAACTAAAAGAAATGATAACTTAAGTGCATTAAATTTAATAGAGAGGATTTTTTTTAATATACAAAAAAATAAATTTCATATTTCTAATGAAGATTTTATTAACATAACAGTTTCTATTGGTGTTAATTTAACGCCACATTATTCAAAAAATTTTTCAGAAGCTTTTAAATTGGCAGATATTGCCCTGTATAATGCAAAAAATAGTGGTAGAAACAATATAGCAATTTATGATGAAAAAAATAAAGAAAATTCAAACATATCAATAAATGAGCTTAACTTTGCAATAGAAGATGATAGGGTTATTTGCCATTTTCAAAAGATTGTAGATGCACAAACACAAGAAACTTCATATTATGAAGCTCTTCTTAGGGTCATAGATAAGAGGGGTAATTTGATTAAACCTGATAAAATATTGCCAGTAATTATGGGAACATTTATGTTAAGAGATATATCAAGAAAAGTACTAAATATCTGTTACGAAGAGTTGTTATCAAATCAAGAGATTTATATTAATGTAAATTTAAGTCCAGAAGATTTAATCAATGAACCTATTATTGATATCTTAAAAAATTATGCGACAAAAGAGAATATTGCAAATAGACTTGGTATAGAGATAATACAGAGTGAAGAGATTGAAAATTATGAAAATGCAAAAAATAATTTATTTTTATTGAAAAAACTTGGTTATAAAATATTTTTAGATAATTTTGGTAATGGATATTCAAATTTTCTTTATCCTATTGAAATACAAGCAGATTATTTAAAGATAGATGGAGAAATAGTTAGAAAAATTATTGATGATAAGGACTCCTTTTTGGTTCTTAAAAGTATTGTCAATTTTGCAAAAGATGCAAATATAAAGGTCATAGCAAGATGTGTCGAAAAACAAGAGATTTATGAAAAGGTAAAAACTTTAGATATTGAGTATTTTCAAGGTTATTTTTTCTCAAAACCAGATTTGATTAAGTAACCATAAGCAAAGTATAGTAAAAACAGATAGCTAAAATATAAATAAAAAATTGCTTACAAGTGTGATGGAAATGATATACATGTAAAGACTCTTTAGATACTATTATTTTATCTGGATAATAATTTTTATATTACATTAGCAAATCACATAAGTTTAGCTCCTATAATTATTAGGTATTTTACATTTGTATTTACTACTAAGGTTTTTTAGAACTACCATTAAAATGAAAGGTGGTTCTAGTATTTGTTCTTTCTAATTGTATATATCACATAGGTCGTAGTGGAAAATTATTCACCACCACCAGTACCGATTCCTGAATCAGGATGTGCATCAAATGTTTTAACATTTTTATTTATTTTTTTAGCTTTCCATAGAGCCTCAATAATTTCATCGATATCTTTGGCAGGTAACTCTATAATTGATATGTTATTTTCTTTTAACTCGATAGTGATAATAGGGTCACTAAATTCACCATGAGGTTGTTCTATATGCTTTATGGTTATGGTGCCACCTCTTGAATTTGAGGAAAGAAGAGTACTAACTTTTGTTTGTTTTGACATAATTTATCCTTTATAATAATTTATCATATAATTTTAGCATAATAAATAAGTTCTAATATGAAAAATCATGATTTTTTTTTATTATGTTCTAAAAAGTAACACTATTTAGAAATATATTGTTTTATAGTTTTGACAAAGTTGTAGAATTGTTAGTATTGGAGATTATGTTTATTAAACAAATTTACCTAAAATAAGTCAAAGTAGTGAAAAGATTGATAATGAAGTCTTAAAAAAGAAGTTTTAGGTTTACAATAGGAAAACTTATGTATTTTTTAAGTAAAAAAAAGGTAAAATCTACGACTTAAATAAATTTAACAAAGGATGTTTGGTGAAAAGAACATATCAACCACATAGTACTCCAAGAAAGCGTACTCATGGTTTTAGAACAAGAATGAAGACTAAGAATGGTCGTAAAGTAATATCTGCACGACGTGCAAAAGGTAGAAAGAGATTAGGACTATAAGCAGTTTTGGAAAATTGACCTTAAATAGTCAGTTTTCCAATGTTTATAAACATGGAAAGAAATGGCATTCGGATGGTGTTGTTGTCTTTTTTAAAAAAGGTTCAGAAAAGAAGGTTGGTTTTACAGCTAGCAAAAAAGTTGGTAATGCCGTCAAAAGAGCACAAGCGAAACGTAGAATGCGCGCATTGTTTTTTGAGAATCAAGAGAGCTTGATAGACGGTATTTATGTATTTGTAGCAAAAGATCGAATGAGTCAGATGTCTTATGATGAGTTAAAAAGAGGTTTTAATTGGTCTCTAAAGAGGCTAGAATGTCTAAAATCATGAAATATTTGGCACTTTTTGTCCTAAAACTATATCAAAAAGTTTTTACACTGTTTAGTTATGGAAGTTGTAGGTATTATCCTACATGTTCTGAGTATGCCAAATGGCAGATTCTACACAATGGTTTTTTAAAAGCTTGTTTTTATAGTTTGTTGAGAATTTTAAGGTGTAACCAGTTGTTTCCAGGAGGAATTGACTATCCTGTTATAACTAAAAATTTTCAAAACACCATTGTTACTACTCGTACTTCTAATTCTGCTGATATTAAGTTTTGGTTTATACCAAAACAAAATAAAAGTTTTTATGTTATAAAAGCTTTTAAATAACATTCACTCTCAAAAGGGAACGCCGTGATAGACAAACTGAGTAATCAGAGTAGAATAATAATAGCAACGGTTTTATCATTTTTATTCTTCGCAACATACAACCACTTTTTCATTCCAAAAAAAGAAATTGCAACCCAACAAGAAACAAAATTAGAAAAAAGTGTAAAAACTACTGCACCAATATCTTCATCAACTCCAATAGCATCTTCTAAAGTACCAACTACAACAACACAAAAAAAAGAAGAGATTATTGCTACAGTTATTGCTGATAAATATGAAATTAAGATAGATAGACTTGGTCGTATAAGTAAGTTCTATCTTAGAGAAAAGAAGTACAAAGATGAAAATGGTGAGAGAATTCAACTTGTTGATTCTGAACTTGCTCCATATCCTTTAGAAATTCGTTTTGCAGATGAGAGTATCAATAAGCAGGCTTTTGCTACTTCTTATACTACTAGTTCAAGTAGTATAAAAGTAGGAGCAAAAGGAACGCAAATAACTCTTACTCAATCTTTAAGTGGTTTACAAGTACAAAAAATATTAACTTTTTACCCTGAAGGAAATTACAATTTACATGTAAAGCTAGATAGCTCAAAAGAGTATTTTATAACTCCAGGTTTTAGACCAAATGCAGCTGTTGATAAGTATACATTTCATGGTTCTTTGATAAAAGAGGCTGATGAAACACTAAGAGTTATAAAAGATGGTGATGCAGTTGGAGAAAAAGGTTCTATTGCAGCCCAATTTGCTGCCTCTTCAGATAGATACTATGCAACTATGCTTTATAATTTTGATACAGGATTAGATGTTGTTATAAGTCCAGTTCATGAAGAATCACCTCTTCTTTTTGTAAAAGGTAAGAGTGATCTTAAGCTAAGTGGTTATATTGGACCAAAAAATCATAAAGTTCTTACGTCAATAGATCCAAAACTTACTGATGTTATTGAGTATGGTTTTTTTACTTTTATTTCACGTCCTCTTTTTAAATTACTTCATTTTTTACACTCAATGACAGGTAACTGGGGTTGGGCTATTGTTTTTATGACTTTACTTATTAGATTAGTACTATTTCCTTTGACGTACAAAGGCATGATGTCTATGAATAAGCTAAAAGCGCTATCTCCAAAGATCAAAGAGCTTCAAGCTAAGTATAAAGGTGATAAACAGAAGTTAAATACGCACATGATGGAACTTTACAAAAAGCATGGTGCAAACCCAATGGGTGGTTGTCTTCCTATACTTTTACAAATTCCTGTTTTCTTTGCAATTTATAGAGTTTTACAAAATGCAATTGAACTAAAGGGAGCTGCTTGGATTTTATGGATTCAAGATTTAGCTATTATGGATCCTTATTATATTCTTCCTATTGCTATGGGTATTACTATGTTCTTAAACCAAAGAATTACTCCAACAAACTTTACAGATCCTATGCAAGAGAAGATTATGAAGTTTTTACCACTGATATTTACATTTTTCTTTGTAACTTTCCCAGCTGGTCTTACTCTTTACTGGTTTACAAATAACCTTTTCTCAATTGCTCAACAGTACTATGTAAACTCACTTTTTGCAAAAAACAAACCTATTGAGGTTGTAAGTACAAAAAAGGCTAAAAAATGATACGTATAGAAGCTAATACTTTAGAAGAAGCATATTCAAAAGCTGCGGCAGAACTAACTTGTTCTGTGACGCAGATAACTTTTGATGTAATTCAAAATCCAAGTTCTGGGTTTTTGGGAATGTTTAAAAAAACTGCTATAGTTGAAGCAAAGCGTATTAATGAATCATCTTCTAAATCTTCACGTGATGAGCGTGAAGATAGACCTAGAAAAAGTAGAAATAGAAGAAATAGAAATAAGAAATTTGAACAACCAGCAGATGTAGAAAAAAATAAAGAGAGTAAACCTCACTCTAAAAAAAAGGCAGAAACTTCTAAAAAGCCTACAAAAAAAGTAGAAAATAAAAAAGTAGAAAATAAAAAAGAAATTTCAAAGCCTATAGAAAAAACAACTAAAAAACCTACACAAAGACCAACGCCAAGAAGAGAGAATTCTAAGCCAAAAGTAGAAGTAGGTATAGCTGTTATTGAAATAAAAAAAGACATTAATGCTCTTTTTGCTCATAGCTGTTTTGAACTTAATGAGATAAAAGTAGAAGTATTTAGTGAAGATACTGTTTTAATTGAGTTTGGTGGTGAAGATGCTGCTCTTCTTATAGGTAAAGAGGGTTATAGATATAAATCACTCTCATATTTACTATATAACTGGATAAATATAAAATATAATTTAAATGTTCGTTTAGAAATAGCTGAATTTTTAAAGAACCAAGAAGAGATGATAGCTAAGTATCTTGTTGGTGTAATTGAGCGTATCAACAATACTGGACGTGCTCAGACAAAAATTTTAGATGGTGTTTTAGTAAAAATTGCTCTTGAAGCTTTAAGAACTGAATTTCCTGATAAATATGTTGGTATAAAATCTGGTCGTGAAGGCGGTAGATTTATCGTTATTAACGATTTTAATAGAAAGAAATAATGGACACAATTGCAGCTATTGCAACAAGTCATGGAATTGGATCAATTGCGGTCATACGTTTAAGTGGTCCAGATTCTCTTGATATTGCTAAAAAACTCTCAAAAAAAGATAACTTTACTCCAAGACATGCATCATTAAGCTCTCTTTATAATTTAAATGATGAGTTGATAGATGAATCCCTAGTTATATACTTTAAAGCACCTCGTTCGTTTACTGCTGAAGATGTCATTGAATTTCAATGCCATGGTGGTATAGTTGTAGCAGACATGATACTCAATGAAGTTTTAAAACATGGTGCTAGACTGGCTGAACCTGGTGAGTTCTCAAAACGTGCATTTCTTAATGGTCGTATTGATTTAAGCGAAGCAGAAGCTATAGCAAAATTAATAGAAACAAGAAGCGTTGATGCAGCTAAAATTTTAACTCGTCAAATGAAAGGTGAAGTTAAAGAGTTTGTTGAGAGTGTCCGTGAAAATCTTGTAGAAGTTTTAGCTTTTGTAGAAGTAAATATTGATTATGCAGAAGAAGATTTGCCGCAAGATTTGATGAATCAGATAAAAAATAAATTAGATGTCTTAAGGATTGAGCTTAAAAAAACTTATGAGAGTTCAAAAAGAAGAGAAGGGATTATAGAAGGTTTTAAAGTTTCAATTGTTGGAAAACCAAATGTAGGTAAAAGCTCATTATTAAATTCTCTTTTAAATTATGATAGAGCTATTATAAGTGATATAGCAGGAACTACAAGAGATACTATAGAAGAAGATATACGTATTGGTTCGCATCTTATCAAAATAGTAGATACTGCTGGAATACGTGAAGCAAATGATACCATTGAACAAATAGGCATAGAACGCTCTAAAAAAGCTATAGATGAGTCAGATATAGTTATAGCTATGTTTGATAACTCAAGAGAGTTTGATGAAGAAGACAGACAGATACTTGAAATGTTAAATTCTTATGATGAAAAAGATATTTTACATGTAATAAACAAAAGTGATTTGAGTACAAAATTAGATTCTAGTGCTTTACATGTAGATGTCATAAAATTAAATTGTTTTGAACATGCTGATAATATTGTTTTAGAGATAGAAAAAATACTTGATAAGAGTTCACTTGATGATGCTCTTTTACTCACCTCAAAACGTCAGATGGAAGCTGTTAAAACTACCTATGAAAGTATAGAAATGAGTGTTGAACTGCTTAGTGAAGGAGAGCTAGAACTATTTGCCTTTAACTTAAATGAGGCAATTATGAGCATATCTGCAATCTCTAGAGGTTTTGATAGGGTTGAAATACTTGACAAAATGTTTGGAAGTTTTTGTCTAGGTAAGTAGAATTTTATTCTATCTTTATTAAGTTCTTGTCGTGTAGAGATATTAGTAAAAGTTCATGTTTATTATTAACTTTAAATTCTCCAAACTTAACATTTTCGTATAATTTGCCAGTGCCTTCTTGAAAAAAGAATGCATTTGTAGCAAATTTTACTTTTCCAGAACGTATTCTATATTGTATTAGTAGTTGATTCTTTTTAAGTTTTTGATTATTATATATTGAAACAAATGAAGCTACTCTTTTATTGTTAAGAGTTACTACAACAAAACCATCACTTTTAGTTAGTAGAAAATTTTTAGATATTAATTTAGATATTTCAAAGTTTAATGCCATATAGTCTCCTTGCATTAAAGAACGTGGATCAACAGGATGTAGTCTTAAAAATACTGATTGACCATTTTTAATGTGATTTTCACGCTGGTAGATGCTGAAATTAGATAATCCTAATGCCACTACTAAGGTAATTAAAACAATAATTTTACGCATATTCTTCTCTTTTTAGTTTTTTTATGTAAATATGTAGAACTGATGTTAATATTAAAATAACTAAAGCAAAAATAAGCAATAATTTTGATTTTGATAAAAAATCAATATTGCTTATATAATAATAAGTCCATAAGTTATTTAACATACCCAATATTCCAAAAGTCATTAAAATTTTATTTTTTCTAAAAAATGCTAATAAGATAACAATAAATGGCTCTGCTATGCTGATGCCTGTAGGCTGAGTAAAATAGAATAGAAAAGCACCTATTAGTATAAAAATACTAATATTAACTTTAAATTTATATTTTACACAAAACACAAATATTGTTAAAAGTCCCATAGTATAGTAAGTAAATATTGAAAGATAATTAGGTATTACAAATCCAAAAGTAGATTTAGTTATCATTAGAGTTTTTTCTATTATTATCCCATTGTTGCTTGTAACAAAAAGTATAAAAATCACTAGTGCATAAGCAAAAATTTGTTTATGATGAGTATATTTTGAATCTTTATACTCATATAGCCAAAACCATGTTAACCGAAGAAATAAAATAGAAGTATATAAAAATACTATATTAAAATATATGCAAAAATAGTAACCACTTGATAAAATAAGAAATGCTGATATGAAACGATGAATTGATGATGAAATTAAAAAAAATAGTATAGAATATACTAACATAATTAGAAGACCATTATTATGGTTTTCTAGATTTAATTTTAATAAAAGTGCAGTTACTAAAATAGCGCCACCGGTGAGAGTAAATGTTAAAATAAAATATTTTGCAAAATTTGTATTTTCTTTACTGCTAGTAAAATAAGAGAAAGCTATAAATATTATACCAATTAACATCATGGCTGAATTACTATTTAGAATATCCGTAAAAGAAACATATGTTAATAATAGGAGAAATATAGCAGATAATATCCCTCCTATAGCATAAAAAATATTTATAAACCAATAGCTATCATTTGAATCATTATTTGTAATTATCTCTGAAATAGTTTTCATTCAAATTCCTTTTTTAGTTTTTTTATCCAAGTAGTAGTTGCCATTGTTGAAATCATGGTTACAATTGTCATAAAAAAGAACATTAATATACTTTTTGATAGTTTTGCCATAATTATAATTTTGAATGAAAGATTAAATATAAATAAAAATAGAGATAAGCTGTATAATGACATTATGTATATATCAAGTTTTTTAATTCGATATATATAGTAGATTATTCCCAAAATAATAGCATATAAGGCAACGTAAGACCATTCATTATTGTATAGATTAGTAATAACTAAAAAAGTTAAAGATGAAAAACTAAAAAATGATAAAATTCGTATAATTAGGGTTTTTTTGAAAGAAAGATAAAATTTTGTTAAAAAACTCCATGCAATCCATAATAAGGTGTTAAGAGCAAATAGTATTAATAAAGAACTCTCTTTTGTTGCTAAAAGCATAAAAATATTAAGATGAAGTTTTTGATAGTATAGTATGGAAGATATGTTTAGTAGTAGAATCCAAAGAATCCATAATCCTGAAAAATTTGCAGAAAAAACCCAAGGAGTTATTAATAGCGCCCAAATAGCA
This sequence comes from Sulfurospirillum sp., assembly GCA_016744795.1. Classification (GTDB taxonomy): domain Bacteria; phylum Campylobacterota; class Campylobacteria; order Campylobacterales; family Sulfurospirillaceae; genus Sulfurospirillum_A. Next base: position 22,304 of record JADGDR010000005.1, read on the forward strand.
AAAAGTTGCCATGGGTCAGCACCTGTTTGATATGTTTGTCCTATTAGTGCTAAAAGTATCCCTAAGGTAACGCTAGAGGAAGTTAATATAACTTTTTGTGCTATTTTATATTTATCTGAAAACAGATAAAGTAAAACTGTACTAACCATGATAGCTTCAATGATTAAAAATTTGAAAAATCTACCTAATTCATTCCAGTTGTAAGCTGTAAAAAAGAGTAGTGCAAGCATTAAAGATATAGATCCTATCCAAATTAAAAGCATTCTTAAAAAAACTAAAAAATCATAACGATTCATATTCATGTAGTTTCCTTTATGAAAAAATAAAGTATAGCACACTAATTATTAATATACTTTAATTTTACTTGAAAAGAATAGGGTGTTTTATTGTATTTAGTGTTACATGTAAATAAGTATTTAAATAACAATTCCTCTTATCATAAAGTAGATTGCTGCTGAAAGAAGTGCTGCTGCTGGGACTGTTATTATCCATGCTGCTACAATTTTTTTAATGGCATCTCTTTTTACGTATTGTACTTTTTTATGAGTTTTTAACTGTTTTTTAGCCTCTTTAACTGCTGATGATTCTTCTTCTAAAAGTGAATATAAAGTAGCAATTCGTTGATAATTTTTTTTCTTTTTATTTTCAATTTTTTCAATTTTCTTTAATTCTCTAGCATGTGCTTTTAAAGTATTTTTCTTTTCTATTAACCTTCTTTTGTCATCCTCAATTTCATCTAAAAAGCTTGTTTTATCAAGATATTCTCTTAGAAATCCAACACCAAAAATACCACCAATAGCAATATGAGTTGAACTTACAGGCAGACCTAGTTGAGAAGCTATGATAACTGTAACAGAAGCTGCCATAGCAATAGAAAATGCTCTCATTTGGTCTAGTTCAGTTATTTCTGAACCTACTGTTTTTATTAGTTTTGGACCATAAAGGGCAAGACCAATAGCAATACCAATAGCTCCAACTGCCATAACCCAAAGAGGAATACCTGTTTGTGATGATATGCCCCCTGTCATAACAGCGTCACTTATAGCTGCTAGTGGTCCAATAGCATTTGCAACATCATTGGCACCATGAGCAAAACTAAGTAGGGCTGCTGAAAAGATAAGAGGAACTGTAAAGAGAATATTTACTCCGTCTCTACTGTTTTCTATGTTATTAGTTCTTTTTTTAATTCTTTTTTTAACAACAATATATACGATAATAGCTACTACAAGACCCATGAGGGATGCTGTTAAAAATGTAGGTTCATTAGTATTTGGTAAAAAGGTAAATATATTTACGATAGTAGGCCAGAGTGTTTTAAGTCCTTTTAGTGTTAGGTAGGTTATAAAAGCCCAAGACATGAGAGAAACAAAAATAGGAACCCATTTTATAGCTGCTTCTATTTTATTTTTTTTATAGACAATAGTTCTTTTTATTGCGAATAAAAATATAGCGGCAATAATACCACCTAAAATTGGTGAGATAACCCATGAAAGAGCTATTTTTGCCATAGTGCCCCAAGATACTATGCTAAAACCAGCTGCCGCAATTCCAGCGCCCATAACACCACCAACTATAGAGTGTGTTGTAGATACGGGAGCTTTTACCATAGTAGCAAAGTTAAGCCATAGAGCAGCTGCTAAAAGTGCAGCCATCATAGCCCAGATAAAGGAGTCAGTGTTTCCACCAAAAGCTGCTATGTCGATGATTCCTTTTTTAATGGTTTTTACAACATCACCACCAGCAATTAATGCTCCAGCTGCTTCAAAAACAGCAGCTATAACTATAGCACCACCCATTGTAAGTGCTTTAGATCCAACAGCTGGTCCTACATTATTTGCTACATCATTTGCACCAATATTCATAGCCATATATGCACCAAAAAGTGCTGCAATTGCTAAGAAAATATTGTTTGGAATACCTTCGGAGTTTATATAGTTATATATCAATACTGCAACCATAAATAAAAGAGCAAATCCTAGTCTTCTAAAGTCTATACTACTACCTTTTATTGCCTCACTTTCCATTTTTTTTATAGTAGAAATTTCCATATATAATAATCCTTATTTTAATGGAGGGATTATACTATGAAAAACTTAAAAAAGTTATTATTTTTTTCTTATTAAAAAGAAAATTTTATAATCCCATAAAGACTTTTAATATAAAGAAAAATATAGCTGAAGAGATAGCCGCTATTGGTAGAGTTATTATCCATGCTAGGGCTATTGGCTTCATTAAATCCCAATTTGCATCTTTGTTTAATATTCCTATTCCTATGACCGCACCTATGAGTATATGAGTTGAAGATACTGGTATACCCATCTTAGTTGCCATTAATATAACTGTGCTTGCTCCAAGTTCCGCTGCAAACCCAGTTATGGGGGAAATTTCAGCCAGTTTAGTTCCCACAGTTTGAATAACCTCTTTACCTAAAAACCAAAGACCTACAATGAGAGATACACCAAAAGTTGCCATAGCGACAAGTGGTACTGGTGCATGAGTATTTATAACTCCTGTTTTTAAAACATCAAGTATGGCAGCAAAAGGTCCAATAGCATTTGCTATATCATTTGCTCCATGACTAAAAGCAAATGCAGAAGCTGTAAAAATTTGTAACCAAGAAAAAATTCTTGTTGTTGATTTATGTACATCATTTTTTGACATTAAATTTACTATAGCAAAACTAATTAAGTATGCAGTAGTTGCAATTACAAAAATAATCCAAATAGTTTCTATGGTACTAACGTTCATTTCAAGGTGCTTTAAGCCTTTAAAAAGAAGCATACCTGATATAATAGCGGCTGCAAAACCACCTACTAAAGGAATATTGGTTTTTAAAAATATAAAAGTATCTATACTCTTTTCTACATTTTTAAGTTCTTTAATTTTTTTTTGATAATCGCTTGATGTTTGGGTCTCATCATCGTCATCACTAAATGCAAGTTTTGATAACTCTTGTATCTGCTGTTCTTTTGACATGTTTTTTAGAGTTATTTTATATGCTTCTTTTAAAGTTTTTCTTCTTCCTTTAGCTCTGCCGAGTTTTGCAATAGCTCTTTTACTTGGTGTTAAAATAGTTTTTTTAATAAAATAATAAATAATATAAGATAAAATACCACCTAAGAGAGGTGATACAAGCCAGCTGATTGCAATTTCTCCTATTTTGCTCCAGTTTACCATAGACATTACATTATCGCCTGTAGTTATAACAAAACCTAAGGATATACTTCCACCAACAATACCACCAACAATAGAGTGGGTAGTTGAGACTGGTAATCCTTTTTTTGAAGCTATAAGTAACCATAAACCAGCACTTAAAAGAGAAGACATCATTACTAAAACAAAGAGCATGGGGTCAAAATCAATAGTAGGAATTTTTACTATACTTTTTCTAATAGTATTTGTTACTTCTCCACCAGCGAAGATAGCACCACTTAGTTCAAATATAGCAGCAATTACAAGAGCTTGTTTTATAGTTATGGTTTTAGCACCAACACTCGTACCAAAGGAGTTAGCAACATCATTTCCACCTATATTGAAAGCCATAAATATTCCAAAAGCAGAAGCTATGGAAAATAGTATGAAATGGTGAGAAGGAATAAAGTCAAAACCCCAGATGTAAAAACCAATAGTAGTTATGGCAAATACACTAAAAGCGATAATATTGTCTTTATTCATAACTATCCTTATATAATATAATTGTTGTTTAAATTATCTCATAAGTAAGCTAAGATTTATCTTGTTTTTCAAAGGGAGTTTTTTTAAACTCCTTTACATGTAAAATTAGTCTATAATTTTATTTATAGGTAGTTCTGCTATTGCCTTTGCTCCATGAGCTTTAAGTTTTGGAAGTACATCACGAAGTACTTTTTTATCCATAATAGCTAGTATATCTACCCAATCTCCTTTTGCTAAGTGTGAAACTATAGGATTTTGAGAAGGAAGAACTGCTAAAATTTTATCAAGTGTATCTTTTGGTGCATTCATCATAATACATATTTTTGGTATAGCATTTATAACTAACTGTACTGCTGAATCTTTAAAATACTTACTTCTCTCATCTTTTTCACTCTTTATACTTAATTTTAACTAAGAATAACTAAATATTCTTTGTATGAATTAGTGTAATCGGATTATTCCTTTGGGGATTTCTAATTTCAATTTCATTATATGTAACTCCTAAATTTAATTTAAGAGTATAACTTTTTTTCATTTAAATACTTATTTAGCACTTTTTTAGTAAAATAAGTCAATTTAATTAAACAGGGTTAATATTCATGGAAAATTTACAAGAAGTTTTAAAAAAACACAAGATTACAATGGATGAATGGGAAAACATATTAAAAATAATGGGTCGCGAACCCAATATGCTTGAAATAGGTATTTTCTCATCTATGTGGAGTGAGCACTGCTCATATAAGTCTAGTAAAAAATATTTAAATGGTTTTCCTACGAAGGCTCCATGGGTCATTCAAGGACCTGGTGAAAATGCCGGTGTTATAGACATTGGTGATGGTATGGCAGCTGTTTTTAAGATGGAAAGCCATAACCATCCAAGTTTTATAGAGCCTTATCAAGGTGCTGCTACTGGTGTTGGTGGAATTTTAAGAGATGTATTTACCATGGGAGCAAGACCTGTTGCCAATATGAATGCACTTCGTTTTGGAAATATAACTAATAACGATGATCTATCAAGGCATCAAAGATACTTAGTTCGTGGTGTTGTTGCTGGAATTGGTGATTATGGTAATTGTATGGGTGTCCCTACTATTGGTGGTGAGACAAGTTTTGATGAGAGTTACAATGGAAACATACTTGTAAATGCTTTTACATTAGGACTTGCTAAAACAGATGAAATTTTTTATGGTTTGGCTGAGGGTATTGGTAATCCTGTAGTTTATGTTGGTAGTAAAACAGGTCGTGATGGTCTTGGTGGGGCTGTTATGGCAAGTGATAGTTTTACAGAAGAGAACAAGTCTCTTCGCCCAACAGTTCAAGTTGGTGATCCTTTTGCAGAGAAACTTCTTCTTGAAGCTTGTATGGAGCTTTTTAAGCATGACTATATAGTTGGTATACAAGATATGGGAGCTGCTGGACTTACTTCAAGTTCATTTGAGATGGCTGGACGTAGTGGCAGTGGTATGATTATGCATTTGGATAAAGTTCCTGCTCGTGAAGAAAATATGCAACCATTTGAGTTTATGTTAAGTGAATCTCAAGAAAGAATGCTTATTTGTGCTAAAAAAGGCTATGAAGATAAAGTTTTAGAAATTTTTAGAAAATGGGACTTGGATGCTGAAGTTATTGGAGAAGTCACAAGTACTGGAAATATGGAACTTTTTTGGCAAGGAGAGAGAGTAGCTGATATTCCTGTTCTTCCTGTTGGTGAAGAAGCTCCAATTTATGATAGACCAGTATCTCGTCCAGATTATCTTGATAAAATTTCATCAACTTGTATTGATGATTTAGGAAAAATAGAAAACCAAGAAGCTTTTAAAAAACTTTTTAGCTCAGTAGAAGTTGCTGATAAATCTTGGATTTTTGAGCAGTATGATTCTATGGTTCAAACAAATACAATAAAAGCACCAGGAAGTCTTGATGCTAGTGTGATTCGTGTAAAAGAGAATGGAAAAGCACTAGCTATGAGCAGTGATTGTAATCCGCGTTATAACTTCATTGACCCTAAAGGTGGAGCAGCAGCAGCTGTTATGGAGAGTGGTCGTAATGTTGCTATGAGTGGTGCAAGACCACTTGCTATTACAGATTGCTTAAACTATGGAAACCCAGAAAACCCAGAGATTATGTGGCAGTTTGCTGAGGGATGTTATGGTATTAAAGAGGCTTGTTTAAAGTTAAATACACCAGTTGTTAGTGGAAATGTATCACTTTATAATGAAACAAATGGAGTAGGGGTATATCCAACTCCTGCTATTGCTATGGTTGGTGTAAACGATGATGCTAACAAAGTTCTTCCAAGTTCTTTCCAAGAGATTGGATCTTCACTTTATCTTATAGGTGATACAAAAAGTGAATTTGGTGGAAGCCTTTATATGAAAGAGTTGTTTGACAAAGTTGAAGGAAAATTACCTGAGATAGATTACAACAAAGAGTTAGCATTATGGGAACTAATCATTGAAGCAAATAAGGCAGACGTTATTAGTGCCGCAAAAGATGTTAATGTTGGTGGAATAGCGATAGCCTTAGCAAAAATGAGTGTAGTGGGTGGCAAAGGTGTTATATGTAATACCCAATTAGATGCTAGTAAAGACATATTTGCTGAGAGTTTTTCACGTGCAATAGTTGAAGTTAAAAATGAAGTTGTATTTGAGAACATGGCAAAACAGATTGGTATAAATGTTACAAAAATAGGTCAAGTTGAAGAGAATGGCTTTATATGTAATGATATATCTGCTGATTTAGAAGCTATGAAAAACAGTTACTTTAATAAGTTTCAAGAAGTAGTAGAACAAGATATTTAACATATAGTTAAAGAGATTAGAGATGTTAGGTATTTCTCTAATCTCACTATCTCTAGCTAGAAACAACTCGGTTTCTTCCTTGTTCTTTTGCAAGATACATCATATCATCTGCTTGTTTTATAATACTTTCCATAGTTGAAGTTTTATCTATTTCTACAACACCAAAGCTACAGGTAATATTAACACAAGCTATCTCTTTTGTTGCTATTTTTATTCTTAATTTTTCTGCTTTTTCTTCTGCTATTTTTAGTGAAGTATTTTTAAGTAGTATAATGAACTCTTCACCTCCCCATCTAGCAAAAATGTCAGAACTTCTTAATTCTAGACCCACAGTTTTAGAAAAGCCTACAAGTACTTCATCACCTTTAATATGACCATATTCATCATTTACGTTTTTAAAATGGTCAATATCCATAAAAATAAGACTCGATTTTTTTATAGGATATTTTTGGAAAAGAGCAATATCTTCTACAAGCATCTCTTCAAAAATACGTCGGTTGTAGATACCTGTTAATGTACAAGTTGAAGCTAATATTTCTAACTCTTTATTTGCATCTTCAAGTACTAAGTTGTCATTTTTAGATTTCATCTCTTTTGTTATATCCTTAGATACAAAAAGATACTCTTTAATCTTACTATCAATGTCAAGTATAGCTTTAATTTTTACATCTAACCAATAATTATCACCATTTATTGTCCTATTTTTGATAATTTTTTTTAAAGTTTTATTTTTTAATGTAAATAGCTCAGATTTGTCTATTTTATTTGCTGCAAATATTGGGTGCTCATGATCTAATATTTTATCTCTATTTAAGCCGATTTTTTCACAAAAAGCTTCACTACAATAAGTTACAAGACCTCTATTATTTGTTTTTGAGATAATGACATACTTTCCTACAGATTCTAATAATTGGGTTATCTCTTCAGTTTTAAATTTGACTTTTTCTTCAAGAAATCTGTTTAACATTTTAAGAGATTTTGTATATTTTTGGTTCTCTTTTTGTATAGGTATAAATATATATTTTGCTTCAAGTAGAAGTATAATAACTGTGATACCTAGTATTAAAGATGCTATATTAATTAGATTTTTTCTATTTTTTTCTCCGCTTTTTTGAAATAGGTTTACAGCATTATCTAGATGTGATAAAAGTTGTTTAGAATTATTTAATATATAGTGGTAATTTGTTTCTTCTAATTTTGTAAAAAAGATTGAAGAGTTTGATATATAGTTACGGACTAATTTATCAAGATTAGTTTTTCCAAAATAGAGTTCGCGTAATTCTGGAGTTAGTTTTTGTTTAATTAAATAATCGTGGTTCTCTTTGAATGTTTTTAATAATTCTAAACCATGATTATAGTATTTTACATTCCATTGTGTGTAATAATCAGTAGTTAAGAGAGCAATTTGTAGAGACAACATTCTTTGTTTTCCACTGATATTTATATTTTTACTATCATAGATGTGAGAATTTATAAGGTATACGAGATTAAAGTAAGAAGATACAGAAAAAATAGCAATTAAAAGTAGACCAACCCAATACTTCTTAAGAAATGAGTTTAACACAATTTACACCTCCACCTTTAAGTAACCAATACTATCACAATATTAGTAAAAAATAACCTAAAGACTGTCTATTGCTATTTTAAATCTTTTTAACCCCTCTTTTAGTAACATTTTGGTTGTTCCAAAGTTTAATCTAACAAACTTTTTATCTCCAAATCCATCACCTCCACTTAGTCCTACTCCATAAGACAAAAAATATTCATAAGGATTTTTTAGATTTAAAGCACTTACATCTATCCAAGCTAGATAGGTTGCATCTTGATTTAAAAGTTTTAGTTTTGGTTCATTTAAAACGAATTCTTGAACTAGATTTAGATTTTCTTTTAGGTAATATCTTAGTTCATATAACCAATCATCACATAAAGTATATGCAGTATGTGTTGCACTTATAGCAAGTAGGTTAATTTGACTTGTTAGATTTCCAAGTGTTCTTCTAAAGTTTTTTCGCAAATTAACATCAGGTATGACTGCATAAGAACTTTGAAGTCCAGCAATATTAAACGTCTTACTTGGAGCAAGTAGTGTTATGCTTCTTTTAGCTATCTTATCATTTAGTGAGGCAATTGGTATATGTTTTGCTTCTTTATTTAAAATCAAATCAGCATGAATCTCATCTGAACATATGACTAAATCATATTTTATACATATTTGACTTAATTTTTCCAGCTCATCTTTAGTAAAAACAGTTCCTCCTGGGTTATGAGGATTACAGAACATAAAGAGTTTACATGTAGGAGTTATTGCTTTCTCAAATTCATCAAAATCTATTGTCCATCTGTTTAGTTTTTCTATTATAGGAACTTGTATAACATTTTGATTTGCATGTTGAGGAGCTTTTATAAAATGAGGATATATAGGTGTGGTTGTGATTACATCTTGGCATTTTATAGCCTTACATGTAATGTTCATTCCACTCACAACTCCAGGAAGCCATACTATCCATTCGGATTTAATTTGCCAGTTGTAGTGACGTTGTATAAAATCAACTACAGCTTGATTTGTTTTTTTGTCTACTCCTGTATAGCCAAATACACCATGTTCTACTCTTACATGTAAAGCATTAATGATTGCTTTTGGAGCTTTGAAATCTGTATCAGCAACCCACATAGGAATTACATCTTGACTTTGATATCGACCCCATTTTTCTCCAGCAACTACTGTTCTGTCTACTATTTCATCAAATATACTCATATGCATTTCTCCACTACTGCTTGGCTAGTTTCTATGTTTTCAACTATTATATTTTTTATGTTTAACTCTTGTATACTTTTTTTCTCTCTATTACTATGTACTTTAACTATGATTTTATCTGTTAGTATTTCTTTGTCAATAGTTTCACAAATTTGGTGTAACTTTTTAGGGTTGTCAATAGCAATTATAACTTTTTTTGCATTTTTAAGATAGGTGTTTTTAAGAACCTCTTTTTTAAGAGCATTACCGAAGATAATGGGCTCTTTTTTATTTAATCCTTTATGGTATGAGTGTATATCATTCTCAACTATGATATAAAGCTCTCCTTTTTCTTTAAATGCTTTTACTATACTTTGACCAAACTCTCCATATCCTAAAATAACAACATGGTTTTTAATTTTATTAGTTACATATGGTGAAATTTCCATTTGTGAGTCATCTTTTTTTACAAATCTATCGGTGATTTGTGTAAGATTTTTTAAGATAATTGGAGTCAATATCATAGACATAACTATAGTTACTATCATGATTTGACCATGTGGAGCGCCTATAAGGTCATTTGTACGAGCTAACTCTAAGATAGCTAGTGAAAACTCTCCAACTTGTATGATGGAAAGTGCAGTTTTAAAACTTGTTTTGTTCTTCTCTCTAAGTCTTACTACAGCAAATATAATGATAAATTTTAGAACTAAAATAGCTAGTAGAAGTAAGAGTATAATATGAATATATGCAATGATAATGGAAAAGTTTATTTGCATACCAACAGTTATAAAAAATAGACCTAAAAGCAGATCTCTAAAAGGTATTAAATCAGCTTCAGCTTGATGTTTAAACTTGGTTTCAGATATAAGCATACCAGCAATGAAAGCTCCAAGTGAGTATGAAAAGCCTAGTTCATGTGCAAGATATGACGAGCCAATTGCTAAAAACAGAATACTACCAACAAAAAGCTCATCAGTGTTAGTCTTTGTAATAAGCATAAAGAATTTTTCTAAGAAAAATTTACCTAGAATATATAAGATAATTAACAAAACAATAGCGTTTATAATAGTTTGAATTAAAATTTCAGATACATTACCATTATCACTTGATAAAAATCCTAAAAGAAGTAAGATTGGAATAACAGCAATATCTTGCATGATTAGAATTCCTAAAGCTCTTTGTCCATGTCTTTTGTTTATCTCTCCATTTTCATTAAATATCTTCAATACAATGGCAGTTGATGATAAAGCAATTGCTAAAGAAATTACAATAGACATTTTTTGTTCTATGTTTATTAGATAAAAACTAAACAGATATACTATGACAGCTGTAATCACTATTTGCATAGACCCAGCCACAAAAACTTCGTATTTCATTTTTTTAAGATGCGATATAGAGAATTCAAGACCAATGGTAAACATTAAAAAGACGACACCAAATTCTGCAATTTCTTTTAATTCATGGTTATGTACTGCTTTGTGGAGTCCAAAACCATACGCGATAATAGTTCCTGTTGCGATATATCCTATGATTGTAGGTAATCCAAATTTTTTTAGAACAATGTTACATACTAAAGAAATAAGTAAAGTATAAACTATAATACTAAGCATTTGTTCTCCGTAAGCAAAAGATTTACCTTATTTTAGTAAAATAAACAAAAAAAGGATATTAAATTGAATTGGATGGTATTTTTAGTAGTAGGATTTTTATTTTATATGTTAACTAGAGGTTATAAAACAGTAGATTATCAAAATATAAATATAAATAAAAAACAGAATTTAAGAGGAAATTTAGCAGAGCATGAAGCTGGACTTTTAGTGGCACTTATGGCTAAAGTTGCAAAAGCAGACGGTAAAGTATGTGAGCTTGAAGCTGAGCTTCTTAGTCTTACTTTTACCGATATTTCAAAAGCTTTTGAAGATAGTGAAAATATAAGAGAGCAGTTAAAAAGAATATATACAAAAGAGATGAAGAGTTTTGACAATACCATTGTAATTGCACAAAAATATCTTAGTCTTACAAGTAGTGATTATCGTAAACGTTTGGGTGTTATGGAATATCTTCTAAATTTAGCTTTTATAGATAGTGATTTTTCAAAAGCAGAGTTTATGATATGCGAAGATATAGCTAATGCTTTAGAGTTAAAAAGAGCAGATTTTGAGGGAATGATAGCTAGGTTTGAACAGTTTTATGCACAAAAAAAACAACAAGCGGGTATGAATCTTAAAAAAGCTTATGAAATTTTAGGCTTAAAAGAGGGCGTAGAATTTTCAATAGTTAAAAAAGAGTATAGAAAACTTGTTAGGAAATATCACCCCGATATTTTGATGGGGCAGGGCAAAGAGCAGTCTATTATAGACCAAGCAACACAGAAACTTCAAGAGATAAATGAAGCTTATGAGCTTATTAAAAAGAGATAAAAACATATTGATGAGAATTGCATAGATATTTTGAATAAATTATACGGTTTTAAATGATAACTAAATAAAAAGATTGTAGAATAAAACAAATAAATATTTATAAAAGGGATAGTTTGAGAGCATTAATAAGCGTAAGCGACAAGACAGGCGTAGTAGAGTTTGCTAGAGAGTTAGAGGCTCTAGGTTATGAAATAGTTTCAACTGGTGGAACTTTTAAACTTTTAAAGAACGAAGGTGTAAAAGCAGTAGAAATTAGTGAAGTAACAAAATTTCCAGAAATGTTTGACGGACGTGTAAAAACATTAAACCCTTTTATTCATGGGGGTATTCTTCATAGAAGAGATTTACCTTTACATGTAGCAACTGCAAAAGAGCATGGCATAGTTGGCATTGATTTGGTTTGTGTGAATCTTTATCCTTTTAAAGAGACTATTGCTAAGACTGATGACTTTGATGAGATTATAGAAAATATTGATATTGGTGGTCCTGCAATGGTTCGAAGTGCTGCTAAAAATTTTAATGATGTAATTATAGTTACTGATGTCACTGATTTTGACGCAGTAATTGCCGCGCTTAAAAACAATAAAAATAGTGTAGAATTTAGACGAGACCTTATGGTAAAAGCATATGAACATACAGCTGCATATGATAGCATGATTGCAAATTATATGAACAAAAGATTCAATGATGGTTTTGGTGCGAAGCAGTTTATAGTTGGTGAAAAAGCATTTGACACAAGATATGGAGAAAATCCTCATCAAAGAGGGGCTTTGTATGAGTTTGACTATTTCTTTACAAATAACTTTAAAACACTAAAAGGTGAGGCAAGTTTTAATAATATGAATGACATTAATGGAGCAGTTAAAATAGCTGCTTCTTTTGGAGAAAGTCCAGCTGTATCAATTATTAAACATGCAAATCCTTGTGGTTTTGCAATAGGTGAGGATGTTTTTGATTCTTATGAAAAAGCATTAAAATGTGATCCTATTTCTGCCTTTGGTGGAGTTGTAGCAATTAATGGTACTCTTGATGTTAAGTTAGCAACTAAGATAAATGAAATTTTTGTTGAAGTTATTATTGCTGCAAATGTAGATGAAGATGCATTAGCAGTTTTTGCAAAGAAAAAAAGAATTAAAATCTTTACTCAAGAAAGTAAATTTTTGGTATTAAACAAAGATGAACATGATTTTAAACATGTTGATGGTGGTTTTGTTTATCAAAATAGCGATAAAGTAGAAGATGATGAAGTAAGTAACTCAACTTGCAAAACTAAAAGAGAAGCAAGTGTATCTGAAATGAGCGATTTAGAGATTGCTGTAAAAGTATCTGCTCTTACAAAATCAAATTGTATTGTATATGTAAAAGACTCAGCAATGGTAGCTATTGGTATGGGTATGACTAGCCGAGTTGATGCTGCAAAATCAGCTCTTAGAAAAGCAGAAGACATGGGAATAGATTTAGAAGGTTGTTCTATGGCAAGTGAAGCATTTTTCCCATTTAGAGACTCCATTGATGCCGCAGCCGAGGCAGGAGTAAAATCTATTATTGAGCCTGGTGGAAGTATCAGAGACGATGAAGTTATAGATGCTGCAAATGAACATGGTATAGCACTTTACTTTACAGGAACTAGACACTTTTTACATTAAATTTTGATATAAGTCATAGAGTTTTAAGATAGTATATGCGATAATCTTATGCTATCTTAAAATTATGACATTGAGGTTTAAAATGAAATTAACAGTTGTATCCAATACTTCTACTACACAAATAAATATAGAAGAAAATATAAAAAGTTTAAGTGATAATGATGAAATCAAAGTTGCTATAGAGGATGCCTGGAATAAAAATAGCGATAAAGCAATAGATATCAATATTAAAGATTCTTTTATAATTACTTCCTCTGTGATAGGTTTTCTTATCAAATTTATAAAAAAAGACAAAATGCCAATAACATTGTATATAACAAATGACGAGTTGTACGAAATGATGGATGATATGAACTTAGTACAGGCACTAAATATTAAAAAGGCTATGTAATGATTAAAAAAAGTATAAATTTAAAGATTGCTTTTACTCTTATTCCCGTTTTACTTGTAAGTTTCATAATTTTGCAATTTGTTATAGTTAATGAATTTCAAAAATCTTCTATTAAACAGAGTGAAAGAAGTCTAAATACATTTAGTCAGTCAGTATTTCAAACGCTTAGAACTGCTATGAACCTTGGTGACCCAGCTATAATAAAAAAATCTCTAGAAGATGCTGCTGCAATGGATGGTATAACAGAATTAAAAATACATAAGTCGCAATCAGTTATAGATACATTTGGTATGAATGCAAAACCTAGTAATGAAGAACTCATAATAAATTTGCTTAAAAATCCTAAGATAAAAACTATCACTTCTGATGATTCTAAAGGACATAGGTTAAGACTTCTTAGACCTTTAATTGCAACTAAAGATTGTTTGATGTGTCATGCTACAAATAAAGAGAAAGATGTTTTAGGTGTTATGGATATGACTTACTCTTTTGAGAAAATTGATAATAGTATTGAACAAAGTAGTTATAAATTTTTTATGATTTTTATGATTTCATTAGTTTTTACAGCTATGATTGTTATGTTAGTACTTAAAAAGGTTGTTGGCGACCCCATTAAAACCCTCAAAGATAGAGTCGAAGACCTTGCTCATGGTGAAGGTGATTTAACTTCTAGAGTAGTTGTAACAAGCGAGGATGAGATAGGTGAAGTTGGTGAGTTTATAAATAAATTTATAGAGAAGATTCAATCTTTAATAATCTCTTCAAAAAATTTAGGACATGGTGTAAAAACAACAGATGATAGATTAAATTTAAATGTTGGAAATATAGCACAGAGTGCAGAAGTACAGATTAAAAGTGTAAATGAGACTTTTAACATTATGCAAGATGTAAAATCCAATCTTGATATAACAGAAGAGTTAGCTATTAATACTGCTGAAGACAATATGGCTGCGTATGAGATATTAGAAAATATGAGTAATTCTCTTAACAATGTAGTAGAAAAGATTTTAGTATCTAGTCAGAACGAAGAAGAGATGGCAGGACAGATACATTCTGTAGTTACTCAAACAGAACAGATAAAAGGTGTTCTAGAGATGATAAAAGATATAGCAGATCAAACTAATCTTTTAGCACTCAATGCTGCTATTGAAGCTGCTCGTGCTGGTGAGCATGGACGTGGTTTTGCTGTTGTTGCTGATGAAGTGAGAAAACTTGCAGAACGTACTCAAAAATCACTAGCAGAAATAGATGCAACGATTAATGTTATAGTCCAAGGTGTTACTCAGTTAAGTAGTTCTATGGAGATAAATGCAACTGCTATGAAAGATGTATCAAGTAGTGCTGAAGGTGTAAGAGATGAGGCTGAAAAGACCAAAGAAAAAACAGCAGAATCAATAGAGATTTCAAAAGAAGCTTCAAAAAAAGTTGTTGAGATTTCGCATTTGACAAAGAGCATGATGGAACAAATGAACAAAACCATTAGCACATCAAGTGATAATGAAAAGATATCAAAAGAGTTAGCACAAATTTCACAAGAGATGACGAATATCGCTCTAGATTTAGATGCTACCCTTTCAACTTTTAAAGTGTAGAGATAAGCTCAACTTTCTCTTCTAATTCAAGAAACTTTTCTATAAGAGGCTCTAACGAAGCCTCTTTATCCTCCAAGTTCTTACTTAGTTCAGATAATCCTATTTTTTGATAGCATGTTGGGTCTTGTAGGCACTTTTGAAGTTCTTCTATTTCAAATTCAAGTTTTTCTATTAACAGCGGTAAATCTTCATAATCTTTCTTTTCTTTATAACTAAGTTTTATAGTTCTATTTGTAGTTACCTTTGGTTTTAGTTTTTCTTCTTTACATGTAAAGGAATCAAGCTCTTTTAACTCTTTTTCAATACTTAAGTAATCACTATAACTTTGATAACTCTCTTCTATCTTGCCTTGACCTTTGAAAATATATAATTTTTTTGCAATCTTATCTACAAAGTATCTATCATGGCTTACAAAAACAACTGCTCCTTGGAAGCTTTGTATATATTCTTCAAGTATATTTATAGTCGGTATATCCAAGTCATTTGTTGGTTCATCTAATATTAGACAATCCATATCTTTTGTAAACAATAAAGCAAGGGCAACTCTGTTTTTTTCTCCACCACTAAGAAATTTTATTTTTTTGTTTAGATATTCTTTGGGAAAGAGAAAGTTTTTAAGATATCCAAATACATGCATATTACTCCCACGAACATCAACTCTATCTCCTCCATTTGGACAAAAAATTTCTGTAATATTTTTGTTTTCATCTAGTGAAGTTCTTTGTTGATCAAAATAGCCTATCTTAAATTTACCTTTTTTAAAAGAGCCACTATCTACACTTAACTCTTCAAGAAATATTTTTAGTAAAGTTGATTTACCTGCACCATTTTTACCAACTATTGCAATTCTATCGTTTTGTAGAACTCTTCCTGAAAATGATCTAATTAATTCTTTATTTCCAAGTTTCTTATGTATATCATACATTTCAAAGAGCATTTTTTGTCTATTTATTGATTTGTCTTGATTAAAGTTTTTTTGTTCACGTTCTAGTTCAAGTTTCATTTTATGAATTAATGATGGATTTTTTTTTGCATTTTCACGCAGTTCAAAGACTCTTTGTTTTCTGCCTTCATTTCTTTTAAGCCGAGCTTTCACTCCACGTCTAAGCCATGCCTCTTCACTTTTGAGATGTTTTAATAGTGTATCATGAGTTTTTGATAAGCTTAACATAAGAGCTTCTTTTGAACTCAAGTAGTTTTCATATCCACCTTGAAATGTTCTTAATTTACACTCATCTATTTCCACAGTTTTAGTGGCAATACGGTCTATAAAATATCTATCGTGAGAGATAAATACAAGAGTAAACTTTTCTTTTAAGAGCATATCTTCAAGAAACTCAACCATATAAACATCAAGATGGTTTGTAGGTTCGTCTAGCAGTAAAATATCAGGTTTTTTTAGTATTAAACCAGCTAAGGTTACTCTTCTTTGTTCTCCACCACTAAGCATGGTTACGGGGCGATTTTCATACTCTTTGAGTTGAAATTGCTGTAAAACTCTTTGGATTTTATCATCAAGATTCCAAGCATTGTGTATATCTAAATAGTTTGTTAATTGTTCTTGTTTTTTTAAAAGTTCAATGTTTTCAAAGTCATTTTCTAGTTTTAATAGTAAAGTTTCATACTCTAATTTTGCATTTTTAAGTTCACTTAACTCTTCTTCTATAGCTTCTTTTACACTTATATTGGCTTCAAATGTAGGTGTCTGGTTTAACATCTCTACTTTGACACTTTTTTGTATTATGCGTCTGCCATCCTCAAAATCTAGTGTTCCATTTATGATTTTCATTAGTGTTGATTTTCCACCGCCATTTTTACCGATGATACAAATTCTATCACCTTTTTCTACGAAAAAGTCAATTTTTTCTAATATTTGTTGTGATTCATATGCTTTGCTTATTTCCAGTATGTCTAAAAGTGCCAAAATATCTCCATAATTATGTAAATTAGGTAGAATTTTAACAAAAGTTAGCTAGAATGCAGGTTATGAAAAATCAAAAAAACATAGAAGAGTTAAAAAAAGAGTTAGAATATACAAGAGAAAAGCTTATGGAGCAGTTTTATGTTGACTATCTTAGTTCTCTTCCAAACTTATATAAGCTTCGCAGTGATCTTGAACAAAATGATAATTTTACACTTATAGTGCTAAATATTGATAATTTTAAGATTTTAAATGATTTTTATGGTTTTATTGTAGGAGATTTTATTCTTGAATCAGTTGCTTCAAAATTGAAATCTTTTTTTCAAGATGTTCCAGTTTATCGTGTTGCAAGTGATGAGTTTGCAATAGTTTTAGATAAAAGTTTGAATTTTTATGATTTAAAAAGTTATCTTGATGAGTTATCAAAGCAGCTTTCACATCTTGAATTCCTTTATGCACATACTGAAATATTTGTTGATGCAACATTAGCTAGTTGTTCAAGTACGAATAATGAAAATATATTTTCTAAAGTTAATATGGCTTTAAAATATGCAAAAGAAGAGGGTTTGAAGTTTTGGATTTATGAAGATTCTATGCAAACAGGTGATGAGTACGAAAATAACATAAAATTTGCTATTAAGATAAGAAAAGCATTAAACAATGGAGGTTTAACTCCATATTTTCAACCAATTATAGATAATAATACAGGAAAAATTGTAAGATATGAAGCACTTTCTAGACTTGTAGATGAAAAAGGTATAGTTCATTCACCAAATACGTTTATACCAGCTGCAAAAAAGATTAAGGTATATGATAGAGTGACAAAAGAGGTTATAGATAAAACTTTTGAAACTTTTGAAGATACTACTTTAGAGTTCAGTATAAATCTATCTTTTGAAGACATTATTAATCCTGAAATTTATAAATTTATAATAGATAAGTTAAAAATTTCTCAAATTGGTCCTAGGGTTACATTTGAGCTTTTAGAATCTGAAAAAGTAAAAGACTTCAAAAAAGTTGTTCGCTTTTTTAAAGAGATAAAAAGGTTTGGTGTAAAAGTAGCCATAGATGATTTTGGAAGTGGTTTTTCTAATTTTTCTTATATGACAAAACTTAGTCCAGATTTTATAAAGATAGATGGAAGCCTTATTCACGACTTAGATACAAATAAAAATGCACAAATTGTGGTTGAAACCATAGTAGATTTTGCTAAAAAGCTAGGTATTAAAACTGTAGCTGAATACGTTCACTCAAGTACTGTATTATCAGCAGTAACAAATATGGGCATAGATTATTCACAAGGTTTTTACATAGATAAACCACAACCTCAGATAAATCTGGTATAATTCGCATAAAAAAATAGGATAGATTTATATGTTTGAAATTATGTTAATTGTATACACTTTATATACTATTGTAAAAATATATATAAGTGTGATGGAAGCGAAGTTTGTAGCTAGTAAAAAAGACGGAAAAGCGATAATTTTAAGCGAAAAAAACTTTAAAGAAGCTGGTGAATATAAAATAGAAACAAGTAAAATTTCTATTGTTAGTTCTTTATATGACTTATTGATATTTTTTGCATGGATTGGTTTTGGTTTCAAAACACTAGATAGTTTGGTTGGTTTTGATAATAGTATGCTTTATACTGTTGTTTATATAGTTGCTTTTTCTGCTATAAATTTTGTATTAGGGCTTCCTTTTTCCTTGTATCAGACTTTTAATTTAGACAAAAGATACGGCTTTTCTACTATTGATGTTAAAACATATATTATAGACCAAATTAAAGGTATAGGTATGTTTTTAGTCTTTGGTTCACTCATGATTTGGTTATTAGCTTTTATTATTGAGAGTTTTGAAAGCTGGTGGATATATGGCTTTAGTGCTATTTTTATTGTTATACTTTTTATCAATATGGTCTACCCAACGCTTATAGCCCCTATTTTTAACAAATTTTCTCCATTAGATGATGAAGAGTTACAAAGTGCCATAGAAAATCTTTTAAGCAAAGCAGGCTTAAAGAGTAGTGGGGTTTATAAAATTGATGCTAGTAAAAGAGATAAGAGGTTAAACGCATATTTTGGCGGACTAGGGAAGTCTAAGAGAGTAGTACTCTTTGATACTTTGGTAAAAAAGCTCGAAACAAAAGAGTTATTGGCTGTCTTAGGGCATGAGCTTGGACATTTTAAACATGGTGATATAGTTAAAAATATTGCAGCAAGTGCTTTAATGCTTTTTATTATGTTTGCTTTTTTTGGCAATATTCCAGCAGAAATATTTGAGGGGATTGGCATGAGCAAAAGTCCTCATATGGTTCTTATACTGTTTTTACTACTATCTCCAGTTTTATCATTTTTAATGATGCCTATTTTTGGACTTTTGAGTCGTCATAATGAGTATGCAGCAGATGAGTACGGAAGCGAGTGTGAAAGTAAAGAAGCACTTGCAAGTGCATTGATGAAACTTGCAGATGAGAACAAAAGTTTTCCACTATCGCATCCTTTGACAGTTGCTTTTTACCACACTCATCCAGCTCTTACTGAAAGACTTGAAAAGTTAGGTGTTAATGTTAGTTAAAGATGCTTTAGTTGAAGCCACTAAACGTATAAAAGGCATAAGTGCTATACCAAACAAAGAGGCTAGAATTCTTTTAGCCTCATATCTTCATAAAGACCAAATTTGGATTATAACTCATGATAATGAGCCTTTAGAAGAAGAGGGTTACTTTGAACTTATAAAGAGACGAGTAAATAATGAACCAATAGAATATATTACCAATAGTGCAAGTTTTTATGGTGAAAATTTTTATGTAGATAGCAATGCCCTAATTCCAAGACCAGAAACGGAAATACTTATTGACTTGGTAGTTTCTACATGTAAGGGCATAAAAAGACCTCGTATAGTTGAGATTGGAACAGGAAGTGGTGTTATCTCTATTATGCTTTCACTCCTAATTCCTGATGCAATTATTACAGCTATAGACATAAGTAAAGAAGCTTTATATGTAGCAAAGAAAAATGCTGAAAAACATGATGTACATATAGAGTTTATTCATAGTGATTTGTGTGAAAACTTTCATGAAAACAACTTTGATATGTTAGTATCAAATCCTCCTTATATTGCAAATAAAGAGTCTTTACATGTAGGACTTTCTTATGAGCCAAATCTTGCATTATATGGTGGCAATGTAGGTGATGAGATACTTCGCAAAATTATAGATATATATGAAGAGAAGAGTGTTAAATATTTAGCATGTGAGATGGGATATGACCAAAAAGATAAGATATCTAATTACCTAAAGAATTCTGATATAAAAGTTGATTTTTACAAGGATTTAGCTGGTCTTGATAGAGGTTTTATAATAGGAAGAAGTTAAACTTCTTCCTATTGAGAGATTGTAAAGTAGTTTTAGTCCATTTGGTGACGGATATATGTTGGGATATCAAGATAATCTTCTTGTCCCTCATAACCACCACTTACTTTTTTAAGACGAGTTATGCGTTCTTTTTTAACAGCCTCTTGAGACTCATTTAAAAGTTTTAACTCTTTTGTTTTTTCTATTTTATTTTCAAAACCAGTTGCAACAATAGTAACTTTTACACTATCATCAGCCATGGTATCATCTGTTGTAGTACCAAAGATTACATCAGCATCTTCATCTGCACTGTCATAAACAACAGCCATTGCTTCACTTATCTCAGAGAGTGGACAAGTTGATGGGATATGGAAGTGAATAAGAACTCCTAAAGCACCATTTATAGACATATTATCTAGTAGTGGTGATTCTATTGCACTTTTTACAGCTTCACTAGCAGCTCCTTCGCCACTACTCTCTCCAACACCCATAAGTGCCATACCTCTATGACTCATTACTGTCTTAACATCAGCAAAGTCAACGTTTATATCACTTTGACCTGAGGATAGTACAACTTGACTCATACCACTAACAGCACGACTAAGTACATCATCTACTATTTTAAAACTATCTTTTATTCCTAAACCACGATCAACAATAGAAAGAAGTTTATCATTTGGAATAACCACTATAGAGTCACTCTCTTTTTTAAGCTCATTTAGACCTGCTTCTGCAAGTTTCATTCTTTTGCGACCCTCAAACATAAAAGGTTTTGTTACAACTGAAACAGTTAAGGCACCTATTTCTTTTGCAGCCTGAGCAATAACAGGAGCAGCACCAGTTCCAGTTCCACCACCAAGTCCACTTGCTACATAGACTATATCAGCACCTTCAAGTGAACTTTTTATCTCTTCATAACTTTCTAGTGCAGACTCTTTACCAACTTCAGGTTGCATTCCTGCACCAAGACCTTTAGTCTTTTTTTCTCCGAGCTGCAGTTTTGTAGAGGCTTTTGAATGGTCTAATGCTTGAGCGTCAGTGTTAGCGACTATTAAGTCTATACCACTTACGCCTTGCGTTATCATATGGTTAACCATATTTCCACCACCACCACCTACACCGATGACTTTTATTTTTGCCCCATAAATATTTTTTGCCTCTTCTATAGTAAAACCACTCATCATCTCTCCTGGCTATTTTAATTTCTTTTTTATATTGAACAAGTTCAATATAAATTTATTTCTCTAAAGCTTTACCTATTGGTCATAACTTTAAAACAGTTGTGTCATACGATTCCAAACTCTATTTAAAAAACCGTTTTCATTTTTATTTTCTTTTATTTCTGCTATGTTTGCTAGTTTATCTCTAGCACTTTTTATTCCACTGTTGTCATTTGAAAGTGTGTCAGTATCTTCACCATTTAATACATTTTGAACATTTTTACTTGGTGATATTGCTTCATCTTTATATCTTAATTTTTTATTTGAGTCAATTTCATATGGTGTAAAGTACCCGGCACCATAAAGAACAAGTCCAATGGCAGTTGAGTATCCTGGGTCTCTTAGTGTTTCAAAAAGTCCATCCATCTCTTTTGGTTTTGCAACTCTTATAGGCATATTGTCAAATATAGCAGATGCTAACTCTCTAATACCCTCTAGTTTTGTCATGCCACCAGTAAGAACTACTCCAGCTCCAAGTTGGTCTTTATATCCACTATCTTCAAGTGATTTAGCTAGTATCATTAAAGTCTCTTCTACACGAACGTAAATAACGTTTGATACAATATCTAGAGATACTTCATGAGTTGAGCCATCATCTCCTATAACAGGCAGTTCTATAAGGTCACTAGAATTTCCATGAAGTGAACCATAATTTATCTTGATATTCTCAGCAGCTCCTAGAGGAGTGTGAAGTGCAGTTGAAAGGTCATTTGTTATATTTAGTGAACCAACACCCAAAAAGTCGTTAAATCGGACTGCACTATTTGTATGAACAACAAGGTTACATGTAGCTCCACCAACGTCTATAACTCCAACTCCAAGTTCTTTTTCATCTTCATTCAACACAGCTATACTTGAGGCATAACCACCTAGTACTATGTTGTCTATTTCAACACCAGCTGATTTAACAGCTTTTTCAAGATTACTTAATGATGATTTTTGTGCTGTAATGATGTGTGTTTGGACTTCTAATCTTGCACCATTCATTCCTAGTGGATCATCTATAAATTCTTGATCATCCACTTTGAAGTTATATGGTAGTATATGAAGTTTTTCGTATTCATTTGGTATATTTGCATTGTGATCTGCCATTTGCATAGCTCGGTTTATTTCTCGTATGCCAATGTCACGATTAGGGATATTTACAACACCACTACTATTTACACTTTTTGTGTATGCTCCAGAGATAGAAACAACAACTTTTTCATATTGTGTACCTGCTACTCTTTTTGCATCATTTAAAGCATTTTTAATAGATTTTGAAGCTAATTCAATGTTTGTAATGATTCCCTTTTTAAGCCCTTGTGACTTTGCGATACCAGCACCAAGAATTTTTATATCATCATCATCATTTTTTTCAGCGATGATGGCACAAATCTTACTTGAACCAATGTCGATACCTAAAATCTTAGTACTCAATTAGTTTCCTTTATAGTATTGTTCTATGTCGTATCTTTTCTTTAGATTAACTATTAAGTTTTGACTAATCTCTGCTTGTTTCATCTGAGATATATTGTCATTTACTAGAGAAGTATACTTTTTTACTTTATTGTTATTAAGCAAGTTTTGTTCCAATATTTGGTATAGAATCGCCTTGTTACCGATAACTTTGAAGTTTCTTGCTTTATTGTTATCAAAAACAAAGTTTATAAACTCTAAACTTTCTGCTTCACTAAGGCCGTTTATCTTTTTTGCATTATCTCTACTAACAAAGCCTATATCAGCTCCCTTAAATATGCCTAGTCTAGCTTGAGCTTTCTTTTTTAAAGCACTATTCTTCTTTTCAATTTGCAATTGAGCCAAAATTTCAGGTTTCGCATCTACGTAAGGTTTTGGCACAGGATTGTTTATACTTTTTAGTTGTACAACTATATATCCTTCTTTTGTTTTAATAGGTTTAAGAACTTCTCCAATTTTTACGTTTTTTAGTTTAGCAATAGGAAAAGATGTATCACTAATTTTTACGTTTTTAGTTCCTGTAGCATTCATTTGAGATTTTTTGAATAGTAGATATGTTTCTAAGGCTTCTCTTTTTGAAAGTTTAAGACGATAATCTCTTTCAACGTCAACTCTTGCTTTATCTAAACTTAAAATTTTGCCTTTATTAGACTTATAATCATGTCTTCTATCTTGATAAAAAGTTTTTAATTTCTTTTCATCTATATCTTTAGTGGAAAGTCCTATAGCGATAGTATTTAAATCATAACTTTTTTGCGTTAGGTATTTAGTTTTATGTTCATCCCAATATTTTTTAATTTCATTTTCTTTTACAACTGATTCATCTTTATCAAGATAAATTACGTCAATAGATAGTCTATCTTTCATAAACATTGAAGAAACAAATATCTCTTTTTCAGCTGGAGTTGGTTTTAATTTTAAGATGCTTTGTACTTTTGAAAGTAAGATTTGTTTTTTTAGTCCTTTTTCATAATCTTTTGCTTTGAGTTTTGATTGTTTTATAACTCTGTAATAAGTCTCTTTATCAAAAACACCATTTTTTTGAAAAGCGGAATCTTTTGATAATGCATTTTTGACTTCTGCATCAGTTGCACGTAAGCCAATCTCATCTGCATAAGCTAAAATAAGAGTTTCATTGATTACATTTTGTATAACCATCTTCTCTAAACCCATTTTGTCAGCTTTTTCTTGAGTAAGCCCTCCACCTAACATGTTATTATAAAAATTATAGTAGTTAGCATATGCTAATTGATACTCTTGAACTGTTATTTTTCGCTCACCTACTTTTGCTATTGCTGAAGCACGATCGGAATTAAAATCATAAGCTCCCCAACCAACAAAACCCGCACCAACAAACGCTATTACGCTTATCCATATTGTTACAACTAAGTATTTTTTGTGACGTTGCATCCAAGTGATCATCTACATCCCTTTTGAGCTAAGAAAAGCCCCATTTATTTTTGCTATAATTCTATCTATATTGTTATTAAACGACCATAAAGTCGGAGATTTGGAGATGAAAATTAGTAAAAAAGTGTAAATTTAGCAAAAAAAGATTTATAACATAACTAGCACCCGTGTACATAGATGAAAAATTATGAAAAACTAAGAAAGCAAGTAGATGATTTTGCATAAGTAATGCTAACATGTTGTACTCACAAATTCATAACCAGAACTTTTAATGAAGCTAACATAACTTTAGAGTTTAGAACACTGAGCAAAGCTCTAATCAGTAGTTGTTTTCCACTCCTTTGCCTACTAACAACTAACACTAAATATCTTTGAAAAAGATGTTCAATTTAATAAAGTTTAATCCATAGAACGTAAAAGTTTTTCTGTTGTTTTTATTTCATCAATAGTGATTTTATGTTCTTTTGTAACCATACGTAATATATGAAAGACTTCCGTTACAGAAATACCATAAGAGTCTTTTTTTACTATGGTTGCTTTTTGATTTTTTATCACTACATTCAGCAGTTTTTTTCTGCTGTATTGCATAAAGTACGTTAGTAGTAGTCTATCTGTATGTTCTTTTTCTATAGATACAATAACCTTTTCTGTAACATCAGGTATATTTGGATAGATACTTTCAAAGTCTTTTTTGTCCATATATCCTAAATAAACTTTCGTAAAAAGGTCCATATATCTGGTACAGATTGTTGTTTTTAAAAATTTCATATTTAAGATATTATCTGGTTTAGAACGTAGCTTATGTAACATCCATGTTAATGAGTTGTAGTACCTAAAAGGAAAGATTTCTAGTTTGTCATCACTAACTAGGTTTGGTGCACTCTGTTTTACAAATGGTTTTCTACCTTTTTTTGAATTAGATTTTAGTGTGTTATATATGTTTTCAGCGCTAAAAGGTTTTGTTAGCCATACTGTACAGTAGTCTGGTAGTTTTTTACTGCCAACTGTTCCTTTAATAAGGATTATAAGAGCTTTTATTTCATGATTTGGAAATAGAGTTTCAAGTAGTGCTTTTTTCTTTCTTAAACGTCTTTTTAGATTTTTAACAGATTTAATCAAAGTCATCTCTACAAAAGTGACTTCTTTATCATTGAAAAAAAGAGCATCAAACTCACCTATCTCTATGGCTCGAGTTTTATAAATGATTTGACCATTTTTATCTACATGTAAAGAATTTGATAAAGATTTTTTTTTCTGAGCATGAGGGCCTTTTAGTATAAAATTGCCTAATTGTGGGTTTTGTTTTGCATAAATAAGAAGTTTTTCATATAAGAAGTTTTCATATACAGCACCTTCAAAAGAGCGGTATGCACTTAAAAATTCTGGAGATTCTTTATCTACTCCTTTGTTTTCTATTTTTATAAGATGTTTTATGCTGTATTTGTAGTAGAACAAGTTATCAGATATGTCTCTCATATCTATGTTTACGATACTTTTTGGTGCTTTTAAAATTATATTTCCTTTTTACTTCATTTTCATAGTATAGCTAAGGTAACTTAGATATGGTTTATCTTTTAAATTGTTGTTGTTTTGTTTATTTTTCTAGTGTATAATTTTTAAAATTATTTGGAGATTTGATTTGTTTAGTTCATCCATAAAAAAATTTAGAATTGTTAGTTTTGTTGAGGGTATCTCTTTTCTTACCTTACTATTTGTAGCTATGCCTATAAAATATATTGGAGGCAATCCCATACCAGTAAAAATAGCAGGTATGACTCATGGTCTTCTTTTTTGTTTGTTTATATATTTTTTATATATGGCAGCGAGTGAACATAAGTGGAGTAAAAAGTTTTCACTTTTTGCATTTGTAACTTCGCTAGTTCCTTTTGGAATGTTATTTTTAGATAAACATTTAAAGAAAAAAGAGTTAGCTCCTTCCTCGTCCAAACTCGTGTGAATAGTAGAGTAATTTACAAGAGTTTTCTAAAAGGGCTATTGTTTTTGCAAGTTGGAGTATGTCTCTATCGTAGGCATAGATGCCGTAGCCTTTTATAATCATTATACTGGTTTTTTTCTCTTTCATATAACGATAAATTTCTATGTCAGCTCTTTCATACCAATCTTCAAACTGTTTTGGGTCATATATCTCGATAGAACCAAATTTCATAGAACCAAAGTAGTCTTTAGGTACGATATAATCGTGAACTAAAGAGTAAGCAGTCAAAAATGGTGGCATAGCATAACAAATATACTTTGCTTCGTTAATATTTTGATAAATATGCAAGTGTATATCAGCATCAAGGCTTGCTTCTTTCCATCTGTAATCTTTTTTTGAATAAAGTTCAAGAAAATCATCGTCTTTTACATCGTCAAAAATAGTATCTTTTTTATTTATAAAAAATTTGTTTTGCTCTATCCTAGCAGAGAGTGAACCATGAAAAATGCCTATAAAGTCTTTTCTAAACATAGATAACGATACGTGTTTTAAGTCCTCTAATAGATATTTTTGCACTGATTAACCTTTATTTATTACTTAGTTTGGTATTATATCAGAAAAAAGAGTATAGCTAAATGAACATACCACACATACCAGTACTTTTAAACGAAGTAAAAGAGATTTTTGTAGATTTAAATGATGGATATATTGTTGATTGTACTGTTGGTTATGGTGGACATAGTGAAGCTTTGTTAGAACAAAATCCAAACATAAATCTTATATGCTGTGATCAAGATGCTGAGGCAATTAAGTTTAGTAAAAAACGACTTAAAAGATTTGAGGATAGAGTGATATTTGAGTATGCTAAGTTTTCAACCGTAATAAAAAAGTATAGAGACGTTCCCATACGAGGTATTTTAGCAGATATTGGGGTTTCTTCCTTGCAATTAGATAAGAGTAGTCGTGGTTTTGGATTTGATAGCGAAACTCTTGACATGCGTATGAATTCTGAGAGTTCAAAGAGTGCTAAAAATGTAGTCAATGAGTATTCTTTAAGTGAACTTGAAGAGATTTTACGTGAATACGGTGAAATGAGAGATTTTAAAAGAGTAGCAAAAACCATCATTGATAACCGTCCTTTTGAGAGTTCTCGTGATTTGGCAGCTGTATTGAAAAAACTTGGTGGAAAACCTAAGATACACCCAGCAACTCTGCCTTTTCAAGCGATACGCATAGAGGTAAACAATGAATTAGGAGAATTAGATGAACTCTTGGAGTCTATTTACAACTCACAGCTAAAAAATGCTTTAGTAGCAATTATCTCTTTTCATTCACTTGAAGATAGAATAGTAAAAAAGACATATAAACTTTGGACAAAAAGTTGTATTTGTCCTGCTGGTGTGATGAGATGTGAGTGTGGTAATAACCATTCACTTGGTTCGATAATAACTAAAAAACCGATAATCCCTACAAAAGAGGAAGAGAAGATAAATCCAAGAAGCAGAAGTTCTAAGATGAGAGTATTTAAATTAAAATGAAAAATGATAAGCAAGAATTATTAGAAGTATATGATGAAGAGAAAAACTTAGATTTTAAGTTTTTATTGCTCATTTATCTATCTTTGGCAGTTGCTTTTTCTGTAGTTTTACCGAAAATCTACATAAAAAATCAAATTTACTATATAAGTAGAGATATACATAAATTGTACTCTGATAACTCAATTTTGGAAGAAGAAAACATTTATTTAAAACAAAAACTTGAATCAATAAGATTTAAAAATCAAGTTCTAGATTCAGTTTTTATTGAATTGGAAAAATAATGATAAGAAGTTTTATAAAATTTGCAGTTGATAAGAGTGTTTTGAATCATATATTTTTACTATTTCTTATAGTTTTGGCAGTTTTTTCATACCAAAAAATACCAAAAGAGATTTTTCCTCCATCAAACTTAGATGCTATATCTATAACAGGTGGATATAGTGGAACAAGTCCTGATGTTCTAGATAAAATTGCAGTAAAAACCATTGAAGATGACATAGCAAATTTAAATAATATAGATAGAATTGAGAGTGCGATAAGAAATGGTTTTTTTAGTATCGTAGTTTATCTAAAAAGTGGAGCAAATAGAGGTGAACTTCTAGATGATATTAAAGATGTTATATCTTCTAAACAAAAAGATTTACCAAGTGATATGAATGAGCCAATTGCTAAGATAATGGATACAAATTATCCTTTGATTTCTATTGCAATTTCAAGTGAAAATAACTCAAAAGAGAAGATGTTAGAAGTTGCCGATGTTCTAAAGTCTAAACTTTCAAAAATAGAAGATTTAAGTGACATAAGTATACGTGGTGATGTTGATAAAGAGTTAGTTTTTAAAATCGATGATAAAAAACTTACTGCATATGGACTCGATATTGGTGAGTTTGCTAAAGCTATATCTTCATTAAGTGAAGTTTTTCCCGTTGGTGTGATTAAACAAAAAGGTAATCATCTCTTTATCAGTACTTATGGTGGCGAAAAAAAAATAGAAAAGCTTAATAATACTATCTTACATGTAAGCGGTAAAAAAGTATATCTTGGTGAAGTTGCATCAGCTAAGTTTGCATTTTCAGATGAAGAAGAACTTTCTCATTTTAATGGTAAACCAAATATCTCAATAAGTATAAATAAAGCAAAAACAGGTAATGCTATAGCTCTTGTAAAAAACATAAAAGAGATACTAAAAACTTATGAAACCAAGTATAGTGATTTTACATTTGAGACATATTCAGACTCTTCTGTATGGATTAGAAATCGTCTAAATACAGTGACTTCAAATATTATTTTTGGTCTTATTTTGGTTGGTTTATCTGTTTGGATTTTTATTAGTGGTCGTATTGCTTTTGTAGTATCTTTGGGAATTCCTGTTAGCTTTATGATGGGGCTCATTGCTGCTGAACTTATGGGATATAGCCTTAATATGCTTTCACTTTTAGGAGCGCTTATCGCTCTTGGTATGCTTGTTGATGAAGCTATTGTTGTGGCTGAAAATATATATAGGCATCTAGAAAATGGTGATACTCCTAGAGATGCCGCCATAAATGGAGCAACTGAGATGTTTCCTGCTGTTTTAACGGCAACAGCTACAACTATATTCGCTTTTTTACCCTTGTTAATCATGAGTGGAGAGATGGGTGTTTTTATGCGACTATTGCCCATAATGATATCTATACTTCTTATTAGTTCTTTATTTGAAGCATTTTATTTTTTACCACTTCATGCAAAAGACTTTTTAAAAGTAAAAAGTAAAAAGAAAAGAAATGAAACTCTTTGGACCTTTTTAAATGCTGTATACTCAAAAGTATTAGACTTTTTGTTAAAGTATCGAAAAACTGCTTTAAGTATATTTTTGGTTTTAGTGGTTTCTTTGATAGTAGTTTTAGGTAAAAATAGTAAGTTTCAGCTTTTCCCAGATTTTGACACAACACAGATATATATAAGTGGAAAAGTCAATATAAACAATGACTTAAAAGATACTCAAAAGATAGTGACTAAGATAGAAAAGATACTTCAATCTAAATTATCTAAGAATGAAGTTTCGTCTATAGCCTCTATTTCAGGTTTTATGCTTGATGCTAAATATAAGCCACATATAGCAGAGAACAATTTTCATATTTTTATAGACTTGTATGCTAGAGTTCCTGAAAATCTTTTTAATAAATACATAAACCCTTATCTCTCTCCTGAGTATGATGACAGTCGGATGTTAAGAGAAAGAAGTGCAAATGAGATTTTGGAAGATATCAAAAAAGAGACACTTGAACTATCTAAAGATGGTGAGTTTGAAGAGTTTAAAGCTATTGTTCCTGGTGCTGGTATAGTTGCTAGTGATGTTGAAATTTCTTTGAGTGGCGATGATATTTTAATTAAAAAAGCTATAAGTGAACTCACTAAAAAAATTACAAACACAAAAGGTGTTTATAACGTTGACAATGATTTAAAACCTGGGAAAAAAGAGCTAAAATTAAGGGTAAATAACTATGGTCAAGTTTTAGGATTTACGGAAAAAAGTATTTCTTCACTTTTAAGACCATATTTTTTTAAAGCAGAAGTTTCAAAGATGTTTTATAACGGTAAGCTTATAAAGATACGTTCACAAGAAAAAATGAAAGATACTTATGAAGCTATATCTTCATTTTATTTGACAGTTCCTGGACAAAAAACTCAAGTACGTCTTAGTGACGTAGTAGATTTTGAATTTAAAGATGGATACTCTGATATATATAAAGATGCAGGAGAAAGAGTTAGTTCTGTTTTTGCATCTTTGAAAAAAAATGAAGTTACTTCAAGTGAACTTCTTTTAACTCTAAAGCCACTTCTAAAAAAGTTTAAGAAACAAGGTATATTGGTTATTGTAAAAGGTGAAGAACAAGAGAACAAAAAAATTCAAAAAGAGATGGGAGAAGCGGCTCTTATAGCTATTTTTCTTATTTTTATAGCTCTCGTATGGATGTTTGATTCAGTGTTGCTCTCAGTTACTCTTTTGACTACTATACCTCTATCTTTATTAGGTGTTTTAGGTGGTCATATGTTTATGGGTATAAACCTAACTATGCCAGGGCTTTTAGGTGTAGTAGGGCTTAGTGGAGTTGTTGTAAATGATGGAATTATAATGATGGATTTTATAAAAAAAGCAAAAACTATAAAAGAGATAATTAAGTTTGCCACCATGAGATTAAGACCAATTCTTTTAACTTCAATAACAACCATACTTGGACTCTCAACTCTAATATTCTTTGCTTCAGGACAAGCAGTTATACTCCAACCAATGGCAATTTCACTTGGTTTTGGCTTGGCTTTTGCTACGGTATTAAACTTGTTTTACTTGCCTGTGCTATTTACTATAATACAAGGAAGAAAACTTAAAGACAGTACTGAAAACCAAGCTTAATAGAGCTTGGTTTTTCTTTACATGTATACTTGTTATGATAACTTTTTAAATAGAAGGAAAAAATGTTTGGAATAGAATTTTTTGTTGCACTTTTTGTTACAGCGATTATTGTTTATTTTATTAGAAAAAAGTTTGCTCCAAATAAAAAAATAGAAGAAGCACAATTAAGACAAAAAGATACAAAAAGAAATATGAAAATAGAGCGTAGAAAACAACAAAACAAAGAAGTGAAGTAAAAAAACAAAATAGAGCTTATGCCATATTTTCAGTATTGTAATAAAAATTATATAAAAGCTTAATTAAGTGCCATTTTAGCCCATTTTATTATAATAACTCATAAAAAATAATTGTAACTAAATCTGGGCAAGGAGCACTAAAAGTAACTCGTAATCCGTCTGTTGTTTCAATAATACTGTTCATTTTCAAAGGACCATCACCATAAAAATTAAAAATATGTTTATCAATTGGTACAATGAAATTAATTTTAAAATTTAGCGTACCATTATCACAAAGTGAAGAAATTTTACTACTATCAATAATATTCGAAGTATTTGGATTGAATTTTATAAAACCAGCATATATATGCGATGGATTATCTTTTGAAACCAAGGCATTTTCTTTAACCAAAGCTTCATCTTCAAAGTGTTCTAGTTTTTTAATTAATAAATCATTGGTTTTTTTCTGATCTTTTTCAGCCCAAATTCCAGAAACAGCACTAAACACACCACCAATAATTGGTGTTGAAGAAAGAACATTCAACAAAAATCTATAAGTTGTTTATCCGGGTTCTTAACTAATTTTGCTTTTATCTTGTTAATGATTCTCATTTATATTCCTCCTTGTAGCCTAACTATTTACCTAAATTCAAATCATAATTACAACAAATATTTAATTACTTATTTAGAGTATTAATTAGCATTTTTTCTTCTTCTAATGAAAGATAACGCCACTTAGAACTTTCTATGTTGAGTTTAAAACTGCCAAGGCTAATTCGTTTTAATTCTAAGACTTTTAATGGTGTCCCAAATTTTGGGTCACTTAAAGCTCCAAAAAGCCGACGAATATGTCTATTTTTCCCCTCGTTAATTTCTATTTTTAGTTTTGTTTTAGCTCCACCAATACCTATTTTTTTAACCTTAAGAGCTTTAAGCAGACCATATTTACTTGGCACACCTTTTAATGCCATTGCAATATGCTCGTCCGTCACGTGACCCCTGACCCAAATCTCGTATATTTTAATGCAATTCCCAGGCTTTGTTAAAAAGTTATTAATTTGACCATTGGTTGTGAATAACAAAAGCCCTTTAGATTCTAAATCTAGGCGTCCAATGGGCATCCACCCATCATGAAAAGCCCAATCAGGTAAAAGATCATAAACTGTTTTTCGACCAAGATCATCTGAGCGTGTGACAATATAGCCCTTGGGTTTATTAAGTACTAGTAGTTTTTTTGAACCATTTGTTGTTTTATCCATTGGAATTCCTTAGCTATTTTACAAGCATTTAGTATAGCCAAATATTATTATCTTTTATATGTATTTATTGTATTTTTTTGCATAATTTGCTTGACAAAAGGACTCTTTTGCAATACAATCTTTGTGACTTTTGAGACAGAAGTACAAGAGAAGGATATAGAAAAGTGATAATAAATAACGTTGTTTTATTGGGTATTATAGTTGGTTTGGTTCTTACATGTACACTCGTGGTTATTTGGCAGATAAAGTCCTTGTTTGCTACTCAAAAAGAGTTTTTGTATGAAAAAATAGGTCAGATAGATAGGCGTGTTTTAGAAAACTCACAAAGCACTACATTTCAGATAGAAAAAAATGCAGAGCTTTTTATTAAAATAAGTAATTCACAACAACTCATGAGAAATGAGATGCAAAAAAGTTTGTATGAAATGAGCAGAGAGATAAAAGCTCAAAGTAGTAAAGATATGGAAAAACTCTCAATAAAAGTTGAGGAAAATCTACAAAATATTAATGAAAAGGTAGAAAAAAGATTAGAAAAAGGCTTTGAAAATATAGATAAAACATTTAAAGATATCATAGTTGGTATTGCTAGAATAGGGGAGGCTCAAAAGAAGATTGAAACTCTTAGTGGAGATGTAAATTCACTTCAAAATGTACTTACTGACAAAAAATCTCGTGGTATTTTTGGCGAAGTTCAACTCAACTCTATATTAAAGTCTATTTTCGGTGAAAAAAAAGATATGTACGATTTGCAATATAAGTTTGCAAGTGGAGTCATTGTTGATGCAGTTGTAAAAGCACCAGAACCTTTAGGTCTTATATGCATAGATTCTAAGTTTCCTATGGAAAATTATACTCGCATGATAGAAGATGATAAATTCAAAAACGATTTTAGGCAAAATATCAAAAAGCATGTAAATGATATAGCTTTAAAGTATATTATAAAAGGAACTACAGCCGATATGGCAATACTCTTTTTACCAGCTGAAGCAATTTTTGCAGAGATTAATGCTTATCATGAAGAGTTGATTGAGTATGCAAGAAAAAGAGGGGTTTGGATAGCTTCTCCAACTACTATCATGGCTCTTTTAACAACTATAACTGCCATAGTAAGAGACATAAAAACCCAAGAACAAGCGAAGAAAATTCAAGAAGAACTTCTGAAACTCTCAAGCAATTTTAAGCTCTATAAAAAAAGATGGGATAGTCTCTCGAAACACATTGATACAGTAAGCAAAGACGTAAAAGAGATTACAACTTCTACTAACAAAATTTCAAGTGAATTTGAACGCATTGAAAAAGTTGAGTTTGAAGATAATCCAAAACTAGTCACTAAAGTCGAATAGTTCAGGTCTGTATTCAAAATGCATGGTATCGTAGTGGTACCATCGTCCACCCCAAATGAAACCATGTTTTTCAAAAATATCTACTATCTCTTTTGGAATTTTATTTTTAAATATCAAATCTTTATTCCATTTCCAATAATTTGAGTTTTTTACATTGATGTCTATGCTTATGCCAAAACTATGAGCACTTAATCTTTTAGTGTCAGCTATGTATCTGTAGTTAAAAGTTCCTGCTATATTTTGCAGATATTTGTTATATTTTTTAGGTAATTGTTTTAGCTCTACAATAACTTTTAAGAGCTGTTGTGAAGCATTTTGACGTTTATTAAAGTAAATTAAACTGCCATCAGTCCACTTTACTTTGACTAAGTTTTCTTTTATCTCTTTTTTATCTTTTCCATATAGTTTTTTTAATAATTTTTCATTTCTAAATCTACCAGCATCAAAGTTTACCTTAGGTGAGGTTATATTTTTAAAAGCTGGGTATTTTAATGAAAGAGTATCTTTAATGCTTGGATTATCTAGCATGTTTTTAAAGCTTTTGTTAGTATAGTCATTATATTTTAGTGTAGTGTTATCATCAAAGTATACAAGATTGTTTTGTACTTTGATTATGCTTGGATATGCTTTTGTAAGAGTGTTATAAACAAAGGCCGGTACATCTGGTTTGACTATTAAACCTTTTGCTTTGGAAATAAGAAGTGCCCCTTTTTTTACATTTTTTTGGTTTGCTCCAAGATACAAATCTGAAATGATAGCTTTACCTATTAAGGCTCTTCCATTTTTTCCATCTTGATAAGTTCTTACTCCCCAGACGTTGTGCATAACCATTGCTTTTCCTTCATATTCTCCAGCATAAAGCATAATGTGACCATGAAGATATATTAGACTTAAAAATGCAATACCTTTTTGTAGTATCATTTTCTCTTTTTCCTTATTGTTTAATCCCTCAAAGGAGATATACTCTCCACTCTTTTTCTGTCCATAAGAGTTTCTAGGAAGCCAAATTCCAAATGGAGTAAAAAAATCTTTTGTAAATGCAGAACAGTCTCTGTTTTCCAAGTATCCACCCCAGCCATACTTCTCGCCAAGAAGTTCTTTACTTACATGTAAAACATTTTTTTCATTGTACATTAATGGCATTAGACTCGCTGTTTGTTTTGGAATTCTTACAAGTATTTTTTGAGCAAATCTAGTGTACACATAGGAGTAAAAAAAACTACTATCTTCTTTAACATATGGAAAAATTGAACCTAGCTTTACATTTAAAAGGTATTGTTGATTGTTTGTGTAGATTGGGAGATTGTCTTTTGTGATGACTATTTTTTTACTATTTTTAAACTCTGAACGCTGTTTTGCATCAAGTTGTGCTAAATACTTTACTTCTATCCATCCACTTGAAAATGGATTTTGAACAAATGCCCAAGACCCATCACTAGTATAATGCGATATAAGAACAGGAGTATTTACATGTATACGTGAATTTTGTAGATAATCAAAAGGAAATCCTTCCCCTGCTAATGATGGATTTTTATAAAAAGGTTTATTTGTTGGTAGATTTCTTATTTGCGCATTTGTTGTTGTAATGGCGTAGTGTAATTTTGAATTATATTTTGAAAAATTAGTAGTTTCAATAATTCTTTTTGTCACTTTAGTATTCCACAGTTGAGTGTTTTCAGCATAATATGTATTGGTTCTTTTAAAAACCAAGTTTGCCCATAAAGCTTTTTCTTTTTTTAGCTTAACTTTTTCAATACTCCATGGCATAAAATAGCGTGATAAAAAGTTTTTACTCTTTACATGTAAAGGTTTTATTGAGTTAACATAGAGTATTGTATTTTGCTCATAGGTTAGCAATTTAGGTGCTTTTGAGCTACAACCAAAGAGAAAAAAGAGTATTAGTAGACTTGTTAGTGTATGTAAGGTTTTCATATATGAATCATAGCAGAAAATTTTAAATTTTAGTTTTAAATAGGAACAAAATTTGCTTTATATAAAATGCTGTTGTTACATTTTAAAATTGAGGTTGATTTAAGACTAATGAGTATGTATTTAATAGACTATAAACTTTTATATAAGTTTCAAAAAGAATCTTTTATAGATATATATAGCGAAGATAATTTTACAAAAAAAATTAAAAAAATATGTAAGTTGCTGGAACTATATATTCCTCTAAGTGAGTTTAAATTTATGCACAATAAATTGGACTTTAACGAAGATATTCTAACAAACCCATATAATAGTGCTCTAGTAAATTATTCAAATAATTTAATTAGTATGATATTGAAAGATAAAGAAAAAGTAGATAAACTTGATTTTATATCCTTTCATGACACACTTACTGGTTTGAAAAATAAAGATTCTTTAAATAAAGTATTAAATACAAATTCCCAAGAGTATTGTCTCCTTCTTTTAGCTGTAGACAATTTTAGTTATGTTAATACAGAATATAATTGTGATTTTGGTGATAAAATTTTAATTGAGATTAGTACTATGCTTCAAAGCATCTGTAAAGATAGACCTCTTTATAGGATAAATACAGTTGAATTTGCAATTTTGTGTAAAGATAGCATTAATATAACTAAGTTTATTAAAAAAATTCAAAAACATTTTTATAAGCACAATATAGTAGTTGATAATCTTATTTTTCATCTCTCTTTTACTTATGGTGGTGCTATAGGAAGAGATATGTTATATAAAAAAGCTTCTATTGCTTTAAAAGAAGCAAAAGTATTAGGTCATAATAGATATAAGGTATATGAAGAAGCTAAAAGTATTGAAAAAAATCATCAAATAACAGATTTTGTTTATTGGAACCATATACTTCATGATGCCCTAAAAAACTCCACTTTAGTACCATTTTTCCAAGGTGTTTATAATGAAAAATTATCTAAAATTAGTACCTATGAGGTACTCGCAAGAATAAAGCATAAAGGTGGATATTATCTTCCTAAAGAGTTTTTAAAAGTAGCGAAACTTTCTGGACTGTTACCAAAAATAACAAGAGTTATGATAGATAAAAGTTTTTCATCTATGACAGAGTACTGTTTTTGTTTTTCAATTAATATTACAGAAGAAGATTTGGATGAGAATTTTTTACTGAAATATTTAGAAAAAAAATCAAAACTATATAAAATAAGAAAAGAGAGAGTTACCTTAGAAATATTAGAGAACATAAGTGCATGCTCTGGGAAAAATCATTTAAGACAACTAGCGGAACTTAAAAAAGCTGGTTATAAAATAGCTATTGATGATTTTGGTACGCAGTATTCTAATTTTGAGAGATTACTTGATTTGGATATTGATTATTTGAAGTTTGATGCAAAATATATCAAAAATATAGACACAGATAAAAAAAGTGAAGATATAGTTAAGGCAATAGCAATGTTTGCTAAGAAAAACAATATAGCTTGTATTGCAGAGTTCGTTCACAATAAAGAAGTAGCTAAAAAAGTTAAATCGCTAGGTATTGAATATTCTCAAGGTTATTACTATAGTAAACCAAATATAAAAATAGTTGCTAAAATTTTATGTTAAAATAGGAGCATATATTTAAATAGGAATCTTTTTGGAATTATTAGACAAAGTTAAAAAATTATTAGAAGA
This sequence comes from Sulfurospirillum sp., assembly GCA_016744795.1. Lineage (GTDB taxonomy): Bacteria > Campylobacterota > Campylobacteria > Campylobacterales > Sulfurospirillaceae > Sulfurospirillum_A. The sequence continues at coordinate 60,221 of JADGDR010000005.1, forward strand.
GAAAAATATACTACTTACTGGTGGTGGTGGAGTTGGCAAAAGTTACTTGACCGTAGAGCTAATAAGCTCACTCAGAGGTGAAACAAAACAAGTAGTAGTCTTAGGTAGTACTGGTGTGAGTGCAGTTAATGTAAATGGTCATACAATACATAGCTTTTTTTGTTTTGGTATTTCAAGTAATCTTGAAGAGATGAAAAAAAATGACAAGTACACAAAAAATAGAGTTAAAGAGTTAAATAAGATACTTTATACAGCTGATTTAATCGTAATTGATGAGATTAGCATGGTTAGTAGTGATTTGATGGATATGATACTTTATAGGCTTAAAAGTGGTAGTTTTGATGGACGATTACTTTTTGTTGGTGATTTTTTTCAACTTCCTCCGGTGAAGTCAAGATCTGCTTCTAATTCTTTATTTGGAAATCAAGAATTTGCCTTTGAGAGTTCTGCTTGGGAATATTTTGATCCTTATGTGGTCGAGTTGACTCGTACAAAAAGAACTCAAGACGAGGAGTTCTTTCATATATTAAACCGTATTAGAAGAGGGGAACTTGACAATGAAGTTGGTCACTATCTTGAAGGTCTTAGAGAACATTTACATGTAAGGGATGAAAATCCAACTATACTTTATGGTAGAAACAAAGAAGCAGATATTGTAAATTTACAAAGGCTTGAAGAGTTAAAGAGTGAACCAGTTTTATTAAAAGCAAAAGAGAAAGTGCATTTTCAATCTTTACATGTAAAGCGTATAGAAACTTGGAAAAAGAATCTTCCTGTTCCAAGTGAACTTACATTAAAAGTTGGGGCTAGTGTACTTTTTTGTACAAATAAATGGGGCTTATATTATAATGGTGAAAGAGGAGAGGTCATTAAACTCGATGAAGAAGAAGTTGTAGTTGAAAAGGCCAATGGGAAAGTAGTGAAAGCAAAAAGAGCAGAGTACACTTTGAGTGAGAGTATAACTCTTAATGATAAGATAGAAGAGAAGCCTTTAGTAACATTAGAACAGTTTCCCCTTAAACTTGCTTATGCTATAACCATTCATAAGTCACAAGGAATGAGTATTGATTCTCTTGTTTGTAACATAGATAACATATTTGAAAAGAGCCAGTTTTACGTGGCTATAAGCCGAGCAAAGAATCCAAAACAGTTACTTTTAGATTATAGTTATAATAATTTTCCAAATCATTTGAGAAAGTGTATACAGGTTTCACCAAAGGTGAGAGAATTTTATGATACAACAAAAGTAGATAGGATTGAAGAAGATACTCTTTTTTGACGATATACATGTAAACTATATGTTAGGGGAAAGTCATGAATATTAATAATTCGTTTGCACCAATTAAATACGAAGACGTAACAAAAATTGTTGAAAAAAAGATTGAGGATTCTACAGGTTTAAGTGCTGAAGATATTTCAAATATGTATTTGATGGAATATCAAATGCAAATGATGAGTCAATCAAAAATTGAGACAAATAAACAAGCAGATATGCTTAGTTTAGCAGATATTGGCTATCAGGGAAAGCCAATAGGTGAATTAACTCAAACTCAAGCAAAAGAGCTTGTAAGCGAAGATGGTTTCTTTGGGGTTACTCAAACGAGTGAACGCATAGGAAACTTTGTGCTTATGGGTGCTGGAGATGATGTAGATAAGTTAAAAGCTGGACGTGAAGGTATTTTAAGAGGTTTTAAAGAAGCTGAAGATATGTGGGGTGGAAAACTTCCTGATATAAGCTATGAAACCATAAATAAAGCAGTTGAGAAGATAGATGCAAGACTTAGTGAACTTGGGGCTAACATACTTGATGCGAATGCATAATTTTAGATAAAAAGGTATAAATGAAAAAGATATTATTAATATTGTTGTTGGGTGTTTTGTTTGTTCAAGCTGATGAGACTTTACATGTAAATGAATTTGAAGTGAGCCTTTTTAGTAAACTTTCAAAAAAACCTGTTCAAGTTGAGACTTCTCTTGTTTTTGAAGGACGTGACGTGGACGTTTATGATTTTAAAATTATAGATGCACTAAATGTTGTTATGGGGAGTTTTTATGCTGAAAATTTACTGACTTCAAAAGGCAAAGAGGGTTTAAAAGACTCTATTATTAAGTATACTAGTGATAAATATGGCATAGATATAGATCATATTTATATACAAAAACTAAATATCAAGAAAGAAGCATCTACTTATGAGCTCATTGAAGCCATGAAAAAAGAAGGCTGTTGTAGTAAATAGAAGCAATATAGTCCTATTGAGTGATGATATCAAAGTCATTTGGAATTACTGCTTTAAACAAAGAATCATCTAAAAATGTATTTATTGTTTGATTAAAAAGCTCTATTGTTACTTTATTTTCTAATTTGTCATTATATGAGATGCGTTGAATTTTTCCATTTTTTACATGTATAATATATTTTGTATCATCATAGGTGGTTTTATAAGTATTATTATCTACATTTTTTGCACTTTTTAAAATTTCGGTTATATTTGGTGTGTTTTGTAGATTTGTGATTATAGCTTGTTCCAATTCTGGTTCAACTATAATTACTTGATTTTGAGAAAAATATATCTTTTTATGTATAGGATTTTTATATACCCAAAGAGCTTTTGCTTTTGAAGTTGCATAAAAATTTCCTTTATAAATTATTTTTGAATTTTCTTCATTTGTTATAGTCTGTTTAAACTCACTACTCATGGTGTTAAAATCAAATATTCCTGCCATTAAAATACTACATGTAAGTAAAAAAGTGCTAAAAAGTTTCATAATCCATCCTAAAATATTTTTATACTGTAGTTTTATCAAAAAAATAGTAAAAGTATGGTAAAATTAATGTTTTCAAATAGAATGACAAAGGTAAATATACATGTTAGGCATAGTAAATAAGATTTTTGGAACACAAAACGACAGAATAGTTAAAAAATATAGGGGTCGTGTAAAGCAGATCAATGTCCTTGAATCAACTTATGAGAAAATGAGTGACGATGAGTTAAAGTCTACGTTTAATGACTTCAAAAAAGAGATTCAAAATAAGACAAAAACTTTAGAAATTATACAAAATGATGTATTTGCCATAATCAGAGAAGTTGGTAAAAGAACAACCGGCATGAGAATTTTTGATGTTCAAATGATAGGTGGTATGGTTTTACATCAAGGTGATATTGCTGAGATGAAAACCGGAGAGGGTAAAACCCTAGTTGCAACCCTACCTGTTATATTAAATGCTATGAGTGGGGATGGTGTACATGTAGTTACTGTTAATGACTACCTTGCTCGCCGTGATGCTACTGATATGTCTGCAATATATAATTTTTTAGGACTTAGTGTTGGAATTATAACTGCTGATACAGAAGAGGAAAGAAAAGCTCAATATGATTGTGACATAACTTATGGAACAAATAATGAGTATGGTTTTGATTATCTTCGTGATAACATGCGTTACTCTTCAAGTGAAAAAATGCAAAGAAGTCATAATTTTGTTATTGTCGATGAAGTTGACTCGATTTTGATTGATGAATCAAGAACTCCTCTTATTATTTCAGGACCAACGGACAGAGAACTTGATGGTTATAAAATAGCTGATACGGTTGCACAAAAATTTAAAAAAGACGTAGATTTTAAACTTGATGAAAAAAACAGAACAGTATCTTTGACAGAAGAGGGAAATGTAAGAGCAGAAGAGCTTTTTGAAGTAGATAATTTATATAGCATGGAAAATGCAATTCTTTCACATCATCTTGATCAAGCCTTAAAAGCTAGATATCTTTTTGAAATTGATGTTGATTATGTTGTTAAAGAGGGTGAGATTGTAATTGTTGATGAATTTACAGGACGTCTTAGTGAAGGAAGAAGATTTAGCGAAGGTCTTCATCAAGCACTTGAAGCTAAAGAAAAAGTTGAGATTAAAGAAGAATCACAAACTCTAGCCGATATTACTTTCCAAAACTACTTTAGACAATATAAAAAACTAGCAGGTATGACCGGAACAGCGCAAACTGAAGCAACAGAGTTTTCCCAAATTTATTCACTTGAAGTTATTTCAATTCCTACAAATCTTCCTATGGCAAGAGAGGATAAAAATGACCTTATATATAAAACAGAAAAAGAGAAGTTTGAAGCTGTAATTATAGATATAAAACAGCGTCATAAAAAAGGGCAACCTGTTCTTGTTGGTACAGCTTCAATTGAAAAGAGTGAACTACTTCATAGTCTTTTGAAAACTGCAAAAGTTCCTCACACGGTTCTTAATGCAAAAAACCATGAAAAAGAGGCACAAATCGTGCTTAACGCTGGAACTAAAGGTGCAGTTACAATTGCTACAAATATGGCTGGTCGTGGTGTTGATATTAAATTAACAGATGAGATAAAGGACCTTGGTGGACTTTATATAATTTCAACTGAAAGACATGAAAGTCGTCGTATAGATAATCAACTTCGTGGACGTTCAGGACGTCAAGGCGATCCTGGAGAGAGTAGATTTTTTCTAAGTCTTGAAGATAGTTTACTTCGTATTTTTGGTAGTGATAAAATCCGTTCTATTATGGAAAGACTCGGTATTGAAGAGGGTGAACATATTGAATCACGTATGGTAACTCGTGCAGTAGAAAATGCTCAGAAAAAAGTTGAGCAAATGCACTATGAGTCTAGAAAACACCTTTTAGAGTATGATGATGTTGCAAATAAACAGAGACTTACTATATATGACTTTAGAAATAATCTTTTGGACAAAGAGTATGATATAGATACAAAACTAAACGAAGGAAGAGCAGAATATGTTCAAAATGTTCTGTTTCGTGCAGAAATTTATGAAGGCGGTGTAAAGGATGAGTTTAATTTAGATAGCCTGATTTCTCTTTTAAATGCTGAGATGCAAGAAAAATTTAGTCTTAAAGTATTAAAAGAGTTAGATTTTAATGAGTTGACCTTATATGTAGAAAAAACTTTGAAAGATGCATTTGACAAAAAAATGTCTGTTGTTGATGATGAACAACGTCATGAAATTGGAAGAATTCTATATCTTCAAGTAATGGATAAAGCATGGAGAGATCATCTTTATCAAATGGATATACTAAAAACTGGTATTGGACTTCGAGGATATAATCAAAAAGACCCATTAACAGAGTATAAAAAAGAGAGTTATGATCTTTTTATGGAACTTGTAGAACAGATTAAATTTGAGAGTATTAAAACTCTTCAATTAGTTCAACTAAGAGATGACAAAGAAGAACAAGAGCGTCAAGCGATGGCTGAAATGATAGCTCGTATGGAAGCTGAAAGTTCTGAGGGTATGAAAATGGAACATGCAAGTATATCTAGTACTCCAATTGTAGAGAAAAAAGTACCAAGAAATGAACCTTGTCCTTGTGGAAGTGGTAAAAAATACAAGCAGTGTTGTGGTAAAAGTGGACCTAAAAAAGGTATTCTTGCCTAGTGCGTATAAGTAGTTATCTTGTAAAAAAATATCTGAGATTTGATAAATCTCAGCCTTTTATAACCATCAGTGCTTTTTTAGCTTTTTTTGGAGTTGCAATTGGACTGATGGTTCTTATAGTAGCGATGGCTATTATGAATGGTTTTGATAAAGAGTTTGAGAGAAAACTTTTTACTATGAACTATCCTCTTACCATTCACCCTAATAGTTTTAAATTAGTAAGCAATGATGATGTTGAATTACTTTCAAAAAAATTTCCTGAATTAAAATTTAGTCCATATATATCTTCACAAGTTATAAACAAGCGTGGTCGCAAGCTTGAGGGAGGTATGCTTTTTGGCGTTGATTTTAAAAAAGAAAAAGCAATAAATAGTGTTTTAAAAGAAGGAATTGGTGAAGCACAAATAGGTAAGTTTGATATTGTTGTAGGAAAACAGATAAAAGATAATTATTATCTTGACGATGGAGAAAAACTCACTATAATTTTTACTCAAAGTGACCCAGGTGGTCTATCTTTAATTCCAAAGATGAAAAGATTTACCTATAAGGCAGATTTTGAATCAGGTCTTATAGCTTATGACAAGCTTTACATGTACACAACTATAGAGGGACTTTCAAGGATACTTAGGTATAAAAAGGGAACATATGATGGTATACATGTATATAGTGACACCCCTTTTAAAGATATTGAACGTATTAAAGAAATATTGCCTGATTATCTTAGTGTAGTAGGTTGGTGGCAGATGAATGGTAATTTTTTCTCTGCTCTTGCACTTGAAAAACGTGCTCTTTTTATAGTTTTGATGCTTATCATACTTATAGCTTCTTTAAATATTATAAGCTCACTTTTGATGACTGTGATGAATAGAAGAAAAGAGATAGCACTTCTTTTGTCCTTAGGTGTTTATAAAGATGAAATCAAAAAAGCATTTTTTTACTTAGGCATAATTATTGGTGGTGGAGGTATGGTTTTTGGAGTAATCCTAGGTTTTTTATCAATATACCTTTTAGGATCGTTTGATTTGATTGATTTACCTGCTGATGTTTATGGTTCTTCAAAATTACCCTTAGAGTTATCTGCAACTGACTTTAGTATGATTGTTGTTGGTGCAGCAGTAATTGTAGCCCTATCTGCTTTTTATCCAGCACATAAAGCCACGCAGGTTGATGTTTTAGATACTCTTAGAAACGAGTAATTTAATTTATAGTTTAGACTAGTTTTACGATATCTTCGCAATTGTCTTTTATGAGATCTTGAAGTTTTCTAAGAAGAACTTTTGCATTTTTACCATCTTCTGGAAATGAAACTATATTGTCTTGTTCTTTTTGGTCTAAGAAGCCTTGAATTCCAGATAAAAGCTCAGTGGCACCATTCCAATCTGTTCCAGGAAGCATAACGATAAAACTGTTTTGTACTTGAAATAGAGCATCAGTTTGTCTTAGTATTTTTTCAAAAACCTCAATACTATCTACTTCTTCTTTATGTTCTAACGAAAAATATACGATAGAAAATGGAGCTTCATCTGTAATCCCAAATCTCTCTAGCAGTGCTATATGATGGTCTACTAATGAAATTAAATCTTTTTTTACAAAAGTTATACTTGACATAATATTCCTTTTTATTTTGTTGAGAATTAATCTATCTGTTATTCTACAATAAACTCTCTATTTTTTCAAAGCAAAAATAGTTTAACCCATTTTTATGTCGATATTTAAATTCTAAATTATGTGCTTTTACTATGTTGTCAACAATATATAATCCAAGTCCAAAACTTTGATGAGAATTTTTCTCTTGCGTAAAAGGTTGGACATAATGTTCTAATACATGTTCTAATGGACTACCTTTACTTATAAAAGAGATTTTATCTTTAGTTGCAGTAATGATTACAAAATTATCTATAGAGTATTTTATAGCATTATCTATTAGGTTTTTGATAGCTGTTGTAAAGAGTCTAAAGTCGACATTTAATACTAAGGAGTCATCTATTTCAAGTTTAAATGAAGACGAAGGAATCATAGCTAAGTCAATAGATTCATCTATAATATCTATTAGTCTAGCTGGTCTTATATTTTTTATGCCTGCACCAGAGGTTATTTGTTCGATGGAAGCAAATTCATTTATAAGAAGTTCAAGTTTTTCAAAAACATGTATAAGTCTATCTTTTTGTTTACCATTTTCTATCATTTCTGCACTTATTCTGCCTTTTGTTATAGGTGTTTTGAGCTCATGCATAATATTTCTCAAAAATAGTTGTCTAGAATTATTTAGTTTTTGAATTTGTTCCACAGCATGTTGGAAAGAGTTAGAAACTTGAGATATTTCATCTTCTCCTTCTCTATTGCAGTTTATATCTAAACTACCTTTTGCAAACTTATCCATCTGTCTCTTTAAACGTCTTAAAGGTTTTATTTTTCTAATAGTCATAACATATGATAAAAGAATAATAGAAAAAACAAGACCAAAGATAAGTTTTATTACATCGTATCTATGAGGTTGATAATCTTCATCTTTAAACAGTAAGATAGAATTTTCATGTTCAATAAGAAGATAGTGGTATTTTTTGTATTTTAATATGGAGCTATTTCCTATTCTATTTTCTATTTTTTGTATGACTTCAGAGTTCTCTAGAATGTAGTCTTTTATTTTGTTATTCTCAATTTTACGCATACTGTAGTCTTTGACTTGTTGGTTTAATTCAGCATTGTCAATAAAGTTATTAAGATGAAAAAGCGTAGCACGTGCTATGATGGAGTATTTTTTATTTAGTTTATCAGTGTATTCTTGTTTATCATATTCTAAAAGAAACATTGCTGCTAAAAGTATACTTATTAAAGATATGCAAAAGGTAAAAGTTATACTAACAAAGATTGATGACTTATTAATTTTAATCATTTTAAATATTTGTATCCAATACCGCGAACAGATTGTATATATTTTGGTTCTTTTGAGTTTTCATCAAGTTTTTGTCTAATTCTTCCAATGATTACATCTATACTTTTATTAGATGTATCTTCACTAATAGCATTAACATTATATATAAGTTCTTCCCTTGAAACTACACCACCATCTTTTTTAATAAGATAGCTTAGTATTCCATATTCTGCTCCAGTGAGACTAAGTTCATTACCTAAAAATTTTATACTCATGGAACTCTCAAAAACTATCAAATCTTGTTGTCTTTTATTTATTGTTTCACTATTTAAAGTATGGTTTTGTTGATTTCGCCTTAAAAGACTTTTTATTCTTGCTTGAAGCTCTATGGGATTGTATGGTTTTGGTAAGTAATCATCTGCTCCATTGTCTAGGGCAGTTACTTTATCAGTTATATCGTGACGAGCAGAAGAGATTATGATAGGAGTAGTATGTTTTTTTCTGATCTCTTTACAAACCTCAAGTCCATCAATTCCTGGAAGAGTTAAATCTAGGATAATCAAGTCAAAATCTTGCACACTAAGAGTAGAAAGTCCAATAAATGGGTCTTCTGCCGTAGTTACTTGAATTTCAAATTGCTCTAGATATTCAGTTAAAATTTCTGCTAGTTCTAAATCATCCTCTATCATTAAGATATTTATCATCTGTTCTCACTTATTAAAAGATAGAGGATTATATCATTTACTTTATAACGATTGGTTTATGATAACCATTTCTGTTTACAAATACTATCTTTTTCTTTTTACCTTTAAGAGCTTTTTCTACATCATCGAAGTTTTCTATACTCATTTGGTCAACTTGTACAATAATATCTCCTGGCATAAAACCAAGTTTATGTGCATGAGAACCAGTCTTGACTCCTGAAACAAAAACGCCTTTGATATGATTTGGAATTTGATATCTAGCTCTTACTTTGTCGGTAAGTTCTTCTAAGTTCAAACCTTTTATATATGCCATTTTTGTAGCTGGGTTCAAGCTTTGATCCATATTTGCTAATACTATAACTGAACTCTGTATTTTACCATCTCTTTCAAATTTTATTTTGATAGTTTTACCTGGTGTTTTGTTCCCTACTATGGTTTTTAAATCATTTGCATTTTTGATTATTTTTCCATCAATTTCAACTATAAGGTCACCAAGTTTGATACCAGCTTGAGAAGCAGGGGAGTTTTTTTCAACATTTAGTATAAATGCTCCGCCTTTACTCTTATATACTTCTTTAAGTTCACTCGTAAGGTCTGATATAGATACACCTATATAACCCCTATCAATTCGACCATCTTCTATAAGAGAAACGGCTATACTTGCTACCATTTTTGATGGAATTGCAAAACCTATACCATTGTTTCCTCCACTTCTTGAAAGAATAGCACTGTTTATTCCAATAAGAGCACCACGACTGTCTACCAAAGCACCTCCAGAGTTTCCCGGATTTATTGAAGCGTCTGTTTGAATGAAGTTTTCATACTGATTTAGTCCTATTCCACTTTTATTTAGAGCAGATATAATACCTTGCGTAACTGAGCCTCCAACTCCAAAAGGATTGCCTATGGCAAAAACCAAATCTCCCTCTTTTAGGTTTTCAGAGTCACCAAATTTGGCAGCTTTTAATTTGTTTGCCTCAATTTTTATAACAGCTAAATCAGTTTTAGGATCTAGTCCAATAATCTTTGCTTTGTACTCTTTGTCTTCACCAATAAGAGTAACCATGATTTCATCTGACCCTTCTACTACATGGTTATTTGTAACAATATATCCATTTTGAGATATGATAACACCAGATCCAAGAGAGTGTGTTTTTCTTTTTTGTGGCCCAACATTTGGCAATGATTGCCCAAAAAAGTCTTTAAAAAATGGATTGTTTAACATTTGATTGAGTTGATTGCTTTGATCTATAGTTTTAGTTGTGGAGATATTTACAACGCTTTTTTTTATTTCTTTTATAGAATTATTATAAGATAGAATGGTTTTATTGTTTGAAGGATAAACTCTTTTTATATTGTTTGGCATATTTTCTATATTTATGTCACCAGCAACAAGGGCAACAGCTGTAATAGTTGAAAGTAAAATAATTTTATTCATAATATTCCTTATTTTTAATTTGTAATTGTAAGTATAATGCAGTGAAGTTAATATATGGTAAACATTATTTACATGTAAATAACAAAGTTGATTGACTTAGACTAAACCTTTATGGTAAAATCTATATAAATACAATTAAGAGGACAGTATAGGATGAGTAAGAGTTTATACGATACTTTGGGCGTTTCCCAAGGTGCTAGTGCTGATGAGATAAAAAAGGCATATAGAAGACTAGCAAGAAAGTATCATCCAGATATCAATAAAGAAGCACAAGCGGAAGATAAGTTTAAAGAGATAAATGCAGCTTATGAAATACTAAGTGATAAATCTAAAAAATCACAATATGATCAGTATGGTGATAGCATGTTTGGTGGTCAAAATTTTCATGATTTTGCAAACCAACAAGGTGGTGCTAATCTTGATGACATACTTAGAAGTATGTTTGGTGGTGGCGGTATGGGTGGTATGAACAGTGGTTTTGGAGGATTTAGTTCAGGTGGATTTGGTATGCCTGATCTTGATGTAAGTGCTAGGATAACTATACCTTTTAATGTGGCTGTTCTTGGTGGTAAGCACTCTGTTAACTATAGTGGAGAGAGTTTTGATGTAAAAGTACCAGCTGGTATTAAAGATGGAGAAAAACTTCGTATAAGAAATAAAGGCAAGAGTTATCAAGGTCAACGTGGTGATATGATATTAAGTGTTGAAGTTAGTGAAAGTCCTGATTACGAAAGAGCAGGAAGTGATCTTGTAAAAGTCATAGATATTCCTTTAAAATCTGCTCTATTTGGTGGCAAAATAAAAGTAGAAACTCTTTATAAAGAGATAACTTTAAAAGTAAAAGCTGGCACTAAGAATAATCAAAAGTTTAGAGTAAAAGAGTACGGTGCTATGAATCGTAAAGCTGGAATAAAAGGTGATTTGTATCTTAAAGCAAATATTATTATTCCTAATGTTGAAGATTTAGATGAAGATTTATTAAAACTTCTCGAAGATAAACTACCAGAGAATTAAGGATAAATATTATGCATAGTTATGATGAGCCAGTTTACCTGATAAGTGTTGTAGCCAAAGTTTTAACGATTCATCCACAAACTCTTCGTCAGTATGAAAGAGAAGGTTTGGTAATGCCCTCACGAACTGATGGAAAGATGCGTCTTTATTCTCAAAGAAATATAGATAGAATCAAAATGATACTAAGACTTACCAGAGATTTAGGTGTAAATTTGGCTGGTGTAGATGTAGTTATGCAACTAAAAGAGAAGCTTGATGAGTATGAAAGTATTATTGATGAGTTAAAAGAAGAAATAAATATACTTAAGGGTGGACAAAGAACAAATAACTCTCTAGTTAAGAGACAAAATACTTACGAAATAATTCTTTTTGGAGAATAATAAAGGTTTATCATGAATAATTTACTTCTCATAATACTAACAGCAACCATGATAGCTACGTTTTTAAATCTTGTCTTAAAACGTTTTCATGTACCAACTATCATAGGCTATATATTTACAGGAACACTTATTTCGTATATGTTTGCTTTACGTACTAATTCAGAGTTAGACAGTGTAGCCGAGTTTGGTATAGTATTTTTGATGTTTACTATTGGCTTAGAATTTTCTATAAACCATCTTATGAGTATGAAAAAAGAGGTTTTTCTTAACGGCATGGTTCAAGTAATGTTAACAGGTGGATTTTTTTCTCTTGTAGCAGAATATGCTTTTGATATAGAACAAAAAAGTGCTATTATTATTGGTTTTGCTTTTGCCTTATCTTCTACAGCTATAGTTCTTAAAATTTTAAATGATAATGGTGATATACACACAATATATGGTAGAAAAGTACTAGGTATATTGCTATTTCAAGATATTGCAGTCATTCCACTTTTGCTTATGATAAATATATTTACAGCTTCAGGAAGTTCGATTTCTTTTTTGTTAACCGAAACAATTGTAAGTGCCATTGTTGTTCTTGGCTTACTGTTTTTGGTTGGTAAGTACTTACTTAACCCATTTTTTGCTAGAGTTGTTTCTAGCGATAGTGAAGAGATATTTATAGCCTCTATACTTCTTATTGTTATGGGTTCATCGTATTTGGCACATGTCTTTGGGTTTACATATTCACTTGGTGCTTTTATCGCAGGTATGATGATATCGGAGACAAAATATAAACATCAAGTAGAAGCTGATTTGATTCCTTTTAGAGATATACTTTTAGGACTATTTTTTATAACCATAGGTATGCAGATAGATATTAGTATTATACAAAATTATTTTTTAGAGATAATAGCTCTTTTAGTAGTTGTTATGGTTATAAAATCTATTATTATATATATGCTTCTAGTTTTTCATGTTAACAAACGAGTTTCTCTAAAAGCAGCTTTGTCTATATCTCAAGTTGGTGAGTTCTCTTTAGCTGTTTTTGCCTTGGCAAGTTCTAGTTCATTACTTGACCCTGTAACTAATCAAATACTTATAGTTATGGTAGCACTCTCTATGATAATTACTCCATTTATACTTAAAAACATAAAGTCAATAGCAGATTTACTTGTAAAAGAGAGCATGAATGAGCATATTATTTGTTCTTCTGATTTACGTGATCATATTATTGTATGTGGTTATGGAAAACTTGGACAAGAGATAGTTCATCGTCTTAAAAAGATGGACGTGAAATATTTAGTGATAGAACATGATATAAATTATGTAAAACTAGGACAAGAAAGAAATGAACCTGTATTTTTTGGAAATGCTGCTATGAAGAGTATTTTGGTTCAAAGTGGAGTTAAGTCTTGTAAGTCTGTTATAGTAGCCATTAGCAATGAAAAGAAATTAAGACGTATATGTGAATTATTAAATTCTTTTAAAAAACCTATAAATACTGTTGTGAAAGTTGTCGATTATGATGAGGAAAAGCTTTTAACTGATTTACATGTAAACCATATAGTCAACCAAGGACGGGAGGTAGCAAAATCACTGATAAAAGAAGCACTTATCTAGTAGATAATCCTAAAAATAATTATAAAAATGTAATTCACGCCTTTTTTATATCTTTAGCTATAACTATAGCAGAGCCTTCAACAATACTTCCACTTATGGTACATCATTTTAGTGACAGCGTTATCATAGTTGGATTATTCGCTTCTTTGCTTCGTGGTGGAGCCATAGTTGTACAACTTTACGCTGCTTTTCATGCACAAACCTATAAGAGAGTACTTCCCTCTTTAAAAAAAGTTTTTTTCTTTAGATTTACTAGTTGGTTTTTTATAGGTTTTAGTATCTATCTTATAGGTGATACAAATAAATCATTAACACTTTTTCTTATAGGCTTAGGTCTTTTTGCTTTCTCATTTTCTGCTGGTTTTGGTGCAATATATTTTAAAGAGCTTCAAGCAAAGCTTTTTAGTAGAAGGTACCGTGGTAAAACCATGGCAAATAGATTGGTTGCAAGCTCTATAGCATCTATTATTAGTGGAGGTGTCGCTGGATATGTACTTTCAGAATTTCAAGCTCCTTTAAATTACGCATATCTTTTTATGATTAGTAGTTTTTTTATGCTTATTGGATTTAGTGCTTTTATGTCTATGGATGAACCAGAAAAAAAGAATGTGGCTCTTAAAGAAGAAAATTTTAAACTATTTATGAAAAATGCTATCATTATTTTAAAAAGAGATCGCAGATTAAAACAGCAAATTGTAGTTATTTTTTTAGGTTTTAGTTATTTTTTATCTATGCCTTTTGTAATTTTAAATGCAAATAAATCTTTTACGCTTACAGGTTGGATGCTTGGTGGTTTTATTGTAGTGCAGATGATAGGAAGTATACTTGGAAGTACGTTTTTTTGGCGTAAAATTCATGATTATGAGAAGATGCTTTCACTTAGTTTTGTTTTTTCTATTTTATCTTTTGTTGTTGCTTTATTTGCTTATGATATTTATAGTTATGCTCTTGTATTTTTACTTTTTGGTATATCAATAGATGGCTTTAACATAGCAGGTATGAATCTTGTTATAGAGATAGCTCCTGAGGATAAAAGACCGATTTATACAGCTCTTCAAACTACTCTCACGTCTTTTGGTCTATTTTTTCCTATTTTAGGTGGAGTTTTATTGAAATTTGTATCGAGTTACACTTTTATATATGCAATAACTATAGTACTTTTAGTAATAGGGTATATTTTAAGTAGAAGGTTTGAGAAGAGATGTTGAAACTTAAGTAATGTTTGCTTAAGTTTTATTATAATTAATTTTTGTTATAATTAAGTTTTAACAAATGAGAAGGATAGTTTATGCAAACTTTATCAGTACAGATAAAAGACAGTTATGTGAAGCAGTTTTTGAGCTTTGTAAAAGACAATCATTCAAATATATCTATTTCAAAAGATGAAAATCTTGAATTAGAGTCTTCAGTTTATGAGAAGGAAAAAGAGTTGCATCAAATAAAAGCTGATGTGAAGAGTAGTAAAAGGAAGATTCTATCAGAAAAACAATATCAAAAAAAGATAAAACAATTTTTTTCAGTATTTAAAAATAAATATGAAAGTTATAAACCGAAAAAAAGATAGAGATTAAAAAGTAAATATATAATAGCTCAAAGAAGAGAGGGGGTTAGCCCTCTATTCATATAGTCCTGAACTCAAATATCTTTCGCCTGTATCACAAAGAATAGTTACAATGTTTTTACCTTTAAACTCAGGTTTTGAAGCTATAAGTTTTGCTGCATATACATTGGCTCCACTCGAAATTCCTACTAAAAGTCCCTCTTTATTTGCCAATGCTCTTGATGTTTCAACGGCATCTTCATAACTAATTTGAAGAACTTCATCAAATATATTGGTATCAAGCACTTTTGGTATAAAACCAGCTCCAATACCTTGAATTTTATGAGGACCTGGTTTCCCACCACTTAGAACTGGTGAAAGATTTGGTTCAACTGCTATTATTTTAATATTTGGATTTTTCTTTTTCAATTCGCTCCCAACTCCCATTAAAGTTCCACCAGTTCCAACTGCGGCTATGAAAATATCAACTTCACCATCAGTATCATTCCAAATCTCTTGGGCTGTTGTTTCTACATGAATGGCTGGGTTTTCTTCATTGTCAAACTGTTGAGGCACAAAAGAGTTTGGTGTTTCGAGTGATAACTCTTTGGCTTTATCAACTGCACCCTTCATTCCAAATTGAGGTTCAGTAAGTACAAGCTTGGCTCCTAATGCTGAGAGAAGTTTGCGTCTTTCTATGCTCATAGAACTTGGCATAGTAAGAATCAGTTTTAAACCATAGCTTGCACAAACCGCAGCAAGAGCAATTCCAGTATTTCCACTCGTTGGTTCAATAATGATAGAATCTTTAGTGATTAGGTTGGCTTCAAATGCCTTTTTAATCATATTTAAGCCTATACGGTCTTTAACAGAGTGAGTAGGGTTTAAAAACTCACATTTTCCAAATATGGTAGAACCTGTTTCGTCTGATACAAGGTTAAGTTTTACTAAAGGGGTATTGCCTATAAGTTCAGTCACATTTTGTGCATATTTCATTTTATATCCTTAAATACTATAATTTATTTGGTTTGTTAATTTAATTTGATACTCTTGAAGTTCACTCAACGATATATCAAAAAGACCCTGTAATTTTTCGTTACTCTCTTTGTAAAAAAGCTCTAATACTGGGTTATTAACCTCTTGTTGAGCTACATTTAAATTTCCTTCTAGTGCAATAAAAATATCTTTTATTAGTATGTCCTCGGCTTTTCTAGCTAAAAAATAGCCACCATGAGCTCCTCTAACGCTAGTTACAAGTTCTGCTCTTCTCAAAATTACTAATAACTGTTCAAGATAGTTTTGAGGAATTCCTGCTTTTGCAGAGATGTCTTTTATTTGTGTAGGTTTCTCACTTTTTATTAAGGAGAGTTCATACATGGCACTTAGTCCATATATCCCTTTAGTTGATATTAGTGACATAATCTTAACCTATCGCTTGAGTTAAGTCTGCTATTAAATCAGCAGGATTTTCAAGACCAATACTAAGACGAATAAGTCCTTGTTTAATTCCAGCAGCTTCAAGTTCATCTGCAGGAACTTGCATATGAGTTGTACTAGCAGGGTGTGTTATGATTGACTTTGAATCACCAATGTTAACAACAACTGAGAAGAGCTTTGCACCATTAAGTATGTTTTTTGCTGTATCAAAATCTTCGACTTCAAAACTAAGAAGACCAGAAGTTAATCCATCTTTGAAGTATTTGTTCGCTCTTTCATTTTGAGCATCACCTTTAAGTCCGGGGTAAGATACTTTTTTTACTTTTGGATGAGCATTTAAATACTTTGCAACTTCAAGTGCATTTTTTGAATGCTCTTTTATTCTTACATGTAGAGTCTCTAGCCCTTGAATTAGCAACCAAGAGTTAAATGGAGCTGGAGTTGCACCAATATCACGAAGTAAAGAGAGTCTAGCTCTTAAAGTAAAAATAGGAAGAGGGATATCAGCATAAACAAGTCCATGGTAACTCTCATCTGGTTCGTTAAACTGAGGGTATCTCTCATTTCCTATCAGTTTTGCATTAAGCTCTTTTCTTGCTACTAAGATGCCACCGAGTGCTAAACCTTGCCCTGTTGTATATTTGCTTGTACTATGAACTACAACATCAACGCCATGGCTTATAGGTTGAAATAATATAGGAGTTGCAACCGTGTTATCACAAACTGTGATTATATTATGTTTATTTGCAACTTCGACTATTTTGTCTATATTTGGTATAGCTATTTGTGGATTGGAAAGTGATTCAAAAAATATAGCTTTTGTTTTGTCATCTATAAGTGCTTCTAAATCATCAGCATTATCACTATCAAAAGTTTTTGCAGTTATGCCAAACCTTTTTAAAGTATGAGTAAGTAGTGTTGTAGTTCCACCATATACTTTTTTTGCAATTATGATGTTATCGCCAGCTTCTGCCAAGTTTGCCGCTGCAAAAAACACAGCAGATTGTCCACTTGAAGTTGCAAGTGCGGCTTCTCCACCCTCAACTGCTGCAAATCTATTTTCAAAAATCTCAGTTGTAGGATTATTTAGACGAGTGTAAATTGGTCCTAATTCTTTTAAAGCAAAACGGTTTGCCGCAGTTTCTGCAGTTTCAAAATCATAGGCAGTAGTTTGATAAAGAGGTACAGCCATCGCACCTGTAGTATCTTTTTCATAACCATAGTGTAATGCTAAAGTTTCTTGTATCATTTGTATGTCCTTTTCATTTGTTTTTTAAAGTATAGAGTTTTTTTTATTTAATGTCAAGTAAATTGATTGGTAAAGTATAAATAAAAATTAATAGGCTACTAAATACAAGTTATAATTACGAGTAAATTGATAGGATATAAAGAGTAATCTCTACATGTAAAGATATTTATTCCTTGTTAATGAAATTAAAGCTGTTAAAAAAGTTTGTAATCATCATTTATTTAGATATAATTCATAATGTTTATAAAAAAAATAATAATTATGTTTTTATCTTTTCTTATATGTACATTTACTTTTTTTATTACTTATAATGTACTTTTCCCTTTAGATAATAAACGTATCTTTAAAGCTCAATCAACGTTAATTTATGATAATAATCAAAAATTAATTAGCATAAAACTAAGTCCAGATGGATATTATAGGTTTAAAACCAAAAAAAATGAGATTCCACTTTTATTAAAAAAGAGTGTTCTTAATTTTGAAGATCGTTATTTTTATCAACACTTTGGGGTTAACCCTGTTGCTTTAATTAAAGCTTTTTTTCATAATCTAAAATCACAAAGAAAAATCGGTGCTTCAACTATAACTATGCAAGTTGCAAGGATGATGCAGCATAAAAAAAGAACTTTTAGAAATAAATTAATTGAAATGATGACTGCTTTTCAAATAGAGTGGTACTACACTAAAGATGAAATTCTAAGTATGTATTTTAATCTTGCCCCATATGGAGGCAATATTGAAGGTATTAAAACTGCTTCTTGGTTTTATTATAAAAAATCTTTATCCAATTTAAGCATAGCTCAAATAGCAACACTTACAACTATTCCAAAAAATCCAAATGCAAATAGACCAGATAAAGCAAAAAATCTTTATTTAAAAAGATTACGCGTATTAAGGATTTTGTTAAAAGAAAAATTAATTAATATTGACCAATTTAATAGAGCTTTTAAAGAACCGTTTTTAAAAAAACGTTTTTCTATACCTTTTACAGCTCCACATTTCACATCATATTTTAAAAAAGAGGGAGTTTTTGAATCAAGTTTAAATCAAGATATTCAAAAAAATCTTTTACAAACTTTACAAATTAATTCTAAAAAACTTCATCATTTTGATTTACATAATGCTTCTGGAATTATTATAAACAATAAATCTATGAAAATAGTTGCTTATGTTGGAAGTGATAAATTTTTTGATAAAACTTCTTTTGGTCAAAACAATGGTGTAACTATGATTAGAAGTCCAGGTTCTAGTCTAAAGCCTTTTATTTATGCAAAAGCCTTAGACAATGGTCTTATTACTCCTAAAAAAGAGTTATTTGATTTACCATTACATATTAAAGGTTATAATCCTCAAAATTATTTTAAAAATTTTACAGGCGAAGTATCGGCTGAAATTGCTTTGCAAAATTCTCTTAATATTCCAGCAGTTGAACTAAACGATCAACTGCAAAATGATTCTCTTTATGAGTTATTATTAAAAGCAAATGTAAAAAGTATAAATCAAAATAAACTATATTATGGAGATAGCATAGCTTTGGGAGGTTTTGGTATCTCTTTGTTTGATTTAGCTCATATTTACACTTCATTTGCAAATGAAGGTAATCTAAAAACTATAGGTTTTACAAAAGATCATAATAGCACAATCGAAACTAGACTATTTTCTAAAGAAGCTGCTTTTATTGTTAACGATATGTTAAGTGATGCTATAAGACCAGAATTTTCATCTTATTGGGAATCTTCAGTAGATATGATAAGAGTTGCTTTTAAAACAGGTACATCTGCAAATTCAAAAGATTTGTATAGTATTGGCGTTACACCTGAGTATACTGTTGCAATTTGGATGGGAAATTTCTCAGGAAAACCAACTAAAAACTTAACTGGTTTAGATACTTCTAGTAAAGCTCTGTTTGAAGTTTTCTCTTTTTTATCACATTATAAAAAACCAAGTTGGTTTAAAAAACCTCATAATGTTCTAAAAAGAGAAATTTGCACAGATGCTATTAAATTTGGTAAATGTAAAACATTAGAAGAAGATTATGTTATTAAAAATGTTACTCTTAAAAGACCATGTAAACTTTTAAGAGCAGAAGTACTTGCTTATCTATCAGAAAAAAAAGTTTTAATTCAAGAAGATATGATTAAACACAAGTGCCATAACATTTGGTTGTCTTATCCTCCTCTAATTAGTTCAATTTATAATAAGCAAGTTATTATTAGAAACTTACAAAATAAATTAAATTTAACACAAATTATGTTAAAGTGCTATTCTTTTAAAGAAAATCAAACAATTACTTGGTTAATAGATAATGATATTCCGTTTAAAGGAAAATCACAAGAAGAAATTTTCTACAAATTAGATAATGGTAAACACCGCATAGCTTGCCTTGATGAAGCGTCATTAATGAGCGAGGTAAGCATAACAATAAAGGAAGAGTAGTGAAAATTATTTCAGTTATTTTAGGATTTGGATTATTATTGCAAGCATATGCTATTGAGATTTCAACAATTAATTTGGAACCAGAACCAAATGCAAAACAATTGGTTTTTAATTTAAATGAAAACATATTTGGTGAGTCGCTTGTTGGAAGTTATACTCATGAGAAACTGTTAAAGTGTTCCCCTAGTATTGGAGGGAGTTATGAATTTTCTGCAACAAATAGTTTAACTCTATATCCTAATGAGTCTTTAAAAGCGGGGACTTCATATAGTTGTACTTTAAATAAAACTACTTATACACCTAATAGTGATGATAATGCAACTTTTTTATCAAAAAAACTTTCTGTAAATATTGAACGTTTTGAAAAAATGATTAGTTTGAGATTTAATACAAAAGTTGATCCAAAAGAACTTAAAAAATATCTTAAGATTTCAAGAAGTAAAAACTTGGCTCTAAGTAATTTAGCATATGAATTAACTTCAGAAAAAGATCAACACAACTTTTTAGCTTTTGTTAAAGAAGATACAAAATTAGATGCTTTACAAATTAATATTGATAAATTACTCTCTAACTCATTACTTCAAGATATAACACAAAAACTAGACACTAATAGTGATGCTGCTCCTTATTTAGATCCAAAGTTAAATGGTATGCTTCTATTAAATAAAGCACGTGCTATTTCAAAAGATAATGGTAGCTTTGCTTTGCGTGTTTATTTGCCATATTATATTTACAATATATCTTCAATTACTCCTTTTGTATCCGTTAAAGGTATACAAAATATTAGTATAAATTCTATTGAAAATGTTTATTCAAGAGAAAAAAGAGAAAATGGTCTTTCAAAAAGTGCTAAATACTATTTTGATATAAATGGTAATTTTGAGCCGAATAAAACTTATGAAGTTACTATAAAAGCAGGCTTAAAAGCTAGATACTCTCACCAACTACGTAATTCAAAAACTTTTAACGTTAAAACAGCTGATCGAGAAGAATTTATATCTTTTAATTCTAATAAACCATATCTATCTAGTGCAGGAGCTATTGGAATTACCTCAGTAAATACAAGACAAGCAACAATAGTAATAGAACATTTGCTTGATGAAAACTACCGTTATTTTACAACTTTTAAGAGAGCTAAAAGTGGTCTGTTATACCAAATGGTAACCGAAGTTGCCAGAAAAACTTTTAATATAAGCAGTGAAAAAAATAAATTTACTAATTTTAAAATAGATATCAAATCTTTTTTAAAAAACTTTAAACAGGGAGTTTATCGTTTAACAATCCACTATAATGGTTCATCTTCAACATCTAAAGTTGTATTTTTTAGTGATATTGGGATTACGACAAAACTAGCTAATGATCAGATGTTTATCTGGACAACAAAACTTTCAGATGGTTCAGTAATTAAAAATGCTTCAGTAAAAATTTATTCTAGAAAAAATGAACTCTTAAAACAGCTAAAAACAAATAACAATGGTATAGCAATTATTAACAACAAAGGGTTTGTTATGAAACAACCTACAACCATAGTTGTTTCATCCCAAAACGAGCAAAATTTTCTCTTTTTGGATACAGTTTTAAATAAAGTATCCCTGCCATATAGTGAAAGATTTAGTACTATGTATAAAACTTTTATTTATTTACAAAGTAAACTTATACGTCCTGGAAATGATGCAAATATTTTGATGATCATTAAAAATAAAAACTATGTAGCAGGCTTAGATCTTCCTATACATGTAATTATTAAAGATCCAAAAAATCAAAAAGTTTATAATAAAACATTAAAAACTAATAAACATGGAGCTGTTAATATAAAGTTTTTTATTGACAATGGTTTTAAAACAGGTAAGTATCGTATTGATGTAAAATTAGGTGGTTATCGTATTGGATCATCTACATTTTCTGTTGAAAATTTTATACCTCAAAAAATAAAAAACAAAATTGAATTTAAAAAAGAGTATTTAAAAGCTGGTGAACTTTTACACGTAACTGTAAGCTCAAAATATCTTCACGGAGCACCAGGTGCAAATCTTAAAGCTAAAGCAAAACTTACAGCGGTTTCAAAAGTTTATACAAATAAAAAATATAAAAATTTTAATTTTAACAATGAATTATTAATAAAAAACAATACAACAAATTATTTACTTAAGAATAAATCTTTTACACTTAATAGTGAAGGTAAATCACAAATTATTTTTGATAGTAAAATATTTCAAAATCCTCCATCTATGCTTCAAGCCCAATTAGCTTTAACAGTTTTTGATGATGGTAGAGGAGTTTCTACATATAAAAACATTGATTTATACCCTTATACAAGTATGGTAGGTATAAAAATAAATACTCCTTCAATAGAAAAAAATCAAAAACTAAAAGCTAAAACTATTGTAATTGAACCACAAAGCGGAAAAAAACTTTCTCATAAACTTGAAGTTGTTATTAAAAAAAGTGATTGGAACTATTATTATGACTCAAGAGGTTACTATCATTGGCAAAAAAAATACTATGAGTATAGTCGATTTTATATTCAATCTGGTGACAAAATTGATTTGACTATGAAAGCATCTGGAAGTTATACCTTAGAAATAACTGATCACCTCTCAGGACATAGTTCTACTCAAGACTTTAGTGTAAGTGGTTGGGATTACACGCCAATTGACCCAACAGCAGATATGGCAAAAATTCAAGTAAAACTAAATAAAGACAAACAAAAAATCGGTTTTCTAAAAGGTGACACTCTACATGTAGATATAAAATCTCCTTTACTAAAAGGGACTATGTTATTAAGCATTGAAACAAATAAAGTTTTATGGTACAAAATTATTAAACTTAAAAAAGGAAATGCTTCTTTAAAAATACCTCTTAATTTTAATTTTCCAAATGGTGCTTATTTTCGTACTCATATGGTTAGAGCAACTGATACTCCTTCTACACTTATTCCTTTTAGAGCTTCATCAGCTACTTTTATAAAACCTAACAAAACTGCACATCAACAAAAAATAAAAATCAATGCTCCTAAAATTACAAGATCAAATCATGAACAAGTTATAAGTGTAACAACAAAACCAAATAGTTCAGTGATAATTTCTGTAGTAGATGAGGGAATTTTACAAATCATTAATCAAACTGCTCCTAAACCTTTTAAATTTTTTGAACGTAAAAGCAGAGAACAAATTGCTCTTTTTGACTTATATGATAAAGTAATGAATTATAAAACTAAAGGAAAACTACTCTCATTTGGTGCAGATGGTTCAAAAAAACTTAAACGCTCACGTAAACATTTAGGAGCAAAAACAGGGGCAAAAAGAGTAAAACCTTTTGTTTATTGGTCTTCTATTATTACAGCTGATAAAAATGGAAAAGCTTCTATTAAATTACCAATTCCAGAATATAATGGTCAAGCACAAATTGTAGCAATTTCTTTTGATAAAAATAGCATAGGGTCTAACTCACAAGCTATTATTGTTAGAGATGACATTATTATCAAACCAACATTTTCACGTTTTGTGCATGTTGGTGATGAATTAAAAGTGCCTGTTAGAGTATTTAATACAACTAAAATAGTTCAAGATATCCAATTAAGTGCAAAAACTAGTGAAAATATTAGTTTTGATTTTAATACTTCAACTTTATCTATTGAACCAAAATCTTCAAAATTAATTTTTGCAACATTAAAGGGAAAAGCTTTTGGTAAAGGAGTTGTTAAAATAACAGTAATAAATCAAATGAAAGAAACTTTTGCTTCAAGTGTAGAGTTACCAGTTACTTCTGCATACGCATTGCAAACTAAAGTGTATAAAGGTGAAACAACAAAAGCTATAGATATAAAAGTTGACAAAAAATATTTTACAGATAGTAAAACAAAATTTTTAGTTAATATTTCTGATTCATATTTATCTCAAATCAAAGGAAGTGTTAACTCTCTTATTGGTTACCCACATGGTTGTGCTGAACAGACAAGTTCAAAAGTTTTAGGCATGCTTTACATAGATAAATTTATAAAAGGTGAATCAAAAGAGCAGACGGAACTGTTGTTAGAAGATAGAAAACATTTTATTGAAGAAGGAATTCATAAACTTTATGGAATGCAAACTAATTTTGGAGAATTTTCATACTGGAGATCAGGAGGTTACGTTAATTCATTTGCTTCTATTTATGCAAGTGATATTGTATTAGAGCTTAAACGAAAAGGTTTTAATATCCCAGATGATATGCTAAACAAAATATTTTATGCTTTAAAAAATCAGTCAAATGGATATGGTTCATACAGGTATGGAGAAACATCAAATTTTGCGCGTATGTATGCTGCATATTTGCTTTCTAAAGAGAAACAGCTTGATATTTCAACAGCAAATGTATTATATGATCAAAATATCTATAAAGGGAATTTTGTCTCACTGTATATGATGGCAGCAATTCTACAAGAGGCAAAATTAGATGATGCTTTAAATAAAGTCTTAGCAGAGATAGAAAATTTTGATTTTGATAAATTTAGTAATGAACGTTCTTTAGGAAGAAATTTTTATTCAAAAAATCGTGACTTATCTTTTGCACTATATATACATGTAACGAACTTCGAGAAAAATGCCTTATCGTCACGTCTACTTGAAGCAATTTTTGAAGAGTCAAAAAATATATATTCCACTCAAGATAAAGCATTTATGATGAGAGCAATGTCAGAATATTATAAGAACCAAGTAGATAATACTTTTAGTGCTGATTTAAAGTATAATAACAAGGTATCTAATCTTACAAAAGTTTTTTATAAAGAGGATTTTTTAACTGATAACAAAATATCTCTCACCCCAAATAGCGGTATTGTAAACTATACATTTGAAGTATCTAACTATATTGAAAAAGATATTTATCACTCTTCGTTAGAAGACCAATACTCTACTGTTAAAATAAATAGAACTTTTGTAGATGAAAAAAACCATAAGATAAATCCAGATACTTTAAATGTAGGTGATCTATTTTATAGCAAATTATCACTCAGCAGTACAAAAAAACTAGATAATTTAGTTATTTCAAACCGTATTCCAGCTTGTTTTGAAATTGTTAATGAGAGATTACAAAAACATCAACGTCCAAATGACTTAAGAGATATTTTAGGAATAAATGGAATTGATTACACAAATTATTTAGATGATAAAGTTCTAACTTTTCTTGGTTTAGATTCTCCTTCTAATCAAGACAAAGAAAAAAATAGAATAACAATCTTTCAGCCAATGAGAATTTTAGCAGAAGGAAAATGTGAATTCCCAGCAGTTGTAGTTGAAGCTATGTATGATGGTAGAATAACTGCTTATGATAAAGAGTATAAAGAGCTTATAATCAAAAATCATAAAAAGAAAGATAAAGAAAAAAAGAGTTCAAATTTATCTGAAAAATGGTAATTTGAACTAAACTACATGTAAAGAATTTCTTTACATGTAGTTTATATTTTAATCTAAACTATTAATTTTAGTACGTAATCTCATAAATATTTTTTATTATATAGTTTCGTTTAATATAAAAGGATTCTAAATTGATTATCGAAATAATTAAACATACACCAACATGGGTTTTCATCTTGTTTGGCTTATTACTCTCTCTAGGTTATTCTCAAACAAAAAATAGAAAAGTTACACTAAAAAAAGTTTGTATTTTACCCGTTGTTATGATTGTATTATCGCTATTTAGTATTTCATCAGCTTTTGGAATAATACCAATATCATTAATCGTATGGTTTATTGGAGGAAGTATATCTCTATTTTTAGGATTGAAATTGGCTTTTCCAAAAAATATTGAATATAATAATTTAGAAAAAGCTTTTTACATCCCTGGTAGTTGGGTACCAATGATTCTTATACTAACTATATTTTCTATTAAATATTTTGTTGGAGTAGTAGTTGCTGAACACTTAGCAATTGTACATCAAGTTGCATTTATTCTAACTATAAGTTTAATATATGGTTTTTTAAGTGGCATATTTGTGTCTCGTAGTATTGTAATGTTAAAATCAAAAAAAATAATACATAAATCATGAGAGTAGAAGAAATTGAAGAAAAATTAATTTATGGTATTTCAACAAGAACAAAAAATTCAAATGAGATGAATCCAGAAACTTCAAAGATAGGTACTATATGGCAAAAATTTGATAACACGGTAGAAGTGAATTATAAAGATGGTGAAAGAGTTTATGGTGTTTATTATAACTATGCATCTGATTCAAATGGTGAATTTGATGTGCTAGCTGGATATGAAACCTCAAACAATAAATTAGATAAAGTCACAATTCAAAAAGGTAAATATTTAATTTTTAATAAAATATTTAATCAAACTGATGATAACACAAGAATACAAGCAGTAATAGAAACTTGGGGTAAAATTTGGGAGTATTTCTTAGATGAAAATTCTCAATATAAAAGAATTTATACAACTGATTTTGAATATTATAAAAACCAAAATGAAATAGAAATTTATATTTCAATAAAAATGGCGTAAGTTAAACTGAGAAGTATGTTATATCTACATGTAAAGATACATAAGAATTTCCAGAATGTGTTTAAATTATGGTGCGTGAAATAATTTATGTAAAAGGAATATATATGGTATTAGAAGTTGCAATATTAGATGTGAAAATAGGAGAAGAAGAAAATTTTGAAAAAGCATTTAAGGTAGCACAAAAAATAATTTCAAATATGGACGGTTATGTGTCACATAGTCTTCAAAAATGTATTGAAAACAATAGTAGATATTTATTGACAGTTAATTGGGAAACGCTAGAAGACCATACAGTTGGGTTTAGAGAGTCAAAAGAATATTAAAAATGGAAAAAACTATTACATCATTTTTATGAACCATTTCCAATTGTAGAACACTATTCAAAAATATTTTATAATAAATAAAATTTTTAAAAAGGATGATTTATGAATATACATGAAAAAATAAACTATTTAGAATTGCCTGCTAAAGACCTTCAGGCTACAAAAGACTTTTTTGGCAAAGTTTTTAATTGGTCTTTTATTGATTATGGGGCTGAATATATTGCATTTTTTGATGAAGGAATTAATGGAGGATTTTATAAATCTGATTTATCTGTATCAACATCAAATGGAAGTGCCTTAATTGTCTTTTATAGCATTGATTTAGAAAGTACTCAAACAAAAATAAAAATCGCTGGCGGTTCTATTGTAAAGCCAATATTCGAGTT
This sequence comes from Sulfurospirillum sp., assembly GCA_016744795.1. Taxonomy (GTDB): domain Bacteria; phylum Campylobacterota; class Campylobacteria; order Campylobacterales; family Sulfurospirillaceae; genus Sulfurospirillum_A. The sequence goes on from JADGDR010000005.1 coordinate 87,516, forward strand.
TCCTGGTGGTCATAGGTTCCACTTTATTGATCCCAATGGTAATGAATTTGCAGTTTGGTCAGACAAGAGTATCTAGTTACATTCTCAAGAAAACGTAGAAGTAAGTTTATATCTACTACTAGGATAGTACAGTTCAGAAAAAGTTGCAATTTTTCCTTTTGATGTAACTATGCGTGATATTTTCAGGCAAGGCTCATTTCTTGAGATGTTTAAATACTCTGCTATTTCATCATTAACAAGCATTGCTTCAATAGTGTTTGCTACTTTTTCTACTGGGCAGTTTTGTTTTAAAAATTTGGCTGGTGTTGTGTCTTTAAAATCTTGTTTTATGTAGTCTGGTGCGCAAGAGGGTTTTACGTACCTTGTGTCAAACCTTACAGGAACATCATTTGCATAGTGAATCATCTGCGATATATAAATTTCTTGGTCTTTTACTACATGTAAGATTTTAGATACTCTTTCATTTGCTTTTACAATGTTTAGACATACAAGTTTACTTGAGTATGTATTTCCTCTCTCGAGTATTTCATCTTCTATATTTTTTAATTCAAGAATAGAGCTTTGAGCAACTTTTTGTTTTACAAAAGTACCACTTCTTGGGAATCTTTCTATAATATCATCTAAAACTAAATCACGAAGAGCTTTGTTTACTGTTTGTCTACTTGTGTTAAATATCTTAGCAAGTTCCATTTCTGTGGGGATTTTATCTCCAACTTTGTAAACTCCATCTTCAATTTGTTTTTTAATAGATTCTTTTATATCTTCAAAAAGTGGTTTTTTCATACTTGTCCTTAAAAACTTGGTATGGTGTTTTTATCTAAAAACTTATTGTAAACACCTGAACTTACTATTTTTATTGCTTTTTCTATGTCATCTGTGAAGTATCTATCTTCATCATAGAAACTTACCTCATCTCTAATTATTTTTTTTGCTTCTTCAATCTTACATGTAGACTTATTTGGTGCTCTAAAATCCATGCCTTGAGCCGCTGCAAGTAACTCTATGCCCAAAATTCCTGCTGTATTTTCAGCCATATTTTTTAGTCTACGTCCTGCATAAGTTGCCATAGACACATGGTCTTCTTGGTTTGCAGAAGTAGGAAGAGAGTCTACACTACTTGGGTATGCTAAAGCTTTATTTTCGCTAGCAAGTGCCGCTGAAGTAACTTGGGCTATCATGAAACCTGAGTTTATGCCACCATTATCTACTAAAAATGGTGGAAGTTGACTTAGGTGTTTATCTACAAGCAGAGCCATTCTTCTTTCACTTAACGCTCCAATTTCACTTATGGCAAGGGCTAAGTTGTCACTAGCAAATGCTATAGGTTCAGCATGGAAATTTCCACCACTTATAACATCAGCTTCATCTACAAAAATAAGAGGATTGTCAGTGACCCCATTTGCTTCAGTTAAAAGAGTCAAAGCAGAATTTCTAATTTGATTTAAACAAGCACCCATCACTTGGGGCTGACAACGAATAGAATAGGGGTCTTGAACTCTGTCACAATTAACATGAGTCAAAGAAATTTCACTTTCATTCTCAAGCATATCACGATATAGTTTTGCAGTATCTATTTGTGTTTGATGTCCGCGTATGTCATGAACCCTTTTATCAAAAGGTGCGCGACTTCCAAGGACCGCCTCTGTTGTCATTGAACCAGTTATGATTGCACTTGCAAATAAATCTTCAGCATAAAAAAGTCCTTCAAGTGAAAATGTAGTCGATAGTTGAGTCCCATTCAATAAGGCTAAACCTTCTTTTGCACCTAAAACCATAGGTTCTAAACCAGCTATTTTTAATCCTTCTTTAGCTTCAAGTATCACACCATTATGCCTTACATATCCGTAACCAAGTAGAATGGCACTCATGTGAGCTAAGGGTGCTAAATCGCCACTAGCTCCAACTGAGCCTTTTTTAGGAACACAAGGGTAAACCTCTTTGTTTACAAGTGTGATTAGTGCTTGAATAACTTTAAGTCGTATACCTGAAAATCCTAAACTTAAAGAGTTGACTTTTAAAATCATCATAAGTCTTACAGTGTCATTAGACACATACTCACCAATACCAGCAGAGTGTGAAAGAACTATGCGACGTTGCAAGTCTTCTAAGTCCTCTTTTTTAATCTTTTTGTTTGCCAATAGTCCAAAGCCTGTGTTTACACCATATACAGTTCTGTCTTCTTGCACTATTTTGAGTATGGTTTCGTTTGCTCTGTCTATTTTTACTTTTGCACTTTTATCAAGTGTTATAACAGTATGTTCTTTGTTGATTCTTCTTAGGTCTTGGAGTGTTAATTCTCCTGGCATTAGGTTTAATTCAAACATAACTATCCTTTTATCATTGGCAGGTCTAGGTTCTGCTCTTTTGCTTTGTTAATTGCTATTTCATATCCTGCATCTGCGTGACGCATAACACCAGTTGCTGGGTCATTTGTAAGAACAATCTCCAATCTTTTACTTGCTTCATCTGTTCCATCTGCCACAATGACTACACCAGCATGTTGAGAAAAGCCCATTCCAACTCCCCCACCATGATGCAGGCTTACCCATGTAGCTCCTCCTGCTGTGCTAAGAAGAGCATTTAAAAGTGCCCAATCAGATACAACATCACTTCCATCTTTCATTCCTTCTGTCTCTCTGTTTGGGCTTGCAACCGAACCAGCATCTAAATGGTCACGACCAATAACAATAGGAGCTTTTAGTTCTCCATTTTTTACCATTTCGTTAAAAGCAAGTCCTGCCTTAGCTCTTTCACCTGCACCTATCCAGCATATTCTTGCAGGAAGTCCTTGAAATTGAATTTTTTCTCTTGCTTGGTCTAACCAACTATGAAGTGCTTTATTCTCAGGAAACAGTTCTTTCATTTTTGCATCTGTTTTATATATGTCTTCTTTGTCTCCGCTAAGAGCCACCCATCTAAATGGTCCAATTCCCTCACAAAATAGGTCTCTAATGTAAAGTGGAACAAAACCCTTAAAATCAAAAGCATTTGTTACTCCCTCTTCAAGAGCCATCTGTCTTATGTTGTTACCATAGTCAAAAGTAGGAATTCCTTTGTCATGGAAACCCAACATTGCCTTTACATGTAAAGCCATAGACTTTTTTGCTTCTTTTACTACAAGTTTAGGATTACTTACTCTAAGTTCTCTTACTTTATCCATACTCCAACCAATAGGTAAGTAGCCGTTAAGCGGATCATGTGCGCTAGTCTGGTCAGTAACAGCGTCAGGCATAAAATCACTTTTTAAAATTTCAGGGAAAATCTCAGCAGCATTTCCTAAAAGTCCAACAGATATAGCTTTTTTGCTTTTACTTATAAGTTCTTTTGCTTCATCAAAGCTATAAGCCTTATAATCACAATATCCAGTCTCTATTCTTTTATCTATTCTTGTCTCATCACACTCAATAGCTATCATACTAGCTCCCGCCATGGTCGAAGCCAAAGTTTGAGCTCCACCCATGCCACCAAGTCCGCCTGTAAGAATCCACTTGCCATTCAGGTCTCCACCAAAGTGCTTTTTACCCATAGATATAAAAGTCTCATATGTTCCTTGAATTATGCCTTGCGAACCAATATATATCCAAGACCCAGCCGTCATTTGCCCGTACATCATAAGACCTTTTTTATCGAGTTCATTAAATGTTTCCCAAGTTGCATAATGAGGCACTATGTTTGAGTTTGCTATTAAAACACGAGGAGCATTTTCATGAGTTTTAAAAACTCCAACAGGTTTTCCTGATTGGACTAGTAAGGTTTCATCAGCTTCAAGTCTTTTAAGAGTTTCAACAATTTTGTCATAACACTCCCAATTTCTTGCAGCCTTACCAATACCCCCATATACCACTAAATCTTCAGGACGCTCTGCAACTTCTGGGTCAAGATTGTTCATTAGCATTCTTAAAGGTGCTTCTGTTAACCAAGATTTTGCACTAAGGCACGTTCCTGTGTCAGCTTTTATAGTTCTCATGCTTTTGCCTTTATATTTTATTTATGATAGAATTATATAGACAATTAATTTAATTGTCAAGACAAATAGGAGTTAGCATGTACCGCTACGACAAAATATGGATAAACACAAGGTTGGGAAAACTTGATTTAAATGGCAAAATAGTAATACAAGACAATAAATTTATAGCCATTAAAGATGGAAAGATTGCCAAAATAGATGAAATGAAAAATTTTGGTAGCTTTACATGTAAAGATATTTTTGATACTAAAAATAGGTTAATAACAACTTCTCTTGTAGATTGTCATACTCATTTGATATATGGAGGAAATAGATCAAATGAATTTGAGCGAAGACTCAATGGTGAGAGTTATGCTGACATCACTAAAAGTGGCGGAGGCATAATTTCGAGCATAAAAAGTACAAGACAAGAGAGTTTTAATGAGATTTATGAGAGTTCAGCAAAACGTTTGAAAGCTCTTATTAAAGAGGGTGTAACTACTATTGAGATAAAAACAGGATATGGTTTGGATTTGGATAGTGAACTTAAAATGCTTGAAATTGCCCAGAAACTTGAACAGAACTTTCCAATTCATATTCAAAAAACATTTCTTGGTGCTCACGCAGTTCCCTCAGAGTATAAAAATAGGGCAGATGACTATATAGACTATGTTTGTGAAACTTTAATGCCAAAAATAGCTCTACATGTAGACGCAGTAGATGCCTATACGGAGCACTTGGCTTTTAGTATTACTCAAACGCAAAAGGTATTTAAAAAAGCTAAGTCCTTAGGTCTACATGTAAAGATTCATGCAGAACAGTTTTCTATGATGGGTGCAACAAAACTTGCATGTAAATACAAAGCACTTTCAAGTGACCATCTTGAACATATAGATGAAGATAGCGTAAAAGAGATGGCAAAGAGCGGAACAGTAGCCGTTTTACTTCCTGGGGCTTACTACTTTTTGCGTGAGACTAAGCTGCCTCCAATTGAACTTTTTAGAAAACATGGTGTTCTCATTGCTATTGCAACTGATTTAAACCCTGGTACTTCGGCACTTTGTTCGTTACAACTTATGATGAATATGTCTAGCGTTATATTTGGTCTTACTGTAGATGAAGCTTTTGAGGCAGTTACAAGAAATGCCGCAAAAGCTTTAGGATTAGAAAAATCAAAAGGGAGCCTAGAAGAGGGCAAGGACGCCGATTTTGTGATTTGGGACATAGAACACCCACGAGACTTGATTTGCTCTTTTAGACCCACTAGCGTGTTTCTAAGCGTACAAAATGGAGAGCTTGTAGATGTATAGCAAATCAAATATAGACTTAGAATAGTTTTTTTATAAAAACAACTTTGAGATAGTTCCCTTCTCGAAACTTAGGATTTACTTTAAAATCTTTTGGCAGAGTATGGCTCTCTTTTACTTCAAATTTTCCATTTAATTCTTTAAAAGCTTTTGTTATAAAGTCATTAAAGGTCCTCATAGAGAAGTTTGCGGAGTTTGTTGAGGCTATAATGATTCCATTTTTACTAGTTATCTGTATTGCTTCTTTTAGTAATTTAACATAGTCTTTTGAGGCTGAAAATGTATGTTTTTTACTTCTTGCAAAGCTTGGTGGGTCTAGGACTACAAGCTCGAACATTAGCTTTTTACGTACTGCGTATTTAAAGTAGTTAAAAACATCTTCTACTATGATATCTTGAGTTTTTGGGTCAATTTCATTTATGCTAAATTGTTCACTTGTTTTAGGTCGACTTCTTTTTGCCAAATCAACACTTGTTGTCTTTGAGGCCCCGCCTAAGCTTGCAAATACTGAAAATGCTCCTGTATAGGAGAAAGTATTTAGCATAGTTTTACCTTTAGCATATTTCTCTTTTATAGCATATCTGACATCTCTTTGGTCTAAAAATACACCAACCATAGCACCATCATCTAAGTATATTGCAAAGTTTACACCATTTTCTTTTACAATGATTGGAGCATCAGCTTTCTCGCCACAAACAAAATCATCTTCATTGTCAAGGTACATTCCTTTTGTGTCAAACCTCTTTTTCTCATATATGCCTTTGTAATCAACGTGTTGTTTTAAAGCTTCTAAAATGTCATCTTTAAACTCATATATGCCTTTGCTGTACCAAGTAAGCAGGTAGTATCTATCAAAATAGTCTATGCTTAAGCCACCAATTCCATCACCTTCGCCATTAAAAACTCTAAAGGCTGTTGTATGGTTTGAGTTGAAAAATTCATCTCTACATGCAAGGGCTGTTTTTATTTTTTTGGCAAAATATTTTTTATCTATTTGTTCATTTTTCTCTGTTGATAATACCCAGCCAAAACCCTTGTTTTGAATGCCGTGGTAGCCTTTAGCAATAAACTTATTTTTAGAATCAAAGAAGTTTAAAATGACTCCTTCTTCTTCTATTTTATTTAAATTAATAATGGACTCTTTTGAAATCAATGGGTACCCATTTCTATACTCTTGTACAAACTCTGGTTTTATGGTTAAATCTATTTTTTTGTATATTTTCATAATGAAATTATAGTATAATTTCAACAAAAATAGGGATGTTATTGATGTATAAAAAACCAAATTCTGATTTATGGAACGGTAGAGTAGATGAGCAAGATGGAGAATTTGGAAAAAGATGGCATCAAAAGATTGAGTTTTTAGAGTATCCCTACAATCAAAAAAGTGGAATTGCTTTTTTAGGTTTTGAGTGTGATGAGGGTGTTAAGAGAAACAAAGGCAGAGTAGGGGCTGCAAAGGGCTCAGATGAGCTTAAAAAAGCTATGGGTGGTTTTGCTTATCATCAAAAAACTAAGCTTTATGACTGTGGCAAAATTGTTGCTAATGAAGATTTGGAAAATTCACAAGAGGAATTAGCCTTACATGTAAGCTCCCTATTGAAAAATAATCACTTTCCAATAGTCCTTGGTGGTGGGCATGAAGTGGCATATGGGAGTTTTTTAGGGCTTTATAACACTTTGGAGAAGAATGAAGAAATTGCGATTATAAACTTTGATGCTCATTTTGATTTAAGACAAAGTAAAATAGCAACTTCAGGGACACCATTCGCCCAAATTTCAAAACTTGATACATCGTTTAACTATTTATGTCTGGGAGTTTCAAAAGCAGTCAACACAAGGGTTTTGTTTAACCAAGCAAAGGCTTTACATGTAGAGTATATTTTAGATACTAAGATGACTTACTTGTTCATTGAAGAAATAAAAGACAAATTAGATAAGTTTTTGGAATTTAAAGATTATATTTATATAAGCATAGACACTGATGTTTTCCCATCTTATCAAGTTCCAGCGGTTAGTGCCATGGCGAGTAGGGGAGTGGAATTAAATTTGGTTTATACTGTTTTAGAGTACTTACTTAAAGAATATAAAGACAAAATCAAGTTAGTTGACATAGCAGAATTTAATCCTAAGTACGACGTAAATGAAATAGGTAAAAGAGCAGTTTCAAGACTTATTTTTGATATAGTTGATTTTTTTAATATCTAACGTTATTTGTAATATAGAATGTAAAATAATACAGATTAAAATACATATTATTTTATGTAAATACCTTGATTCAGGCTTTTAAATAGTGGAAGTATTTTGGTTTATCATTGTTTCAGCAAGTTCAAACATTGAAATTTTATCGCCAATTTGATGTTTTTTATGCAAATCTAATTCTTCTAGTGAAGTAAGGCTTGCTAATATATCTACACCTTTTTCTTCTATTTTTCTTAGAGTTTTTATAAATAAATCTTGAGGATGCCCGCAGGTTAATTTTACTCCTTTATTTATAAAAATTATTTGTGAGGGTAAAACTTTTTGAAAAATTATAGAGTCTAAAAAATCTTGCATAAGTTTATTACCATGAACACCATATCCAATACAATCAGAAGTTATAATAAGTGCTCTAGTCTCAATTTGTTTATCACTTTGATGATATTTTTCTATATCACAAGAAAAGTTTTTTGATATTGTTATAAATATCCCTGCTTTTTTTTGTACTCGTTTTATAAAGTAACCTTTATTTTGTGCATAGGTGAGTATATTGTTTTCTGACATATCACAATTTGTGATGATTGTTACAGCAGAATTTTTGGGCAACTCTTCAAGAGTGCTTTTTGTAAGGACTACAGGCTTTGGAACAGGCATATCACGACAATCAATAGTTCTCATAAAACTTTCCTTAATTATAGAGTTAATATTACTATATTAAGTTAAATTTGATTAAAAATCAACATTTTATTCTTTACATGTAAAAATTTAAGTAGAATGTAGAAAAATTACCCATTATAAGCTTTTCTTTTAAACTATGTGATATAATCTGCTATTTTAATTAGAGGATAGATAATTATGTTATATGAAGATGAAAATGATTTTTTTGTTGGAAGTCCAAGAAGTAAATTTTTTGATATTATTTTTAATGCAAATAAAAACCTAGTAGAAGATTCTTTAGAAAAACACGTTGAAAGACATGTCGCTATGGAAATGATTTTACGTAAGTTTGCTGATGAAAATGACATAAATATCGAAGCAGAAATAAGTACAATACGAGCAGAAAAGCAAGATGAAATCCATCATGCAAAAATGGATTTTTTTATATCTATTACAGGAGATATATTAACTCAGAATGAGTAAAGTTCTAATTTCAATATTTTTATTTTTGAGTATTTTAAATGGTGCAGGGAATTCTAAGTGGGCACATACGCATAAATATACTCTTAAAAAAGATGAAATAGCGAATATAAGAGTTAGTACAACAGAATCAAAAGGTGCAAGTTCTAATACTCTTTTTTTCAAATGGACAACTATAGTTGGTGATAGAGTAACGGTTTTGTTAAACCATAAGGGTTATCCTCATCAATATATATTATATAAAAAGAGATCATTGGATATGGTAAAGTTGTATCTTCTCCCTGATGGAAGTAATCGAATGGAAGATAGAAGTTATCTTTTGTTGGTATTGTCTGATATACATCAAGGAAATAAAGAAGTAGATTTTGATATATTTATAAAAGATAATAAAAATAGGATATTGGTGGACTTTTAGTGAACAAAGGTGGAGTAAATTGTTAGAACAAGTAGAAGCATTAATGAGAAAGCATATAGAGTCTATTGGAGATTCTAAAAGTTTGGAACTTTATGAAAAAGTTCCTAAAGGCAAAAGGCTTAGAGCAAAATTGATTTTAAGAATAGCTGGTCAAACACAAGAAGCTATAGAGTTAGCTAGTGTAGTTGAACTTATTCATGCAGCAAGTCTACTTCATGATGATGTTATAGATGAAGCAGATACCAGAAGAGGTGTTACCTCTATCAATCATGCATTTGGGAATATGACAGCTATCATGCTTGGAGATATTCTTTATTCAAAGGGTTTTACAAAATTAACATATTTGCCAACTGAAGTAGCCCGTAAAGTTGCTAATTCAGTTACTAAGCTCTCTGTTGGAGAGCTTTTGGATGTTGAACTTGCCAATGCTTTTAATCCAAACCAAGATATATATTTTGATATGATCTATAAAAAAACAGCTTCTCTTATAGAAGCATCTGCTTTTAGTGCTGCTTTTTTAGCTGGAAAAGATACGAAAAAATATGCACTTTATGGTAAAAACTTGGGATTAGCTTTTCAAGTAATAGACGATGTCCTTGATATTACAAGTTCAAGTGAAGTTCTAGGTAAACCAGCATTAAATGACTTTAGAGAAGGTAAAACAACTTTGCCATATCTTTACATGTACGAAAAATTAGATGTAAAAGATAGGGAGAAATTACTATCATATTTTGGTAAAGATTTAAATAAAAACGATAGTAATTGGATAAAATCAAAGTTTAATGAAACAGGAGCAGTTAAAAAGTCTATTGAGTACGCTCAAAAGCTAGGACATGAAGCTCTTGATGCTATAAAAGATGAAAATGTACCTCAATTAGAAAAGATAATCAAAGAGATGATTGAGAGGGATTTTTAATGCATTATTTGATTATCAGTTTTACTCATAAAAATACAGATATCAAGTTAAGAGAAAAATTGTCATTTTCAAATGAAGAGAAGAAAAGAGTTTTTTTAGAAAAATTAAAAGATTTTGAACATGTTAATGAATCTATAATACTATCTACATGTAACAGAGTTGAAATGATAGCAAGTGTAAGAGACTGTGATAAAACAGCTGACTATATGTTAAGTGAACTTGCAAGTTTCGCAAATATTGACAAGAGTGAGTTGGAAAGTCGTGCAGATATATATGAAGATAATGGAGCAATACATCATCTTTTTTCTGTAGTAGCTTCTTTAGATAGTCTTGTTATTGGTGAGACACAGATAGTAGGACAGTTAAAAGATGCTTTTAAGTTTTCGACTGATGAGGGGTTTTGCTCTCTAAAGTTAAGTCGTGCAATGCACCATGCCTTTAGGTGTGCAGCAACTGTTAGAGCTAGTACAGATATATCTAAAAATCCTATTTCAGTTTCAAGTGTAGCAGTTAGTAAAGCTAAAGACATACTTGGTAGTGTTGAAGATCATATTGCAATTTTAGTTGGAGCTGGAGAGATGAGTGCTTTGGCAGGAAAACATCTTATCACTGCTGGTGCAAAAGTTATTGTAGTTAACAGAAGTTTGGAAAAAGCAAAAGAGTTGGTTGAAGAGTTAGGAGAAAGAGCAATAGCTGAACCTTTTAGTGAACTCAAAGAGCTTATTAACACACATACTTTACTTTTTTCAGCAACAGGAGCCCCTCACTCTGTTATAACAGAAGATATGGTTGAGATAAGAGAGTTTGAAAGATACTGGTTTGATATAGCAGTACCACGTGATATAGATTGTGATATAGAAGATGTAAATGTATTTGCAGTTGATGACCTTGAAGAGATAGTGGCAAAAAATCTTTCACTTAGAGAAGAACAAGCAAAAGTAGCATTTTCTATTGTAGGACGTTCTACAATGGAGTTTTTCAAATGGTTACAGACTCTTAGCATTGATCCCATCATAAAAGAACTCAGAGATAAAGCAAAAGAGTGTTCATTAAAAGAGATAAAGCGTTCAGTTAAAAAGGGTTATATTCCTGAAGAATACGTAGAAACAGTAGAAAAAATACTTCATTGTGCTTTTAATTCCTTTTTACATACGCCTACAAAAAAATTAAAAGAGTTAGCAGAAAAGCCAGAATCAGATACAGTAGTCCAATCAATCCAAGAAATTTTTGAGATGGATGAAGATAGTATAAAAAAATTAAATATGTATAAGTGTGAATACCACACTAGTATGAAAAAAAATGGAGATAATAAATGAGATTTAGTAAGTTATATGCCCCAACAACAAAAGAAGCACCAAAAGATGCAACGTTACCAAGCCATAAGTTTTTAGTTAGAGCTGGATTTGTATCACAATATGGAAGTGGACTTTATAACTTTTTACCAATGGGCAAAATTGTTTTTGATAAGATAAAAAATATTGTAAAAGAAGAGATGGATAGAGCAGGAGCCTGTGAAATACAGATGGGTGTTGTTACACCAGCGGAACTTTGGAAACAAAGTGGTAGGTATAGTGTTTTTGGAAAAGAACTTTTAAGATTACATGATAGAAAAAATAATTCATTTGTATTGGGACCAACTCATGAAGAAGTTGCGGTTGATATAATAAGAGGTAAAGTTACAAGTTATAAACAACTTCCTCTTCACCTTTATCAAATTACTACCAAATTTAGAGATGAGGGACGTCCTCGTTATGGTTTGTTAAGATGTCGTGAGTTTACTATGAAAGATGGATATAGTTTTCATAAAGACAAAGAGTGTATGCAAGCTGAATTTGATAATATGGAAGCAACATATAGAAGAATTTTTACAAGATTAGGATTAGATTTTAGAGCTGTTGATGCTGATAGTGGAGCAATTGGTGGAAGTGGAAGTAAAGAGTTTATGGTTTTAGCTGACAATGGTGAAGATGACATTATAGTATGTAAAAATTGTGAATATGCAGCAAATATTGAAGCTGCAACTCGTGTTAAAAAAACAACTCAAGTTGAGGCACCAAAGGCTGATATGGCTAAGTTTTATACACCAGATTGTAATACTATCGTTAGTGTAGCTGAGTTTTTTAAAGTTGATGAGTTTTATACAGTTAAAGCAGTAATTAAAAAAGCTATTTATGAAGAATCAGAAGAAGTAGTTGTGTTTTTTCTAAGAGGTAATGATAATCTTCAAGAGACTAAAGCACAAAATGCTTGTGGAGCATTAGAACTAGTAGATGCAAACGAAGAAGAGATTAAAAATGCAGGTTTAGTAGCTGGGTCTTGCGGACCTTTTGGTTTGCCTGAAGATATAAACTTTTTTATTGATAATGAATTAAAAGAAGAGAAAAATTTGATTTGTGGAGCAAATGAACATGAATACCATAACATAGGTATGGGCATGTTTAACTTTAATGAGAGTAGATACAAAGACTTAGTTGAAGTTAATGCTGGTGATAAGTGTTCTTGTTGTGGTGGCGAACTTAGCGTAACAAAGGGTATTGAAGTTGGACATATCTTTCAGTTGGGTCAAAAGTATGCAGCAGCAATGGATGCAACTTTCTTAGATGAAAATGGAAAGGCAAAAGCATTTTACATGGGATGTTATGGTATTGGAGTTAGTAGACTTGTAGCTGTTATGATAGAAGCTAGTCATGATGAAAAAGGTTGTATTTGGAATAGACAAACTACACCATTTGATTTAGATATCATCATATCGAACATAAAAAATAGTGATGAACTTGAATTTGGTGAAAACATTTACAAATTATTGAAGAAAGATGGTTACAATGTTTTGCTAGATGATAGAAAAGATAGATTTGGTCCAAAAATCAAAGACTTTGAGCTTATAGGTTTTCCTTATGCTCTCATAGTAGGCAAAGGTTTAAAAGACGGACAAGTAGAACTAGTAAATAGAAGAACATTAGAAAAAACTTCTTTACATGTAGACGAAGTTGAATCTAAAATAAAGGAGCTATTAGCTTGAATTATTTTTTAGTATATCTGCTTTTAGAAGTACTTGTAAGTGTCAATATCTCTTCACAGATAGGGGCATTTGCTACATTTCTTGAAATTATATTTTCTGCCATAGTAGGTTTTATGCTCTTAGGTAATTTTCGTAATACCTTAGCAGAGAGTATGAAAGCTATGCAAAACAGAACAATTTCAATTCAAGAGTTCCAAAAACTAAATGCTTTTACACTTTTAGGGGCTCTTTTGCTCATTGTCCCAGGTTTTTTTAGTGACATAGTTGGTCTGTTTTTACAGTTTAGTTTTTTTGCAACATTGTTTGCTAAAAAAATTCTACATGTAAGGGACAACATAGATATAGATGATATACAAAACACAAAAAAGGAAGATAATGAAATCATTGACGTTGAAGTTATTGATGATCGTACTAAGCGTTAACACTCTTTTTGCAAATAGTTTAGATGATAAGGTTTTAAAATTTTTATCAAAATCTGTTGTTGCAACCAAAAGTTATAAAGTAACAGGCATAAGAGTAGAAAGTTCTAAAGATATTCCAAGTATGGCTGGCTGGAAAGTCTATTTTGTTAAAATTGATTTAGATTTGATTGGTAGAAATAAGTCTATTACTATTTCTGATAAAATATTTACAGATGGTAAGCTTGTTACTAAAGATTTAGTTGATATCAATACAGCTAAAAGCATCAAAAATAGTTTTATTCCAAATTTTAGAGCTGAGTTTTATAAAGATTCAAATATCATAGCAGGAAATAAAAATGCAACTAATAAAATAGCTGTTTTTAGTGATCCTTTATGTCCTTTTTGTATGAGCTATATGCCTAGGGTTATTAAATTTGTAAATAAACATCCAAAACAGTTTGTACTTTATTATTATCATTTTCCACTTAGTATGCACCCAAATTCACCAACACTTATAAAAGCTGGACTTGTTGCAAAGAAAAAAGGTATCAAAAACGTTGATTTAAAAATGTATGAAGAAATCTTTGATTTTGAAAAAACTGATAAAAAGTTGGTATTAGATAGCGTAAATAAACTTTTTGGAATCGATATAAAACTAGAAGAGTTAAATCAAAAAGATATACTAAAATATATGAAAGATGATATGAAAATAGTAAATGCTTTAGGGCTAAATGGAACACCAAGAGTATTTGTCAATGGTAAAATTGATCCAACTAAAGAATCATATTTAAATTTAATAAAGAAGTAAAATGAAACAATTAATTATTGCAACAAGACAGAGTAAACTAGCGATGTGGCAAGCACAATATATACAAGCACGGCTGCAAGAGGCACATCCAGACTTAGAAGTAATTATAAATTCAATGACCTCCAGAGGTGACCAAATCCTTGATACACCGCTAGCAAAAATAGGTGGGAAAGGACTTTTTACAAAAGAGTTAGAGACTTCAATGCTTGCAGGTGAATCACATATTGCAGTTCATAGCCTTAAAGACGTCCCCATGGATTTTCCTGATGGTCTTAGACTTGCTATCATAACGAAACGCCATGACCCAAGAGATGCGCTTTTAAGTGAAAAATATGCATCTATTGAAGAACTTCCGCAATATGCAGTTGTAGGAACAACAAGCTTAAGAAGAAGAATGCAAATACTTAAAATTAGACCAGATTTAACTATAAAAAATTTACGTGGTAATGTCAATACTCGTATTAGAAAACTAAAAGAGGGTCAGTATGATGCAATTATATTGGCTAGTTCAGGCATAAAAAGACTTGGACTTCAAGATGAAATAAAATACTTCACACCCATAAGTGAAGAGCTTATGATACCAGCAATGGGTCAGGCCGCATTGGGAATTGAAATAGTTGATACTCCTGAAGTTGCCCAGATTGTAGAAGTTTTAAGAGATGAGAGTTCAACAATAGAAACAACAATAGAGCGTGAGTTTGTTCGTGTTCTAGAAGGTGGTTGCCAAGTTCCAATCGGAATCAATGCAAAACTTGATGGTGAAAATGTAAGTATACAAGCACTAGTAGGTCTTCCAGATGGTGAAGAAATCATCTACGAAAAGCTTACATGTAACAAAAATGAGTACAAAACAAAAGGTGAAGAGTTAGCAAAACTATTCATAAAACGTGGTGCAAAAGATTTACTAAAAAGAGCTGAACACATAGCTATGACTGAGGTATTTTAAGTAGAATTTCAAAAAATCTTATAATAAGTCTACATGTAAATATATTTTACATGTAGATGACTCTTTAACTGTAAATAACTATTTAATTTTATTAATCATATATAGACTTTTAGCGTTTAAATTTAACTCCTATATATTATATTGATATTAATTCTCAATATAGTTTAAGCTTCACATGTTAAAATTCTACAAAGGATTAAAATGAGTAACAACAATTTAATTAATCATCATTTAGATTTGTCTAAATTACTTGTAGAAAACATACAAAATAGGTTAACATTTAATCAACTTATATTAAATGGTGCAAATATTAACTTTCAAAATAATACAGGTTGGTGTGTTTTATTTGAAGTTATTGTGTTAAATTTGAACCATAAAATTAAAGAATATATTGATTTAGGTGCAAAAATTAATATAAGAGATACAAAAGGAAGAAATGCACTTTTTTGGGCTGTTTATTCAAATAATAAAGAGGCTGTAAAAATTTTAATTTCTTTAGATATAAATCCAATAGTAATAGATAAAACCAATTTACATGTAATGCATTATGCAGTGTATAAAAATAGTAGAATGTTGTTAAAAGTTCTTCTTAAAAGTGGTTTAAATATTAATCAAAAGGACAATTTACAATCTACACCATTAATTTATGCTGTTTTATATAATAAAATAGGTTTAATAGATTATCTTTTAGAAAATGGTGCTAATAAACATCACCAAGACTCTTCAGAAAATAGTGCTAAATCGTTAGCTAATGAACTAGGATTTGAAAAAATCGTAGATAAATTAAAAGGATAAAATATGTTTAGAATCGAATCTGCAAAAGCTCATTGTGATGTACCTTGTGGTATCTATGATCCTATAGTAGCTCAAATTGCGGCACTTAGTGTTATTAGAATGATTGATTTAATGATTGATTTAGAAAAAAGCGATAATTTAGAATATATCAACACTATTTCTAGGCATATTTCAGTTAAAGAGAGTGAAGCTGAAAAAGTAAAACATGAAATAAGAATTATTTGGGGAGATTTCATTAAACCTCCACATATTGAAAAATATCCACAAATTCATTCAATCGTACATAATATCATGATGCTTGGATCTGCAAATAGACAAAGTATTTCAAAAGATAAAGCTTGCGAACTTTTAGAAGAAGTAAATAAATTTGCAGAAATTTTTTGGCAAATCAAAGGTGTTAGCACAAAAAAAGTAAATGCTAATTATTTGCCAAACAAAGAGATTGTTATACCTGTTTAATGTTCAAACTTTTTAAGGTTGAAGGTTTTTCACTTTATCCTCTTATTAAAGAGGGTGAAGTTTTGTTATGTATAAAACTTTTTTATTTTAATAAAATTAAAAAAAATGATTTTGTACTTTTTAGGCACAAGTTAAAAGGTCTAATGGTTAAAAAAGTAAGCTCTGTAAAAGAGAATAAATACTTTCTAAAAGGTGAGAATTCTTTTAGTTATGATAGTCGAGACTTTGGGGAATTAAAAAAAGAAGAACTTTTATATAAGGTAATTTATGTATTTTAGATAGGATTTCATGAATAGAGTATTTTTTGTAAGATTCTCCAAAATATACTAGATTTCTTTCAAAAGTAAGAATAAAGATTGCACTAGTTATTTGAAGTTATAAATAAAAGTCAACTATTATAAATAAAAAATGCTCGGGTGTTAATCTTAAATTTAAAATATTGACAAACTAAACTACATGTAGTATAATGTATCTACAAATATAGACAAGGGGGTACTTATGAAAAAAGCGATAAATATAAGATTAGAAGAGTCTTTGTTAGCTGATTTAGATAGTTATGCAGGTGAGCTTGATAGGACTAGAACTTATATCATTGAAAAAGCTGTTAGTACTTATTTTGATACATTGGATGAGCTGATTTCAGATAAGAGAATAGATGAAGTAAAAAAAGGAAATGTTGAAGTTTTTTCACTTGAGCAAGTAGCACAAAAACTTGGTTTAAACTAATGTTCAAAGTTATTGTTTCAAAGTATGCTTTCAAAGAGTTATTGAAAATAGATAAAGAGAAGCAACAACTAATTTTTAATAAAATCAAAGTTTTAGAAAATGGAATATTTACCAATGATAAGTCATTAAAAGGTAAACATAAGGGTAAGTTTAGAAAAAGAGCTGGAAATTATAGAATTATATATTTGAGAGAAAATGATGTTTTGTTAATCACTGTAGTTAGGGTTGCACATAGAAAAGAAGTATATTAATTTATACCTAAACCAAATTAGATACAATACTACAATACAATACTAATGAGGAAAATATGGAAGAGATAATAAAAGAGTTAAAAGAGAATAATCTTTTACGCATCATAGATGAAGAATTAGACATTGACCTTGAAATTCCTCATATAGCCTATGTAGAAATAAAAAAAGAGGATTCTAAAGCTCTTTTGTTCACAAGTCCAGTTTCAAAAAGACTTAACAAAAAATTTGATATGCCAGTTCTTATGAATGTTTTTGGTTCATATGAAGCAACTGAGCTTATTTTTGAGAAACACCCAGATTGTATAGCTGACGAGATTGAGAATCTGTTACATATGAAACCACCTTCTGGTTTTATGGATAAAATAAGCATGCTTGGAAAACTTTTCTCTTTGAAAAATGTATTTCCTAAAAGACTCTCTTCCAAAGGGAGTTGTCAGGCAAAAGTTCAAGAAAATATAGACCTAAATGAGTTTCCAATTTTGACAACTTGGAGTGAGGATGGTGGTCCATTCATTACTATGGGTCATGTTTATACTCAAAGCCTTGATGGAACTAAACAAAATGTAGGAATGTATAGACTGCAAGTTTATGATAACAAGCGTCTTGGTATGCATTGGCAAATACATAAAGATGGTGCGCATTTTTTTCATGAGTACAAAGAAGCAGGTAAAAAAATGCCAGTTTCTGTTGCCATTGGTGGTGATCCACTGTATATTTGGTGTGGACAAGCTCCTATGCCAAATGGAATGTTTGAACTACTTCTTTACGGGCTTATTCGTGAAGAGAATGCAAGGCTTGTTAAATCTCTTACAAATGAGATTTATATTCCTGAAGATGTTGATATTGTAGTAGAGGGTTTTGTAGATCCAAGCAAGATGGAGATTGAAGGTCCTTTTGGTGATCATACGGGTTATTATACTCTTAAAGAAGAGTACCCAGTAATGGATGTAACTTGTATTACTACAAAAGAAAAGCCAATTTATCAAGCGACGGTTGTTGGAAAACCTCCTTTAGAAGACAAGTATATGGCTTGGGCGACTGAAAGAATCTTTTTGCCACTTCTTAAAACAACAGCACCTGATTTAATAGATTATAATATGCCAGAAAATGGTGTTTTTCATAATTTGATTTTAGCAAAAATGAAAACTATGTACCCAGGACATGCAAAGCAATTTATGCATGCTTTTTGGGGAGTAGGGCAGATGAGCTTTGTAAAACATGCTTTTTTTGTTGGGCAAAATGCACCTGAACTTAAAAATTATGATGAATTAAGCGATTATATACTCAATAGATTTAGTGTTGAAAATATACTTATAAGTGAAGGCGTGTGCGATGCACTCGACCATGCTAGCCCAAATGCTTGTTATGGTGGCAAGCTTGGAGTTGATTGTACTGGTGAAGAAATTGAGTCTATTCACAAAAATATATTGAGTGATGAGAAACTTTATGCTAAAATAACAACATTAGTTCAAGAGGTTAAGTCAATAAAACAGTTTAAGACTCATACTAAGACACCTATCACTGTTATTGGTGTTGATAAGTCAAGACCAACTAAAGAGCTTTATGAAGCATTAAAACTACTTAAAGAGCATATGAAATTACTAGTTTTTGTTGATGCTGATTCAAATCAACTAGATAACGTATATATGCTTGTATGGAGAGTCGTGAACAATATAGATGCTTTACGTGATATATTTTTAGAAAAAGAGTATATAGGTATAGATGCAACTAATAAATCAGTTTTAGATGGTTACACAAGAGAGTGGCCAAATGATACTGATTGCGAGCAAAAAGTAATAGGTGACCTTCAAGTTAAAGGTCTAATAACAAAAAATAAGGAGTTTTTAAATAAATACCATGTCTGATTCTTCGTCGAAACAGCGGTATTCTTTGGAAGAGTTCAAAGAGCTGCCGCGTAACAATAAAAAAAACAAAAAGATAGGTCAAACTATATGACACTACTTTTTATATACTTAGCTATCGCTATTGGTGTATCATTTCTTTGCTCTATTGTAGAGTCTGTACTACTTTCTTTAAATATGTCACATATTAATGTGATAAAAAAAGAGAATGAAAAGGTAGGTAATCTACTTGAAAAGTTAAAAACAAACATAAATGAATCTATTGCTTCAATTCTCATCTTAAACACAATTGCACATACCTTAGGTGCTGCAGGAATTGGTGCAGAGGCTTCGAGACTATTTGGTATTGAATATATGTTTTATATATCAGCAGTATTGACACTTTTGATTCTATTTTTCTCTGAGATAATTCCTAAAACGATAGGTGCACAGTACTACAAAGAGCTCGCAGGTGCAAGTGCATACATAATTAAGATTTTTATCTTTATTACTTATCCTCTTATTAAAATATCTCTTTTAATCACAAAAATGATATCAAAAGATAGTGCTAAACACTATATTACTAGAGAAGAGTTACTAGAAACCACTCTTTTAGTTGAAAATGGTGGGCATATAGATGAAAAAGAGTCTGATGTTATAGAGAATGTTTTAAGTCTTAGTAAAAGTAAGGTAAAAGATATTTTGACTCCAAGAAGTGTTGTTTTTGCTTTAGAAAAAGATACAAAAATCTCAGATATATTAAAAACTGAAGGCATTATGAAGTTTTCAAGAATTCCAGTTTATAATGACACTATAGATAACATAATAGGCATTGTTTTTAGCAAACAGATTTTTAAACTAGCTCTTGAAGATAAAGATGCAAATATAGAAGATTTAATGTTACCTATTTTCTCAATTAATGAGAACATACCAGTTTCATATACTTTAGATATGTTTATAAAAAGAAAAGAGCATATGTTTTTAGTAACTGATAGTTATGGTCAGACTGAAGGGATTGTAACTCTTGAAGACTGCATTGAAACTCTTCTTGGACTGGAAATTATGGATGAACTTGATACCACTGAAGATATGAGAAAACTTGCAAAAGATAAGATGAAAATGAAACAAAAAGAGCAACAAACATAACTAATAATTCATAAGGTATGTAGCTAATTACTTTATGCTATAATGTTCTTTAAATTTACTTTGGAGAACATTATGAGATTCTCGTATAAAAGGCTGGTAGACAGATTTTTAATTCCAAGACCAACACTAATAGAGTGGCAAAAAAGAGTCAAAATAGATAAATGTAATTGGAGAGTTAACCATCTTAATTTTTTGAGAGAACACTTAGATATTGAAGAGCTTACACTTGAAGAATTAAAGTTAAAACCAATTTTAATAGAAGATATATTTCTTATCTCAGTTTTTCTATTTTTTAATGCAAAGTATGATTATATGGATAGAGATAACTTCAAGAAAGAGTTAAGAGTATTTGCTTACTCAAATAGAAAAAGTGTAGAGTATAGACATGATTTTGCTAAAAAAATATGGTCAATAGAACTCAATGATGATAGTGGAAGAAGAGTTGCAAATTATTCTAATCTAATAGATCTTTTAGATATTTTTACTGCTGCACAATATGCTCTTTTTATTAGAATTATAAAACAGTTTTTAGAAATTGTTGAAACAAAGTTGGAGCCATCTCATACAGATTTATTAGATGGCATTAGTTGGCAAGAACTTCATATGTATGATAAAGCCTTTAGTGATAAATCTATTAAAAAACAGTTTGAAAGTTTAGCTATTGGCAATCATCAAAAGAGCTTGTTCTCTTAGTGCTGACGTTGCTTTTCCCCAAGTAGAAGCATGTTTTACTTGGGTCTCTCCTATGGTAAACTTTTTAGATATTATCTTTATTAAGTCTTGTTCGCATTGATTATATATATCATCTACATGAACAAGTAGCATAAGTTCTAGTAGCAAAATTCTTTGACTTTTTTGTGTCTTAAATTTATTTAAATTTTCATCAAGTTTATAGTTGTCTTCATCAAAAATAATATCATCAATACCCATTTCTATACAATAATCATTTATTTTCATTTTTTCTCTGTTACCCATATCTCCATCTGCTTGAGCTAAATGATGAGCAATATGCAAAAAAGCGAATTTTTCAGTGGTTTTGAGTTGCATTAGTAGCATTTAAATTATCCTAGTATTTTTTAAAACTAATCTATTATAAGAATTTTTAGTTAATATATGGTTAATATAAAAATATTTATATAAGTATGATAAAATGTACATTTTCAAATAAAAAATTAACTTAGGAAGTTATTATGAATAAAAAGTCAAAAAAAACAGAACTTATTTTAGAAACTTCATTATTACTCTTTTCACAAAAAGGATTTTACTCTACAACTATGCCAGATATTGCAAAACAAATGAAAATGAGTGTTGGAAATTTTTATAATTATTTTTCCTCAAAAGAGGCATTAGCTCAAGAGTTAATTCGATATTCATCAGATAAAGTTGCTACTATGATTCGTAGTGTAAATGATTTAGATTGTAGTTCTAAAGAGAAGATAAAAAAAATAGTAAATCTCTATTTTACCTTAGCTACAGAAAAACCTCAATATTTGGATTATTTCTTAAGAGTATATCTATCAAATAAAGAGATATTTAAAGATGGTTGTCAAGGCATGATATGTGTCTCATCTTTTGTAACTGAGATGATGATTTTTTTTGAAGTGGGAGTTAAAAAAGGGGAACTTAGAAATCAGAGTTTTTTCTCTGCTTTTGGTCTTTTTATGGGCTATCTTGGTGGTTTTGTATTCCTTAATGGAGAAAATATACTTGAAGATGAACTCTCATCTTTTGTAGATGATGTTTCATATAATATATATCATGCTTTAAAAGTTCATGAAGACTGAAATTGTTTTTTAAAATTTTTGATGTGTGTAGTTTGCACACACAAAGGATTAACTTTTGGAACACTATAATTCTATAACTTAAAAGTAAATTTAGTATCACATAGTTTAATGTTATTTTAAAAAAATACTCTTTTTATCCTATTTAAACGTTACTAATATTCCCAAAAAAGCATTTTCTTCGTAAATTTACTCTAAATTATAACTATTATAATATGTTTAATGAGAAAATCTTAGATGAATAATCATTCATAAATGAATGTAGTTCTTGATAAGAGAAATTACCACATAGGAGTAACTGATGGAACAAACAAAACTGTACCAAAAGATTTCCACTAGACTTGGTGAACTTGAAAAGTTTGCACCAATGAAAGAGGATATGTCAATAGCACAGTTGATGGATGAAAAGGGTATCAGTCGTCGTGACTTTATGAAATGGGCTGCTGGAATGACAGCAATGCTTTCTTTGCCTTCTTCATTTACGCCACTTATGGCAAAAGCTGCTGAATTAACTGATCGCTTACCAGTAGTATGGTTACATATGGCAGAGTGTACAGGCTGTAGTGAGAGTCTTTTAAGAACTGATGCTCCAGGCATTGATAGTCTTATTTTTGATTATATTTCACTAGAGTATCATGAAACTCTTATGGCGGCAGCTGGTTGGCAAGCAGAACATAACTTAAGTAATGCTATAAAGAAGTATAAAGGTAAATATATACTTATGGTTGAGGGTGGAATTCCAACTAAAAATGATGGAATGTACCTTAAAATTGGACCACAAGCTCAAACAGGTCTTCATATCGCTAAAGAAGCTGCTGCTGATGCTGCTGCCATTTTTGCAATTGGAACATGTTCAAGTTTTGGAGGTGTGCAAGCTGCATATCCTAATCCAACTGGAGCAAAAGGTCTGAGCAAAGTAACTGATAAACCAGTTATTAATGTACCTGGCTGTCCTCCAAGTGAAAAGAACATAGTAGGTAACGTACTTCACTACATACTTTTTGGAACACTTCCTGCATTAGATGCTTATAGTCGTCCAAAGTGGGCTTATGGTATTAGAATCCATGATCTTTGTGAAAGACGTGGACGTTTTGACGCTGGTGAGTTTGTACAAGAGTTTGGTGATGAGGGTGCTAAAAAAGGTTACTGTCTTTACAAAGTTGGATGTAAGGGACCATATACATTTAATAACTGTAGTAGAGAGAGATTTAATCAACATACTTCTTGGCCAGTTCAAGCAGGTCATGGTTGTATTGGTTGTAGTGAACCAGATTTTTGGGATGCTATGGGACCATTTGAAGAACCTCTTGGCAATAAATTATATCATACTCTTTATGGAGAAGGTGCAGATAAAACAGCCGATAAAGTTGGTATAGCACTTTTAAGTGCAACTGCAGTTGGTATTGCAGCACATGCAGCTATCGCAGCCGTAAAAGGTGCTCCAAAAAATGATGAAAGCTAAGAAGGATTATTAAATGAGTAAAAGAATAGTAGTTGATCCTATAACTAGAATTGAAGGACATTTAAGAGTTGAAGTTATTGTTGATGATAACAATGTTGTTACAGAAGCATACTCTTCTGCGACATTATGGAGAGGATTAGAGAATATCCTTAAAGGTAGAGATCCTAGAGATGCTGGTTTCTTTACACAAAGAATTTGTGGTGTTTGTACATACTCTCACTACAGAGCAGGTATTGTAGCTGTTGAAGATGCATTAGGCATTGAAGTTCCACTAAATGCGAAGTTAGTTAGAACATTAATGAATGCTGCATTATTTATTCATGATCATACAGTACACTTCTATCATTTGCATGGACTTGATTGGGTTGATGTAGTTTCTGCTCTAAGTGCAGATCCTGCGAAAGCTAGTAAAGATGCATTTAAGTATACTGATACTCCAATGTACACTGGTGAAGATCACCTTAAAATGGTACAAAAAAGAGTAGCTGAGTTTGTTAAAAAAGGTCATCTTGGACCATTTGCAAATGCATATTGGGGACATCCTACCTATAAGCTAACTCCAGAGCAAAACTTGATAGCTGTTTCACACTATCTTAAAGCTCTAGAAGTGCAACGAACTGCAGCTCAAATGATGGCGATTTTTGGTGCTAAGCAACCACATCCTCAAAGTTTGACAGTTGGTGGTG
The DNA here is from genome assembly GCA_016744795.1 of Sulfurospirillum sp. Lineage (GTDB taxonomy): Bacteria > Campylobacterota > Campylobacteria > Campylobacterales > Sulfurospirillaceae > Sulfurospirillum_A. The sequence continues at coordinate 111,757 of JADGDR010000005.1, forward strand.
TTACGTGTATTATGGACTTACAAAATCCTGCACGTTTAGGAGAATTTTTAGTTAAGTTTCAAGAAGTTACAACATTTGTCAACAACTGTTATTATCCTGATGTTGTTATGGCTGGTCGCATGTATGCTTCAGAACCTAGTGTTAATGCTGGTCTTGGTACAGCAAATTTATTTACACATAAAGAATTTCAAATAAATGCTACAGAGTATCTATTTGAGAGTGGTGTTATGATGGCAGAAGACGTTGTTGCTCTTGTTAGTGGTAAGCCATTTGAAATTCAAGATTTAGATGAGCAAAAAATAACAGAAGAAGCAACTCATTCTTGGTACAAAAATGATGCTGCACTTCATCCATATGATGGCGAAACTGACCCTAATTATACTGGTCTTAAAAAAGCACAAACTGTTAATGATAAGGGTGAAGAAGTAGAAACTAACGTAGTTCAAGAGAGTGGAAAATATAGTTGGATTAAATCACCTCGTTATGATGGTAAACCACTTCAGGTTGGTCCTTTAGCAAATATAGTTATTAACTATGCTCAGGGAAATGAGCGCGTTGTTAAAGTAGTTAATCAGTTCTTAAAAGATGCTGGTCTTCCTATCACAGCTGTTGCATCAACTCTGGGACGTACTGCGTGCCGTATGCTTGAAGCAAAAGTTGTTGTGGACAATACTTTAGAAGCATTTAATGCATTAATTGAAAATTTAAAAGTAGATGATACAACTTGTGCTTCTTATAAGATTGATAAAACTAAAGAGTACAAAGGTCGTTACATTGGAAATGTACCTCGTGGAGTTCTAAGTCATTGGGTAAGAATCAAAAATGGTGTAATTGAAAATTATCAAGCTGTTGTTCCCTCAACTTGGAATGCTAGCCCAAAAGATGCAAATGGAGTTAGAGGACCATATGAAGAGTCTCTAATTGGATTGCCTATAGCTGATTTGTCACAACCCCTAGAGATTATTAGAGTAATTCACTCTTTTGATCCTTGCATTGCTTGTGCCGTTCACGTTATGGATACAAAAGGTAATGAGATGGGCTCTTATAAAATAGACCCCAGTGCATAAGACAAAAGGAGAATTAAATGATAAAAAGAAAGATTAAATTTGAATTTTCTGCTGGTTTACGCTGGACTCATTGGCTTAGAGCATTATCTGTATTTGTTCTAACAGTGACTGGTTTTTATCTTGCTTATGTTTTTGTTGCACCAGCAACGTCAGATGAACCAGTATTGTTTTTAAATGCAAAGTTTAGATTATGGCATGAAATTGCAGGATTTTTGTTAGTATCAGTTACTTTGTTTAAAACTTATCTCTTTTTAGTTGATAGTGTGAGTATAAAAGAGAGAATAGCTTTTATGGACTTTGTTAATCCTAAAATTTGGTTTCAACAGATAAGATATTATCTATTTTTAGGTGAACACCCAAAATTGCGTGGAGTTTATAATCCAATACAATTTATAGCATATGTGGGTTTATATGTAATGATGTTCGTTATATGTATTACAGGACTTGTTCTTTATGTACATAACTTTCATGATGGTTTAGGTGGTTTACTTTATGATTATATGCGTTCATTAGAAGTTCTAATGGGTGGATTAGCAATGGTTCGTGAAATTCATCATATTTCTATGTGGGGTATATTAATTTTTGTTCCTCTTCATATTTATATGACAATTTTTAACTCAATCATGGGAAGAGAAGGATCAATTGATTCTATCATTAGTGGTTACAAGTTTGAAAAACCAGAACATTAAGTAGCCAAGGTGAATATTTTAGCCTTAGGCATAGGCAATGTAGTGTGCGCTGACGAGGGAGTTGGTGTGCACCTGTGCCGTACTATTGAGAAAAACTATAAGTTTACTTCAGCTGAACATACCCTTACTTTTGTTGATGGTGGAACATTAGCCCAACGTCTTATCCCTATTATTGTTGAGTATGATTATATGATTATGTTTGATTGTGTTAGTACCGATGATGGTAAGATAGGTGATGTTTATTTTTTTGATTTTGATAATGTACCAGATGCTATTAATTGGAAAGGAAGTGCTCATGAAGTTGAAATGCTTCAGACACTTATGATGATGGATATGGTTGGAGATCGTCCAACAACTAAAATTATCGGTATAATACCAGAAGTTATTTCTGATACAACGTTATATATGAGTGAACCAGTTATCAAAGGAAGTACTTTAATGGAAAAAACTTTTCTAAAACACTTAGATGAACTTGGTATAAATTATGAAAAAATTGCAGATTTTGATATACAATATGTAGCTCAAAGTGCTTGCGAAAGAGATGAAATATAACAAATAACAAACCATCATAACAGATGATGGTTTTATAGGCTATTAAACAAATAGCTTATAAAACTATTGAAGGATTATAGGATAATGATATTAGCTTTTGAGTTTAATTATATTTCACAAAATGCACTTTTAGAAAACATACTTGAGTCTACATGTAAAGATTTTGGTATCTCTTACAAGATAGGAAAGATTAACAATATTGTTAACTTATATGTTGAAGGTGATGAAGATTCACTTAGAAATTTTTCGGATTTTATAGGAAAAAGATTACCTCTTTCTATATTTTTTAAATCAACAGCGGTTAATGTTATTGAAGATATGAAAAATGATTTGAGTAAAATAAATGAATGTACACTTTGTTTACCTTTTACTCCAAAAACTTTGTTTACATGTAAAGATGAAAGTAGTACCTTTTTTCTAAATCCGTTGATTAACAATGAAGTGGGTGTTAGTACCTTTGATGCTAAGGGTGTTTTGTTAAAACAAGACGGAAATATAATCGTAAATGCTGATGAAACTGAGAGTTTTAAGACATTATATAATGAAATAGCAAAGATTATAAAAAGTGATAAAGAGGTTTTTATAAACTCATCAAGTGGTTCTTATCTTATAGGTAAAATAGATTTACTCAAAGAAAAAGATTTTATTGTTATACCCACTGACCTTTCAGTTGTTGAAAAAATGGTTGTAATAAAAGAAAATGAGATAAAAGCCTTAGCTAGTTTAGAAAAGCCTATTATTAGATTACGTGTCAATACCTTGTATAGCAGTAAAAATATTTTGCCAACTCAAAGGGTGAAATTAAAATTGGCTGATGAACTGTTATTGTTAAATATATGTGGAAAACTTAATGAAGAGGGCATAGATTTTATATATAAAACTGACATAAAAAGTTCTACATGTAAATATGAAGTGCAAATAGATGGTAGTTTTAAAAGATTAGCTCAAATAGAAGTATGTGTACTTGAAAATGGTGAAATTCTTATAGTTAATGGAGATGGATATAGCTCTTCAATGCTAAAAGAAAATCTAAAGAAATTTGACACAGCGTCACATGCTCAGTTTTCTTCTATATTGCAAGAACACAATCTGTTCGATGAGAGTGTGAGTTGTTTTTATCTTAGTTGCACTCATGACGATAGGTTAATGTATGTTTCAGAGAAAACAGGAATGCTTGATTTAGTCAAATTTCCTATTATTCGTAATATTGAAAAAATATTTGAATCTATTGAATCATGCAATATAGGAGGAAAACTTCTTAAAAACTATAAAGAAAAATTTCCTGAGATATATGAAAATGCTTTAAGTTGTAAAATCTCAGATGCGACACCTAATAGTATCTATTCCATATGGGGTATAGCTGCCGTTATACTTGGAATTAGTGATAATATAGCTAATGGAAGTATAAAAATAATTGAAAATGCAGAAGACTTTGGTGGAAAAAAAGGACCTAGAGTAGATTATTTGTTAGTCGATAAAGAGTCTATAAAATCTGATTTTGATATGATAAGACTTATTAGAAGTGCTATGAGTTTTAAACTTGCAGGTACAGATGACATTACACTTAGCTTTGGTATGATGGAAGCTTTAGCCTATTTTTTATCTGATACTACAGATTCATGTAATGAGAATCTTTCAAGTGAAAAAACACTACTTTGTGGTTCAATGTTTGGCATAAGAAGATTTGCTGAAATTGCTTGTAAAAATATTACCGCAAGTTCACATATTTGTTTAAATAGGGAATTACCAATTGATAATTAAACATTTTAAATATAGTATTGAAGGTATAGTTCAAGGGGTGGGTTTTAGACCTTTTGTTTATACTATGGCATTAAAATACTCTCTTAAAGGGTTTGTTTTAAATGACTCTACAGGAGTTAAAATTTCAATAGAGGGTAAAATTGAAGATATAGAGAATTTTGAAAAATATTTGAATGCTAATTTACCTCCATTGGCAAGAATTGACAAACTTAAAAAAGTATTATCTCCTCTTGAAAATTTCAATAGTTTTTCTATAATTAAGAGTATACGCAGTAGCTCAAAATACTCTTTAGTATCTCCTGATTTTGCTATGTGTAATGATTGTCTTAGTGAAATGAGAGATAAAACCAATAGAAGATATAACTATTTTTTTACTAATTGTACAAACTGTGGACCAAGATATTCTATAATCAAAACTGTTCCTTATGATAGACCAAATACTTCAATGCAAGCTTTTATCATGTGTGAAGAGTGCCAAAAAGAGTATGATAATCCATGTGACAGAAGATACCATGCTCAGCCAATTAGTTGCGAAAAATGTGGACCAACTTTGAGCCTTAAAGATATGGCTGGAAATCTTATTGCAACAAATATTGACGCTATCAAAGGCTTAGCAAATTTTATTAAAGATGGTTATATTGTTGCAATGAAAGGTATGGGAGGATTCCATCTTATTTGTGATGCTAGCAATAGTGAAACCATAAAAAATCTGAGAGACAAAAAGAACAGACCCTCAAAACCATTCGCAGTTATGATGAAGTCTATACAGGATATAGAGTCTACATGTAAACTTAGCCCAAGTGAAAAAAGCAGGGTAATTTCAAACGAAAGACCCATAGTTCTTCTTAAAACAAAAAAGAACAATCTAAGCCCATTAATAGCACCTTTTATAGATAGATTAGGAGTATTTCTTGCTTATACCCCTTTACATGTAAAGCTTTTTGATTTTTTAGAAAACCATATAATTGCTACAAGTGCAAATAGAGCTGGTGAGCCTATAGTGACAAATGAAGATGATTTAAGGTTGAAATTAAATGGTATTATAGACTACTATCTTGATTATAACAGAGAGATTGTAAACAGTAGTGATGATAGTGTTTTACAAGTTATAGGCACAAAAGATTTACTAATGAGATCTTCAAGAGGAATAACTCCAACTAACATAAGAGTTAAGTCAAATGAGAAAAGAAAAATTCTTGCAGTAGGTGCTCATCAAAAAAATGCAATTGCAATTTATATGAATAATCAAGTGATTTTAAGTCCATATATTGGTGACTTAGATAATATAGCAACTGTTGAAGCATTTCATAAAACATTGAAAACTTTTAAAGAATTTTATGATTTTGAACCTGATTTGATAGTTTGTGATAAACATCCTCTTTATGAGAGTACCAAATGGGCAAAATCACAAAATATACCAATAGTACAAGTTCAGCATCATTACGCACATATACTTAGTTGTATGTTTGAGCATGAAATAGACGAAAAAGTATTAGGCATAGCTTGGGATGGAACTGGTTATGGAGATGATGGTAGTATTTGGGGTGGAGAGTTTTTTGTTTGCGATAGGAGTGAGTATGAAAGAGTTGCTTACTTTGAACCTTTTTTACTTTTAGGAGGAGATGCAAGCATAAAAGATATCAGACGAATTGCTCTTTCCATGATATTAGATTGTGAAGAAGATAAGATTTATAATGATTTTTTAGCTGAGTTTAAAACAAGTGAATTGAATTTACTAAAGCAAATGCATAAAAAAGAGTTAAACTCTCCAAAGTGTTCTGCCGTAGGAAGATTGTTTGATATGGTTGCTGTTATTGCAAGAGTTTGTGACAAAGTAAGTTATGATGGAGAGAGTGGTTTAATACTGGAATCTTTATATGATGAGGGCATAGAAGACTCTTACGACATCTATCTTGATGGACATATTGTAAGGTATAAGCATGTCATAAAAGAGATGATAAAGGATAAGGAAGCGCGTATAATTGCATCAAAGTTTATTAATTCATTAGTAAATATAGTGTGCAATATATCAGAAAAATATTCTTTAAAAACATTATTAAGTGGTGGAGTGTTTCAAAATAGGACACTTTTAGAGAATATTCTAAAAAGAAAAGATAATATTATTTTTCAAAATAAATTGCCTATCAACGATGGCTCTATTGCGATAGGTCAACTAACTAACATACTTTCGCATACAAATTAATATTTCATCTTATTTGTCTTTAAGCTAAATAGTATTAGAATTACGGAGTGTAATATATAACAAAGGATATGCGATGGATAATAACGTTATAAGGTTTAGTGTTTCACTACCTGAAAAATTATTAGTAGAGTTAGATAAAAAGGTTAATGAGCAAGGATATGCTTCTAGAAGTGAGTATACTCGTGATTTAATTCGTGAAAGAATTGTAAAAGATAGTTGGAAAGAAGATGATACAGTTGTTATTGGTGTTCTTACAATGATATATACGCATCACCAAAATGACTTAGTTGATAGAATTTTGACTATTCAACACGATGCAAAAATAAAAATTATGTGTAATACTCATGTTCATGTTGATCATGATAATTGTTTAGAAACTATTATGATTGAAGGTCTTGTAAGTGAAATCAAAGATTTCGCTCAAAAAATCGGTGGACTTAAGGGTGTAAAATTCTCTAAACTTGTTGAGGCTGCTATACCAGCATCTTAATTCTTAAATGAGCCATCATATGTATGGCTCATTTTTCTATCCATAGTTTCCATAAAATTTCTTTTTGTTCTTTTTTATTAAAATTAAATTTAAACTCATACTCCTTTAGATAATAAATAAAATTATCTCTAGAAAGACCTTTGAAGTGAAGAAGTTTTTTTTCTAAAAAAATCCAAAATCTTATTAATTGACTATCGAATTTTTCAAAATGCATTATTCTATATCTATTTAAATGTTTAGCATACTCTTTCATATAAGTTATTTTTACGTCATTTAAAGCATTTTTTATTTGTGAAAATTGGTCTGGAAGTAAAAGTGTATAAATTGAAGAGTTATAAACCATACCAAGTATACCTATTGCTTCAAACAGATACCGAATTTTACCTCGTTTATTTTGTGGTAAAAAATAGTATTCTTCATATTCAGTAAATTCTGCACGATTTTGGACATATACTTTTTCTACATGTAAGAGTACAAGTTTTCTAAAATCCATATATCTGTCTTTAACACTTTTATAGCTTATATCTAAATCAATTGAACACTTGTTAGCACTTATGTCATTACAAAAATAGTCCATTATCTTGTTGTCTTTTTCCAGTTTTTTTAAACTATATTTTCGTTTACATGTAGAGCACTTTAATGATGTTTGTGTAACTTTGTATAGTCTTTTACTTCCACAAAATGGACATATATCTTTTTTCATGCCATATTTTTCCCAAAAGTAACTAAGAAAGACCTTTCTTTACGATAATTTTACATTAATTATATATAATTAGCTAAAATTAATTTATGGAGAAATAAATATGTGTAAAGATTGCGGATGTACAATAGCACCTCATGCTCACAGCCATGACCACCATGACCACAGTCATGACCATAACCATGGTCATAGTCACTCTCACGAGCAACACCCAAACCCTCAACTAAATGACCCAAAAACCATAGAGGTTATTACAAAGATACTTGATGTTAATGATACCCAAGCACAACATAACAGAGAGCATTTTGAAGATCATGGAGTATTAGCAGTAAATCTTATGAGCAGCCCAGGTTCTGGAAAAACAACTCTTCTTGAAGCTACTATTGATCATGGTGGAATTAAACTTGGAGTTATCGAGGGTGATCTTGAAACAAATCAAGATGCAGATAGAATCCTAGCAAAAGGCGCACCAGCTCATCAGATATCTACAGGACAAGCATGTCATTTAGATGCTCATATGGTTCATGAAGGACTTCATCACATGCCAATAGATGGTCTTGATATTGTTTTTGTAGAAAATGTTGGAAACCTAGTATGCCCAGCAAGTTATGATGTTGGAACTCATTTTAATGTTGTTCTTTTATCAGTTCCAGAAGGAGATGATAAACCAGCAAAATATCCTGTTATGTTTAGAACTGCCGATGTTCTTCTTATCACTAAGTGTGACTTGTTACCTCATTTTGACTTTAGTATTGAAAAAGCAGTAAGAGAAGCTAGAAGACTTAATCCAAAAGTTGATGTTATTGAAGTCGATAGCAAAAGTGGCAAGGGTATTGATAAGTGGGTTAATTACCTTAAAATGAAAAAAGATTTAAGATAAGGAGAACATATGTGCCTTTCAATTCCTTCAAAAGTAGTGGCAATAGATGAAAATAATATGGCAACAGTTGATACTATGGGAGTTAAGCGTCAAGTGACTCTGGATCTTATAGGAGAAAAAGTTGAAATAGGAGAGTATATTCTTATACATGTTGGTTTTGCTATGAATAAAATAGATACAGAAGAAGCATTAGAGAGTTTACGGATATATGAAGAGATAGTAGCTCAGATGAATAGTAATGAAATCGATCCTCTGGCTGGAGATATGAATTATGCAAAAACAACCTGATCTATTTAAGGTTTTTCGCAATCCTGAACACATAAAAGCCTTAGCAAAACTTATTAAAAAAGAGTCAAAAACAAAAATTAGAGTAATGGAAGTTTGTGGAGGACATACTCATACTATTATGAAATATGGTATACCTCAAATACTTCCAGATAATATTGAGTTTGTTCATGGTCCTGGTTGTCCAGTTTGTATTATGCCAAAAGAGAGAATAGATCATGCGTATATTCTTTCACAGCAACCAGATGTCATAATGGTAACCTTGGGTGATATGATAAAAGTACCAGGAAGTCATGGTAGTTTATCTGAAGCAAGAAGTAGAGGCGCTGATGTTCGTTTTGTATATTCTCCTCTTGATGTTATTACAATTGCTAAAGAAAATCCTGAAAAAAAAGTGATATTTTTTGCGATAGGATTTGAAACTACGACTCCTATGACAGCAGCACTAATAGACAAAGTGGTAAAATTGGGTCTTAAAAATGTTCTTTTTCATATAAATCATGTAACAGTTCCAGAAGTTATGGAAGAGTTGCTTAATAGCAGAGACGAACATGTAGATAGCTACAATAATAGAATAGATGCTTTCATTGGACCAAGTCATGTTAGCGTTATAACTGGCTCAAAAGTCTTTGATAAGTTTCCAAAAGAGTATAAAAAACCAGTTGTGGTTACTGGCTTTGAACCTGTTGATGTGATGGAAGGTATGCTTATGATAATTCGTCAAATCAATGATGGTCGAGCTGATTTGGAAAATCAATATAAAAGAAGTGTATCTTATGAAGGTAATATTGTAGCACAAAATTTAATTAATAAATATTTTGACCAAAAAGACCTTTTTAAGTGGAGAGGACTTGGTAATATTCCTAAAAGTGGATTAAAATTAAAAGATGAATATGCTCAGTTGGATGCAGAAAAAATTTATGACAATGTTTTGCCTAAAGAAGAGATTGAAGATCACAAGCTTTGTATTTGTGGCGATATTCTAAGGGGTATGGCAAAACCAACAGATTGTCAAGTTTTTGGAACAGCATGTAAACCAAGTAAGCCAATAGGTAGCTGTATGGTTTCAAGTGAAGGTGCATGTGCAGCGTATTATAAGTATGGTGGAGTATTAAGATGACTAAGAATATAACTTTGGCTCATGGGAATGGTGGCGAAGAGAATAATGAATTAATTGAGGGTGTTTTTTATAAACATCTTAAAAATGATTATCTAAAAAAGAGTGAAGATGCTTCTCTTATAGAGGGTGGAAGACTTGCTTTTACGACAGATAGTTTTACTATAAGTCCTCTATTTTTTAGTGGTGGAGATATTGGAAAGCTTTGTATCTGTGGAACTTGTAATGACCTTGCTATGATGGGTGCGGCACCAAAGTATGTAACACTTGCCATGATGATAGAAGAGGGTTTTGAGATGAAAACTCTTGATAAAATTGTAAGAAGCATTAAAAAAGAGCTTGAGGTTTGTGGAGCAGTTGTAGTTGCTGGAGATACTAAAGTAGTACCACGAGGAAGCGTAGATAAACTTTTTATAAATACAAGTGGTGTTGGTATAGTTGAGCTTGAAGGTATTAGTGCTAGTAACCTTAGTGTTGGTGATGCTATAGTAGTTTCTCGTGATGTAGGTTGTCATGGAGCTGCAATATATGCAAATCGTGAGGGCATAGACATACAAAGTACACTAAAGAGTGATTGTGCCTCTTTATGGCCTATGGTTAAAGCTCTTAAAGATGCTGGGATTAAACCAAAAGAGATGAGAGATGCAACTCGTGGTGGACTTGCTGCAGTTTTAAATGAATGGGCAAAAGCTAGTGATGTTTGTATTGAAGTTGATGAAAAATCGATTCCTATTTGTGATGAAGTAAATGGAATTTGTGAGCTTTTAGGATTTGAGCCTACAGCTTTGGCAAATGAGGGTACTTTTGTTTTAGCACTTGAGCAAAAAGATGTAAAAAAAGCTATAGAAGTTTTGAAAACTTTTGAACAAAATAAACAATGTGCAATGATTGGTACTGTTACTGATGAGTACAAAAAAAAAGTGACATTAAAAAGTGAATGGGATACAAAAAGATTTTTAGATATGCCAACAGGCGAATTACTTCCTAGGATTTGCTAGTTGAGAATACTACTTTTAGTTTCGGCTTTTAACTCTTTAACTCAACGTGTTTATTGTGCATTAAAAGAAAATGGACATATGCTTAGTGTACAATTTTCCATAGATGATAAGTCTATGCAAAAGGCTGTTGAAGAGTTTAAGCCAGAAATTATTTTTAGTCCATATCTTATAAAAAAAGTTCCAATTAGTATTTGGAAAAAAATACCAGTCATCATTATTCATCCAGGACCTTTAGGAGATAGGGGAGCTAGTTCTCTTGATTGGGCTGTTTTTAAAAATGAAAAAAGTTGGGGAGTGACTGCTCTTCAAGCAAATGATGCAATGGATGCTGGAGATATTTGGGCAACTAAAAATTTTGATATGAGAAAATCAAGTAAAGCTTCACATTATAGAATAGAGGTTAGTGACATAGCAATATCTCTTGTTAAAGAAGTTTTGAAGAAGTTTGAAGATAAAGATTTTTTACCAATTCCTCAAAATAAATTGCAAAATATACACGCGTCTTTAACTCAACAAAGTAGGCATATTGACTGGAATAAAGATAAAGTTGTGGATATCATTAGAAAAATTAATGCTTCAGATTCTCATCCAGGGCTTAGAGATTATATTTTAGGTGTTGAATGTTATCTTTATGGTGTTCATAATGAAGCAGAGTTAAGAGGCAAACCTAAAGAAATATTAGCAAAAAGAGATGGTGCTATTTGTTTAGGGTGCATAGATGGTGCTGTTTGGATAAGTCATCTTAAAGAAGCAAATAAATTTAAACTTCCTGCTACTTTTGTTTTAAAAGATAAACTAAGAGGTGTTAAAGAGTTAAGAATTCCACTTTATGTAAAGCCAGATTTGGGGACTTTTAAAGAGATAACATTTGAAAAAAACGGAAGAGTTGGTTACCTTGGGTTTAATTTTTATAATGGTGCTATGAATTCCCAGCAGTGTATTAGATTAAAATATGCTATAGAAACACTAAGCGAAGAAGTTGAAATTTTGGTATTAAAAGGTGGAAAAAATTTCTTTTCAAACGGTATACATTTAAACATTTTAGAAGATAGTAAAAAACAAGGTGAAGATGGTTGGAGCAATATAAATGCCATGAACGACCTTGTAAAAAGTATTTTGTTTTGTGATAAAGTTACAGTGGCTTCATTTGGTACAAATGCAGGAGCAGGTGGAGTATTTTTAGGTTTGGCTTGTGATTTTGTAGTTGCTCGTGAGAGTATAGTTTTGAATCCTCATTACAAAACAATGGGTCTTAGTGGAAGTGAATATCATAGTTATAGTTTGCCTAAAAGAGTAGGGCTTAACTTAGCTAATAAGATTTTAGATGATGCCTTACCAATAGGAACAAAACAAGCTAAAGATATAAACCTAATTGATAAGATTTTATTAAGTGATAAATATGAAAAACATTTAAAAGAGTTTTGTGAAGAGCTTTTGAGTAATGAAGATGAATATTATGATTTTTTAGATGAAAAAAGTGATAGGTTAGAAAAAGATGAAAAGCTTATTTATGATTCTAAAAACTCAGAGCTTAAAAAAATGCACCCAGAGTTTTGGGATGAGACAAGCGAGTTTCATAAACTAAGAGCAGATTTTGTGTATAAAGTCTGTCCAATAAAAACACCAGAAAGGTTAATATGCACGAGTTTTCAATAGTAAGTTCACTTTTAGACTTATGTGAGAAAAATGCCAAAGAGAATGATGCAACAAAAATTACAAAAGTAGAAGTCAAGATAGGAAAACTTAGTGGTGTTGAGCCACATTTATTGCAGACTGCTTTTGATACGTTTAAAGAAAAAACTATCTGTGATGGTGCAGAGTTTTGTATACATGTACAAGAGTTAGTTGTGGGATGTAAAAAATGTGATGAACAGAGTGTTTTAAAAAACAACATCTTCGTATGTCCTAAATGCGGAGGAGACGTAGAAGTCTTAGATGGTGAAGATATGTATTTGATGAGGCTGGAAATGGAATAATATTAAAGCACTAAAACTATAAAAAGTAGTATATTTTAAGATATTAAGTTTTATGATGATATAATTTTATACCTATTATAAAGGTTTTAAAAGAAAAACTTATATCTTAAAAAAATAATTTTTCACTTACCTCACAAGAGAAGAAACTTTTTAGTAGTGAAGTAGAGAGTATCACTTTAAATTATTTTCTGAATAAAGAAAGCATAAATATATCTCTTTTTGTTGATGAAGATAGAGATTACAGTGAAATAGCATTTATAGCTGTTGAGCTATCAAGTCCAAGAAAAATGAAACAATTCCAATCATAATCCAGCATATACCTTATACTCTTTGTATAAAAGAAATACAAAAGAGATGCTAAAAGAGATAGGACTTATAGAAATTCAAATTGTAGAGTTAAAGAACAAGATAAAGAAAGAGATAAATTTCAGTGAAAAAGTAAGCTTGAATATTGAGTTAAAAAAATTTAAAGATAAACTAAACAACTTAAAGAGTCAAATGTGATATATGAATATAAAAGATTAACGATTGATGAGTATATAAACTTTCTTTATAAAGACGGCTTACAGCACTCAGAAGCATTGAGTGAAGAAGAGATACAAAAGATGGTAGAAACTATTGGTATATTTAGGCTCAAAGGCTATGTAAAAGCCTTTAAAAATGATTTATGCTTTTACTCTTTGGATGATTTACTTGAACTTTATAATGCCGATAAAAACATATCTTCACAAATGCTTTCTCTCTCTTCACAAATAGAGGTTAAATTAAAAGCTTATCTGATAGAAACAGTATATGAACTAACTGATAACCCATTTTTCTATCTTTTAAAAGATAGCTACATTGAGAATTTTTCTATTAACAATGAGTCTATTTATGATTGGGGAGTAAAACCAAAACATGCGAATCAAAATAGTGAAGTTTATTTGCATTATAGAGATTACTACCTAAAAAATTATGATTTTGAAGCAAATAAAGAAGTCTATCTTAAAAATAAAGAGATGATTAGATTAAATGAAGAGTTAGAAACAAACTACCCACCATTTCACTATTTTGTAGAAAATATGACATTAGGTGCATTAATAAAACTTCTTTCAAAGTTGACTATTGATAACCAAAGTATTTTGAAGTTAATAGCAAACAAATTTAGTGTGTTGAATAAAAAAGTATTTTTAAACTACCTTTTAAGACTAAAAGAACTTCGCAATAGATGCGCTCATAATGGTAGAATATTTAATAGAAACTATCGTAGTGTAAAAGCAATAGCTACATACAAAAAGGTTAGAAAAGAGATATATCACCATAGACTTTTGGATGTTTACTATACTTTGTATTTTTTGCTAAATGGAGCAAAAGGCATAGACAATAGTAAGAAATTGGAACAAAAATTTACAGATGAAATCTTAAAAGATAGCAAAGAAAAAATAAGAGATTTTATAATAAATAGAATGAGGAAAAGGTAAGTGTGCATGCAGGGACTTACCGTAAGTGCTGAAAGTATAACATATAGAACATTAAGAAAACTTAAGGAATTGACTTTATGAAAAAGATAGATGGCAATAGTATGGATATAGTAAATGAAAATATAGAAAAACTAAAAGAGATTTTTCCAGAAGTTTTTTGTGAAGGAAAAGTAGATTTTACAAAGCTTGAAGAGGAGCTTGGAAGCTTTACATGTAAAGATAATGAAAGATACAATTTTATATGGAATGGTAAAAGTGAAGCAAGAAAGATAGCTCAAACTCCTTCAAGTGGAACTTTAAGACCATGTAAAGAAGAGAGTAAAGATTGGGACACAACACAAAATCTCTACATAGAAGGTGACAACCTTGAAGTTTTAAAACTTCTTCAAAAATCATATAATAAAAAAGTAAAGATGATTTATATAGACCCACCATATAACACTGGAAAAGATTTTGTATATAAAGATAACTTCAAAGACAATATAAAAAACTATTTAGAGCAAACAGGTCAAGTAGATAGTGATGGGAATAAACTTAGCACAAATAGTGATACAAGTGGTAGGTATCATAGTGATTGGCTTAGTATGATGTATCCAAGATTAAAATTAGCAAGAAATTTACTTAAAGATGATGGTGTTATTTTTATAAGTATTGATGATAATGAAGTGGCTAATCTTAGAAAGCTTTGTGATGAAATTTTTGGAGAGGATAATTTTGTTTCTGATTTAGTATGGAAAAAAAGAGTTTCTCCTGCTAATGACTCTAAATGGTATAGTAGCGACCATGAATATATTTTAATATATGCAAAAAATAAAAATTATTGGTTTCCTAATAAAACACTCAGGACAAGTGAACATAATAAATATTATAAAAATTCAGATAACGATTCTCGAGGAGCTTGGAATTCTGCTGCGTATACTTGTAATAAGAGTCGTTCCGAAAGACCAAATTTATATTACCCAATAACTAATCCATATACAAAAGAAAAAGTTTTTCCAGATGAAACAGCTGTTTGGGCTTATTCAAAAGAAACACATCAAGAACATATAAATCAGAAATTATTATACTGGGGTGCTGATGGTACATCCAAAGCACCACGAAAAAAACAATTTCTTACAGAAGCAAAACCAATAGTTCCAAGAAGTGTCTTAGATTATACTGAAGTAGGAAGTACGCAAACAGCAACATTGGAAGTAAAAAATTTATTTGATGGTAGTTCCTTTACTTACCCAAAATCTATTGGATTAATACAAAAAGTTATATATCAAGGAGCCTCTGATAATGATATTGTTTTAGATTTTTTTAGTGGTTCATCTACAACAGTTCAAGCATTATTGAAACAAAATATATTAGATAATAAAAATAGAAAATTTATAATGGTTCAATTACAAGAAGAAACAAATGAAAAAAGTGAAGCTTATCAAGCAGGATATAAAAATATTTGTGAAATAGGAAAAGAGAGAATTAGAAGAGCTGGAGATAAGATAAAAGCAGAAAATACAGACAAAGACCTTTCAAATCTCGACATAGGTTTCAAAGTTCTTAAGCTTGATAGCTCAAACATAAAAGAGTGGGATAGTGATTTTGATAACCTTGAAAAAACTCTTGAAGATAGCATAGAAAACATAAAATTAGACAGAACAAGCCAAGACCTAATTTATGAGATACTACTAAAATACGGATTAGACTTAACCCTTCCAATAGAAGAAAAACTCATAGACAACAAAAAAGTATATATCATAGGCTTTGGAGCATTAGTGGTGTGCCTTGACGACAACATAACAACAACCACAGTAGAACTCATAGCAAACATAAAAGAAGAGTATGAAACAGAAACAATGAGAGTAGTCTTCAAAGACAGCAGTTTCGCAGATACAGTAGCAAAAACAAATGCAATTCAAATTTTAAAACAAAATGGCATTGATGAAGTTGTGAGTGTTTAATGCCATATATAGATGTTAATACCTGTTTAAAAGATAATGTATTTCAAAAATCAGATAATGTAAAAGTGGAGTCAGGTAAATTGGTTTTTTCTAATATTGATTTTGATTCATTATCTTTGCACCATAACAACAATGTAATAATAAATGGAAAAACTATTGACCTCAAAAAGATAGAAAATACAACATATACTAACGGATTAGATTTACTTTTTGACAATTGTAAGTTTAGTGAAGTCAATGCTAAAGAAGTGACTTGGAGTAATTCTGTTGTTATTAAATTTTCTCTCATTGAGAAAGTAAATATAAAATCATCAGTATTTAAAGAACGGTTTTATTTTAATCCTCAATATCATGAAGACAAAGAAGAGTATATTTGTAAAATTTCATCTTTTATAGTTGAAGATAGCACCTTTGAGCATAACTTTAAATTTCATAATTGTGAAGCTTGTTCTACTAATATTAACAATACTGATTTTGAGAAAAATGCTGATTTTTTCAAATCTAAATTTATACAAAAAGATAAAGATATTGTTTTTAAATCAATTAACTTTAGAGGACTTGTATTATTTGGAGAATGTAAATTTCACAGTAAATTAATTTTTGAATATGTAACATTAAAAGGGTTGTCGCATTTTAGAGAAGCGGAATTTTTTAAGGGTTTAGACTTAGATAAGGCAAATATTGAAAATGAGATGATTTTTTATGCAGTTGAGGGATTACAAAAAACAGAGTATATTTCTCAAGAAACATATAGGATTATAAAATATAATTGTCAAAAAATTGGTAACCAAATTGAGGCAAATAAATATCATTCATTTGAGCTGAAAAAAAGACAAGAATTTTTAAATAAAAACTTTTTTAAAAATAAACTTGACTGGGTGGTTTTTAATATAAATTGGATTACTTCAAACTTTTCTACAAATTGGTTATTAACGACATTTTGGATTTTTGTTGTTGGGTTTTTAACATTTATGAGTGTAGATGAATTTGTATGTTATAGGTATCAATGCACAGTAGAATTTATAGATGTTTTTAAGTATATGTCTATTGTAAATTTAGATGAGTGCATTAAAAAAAATCCTTTAATTTTTATAACTAATAAAGTAATGTTAGGATTTTTATATTATCAGTTAATAACTGCTATCAGAAAAGATACAAAGAGGTAAATAATGAA
The DNA here is from genome assembly GCA_016744795.1 of Sulfurospirillum sp. Classification (GTDB taxonomy): domain Bacteria; phylum Campylobacterota; class Campylobacteria; order Campylobacterales; family Sulfurospirillaceae; genus Sulfurospirillum_A. The sequence goes on from JADGDR010000005.1 coordinate 129,052, forward strand.
AATACAATTTGAAAACGACCTAAACTACCAAAATAGTGCTATAAGCTCCATAGTAGACATATTTGCTGGACAAGAGATAACACAAAGCAACTTTTCAGTAGCAAAGATAAAAGATAATATTTTACACCATATATACAATGAACTTGGTATTGGTAATAGGCTTGAACTTTTAGACGATGAATTACTAAATAACATACAAAATATTCAGTTGAAAAATGGACTACCTCAATCTAAAAAACTTGGCTCTATGGACTTTTCAGTAGAGATGGAGACTGGAACTGGTAAGACTTATGTGTATCTAAAATCTATATTTGAACTTCATAAAAAATATGGTTTTACAAAGTTTATCATTGTAGTTCCAAGTATTGCCATAAAAGAGGGAACTAAAAAAACTCTTGATATAACAGGAAAGCATTTTAAAAGTATATTTGAAAATGTAAATTATGACTACTTTGTTTATGATAGTTCTAACTTAGAGCAAGTGAGAGATTTTGCTACAAGTAGTGACATAAGAATTATGGTTATAAACATAGATGCTTTTAGAAAAAGTTTTACAGACCCAAGTAAAGATACAAAAGCAAATATAATTCACAGAAAAAATGACAGACTAAATGGGCAAAAACCGATAGAGTTTATATCTTCAACAAATCCAATAGTTATTGTAGATGAACCTCAAAGCGTAGATAATACAGCAAAATCAAAAGAAGCAATACAAACATTAAATGCACTTTGTAAACTAAGATATAGTGCAACACATGTAGACAAATACAACCTTATGTATAAGCTTGATTCCATAGATGCTTATGAGCAAAAACTGGTAAAGCAAATAGAAGTAGCAAATGTTAAACTTAATGATGCACATAATAATGCATATATAAAAGTTATAAGCATAAAAGCAAACCCAAGAAGTGCTAAGTTAGAGATTGATATAAATAGCAAAGGCAAGACTTCAAGAAAACCTATTACAATAAACAGCAAAAGCGACCTTTATGAACTTTCAAATGGAAGAGATGTATATGAAGGATATACAATAAATGATATTTACATAGAAGAGGGCAATGAGTATATTGAGTTTGGCAATGGCGCAATAGTGAAACTTAAAGAGGTTGTTGGAGATGTAGATAGTGATAGTATAAAAAGATTACAAATTAGAAAAACCATAGAAGAGCATTTAGATAAAGAGTTAAAATTGAACCCCAAAGGTATCAAAGTTTTATCTTTGTTTTTCATAGATAGAGTAGCAAATTATAGAGCTTATGATGAAGATGGAAACCCTCAAAATGGTAAATTTGCTGATTGGTTTGAAGAAGAGTATGTAAAAATATCAAAAAGACCAAAGTATAGAACTCTATTTGAAGACATAAGAGATATAGATGAAAGTGTAAAAAATATTCATAATGGTTATTTTTCAACAGATAAAAAAGGTGTAGTAAAAGATAGTAGTTTATCAGCAAAAGGCGAATTAAGAGGCAACAAAGACGATGAAGATACTTTTAGCCTTATTATGAAAGATAAGGAAAAACTTTTATCTTTTGAAAGTTCTTTAAGATTTATTTTTTCTCATAGTGCCTTAAAAGAGGGCTGGGATAATCCAAATGTATTTCAAATATGCACACTTAACGAGACAAATTCTGTTATGAAAAAAAGACAAGAGATAGGAAGAGGTTTAAGAATTTGTGTAAATCAAGAGGGTGAAAGAGTTCAAGGTTTTGAAGTCAATACCTTAACGATCATGGCAAATGAAAGCTATGAAGATTTTGCTCGTGGACTTCAAGAAGAGATAGAAAAAGAAGAAGGTATAAAATTTGGTGTTATTGAAGAACACTATTTTGCTAATCTTGTTATTGAAAATGAAAATGGTGAGTTAGGTTATTTTGGCGCTCAAAATAGTGAAAGTATATATGAGTATCTAAAAGACAAAGAGTATGTTGATAAAAGAGGTAAGATACAAGATTCATTAAGACTTGCTATAAAAGAAGACATATTAGAAGTTCCAGTAGAATTTATGCATTTAAAATATGAAATCTCAATGGCTATCAAAAAAATATCTGGTAATTTAAATGTAAAAGATGCCAATGACAAGATAAGTATTAAACTCAACAAAGAGGTATTTTTAGGAGAAGATTTTAAAGAGCTATGGGAGAGAGTAAAATATAAAACAACTTATAGAGTAGATTTTGATATACAAGAGTTGATAGATATTTGTGCTAAAAGAATTGAAGAAGAAGCAACAGTTGGAAAGATAAGGTATCTATATACAAAAGTAACCAATAAAATCACAAAAGTTGGTGTAGAGATAGATAATGAGAGTTTAAAAGAGCAGTATATTGATAGTGAAATTATAGACTATCAGTTACCAGATATCATTACTTATCTTCAAAATGAAACAAAACTTATGAGAAAAGATATAGTTGAAATATTGATAAAATCAAATAAGCTTCAAAGCTTTAAAAACAACCCCCAAAAGTTTATAGATAAAGTTGTTAAAATTATCAAAAAAAGTATGAGTATTTTTATAGTTGATGGCATCAAATACCAAAAAGTAGGTGATGAATTTTATTACGCACAAGAGTGTTTTGAAGAGAGTGAACTTGCAGGTTATCTTTCAAGCAACCTCCTAAAAAATAGAGAAGAAAAAAGCATATATGATTATACTATTTATGATTCAGACATAGAAAAATCATTTGCTACAAAGTTCAATGAAAGTGATAATGTAAAACTTTTTACAAAGCTACCACCTTGGTTCAAAATCAATACGCCTCTTGGAAACTATAATCCTGATTGGGCAGTTTTGATTGAAAAAGATAATTTAGAGAAGCTATATTTTGTTGTAGAGAGCAAAGGAAGTGACTTAGGCTTAGATATAAAAAATATAGAAAAAGCCAAAATTGACTGTGGAAAAGCACATTTTAAAGCAATTTCAGAAGAAGTTGAATTTATCCAATCTGATAAATTTGAGAATTTTAAAGAGAATTTTTAACGATGAAAGAAAAAATCAAAAATATAGTCTTGGTTGTATTGGCTTTTTATGTATTTGTTGATGCAGGCATTCAAGTCTTAGACCACTATGGAATGACTACACGAGATGAAACTTGTAGAAATGAAGCCCAAGAAAGATACAATAAAAAATATGGCTCATTAGAGGGGTTTGCTAAAAGAGCAGCTCAGTCAAGATATGTGGAAGAGCATGGAACACTTGAGGATTTTAGATTTTAAAATTATGTAGATGGAATAAAGCTTTACATGTAAAGCTTTATTTTGTTTTTTTGATGAATTTATATATTGCTTTGTTTAGTTCTTCTTTATTGTAATAATTCTTATTAATACTTCTATCATTAACTAAAGTTCTTGCTCTAGTAATTGCTGTGTAGTAAAGATTAATAGGATAAGTCCATTTTGCAACGCTACTTGTATTATATATGGTTTCTTTTTTATGTATATATTCGCTAAAAAAACTAATATAATCAAACTTTTCACCTTTTTTATATGTTTGTTTTGTAAATATAAAATAATTAGCTACTACTTCTGCTAAATCTGGCATGTCACTTAATATTGTGATTGTTTCAAATTCAAAACCTTTAGATTTGAAAATTGATGTTATTGTAATATCTGGTTTTAAAGATGATTCTTTAAATTTTTTAGAAAAATTATATAATGATTTAATGGTTTTTATATCATATTTTTTTAATACTATTTTTATTTGAGCCAAATTACCTTTGTATAAATTATTTGGTAGAAAATCTCTTATATATTGTATAAGAGTTAGATTTTTTTCTAACTTATTTTTATGTTTTTGAATAAAATCAATAGCATTATTGAATTTGGGTAGAGGTTCTTGCTTGTTATCAACTAAGTCAAAACTAATAATAAGTTCAAGAAGATACAATACTTCTTGCGCACATTCTATTGACTCAGCCTTAGACTCTTTTGCTAATATTATGCCCTCCATTGCTCCACTAGTCCAACGATAGATATATCCATTAGGACGAATATATTTTGTTTTGATTTGCTGTTTTGGTTTTATGGAATGTTTTGAGTCTTTATATGTTTTTAGTATATAATTTGCTTTTTCAGCAACTTCATGTGAGTGTCTGTAGCTTGATGTTAAATGAAATTCTGCCATATCATCAATATCTTTTAAAAGAGCATTATTGTTTGAAACATAAGGATATATTTTTTGGTTAGTATCTCCTACAATAACTCTTTTTTTTGCTGGGAAATTTAAGAAAACATATATAGCCGCATCAGATAAATCTTGCCCTTCATCAACTAAAAGTAAATCGACTTCATCTTTTAAATTTATTTCCATACCTTCTCTTAGTTGAAGTTGTAACTCTTTTAAAATAAATTTATTTGTAACATATGTTCCTTCTTCAAAACACCTAGCATCTGTTACATATGTATGTGCATAAAAAGCTGCTTCACTAGAATATCTTGAGCCATAAGCATAGTTTTGTATTCCTTCTTCTGTATCATAACTATTTAGCCAGTTATTTAAAATGTCATTTATTTCACAAGCAATATCATATTTAATATTAAAATAGTTTACAAATATTTCAGCCTTATACTCTTCTATAGAACTATAATTAGGACAATTTTTATATCTTTTTGTATATTTGATTGCTATTTCTGTAAGAGAATGGCATCTGACACGATAGTCAAAAAGTTCTTTAGCTTCATTAACTAATCTTTTTAAACTTGCTAAATACAAGACATTAGGAGTATTTGAAAATTTTATATTTCCTCTTTGTGCTTCATTCTTAGCAATATAATATTGGCTTAATATACTCAATAGAGTCGTTTTGCCTGTACCTGCTAAAGAGTTTACTCTTATAACATTTTTATCTCCATATAACATTTCTTTAACAATATCCTGAATTTCATTGCTAATATCTAAATTTTGTTTAGGTGGTGATATATAATTTTGTTTAGTCCATTGATAAATACTCATTTTAACTCTTTTACTTAACTTCTTTTTCTCTCAATTTATCTTTTTTACTTTTTCGTTTTCCCTTGACTGGGGCTTTGCCTTTCTCTTTTCTAGGAGCAACTCCTGTTAGTTCAAAACCTTTTATTTGTTCTAATTCAAGCTTTATTTCACATCTTTTTTCTATAAGTTTGAAGTGTTCTGCATTGTCATGAGTTACAAAGCTTATAGCATCTCCAGATTTTCCTGCACGCGCAGTTCTTCCTATGCGGTGAATATAATCAGCAGGGGAACGAGGTAGGTCGAAGTTTACCACACAATCAATATCGTCAATGTCGAGTCCACGTGCGGCTATGTCAGTAGCAAATAGTATATTTATTTTTTTCTCTTTAAAATCTTCGAGAGTATATTTTCGCTCTTCTTGTTCTAGATTTCCATGAAATGATTCTGCTTCATAACCATATTTTCTGAATTTTTGAGCTATATTATCAGTTGCTCTTTTTGTTGCCATAAATACTAAAACTAGTTTCCATTTATGAGTTTTTAAAAGCTCTCTTAATAACACTCTTCTATTTTCTTGGTTTACATGTAAAGCTCTTTGTTTTATATTATCTACTGTTTGTTTCTCTTCTTTTATTGTAACTTCTACAGGATTTTTTGTAATCTTGGAAGCTATCTCTTGCATTTTTGGAGGAAAGGTAGCTGAAAAAAGTAGGTTTTGTCGCTTTGAAGGTAACTCTTTTAGTATGGTGTCGAGTTCTTGAGCAAAACCAAGGTCAAGCATTTTGTCGGCTTCATCAAGTACAAAGAACTCTAGTTTTGATAGATTCATCTGTTTTTTACTTATAACATCAAGAAGTCTACCAGCAGTTGCAACTACTATGTCACATCCTTGTTGGATGTCATAAAGTTGTTCACCAATGCTCTCACCACCTATGATGCTTACCACTTTTGGTTTTTTCTCTAAGAATTCACTAAAAGTTATAAATGCATCTGCTACTTGTTGGGTTAATTCCCTTGTTGGAGTTATAACAAGTACTCTGATTTTAGCCTTGCCTTCTCTTTCGTCATTTGCTAACATCTCTAAGATAGGCAGAACAAAACTAGCTGTTTTTCCACTACCCGTTTGAGCTCTTGCCATAATGTCTTTTTTCTCTAAGACTAGAGGGATCACTTTTTCTTGAATTGGTGTTGTTTGTTTAAAGTTACTTTTTGTTAATGCTTTGTGAATTTGAGTTAAAAAATTGAATTTATCAAATGTCATTTGATTCCTTTTGTGATTGTCTGCTATTATACAATGAAAGGCTTTATAATGAAATTATTATCTATATTATTTACATGTATATTGCTTTTTGGCTCATCTACTAATGCTCTTATTAACTCACAATCTCCGTACTTGCTTCAACATGCACATAATCCTGTTAATTGGTACCCTTGGAGTGATATAGCACTTCAAAAAGCTAAAGATGAGAATAAATTAATTTTTCTTTCTATTGGTTATAGTACTTGTCACTGGTGTCATGTGATGGAGGAAGAGAGTTTTGAAAACACAGAGATTGCAGAACTTCTAAATCAAGATTTTATAAGCATAAAAGTAGATAAAGAGCAGATGCCTCATATAGATACACATTTTCAACACACCCTTTCTCTTCTAAAAGAACAGAGAAAAGGCTGGCCACTTAGTGCAATACTCACTCCAAATCAAGAAATTCTTTATATCACGACTTATATTCCTCCAACTGATAGTTATGGTGTTGATGGTATGAAAACATTAGTCCCAAAAATGGTCAAACTTTATAGAAACAATAAAGACAGAGTGGCTAAAATAGTAGAAGCAAATAAAAAGATTATATTAAAAAAAAGTGTAGTAGAAAAAAGTACAATTAAAAAGAGTGAGATTGCAAATCAATATGTCTCTTTGATGAAAAAAAGATATGACAAGATATATGGAGGATTTGATAGAAATCCAAAATTTCCTTTAGCAACTCATATGAAAACTTTGTTAGATATATATCTTTTGGAAAACAATCAAGAAGCACTTAGTATGGTTAAAAGCAGTTTAAAAGCTATGAGTACAGGAGGGATATATGATCATGTTGAAGGTGGCTTTTATAGATATAGCACATATTCAGATTGGATTATTCCTCACTTTGAAAAGATGCTTTATACCCAAGCCGAGTTGATTTCTTTATATGTAAAATTTTACATACTTTTTCCAGAGCCTCGATATAAAGCCATAGTTTTAGATACTATTAAAGAGATTGACAAAAGACTTGGTTATAAAGGCTTGTATTTTAGTGCAACAGATGCTGATAGCAAAAATGGAGAAGGACGTTATTTTGTTTACTCTTATGAGGAAGTATTGTCTGCTTTTAAAAAAGCAAATATAAAAAACTACGAAGAAGTTATGGAGTACCTAGATATAACAGAGATTGGCAATTTTGATGAGGAATTGAGTAATGTTCATCAAAACACTGGTTTTGATAATGAACCAAAAAATGTACAAAAAGCTTTACATGTACTAAAAAAACTCAGGCTTAAAAGAGATTTTCCATTTGTAGATAAAAAGATACTTACTGGGTGGAATTCATTGATGATAAAATCTATTTTTATTGCTTCATATTTTGATGAAAGTTTCACTTTTAAAGCTGAAAAATCAATGAGAGAGTTACTAAAAAAAGTTTATATCAAAGGAGTTCTCTATCATGGTTTTTATCTTGATAAAGAAGCTGTTGATAAAGCTGTTTTAGAAGACTATGTGTTTCTTATAGACTTACTTCAAACTGCTTACATGTACACACAAAATAGGACTTATCTTAGTTTGGCTGGTTATCTTCAAAAAGAGACTTTAGCTAAGTTTTATGAAAATAAGAAGTTTTATCTTGATGATACTAAGTTTAGAGCTTTAGCACAGTATGGAGACAAGTACTACGTTTCACCACTTTCAGAATTTTATCATACACTTTTTACTCAAGCAAATTTAACTTATGATTTAAAACTTTTAGCGCGTACAAGAGGATTTTTAGCTGATGAGAGAGATAGAATACTTCAACATCCAGATCAAGCTTCACAAGCAGTTTTAGCACTCTTGCGTTCTGATTATGGTGATGTTTTGATAAAATCAAATAAAAAGAACTTACTTGATAAACAAAAAGATATTTTACATATAAGGTACCCATTTACATTACAAGCAACACAAAATACAGATAAATATCTAGCATGTGATGAAAAAACTTGTTTTGCGATAGACAAAGAGTTTAAAAATATAGTAAAATACATAGAAAACTATAAAGGAACTATAAAACAATGATAGAATCGTATAGAAATGCAACAATTAAAGATTTACCTCAGATAGTGAAAATATATAATAAAGCTATAGAAGATGGTATTTCAACATCTGATAGTGAAGCAGTAACTATTGATGAAAAACTAGAATGGTTTAGAGCTCATGATGAAGAAACACGACCAATTTTAGTAAAAGAGTATCATGGTAAAGTTATTGCATGGGTCTCTTTGCAACCTCTTTATCCCCATCTTGCTTATGAAAGTAGCGTAAGGATAAATGTTTATATAGATAGTAATTTTAGAGGTAAAAAGCTTGGGCAAATGTTTCTAAAAGAAGTTTTAGAGATGGCAGATGAATATAATATAGAAAACTTTTTAGCTCTTACCTTCGCAAATAACACAGCAAGCCTAAAACTCTTTAAAAAACTAGGATTCAAAGAATGGGGACATTTCCCAAATATAGCTAAGGTACAAAATACACATAAAGATTTACTTGTTTTGGGACTAAGAGTAAAATGATAAAATCAGTCATATTTGATATGGATGGAACACTTTTAAACTCAAGTTACGCTATGACATTGAGTGTAAACCATGTTAGAAAAAGTTATGGATTAGGACCTATACAAAAAGACTATTTAGAATACATTATAAATGAACCATCAATAGATTTACCTATGGAACTTTATGATGTAAAAGAGTATAGCCAAGAACATAGAGACCGTTTTGCCAAGCACTATTTAGCAAATGCCAATCTACATGTAAAACCTTATGAAGGTGCATATGAGCTTTTAAAATCTTTACATGTAAAGGGTGTGACTCTTTGTATAGCAACTAATGCTGCAGACTTTTTTGCACGTAATATGTTACAAGGGCAGGGAATGCTTGACTTTTTTTCTTTTGTTATTGGTTCAAATAATGTCGAACATTCTAAACCAAATCCAGATATGCTGCATCATATAAGTGAGTTAAGCAAGATTCCTTTAAGCAAAAGCCTTTTAGTTGGTGATAGCATTAAAGATGAAGGCGCAGCACACAATGCAAACATGGATTTTCTTTTTGTTGATTGGGGTTATGGTAAGAGTGATAAGCCTACAAAATCTTTTAAAGATATGACAAGACTCAGTAACTACTTGCAAACTAGAATACAATAGCTTGCAAGTAATCTAATATTTTAGTATTTGATATATGCTGTTTTAGTTGTAGTATAAAAATCACTTGCACTAAATGATTTTTCTCTTGAACCAAAAGAAGAACTTTTTCTGCCACCAAAAGGTACATGGTTATCCATTCCTGCTGTAGGTAGGTTTATCATGATGTTTCCTACTTTTGCATTGTGTTTGAAATCCATAGCTTTTGTTAAATCTTTTGTCATAATACCACCACTTAGTCCAAACTCTGTATCATTTAGAACCGCTAGAGCCTCTTCATAGTCTTTTACTTTAATAATACAAGCGATAGGACCAAAAATTTCCTCTTGGTTTAATCTCATTTTACTCTTGCCATCTGTAAATAGAGCAGGGGAGAAGTAATAACCATCGGTATCTCTTTTAAGAACTTCACCACCACATACTAGTGTTGCTCCCTCTTTTTTGCCCAATTCTATATAAGAAACATTTTGTTTTAGCTGTTTTTTTGATATAGCTGGACCAATTTGTGTATCTTTATCTAAACTATTTCCTATGACAAGTTTTTTCATCTCTTCTTTCATTTTTGTTAAAAACTCTTCATAAATACCTTGTGTTACTATAAGTTTTGATGATGATGTACATTTTTGACCAGTTGCATTGTATGAACCCTTTATAGCAGCACTTACAGCTTCATCTACATTAGCATCATCTAAGACTATAAGTGAATTTTTACTTCCCATTTCTAGTTGAAGTTTTATCATATTTTTTATTGAGTCTCTTGCTATGCTTTTTCCCACATCAACTGAACCTGTAAAACTTAAAGCATCTATATGTTTTGAAGATGTAATTGTTTCACCAATTACACTACCTTGTCCTATTACTAGATTAAAAACACCTTTTGGAAGTTCTGTACTATCTATAATTTTTGCTAATATGTAGGCAATAGTTGGTGTTGTATTTGATGGTTTGAAAACTATACTATTGCCAAAAGCAAGAGCAGGAGCTATCTTCCAAGCAGGAATTGCCAATGGATAGTTCCATGGTGTTATAAGTGCAACTACACCCACAGGTTCTTTTATGACTTCTATGTCAACATTTTGTCTTGGTGAGTCCATATATGTGCCACGTGATCTTATCGCTTCAGCAGCAAAGTAGAAAAAGAAGTCAGCAGATTTTACTACTTCATCTGTTGCTTCTTTGAGTGGTTTTCCTGCTTCTCTTGATATGATTTCTCCATAATAATCTTTATTGGAGAGAAGTTTGTCTCCAATTTCATTGAGTATTTTTTCTCTTAATGCTATAGAAGATTTAGCCCATTCATCTTGTATATTGACTGCGGCTTCTATAGAAATATTAACGTCTTCTTTTGTTGCTTCATAAAAAGAGGCTACTATATCTGATGTATCAGAAGGGTTGATGTTTTTATTTATAACACTTGAAGTTACCCATGTACCATCTATATAGTTTTTTGTAGGTTCAATAGCAAATTGTTTCCTATAGTTTAAATTTATTAACTCTTGTTTATCAATACTTTTCATTGTACATCCTTTTATATGTTATAACATTATAATGACTATCTGCTTAGAACTAACTTAAACATTATAATGTTATAATAATTACGTTTGTAAGATTTAAGTAAATTTTTAAAAGGAAGATTTTTATTTAACTAGCCCTTTACATGTAAAGGGCTAGTAGTGAGCATTTTAGTTCATGTACTAATGTGAATCTCTTGCAAACCACTTTTTATCTAATATTTTTTGATATGGTTGCTCTAATTTCAAACAAGCTCCATCAGCTAAGCCTTCTACAAATTTTCTGTATATTTCTTGCCATGGAGTATCATTTTCTAATTCAGGAAGAACTAGATTTTCTTTTCTTGTTAGTATCTCTTCATCTGAAATTTTAAGTTGAACTTCTCTATTTTCAATGTCTATTATAACATGGTAGCATCTTTAGTAAAATTAAGTTTTGCCCTACAGGAGGGATTGGTAGTGGTGATTTTAAGGATTACTTAGAACTAGATAATGTACTATGTTTAGGTGGTTCTTGGATGGTTAATATGAATGAACTTAACTACAATAACATAAAAAATATAGCTTCTTCAATTTTGATGAATACAATGGAATAAATTTTTGTAACTTTATCTAAACTACTACAATGATAAGTTTTGGTATCTTTTCTATAAAATATAATTAATATTTTAATTGTGTCTAAAATGACTCATAATAAGCTATTTATTACAAAATTGCGTATAAAATACTCAAATTTTAGGAAAATATACAAATTAATATTTCAATTCAGTTTACTTTAATAATCTTAGTGATAGGATTTTTTAATAAAAGGAGTTTGTATGTTATTAAATGAAAATCGTTTTTTTCCTATTAATGAGAATTCAAGAAGTATTGCTCAAAGGTTATTCCAAGAAGTAGAAAAATTACCTATTATCTCACCCCATGGACATACAGATCCCTATTGGTTTGCCAAAAATGAAAATTTTACAAACGCTACAGACCTTCTTATAATCCCTGATCACTATGTTTTAAGAATGTTAATCTCACAAGGTTTAAAGCTTGAGGATTTAGGTGTTGCTAAAAACAATGAAGAATCATCTAAAAAAGATAGAAGAGAAATATGGAGACTTTTCGCTAAAAATTATTATCTATTTCGCTCAACACCATCAAGACTATGGATGAATCACACCTTTGAAAAACTATTTGGCATTAATAAAACACTTAATGAAAAAACAGCAGATTATTATTTTGATCATATAGGTGAATGTTTAAAAAAAGATGAATTTAGACCAAGAGAGATGTATGACAAGTTCAATATAGAACTATTAAGCACAACTGAGTCAGCCTTAGATGATTTAAAGTTTCATAAAAGCATAAAACAGAGTGCTTGGAGTGGAAAAGTTATAAGTACATATCGTCCTGATAATGTAATCGACCCTGATTTTGATGGTTTTATACAAAACATATTTAAATTGGCTGAGATAACGGAAGAAGATATAACTACTTGGAGTGGTTATTTAAATGCTCATAAAAAAAGAAGAGAATATTTCATATCTTTGGGTACAACTGCGAGTGACCACGGACATCCTACAGCAAATACAGCAGATTTAAGTCAGAGTGAGGCTAGTGAACTATATCAAAAGGTAATAACATTAAAAGCTGATAATAATGAAAAAGAGTTGTTTCGTGCACAAATGCTTACAGAAATGGCGAAGATGAGTATAGAAGATGGATTAGTAATGCAGATTCATCCAGGATCTTATAGAAATCACAATACTGGCATATTTGACATATTTGGAAGAGATAAAGGATTTGATATTCCTCAAAGAACATCTTTTGTTGATGCTTTAAAGCCATTATTAAATCTTTTAGGTATGGATATAAGATTGAAAATTATACTTTTTACATTAGATGAGAGTACATATTCAAGAGAATTAGCTCCATTAGCAGGTGTTTATCCTTGTTTAAAACTTGGACCTGCTTGGTGGTTTCATGATAGTCCAAATGGAATGATGAGATATAGAGAGTTAGTTACGGAGAGTGCTGGTTTTTATAATACAGTAGGTTTTAATGATGATACAAGAGCATTTCCCTCTATACCAGCAAGACATGATGTCTCAAGAAGAGTGGACTGTGCTTTTTTAGCAAATCAAGTTGCAAAACATATAATTTTAGAGGAGGAAGCAAAAGATATCGCGGTTGAGTTAGCTTATAAGTTAGCAAAAGTTTCTTACAAGTTGTAAGTTTTAAAATTTTTATGAAAAGGAAAAAGATGAAATTAACAAAGAAATTATTAGGTATAGCATTAAGTGTTATTGTTACATCATGTTTAGTTCAAGCTAGAGATTTCCGTGCAGCAGATACTCATCATCGTGATTATCCAACAGTACAAGCTGTTAAATATATGGGTGAAATTTTATCTAAAAAAACTAATGGTCGTTTAGGTATTAACATATATCCAGGTAGACAACTTGGTGAAGAGAAAGATACTATTGAGCAGACAATTGCAGGAGCAATTGACATTGATAGAATTAACCTTGCTCCATTAAATGGTATCGTTCCAGAAACTGCTATTCCTGCTCTTCCTTATATATTTAGATCAATCGAACATATGCATAAGGTTATGGATGGTGAAATAGGGGACAGAATTCTAAAAGCCTTAGAACCTTATGGACTTATTGGTTTGGCATTTTACGATAGTGGAGCAAGAAGTTTTTATAATACAAAAAGAGAGATTAGAAAACCTTCTGATTTGAAAGGTCTTAAAATAAGAGTTCAAAATTCAGATCTTTTCATAGCAACTATGGAAGCATTAGGTGCTAATGCTACGCCTATGGAATTTGGTCAAGTCTATACGGCACTTAAAACAGGTGTAATTGATGGTGCAGAGAATAATTGGCCTTCATATGAGACTACTAGGCACTACGAAGTGGCAAAATTTTACTCTTTAGATATGCATTCTATGTCTCCAGAAGTATTAGTTATGTCAAAAATATCTTGGGATAAACTTTCAAAAAGTGATCAAAAATTAGTAAAAGAAGCAGCTAAAGCTTCTGTTCCTAAAATGAGGGAACTTTGGGAAAATAAAGTTGCTATTTCAAAAAAGAAAATTTTAGCAGCAGGAAATAAAGTGATTACAGATATTGATAAACAACCATTTATTGATGCTATGGATCCAGTATATAAAAGGTTTGCTCCTACAGCAGAGTTAAAACAACTTATTAAAGATATTCAAGCTGTAAAATAAAATTAAGTAGCCAAGGCAATTTGTCTTGGCACTTACTAGTTGACTTAAGTGTTTAGAATTTTTAATAAGTCAAATCGTAAGTGCCACAGGAGGTTTTTATGGATTTATATTTAAGTTATTGTAAAAAGTTGTCATCTTGGGTTTTAACATTTGCTTCTATAGGATTGGTTATTATGACATCAATCATTACTTGGCAGATATTTGATAGATATATGTTAAATGATACACCAAATTGGTCAGAGAGATTATCAATATTTTTGTTAAATTGGTATGTTTTATTTGGTGTTGCAGTTGGTGTGCATGAAGATTTTCATTTGGGTCTAGTATTTTTGAAAAATAAAGCAAATGGAATAGTTAAAAAGGTAATAAATAACTGTATATACCTTTTTGTAGGTATTTTTGCTTGGTACATGTTTTACTACGGTATTGTTTTGATGCAACAGACTTGGACTCATATCATACCCTCCCTTGGCATTTCAACGGCTTATAGTTATTTACCTCTGCCAATAAGTGCAGTACTAATAATTATTTTTGTAATAGAACATCTGATTTTAATAAATTTTAAAGGGGAAAGAGCATGACATTAATCTTACTATTTGGAGCATTTTTTGCTCTACTTATCATAGGGGTACCTGTAGCATTTTCTCTTGGTATTGCATCTTTGATAACAGTTATTCATGAACAACTTCCTCCTTTAATAGTTTTTCAAAGAATGACGGCTGGGATGAATGTTTTTTCTTTAATGGCAATACCATTTTTTATTTATGCAGGTGAACTTATGGCTCATGGAGGCATAGCAAATAGATTGGTTCTTTTAGCAAGTAGGGCAATAGGGCATGTGAGAGGTGGTTTAGGACTTGTTAATGTTGGAACTTCAATGCTTTTTGGAGGTATTTCTGGTTCGGCAGTAGCTGATGTTTCGGCTCTTGGTTCGACTTTGATACCTGTTATGAAAAAGAAAGGTTATGACGATGATTATAGTGTAAATGTCACTGTAACTTCAGCTACCATAGGGCTTACAATTCCTCCTAGCCATAATATGATTATATACTCTATTGCAGCTGGTGGAACTGTATCTATTTCAAATCTATTTTTAGCAGGATTCATACCTGGTATAATGACTGGATTTTTATTAATGTTTGTTGCTTATGTCGTTGCTGTTAAAAGAGGTTATAAAGCGGAAAAATTTGAAGGTTTTGCTTCTCTTTTTTATGCTTTTATTAGTGCCTTACCAGGTCTTATGACAGCAATTATTATTGTTGGTGGTGTTTTAAGTGGTGTTTTTACGGCTACTGAATCTGGTGCTATTGCTGTAGTTTATGCTATTCTTGTATCTATATTTTTTTATAAGTCTTTATCTTGGGAGTCTTTTAAAATAGCAACAAAAAATGCTATAAGAACAACAAGTATAGTACTTCTTATTATTGGTTCAGCTTCAGCTTTTGCTTGGTTACTTGCACTAAATCAAGTTCCAGCTCAGCTTTTTGAACTACTTCAAAATATAAGTTCAAATCCTCTAGTTATATTAATACTTATAAATATAATTCTTCTACTTTTAGGTACTTTTATGGATATGTCACCTCTAATAGTTATAACAACTCCAATTTTTCTTCCTGTTGTTCAGCAACTAGGAATGGATCCTGTTCAATTCGGTATAATGCTCATGATAAATCTAGGTATTGGTTTAGTAACCCCTCCTGTAGGCTCAGTACTATTCGTAGGCTGTGCCGTAGCAAAAATACCAATAGAGGCTACAATAAAAACAATTTGGCCTTTTTACTTAGCACTTTTCGCCGCATTAATGGCAGTGACCTATATACCTGCTGTATCAATGACTCTACCAAGATTATTTGGATAAAGGTATAAAATGGAATTTATAAAAGATGAATACTATCTTGAACTTATAAAAAACACAAATATAACTAAAAGTAAAAATTTACAACAACAAATATATAAAGTTCTTTTAAATTTAATTACAAAGGGATTTTTGAAATCCAATACACTTCTAAATGAGAATAAAATATCTCTAGCATTTAATGTGAGTAAAACACCTGTAAGAGAGGCTCTAAAGAGATTAGAAAGTGATGAACTTGTGAGAATACTTCCTCAAAGTAGAACATATATTTTACCTATTGATACTAATAGAGTAAATAGTGCTCACAAAATAAGAGAAGCTTTAGAAATACTTTTAGTAGAAGAGGCTATTAATCATGTAAAAGACGATGATTTTAAAATATTTGAAGCCCTTATTGAAAAACAACAAATAGCGTTAAAAGAGAAAAATTTTGATGATTTTTTTGAATATGATGAAGCTTTTCATTACCAAATAGCAAAGAGTGCAAATCTTTTAGATGCTTGGCAGATATTAAAAAAAGTGAATCTACATTTAAATAGAGTTAGATGTATGACTAAAGATGATTATCATTGGAATAGTGGAGTAATTGAAGAGCATAAAAGTATACTAAAAGCTATAAGAAAAAAGGATTTTGAAGTGGCAAAACTTCAGATGACATTGCACCTTTCAAGAGTTTCAAATGTGCTTACACAAATACTAACAACAAAAGAGGTACATAATGATGTTAAATAAAGATAACTATAAGAGCATAGTTCCATCTATGTATGAAACTAATGAAGTAAATACTTCTATTGTTCATTTAGGGTTAGGAGCTTTTTTTAAAGCTCATTTAGCCTTTTATATAAACGAGTATAATAGTTTTAAAGATGACACTTGGTTTGTATCGGCGGTAAGTTTAAAGACGGATAATTCAAAAAAACTGATGAATAGACAAGATAATTTATATACTCTTCATTTAAAAGGGTATCAAAAGACATCTTTTAGACTCATTTCATCCATAAAAAATAGCCTCTTTTTAGGTGAGGATAGACAAAACATCTTGAATCTTATGTTATCTAAAAAAGTGAAGATAATTAGTTTAACTATAACAGAAAAAGGTTACTGCTATAGTCCATGGATGTCTGGTTTAGATACTGTTAATCATGATATATTACACGATTTAAAGAATTTTGACAGATCTAGAAGTGCAATTGGACTTATTTGTTATGCAATGCAAAAAAGAAAAGAATTGGGCTTGAATGGTCTTACTCTTATGTCTTGTGATAATTTACCATCAAATGGCAAAGTACTAAAAAAAGTAATTCTTGATTTTGCAGAATTAATTGATATAGAATTAAAGAAATGGATAGAAAGTAAATGTACTTTTCCATCGACTATGGTCGATAGAATTGTCCCAAAGATGACAGATAAATCATTAAAACAGATAAATTATGAAATTGGTATGGATGATTTTGCTGGTATTGTTTGTGAAGATTTTGCCCAGTTTGTTATTGAAGATAAATTCGTAAGCAATAAAAGACCTGAGCTTTCTAAAGTAGGTGTTTTGTTTGTTAAAGAGATTAAACCTTATGAAAATATGAAGTTAAGAGTTTTAAATGGAACTCACTCCGCTTTAGCCTATATTGGACAGTTATTAAAAAAAGAGACTATATTTGAAGCAATAAGTGATGAAAAATTAGAAATTTTTATAGTCAATATGCTTAAAAATGAGATTATACCTAGCCTTGAAATGGTAGATGGAGTAGATTTTGAAGAATATGCGAAGAATATAATAGCTAGATATAAAAATCCAAATATTATACATAGAACAATTCAAATAAGTATGGATGGTTCACAAAAACTTCCTCAAAGATGGTTAGAGACTTTAAAATATCTTATTGATAATGGTAAAAATTATGATCATCTGGCTATTTGTATAGCCAGTTGGATGAAATTTACATCGTCTAAAAATTTACAAAATATAGATATAGAAGTAAATGATCCTTTAACAGATGAGTTTAAAAAAATATGGATTAAAAATAGTGTTCACAAGGATATAGTAAGAGCCTATTTTTCAATTGAAAATATATTTGAAAGCTTTTTTTTAGATGATGAAAAACTAATAAGAAAAGTTGCAAATTACTTGGAAAATATAGAAAACCTAGAAGATTTAATACAGGAGGTAACTCATGAAAATGACATTTAGATGGTATGGTAAGACTGATAAAATACCACTTAAACATATATCTCAAATTCCTGGTATTGATGGGGTTGTTACATCGTTAATGCATATTCCTGTAGGTGAAATATGGGAGCTTGATGAGTTAATTGAACTTAAAAAAGAGGTTAACTCTTATAATCTAAATCTTGATGTTATAGAGAGTGTAAATGTTCATGAAGACATTAAATTAGGACTTCCTTCACGAAAAAAATATATAGAAAATTACAAAACAACTCTAAGAAATCTCTCTAAAATTGGCGTTAAAACAGTTTGTTATAATTTTATGCCAATATTTGATTGGACAAGAACAGATTTGATGAAACCTCTTAAAGATGGTTCAACAGTTCTTAGTTTTGACAATGAAACATTAAAAAATTCAACAGCAAATGATCTTTTAGATATTATAAAAAATGGCTCAAAAGATATTATTATCCCTGGTTGGGAGCTTGATAGACTTAGTGAAATTGAAGAACTTTTTAAACAGTATAAAGATGTAAGCGAAGAAGATTTATGGAATAATTTAAATTATTTTCTTCAAGAAATTATTCCTGTAGCAAAAGAGTGCAATATCAATATGGCTATACATCCTGATGATCCACCTTTTTCTATCTTTGGACTTCCACGAATCATTACATGTAAAGAAAATTTACAAAGATTAGTAAAATTAGTAGATGATACTCACAATGGAATAACACTGTGTTCAGGCTCACTAGGACCAAATAAGTGCAATGATATTCCTCAACTTGTTAGACACTTTGGGAAAATGGGCAGAATCCATTTTGCTCATATACGAAATATAAAACATGATGGTGATAAGAGTTTTCATGAGACTTCTCATTTATCAAATGATGGAAGTTTAGACCTCTATGAGATAGTAAAGGCATATAAAGATGTAGGTTTTGAAGCTCATGTAAGACCAGATCATGGCAGAATGATATGGGATGAAGATGGAATGCCTGGATATGGGCTTTATGATAGAGCTTTAGGAATAGCTTATCTAAACGGATTATACGAAGCAATAATTAAAGAAAACAAATGAGTAATATCGCAGTTATTGGTGAGTGTATGGTTGAAATATATAATACTAAAAAAAGTATATATAAACAGACTTTTGGTGGTGATACCTTTAACTGTGCAGTCTATTTAAAAAGAGCATTTAAAAAAGCTAATGTTGAATATATTACAATAGTAGGTGATGATGATATATCTTCTAAAATGATTAAATTTTTTCATAAGCAAAAAATAAAGACTACTTTTGTTGAAAAATTGAAAAATAAAACTGTTGGAATGTATATGATAAGCACGAAAAATGGAGAGAGAAGCTTTACATATTGGCGTAGTGATTCTGCTGCTAAAAATCTTTTTATGAATGATAGTTTAATTCAAAATGAACTTTTAAAATTTGAGCTAATATATTTCTCTGCTATCACTTTAGCTATCATGAACAAAAAAGGGCGTTCTAATTTTTTTGAAATCATAAAGAGAGTTAGAAATGCTGGTGTTAAAGTAGCTTTTGATTCTAATTATAGACCAAAATTATATAGCAGTACTAATGAAGCAAAAGAGATACACAATCAAGCTTTAGAAAATTGCGATATATATTTACCCTCTTTTGATGACGAACAGGAGTTATGGGGCAAAATTGATGCTCTGTCTATTATTAAAAAAGCACAAGATGCAGGATGTGGTGAAATTGTTATAAAATGTGGTAAAGATGATGTTGTTTATAGCACTAGAAGTGGCATAAAAAGTGTTAAAACAAAACAGATAACAGACATAGTAGATGCTACTTCAGCAGGAGACTCTTTTAATGGAGTATATTTGGCATCAAGATTAAAAGGAAATGATGTTGCAAAATCTATCAAAAAAGCAAAAAGTACTGCTTCAAAAGTTATCATGCATAAAGGGGCAATAATGCCAAAGAAAAAAAAGGTTAAAAATGCTAAATAAGTTTAAAAATTCACCTGTAATTCCAGTTTTAACTTTAGATAATGTAGATGAATCTCTAAAGATAGCTGAAGTTTTAGTGACTAGTGGACTAAGTAACTTAGAAGTTACTCTAAGAACTCCAAATGCTTTTAAATGCATAGAAGCAATAAAAAAAGAGTTTTCAGAAGCTTTTATAGGTGCTGGAACATTGGTAAAAAAAGAGCAATTTCAGCAGGTAAAAGATATAGGATGTAGTTTTGCTGTAAGTCCAGGATTTACTGAAGCTTTAGTATATGAAGCTAAAAAAGTAGGTATCTCTTATCTTCCTGGGGTATCTACTCCAAGTGAGATTATAAGGCTAAGAGAGCTTGGGGTAAGCTTTCAAAAGTTTTTTCATGCGAGCAATAGTGGCGGATATAAGATACTACAAGCTTATTCAAACATATTTACAGACATAAAATTTTGTCCAACTGGTGGAATACAGCAGGAAAATTATCAAGAGTATCTAAAACTTAACAATGTACTATGTTTAGGTGGTTCATGGATGGTATCTAAAGGGTGTTTAAAAGATAAAAATTTTACTTTACATGTAGAAGAGATAGTAAAGAATTTTTGATGCCTATTGTTATAAAATTGAACAAAAACGACAATGTCGCAGTTAGTTGTGAAAGGCTAAAAAAAGGTGATATTGTTTTAGAAAAAATCTTAATTTTACAAGAGATAGATTTGGCTCATAAAATAGCTATACAAAAAATAAGGTGTGGAGAAAAAATCATAAAATATGGAGTGAGTATAGGTTCTGCTACAAAAGATATAAATGAAGGTGAACATGTGCATACTCATAATATAAAAAGTGACTACATAAAGCATAAAATATGTTAGGTTATTTAAGAGAAGATGGTAAAAAAGGTGTTAGAAATGTCATCTTAGTCTGTTATCTTGTTGAGTGTGCAAAATTTGTTTGTGAAAAAATAGTATCAAAGTTTGATGATGATATCCAGCTCGTTGGACTTTCAGGATGTTATCCAAATGAGTATACATTTAATATATTAAAAGCAATAACAACACATCAAAATGTTGGAGCAGTTTTACTTGTCTCTTTAGGGTGCGAGTGTTTTGATAAAAAAGCTTTATATAAAGCCATAATAAAGAGTGGTAGAGAAGTTGAAATACTGACAATTCAAGAAAACAGTGGAACAAAACAGAGCATCAAAATAGGAAGTTTATGGGTTGAAGAAGCCATTACAAAGATTAAAAAAGTTCCAAGAGAAGATATACGAGTAGATGAATTGGTTATAGGAACTATTTGTGGAGGTAGCGATGGTATGAGTGGGATAAGTGGAAATCCTGCTGTTGGAAAAGCTTTTGATAGGTTCATAGAAGATGGTGCTAGATGTATTTTTGAAGAGACAGGCGAGCTTATTGGGTGTGAACATATTATGGCAAATAGAGCAGTAAATAAGAAAGTGGCCAAAGATTTGTTATATGCGGTTCAAAAGGCTGAAAGATATTATACTACCATGGGGCATGGAAGTTTTTCTGATGGAAATGCAACAGGAGGACTCACGACTCAAGAAGAAAAATCTATGGGAGCATATGCAAAGAGTGGTTCTTCTCGCATAAGTGGTGTTCTAAAGCCATCATTATATCCAAAAAGTAAGGGGCTATTTTTACTTGATGTTGTGCCAGATGGCAAAGAGTTATGGGCATTTCCAAATCCAAATGATACTTCTGAAATTATAGAACTCATAGCAAGTGGTGCTCATATAGTATTATTTGTAACTGGTAGAGGATCTGTTGTAGGTTCCGGAATTTCTCCTGTTATCAAAATATGTGCAAATCCAGATACCTATAAAAAACTAGAAGAAGATATGGATATAAATGCAGGTAAAATCATAAAGGGTGAAGCCACTATTGAAGATATTGCTAGTGAAATATATGATATTGTTTTAGATGTTTGTGGAGGTAAACAAAGTAAATCTGAAATTTTGGGGCATAGAGAATTTGCACTTGGATATAAGTATTTTGATAATAAAATAAACTGTTTTTAAGGATTATTTAAAACTAGATAATGTACTATGTTTGGGTTGTTGATATGAATTAATTTGACTACAATAACATAAAAAAACAGCTTCTTCAATTCTGATGAATACAATAGGATAAATTTTGTTTGATAAAAACGGCATACCTTTATATATACAACTCAAAAATAAACTTTTAAAAGATATAAGAGAAAATTATAAACCAAATGATATTATTCCTGCTGAGGGAGAAATAGAAAAATTATATAATGTGAGTAGAATAACTGTTAGAAGAGCAATAGAAGAACTTGGGAAAGAGGGCATTTTAGTTAAAAAGCAAGGAAAAGGGACTTTTGTTAGAGAACAAAAAATTCTTTATGATGCAAACTCTATTGGTTCATTAACCCAAAGATTAAAAAAACAAAATCACCAATTATCGACAGCATCAATTGAATTTGAGATTATAAAAGATGATCATATTGTAAAAGAGTTATTAAATTGTGATATTCTTTTGTGCATTAAAAGGTTTAGATTGTTAGATGATGTACCTTTTGCTTTAATGTTAAATTATTTAGACATAAATACTGTGCCAAATTTACAAAAAAACTTTAAAATAGAGTCATTATATACTTTCTTGAAAAATGAATATGCTTTAGAATTTTTTACTGCACAAGAGACTGTTAGTGCAAAAGCGGCATCAAAAGATGAAGCAAAAAGACTTGACATAGAAGAAAAACATCCACTTCTCTCACTTCAAAGACTCTCTTTTGATAAACATAGTAAACCTGTTGAGTTTTCAGATTTACTTATTAAAGCCGATATGTATAAACATAAAATTATGCTCTCACAGGAAAAAGTCTTAAGTATCTAATCTTTCAAGGATATAGATACTCGATTTTTTTCCAAATCTACACTTAAAATCCTTAGATTTTTAAATTGTTGATTTATATGCATTACGTCCATTAGGTGTGAAATACGTTTATGGGAATATTCAGAAATATGTAAAAGTGCGTCATTTTTAAGTCCAATATCTATAAACGCACCAAAATCGGTAATATTCCTTACTACTCCACTTACAAAATCTCCCTCTTTTAATTCGTCAATATTTTTTATATCTTCACAAAAAGAGACTTGTTCTAACTCTTCACGTATATCGTAACCAGGTTTTTGAAGCTCAATTACTATATCTTTTAGACTTTCAACACCACAATTAAAATCTTTTGAGAGTTCTTGAAGTAAATTATTGTCTATTTTTTCTAATTCAAACTTTTCTTTTATATATTTTGCTACTTTATAGTTTTCAGGATGAATCCCACTATTGTCTAAAAAAGACTTGCCATTTTTAATGCGTAAAAAACCAACACTTTGTTCGTAGGCTTTTGTTCCTAAACCCTTTACATGTAAGAGTTCTTTCTTACATGTAAAGCCTTTAATTTCATCTCTATAAGTTATGATATTTTTTGCTAGTCTTTCGCTAATACCTGAGACAAAAGAGAGTAATTTATATGAAGCAGAGTTTAAATCTACTCCTACTCTATTTACTAGGTTGTATGTAATTGCACCGAGTTTTTTAGCTAAGTCGCTCTGATTTACATCATGTTGATACTGTCCAATACCAAGAGATTTTGGATCTATTTTTACTAAAGTTGCCATGGGGTCACGAAGTCGTCCTGCTATAGAGATTGCACCTCGTATTGTTACATCTAAAAAACCATACTCTTCTTGGGCTATTTTTGAAGCAGAATAGATTGAAGCTCCTATTTCGCTAACAACTGCATATTTTACAGCTAATGTGTTTTTGTTTATCAAATCAGATATAAACGTGGCACTCTCTTTTGACCCAGTTCCATTGCCTATGGCAATTGCTGTTATTTTGTATTTTTTAATTAGGTTTAGAACTATCTGAGAAGCTTTTTTTGTATCGCTTAAAAGATATATGACATCAGAGTCCAAATATAAGCCATTTTCATCGATGACCGCTAATTTACATCCTGTTCTAAATCCTGGATCTATTCCGAGTATAATTTGTCCCATTAAAGGTGGAGTTATCAAAAGTTCGTTTAGATTTTTACCAAAAAGGTTTATCGCTTCATCACTTGCTTTTTGTTTTAAAGCTGAGAGTAATTCTCTTTTAAGGCTTGGAAGCAGAAGTCTTTTTAGTCCATCTTTATAGGCTTCAAATACATATATGCTTGAAGAGTTTGCATGTTTAGGGATACGATACTGTTTTATTCCATTTATGAGATATTCCTCATCAGATTCTATCTTTAAGCTTAGCTGTTTTTCATTGACTGCTCTAAAAATGGCTAGAAGTCTATGAGATTTTATGTAAGTTACTTTTTGGTTTATTTTTGCCAAATCTTTGTAAAGTCCATTTTCTTCAAAGGTTTTTGTCTTTTTTGTTACAAGTTGTCCATGATTTAAAAGGTTTTTTCTAAGCGCATCTTTTGTTCGTATTTCTTGTGAATAACGAAGAGCAATGATGTCCCCAGAACCCTTTAACGCATCGTCTATACTCTTTACATGTAGAGACAAAAAACCTTTTGCTTTTAGTTTGATTTCATCACTAGAGTGCCTCATAGTTGAAATAATATTTGCTAATGGTTCAAGTCCATTTTTTACAGCTTCATCGGCCCTTGTACTTTTTGTACCTTTGAATGGTTCATAAATATCTTCTAAAGCAGTAAGTGTTGTTGCAGTGCCAAGTAACTCTTGAAGTTTAGGTGTAAAAACTTCTTTTTCTTTGAGTATATTTGAAATTTCATCTTTTCTTTTGAAAAGTTTTTGCGTATATTCATACACCTCTTGAAATTTTAAGAGGACTTCATCACTCGCATTATTTGTCATATCTTTTCTATACCGTGCTATAAAAGCTATAGTACACCCTTCTTCAAGCATAGAGATGATGTTTTTTATGCTCTTATCGTCTAAATTAGTTTTTGTTTTTATGATATTTATAATATTGTTCATGATTATCTACCTACTTGTTAAAATTATTATATAACTCTTTTGACATTGTTTTCATCCAATATGATTTAAAATCTATATCTGCAAATATTTTATTAAAGAACTCTTCATTTGTACTCTTTTTTGCTAACATAGTTTTAATAAAAAAGTCTTTTTTAAATTGTGTTTCAAACTCGTCATAACTATTAACTTTTGCTATATCTTGTAAATCTTCATTTTTCATAAGTGCTTGCATCGGTTGGTCATAAAAAGCAAGTCTATCTTCATCGCTAAAATCCATACCAAACAGATCATTGATTCTTTGAATCAATGTTTCTAATTCTTCTTCCACAATGTCTTTTTTCCTGCTCCCACCACTAGAAAAACCTTTTAACTCTTTTTCATCGCCTTTTTCCAAAGATATATCTTCACCTTTAGTTTTAGTTCCATTCATTCTTTTTAGTTTATAAAAATCTAAACTTAAAAGCTCATCAAGTTCTATTTTTGAAAAACTATTCTTTGGAAACTTTTTTATAAGTGCTCCTAAGTAAATATACATCTCATATAGACTAAGTTTTTTAAATGGATAAATTTGAATTAAGAAGTTATATGCCCTAAAATACTTAATTACATAAGTTTTAAACTCTTCTTGTTTATTTTCATCGTCTAATTTTATAAATCTTTCAATTGCAAAATTTATAAAATTATCCATATTTGCAATATCAAAACCATCTCTTTGTTCTTTAAAATAAAGTTTACAATACTCACTTATCTCATCTTCAAAACATATATGAAACTCTTCTATTTTGTGATAAAACTCAAAAACTATATTTGGGTCGGTTATTTTTTCAATATTTGTTGATGTATAGTATCTTGAAAAAGAGTCTCTAATAGTATCTATATCATTTACGAAGTCCAATACAAAAGTGTTGTTTTTACCTTTTGTAACTCTATTGAGTCGTGATAAGGTTTGAACAGCAGTAACACCGTTTAACATCTTATCGACATACATAGCACATAGTTTTGGTTGGTCAAAGCCTGTTTGGTACTTGTCCGCAACAATCAAAAACTTAACTTCATTAACACTATCAAACACTTCAGGTAATTCACTCTCTTTAATAGCATTTAAACTCTCTTCTGTATATTTAATCTCATCTAATTCAAGTTCACCAGAAAATGCAATTAAAGACTTAGTATTTGGATAATGTGACGCTAGATACTTGTCCATAGAGAGTTTATACTTTAAAGCATGAAGTCTTGAGCTTGTTACTATCATCGCTTTAGATCTATTTTTTATCCAACTTTGTCTATTTGCCATAAAGTCTTCTACAATGGTTTCTACTTTTTGGTTTATATTGTGAACATGCAGATTTATAAAAGTTCCAATTGCTTTATTTGCTCCACTTTTTTCAAATATGGGATTATTTTTGATTTTTTTACCAATTTTAAAGTAAGTATCACTTATCATATAGTTTCTAAGAGGGTCTAAGATAAAACCTTCTTCAATAGCTTGTCGCATAGAGTACAAATCAAACTCATGTGGTTTTCCATCACTCCCAAAGCGTCCAAAGATTTGCATTGTTTTATCTTTTGGAGTAGCAGTGAATGCAAAAAAGCTTAAATGTCCCGTATTTGTAATAGCATCAATGATTTCATTTAGTTTGTCTTCGCTTGTTTTGTCGTACTTTTTTTCTAACTCTTTTGCTTCATCTAGTGTTTTTCCTGCAAGTGAGAGTTTAAGATAGTTCATGTTTTCACCACTTGTGCTTGAGTGTGCTTCATCTATGATGATGGCATACTTTTTCTTAGAGAGTTTATCGAGCTCTTTATATGCATATGAAAACTTTTGAATAGTAGTTATGATTATCTTTGCACCTTTTTTAAGTGCCTTTGCTAAGTCTTTTGAGTCTTTGTTTTTGTCTATTTTGACTACTATTCCTCTTGTTTTATCAAGCTGATAAATAGCTTTTTGGAGTTGAGCATCTAAGACTTTTCTATCTGTTAAAACTAAGATACTATCAAAGATAGGGTTTTCAAACTCATCATGAAGTTTTGAGAGTCTGTGAGCTAACCAAGATATAGAGTTTGTTTTACCGCTTCCTGCACTGTGTTGAATCAGGTACTTATGTCCTACTTTTTCTTCTTTTACTTTAGTTTCTAAACTTTTTACAACGTCAAGTTGATGAAACCTTGGAAATATAGCTGTTTTTTTACTTGGGACTTTTTCATCTTCTTGAATAAAATAAAAGTTTCTAAAGATGTCAAGCAAAGAGTCTTGTAAAAGTATCTCTTCCCATAGGTAGTGAGTTTTTAGTTTTCCATCTACTATTGGGTTTCCTGCACCATCCTCGAAACCTTTGTTAAAAGGCAGAAAGAAAGTATCTTTGCCTTTAAGATGGGTTGTCATGCTTACTTCGTCGTTATCAAGTGCAAAGTATATCAATGCTCTTTGGTTAAAGTCTGTTAGTTTACTTTTTACATCTCTATCTAATTTGAATTGCTCTTCTGCTTTTTTTGTATCTTGACCTGTATATCTGTTTTTAAGCTCCATTACAACTATAGGAAGTCCATTTAAAAACAAAACCATATCTATGGAAGTTTTAGCTGTTTCTTCAAAGTAAAGTTGTCTTGTAATAGAAAAAATATTTGCTTGGTAATTTTTAAGTGTTTTTTCGTTTTTGTTATTGTTTGGTTTAAAATATACAAGTTTTAGATTTGAGGAGAGAGAAAAATCTTCTACGCCTTCTCTTAAAACTTTTATCAAACCTTTTTGTTTTATACTTGTGCTTATGGTATCTAGGAGTTTATCTTGCCAGTTTTGAGGACGTGATTTTTGGAACTCTTTTAAAAGCTCATTTTGTGTAGCTTCTAAAAACTTAAATAGCTCTTTTTTGTTTAAAGAATACTTTTTATCAAAATCTTCGCTTTTGCTTTGTCTGTAACCATCTTGTATAAGTGAATTTTCTATCAGCTCTTCTATATCTTTTTCTAAAATCTGACTCATAAACTCTTTCCTTTTATAAAATCTCTATCTTTCCTGTCACTGCTTCACTGATGAGTGACTCTTTTGCTTGTTTTAGTTTTTTTATGCTTTGTTTTGTTTTTTCGATTGTGTTGTCGAAAGTTTCTATTTTTTTATCTAGGTAATTTGATATTTGTTTTTGTTCTTTTATATTTGGGAAACTTAAATATACATCTTTTAAATTTGTTTGTGCAATATTTTTTCTTATACTTCCACTACCAAATAAAATTATCTGTTTTCGTATTTCAAAAGATTGAAAACAATATCTTTTAAAATCTAAATCCAAATCATCTGTAATTTGTCGTCCTCGTATAACAAAACCACCAAATAATGCTTTTGCATCATCATAATAAACAGTACTTAACGCTAATTCTTCTGCTGTTTCAGATGTTCTATTGAAAAGTACATCTCCTTTTTTAAGTAGATTTTCTTTTACAATAGATTCTGAAACACTTACTAAACCTTCAATATCTTTTTCTAATATAAAATCAGTATTTATAGTTTCTTTTACATTGACAAACTTTAAACCTTTTCCATAGTTTGAAGAATCCGAGTTTACACCATTTTTAAACTTAAAAATATATCCTAACTTTTTAGTTTTCCAATTGCATTCATTTTTAACAACTTTTAGTTTTCCTGTGACTACTTCGTTTATCAAACTCTGTTTTGCATTTTCAAGTTTAGTGATAAGCTCCTCTTTTTTTGAGATAACAGCATCAAAAGTGTTAGACTTTTCATCTAAAAAATTTGCTATTTTTTGTTGCTCAGATATAGAAGGGACTAAAAGTCTTGCATTTTTAATTAGGTCTTTATTTAAAAGTTTTGCACCATAAATATTATCATTTGCATAAAAAATTAAATATATTGATAAGGCATAGTACCAAAAGTTAAGATTAATATTCTTATTATTGATGAAAGAAGCAATTGCTTCATTTGTATATAAATCAATTTCATTAAAAGTAACTTGACCAACAGATAATTTAAAAGTATATAATAAAGAACCCTTAGGTACTATTTTCATATTATAATCTTTTATTGCCTCATCTGATAGTCTTTGTTTTGCATTACTAGTTAACTTGTTTTTAATGTCAGAAATAGAAACCCAAACATTATCACCATAAAAATACTTATCTTTTGAAGTAGATGGAGTTGAACCAACAATATATTTTAATAAATATTTCAAACTCATTTTATTCCAAGTTTTAGGATAATTTTCTATCCAATATAACTTGCTAGGTCTAAATTCCCCTTGTTCTCTTACTCCATACTGCATCAAGCTAACAACTCTTTTAAATCATCACTTATGCTAGATTCTAGTTTCTTTATATCTTTCATGATATCTTCAAAAGAATCAAGTTTTTTATACTCATAAAAGTGTCTTGTAAAAGGAAGTTCATACCCTATATTCTCAAAGGTACTCGAATCCGGCCAAGATGAAACCAAGTGAGGTTTTACCTCTTCGTGGTAGTACTCTAAGATATCTTTTTTCAAAGGTATAGACTCACTATCTTTTGCTATGAGTAGGTTTTGTTGGCTTGGTGTAAGCTTTACATGTAAAGACTTTATAAACTCATCTTTACATGTAAACGCTGTTTTTTCTTTTTCTATATCTTTGAGTCTTTGTGCTATGGTATCTTTACATGTAAGCTTTTCAAATTTCTCTTTTTCTTTTTCATTTTCAAGGATTTCGTTTAATGCTTTTGGTCGCTCAACACTTACTTTTGTAAAGCCAAAGTCACTGTTGTCAAAGAGTTTAGAGTTTTTAGAACTCTCAAAAGCTTTGTATAGTTTTTCTATCTCTATGATTTGTGCTTCGTCTATGAACTTTCTTTTACTTCCTAGAGATTTTCTCATAGGTTTTGAAAAGTCTGAGGCATTTACAAGCTGTATCTTGCCTTTTCTTTTTTTGCTCTTCTTATTTGTAAGAACCCAAATGTAAGTAGAAATGCCTGTGTTGTAAAAAAGGTCAGTTGGTAGGGCTATTATGCCCTCTAACATATCGTTCTCTATTATCCACTTTCTTATGTTACTCTCACCACTTCCTGCATCACCCGTAAAAAGAGGTGAGCCATTGAAGATGATAGCTATACGACTTCCTTCCTTATCTTTCACCATCTTTCTTATCATGTTTTGTAAAAAAAGCAGTGAGCCATCGCTAACTCTTGGTGTTCCTGCTCCAAATCTTCCATCAAATCCATATGTTGCATGTTCACTGTTGACATAAGCTTGCTCTTTTTTCCACTGCACACCAAAAGGAGGATTTGAGATAAGATAACGATAGTGTTTTGCTTTGTGTCCATCATCTATAAGTGTATTACCAAAGGCTATGTTGTTTGTATCTTGTCCTTTTATAAGCATGTCTGCTTTACAAATAGCATAAGATTCGTCGTTTATTTCTTGGCCGTAAAGTTCTACTTTTGCATCTTTGTTTTTACTTAAAATGTACTTTTGACCGACTGAGAGCATACCACCCGTTCCACAACAAAAATCTGCTATTGAGATAACTTTACCTTTTTTGCCTATTTGCTCATCTTTGTCCATAAAAAGCATTTTCATACAAAGCTCTATCACTTCTCTTGGAGTGTAGTGGTCTCCTGCTTCTGCATTTTCTTTGAACTTTCTGATTAACTCTTCAAAGATATAACCCATGGTTTGGTTGTCTACTCTTTTTGGATGTAAATCAACTTCATTAAACTCTTTAATAACATAGTAAAGTTGATTGTTTTTTGCTAGTTTGTCTATGTCTTTGTTAAAATCAAAGTGAGAAATAATATCTTTTATATTTGAAGAAAAACCTTGAAGATAGTTTATGAAGTTCTCTTTTAAGTTATCTTGGTCATCACATAAATTATCAAATCCAAATGAAGAGATATTGTAAAAATCCAAACCATCAAGCTCAGTTTTTATGAGCTCTTCTTGTGAGGCTTCAGGAATGTCCTTGTAAAGTTTATAAGCTTTTAAAATAGCCTCTTTTTTTTCGTTGATTATTTCATCAAACCTTTTAATCACACACATTGGGAGTATGACATCGCCATATTTTTCAGGTTTATAAACTCCTCTTAGGCTCTCGGCTATTTGCCAGATCAAGTTTATTTTGTCGTTAAAGTTTATCATGTTTTATTTTACATCTTTTCATATTTTAATTAATAGGCATTTATTATATTGTTTTTAGCATAAATATTATCTGATAGTCTTTACATGTAGTCTCATAGCCTTTAAAATTTCATATGTTTTACTAACATCATAAGTAGCACTGTGATGTGAGTCTTCATCAAAATCTATTTTGTAGAACCTACAAGTCTCGTCTAGTTTTGGATTTTTAACCTTGCCATTTTTGTTTAGAGCTTTTACTATGTGTCTATTTTCTTTCATGGTACAAAAATGATTTTCAAACTCTACTATTTTGTAAAGATGACGAAGTTCAAAGCTTATGTTGTGTGCTACTAGAGTTTTAACACCCTGACAAAATTCTACAAAATCTAAATCTTCTTTAAAATATACACTATGAGTCTTATCTTTTCTATACTCCATTATCATCTCAGGTGTAAGTTTATGCACCTCATATGAGTACTTGTTAACTGGATGACGAGATAGATAATAACGATGAAACATATCTTTTACTACATATTCCCCATTTTCAAATTCTACCTTTGCCGCAGCCACTTCTATGACATCGTGTTCGTTTGTACTATTAGTTTCAAAATCTAGAATTATCAATATACTTCCTTACGATGAGCTATGCGTACAATATGAATAACAAGTTTATTGTCTATTTTTTCGTAAATAACTCGGTAATTACGAAGTCTTAGTCTAAAAAAACCCTGCCATTTACCTTTAAGTTTTTTTATTTTACTACTTTTTACCATCTCATTTTCATACTCTACTGAATAAGAATTTATAAATATTTCTATAGTAGATATAACGAAGATTTGAATTTGATTGTCTAGTTTTTTAAGTTCTTTTAATGCACTAGGATGAAACTCTAAAACATAGTCTGTCATAAACCCAACTCTTGTTTAACTTCTTTTAGGCTAATTGTCGAGACTTTTCCCTCACGCACTTCTTGCGAACGTTTAAGTGCTATTTGTAGGTCTAAGGTATCGAAGTACTGACTAAGTGCTTCTGCAACAATGTGACTTTTTTTCTCACCTAATTCTTCAGAAAATGTTGCTAATTCTTGAACTATCTGCTCTGGCAATGTAAATGTTGTTTTTAGTGCATGCATTATAAATCCTTTTATATTCCTTATTATACATATAATTATATGGTTTGTAAAGTGTTTTTTACTTCTTGTATCTTTTCGAACAGCAGTTATAAATTGATATGCAATATATAAAACTATTAGTTTATATGTAAAGGAAAATAGATTAATTTGAAATACATTTCAATGAAACTCTTAAAATATGCTAACTAAAACAGCATTTTAAGGTGTGAAACAGATTAAAAAATAATTAGATGAAATCTCCTAAAAAGCTTGGGAAATGGGGCTTTATTTTGATACAATCTTTTAAACAATTTAATAAGGAGATTTACTGATGTCATTTATTGAAAAGTACAATAACGATGTGAGAGATAGAGCTGAAGTTGGTGTTCCACCACTTCCTTTAGATGCTAAAGATACAGCAGAGGTAGTTGAACTACTTAAAAGCGGTAAAGAAGATCAAGAATTTTTACTAAACTTACTTGAAAACAGAGTACCACCAGGGGTTGATGATGCAGCTTATGTAAAAGCAGCATTTTTGAACGATATATCTAAAAGTAATGTAACTTGTAATGTTATAAACCCTATAAAATCTATAGAGATACTAGGCACAATGTTAGGTGGTTATAATGTTAAACCACTTGTAGATGCTTTAAGTAGTACAGAAGATATAGCAGAGGCAGCATGTACTGCTCTTAAAAAAATAGTTCTTGTTTATGATGCTTTTAATGATGTAGATGAATTAGCTAAAACAAACTCTTATGCTAAAAAAGTTTTGGAATCTTGGGCAAATGCAGAGTGGTTTACTTCTCGTAAACCAATTCCTAGCAAAATAACAGTTGCAGTTTTAAAAGTTCCAGGAGAAACAAATACTGATGATTTAAGTCCTGCTAGTGAAGCATTTACTAGAAGTGACATACCTCTTCATGCAAATTCTATGCTTGTTAGTAAGCTTAATGGCTCTATTGAAAAAATCAAAGAGATGCAAAAAGCTGGAAATGAAGTAGCTTATGTTGGTGATGTTGTAGGAACAGGAAGTAGTAGAAAATCTGGTATTAATTCAGTTCAATGGCATATGGGAAGAGAAATTCCTTTTGTACCAAACAAAAAAACTGGCGGATTAGTATTAGGAAGCATTATCGCACCAATTTTCTTCAATACAGCAGAAGATAGTGGAGCACTTCCAATTGAAGTGAATGTAGATGACTTAGAAACTGGTGACATTATAGACGTATATCCACTTGAAGGTAAGATAGAAAAAAATGGAAAAGTAGTTTCTCAGTTTAAATTGGCTCCAAATACTTTAGCAGATGAGTATCAAGCAGGTGGTCGTATACCTCTTATCATTGGTCGTGGACTTACAACTAAAGCTAGAGAATCACTAGGCATGGATGCAGAAAATATTTTTACAAAACCTGAACAACCAAGTGATAGTGGCAAAGGTTATACTCAAGCACAAAAAATGGTTGGAAAAGCATGTGGAATGGCAGGAGTTCGCCCTGGTATGTATGTTGAACCTCAAACTTCAACAGTAGGTAGCCAAGATACAACAGGACCAATGACAAGAGATGAAATAAAAGAGCTTGCAGCCCTTGGATTTAATGCTGATCTTGTAATGCAAAGTTTTTGTCATACAGCAGCTTATCCAAAACCAAGTGATGTAACTTTACAACATACTCTTCCTGATTTTATAAAAAACAGAAGTGGTGTTAGTTTAAGAGCTGGAGATGGTGTTATTCATTCATGGTTAAATCGTATGGTTCTTCCTGATACTGTTGGAACTGGTGGAGATAGCCATACACGTTTTCCAATAGGTGTCTCTTTTCCTGCTGGTTCTGGTCTAGTTGCATTTGCAGGCGTTACAGGAAGTATGCCTTTAAATATGCCAGAATCTGTTTTAGTAAGATTTAAAGGTGAACTAAACCCTGGAATTACTTTAAGAGATTTAGTAAACGCTATCCCTTATTATGCAATCAAAAAAGGACTTTTAACAGTTCCAAAGAAAAATAAAAAGAATGTGTTTGCAGGTACGGTACTTGAAATAGAAGGTCTACCAAATCTAAAAGCAGAACAAGCATTTGAACTTAGTGATTCAGCAGCAGAAAGAAGTGCAGCCGCTTGTAGTATACAACTTGCTAAAGAGCCTATTATAGAGTACTTGACATCAAATATAGTTTTATTAGAGTCTATGGTAAAAGCAGGTTATGGTGATCCAATTACTATTCAAAGACGTGCTGATAAAATGAAAGAATGGATTAAAAATCCTCAATTAATAAAAGCTGATAAAGATGCTCAGTATGCTGAGATTATTGAGATAGATTTAGCTGATATTACAGAGCCTATTTTAGCTTGTCCAAATGATCCAGATGATGTAGCAACGTTAAGTGAAATACTTGCAGACGATAAAAGACCTCATAATATAGATGAAGTTTTCGTTGGAAGTTGTATGACGAATATTGGTCACTATAGAGCTCTTGGTGAGGTTCTTAAAGGTGAAGGTACAGTTCCAACTCGCCTTTGGATTGCACCACCAACAAAAATGGATAAAAATCAACTTATTGAAGAGGGTTACTACTCGCTATTTGGTGCAGCTGGTGCTCGTATAGAAATACCTGGTTGTTCATTATGCATGGGTAATCAAGCAAGAGTTGCAGACAATGCAATCGTTTTTTCAACAAGTACTAGAAACTTCGATAACCGTATAGGAAAAGGTGCTCAAGTCTATTTAGGAAGTGCTGAATTAGCTGCACTTTGTGCTCTTCTAGGACGTCTTCCAACTAAAGAAGAATATATGAATTTAGTTCCAAAAAAACTTAAAGGTAAAGAAGAAAAAGTATATAAGTACTTAAACTTTAACCTAATAGAAGAATATGAACTAGCTTAATAATATGAAAGAGGTTAATTTAAAAATTAACCTCTTTATAAAACAATAAAAGGATTGCTTTGATAAAAAAATTTGATTTTCCCCACTCGTATGTAATTATAGTTAGTTTAATTATAATTGCGGCAGCATTGACATGGATTATTCCAAGTGGTGAGTTTGATAGGGTTCACATAGAGGGCTCGAAAAAAATGGTAGTCGTTGCTGATAGTTTTAAGTATTTAGATAGCTCTCCTGTTAATCTTTTTGAAATTCCCTATAAAATTATGTTTGGTCTTAAAAAATATGCAGATATTATTTTTCTAGTTATTATAGTTGGTGGAGCTTTTAATATTATTATTCAAACAGGTATGTTTCAAGCTTTTGCTGATAAATTAACCAAAAAGTTTGCCAATAATGAAATAATGATTATTCCTATATTTACTATCATTTTTGCACTTGCTTGTATGAGTATGGGTGTAAATACATTCATAGGGTTTGCCCCAATTGGCATTATTATAGCGCGTTCCATGGGTTATGATGCTATTGTT
Organism: Sulfurospirillum sp.; assembly: GCA_016744795.1. Classification (GTDB taxonomy): domain Bacteria; phylum Campylobacterota; class Campylobacteria; order Campylobacterales; family Sulfurospirillaceae; genus Sulfurospirillum_A. The sequence continues at coordinate 164,734 of JADGDR010000005.1, forward strand.
GGGGTTTCTATGGTAATGCTTGGAGGTGCTATTGGTTTTAGTACAGGTACTTTTAATCCATTCACTACAGGAGTAGCACAAGGAATAGCCGAATTACCACTTTTTAGTGGTTTTGGTTTTAGATTGGTTTGTCTTTTTTGTTTTTGGATTGTAACAAATATGTATATTATTTCATATGCAAAAAAGGTAAAAGCAAATCCAAGTTTAAGTGTCGTTGATGGCATTGATTATAGCTACTTAGAGGTTAGTGATGGAATTAAGCTTTATAAAAAACACTTTTTAGTTCTAGCTGTTGTATTAGGATGTTTTTCAATTTTAATTTATGGTGGTCTTAATTGGCATTGGAAGTTAAAAGAATCCGGAGCCGTTTTTATCTATATGGGTGTTTTAAGTGGTTTGGTTTATGGATATAACCCTTCAAAAATTGCAAAATTATTTGTAGAAGGTTCAAAAAAACTTCTTTTTGGTGCTTTTATTGTCGGAATTGCAGGAACAATTTCTATTATTTTACAAGAAGGAAAAATTTTAGATACTGCAGTTTTATATTTAAGCGGTATCTTAGCAAATTTACCAAATTATTTTCAAGCAGTTGGAATGTTTTGGATGCAATGTATTACAGATGGGCTTGTAACTTCAGGAAGTGGACAAGCAGCCGTAACGATGCCTATTATGTTGCCAGTTGCTGATATGCTTGGTATCACTAGACAAACAGCAATACTTGGATTTAATTTTGGAGATGGTTTTACAAACTATATACTCCCATCGAGCTCTGCGCTTATGGGATTTTTAGCTATTTCTAATATTCCTTATGAAAGATGGATAAAATATATGTGGAAATTATATCTTATATGGATAGCTCTAGGCTCAGTTTTAATTTTTACAGCAGATTTTATAAAATTTGGACCAGCTTAAGGAAATATGATGAAAAAACAACTGATTGATTTTATAGATAAAAATCAACAAGAATATATAGAACTTGCAAATACGATTTTTGATAATCCAGAACTTGGGCTCAAGGAATTTTTTGCTCAAGAACAATTAACAAAGCTTTTAGAAACAAATGGATTTTTAGTTGAAAAAAATGTTTTTGGATTTGAAACAGCTTTTAGGGCAGTATTAAAAGTTGGCAAAGGTGGCTATAAAATAGGGCTTTTATGTGAATATGATGCACTTGAAGGTTTAGGTCATGGTTGCGCTCATCATATGCAAGGTCCAAGTATTGTATTGACCGCTATTGCTCTTAAAGAAGTTCTAAAAAATGAAAATTTTGAAATTATTATTTATGGCACTCCTGCTGAAGAAACTATAGGCTCAAAAGTTCCTATGATTAAAAATGGTGCATTTAAAGATATAGATGTGGCTTTTATGATGCATGGAGCTGATAAAACAACAACAGATGTAAAATCATTGGCACTTACAAATCTTGAAGTAGAATTTTTTGGAAAAAATGCTCACGCAGCACTTGCTCCTCATAAAGGAAGAAGTGCACTTGATGCAACATTATTGATGTTTCAAGGAATTGAATTTTTAAGAGAACATGTAAAAGATGATGTAAGAATGCATTATAATATACTTGAAAGCGGGAAAGGGGCAAATATAGTTCCTAAATATGCAAAAGTTATTCTCTCTTTACGTTCATATGATAGAGTTTATTTGGATGATGTTATACAAAGATGCAAAAAAATTATTCAAGGAGCATCTTTAATGAGTGAAACTGATTATAAAATAAATGAGATTAAATCTCTTAATAATAAAATTCCAGTACTTTTGCTTAATAAAATTTTCATGAATAATGCAAAAGAATTAAACGCTCCAAATATTGCACCTCCACGAGAAAAAACAGGTTCAACTGATTTTGGAAGTGTTATGTATGAAGTTCCAGGAACTTGTATTAGACTTGCATTTGTTCCAGAGGGAACATCTTCTCATAGTGATACTTTCATACAAGAAGGTAAAAGTAAAAATGCTCATGAAGCGATTATTATGTCTGCAAAGATTTTAGCAACTTCTGCTTACGACTTGATAAATAAGCCAGAATTAGCAAAAAATGTAAAAGAAGAGTTTTTAGATAATAAATCTAAAATTGATTAAGGGATATATATAAAAGAGTTGATTTTTTGTCAACTCTTTTAATTGAGGTTCAATTAAGCAGATGGTTTTTCTACTTCCATATCCCATATTACTGAAATTCCATACTGTTTATCTAAGGATATATATTTAAAGTACTCTTTTTTTGTTTGATAGCTATATAGTCTAACATCTACATCTTCTCCTTGAAGTAGTTTTTTTACTTCAAAAATACCTATTCCTCTTTTCCCCCATTTTAAAAGAGAATTTCCCCAAATACGAAAAGAACAAGTAGCTTCTTTTTTTAATTCAAATACTTCACCATCTTCACTATACCAAGAGGCATTTGAGCATGTATATACTTTTGCATTTTTACCATTAACCAACTTTTTTTCCATAACCACCATGCCATCATCACAATATGGGCATTTTCCTATTAAAGACATATTTTATCCTTTACATGTAGAATATTAGCAAAATAAAGTTCCAAACATAATAAATATTTCAAAATGCAATATTTATTATGTTATAATTCATAGAAAATATTAATTAAGGAATTTGATGAAATCAATATACAAGTATATTCTGGGTCTTTTGGTTGTTGGTGTACTAGCTATGCCTTTTGTTATAAAGAATCAGGTTAACAAACAGATAGATAGTGCAAAGCAGAATTTAAATGCAAATGGTGTTGAGTTGACAATTATGTCAGAAAAAGGTTATATATCTAGTCTTCGAGAGATTGAGCTAAAAGTTACAAATGGCAAACTGTTTAGAGATTATATCTTAACAACGTTAACTCAAGACAACCCAAGTTATAAAGCCTTGTTAAGATTAATACAAGAAGGTACTAATGACGAAATAAGACCAGCTTTAGATGGTATGACATATAAAGGTATTATTAAAAATTCAAATTTATTTCTTAGCAAACCTGAGATTGAGCTTTCATTGGTTAAGTTATCTAACAAAAGTATGTCACTATTAAAGAAAAATAAAAAAGCTTCAGATATCGTTCTTCCTATGCTATCTGAAAAGATGATAACGTTTTATGTTACATTAGATTCAAATCAAAATATATCTCAAATAATTATGAAAGATATCGATAAAAACATAAAAGAGGATGGTAAAAATATAAACTTTCAACTTGTAAATAATAAGTTAAAATTAGATGTAGCAGAAAACTTGGTAGGTAATTACACTATAGGAAAACAATCTATAAAATCAGAAGATTTTTCTATATTAACAAGTGGTTTAACTTATAAATTTGATTATTTAAATCAGTTTAATAGTAGTGATACTTTGCATATAGACAGTTTTGAGGCAAAAGACGATAAATTTACATTAAAAATAGGTACTGTTGATTTAGGAAGCAGTATTGCAGATGCTGATAAAAAAACACTAAATATTGATACTACTTGTGATATAAAAGATATTTATTTTAATGGTAATGGTCAATTAAAGTTAAAAAATTTCACTTATTCTGTTGATTTATCTGGTCTAGATAAAGATGGGGTAGTTAAAGCTAGTAGTGCATACAATAAACAAACTTTCAAAAGTACAAGAGTTACACAAGCCGATACAAAAGAAACAGTTGATGCAGTGCAAAAAATCTTAAATACTGGTTTTAAACTTAATGCTAAGACATTGTTAAATAGTTTTACTTTTATGGGTGTGCATTTAGACAATGTAGATTTTCTTTTAAATGCAGAATTAAAAGAAAATAAATACACTATAAATGACAGTGAAATTATAAAAGGACTTTTACTTAATGGTTCAATAACTATGAATAAAGAGAGCTTAAAAGAACTAGTTAGTATAAATAGAAGTTTAGAAAAATTTTCAAAAATTGCTAAAGAAGATGGTGATAAAAGAATATTTAACTATGATTTGAGAAATGGAGATCTATTTTTAAACGGAACTAAACTTTAATTTACTTAGCCCTTTTAATAGGGCTAAGATATTATTTATCAATAATTAACAACAATTTTAGTAAAATTCAATCATATTAAATGTAGGGATTTTTATGCTAAAAGACAAGATGGCTGCTAAGCAAGATATTCTTTTTTACGGATTGACACCACCAAAAGCAAAACATACAAAAAAAGAGATTGAAGCAATTGCTGCAACGCAGATAGCAAGGCTTAAAGACTTAGATATTGATGGTCTTGTACTTTATGATATACAAGATGAATCTGATAGAACCAATGATGAACGACCTTTTCCTTTTATGGATACAATAGAGCCTTGCACTTATGCAAGGGACTATCTTGAAGTAATGGACTTTCCCATCATAGCTTACAGAGCTGTTGGAAAGTATTCAAAAGAGCAGTTTACTTCTTGGCTTAAAAACATACGACGTAAAGACTCCTATTCAGTTTTTGTTGGAGCGGCAAGTGTTAAAACTAAAGTAAACGTAGGTGTAAGAGAAGCCTATAAGTTAAAAGTTGAGTTTAACAGAGACCTTACTATTGGTGGGATTATGATACCAGAACGACATACAACTTATGGTAACGAACATTTAAAAGTTTTTGCAAAGATAGAATCTGGTTGTAAGTTTTTTGTATCACAATGTGTTTATGACCTTATGGGTGCAAAAAGATTTTTAGATGATTATGAGGCTTATGGAAAAGAGCATAATATACCTCTAGTTCCTATTATTTTTACTATTACTCCTTGTGGTTCTGCTAAAACACTTGATTTTATGAAGTGGTTGGGTATTAATATACCAATTCATCTTGAAAATAGATTAAAAAACTCTGAGGATATTTTAGAAGAGTCTGTGAAACTCAGTCGTGATATATTTGAAATATTATACTTTTATGGCAAAGGTAAAGGCATACAAATAGGGTGTAATGTGGAAAGTGTAGCTATCAGAAAAACAGAAATAGATGCTTCTATTGAGCTTCTTCATGATATACAAAAAATTATGGGAAGAAAATAGATTTGCACGATATAGTATTATGTACATTTAACGCTAGATATACTCACACTTCATTAGGCTTAAGATATCTTTTTGCAAATCTCAAAGAACTTCAAGAAAATGCTGTCATAAAAGAGTTTGTTATAAACTCACAAGTTGCAGATGCCCTCGAAATTGTTTTGTCACAAAATCCAAAAATAGTTGGTGTTGGAGCATATATTTGGAATGCAAATGAAGTAGGAGAGTTTATAGAACTTCTCAAAAAAGTTGCTCCTCATATAACTATAATCGCAGGTGGTCCTGAAGCTAGTTATTTTCCTCATAGAGTTGATTTTAGTAGTGCTGATTATTTTATTCAAGGGGAGGGCGATGTAGCTTTTTATGAACTTTGTAGAGATATTTTTGATAACAATGCTCCCAAAAATAAGATAATAAAAGCAGATATTGTAGATTTAAGTAAAATTGAACTTCCATATGCATATTATACGGATAATGATGTTCAAAATAGACAGTGTTATGTTGAAGCAAGCAGGGGTTGTCCCTATTCATGTGAATTTTGTCTTTCTGCTTTGGACAAAAAAGTTAGAAAGATAGATACAAATCGTTTTTTAAAAGAGATGGAAATTCTTTGGGATAGAGGTGTAAGAAGTTTTAAGTTTATAGATAGAACTTTTAATCAAGGCATAGGAACTGCAAACAAACTAATGGACTTCTTTCTTTCAAAAGAGCCTCCGTACTTCATACATTTTGAAGTTATTCCTGATAACTTTCCAGAATCTATAAAACAAAGAATAAAAGAGTTTCCTCTGGCTTCTCTACAGCTTGAAGTTGGCATACAGACATTAGACCCTGAAATATCTAAAAATATATATAGAAAATTAAATTTAGAAAAAATAAAAAAGAATCTAGAGTTTTTAGAAAACTGCACATTAGCCCATTTACATGTAGACCTTATCATAGGACTTCCTGGAGAGAGTTTAGAACAGTTTGGTAAAAATCTTGATTTGCTTTATGGAATGACAAGGTGCGAAATACAACTAGGCATTTTGAAAAAACTCTCTGGAACTACACTAAATCGTCATGACGAAATACATGGTATGGTTTATTCTCATAAACCTCCTTATGACATAGTTCAAAACAATCTAATTTCATTTGCAATGATGCAAAAGGTAAAACGTTTTACTAGGTTTTGGGATATGGTATATAACAGTGGGAATTTCAAAAAATCGGTCATATACCTTTTTGCAGATGGAAAAGTCTATGATGGTTTTTTTGCATTTTCCCAATGGATATATGCCCAAACAGAATCAACTTGGCAAATTTCATTAGATAGATTAGCGCATCTAGTTTACAGATACGTTACAGAAGTCTTACATGTAAATGAAGAAGAGTTTAAACAAGTTATGACAGATGATGTAATGGTTGTACGAGGCAGAAAATTACCAAAGTTTTTAAGAGTAGAAATAGAAAATAAAAAAAGTAGAAAACAAGAGGCTAAAACTTTTAATAAAAGGCAATTAAAACATCTTTAATACAATTCCCTTTTACTCTCACAACAAATAAAATAACTATCTAAGCTTAACTGATATTTACTCAATATAGTTATTTGATTCTAGTATAGCTGTACCTTTGCGTATACCCATAGAATCTTGTGGGTCGCATTTTAGGTTGATAAATCCTTGACTATTTTTTTCTCACATAAATATGTACTATTGATGAGCCATCATTTTTACTTCTTTCATCTATTTCCAAATAAGTTAATGACTTAACTAGTTTGCCATATTTACTATATCCATAACTTCTTGTGTCAAATGATGGGCTATTTTTACTTATGTATAGCACAACGCTTGAAAGGCTTGCCCAACCATCATCATATGAAGTGGCATTTATAGCTTTTATCAATATGCTTTTTAGTTTTAACTCTTCTGCACTTGTCTTTTTGATATTTTCTCTTTTTCTTAAGTTCTCAGTAAAAATAAACTTATCACATGCTGAAGTAAAGGCTTCTGGTGTTTTTTCTTCGCCAAAACCATACACAACCAAACCAGCTTCTCTAATTCTTGTAGCAAGTCTTGTAAAATCACTATCAGAAGAAACAATACAGAATCCATCAAGATGATTTTCATGTAAAATATCCATAGCATCAATAATCAAAGAGGAGTCTGTTGAATTCTTTCCAGTTGTATAACTAAATTGTTGTATAGGTTGTATTGCATGACTATGAAGATGTTCTTTCCAGCTTTTGAGATTTGTAGTTGTCCAATCTCCATATGCCCGTTTAATGCTAGCAATACCAAATTTCGATATCTCTTCCAGTAATTCAGCCACTATAGATGCTTGAGCATTATCAGCATCAATAAGTACAGCTAGTTTATCATTTTGCTTTTCTGACATAATATTTCCTATTTATTTATTAGAACTGTATTATATCGCAATATTATTCATAGCTAAATACTCTTTTGCTTCTTCACTCATCATATCAGGATTCCAAGGTGGTTCAAAGGTTAGTTCTACATATACCTCATCTATATCAGGGATATAACCAACAACTTCATATACTCTACCAATTAGATTGTCAGACACAGGACAACCTGGCGAGGTTAATGTCATATCTATTTGACAAGATGTTTTTCCGTTACTTCCCTCTCCAAACTCTATTTTATAAAAAAGTCCCATCTCATAAAGATTAACAGGAAGTTCAGGGTCATATACTTTTTTAAGTTCTTCAATAACTTTGTTTTTTAATTCTTCATCTTTCATCTATATTTCCTTTTTTGCATGGGCATATATGGCATTTAACATCGAAGTAAATCCATTTAATCTTACTGGAGAGATTATCTCATCTAGGTTTAAAATTTTTAATTCTTCTCTATTGAAACTTTGTATCTCTTTTGGACTATGATTTGAATAAATCTGAGCCAAGATAAAAGCAAGTCCACGAACTATAACTGTATCGCTATAGGTATCAAAAAAAAGTTTATCTTTTTCTTTATGTGCTACAAACCAAACAGAAGATTGACAACCTTTGATTTTATTTGTTTCATTTTTGTCTTTTTCATCCAATAGAGGTGACTTTTTACCTAAGTCTATAATATATTCATACTTGTCCATGACATCATCAAAAAATTCTAAATCTTCTTTATATTTATTAATAGTTTCATTCATATCAATCCTCCAACATCTTTATACTACGCTCAAGCGCATAGAAAAATTTATCTATATCTTCTTTTGTATTGTAAAGACCAAAACTAATCCGTACAGTTCCTTTAATCCCTAAAGACTTCATGGTTGGTTGTACACAATGGTGACCAACTCTAATTTGAACCCCTTGTTTGTCTAGTAAGACTCCTAAGTCGTAATGATGTATGCCTTTTATATTAAAACTTATATTTCCTGTAGCATTTTTAGTATCCGTGTATCTAATAAGATTCTTTACATGTAAAAGTTTTTCATTTGTGTAAGCTATGAGTTCTTGTTCATGTTTTTGTATAAGATTAAATCCAATATTTCTTATATATTCTAAGGCACTTGCAAAGCCAATAGCTCCAGCAATATGCTGAGTACCAGCCTCATACATATAAGGAATTGGCATATACACAGTTTTTTCATAAGTCACTTCTTTAATAGCGCCACCACCACCTTGAAATGCCTTGCACTTTTCATGTAAGTCTTTTTTGATATATAATGCTCCAATACCTGTAGGACCATAAAGTTTATGGGCTGAGAGAACTAAAAAATCAGCATCTAAGTCTTGAACATCAATAGCACTATGAACAGAGCTTTGAGCAGCATCTACTAAAACCTTAGAACCATACTTGCGTGCTAATTGAATCATCTCTTTTATTGGATGTGTAATTCCAAAAGTATTTGAAGTTTCGACTAATGAGACAAAACTATTGGGGTAAGATTTTAATAAACTTTCAAAATGTTCAAGGTCTACATGTAAATCTTTTTTAAAATCTATTACATGTAAAGATTTATCTATAATTTGCCAAGGAATAATGTTTGAGTGATGCTCTAAGCCAGAGATAATTACATGTTTAAAATGCTCTTTAACATAAGCATATGCCACTAAATTAATTCCCTGTGTTGCTCCACTTGTAAAAACAATTTCATCTTTAGTTTTTGCGTTTAGAAATTTGGAAACTGTTTGTCTTGCATTTTCATATTCTTGTGTTGCTTTATTTCCCAAGCCATGCGCTGATCTATGTATATTTGCACAATATGATTTATGAAATTCATTCATAGAATCAAGTACTATCTGAGGTTTTTGAGCAGTTGCTCCACTATCTAGATATACTAGCTTATTGTTTTTAAAAAAAGGAAAATCATTTTTTAGAGTATTGATATTCATCGATTTTCTCCTTTGCCCATGAGGGGAAACTCTCATAAGCTTCTTTTTTAAAAGCTTCAATAAGTAAGACTTTAGCATCTTCTTCTTTAATACCTCTTGACATAAGATAATAGAGTTGTTCTTGGCTTAAACTTCCTACAGTAGCCCCATGACTAGCCTCAAGTTCATCTGTATATATTTCTAGTTGAGGTTTAACATAGGCTTGTGCACCTGCTTTGTCTGAGAGTAAAAGAGAGTTACATAGTTGTTTTACCTTAGTTCCTTGAGCATTTTTGCAAACTATAACTTTTGCATCAACTAAACCTTTTGCCTCATCATTTATGATTTGCTTTATAAGTTGATTACTTCTTGCATTTTGAGTGCTATGTTTTATGTTTACAATAGTATTAAGTTTTTGTTTCATTTTTGGAAGTTGCAATACTGTAAAATCAATATCAGCATTTTCTCCGATTAAATCAATGTCCCAAATAGCTAAAGATAAATCTGAGCCATCTTCATAAGAGTAAATTTTAGCATTTGAGTTCTTATCTAAAGTGTAGTTGTAATTGCTAATAACATTGCTTGAAAGCTCAGCACTTTGTTGACGTACATGGGTAATTTCACTACCTTTTTCTAATATTACGTTAAAAGTATGATTAAAAAAACTAGAATTATCTATAAGTACTTTTTCAAATAGATTTATTTTTGCATTTTTTTTAAGTTTTAAAGTTATGTACATATGTGTTTGCGATTTATATAGTTCATCCAAATAAATAATTTCCACAGGAGTCTTTACATTTAAATCTTTTTGGACTTCAATTATGTAAAAATTGTTATTTAAAGCTTTAGTTAAATAATAAAAAGGATTTATACTCTGGTCTTTAATTATAGGTTCTGTATCAAAAAGTATTTTTATACCATCAGGAAGATTTGATTGAAGAGGGCAGTAAAAACCTTTTTTAAAAACAATTCTATAGTTATCTGAAGAAGGAATATTGGTATAAGAACCTGACTTCTTATTTTTTAGGTAATCATTTTGATATATTAATTTTACACCTGTTTTAGAAAATATCTCACTTTTTATTCTAGGTAAACCTAACTCTTGAAATTTTTTAATTGAGTCTAGTCTTGTTTTTGTTAGCAAATCATTGGGTAACAAAAACTCTTTTAATATCTCTTTTGTACTGGCAGTTTCTAATTCTAAAAGTTTCATGAGGCACTCCTTAAATCCTTCACGATAGAATAACCATTTTTTTCTATCTCTTTGGCTAAGTGTATATCACCACTTTGTATGATTTTACCATCATAGAGTATATGCACAAAATCAGGTTTTATGTATTCGAGTAAATGTTTGTGATGAGTAATTAGTAAAACAGAACGTTCTTTACTTAACATCGAATTAACCCCTTGTGCTACACTTTTTAGTGCATCAACATCTAAGCCAGAGTCTATCTCATCGAGTAAAAAAAGTTTAGGTTCTAAGATACTCATTTGCAACATCTCATTTAGTTTTTTTTCACCACCAGAAAATCCAGCATTTAAGTCTCTTTTTAGAAAATCAGCAGTTATCCCTAGGCTTTTAATTTTAGCTTTTACTAATTTTAAAAAATCTAAAGATGTCATCTCTTCTATGCCTGTATACTTACATTTTGCATTAAAAGCTTGTTTTAGAAAATACATATTGTTTACACCCAAAATCTCTATAGGATTTTGAAAAGCCAAAAATATACCTTCCATAGCCCGTTGTGCTACATCTAATTCTAATAAGTTTTTGTTTTTGTATGTGATTTCACCACTTTTAACCTCATAATCAGGATGAGCAGAAATTACTTTTGCTAAAGTAGATTTTCCAACACCATTTGGTCCCATAATAGCATGGACTTCACCTGCTTTTATATCTAAATCCAATCCATTTAGGATTATTTTATCTTCTATATCTACTCTTAAATTTTTTATATGTAACATTTTAGCTCCTTTATCCTACGCTTCCCTCTAGGGTTACGTTTAATAATGCTCTTGCTTCTACAGCAAATTCCATAGGTAATTTTCCTAAAACTTCTTTACAAAATCCATTTACAATCATTGAAACGGCATCTTCTTCACTAAGACCTCTTTGCATAAGGTAGAAAAGTTGTTCATCGCTTATCTTTGAAGTAGTCGCTTCATGCTCTATATTTGCACTAGAATTATGTACATTTATATAGGGAAATGTATGAGCTCTTGCATTTGGACCAATAATAAGTGAATCACATTGGGTAAAGTTACGGGCATTTTTTGCCTTTGAGCCAACTTTTACTAAACCTCTATAAGCATTTAAACCTTTTAAAGCTGATATTCCTTTAGAAATAATAGTTGATTTAGTGTTTTTACCTATATGAATCATTTTTGAACCTGTATCAGCTTGTTGAGCTTTAGTTGTAATTGCAACTGAGTAAAACTCTCCTACTGAGTTGTCGCCTGCGAGTATACAGCTTGGGTATTTCCAAGTGATAGCCGAACCAGTTTCTACTTGAGTCCAACTTATTTTTGAATTATCACCCTTACAAATTCCTCTTTTGGTTACAAAATTATAAATCCCACCTTTGCCGTTTTCATCACCAGGGTACCAATTTTGAATAGTTGAGTAGTTTATTTGAGCATCTTTGAGCGCTATAAGTTCCACAACAGCAGCGTGGAGTTGGTTTTCATCACGGCTTGGTGCTGAACAGCCTTCATTATACGAAACATAACTTCCTTCATCTGCAATAATAAGTGTACGTTCAAATTGACCAGTTCCAATGGCATTAATACGAAAGTAAGTAGAAAGCTCCATGGGACAGCGAACACCCTTAGGTATATATACAAAAGTTCCATCAGTAAACACAGCTGCGTTTAGAGCTGCAAAATAGTTGTCACTCATAGGAACAACAGAAAAAAGATATTTTTCAACTAATTTTCTATGATTTTTAATGGCATCAGAGATGGAACAAAAGATGATTCCCAAATCTCCAAGTTGTTTTTCAAAAGTTGTTTTAATTGATACTGAATCAAAAACAGCATCAACAGCAACTCCCGCAAGCATTTTTTGCTCTTCTAAGGGGATGCCTAATTTTTCATAAGTTTTTAATAGTTCAGGCTCTACATCATCCATAGAATCAAGTTTTTGTTTTGGTGCTGAAAAATATGATATATTTTGATAATCTATTTTTGGATGAACTATACTAGACCAATGGGGTTCTTGCATTTTTTGCCAAATATCAAAAGATTTGTTTCTTTTGTCTAACATCCACGAAGGTTCATCTTTCTTTGCTGAAATAAATTTAATTACATTTTTATTTAAGCCTTTTTCTATGGTATCAGATTCTATATTTGTAGTAAATCCTAGAGAATACTCATTTTCTAGGACATCAATTATATTTTTATTGGCTCCCATAATTTACCTTTCTTTCTAATTAAGACTAGATTAGTCTTAATTTATAAATAAAAAGTAAATAGTGTTAATTATATCTAGTTGTTTTGCTACTTGTTAAACATAATTAATCCAAATAAAATCATCAATAAGCCCACTTTATTTAATAATAAATGGAATACTCATGCAAGTAAGACCAGCTTCTGCTTTTACAAACTCTGTAATGTCAGTTGATTTCACTTTATAACCTAAAGATTTAACAATTTCAATTGTTTTTGGAAATGCTGAGTTCATGCAAATAGTGTCGTTTATCTTTAATATGTTAGCTCCAAAAGGCTCTTCCTTTGGTATTACAATTTGTGAAAATCCTGAGAACACTTTAGAATCTACCCATGAAGGATTAATTAGTAATGTTTTTTCATCTAATGCAGTACAACCTGTTTTCAGGTGTAAACATCCTGAAACTTTTACACTTATAACCTCATAACCGTAAGGAGACATAATTTCTCTTAATGCTCTAATCCCTTGTGCATTTGTTCTTGTAGATTTGCCAACAAAAATACGCTTACCTATTTTAAGAACATCACCACCTTCAATCTTAGCTGGTAACTCTATTTTTTTGACTTCGCGGTGCTTTTTAAAAAACATTTCCATTACTTCACTCTCTTTACGGCGTGATTCAACACCCATAGAAGTTAATACTGCAATTTCATCAAAAACAATAATAGGGTCTTCAACAAATACACTATCAGGTAAATCTATGTTTTGTTCAAGTGTGATAACTTTAGCATCACAAGATTCTATCATTGTTTGATAATTTTGATGCTCTTTTTGAGCTTTTTTTATATCAATTGCTTTAGTATTTAAAAAAGTAAGTTCACATTGCTCTAGTGAAGGAGATGGTAGATGGGTAATAACATTTAACATTATAAAATCCTTATTAAAATAATTTAAGACATTATGCCTATATTTTTCTTTGAGTTTTAACATATTTTCGCTGTAGTTTGAGAGTATTTTATTTTATTCTTATAATTATTATAAGAATAAATACAAATAATTGATTTATCTTGTTTTTTGTCACAAAATTTAGTTATACTTCTTTAGTCTTAAATGTTGCAGCTTTGCTGTTTGTTATAACCACAATGTGGTTTTAGATATTGAGGATGTTATATTGTGTATTTATTTACTATTTTAGTAGGTTTACCCATAGTTTTGGCCGTTGGGCTTTGGTGGATACCATTTAGGTTTTTACAAGCATTTATGTTTGTTTTTTCCTTTTTCGTCTCCTTATGTTCTGCTCTACTCTTTTTATCCCCTTCAACTTTTTCTTTTTCACTTGGTTCCTTCTTCTCAACAGCTGTCATTGTTATTGATACTTTGTTGATACTTTATTTCTTAAAAGAGGGTTTAGGACTTAAAGATAAAAGAGTATGGATATTGGCTTTAATTCAATTAGGACTTTTTTCCCTAGTTGAATCTTCTATAGGTAGCAATTACGGTCGCGCGGATTTTATAATAGATGAGTTAAGTACATTTATGTTTACAGTCATAAACATAGTAGGCTCATTAATAGTAGTATATGCTGTTTGGTATATAGATAAAGAGTCCATAAGTGAAAATAGAAAACGCTTTTTTCTATGTGTACTCATACTATTTTTATCTGTTATGAATTTAATAGTTGCAACAAACTCTTTGATGCTTTTCTTCTTACTCTTTGAATTAACTACTTTAGCATCATACCTATTAATTGGTTTTAGAAAAAATGAAATTAGTATCCATAACGCATTAAAAGCCTTATGGATGAACCAAATAGGTGGTGTATTTATATTGATAGCTGTTATTTTAGGAATATTCTACAAAACAGCACCATATTTTGATGGTTTAATGGAAAATGGCAGTATGCTTGTAGTCGTTTCACTCATAGCAATGGCTGGTCTTGTTAAGGGTGCTCAAATACCATTTGATAGTTGGCTTTTAGGTGCTATGGTTGCACCATCTCCTGTAAGTGCCATTTTACACTCTGCAACTATGGTTAAACTAGCTCCTTTTGTTATCTTAAAACTTGCTCCAGCTTATGAACATACAATTGTTGGACAATCCATTATGGTTTTTGGCTCTTTCGTTTTTGTTATTGCTGGTTTGTATGGACTCTCACGAGATAATTTTAAAGAAATATTAGGTTATTCAACTATTTCACTTTTGGGTTTAATGATTGCTATGGCTACTATTGTTGGAAATGAGCATAAAGATATACTTTATATAATTATATTTTTCCATGCTATTTCAAAAGCTTTACTATTTTTACTTGCTGGAATTTTAGAAAAAAATCATAATGTTAAAAATATAAGTGATATGGATGGACTATTACATAAAGCACCTCTTAGCACTAGTATGATTATGATTGGTTTTGCTACGATAACTCTTCCTCCATTTGGATTGTTTTTTGGTAAACTATTTTCCATAGAACTAGTTGCTAGCAATATGAGAAGTGATCCAACTTACCTTTTTCTTTTAGCAGCACTAGCGGTTGGGTCTGCTATATTGATTTTATTGTATTTTAAAGTAGCCTCGTTGTTGTTTTCAAAAAATGCAAAAGATGAAGCTTATTGTAGTGAAAAGCCTTTTACTTGTGAAATGATTTCTCCTTATATCTTTACCCTTTTATTGATGTGTTCTGCATTTTTAATTGTTTTTGGTGGTATTGAGATTCCATTAATATATATTTTAGGCTCTTTATTATTGATTTTTGTTATTCCTTTTTGGCTAAAAATAGACCCATTCAAAAATGTAGATAGGGTAAAAGAGTACCATTGTGGTGAACAAGGACATTTTGGTGTAGCTCAATGGTCATTTAGTTTTACAAATGGCATAGAAAAAACAATACTATTAACAGGAATTGTTGCTTTTATTGCTATCGCTTTAGGAGGCTTATTATGAGTTGGTTTTTAGCACTATTTGCCCCTGTTTTTGGCACTTTGGTCTCTGGAATTGACAGAGTAGTAAGAGCTAGAATGCAACGACGACTTGGTCCTCCATTGATGCAACCATTTTATGATATGTTTAAACTTCTAGACAAACGCCCAATGATGGTTCATAAACTCCATATCGTCTTGGGAGTTATGCACTTTATGGCACTTTGGGCTAGTATTGCTCTATTTATGTTTGGTGGTCATCTATTGTATATTATTTTTACACATCTTTTAAGTGTAATATTTTTGATTTTAGCAGGATATAGCGTTCGTTCACCTTATTCTCACTTGGGAGCAAACCGTGAGCTTTTAGCATTGTTTGCATATGAGCCTATACTTATTTTGATGGCAGTTGGTTTTTATTTAACTTGTGGCAGTTTTGAAGTTTCGGTTATAACTTCCAATTCTCCAGCCATTGTCTCCATGCCTTTAATGTTTATAGCACTTTTAATTTTGTTACCACTTAAGCTAAAAAAATCTCCTTTTGATGCACCAGAAGCTCATCAAGAGTTATGTGGTGGTGTAGAGATAGAATATAGCGGTTTCTTTTATGAAGTAATCTATGTGTCTAAAATGACAGAGATAATTTTTGTATATGCACTTGTGTTTTTATTTGCAGGTCAAAATATACTTTTAGGAATTATCTTAGTTACTGGTTCTTTCTTTCTGGTAAATGCAGTAGATAATGCAACAGGAAGAATACGAATAGATCATTTAGTAAAAAAAGTGTATGCCACTGCTTTTGTCTTGGCTCTATTGGCACTTGGATGGATTAGTTATGTTTGAAAAATTTAGAAAAAAATCGCCTTGGATTTTACATTATAATGCGGGAAGTTGTAATGGGTGCGATATAGAAATATTGGCCTCATTAGCTCCAAAATATGACTTAGAACGTTTTGGTATCATCAATACTGGTAATCCTAAACAAAGTGATATTTTACTAGTTACAGGTCCTGTCACACTAAAAAGTAGAGAACGTTTAGTTGAACTTTACTCACAAATGCCAGAACCAAAGGTAGTTGTGGCTATTGGTGTTTGTACATGTACAGGTGGTGTTTTTAGAAAAATGTACAATGTAAAAGCGGGTGTTGACAGATATGTTCCTGTAGATGTTTATGTACCAGGTTGTGCTTCAAGTCCTGATCAAATCATAGATGGAGTTGTTCAAGCATTGGCTATATTGGAAGAAAAAAGTAAGGACATAGAAAAACCAAAACGTCTTTTTGGTGAACTTACAAATAATTCAATATTTACAAACAGAAGAGAAATGGCAAAAAAGATAAAACATGAAAAAAATTGAAACAAATAGTGAGAATTTAAAAGATGATATTAGTGCATTTTATGATTACAAAATATGGCATTATATCACAGTAAATGGTGTAGATTTAGGAGATAAGATGGAAATCCAATATCTATTTAAAAAGTATGGCAATAAGGAAGAGGTGGTATGTTACTTTTTAACCATGGATTATGAAAAGGAGATTCCTAGCATAGTCTCAATCATTCCTTCTGCTTACCTAGGTGAAGGGGAGGTTGTTGATATGTTTGGTGTTAAAATCAAAGAAATACCTAAAGGACTTCTACTTGAAGAAGATTCTTGTCAAGCCCCATTGAGGAAAGCACAATGAAAAAAACTATAAACATTCCTTATGGCTCACAGCATATTGCTCTACTAGAGCCTGTAAGGTTTCAGTTTGAAACGCAAAATGAAAAAATTGTTGGTGTAAAAGCAGATATAGGATATGTTCATCGTGGTATTGAAAAAGCTTGTACAAGTACCTTTGAATATAAACAGATACCAAGTGTAGTTGCTAGGGTTTGTGGTTTGTGTGCTATAACTCACTCTTTAACTTATGTTATGGCCGTTGAGCAGATAATAGATGTTAATGTAAGTGAAAAAGCAAAATACCTAAGAATGCTGATGGTAGAGCTTGATCGCATTCATTCTCATATGCTTTGTCTTTCACATACAGCTGAAAATGCTGGTTATGAAGCACTTTTTATGCAGATTATGGCTGATCGTGAAATCATAATGGATATTCAAGAGGCAATATCTGGAAATAGAGTTCAGTTTGATTTTGTTTGTATTGGTGGTGTTAACCGTGATATAACTGATGAAATTGTTAAATTTATAATAAAAAGTTTAAATGAGTTGCAACCTAAGATAGAAGATATATTTGATATGTTTGAAAACAATTGGAGTTTATCTTTAAAATATAAAGGAATAGGAGCCATCACAAAAGAGAATGCATCCATATATAATGCTCTAGGACCCCTTGCACGTGCAGCAGGACTTGAAACAGATGTAAGAGCTGAAAGTGACTATTATCCATATGAAAAGATAGGATACAAAATGATTTTAGAACAAACTGGTG
This sequence comes from Sulfurospirillum sp., assembly GCA_016744795.1. GTDB lineage: Bacteria > Campylobacterota > Campylobacteria > Campylobacterales > Sulfurospirillaceae > Sulfurospirillum_A. Next base: position 182,783 of record JADGDR010000005.1, read on the forward strand.
ACATATATGGACGTAATCGTGTACGACTAAGAGAGATACTTTCTAGTATAGACATGATTAAAAATATTTTATGTGACATTCCAGAGGGAAATATCATAGAAAAAGTAAAAGGTAAGCCAAATGGTGAATCAGTTGCTAGACTTGAAGCGCCTAGGGGAGAAATTTTTTATTATCTTAAAGGAGTTAAACAAGCCATGTTAGATAGGGTTCGCACAAAAACACCAACATTTTCTGGTATTCCTGCGATGGTTGAGATATTTAAAGGACAAGAGTATGGAGACGTTCCAGCAATACTAGCTTCCTTTGATCCATGTATGAGTTGTACAGCGAAATGATAAGTGCAATAACAAAAGCTTTTAGTAATTTACTAAAAAAGCCATATACATGTAACTATCCAGTTACTCCTGTTATCAAACCAAAAAACTATCGTGGTTTGATTAAATTTAATGATGAATACTGTATTTGGTGCGATAAGTGTGAAAAAGTTTGTCCTCCAAATGCAATAATCTTTAAACAGTTTGAAGATGGTCATAAAGTCTATAACTACAATCCATATTTATGTATTTATTGTGGAGATTGTATACGAGCTTGTCCTAAAACTGGTGATGCACTTTGGCAATGTGAAGAAAAAGGATTGCCTTCTATCTCTAAAGATGCTCCAAATGATGATTGGTTTATTTTGGAAAAAGAAGCTAAACAGAGCCGTGAGAATTACAAGGCAATAAAAGCTGCAAAAAAGAAGAGCTAAATATTTGAGAAATTAAGATTATATTTATATATACCTATCTTAATTTCTCTAAATTCTTAATCTCAGAGTCAATGAGAAAGACATCTTGTGTTGTAATACAGTATTTATCTTAATACTTTTCATAATTTAAATCATGTAAACATTAGTAATACATAAAAATTAGTGTATAATTGCAAAAATTTAGGATTATTATGAACAAAAGTTTTATAACAAATTTACTTAGTGTGGCTCTTATTGGGGTCTCTTTTTTACTAGCTGCTCCATATCACAATGCAGTTTTATATACAGGGTTATTTGCACTCTCCGGGGCAGTTACAAATCAGATTGCTATACATATGTTATTTGAAAAAGTTCCTTTTCTTTATGGAAGTGGTGTAATTCTTCTTCGTTTTGAGGCTTTTAAAGCTTCTATAAAAGATTTAATGATGAATCAGTTTTTTACAAAAGATCAACTCAATGATTTTTTTGAAAAAGAAGAGAAAAATTTAGACTTAGAACCTATCATTCAAAATGCTGATTTTTCTCCTGCTTATGATGCTTTGGCAAAAACAATTATGGAATCTCAATTTGGAGGTATGCTTGGCATGTTTGGCGGAGAAAAAGCACTTGAAACTATGAGAGAACCTTTTACAAATAAACTAAAAGTGGCTGTCGTTACTATAGCAAAAAGTGATTCATTTAATGAGCAAATCAAATTACACTTACAAGACTCATCACTAAGTGATGATATGCTTTCTTCTATAGAAGTTGTTATAGATGCTAGACTTGAAGAGTTAACCCCAGTTATGGTTAAAGAAATAGTTCAAACTTTTATGAGAGAACACTTGGGTTGGCTTGTAGTTTGGGGTGGTTTCTTTGGTGGACTAATTGGATTAGTCTCTAGTTTCTTACTTTAGCCAATCAATCACGCGGAATATACCCTATAAACTAGTCAAATTTTAATTCAGTAATTGAGATAAAATAATGCTTTAGCTTACGTGAAATGTATATATTTTATCTTGAACTGTATTAAAACTGATATTATCTTTAGTTCATATTTTCTTTACATGTAAAGAAAATATATGATACAATAGTATATTGGAGGATGAGCTAATGAAGTTTTTATTATGCTTTATTTTATTTCCATTATTTCTATTTTCAGCTCCAAACCAAAAAATAGTTCTTCAACTCAACTGGTTACATCAATTTCAATTTGCAGGTTATTATATTGCTAAGGAAAAAGGTTTTTATAAGGATGCTGGCATTGATGTCGAAATCAAAGAATTTAAATTTGATGTAGATATATCAAAAGCAATTAAAAATAAAACAGTAGATTTTGCTATAAGTAGGTCTTCATTACTAATTCAAAAAGATAATGGCGAAGATATTGTTGCTCTGTTTGCTACTTATCAAAATTCTCCATTGATATTATTGGTAATAGATAACGGTAATATAAATAGTATAGAAGATTTTAGAAACAAAAAAGTAATGATAACCCCAGATGCAAAAGGTACAGCGTCCATAATTGCGATGTTATATTCTCGTAAACTAACTCTAAACGATATAAAAATACAAAAAAATAGTTCTAATTTAGATGATTTAATAAATGCTAAAACTGACGCAATGTCCTCATATATGTCAAATGAACCTCTTCAACTTGAAGCTAAAAATATAAAGTATAAGGTATTTAGTCCTAACGATTATGGCTTTGATTTTTACAGCGATATATTATACACTTCTGCAAAATATATAAAAGAGAATCCTAAAATAACAAAAGCATTTTATAAAGCCACTGAAAAAGGATGGAAATATGCATTTGAACATATAGGCACAACAGCTCAATTAATTTATACAAAATACAACTCTCAAAATAAAACAATAGTTAATTTAGTATCAGAAGGCGAAATTTTAAAAAAGCTAGCTTATCCTTCAAGTCAGACAATAATTGGGGCATTAGATAAAAAAAAGCTTCAAAGAATAGTAGATGTTTACAAAGTTATAGGATTTATTTCAAAAGATATTAATTTAGACGAATTTGTATACAAGCACAATTCTTACCAAATGCTTAGTTTCTATTTAACTCCTCATGAACTTTTACTGTTTATTTTACTAGCTATACTATCTATAATTCTTGTTATTGTTATACTATTTATTATTATAATTAAAAGAAAATGGTTATTAACTAACGAGCAATTAAAAAAAGAGATTTCGATTAAAACAAAAAAAATAAACAGACAAACATATGTAGATTTTTTAACTAAAGCAAAAAATACAAAAGCATACTCTGAAAAAATAGAAGAACATTTATCTCTTTATAACAGATATCAAACTCCATTTTCACTAATATTGTTAGATATTGATGATTTTAAGAGAATAAACGATAACTATGGACATATAGTGGGAGATACTGTTTTAATTAATTTAGTTAAGATAGTTGAGTCAACTATTAGAAAAAATGATTTTCTTTTTAGAGTTGGTGGTGAAGAGTTTATGGTTATATTCTCAAATACTTCACTTAATGAAGCTAAAAATGTTAGTGAGCATATAAGAAAAAATATAGAAAAATCCTTAAGTACTATCAAAAATGAAATCATAACTATAAGTATAGGATTATGCGAAGTAAAACCTAAAGAAGATAAATCAGACATATATGATAGAGTCGATAAACTTATGTACGTTTCTAAAAATAATGGAAAAAACAGGATATCTTATTAGCTAATATTTAAAGACTAAAAGAACTTCATTCAGTGCAAAACCTTTGATTTTTTATTTTATTACACATTTTTCTTGATAATCGTCATTTTATTTAAAATTAATTCAAATATACTTACATCATTAATTCAATACTTGAGTAAATCACTTGGTATACTCAAAAAGGAAACAAAGTGAATGAAAAACCATATAGAAGCATAGTAAAAACAATCTCATGGAGAGCTATTGGAACGATTGATACTATTGTAATATCTTATCTTGTAACTGGTAATTTTGCCATGGCAGCTTCTATCGGTTCTATAGAATTGGTAACGAAGATGGTTTTGTTTTATTTTCATGAAAGAGCTTGGAATAAAATTAGTTTTGGAAGAGAGAAACAACCGGAGTATCAGATATGAATATAGAAAAAATTAAGCTAGAGTTAAAAGACAAAAGTACAAAAGATGTTTTAGAGTACTTTTTAAATGAGTTACATGTAAACATTGCTTTAGCTTCAAGTCTTAGCATAGAAGATCAAGTTTTAGCAGATATGCTTTATGGTATCAAAGAAGATGCAAAAATATTTACTCTTGACACGGGAAGGTTACCAAAACAGACTTATGAATTGATTGAGAAGACAAATAACAAATACAAGCAAAAAATAAAAGTTTATTTTCCTCAAACAAAAGCAGTAGAAGCTTTAGTAAATGAAAAAGGTATGTTTAGTTTTTACAACTCCATAGATGAGAGAAAAGAGTGTTGTTTTATTCGAAAAATTGAGCCACTAAAACGAGCATTAAAAGGGATTGATATTTGGATAACAGGACTAAGACGTGACCAATCTGTAACAAGAGATAAGATGGAGCTTATTGAGTGGGATGAAGGTAACGGATTGTTAAAACTCAACCCTCTCATAGATTGGAGTGAGGAAGACGTTTGGGCACACATAAAGTTCAACAACGTTCCGTACAACAAACTTCACGATGAAGGTTACCCAAGTATTGGCTGTGAGCCATGTAGTCGAGCCATTAAAAATGGTGAAGATATAAGAAGTGGAAGATGGTGGTGGGAAAACCCAGAACACAAAGAGTGTGGTTTACACAACTAAATATGGAATGAGCGGGACAGGTTGCTTTTACAAAGTAAAAGATGCCTGTCCCCGAAAACAATATGGAGACAAAATGAAAAACAAAAGAAATTTGACACATTTACGTCAGCTTGAAGCTGAATCAATACATATTATGAGAGAAGTCATAAGCGAATTTGATAACCCAGCTATGCTTTATAGCGTAGGAAAAGATAGTGCGGTAATGTTGCATTTGGCTATCAAAGCATTTTACCCATCGAAACTACCATTTCCTCTTTTACATGTAGACACTACATGGAAATTTAAAGAGATGATAGAGTTTCGTGATAAGCGAGTAAAAGAGTTAGGTTTAGACTTGCTTGTACATGTAAACCCTGATGGTTTAGAGCAAAATGTAGGACCTTTTACTCATGGAAGCAAAGTTCATACTGACATAATGAAAACGGAAGGTCTAAAACAAGCACTAAATAAGTACAAATTTGACGCAGTTTTTGGTGGAGCTAGGCGTGATGAAGAGAAAAGTCGTGCAAAAGAGAGAATTTACTCTTTTCGTGACAAATTTCATAGATGGAATCCAAAAGAGCAACGTCCTGAGCTTTGGAACTTGTATAACGCTAAGGTTAATGAAGGTGAAAGCATTAGAGTATTTCCACTTTCAAATTGGACTGAACTCGATATTTGGCAATATATTTACCTTGAAGGTATTCCTATTGTACCTCTTTATTTTGCAAAAAAACGCCCAGTAGTTGTAAAAAATGGTGTCAAAATCATGGTTGACGATGACAGAATGCCAATAGAAGAGGGCGAAGAGATAAAATATGAAAGTGTTAGATTTAGAACACTAGGTTGTTATCCACTTACTGGTGCAGTTGATTCTACCGCCTCTACATTACCAGAAATAATTCAAGAGATGTTACTTACTAAAACAAGTGAGAGACAAGGGCGAGTTATAGACTCTGATGGTTCTAGTTCAATGGAAAAAAAGAAAATGGAAGGATATTTTTAATGAGTGATTTACTAAGTACAAATATTGAAGAATATTTAAAAATACATGAAAACAAAGAACTTTTGAGATTTATTACTTGTGGTAGTGTTGACGATGGCAAAAGTACACTCATAGGTCGACTTCTTTATGATTCAAAAATGATTTTTGAAGACCAACTCTCAGCTATTACAAAAGATAGTAAAAAAGTTGGAACTACTGGTGAGAAGGTAGACTTAGCTCTTTTGGTTGATGGACTTGCAAGTGAGAGAGAACAAGGAATCACCATTGATGTGGCTTACCGATACTTCACAACTGAAAAAAGAAAGTTCATCATTGCAGATACTCCTGGTCATGAACAATACACTAGAAATATGGCAACAGGAGCTAGCTCAGCAGATGCAGCCATTATTTTAATAGATGCTCGTTATGGCATACAGACTCAAACAAAAAGACATAGTTACATAACTTCTCTTTTGGGTATTAAACATATAGTCGTAGCAATTAATAAAATGGATTTACTTGATTTTAACGAAGAGGTATATAAAAAAATTAAAGAAGATTATATACACTTTGCAAAAGAAGTTGGTATCAATAGTCCTATTTTTATTCCTATGAGTGCACTTGATGGTGACAATATTGTAAATAAAAGTAAAAAAACTCCTTGGTATAAAGGTGAACCACTTCTTCATATTCTTGAACACATAGAAATAGCAAATGACATAAATTTAGATGATTTTAGATTCCCAGTTCAATATGTAAATCGTCCAAATCTTGATTTTAGAGGATTTAGTGGAACTATAGCAAGTGGTATTATCAAAATTGGAGATAAAGTAGTAGCACTTCCTTCAAATAAAAAATCAACTATAAAGTCAATAGTCACTTATGATGGTGATTTAGATGAGGCATATGCTCCTATGGCTGTAACTATAACTCTAAATGATGAGATAGATATTAGTAGGGGAGATGTAATAGTAAAAGCCGATAATGTACCTGACATCGCAGATGAATTTGATGTACATGTAGTGTGGATGGATGAGAAACCTCTTGTTTTAGGTAATACCTATGAGATAAAAAAGGGAACAAATACCATAAGTGGTTTTTTTGAAGATATTCATTATAAAAAAGATGTAAATACTTTAGAACATATTAGTGTAGATAAACTAGAATTAAATGATATAGGTTATGCTAAACTAGTACTTTCAAAGAGAGTTGTATATGATAGTTATGATATTAATAGGCAAACAGGAAGATTTATAATTATAGAAAAATATAGCAATAAAACTGTTGGTGCAGGAATGATAAAACAGAAGACAAAAGGCAAAAAGAGTACTTTAAAACATAGTGATTTTGAAGTAGAGTTTAACGCACTTGTGAGAAAACATTTTCCTCATTGGGGCACAAAAGATATATCTAAAATAGATGATTTTATAATATAGGATTAAAAAATGTTGTCAAAAGTAGAGATTTTAAAAGCTGAGCGTCCACCATTAGAGATGATTAAAGATATTTACCGTGAAGCAAATGGTGGAATAGTCATAGATGAAGAGCATATAGCTCTTTTGAAATGGTATGGTATGTATCCTCATGCCAATAAAGATAAAAGTGAAGATAAAGCTTACTATATGAAACGCATCAAACTTGTAGATGGTCGCATGGATAAAAAAGCTTTAGAAATCATGAGTGATATTGCTTTGAAATATGCTCAGGGTTATATTGATTTTACAACAAGACAAAATATACAGTTTCACTATATTCAAATAAAAGATTTACCTGCAATTTTTAAAGCTTTTGAAAATACAGCTTTGACTTCTAGACTAGCTTCAGGAGATGGACCAAGACCCATAGTAAACTGTCCTGTAAGTGGAATAGACAAAGACGATATATATGATGTTAATCCTATTGTAAAAGACATAGATAAGTTTTTTGATGAGCATAGTGAAGATTTTTCAAATCTTCCAAGAAAATATAAACTAGGTATCAGTGGCTGTAAGTGCCACTGTATGGGGCATGAAATTCAAGATGTTGCTTTTACAGCATTTAAACAAGATGGTGAAGTTCTATTTGACTTGACCATAGGTGGTGGATTGGCAAAATCAAAACGCATAGCAACTCGTGCAAAAAGGTACATAAAACCTAACCAAGTTAAAGAAGTAGCTGTTGTTTGCGCTGAGCTTTTTAGAGATTTTGGTAATAGACAAAATAGAAGCAAAGCAAGAGTAAGACACTTGCTTGAAGAGTGGGGAATAGAAAAGTTTGTAAATGAGCTAGAAAAAAAGCTTGATTTTAGCCTACTTGAGGGATTAAAAGAGCCAAAAATTATTTCTTATGCTCAAAGAGAACATTTTGGAATACATGAATCAATCGTACAAGGTGAAAGTTACATTGGCTGTGCAACAAATAGAGGAAGAGTTGCAGGTGAACAGTTTAAAGAACTTTCAAATTTGATAAATAAGTACAATGCAGGTGGAATAGCTCTAACCACTACTCAAAATTTTGTAGTTTATGGTGTTAAAAATACCACACTCGATGAATTTTTAACAGAGTTAAAAGAGATTGGATTTACTCCAAACCCATCACGTTTTGAGGCTAGAACTCAAAGCTGCACAGGACTAGGCTTTTGTAAGTTTGCCATAACAGAAACAAAGAACTTTACAAATTCTCTTATATCTCATCTTGAGAATAAATTTCCTGATTTTGATAAGCCTATTTCCATAGCCGTTTCTGGTTGTCCAAATGGTTGTTCACATCCTCATATAGTAGATATTGGGCTAATTGGAACAAAAATAAAAACAGATGAAGGTAGAGTAGAAGGCTATGAAGTCTATTTAGGAGGAACTTTACAAGGTGAAAAAAGAAGTAAATTCGGAGAAAAAACTGGAGAAAAAGTTCCAGCAACCAAGATTTTTAAATATGTAGAGAATCTCATAAGAGAACAGTTGTTATAAACAACTGTTCTTAAACTATAGAGCGTTATTCAATATTTTTAAAGTAGCTATTTTCTCATTTTGAACTTTTTCATCATCCCAATTTAGTTCATTTTGCATTAAAACCAATACTTTGTCCAACATCTCTTTAGCTCCTTGTATATCTATTAAAGCTATATTGGATCTTCTAACTAAAAAATCAATAGGTTTTTTAACAAACTCTTCTTTTATGCAGTATATAACTTCGGCATTTATATAGGAGTAATTAGGATGTAGTTTTTCTACTTTTGAAATGCATTTAAAAACTTCATTTGCTTTATCACCATACATATGAATAAGATGTTTAGAAGTTTTTTCATCTAAAGAGCCTACCTTAAGCTCTTTTGTGAAATTTTCGCTTCCTACTAGTTTTAACTTTTTTGTTTTACATTTTTTGTTTTTTAAACCATATTCGCAAATAACATAATCAACAACTTCTTCCGCCATTTTTCTGTAAGTTGTCCATTTCCCTCCAATGATACTTACTAATCCTGAGTTTGATTTTTTTATGATATGTTCTCTAACTATACTTGAAGTTGATTTATTTTTTTCAGGAGAAACTAGTGGTCTAATCCCTGACCAAGATGAGAGTATCTCTTTTTTATCTATTTTTAAATCAAAATATATCTCTAAATGCTTTAGCAAATAATCAATATCTTTATTCTCTACTTTAGGATGTTCACTCAATTTTGATGATTCATCAGTTGTCCCTACCAAGCATTTTCCCATCCAAGGAAGTATAAATAAAACCCTACCATCTTGTGTTTTTGGAATCATCAAACCTTCTTTTGAAGGCAAATACTTTTTATCTAAAACAATATGTATCCCAGAACTTATATTAAGCAGTTTTTTTGCATTTTTATCATCTAAGAGTCTAATGTTATCAGAAAAAGCTCCCGTAGCATTGATGATTATAGGGGAATGAACATCAAACTCTTTGTTATTGATAGTATCTTTAACTCTTAAGCCTGAAATCTTTTTATCTTTATATAAAAAGCCATTTACTTCATGATAATTTCTACAATCACAATTGTATTTTTTAGCAGATTGCAATAAAGATATATTAAGTCTGGCATCGTTAAAACTGCCATCATAGTACTTTACTCCACCAACAAGTCCTTTTTTCTTGATACTAGGAAAATTACTTATCATCTTCTTTTTTGAGACAATAGAACTTCTTCCTAAACCTCTTTTTCCAGAAATTAAATCATACATACTAAGACCTGCAAACATATAAGGTAATTCCCATAACCTATATACTGGTGTAACTAATGTAAGACGAGAGCATAGATGAGGGGCATTTTTTAAAAGTCTTGCCCTCTCTTTTAATCCTTCTTTAACTAAATTAAATTGATTAATATCCAATTTTTTAACAGCAGCTTCAAGATATCTGACACCACCATGAACCAGCTTTGTACTTCGTGAACTAGTACCTTCTGAAAAATCATTTTTTTCTAAAAGCAGAGTTTTGAAACCTCTATAACTTGCATCAAGAGCAATACCGCTTCCAGTAGCTCCACCACCGATAATAATTATGTCAAATTCATCAGTATTCATTGCTTTTTGTCCTTGTTATATTCGATTACAACATTATAACATTATAATTTTAAAATCTTTTTTATATCTCTTATCATATAAAGAATTTAAATTTTAAGTGGCATTTAAAATAGAATACGTCACTATTAAGTTTAAAAATATGCAGTGTAATTTTGAATGCAAGAGGAAGGGCAATAATGTCGTTTAGATATAAATGAAATCATTACCAATTTTACTAAGAAACCCAAAAATACTTCTTATAGGAGGAGGTACAGTTTCTTTTCAAAAAGCAACTGTTCTTCATAATAACAACATAGATTTTGAAATTATATCAGAAGATTATATAGCTGAATTTGACTCTTTACATGTAAAGAAATCTATACAAAAATTTGAACTTTCATATACTTATGGTTTTGGATTTGTTATTGATGCTACGGGAAATAACAATGTAGCTGAGTTGCTTTTAAAAAATAAAAAGTTTTTATTAAATGTAGTGGATAAACCAGAGTTATGTGATTTTTACTTTAGCTCTCTTCTTAATTATGGAAAGTTAAAAATTGCAATTTCAAGTGATGGTTCATCTCCCACTGCAACACAAGTAGTAAGAGAAGAGATAAAAAAAATTATTCCAAAAGATATAGATGATTTTTGTCAAATTCAAGCAAAACAAAGAGCTATTGGAATTATCGATAAAATTAAAGCAAAAAAAGAGTGTAAGAAGTATTTTAAATCTGTCTATCTTATTGGCTGTGGTTTAGGTGATGCAGAACTTTTGACTATAAAAGCATATAAAACAATGCAAATAGTTGATATTGCCTTGTATGATCATCTTATTACTGATGAGATACTTGAACTTTTACCTTTACATGTAAAGAAAATTTTTGTTGGTAAAAAAAAAGGTGCCCATTCAAAAACTCAAGAAGAGATAAATAAGTTAATTCTATCATATGCAAAAGAAGGATTAAAAGTAGCTAGGCTAAAAAGTGGTGATCCTTATATTTTTGGTCGTGGGGCAGAAGAGGCTAGAGAACTTATAGAAGCTGGTTATAGAGTGGAAGTCATAAATGGTCTGTCTTCAAGTATAGCAGGAGTTGCAATGGCAGGCATACCAGTAACTGCAAGAGATTATGCGACTAACTTTTCAGTTGTATCAGCTCATTTAAAAGGCTCTCTTATAAATCTTGATTGGATTCATCTTTTGGAAATAAAAAACCATACCACTGTGGTTCTTATGGGACTTAGTCTATGTAAACATATTCAAGAAGAAGCTTTAAAAATTGGAGTTTGTAAAGATACAGAAGTAGCCATAATCTCAAATGCATCAAGAGTCAATCAAAAAGTAAAAATCACTACTTTAGAGTCTTTACATGTAGACTCTTTAGATATGCTTAGTCCTGCTGTTTTAGTATTTGGCAAAGTAGTAAATTTAGCTAAGATTTTGGGTTAATTTTAGAAGAAATATAGTCAATAATCCTCTGCTCTAACCAGTATTTAGGTTTAAATATCGTGCCACTTATAAATCCAACATGTCCACCATGTTCGTGTACTTCTAAGTTTATATCGCTAGAAAGCTCGTTTTTAGAAGGTAAAATTTCTTCTGTCATAAACGGATCATCCTTAGCATGAATTATGAGAGTAGGTGTCTTTATCTTTATAAGATACTGTTTTGCTGAAGAGAGTCTGTAATACTCTTTTGCTGTACCAAAACCATGAATTTTAGCTGTATAAGCATCATCAAAAGCCCAAAGTGTTTTTATGTTATTTATATCTCTTTTTTCAAGATTAATTAAACTTTGCATTGGATGATATTTATACTTTTCATGTAAAGAAGCTTTTAAGTGATCTAGTAAATGTTTTTGATAAATTTTAGCACAACCTTTATTTATAGTGTTTGCACTAATATCTAGTTGCATTGGAGCACAAATTGATATAGCAGAAATTAATGGAGATTTATCTCCCCACTCTCCTAAAAGTTTTAAAAGCATATTGCCACCTAAGGAGTAACCCACTGCATGAAGTTGGTTTTTTGGATAACGCTTTGCTAAACTTTCTATCCATGCTTTTGCATCAGCTGTATCACCACTATGATAGGCACGTGGTAGTCTATTGTTTTTTTCAGAACAACCTCTAAAGTGCATCAATACAGAACTAATGCCTGCTTTTTTTAAAGAGTTCATAATACCTTGAACATATGAAGATTTATATGATCCTTCAAGTCCATGAAAAAGTACAACAATACTTCTAGAATCAGTTGGTGGTTTTTCACACCAAAAACACTCTACAAAATCCCCATCTGCTAACTCAAAAATTTCATTGTGAGTTTGAAGTTGAATCTGTTTTCTAAAGAGTGCAGGGTAAAGCGTTTGGAAATGTCTATTTTTTAATCCAAAAGCAGGTTTAAATTTTTTCATTTATTTTTTTAACAACTCTTCTATATCTTGTTTGATAGATTCAGGGGTAGTCGCTGGTGCATAACGCTTGATTATATTACCATTTTGGTCAACTAAAAATTTTGTAAAGTTCCACTTAATACCCTCAGTTCCTAAGAAGCCTCTTTTTTTACCTTTTAAGTACTTATAAAGTGGATTTGCATCTGGTCCATTAACTGTTGTTTTAGCAAACATATCAAAGCTTACTTTATAGTTATTTTGGCAAAACTCTTTTATATCTTTATTTGTACCTTTTTCTTGTTGGTTAAATTCATTAGTTGGAAAAGCTAGTATTCTTAACCCATCTTCTTTAAACTCTTTATATAGATTCTGAAAACCAGTATATTGAGGTGTCATGCCACATGTACTTGCTACATTTACTATCAAAAGTACTTTGTTTTTATATATATTCATAGAAATATCTTTTCCATCTATACTTTTAACTGTAAAATCATAAATCATCATTTTTACATCCTTTGTGTAGCATTTTATCTAAACAAAGTTAATACAATTGATAATCAAAGTGCCAAACAACAAACTTCTTGGCACTTAAAAAATATACTAAGTTCTAAAGCCACTAAGTTTATTGTTGAGTGATTCAGTCATTTTGTTCATATGTTCAGCTGCACTTGCAATCTCTTCTACGCTACGTGCATTTTGCGTAGATATGTCATTCATTTCACTTACACCTTCAATCATAATTCCTATCTCATCACCAGTTTGTATGTAACTGATTACGGTTTGATCAGCCATGCCAGTTGCCCTATTCATAACAACAGATAACTCTTTGATCTTATTTTCCACTCCAGTTGCTGTATAACTTAACTCTTCTACTTTTTTGGAGTTAGTACCCATCTGTTCACTGGAATCCATAATAGACTGAACTATAACACTAATTGTTGAATTAATCTCAATAAGAGATTTTTGTGTACGTTCTGCTAATTGACGAACTTCATCAGCAACAACAGCAAACCCACGTCCATGCTCACCTGCTCTAGCAGCTTCAATAGCTGCATTAAGAGCTAAAAGATTGGTTTGGTCTGCAATGTCACCTATAACTTGGAGTACATCTTTAACTTGCTCAGTATCTTGACTTAGCTGCTGAATTTTATGCGCTAATTCTATCTCTATGGCTGCACTTTCTTTAATATCATCAGTAAGATTGAGAATTGCTTCATTTGCTTCATTTAAGAAAGTGTTTGCTTCTTCTAATTCGTTTTTAGAAGATTTTGCCTCTTTAACATTTATACCTATTCCTTCTCTCATACTATTGGCTTGTTCAGTTGTTTTATTAACAATATCAGTAGAGTTTTCAACTAATCTTCCAACTTCTAAAGCAGTAGTAGAAAGTTCATGAGATATTGAAGAGTTTTCATTTGAGAGATTTTTTGCATCTGCAATTAAAATACGTACTTTTTTTATAAAAATATTTATTCCTTGACTAGCTTTTGCAATTTCATCTTTTCCTCTTACCTCCAATTGTTTTGTTAAGTCACCATCTCCTTGAGAGAGGTCTTCAGTCCTTTTTATTAACATTTCAAGAGGATTAGTTACACTTTTTTTAATACTAATATATATAAGTATTAAACTTATTAGAATAATTCCTAAAGATATTAATATGAAAAATACAATATGTTCCGAAATCTCTTTATCGCTTTGTTTTTTTATTATAATCAGTTCTTTTTTTACATTGTCTACATATACACCAGTCCCCATCATCCATTGGTATGGTTCAAAATTAATACCATAGGCAATTTTGGGTTCATGATTATTATTACTACCTTTTGGCCACAAATATTCCACAATTCCACCACCATTTTTAGCAGTTTTTATAAGCTCTTGAACTAAAAATACGCCATTTTTATCTTTTAAATTATTTAGGTTTTTACCCTCAAGTGAAGGTTTAGTTGGTAATGCCACGTTGACTCCATCGTAAGTATAAATAAATAAATAACCACTTTTATCTTCAAAAAAACGTACATTTTTAATGCTATCTTTAAGTGCTTTTTTTATTTCATCGTCACTTGCATTGTCTTTTTTCATTCGCTCATAAGTTGCTTGAAATAATCCTTTAAAAATACTCACCTCATTTTTTAGTTCTTTTTTTCGAGCATCATATGCACTTTTTTCTGCTTGTTTTATGAAAAAGGAAGCCTCTTTATTTAAAACATCATAGGCTAAGCCTATTAAAGCTATTCCAATTAAAAAGAGTGCTATAGTTGTAGATATAATAACCCTAGTTGAAATCTTCATAATATTATCCTTTTTGTTTAATAATTATATAAAATTATATCACATAAGTGAGCACATACTAAGTCTTTTTATGTTTTTAGCATTATTTTATTATTTTATTATTAATTTTACTCATAATGAATAAATTATATGAATAAATCGTGCTAATTTGAAAAATATTTTATTTATTTAAACTATTATTAAGTTTTATGAGAGATATTTATTATTTTAATTCTTTATACTTCCAATTAGTATTCAAAATTAATTAAAGGATAAGGAAAAAACATGAAAATATCTCAAGTAGTTTCATCTATAGCTTTGGCTGCTATAGTTACAACAGGAGTTTCTTTTATTGCACCAATACAAGTGAATAGTGCAGTATTAGATATAAAGGATTTTAGTCAAGGAAATTTAGGCACAGTTTATATTAATCCTTACAATGTAGCACCACTGACTGCAATTATCAATAGAGCTGGAAAAAATATTGAAAAAATACATGTTCGTGTTATTGCTAAGAAAGGTGGAGTTGATGTTAGTTACAGTGTATCTCGTGGTGCATTATTAAACCATGATGGTATCCCAGTATTTGGGTTATATTCTGATTATACTAATAAAGTAGAAGTTACTTATTTATACATGGGGAAAAAACAAAAAGAGATTTATAAAATTCAAACAGCACCTATTGCTGGTGTAGTTAGAGATGGTAGATTTGGTAGTTTTCCTAATCGTGTAGTAAAAAAAGTAGCTAAAGGATTTGAAAATCGTCTTTATTTCATTAACCATACTCTTGAATCAGTCCATCGTCCTCTTCAATGGTTAGGAGGTTCAGGTGCCGCTCAATGGAATGATTATACTGAAAATTTTATTGTTGATACAAAAGGTGAAATTCGTTGGTACTTAGATTACAAACAATTTTATGATCGTACTGAAAGAAATGTTGACAAAGGTGGTATGGTAATGGGGATTCATCAGTTAGATAATGGTGATATTGCTTTTACACAAGCACAAAAATATTTCCGTTATGATTTGATGGGTAAAAAAGTTTTTGAAAGAAAATTGCCATTTGGTTATATTGATTCAAGTCACGAGACTCTTACCATGGATAATGGACATATGCTTTTACGTGTTGCTAAATATCACTATAAACTTCCTAATGGTAAAACAGTTAATACAGTTCGTGATCATATTATTGAAGTAGATGAAACAGGTAAAGTTGTTGAAGAGTGGTCTCTACCTAAAATTTTTGGAAAGAATCAAATGCGTAAAAATTTAATTATGGCACTTGATGCACGAGCTGTATGTCTAAATGTAGACATGAATGCTCACGAAATTGAAGTTAAAGATGATCTCCCTTATGGTGATATTACCTCAACAGGGGCTGGACGTAACTGGGCACATGTTAATAGTATGGAATATGATAAACAAGATGATTCTATCATACTTTCTTTACGTCATCAAGGTATAGTTAAGATTACTCGTGACAAAAAAATCAAATGGATTATGGCAAGTGCCGAGGGATGGTCAAAAGAGTTTAAAGCAAAAATCCTTAAACCAATTGACTCCAATGGTAAATCAATTATTTGTGAAGATAACGGAAATACATGCCCTGGCTATATAAATGAAAAAGGTGGATTCGATTGGACATGGACACAGCATACGGCATGGTTAAGTAAACGTGGTACTAATACTGGTTATATAAAAACACTTAGTGTCTTTGACAATGGTGATGGACGTGGCATGGAACAGCCTGCAATGAAATCAGATAAATATTCTCGTGCTGTTGAGTATGTGATTGATGAAAAAAATATGACTATTAAACAAACATGGGAATTTGGTAAGCAAAGAGGGTTTGATTGGTATAGTGCAGTAACAAGTAATGTTGAATATGACGCAAAGAAAAAAACATACCATACAACTAGTGCAAATGTTAATTTACTAACACCAAAGAATACTAAAGCTGTCGTATTAGAAATAGATCCTAAAACAAATGAAATTAAGTTTGAAATGGATGTTGTGACACTTGACAAAGCTGGTATCACTTATAGAACATTAGTTATAGATCCAGAAATATTTAAATACTAATAAAAAGGAATAAGATGTTAATAAAAAAAGCAATAACAGCATTATGTATAAGTGCCGTAGCACTATTTGGAGGAGATTTTAAGGAAGGGGTCAATTATAAGACTCTTGAAACTCCTTTGTCAGTTGAAAAAGGAACGATTGTAAAAGTATGGAGTTTTACCTGCCCTTTTTGTTATAAATATGATAAAGCAGTAACACAAAAAGTAATTTCTTCTATTCCTGATGTTAACTTTGAAGTGTGGCACTTAAAAACTAAAGGAAAATATGGACAGCAAGGTTCAAACTTAATGGCAGTTGCACGTGCTCGTGATATTGCATCTGGTATTAAAAGTCCTCTTGACAAAAAAGGCTTTTTAAAGAAAATGAAGTTTACCTACTACAAAGCATATCATAATAAGAAGTTACGTTGGGCTAATGGTGAAGATTCTTACTATAAGGCAGGTTTTAAACTTTTGGGTTTAGATAAAGCAGGTTTTATAAAAGAACTTGCAGCTTCTGGTGCTCAAAAGCTTTTGAAAAGGTGGGATGCTGCTTACCCTGTAGCAAAAATACAAGGAATTCCTGGATTTGTAGTTAATGGTAAATATCTTCTTATGACTCAGAAGATTAAAGACCGTAATTACATGATTAGCCTTATAAAATATCTACTAGTTAAGTGAGAAATATTTGATGTTTAATATAAAACAATATTGGGATGCTTTAAAAGCATCTCCAATTCAAACAGTTGCAAAATGGCAAGATAATAGGTTTTTGTGGTTGTTAATGGCAACGGCTTCTTTAAGTTTGATTGTTGTTGCACATAGTCTTTTTCAAAACTATATATATATGGCTCCATGCGAGCAATGTGTATATATAAGATTTGCTTTCTTTTGCATGGTATTTGGTGGTGCGATAGCAGCTGTAAACCCTAAAATATTAATCTTAAAAATTATTGGTTATATTTTAGCATTTTGGGGAATTATTCAAGGAATTATGTATTCAATAAAACTAAATATTATCCATCATGCCGCTCATGGAGATGATCCATTTGGTGTGCAAGGATGTTCTGCAGAACCTAGTTTTCCTTTAGGTTTAGCACTAGATAAATGGTTTCCTAATTGGTTTAATCCAACAGGGGATTGTGGTTTTGATAGTGCCATTCCCCCTGAAGGTATTGAGCTTAGTGGTTTACAACAATGGTTAGTAGATTTTTACGCTGATGGTTGGTATCTAATTCCTTCTGCGCAGTTGGTAAATATGGCACAGGCTTGTTTATTTGCGTTTATTGTCTGTTTTTGTTTCTTAGGTGCTATGTTTGTATCTTGGATTATTAGAGATTTTATTCTTCAAATAAAGGATAATAGGTGAGTATTCAAAAAAAAATTCTACTTCTAATTATGGGAGGTATGATAATTGGCTTTGGAGTATTTTTAAGCATTAATTATTTAATGATACAAGAAGTTACTACGTTAGAAATACATAATAAGTTAAAAGGCAAGGTAGGAAACTTAACTCATTCTATTGAAGAATGGTTATTAAATAAAAAAATTATTCTTGAAGTTATGTCTAAAAATATAAAAAAACTTGAAAATAAAAGTGATGAGAATATACATAAAATTATGTATCAAGGAATGCAGAGTGCAAATGTAAGAGGAGCTATTACTTATCTTTCTGATAAACCACTATATGATATTCCTTTTTCTTCTACTCAAAATCGCATAAGTGCTGAAGTATTTAAAAACCGTATGGTATATCAAACAGCAAAATCAAATAACTTTAAATTCAGTATGCCAAATCCTTTTTTAAGCCCAGATAGTGGAGATTTGATTTTAGTAATGAGTGCTCCTATTGAAAGAGATAGTTTAAGTGCCTTTATTATAAGTTTAAAAACAGTACAAAATAGAGTTTCCCAAACAAAATTTAAAGGTGGATTTGCAACCTTAATTAACAAAAATATGGAAATTATTTTTTCTGATGAAAAAGAGTTAATAGGAAAAAAAATAAGTACTTTTATACCAGAATTTGATTGGATAGAAGAAAAAATGTCTAAAGAAAAATCAGGCTGGTTAGAGTATTCAGTAGATGAAAAAGAAAAAATAATGGTATTTGATACTATTGAATTAACTGATTGGAAAGTTATGGTAAGTATTGATAAAGATGTAGCCTTTGAAAATTTATACAATCAAACTACTAAATTATTATTAATAAGTTTAACTTTTTTGATCATAGGAACATTAGGAATTTTTGCATTATTAAAACGCCAGTTTAAACCACTAGATTCTTTGCAAAGAATGGTGAAAAATCTTTCTTCTGGAGAAGGTGATTTAACACAACGTTTAGATGTAAAAGGAAAAGATGAATTAGCTGATATTGCAAATTCTGTAAATATTTTTATAGAAAGAATACAAGATGTAATTGTTAGAGCAAAAGAAACAAGCAGTGAAAATGCTTCTATATCACATGAACTTTCAATAACATCATTATCAGTAGGAAAGCGCTCAGAAGAAGAGAGTAAAGTCGTCTCAACAAGTGCACAAGCTGGTAATATAGTAGTAAAGAAAATTTTAACTTCGGTAGAAAGAGTTAAACAAAATAGTGAACAGTTAGATCTTGCTAATAATAATTTTCAAAATATACAAAAAGAGATGAATACTTTAAACATAGAACTTCAGCATAGTTCACAAAAAGAGGTAGAATTAGCAAGTAAACTTCAAGTTACTTCTCAAAATACAGAAGAAGTAAAAAATGTATTGACTGTTATAGCTGATATTGCAGATCAAACTAATCTTTTAGCATTAAATGCTGCCATAGAAGCTGCTAGAGCGGGAGAACATGGTAAAGGTTTTGCTGTTGTTGCTGATGAAGTTCGAAAACTAGCAGAGAGAACACAAAGTTCTTTAACAGAAATAAACACAACTATAAATATAGTAGTGCAATCTATATTAGAAGCAAGTCAAGAAATGAATGATAACTCGCAAGATATCATAAAACTCTCAGAGATATCTTCTAATCTAGAGTTCATAATAATTGATAATGCTAAAATTTTGGAAGAAAATATTCAAAGTAATCATAAAAGTATCCAAGAGACTTTACATGTAAATGAATCTATAAATAATATTATAAATAAAATTGAAGAGGTGAATGCTATTTCTAGTGCAAATATGAGAAGCATAGAAGAAGTAGCAAGTGCAAGTGAACACTTATCTTCTATGACTATTCAACTTGATACTGAACTAGGACAGTTTAAAGTGTAAGTTTTATAAAAATATTTTATCAAAGAAAATATATAAATATTTTCTTTGATATATTAGAATTAATAGTTTTTAAGTATTTTTTAAGTTAGATGTTAGATTTTTATTATATACTTTAGTTAATATATAAAGATACTTGATTAAAGGGGAAAACAATGAAAAAATTCACTATTATATTAATTATTTTAATGAGTTTAATAATTGTTATACGCTTTTTTAATAACGAACATGTAAAAATCAAAAATAAAATACTTAGCAAAACTTTTTTAAAACAAAATATTCCTATTATAGATATACGTACTAAAAGAGAATGGCGGGAGACAGGAGTATTGCCAAATAGTTATTTAATTACTTTTTATAAAGAAAATAAAAGTTTTAATGAAAAAGAGTTCATGCAAAAACTAGAAAAGATAGTAACAAAAAAAGATACATTTGCAATTCTTTGTCGTTCAGGGAACAGATCTAATAGAGTTTCAAGATTTTTAAACTCTAAAGGATTTATCAATGTTATCAATTTATCTGGTGGGATAAAACAGGGTATAAAAAATAAAGTGAATTTTAATAATTTACAAAACAATATTTAACTTTATAGAGTATTGAAATATGATTAAAAAATTTATTTATAATCTTGAAAATTATAAAATTCATCAAGTTATTGGATTATTGATTTTTCTTTTTTTTGTAATCATGCTATTTAACTTTTATTTGGTGCAAAAAGAGTTAAAAACTCTTTCAGTAAAAAACAGAATAGCGATTTCAAAAGATATTGATTACTCTATACTATCTTGGATTGAAAATAGAATTAATAACCTTGAGAGTAATGAAAAACATTTACCAAAGGAAGCTTTACTTGGAAATGAAAAAATACTTAAAGATTATCTTGATATTTTTTTAAATAATAAATTATATTTCGATACTGTTCAAGCTTATATTTACGATGTATTTTTTTATGTTAACTCTACCATGATTTTTGATTTTAGACATAAATTACCTTTATCCGAAGAAATAAATAATAAAGAAGTGTTTGATCGTCCTTGGTTTTTTAATACAAAAAAAAATATGAAAACAACAATGACAGTTATGAATTATCATGGAGTATTGCTTCAAGAAACAATTAATATTTGCACACCTATAAAACGAAAAAATGAATTTAAAGGAATTTTGTGTGGAGTTATAAAAATTGATGATATTCTTCAAAAACTAAAAAATATGCATTTTCCAGATAATGCATATTTTTTTATAATTGATAAAAATAGTAAAATTCTAACTAAAATAGATAATGAGAAAAAATATCTTTTACAAAAAGCATTTAAAAATAAAAGTATTAATATAAGTTGTCATAAACCAGAACAAATTGAAATAAATAATGATTTTATTACAATTCGAAAACTTAAACACTTTGATTGGTATATTGGAGTAGGGGTAAAACAAAGTACAATTAACAAAAAAGCTTTAGAACGTTTTACAGCAAATAGTTTTTTGCTTTTTATTTTATTAATTATTATAATTTTAATTATAAATAGTGCTCATATTTTTATACAAAGAAAAGTTGAGAAAAAAAAGGACGAATATGGATACATACTTGCTCATCGTTCAAAAATGTGTGAAATTGGAGAGCTTATCTCTGGTATTAATCATCAATTATGTCAACCCATTAACTCTTTAAGTCTATTATTAAGCAATACACTTCTACTTCAAAAACAAAAAAAACTTGATAAAAATATATTAAGTGAAAATTTAATTATGTGTAAAGAAGCTACAAAATTAATGTCAAATACAATTAAAATGTTTAGAAATTTTTATAGATGCAATGAATCAGTTACAAAATTTTCTTTAGAAGAAGCCATAAATGGTGTTTTACATGTAATGCATATAGATTTAATTAAAAATAATATAATAATAGAAGTAGATTATTTAAGCCAAAAGAATACTGTTATTTCAGTTGAAAACTTTTTACAGCAGATTTTATTAGTACTTATACAAAATGCAAAAGAAGCTTTACAAATAAGTGATAATTTTGATAAAAGAATACTAATTAATGTAGATGTAAAAGATGATTATACTTATATAGATGTTATAGATAAAGCAGATGGAGTAGCACTTGAAGTTATAATTACCCTTTTTAAAAATTTGAAAGCTTCTAAAAAAAAGTTAGGAAGTGGAATCGGACTTTATTTTGCTAAAAAATTAGCAGAAGAAAAACTATTAGGTGATTTAATTCTTCACAGTTCTTCTTCTCCTACAATATTTCGTTTATCATTTTTAAATGAATTAAAAACAAAGGAATAACTATGCACAGGCAAACTTTAAATTTATTAAAAAATATTTCAGTATTAGTAATAGAAGATGATAAATTAGCTAGAACAGCTATTAAGCAAGGTTTAAAACCATATTGTAAATCGTTTTTTGATGCAAAAGATGGATTAGATGGATTAGAATTATTTAAAGAACATCCAATTGACATTATAATTACCGATATTCATATGCCAAATTTAAATGGCTTTGAAATGATAAAAGAGATTTTAAAACTCAAACCTGAGCAACTTTTTATTGTAATGACCTCTTATGATACTGACCAAAATATTTTAAATAGCATAAATGAAGGTGCTTGTAATTTTCTTCGTAAACCACTAGATATCGAGGAATTACAAACTGCTCTATTATTAAATTCTGGAAGTATTAAATATAAAAAACTTCAATTAACAGATGAAATTTTAATTGATTATCAAAGTGAAATGATTTACAAAGATGGAGAAGCGGTTTATCTCTCATACAAAAATAATAAAATATTTTGGATTTTATCCTTTAATTTAAATAAATTAGTTTCTTATGAACTATTTGAAGATTATGTTTACGATGGAAGAGCAATTAATAAAGGAACTTTACATAATGCTATACTTCGTATAAAACGTCAATTTCAGTCAATAAATATAGAAAATATTCCTAATTTAGGATATATTCTAAAAAAATAAAAATCATATGGTAAATATCAAACTTTTATATAAAAATTTTGGCATAATAATATTATGAATTATATAGGTTCAAAAAAACATCTTTTACACTTTATTGAGACTACTGTTAAAAAAGAGGTTGGTGTACTCGATAATAAAATCTTTTGTGATTTGTTTGCTGGAACTGGCACAGTTGGAGCATACTTTAAAACAAAAGTTAAAAAAGTCATTGCAAATGACATAGAACCTTACGCCTATGCTATTATTTATAATAAAATAAAAAACTCTACTGTTTATGATTTAAACAAACTAGAACATGAACATAAAGAGGGTTTCATCTATAAAAATTATGCCTTAAAACGTAATTACTTTTCAAAAGAGAATGCGAAAAAGATAGATGGCTTACGTGAAGCTATAGAAAAAAGCTTTACATGTAAAAAGATAAATAAAGATGAATACTACTACTGCTTAGCTTCACTTCTTTTTTCTGCTGATAGGGTTGCAAATACTACGGGGGTTTATGGTTCATTTTTAAAAAAATTAAAATTTATGGCAAAAAGTAAAATGAAATTTATAGCTCAAGAATTTGAACCAAGTGATAAACAACATGAGGTATATAATCAAAATGCAAATGAACTTATAAAAACTATTGAGGGAGATATACTATATCTTGACCCTCCGTATAATCATAGACAATACGGTTTAAATTATCATATACTCAATACTATTGTAAAAAATGAGCTATTTAAACCAAGAGGAAAAAGTGGTTTTGATGATTATATTAGATCAGATTATTGTAGAACAACCAAGGTAGAAGAGGCGTTAGATGCTCTTATAGGAGAAGCAAAGTTCAAATATATTTTTTTAAGCTACTCAAATGATGGAATTTTAGATAAAATAGCAATCAAAAAAATTATGAGTAAATATGGCTCATATAGTGTAAAAGAGTTTGACCATATCAGATATAGAGTCAGCCAAAAATCAAGAAAAGGACATGTAGTAGAGTATCTACATGTAGTGAAAAAAGATGGAATGTAAACATTTTGGAGTCTGTGGTAGCTGTAAGTTACATGAACTTAGTTATAAAGAACAAATCAAGAAAAAACAAAACTATATAAAAGAGCTATTTGAACCTCTACATGTAAAGAGTTTTAAAACTTTTATTTCACCTGATTCTTACTATAGAAACAGAGCAGAGTTTAGAATTTGGCATGATGGTGATGACATTCACTATGCTATGAATCAAGTAGAAAAGAAAAAATTAGTTTTTATTGAGTCTTGTCCTAAGGTTGTTAAAAAAATAGCTAATTTGATGACTCCTTTAAAAGAGTTAATCAAAAAAGATGAAATGCTAAGAAACAGACTTTTTTCAATAGAATTTTTATCTTCATCTACCAAGGTTCTAGTCTCAATGCTTTATCATAAAAAGATTGATGAGAGTTGGGATATACATGCAAAAAAACTTGAAGATGAATTTGGTATAGCAGTTATTGGACGTAGTAAAAAAGTAAAAAGAGTTATCTCCGATGATTTTGTTTTAGATGAATTACATGTAAACAAAACTCCTTACATGTACAAAATTATAGAAGGTGGATTTTCTCAGCCAAATAGCTTCGTAAATGAACATATGATTGAGTGGGCAACTCTACATGTAAACAAAGCAAAAGACTTATTAGAACTTTACTGTGGTCATGGAAATTTTACGATTCCTTTTTCAAAACAATTTAACAAAGTCCTAGCAACTGAAATTTCTAAGTCTTCAATAAAATCAGCTAAAGATAGTTGTGCTATGAATAAAGTAGAAAATATAGAGTTTTTAAGAATGAGTGTAGAAGAGTTAACAAGTGCTCTTAAAAAAGAGCGTGAGTTCGTAAGACTAAAGGATATTAATCTTGATGATTATGACTTTTCTCATGTTTTTGTTGATCCTCCAAGAGCAGGGATAGACAAAAAAAGTTTGGAATTTATATCTGATTTTGATACTATCATATATATATCTTGTAATCCTGAAACTCTAAAAAGGGATTTAGAGTTTTTAACAGAAAAATTTGAGATAAAAGACTTTGCTATTTTTGACCAGTTCCCTCATACTAATCACATAGAATCAGGAGTTATACTTCAAACTCGCCAAGTTTAGATTTTGTAATATCAGCTTGTTTTGATAACTCTTGAGAAGCTTCATTGAGTGCTTCAGCACTTTTATTGTTTTGTTTAGAAAACTCTAAAATAGTGTCTATCTTTGCTATTACTTTTTGTGTATCATCTGTGAGTGCAAAAGTAATATTAGAGGTTTCTAATGATGTTTGTGAAGCACTTTGCATGATACTACTCGTAGCAACTATGTCTTCTTGAACTTTACTTGAACTTGAAACTAATTGTTCTACAAACTTATAGTTTTGATTCATCTGCTCACTCGCATCAGCCACATTTTGAACTATAATATTTATAGTTATATTAATTTCACTTAATGATTTTTGTGTTCTATCCGCTAAATTTCTTACTTCATCAGCAACAACGGCAAAACCACGCCCATGCTCACCAGCACGTGCTGCTTCTATAGCTGCATTTAAGGCTAGTAAGTTCGTTTGATCAGCTATATCTGATATAACAACAAGCACACTTTTAACTTGTTCTGTTTCACTAGAGAGTTCAGAAAGTTTTCTAGCTGTTGCTTCTTCTATCTGAGCTGCTTGATGTATATTTCCAACAAGTATTTTTATTTCATCTATTGTTTTGTTTAACTCATTTGATACTAATTTTATGTCATCACTAGTTTTACTAGTGCTTAGTGTTGCATTTTGAAGTTCCGTTTTCATAGAATCTCCCATGGCTTTTGTTTCCCCAACAAAAACAAGCTCATCTGTAGTTATTTTTTCTATCTCTTTAGTTGTATTTGCAATATTTTGTGCTATATTTTCGTTTTCATTAGAACTACTCTTGGCTATTTTAACTGTTTCGTGTATCTTTTGTATAAAAATATTTATATTTTTAGAGAGCTGTGATATTTCATCTTTACTATCTATGAGAATTCTCTTGGTTAAATCACCATTTCCACTAGCCAAATCTTTAGATACTTCCCCTAATGAATCAACTGAACCAGTAATGCTTTTAACTAAAATAAAAGTAAAAAGAATAAAAAAAGCCAATCCAAGTAGAGAACCTCCTATAAGGATAATTCTTGA
Source organism: Sulfurospirillum sp. (assembly GCA_016744795.1). GTDB lineage: Bacteria > Campylobacterota > Campylobacteria > Campylobacterales > Sulfurospirillaceae > Sulfurospirillum_A. The sequence goes on from JADGDR010000005.1 coordinate 208,878, forward strand.
AAATGTTACAAATGAATTATACTCTCCATTTACATTTTGTAGCTCTATTTTAAGCTCTTCTTGATTCATATTGTTTTCTAATACCATCTCAATTTTATTATGATTCTCATTAATACCATTAAAAGCATATACAACTAAACCTATATTGAGTGAAAAACCAAAAAATGTTGCTATGATAAGCATCCATCCTTTAGTCTTAATATTGACTTTATTTAACATAAGCATGAACATACCTTATTTAATTTATTAATAATTATATCTAATTTTAATAAAATTCATATGATATTATTCATTAACGTATAAAAAAGTATCTGTATGTTATACTATTTAAAATTTAAAGGAGATGATATGGAATGCTCAATGCCAATGGTCAACACAAATGATGACAATATATTAAAACAAATTTTTAAAGAGTCTAAAAGCATTGCTATCATCGGACTATCACCAGATGAATCAAAGCCGAGTAATAGAGTTGCAAAGTATCTTCAAAATGTAGGATACAAAATAATCCCAGTTTATCCAAAAGAAGAGTTTATATTGGGCGAAAAAGTGTATCGTAACCTTGAAGATATAAAAGAAAAAGTTGATATGGTAAATATGTTTAGAAAAGCTTCTTTTGCTGATGAGTTGGTTGAAATAGCAAAGAATAGAGGCGATGTAAAATACTTTTGGATTCAACTTGGACTTGTAAATGATGAAGCATTTAAAACAGCAACCCATTATGGAATGATTGCTGTTCAGAATAAATGCACAAAAATAGAACATGAAAGATTAAAATGATAGCTTTAAGTGAAATAGTACAGGCAAAAAAAAGAGTAAGTAAAATAGTAAATAAAACACCATTTGTATATGCACCACTTTTAAGTGAGAATGTAGGAGCAAATGTTTATCTTAAAAAAGAGAATCTACAACTAACAGGAGCTTATAAAATTCGTGGTGCTTACAATAAGATAGCATCTTTAAGTGATTTTGAGCGAAGCAAAGGTGTAGTAGCAGCAAGTGCTGGAAACCATGCCCAAGGAGTTGGTTATAGTGCAAGAGAATTCAGTATAAAAGCTACTATTATTATGCCTGAAGCAACACCACTTTTAAAGGTAACTGGTACAAAAGACCTTGGAGCTGAGGTCATACTTCATGGAAATAACTATGATGAAGCGTATGAGTATGCCTTAGAATATGCAAAAGAGAATGATTTAGTTTTTATTCATCCTTTTGAAGATGAAACTGTAATTGCAGGGCAGGGAACTGTTGCTTTAGAGATGATTGATGTTGTTAATGATTTAGATTATATCGTAGTTCCTATTGGTGGTGGTGGACTTATTAGTGGAGTTTCTAGTGCCATAAAACAGCTTGACCCAAAGATAAAGATAATCGGGGTTACGGCTTGTGGTGCTCCTGCAATGTATAACTCTTTTAAAGGGAAAAAAGCTATAAATTCTACTAGTGTAAGAACTATTGCTGATGGAATTGCAGTTAGAGATGTAAGTGAAGAGAACTTTAAACATATATTAGAGTGTGTAGATGAAGTAGTCCAAGTTGATGACGAAGAGATAGCCAATGCTATTTTATATTTACTAGAGCGTCAAAAACTTGTAGTTGAGGGTGGTGGAGCTGCGAGTGTGGCTGCTATTATGCACAAAAAATTTAACTACAGTAGTGACTCAAAAATAGGTGCTGTTTTGAGTGGTGGTAACATTGATGTTCAAATGCTTTCTGTTATTATAGAAAAAGGTTTGATAAAATCTCATAGAAAAATGAAGCTGCTAATTACTCTTATAGACAAACCTGGAGCTTTGATGGGGCTTACAGATACTTTAAGAGAAGCAAATGCCAATATTATAGAGATAGATTACGATAGGACTTCAACAAAACTATCTTATGGTGATGCTAAGATAACTATAGTCTTAGAGACTAAAGGTGAAGATCATCAAAAGAAAATAATGAAAATGTTGAAAAAAAGTGGCTATGAAGCACAAATTGAAGTTTAGTACAATTGTTTATAAAAAATAGTTAAATTCTAATAGAATAGTTAATAACAATTATAAAGGTTTTATTTGATGTTTAAAAATGATAGTAAAATGAAATTTGTTAATAAAGAAAAAGAGACTACTGTTGATGCATGGAAAATATTAATAGTAGATGATGAAGAGGGTGTTCACACCATAACTAAAACTGTGCTAAGTGGTTTTACTTTTGAAGGTGCTTCTCTTCATTTTATTAGTGCTTATAGTGCTCTAGAAGCTCAAAAAATCATGATGAATGTTGATGATATCTCTTTAATCATCCTTGATGTTGTTATGGAAGAAGATGATTCAGGACTAAAGTTTGTTCAGTTTGTAAGAGAAGATTTAGAAAATCATATGGTAAGGATAGTTCTTAGAACTGGTCAACCAGGACAAGCACCAGAACGTGATGTTATCATCAGATATGATATAAATGATTATAAAGAAAAAACAGAATTAACTTCAGATAAGCTTTTTACTACGATTATTGCATCTATAAGAAATTATCGTGACCTTAAAGCAATACAAGAGAAAAAAGAGATAATAGAACAAAATAGAATAGGTTTAAAAAACATTATTAACGCTTCAGCAAATCTATTTGAAATGCACTCTTTAAAAGAGTTTGCAAATGGTGTTTTAATGCAACTCATCTCTCTTTTAAAATTAAATAATAATATTAAATATACAAAAAGTGATGGTTTTACAGCTACAAAAGATGAAAAAAACAATAAATGTATATTTTTAGCAGGAACTGGTAAGTACAGTGAATTGAAAAGAGAAGATAGAGATTATTATGATTTTGATGCAAAAACTCTAGAGTATTTAGCTAAAGCAGAAAAAAATAAAAAAAGTTATTTTGATAATGATATTTTCGTTGGTTATTATGAAACACATAATGGAAAGAAAAATTTTTTATATATAAATGGTTGTGCCCAACTTAGTAAGGATGACAGGCGTTTAGTCCATATTTTTTCATCAAATGTTTCTATTGCATTTGATAACATCTATTTAGATAAAGAAGTAGCAGAGACTCAAGCAGAGATTATCTATACACTTGGTGAAGTTATGGAAAATCGGTCTAAAGAGACTGCAAGCCATGTTAAAAGAGTTGCACAATATACCTATCTTTTAGCAATTAAATATGGACTTGATGAGGAAGAAGCTTTTACACTAAAAAGTGCATCACCACTTCATGATATAGGCAAGATTGGAATAGAGGATTCTATACTTTTAAAACCAGGAAAACTTACTGATGAAGAGTTTGTAATCATGAAAACACATGCACAAATTGGCTATGATATACTTAAAAAATCAACTCGCTCTATCTTAAAAGCAGCCGCAATAGTAGCAAATGAACACCATGAAAAGTATAATGGCAAGGGTTATCCAAATGGAAAAAAAGGTACAGATATCCACATATATGGTCGCATGGTTGCTATAGCAGATGTTTTTGATGCCTTAACACATAAAAGAGTCTATAAAAGCGCATGGTCATTTGATGATTCTGTTGCATATTTAGTTAATGAAAAAGACAAACATTTTGATCCAAAATTAGTAGAATTATTTTTAAGTAATTTAGATGAAATAAAAGAGATATACGCTATAAAATAATAAATTCATTTTGTGCTAAATTTGTCATTAAAATTTGATTTTTTAGTGTCTTTCCCCTGTTTAATAATATTTTTATTACTTCAGCACTTTGAATGGAAGCTGCAAATGTAACTGAAAAAGAAGGGTTTCCAACACTTTTTTCTATACCATAACCGCCATCTTTATAGAGGTTTTCCAAAGTATTACATGTGGTAAATTGTCCAGTCATTCCGGCAATTGCACCATGCACAAAAGCTATATTCTTTTCTTTACATGTAAAAGCTAATTCTAGTTTTGTTTTAGGATTATCTAAGGCATCAATAACTACATTTATTCCATAAAGCATATTTGTATCTTTAAAAGGATCAAATTTTTTCACAAAAGCCTTTACATGTAAAGAGGGATTTATCGTCTCCAGTGCCTCTTTTACTACTAGAACTTTTTGCTTTCCCAAATTAGTATAATTTGAAAAGTTTTGTCTATTTAAATTGTGTTCTTCAAATATATCAAAATCAAATAGTGTCAAATTTCCTACACCTATGCGCGTAAGTATTTCTGCAACATGTCCACCTAAGCCACCACAACCTACTATAGCCACATGTGAATTTAAAAGCTTCAATTGATTTTCAATATTTATGGTTGATTGGTTTCTTTTGTATCGTAGTGGTGTTATACCTACTTTTAATGCAATATTTTCTACTTCTTGAAAAGATAGACCATAGAGTTTTACTGCTTCTTTTTCTTTTAAAATAGGTAAAAAAGTATCATGACTCTGTTCTATTAAAAATTGTTCTATACTCTTTTGCATTATAACCTTTCTATACTAGGTGGGAGGATTAACCTCCACCAATTTTTGGGAAGAGGGCAAGTGTATCACCCTCTTGAAGAATATACTCTTCCTTTTCGTGCTTTGAATTTACCATCAAAACACCTAAGGGAAGTTTATCTTTAGTAATCCCCAACTCATCAATAATATTTTGAGGAGTTGTACCACTTTTATACACTCTTTTTTCAACTTTAAATCTACCATCTCTATATTGTGCAAATAGCTTTAAAGTAATATTTATATTTTCACTCATCAAAAATTCCAAAATTCGTCTATCTCTTCATTTGTAAAATCCCATTTTACATTATGAGGAGGAAGTGCTTCATACTTCATAAACTCAGGAATTCTATCATCAGCACTTGTAAGTCCAGCTTTTAAATTAAATGCTCTTTCTGTTTTTAAAATTGTTTTACCTAAATTTGTAACATCATCTCCAGTAAGCGAGATACCAAATCTTGCATTTAGCATGTCAATAAGTGCAGGTAAACAAGCAGGATCATCAAGAGCTGGAAAAGCCACAAAAATACACATACCAGTACTATCAATAGCAGCTGAAGCAATTTGAAGATTACGAGAAAGCTCAACCTGTCCATCTTTTTTAAGAGGGTCAACAAAACCTCCACTGTTTAAGATATTAGTTGCAACTGCATAACCTGCTGTATGATCAGCACCCATAGGAGTTGTTACATAAGTGATACCCTGACCTTTAATAGCTCTAGGTTCATACGCAGGAATAGATTGGTTTTTAACTACAGGTACTCTAACAAGACCATAAAGCTTTCCAAGGTTTCCAGTTCCAGAACCTAAAATTCGTCCCATAGGAGTTCCTTTTGCTACTTCGTCTTTAATTAGTCTATATGCCTCTTTACCATCTCCAAATTTGAGTATACTAGCATCAACAGCCAGTCCAAGGCAAACACCCATTTCAATAGCATCTAATCCTAAATCATCCATTAATGCGTCTATTTTAGCAATCAAATCTAAGTCATTTATGCCAAGATTTGCACCAAATGCCCAAATCATCTCATATTCAAATCCTGAAGATAGATAATTACCGTCTTTATCATTGTAGGTCTGAGAACACTGTATTACACAACCTGAATGGCATCCATGAGTCGTGCTTCCACCTCTTTCTTTGATATTTTCAGCCATGGTTTCACCACATATTGCCTCTGCATTTTCAGAATTACCAGTTCTAAAGTTTCTACTTGGTAATCCACCTGCTTCATTCACGATGTTAACTAGTACATTCGTACCAAAGGCAGGTAAGCCTTCACCACTTATAGGATTATTCTGTAGTGCTTTTGTAAAAATTTTACTTGCAGCCTTAAACTTTTCAGAATCTTCATAGCTAACTTCTTTATAGTTTTGTGCATCTACTGTTATACATTTTATTTTTTTAGAACCCATGACAGCACCAAGTCCACCACGTCCATGGCTTCTAAGTTTACCTTTAGGATCTCTTACCGAGATATTAGATACAAGCATCTTCATCTCACCTGGACGACCAATAGTCATAACAGCTACTTTTTTACTATACTTTTTTTCCATTGAATCGAGTACAAAATAGTTATCTTTTCCAACTAGTTCAGGAACTTGAACAATTTCAACATTATCTCGAGATACATGAATATGGTAAAAAGTAGAATTATCTTCAGGTATACCTTCAATAATAAGGGCTTTCACACCAAGTTTTGCCATGATACCAGCTATGGTTCCACCAACATTACTCTCTTTAATACCACCAGTAAGAGGGCTCTTTGCACCTAAAGAATTCCTTCCACTATTTGCAGCACTAGTTCCAGAAAGTAATCCTGGAGCAAATACCATCTTGTTATTTGGTCCTAGAGGGTGACATTCAGGGTCAACTTCTGCTGCGACTATGGTAGAAGTTAAACCTCTACCACCAAGTCCCATCCAATGATTTGGAACATCTTCAATTTTAAAACTAAGTTCCTTCATGTTAACGCGATAAATTTTATCAGCCATATTGACTCCTTTGTTTATATATAATAAATCAAAGTTAATTAATATTCAAGTAAAAATAGTCCTATGACATATATGCAAATATTGCATATCCTTTTTTACACAAAAGATTAAGAGTAAAATAGTGTTTTTTTAATTTAGAAATAAGTTTAGTTATATTTAATTAACTGTGAAAATTACAGTTTTCAACAATTAAAACACTTAAGTTTAAATCTTTTCTTAAACGTCAACAAACAACACAAAATCACACAAATAAAATTCAAATCATAAAGGGCATTTTATGACACAAACACACGAGCAACTCGTAAAAGAAGAACGTCTAAAGTTTGCTAAAACTATACGAGTAAATATTCCGTCAAGTCTATTTTTTAGCGATAGTTTATCGTATAGAGAGATAAAACTCTATATAATCATCGCTGAACTTACCTACATGCATAATGAAGCGTGTACAGCTAGTAATGAAACACTTGCAAAGCTTTTGGGTATAAGAGAACCTGACCAAATAAGAAAAATGATTAGCAAACTAAAAAAAGAGCGTTACCTCATAGTAAAACTTATAGACAATAACAAAAGAACTATTACTCTTCCTGAGATATCTCTTGTAAACGATTACAGAGCTGAACTAGACCCAAATAGATTAGAGCTAGACTTAAAAGAATTTATAACTTATATGAGAACTAATATAGCAATGAAATGTACTATAGGCGTACATCATTTTAGTAACAAATATACTCAAGATTTTACAGTAGCAATAAACGAAAAAGGTTATCTTTGCAATGCTGATGGTATGCACGTTTTACCTAAAGATACAAGCAATAAACTATGGCAAGAAATGTGGAAAAGTCAAAATAAATTATTTAAATTATTTGAAAATTTAAATAAAAGAGCAAGTTAAAACCATGCCTTTGTACAAGTGTTTAATATGCCCATTAGACACTTGTACAAAGGCATAGAGCCTAAAATAAAAAGGAGATAAAGATGAAGATGAAAGATTTTTTAAAGCTACTTTCAAAAGAAGAATTAATAGAGGCTATTAACCAAAATAATTTGACTGTAAATACCTACGACTGTTATACTATTATTCATAAAAAATTAATGAAAAGACTTGATGTCCATGTTGAGGGAGAGTTATCAAAAAACTATAATGATTTTAAGAAAAACGACAAAGAATATGACAAAATAATGTTAGCCTTTGACAAGTTAGAAAAACTTTATGAATTGGTTAGCATATGAAAATAATAAATTTAACTAACCCTCAAATCGTTACATGTAAAGAGCTAATTCAAAGCAGAGCAGTAACCGTAAGAATAGAAATACGCAATGCAGAGTGCTGGATAGAAGACGCAACTCATTATGAACGACTTGATATTGTAGAGAAACAAAAAAAGGCTATAAAGTTATGGGAAAAGGAGCAGGACCACTTAGCAGCTTTACTAGAAAAGTTTACAAATAAAGTTGAAGAATACCCAAGTATAAATGAGCATTATGATTACATAGCAATGAGTGACCCTGATGATAATATAATTGGTGAATTTTAACTAAACCACCCTACTACATTTTAAACAATCCTCTGAATGGCATTGTTTAAGGTGTTTTCTAATTCGGTAAAAAACACCTAATTTAATATTAGGTACTCAAATGAACTTTATAACAAAACTCTTCAGCGGAGGAGCTGATAAACTCGTAGATAGTGTTTCAAAAGGCTTAGACAATCTATTTACGAGTGATGAAGAACGCTTACAAGCTAAGAACATACTACAAGCAGAAATGAATAAATTTCAAATAGAACTAGAAACCAAAGCCAATGAATACGAAAAAGAGATTACTAAGCGTTGGACTAGCGACAATGAGCATGTCATAACTCGTCTTATCCGCCCTCTTTCGTATATCTTCATCTTAATTCTCTTTGGTGTGATGGTCATGTTTGATGGCAACGCAGGACAAATCACAATCAATGAAGCATATATACCTGTAATAGAAACGCTACTAATCACAATGACTGTTGCATACTTTGGAAGTCGTGGTGCAGAAAAAATCACAAACAAAATTAAGGAGAAATAATGGGAAAAGAACATGAAGAAAATCAAGAAGTTGAAGAGGTTGAGGGAACTCAAACTCAAACAATCACAAAGGACCTTGAAACAGTTATCAAAGAAAAAGAAGAGGTTTTGGAAGAGTTCCAAGAAGTTACACCAGACGAACAAGAAGATGAAGAGCTTGAAACAGTTAATAAATTTGGAAAATTTAAAACTATTGCTTATGTATTGCTTTTTAGCGTGGGTGTTGTGGCATTGATAAAAGGTGCTAAAAACAAAGCAAACAACGATAAACAAGTAGTTCAGGTGCAAGGGGATGAATAATGGCACGGATAACGGACTGGGTAATGTGGAAGAGATGGATGAAATGGATAGCCCATTTGTGGAAAAAGAACAGAGTGAGGGTAATGCTTTAAATCGTACGGAATTAATGCAAAAAACAGCTAAAGAATTAGCCCTTTTAGCTATGCCCTATGTAGCTTTAAAAGAGTCTACACTTCAAAAGATGGCTAAAGCGGACCTATGCGACATTATCATGTCAAAAGGTCAAAGTAAAGATAAAAAAGAGAGTACAGCAAGAGCCTCACGAAGCACAAGTGATAGCGAAGCAATCATTAACACTTTTTTAATGATGATAGAGAGTTTTAAGCTTAAAAGAGAGAGTGAGCCACTTAATGCAGTAGCTAAAGAAATCTTTAAAAATAATGCAGTCAATATCGTAGATAAAAAGGTAGACGAAGAGGCAGTAAGCTCACACGGATTAAATACAGCCGTTACAGTCATAACAGCAGGGTTTTTGCTTCTTGATGGTCTTGTAGGGCTTAAAAACGTCCCTAGTCTCTTCTCTAAGATAAAAGGAAAGTTTAGCAATGCTAAAACAGACGCAAAATAAGGTACAGACAATCATAGGTCATAAAGGTTACGGTAAAACAGCTCTTACCGAAGCCTTGACCATTTTAAATGATAAACCAGCAATTATCTGCGACCCTCGTTTTCAATTTACTTGTAAACAAAAAAGACGTATAGAATTTAAAAGTGTTGGTGACTTTAGAAAGTGGATACATGTAACGGCAAATTTCAGAGATTTTTATAAGTATAAATTAGAGCTAGTGGTTCATGCTTTTGATGATACTTTTCAAGAGCTTGGTGAACTTGTTTATAAAATGAAATCTTTGACATTTGTCGTTGATGAAGTGGATATGTTTTTTGATACAAAAGCTACCTCCAAAAACTCCTTATATAAAATTATTCATTATGGGAGGCATAGCGAAATAGATTTAATTTCTACTTCACGACGACCAGCGAATATCTCTCGTAACTTAACAAGTCAAACTGATTTGTTTTATTTCTCCAAGTTGCGAGAGCCGACTGACAAAAAGTATGTCAAAGACGCCATAGGCTTAGAATACGTCAAAGTGGTGGAAACCTTAGAAAAGTTTAGCTTTTTAAAGTACGAAGATAATGAGAAACACACAATTTTAACAACTAGCTTAACAGACTTAGAACTGTTATTAAAAGCATAATCTTACAAAGGAGGTTAAAACATGCAAAAAGCAATCACTAAAGGCTTAATTTTAGGCATAGGTGCGGTAGTAGTAAGTAGCGTTTTAGGGAAATATTTTCCTTTTATGAAAGTTTAAAACAAAATATCTTTAGGAGATAAAAACAGATGAATTTTACAAAAAATGATTTATATATAGTAATCGGAATTATAGGCGGTCTAGGAATAGGTAAAAAATGGGTTAGCCCAATTATTAGCGGAACTTTAGGAGCATAATATGGCAAGAGTTTATAAAAGAAAAGAGGGAGTAATTGCATTTACTCCAAGTACACAGCAACGTTTACAACTATCTCGTAACTATCATGTTAATAGATACCTTGTTAAGCTAGAAGTTAAGCATACAAATGCTACCGCAAAGTTTAAAGATGAAAACCTTTTTGCTTTAATTAACGGCTTACAGTTAGTTGGAAATGGAAATGAAAACATTAAACAAATTCCAGGTAATAAAATCTGGATTGATAATGTAATTGCAACTGGTAAAAGTGGTAAATCTAAGATTGAAAAAGCAAATGGTGATAAAGTCTCTTATGTTTGGGGTTTTATTCACCTTTCTATGCCGAATGTAGTTCGTCCAATTGATACAATTTTAAATAGTGGAGTATTCCAAAGTTTAGATCTAAACATTGATTGGGGAAGCTCGGCAAATCTTGGAAGTGGAATAACTGTAACAAGTGCAAACTTAACAGTTTACAGTGACCAACTAATCAACTACAAACGTAATGCTGGTGAAACTATAAAGTATTATGAAGAAACTTCTTTAAATGAGGAAGTAACAGCTTCTACAACAGAAATGACTATACAACTCCCCGTAAACAAACTATACAAAGCTCTTACAATCGTTGGAGTAGTTGATGGAAAAAGAAACAACGCACTTATAAAAGGTATTAAGCTTAAAAGTGGAACGACTGTAATTATGGATTGGAACGCAGAAGCTTTGAGAGTATTCAATGACTTTAATTATGGAATTGAAAATGATGAAGTTTTAACAGGTTTAACAGACAAACTTAAATATCCTAGATTTAAAACCAATATCATCAATCCCCAAGTCATAATATAACCCCTTTTACATGTAAACGTTTTATTCTTTTCATTCTTTGCCCTTTTCTTTACATGTAAAGGTTCTTTCAAGCCCTTACATGTAAAGAGTTTAGCATATTGATATTTACTATCAAGTGAGTTATCTCTTAATTAATCATATTATTTCATTTTGTAACTTATTTTTATGCCACATTTTCATTAGATAAAGGTGAGGCTACTTTTAAATGTAATAGCTGTTTTTAGTTTACCTGCAACTAGATTTTTATCTGCCAATTGTTCGTTTGTTAATTCTGCCATCTTTAATCCTTTTTCTTATTTGTGTTGTTTGAATTACTGTTT
>JADGDR010000026.1 GCA_016744795.1 Sulfurospirillum sp.
TGTGGTAACAAAATTATACCTAAATGTGCCTATTTATGGGCTTTAATACTTATATTAACTTCATGGATTTACTGGAATCTATGTGCGAAAGTTGAGTTAGATATTCATAATATATTTAAACTTTCTTACAAAATTTCAAGTTTAATTGTTCTAAAATTGCGCCAAAAACGACTATATTTTAGTAAATTTTTATAAAAGCGTATGTCTAAGAAGCCCTAAATATAGGGATTCATGGTTTTATATTTCTCTAATTAGTCCTTCCCTCTCTTAATACCATTCCATTTTAAACTCCAAAACATAATATTTCAAAAGATTAATTTTCAGATTGTGCCAAAAAGTACCCAATGACCTTGTAAAACTTCGATTAACACGATCTAATCTCTGGTAAAAATAAAGATTCTAAATAACGTAAAGTGTAACTTGACATTATATGTTATTTAGAATATAATTTCACATAAAAAGGAGATATTATGTTAAAGATGTCAGAATTAATTGCTCTTAGTGGAGAATCTAAATCTACTATTTTATTTTATATCAAAGAGGTATTACTTCCTTCCCCCTTGAAGTTAAAAGCCAATGTTCACCGTTATGAAGAGGAGTGTGTAGAACGAATATCAATGATAAAGTATCTACAATCTAATTTTTCATACACAATAGCAGAAATAAAACAGATTTTTGAAAACAATACATTTGATTTTTCTAATGACATTGCTTTTTTACAAGGTTCTTTTGAAATGATTTCTGGAGGTAAGAATAATCTCCGTCATATAACAAAAGAACAATTTATAAAAGAAGCTGATATCAATGAAAGACTATTAAATGAATGGATAGAAAACAAATTAATTTCATCTAATAATTCAATGTTTTCTCAAGCAGATCTTGAAATAGCTAAGTTACTACAAGTATGTAAAGATAATGAGATTCCTTATGATCTTTTTATGCGTTATATCAAAACAGCTAAAGAATTAGCAGTGATTGAGTACGAACTTGGGGCAAAGATTATTCAAAAAGGTTTAAAAGAAGGATCTTCACATCGTTTAATTTTTGATATTTTACTTAAACTTAAACCTTATATTTTTAATAATGCAACTATAAATGAACATAGTAAACGTGTACAAAATATTTCAAAGGAGAACACATGAAAAAATTATTTACCTACAATGGCTTTGCTTCATATATTATTATTGTTTTTTTAAATGCCATGACAGATCTTGGACATAAGATTATTATTCAAGATACTATCTTTAAAAGTTTTGATGGATATGAACAAGTGATTTTCACAGCCATAGTCAATGGTTTGATACTATTGCCTTTCATGCTATTATTTACTCCTTCTGGTTTTATATCAGATAAATTTGCAAAGCCTCGTGTCATACAAATAAGTGCTCTTGCAGCTATTGTCATTGCTTGTGCAATTACAATTAGTTATCATTTAGGAGAATTTTGGATATCTTTTGCACTTACTTTTATATTAGCAGCACAAAGTGCTCTTTATTCTCCAGCTAAGTATGGATATATAAAAGAATTAGTAGGAAAAGAGAACTTAGCACCTGCCAACGGCATGGTACAAGCAGTGACTATTGTAGCTATCTTATTAGGTGCTGTAGTCTACTCGTTGATTTTTGAATACTTGTTTGTAGATGGTATTAATAATCCTAACGATGTAATTACCTTGATGGCTCCAATGGGATATATTTTGATTGCGGCAACTTCACTAGAAGCATGGTTATCTTTTAAATTAGTACCAAAACTTCCATCTAATCCTTCATTGAATTTTGATCGCAAAAAATATATTAAAGCTGTATATTTAAAAGATAATCTAAAGACTTTATTACGTTCAGAAGCTATTTGGCTTAGTGTCATTGGTTTGGGACTTTTTTGGAGTGTTTCTCAAGTAGTATTTGCTTTATTTGGAACACTACTTGAACAAAAAGCTGGGGTAGAAAATACTGTTATTGCACAAGGCTTAATGGCATTAGGAGGACTAGGTATAGTCGTCGGTTCTTTGTATCATGCAAAAATATCAAAACATTATATAGAAACTGGGGTGATTCCTTTAGGCGCTGCAGGAATGGCACTAACTCTATTTTGGTTATCTGGAACTTCTAGCCCACTTGTTTTTGGTTTACTGTTTTTCTTGTTTGGTTTTTGTGGGGGAATTTTTATCATTCCTCTTAATTCACTTATCCAGTTTTATGCAAAAGAAAACGACTTAGGTCGTGTACTTGCAGCAAATAACTTTGTACAAACTTTAATGATGTTAGTTTTTCTTGGTTTTACCATTATTTGGTCATTATATGCTATCTCTATTGAACTGTTATTTAATCTTTTAGGTGTTATTGTTGTTATTGGTACTCTTTATACTGTCATTAAATTACCACAGGTTTTAGTACGCTTTATCATTTATAGTTTGGCTAATTTGCGTTACAACATAAAAGTTTCAGGACTCAACAACCTCCCTTCAAATGGAGGAGTTCTTCTTCTTGGAAACCATATTAGTTGGTTAGATTGGGCTATTGTACAAATAGCAAGTCCAAGACGTGTTCACTTTGTTATGGAGAGAAATATCTATGAAAAATGGTATCTAAAAATCTTTTTAGACTTTTTTGGAGTAATCCCTATATCTTCTCGTGCAAGTCGTAGTGCATTTAAAACAATTGGAAAATACTTGGACGACGGAGAAGTAGTAGCACTTTTTCCAGAAGGAGCCATTAGTAGAAATGGTCATCTTGGTAAGTTCAAAGGCGGTTTTGAAAAAATAACATCAGAAAATGAGTATACAATAATTCCTTTTTTCTTAAGGGGTTTATGGGGAAGTCGTTTTTCTTTTGCATCAAATAAAATGAAACAATCAACAGCAGCACTAAATCGTGATGTAACTTTTGCATTTGGTGCACCTATGCCGATGTACACTGATCGTGTAAAGCTAAAAGAAGCTATAAATGGAATTTCTATTGATTCATGGAATGACTATGTCGATTCACTAGAACCAGTACAGCATTTATGGATAGATAGAGCTAAATTATTAGGAAGTGAGGTGAGCGTAGCAGATAGCTCTGGCACTACACTTTCTCATACTAAATTAATTGCAGCAGTTCTTAGTTTTCGTTCTGTTTTACATGTAAAGGTAAAAAATGAGCAAAATATAGGTGTAATCCTTCCAGCTAGCACTGGTAATATCATCGCCAATATGGCACTTCTTGTTCAAGGAAAAACAGTTGTTAATCTAAACTATACATCTTCAAAAGAATCATTGTTACATGCTTTAAATATTGCGGAAGTAAAAACAGTAGTAACATCTTCTTTGTTTTTGACCAAGCTCAAAGCTAAAGGCTTTGATATTGAACCGTTACTACAAAATACCAATGTTCTAATTATGGAAGATATGAAAAAAGAAATTTCTAAAATTAGTTTTATCTATAACTTATTCATAGCTAAACTGATACCATCAACTTTTATAAAAGCTTTGTATTTCAAAAAGGTACCTATGGATAAAACAGCAGCTATTTTATTTAGTAGTGGTAGCGAGGGGCTACCAAAAGGAATTGAATTATCGCATAAAAATCTAGTGGGCAATATCAAACAAAGTATATCAATCTTAAATCCAGATACAAATGATATTATAATTGGTTCGTTGCCACCATTTCACTCATTTGGGTTTACTATTACGACTTTAATGCCATTAGTTGAAGGTATCCCTCTAGTATGTCATCCTGATCCAACTGACGCTGTTGGAATGGGAAAAGCAGTTGCAACCCATCAAGCTACAATTCTTTGTGGGACTTCCACATTTTTGCGTCTGTATAATCGCAATAGAAAACTTCATCCATTAATGTTTGAAAGTTTACGTTTGGTTATCTCTGGTGCAGAAAAGTTAAATCCTGATGTACGTGATGGATTTAAAACCAAGTTTGGTAAAGATGTTTTAGAAGGATATGGAGCTACTGAGACTACACCTGTTGCCTGCGTTAATATTCCTGATGTACTAAACCCACAATACTGGACAATACAGCAAGGGAAAAGAGAAGGAACAGTTGGCATGGCATTACCAGGCACACGCATACGTATAGTAAATCCTCAAGACTATAAAGACGTTGAAAGTGGCAAAGAAGGACTTATTCTTATTGGTGGAACACAGATTATGAAAGGGTACCTCAAAGATGAAGAAAAAACTTCAAATACTATCATCCAAGAAAATGATGTACGTTGGTACAAGAGTGGTGATAAAGGTCAGTTAGATGCAGATGGTTTTTTAAGTATTCTTGGAAGATACTCACGATTTGCTAAGATTGCTGGTGAAATGATTTCTCTTGGTGAAATTGAAGAGAAAATGGGTGAATTAATAAATGAAGAGACATTTGAATGTGCTACTAGTGCATTTGCAGATGAAAAAAAAGGTGAAAAGATTGTTATGATATTTACAGGTGATTATGAAGGAAAAGAGCTTAAATCATTGTTATTAAAAGCTGAAATTAACCCACTTATGATTCCTTCAAACTTTTTACATGTAAAAGAAATTCCAAAACTAGGTACTGGTAAAAATGACTTTGGTGCTATCAAAAAAGTAACTCAAGAAAGTTTAAAATGATTTTTCCTATAAACATAGTGTAAAAAGAAAGGTTTTACCTAATAAATAAGTGCATAAAGTATATATGATAGATTAAATCTATCAATTGCTACGACAAAAAAATTACTGGTTTAAAGAAAAGATATTTTTCAGATGACAAAAGTACACCTTTAAAATTTTGTTGTAGCATATTAATAAACCCCAAAAGTGAAGTATTTGGTTTACATGTAGACACAATTTTGGTTAGAAGTAAATATTTGACCCTTATTATCTCTATTTTTACACCATTTTATTGGTTTTTTTGAAAAAAATAGTATTTTATGCATTTTATTTAGAAATTTACTTGTACTTTGTCTTTAATCTGGTTATAATTCAATTGAAAAATATAATTTAAGTTATACGTTTGATCTGCTTTGTATTGATACTTTTTATTAACAGTATATTTCAATCTTAATAAAACTTTATATTAAATTTTTATCACCTTAGGAATTTGGTGTACTACAATAAAAAGGAATTACAATGGCAACATTAGTAAACGGAACAGTTAAATGGTTCAATAGTGAAAAAGGTTTCGGATTTATCGAACCAGAAGATGGAGGCAAGGATGTATTTGTACATTTTCGTCAAATCAACAGAAATGGAGATGAGCGTTCATCACTAGACGAAGGTCAAAAAGTTACTTTTGAAATTGGCGAAGGTCAAAAAGGTCCACAAGCAGAAAACGTTACAGGTTTGTAATGTTATTGTCAAGCAACTTTTAGTTGCTTGACTTCCTCAACTACGTACAACTTCTATAGCATCACCATCAACAACAATAATCTCACCTGAAACAATTTTAGCTCTTTTTTTCAATTCAACTTCTCCATTACGTTTAACAAGCCCCTCTTCTATTAGCATCTTTGCATGACCGCCACTCTGTGCTAAGTCCATAACTTTTATAAGTTTAAATAACTCTATATATTCATCTTTTAATTCAAATTTCATTTGTACTCCTTTGTGTATATGAAATAATAGCAGAATTTAAAAAAATAGTTATAAAATTTTATTTTTTACATACATATCCATAGATATTAAAAATCATTTCTAGCCATATTTTACAACATAAAGCCTTACTTAAGTAATTTTAATGTTAAATAGTCTAAATTATCTCACAGATTCAGTGAGTTTAAAAGGTTATTATTGAAAATAGTTCATTTTTCTGATACTCATTTAGGATACAACGACCTCGATATATTAAATGAGAAAAACATAAACCAACGAGAAGCAGATTTTTATGATGCTTTTACTCAAGTTGTCCAGCAAATACAAAAAATTAAACCAGACTACATAATTCATACAGGTGACTTGTTTCACCGCTCAAGCCCAAGCAATAGAGCAATTACCTTTGCCTTAGAACAGTTTAAAATATTAAACGCTTTAAACATACCTATTGTCATGATTGCAGGAAATCACTCAACCCCAAGAACCAACCTAAGTAGTCCCATTTTAAAAATATTTGATAGTTTTGAGAATGTACATGTAGCTTACAATCAAGAGTACAAAAGCATAGAGTTTAAAGATGTAGTCTTTCACACCCTCCCCCACATGAATGATGATACAAAAGCACTTTCTCAAATAGAATTATGTGAAAAAAACATACATGAGAACAAAAAAAATATTATGATGCTGCACTGTTCAGTTGGTGCGTGGTACCTTATGGCAGAGTTTGGTGAATGGGTTTACCCAAGCGACAAAGAATACATTTTTCCTAAGATGGACTATGTTGCACTTGGTCATTGGCATGGGTTTGGCAAGGTAGGTAAACACGAAAACGTCTACTATGCAGGCTCAACCGAACGCACCAGTCTAAACGACAAACGAAACTCAAAAGGTTTTATAGTTTTAGATTTAAATAAATCTCTACATGTAGAGTATCGTGAGATAAACATACGTCCAATTCGGACTTTTGAGATAGACTGTGAAGAGTTTGAGAGTTCTGTAGAGTCTTTACATGTACAAGACATTAAAGATGCCCTTGTAGAAGTAAAACTAAAAAACTTATCTGCCTTAATGTCCATGGACATACAAACAAATGACATCAAAAACTTGTTTAAAAAAGCCTTACATGTAAGCATAAAAAGAGAGTTCAAAAACACAGATGAAAATGCTCAATTAGGTGACATTGAAGCCCTCTCTCTTGAAGAGTATTTTTTAGAACACATCAAGGAAGAGACAAAAACAGAAGAGTACGAAAGACTAAAAAACAAAATCAAAGAACTATTTGCAACCTATGAGGAGAGTAACGATGATACTAACTAACCTCAGACTTGAAAACTTCAAAAAATACCGCTCTAAGACAATAGAGTTTGGTGAAGGACTTATAGGCATTATTGGTAAAAATGGAAGTGGAAAGTCTACTTTATTTGAAGCCATACTTTTTGCACTTTATGGTGAAGCCAAAAAAAGAGGCAACAAAGACATACTAAGAAATGCAGATGCCTCAACTAAAGAAGCTGTTGTAGTTGAACTGCAATTTAATTACGAAGATAAACAGTACAAAATAGTACGAGAATTTCGGGGCAAAGCCATGAGTGCAAATGCAAAGTTGTACAAAAATGGTGAACTTACAAGCTCAGGAGCAAAAGAAGTCACTAATGCCATTGTAAGTCTTACCAAAATGAGTAAAGATGCTTTTATGCACACCCTCTTCGCCTCTCAAAAAGAGCTTGCAAGCCTAAGCACTCTTAAAAATGAAGACAGAAAAAAGATGATAAGAAAACTTCTTGGTTTAGAAAAAATTGACTTTGTTGAAAAAGAGTTAATAGAAAGAAGCCGAGAACTAAAACGTGCCATAAATTCCTTTGCAGAAGTACTTTTAAGTGAAGAAGATGTAAAAGCAAAACTAACACAAATAAAAGAGTCAAAAACACAAATACAAATACAAGAAAAAGAAGTTGCACAAAAAACAGTAGAGCTAAAAAACCTAAAATCAAAAGAGCTTGAAGTAAAAAATGAGCTTCAAGTTTTTGCAAAAACAAAAGAGAAAAAACAAAAATTACTCTCAATCATTGAGTTAGTAAGAAACTCCATACTAAGCCAAAGTAAGAACCAAGACAAACTCACAAAAGAGCTTAAAGTCTTGGAGACAAGAGCCAAAGAACTTAAAGACTTAGAGGGTGTTAAAAAAGAGTATGAGGCTTTACATGTAAGCCTAAAAGAACAAGAAAATCTTAAAAATATAACCATAAAAAAAGAGGGTTTAGAAAAAGAACAAACTGCTCTAAGAACCCAATACACAAAAGCAAAATCAGACATAAAAATACTTGAAGGTGAAAGCAAAGACTACGAAAAACTGCAAAAGCTTAACCAAGAAAACGAGGCTTTACATGTAGAGCTTAAAAGCAAACTAAAAAAAGAACAAACAGAGCAAAAACAACTACAATCTGAACTCTTCGCAGAACAGCGAATAGTCTCTGATACTAAAGCCAAAATAAGCAAAATTCAAAGCCTTGGGCGTGAGTCAAACTGCCCTACATGTACACGAGCATTACTTGAAGAGTATGACAATGTTTTGGACTCACTAAACCAAATACTACAAAACACTCAAAGCCAAAAAATAGACAAAATAAAAACTAAACTTGAAGCCTTAGAAAAACTGGTTTTAAACCTTGAAAAACAAAAAACAGAAGTAGAAAAAGCCTTACATGTAAACAGCTCAAAACTTAGCGTTATTCTAAGTAAACAAAAAGACTTAGAAAAAGCAAAAGAGCATTTTTCAAAGGTAAGTGAACAAGGAAAACTAAACAAACAAGAGCTAGAAAAACTCTCAATCTACTCTTACGAAGAAGCTTTACATGTAAAGATACAAAAAAACTTTAATGCCCTAAAAATAAAATACGAATTAGTTTTAAGTCTTGAAGTACAGCTAAAAAGAGAACAAGGTGTAAAAGACGAGTTAGCCCTTACACGCACAACCATTGAAGCTTTACATGTAGAGGTTAAAACCAAAGAGAGTGAACTAGAAAAAACACTTTACGATGAACCAAAACATAAGACTAAACAGACACTTTACGATGACATTCAAAAGCAAAAAGAGAAACAATACGAAAACATAAATACTCTTGAAAAGACAATAGCTAGGTGTGAGGGTGAGATAAAGACTTTAAATTACTCGCTTGAGAGTAACCAAAAACAACTCAAAAAAGTACAAACAAAAAAAGACGACCTAAAAGACTACGAGAAAATCAAACAAAGCCTAAGCGATTTTAAAACCCGCCTTAATGCCAAGGTAGCCCCACGCATTTCAGCCATTGCCTCACAAATGTTCGCAAGCATAACCAAAGGCAAATACCAACACATAGAAGTAAACAACGACTTTGACTTTTTCATCTACGACGAGGGAAAACGCTTTCCCATTGAGCGCTACTCAGGTGGAGAAATCGACCTAGCAAACCTAGTCTTACGCATAGCCATATCAAAAACCCTAACAGAACTAAACGGAGCAAGTAACATAGGTTTCCTAGCCTTTGACGAAGTATTTGGAAGCCAAGACGAAGGCAGAAGAATGGAAATTCTCGAAGCCTTTCATACCATAAAAGAACAATACCGCCAGATATTTCTTATTAGTCATGAGATGGATATTAAGGAGATGTTTGAGAGGGTTGTTGAAGTTTAAAAAATCAATATGATAAAATTTAAAATAAGGAGCTTACATTGAGTTGTTCAGTAAGAAATTGCAGTCTTCCAAAACATCAAAATCATGATGAATGTATATTGCATTGTTCAAAAGAAGATGCTCTTAGCGATTATCATATGAATTCTGAGGATTTAGTTTGTTTTTATGAAAATTTGAATAATCATATAATTGAAAAAATTGCCAGTGGTTCTACAATCATTAGTAAAGAAAGATTACTTTCATATTTTACTTCTGCAGAAGAACCAAATACTGATATAGATATATTATTGGAGAATAAAAAAATTGTTTTGAGCTATATAAACTTTCCAACAAGAGATGAACACGATTATTGGGATTATGAACCTATTCTAAATTATGTTGGTTCTATACATTTTAATTATTGCAAGTTTTATTTACCATGGCTAGACTTGAAAAAAACAAAATGTTTTTTCCAAGATTGTGAGTTTTTTGATGACTGGCAACTTTTAAACTACGAATTACTTACTAATATACAAAATGTAATATATCAGCAATGTACTTTTAATAAATCAGTTTCTGCCGATGGCAGTGAATTATCTGGAATGTTAACTTTGGAAAATAGCCAATTTAATAATTGCGTATTTAAAGAAAATCTTTCTTTTAAATATGTAATTGCAAAAGAACCTATTTTTAATGACTCTCGCCGAGATTGTATTCGTAGTATCACTGATTTAAAAATATTTAAATGCTCTTTAGAAAAAAGGCTCATATTAAATCATTATAGTATAGATACAGTAATATTTACAGATAGTCAATTTAAAGATAAATTTGACTTTACTTATAATAAAATCAAATCTATAAGTATAAATAACTGTAACTTTATAAAACTTTCTGAATTTTTTCTATCACAATTTCTAGAATTCAATGTAGAGAAAACTATTTTTCATGATTACACAGGATTTGAAAATTGTCAATTTGGGTATAAATATCTAGCAAGTAATATTGAAGGAATTTCAACATTTAAATATGCAACATTTTTAAGTTTTGTTAATTTTAGAAATACTTATTTTTTCTCTGGTTTAGATATTGACCATATAAATTTAAAAGAATCTCCAAATTTTCTAAATTCTAATGTTAGCGAGGTTAACACGAATCGTGAAACTTTTCGATTAATTAAAAATTCACTTGATAAAATTGGAAATCACATCGATGCAAATAGATTTTTTGTGCTTGAAATGAAAAAATATAAAGAAGAATTAGTTCTATATAGTGATAAAAAATCAGAAAAATTTGTATTTTGGTGCAATGAATTCATATCTGACTTTGGACAAAATTATGTTAAACCAGTCATTTTGTTAACTATCTCCTCTTTTCTGTTTTTTCTGTTTTTTTTAGTACAAGAACAGAATATACTCTATAATATATCACCAGAAATTAATAATTTTTTAGTACCTATTCAATTCTATTTAAATAAATTTGCATTAACAATTTTACCAGTCAAAAAACTCTTATTTGAAAAAATGGAATTTATTAGTTTGATATTTTATATTATAAATTCTATTTTAATATGGCAAATAATAGTTGCAATTAAAAGACATACAAGGAGATAATATTAAAGTGGACAGGCTGTTTTACGTAGTAAAAATGCCTCTTTTATCTGTCTGCTTTTATATTTATACTATAATTATATTTTAGTTAAACCTATCTTTAAATGAACATTTAGCACAAAGTTCCTCTACGGCTTTGTGATTTTTAAACCCTTCTACTATATCCGTTGCTCTTTTTG
>JADGDR010000013.1 GCA_016744795.1 Sulfurospirillum sp.
TGTGGTAACAAAATTATACCTAAATGTGCCTATTTATGGGCTTTAATACTTATATTAACTTCATGGATTTACTGGAATCTATGTGCGAAAGTTGAGTAATTAAAATATAATTTATGTACTTTAATTATTTAAAAAGAGATTGTATACGTTCCCAAGCTGAAGCTTGGGAACGAGGAAAAAATTTACATGTAAAGAATTATATTTTACTTATTTCTATACTCTCACCACGAACATTAACAACTAAACTATCACCCTCACCTATTTCATCACTCAAAATCATATCTGCAAGTTTGTCTTCAATAAACTCATAAATAGCACGTTTAAGTGGACGAGCACCATATACTGGGTCGAATCCTGCTTCAGCTATTAAGTTTTTTGCTTCATTTGAAAGAGTTATAGTCATATCTTTTTCTGAGAGTTTTTCTTGTAACTCTTTAAACAATATATCCACGATAGATGCTATCTCTCCAAGACCAAGAGGATTAAATATAACTATGTCATCAAGTCTATTTAAGAACTCTGGTTTAAAGTTTCTTTTTAGTTCACTCATAACATTTTGTTCACAATTTTCAGGATTTTCCATGATTTTGTCACTTGCTATATTTGATGTTAAGATTATGATAGTGTTTTTAAAATCAACAACTACACCTTTATTATCTGTCAAACGTCCATCATCAAGAACTTGCAAGAGTATATTAAAAACATCAGGATGAGCCTTTTCTATCTCATCAAATAAAATTACACTATATGGATTACGTCGAACTAATTCAGTGAGCTGTCCACCCTCTTCGTAGCCTACATAACCTGGAGGAGGACCTACAAGGCGACTAACAGAGTGCTTTTCCATGTACTCGCTCATGTCAAATCTTAAAAGTGATTTCTCGCTATCAAAAAGAAAATTTGCTAGAGCTTTTGCACTTTGAGTTTTACCAACTCCTGTTGGTCCTAAAAACATAAAACTTCCAATTGGTCGCTCGCCTGAACTTAGTCCTGCTTTATTTCTCTTAATAGCACGTCCAATTGAATGTAATGCTTTGTCTTGACCTACAACTTTAGCTCTTAGATGTGCTTCAATATCAAGTACCTTTTGTTTATCGGATTGCATCATTTTATTAACTGGAATTCCTGTCCACTTACTCACGATAGTTGCTATCATCTCTTCATCAACACTATTTTTAAGAAGTGTTCCCTCTTCTAACATATCTTCCCATCTTCTCTTCAAATCTTCTTCATTTTTAAGTAGTTCTGGTATTTTTCCATACTCGATTTCGGCAGCCTTGTTAAACTCACTATTTTTCTTTGCTAGCTCAGCTTCACGTTTTAGTGCTTCTAAATCACCTCTACATGTAGAGATTTTTTCAAATACACTTTTTTCATTTTCAAACTGTGTTTCAAGTGATTGTTTCTTCTCATTTAGATTACTAACCTCTTTTTCTATTACATCTAAACGCTCTATATTTTTTTTATTTTTTTCCATCAAAAGAGCCTCTTTTTCCACTAGCAATGTACTAACTTCTCTTTTAACTCTGCTCAAATGGGTTGGTTCACTCTCTATTTGCATTTTAAGCTCAGCTGCAGCCTCGTCTATAAGGTCTATCGCTTTATCTGGTAAAAATCTATCAGTTATATACCTATCACTTAGTTTTGCAGCCGCAACTAGGGCACTATCCATGATATTTATACTATGATGTGCTTCAAGTGACTCTTTTATGCCACGTAGTATCTGCAATGCTTCATTAATACTAGGCTCATCAACTTTAATAGATAAAAAACGACGTTGTAAAGCTGTATCTTTTTCAAAATGTTTTCTATACTCTTTAAGAGTTGTAGCCCCTATTGCATGAAGCTCCCCACGTGCTAATGCTGGTTTTAGTATATTTGCTGCATCCATACTTCCCTCACTCGCACCTGCTCCTATGATAGTGTGTATTTCATCTATAAATATAATGATATTTCCATCTTTTTTTACTTCATCTATGACTGCTTTTAGTCTATCTTCAAACTCTCCTCTATATTTTGCACCGGCTATTAAAGCACTCATGTCTAGTGCAATTACTCTTTTGTTTTGTAATGAGAGTGGAACATCATTAAGAGCTATTTTTTGTGCTAATCCCTCTGCAATAGCTGTTTTACCAGTTCCTGGTTCTCCAATAAGAATTGGATTATTTTTTGTTTTTCGTATAAGTATCTGCATCATGCGATGTATCTGCTCATCTCGTCCAATTACGGGATCAAGTTTTCCTTCACTTGCTAGTGCTGTTAAATCTATTCCGTACTTACCAAGAGCTTCTAAATTTTCATCACTTGTCTGTTTATCTATCTTCTTTCCACCTCTTAAAGCTTCAAAATTTTTCTTAAGCTCATGAATATCAAGATACTTTGAAAATATACTTTTAATGATTTTGTTATCAAGATTTGCTAATAACCAAGTATCAACAGCTAAAAAACTATCTCCAACTTGATTCATCTTCCCCTCACCTACATGTAAACTTTCAACCATATTTTTTGAAACTTTAATGCTCTGTTTTGTTACATTTGACGAAGTTGGTAGTTTTCCTATCTCACTTTTTATCTCTAATTCTATTGCAGATTTATTTACTCCCATCTTATTAAAAACTTGATTTAAAATTGATTCAGAATTTGTAACTAAAGCCCATATTACATGTAAAGGTAAAACTTCACTATTTTTTGAGTGAAGCGCCAAACTTACTGCACTCTCTATTGCTTGTGTCATATGGTGTGTTAATTTTTCAAATATATTACTATTATTCATATTATACTCCTCATGTTATTTTTCTTAAATTATACAACTTTAGTCTATCTCTGTCAAGTTTCTTTATATTTTTTATTCATATTACTTCTTATTTATTTATACATATGTAAAGGTTTTATAGCTTTTTTAGTAAAATTTCTATATAATCTACTTTTTTAATAATGGAGATATAAATGAAACATTTAAAATTTGCTTCTATTGGTTTTGCTGCCACCCTTCTTGGGGCAACACTTCTTCTTTCATCTGCTCTTATGGCAAAAGATGAAACAGCAACTAAAGAGAGTCGTCTTGCTTCGCTTGCTAAGTTTACAAAAGTTCTAGGTACTGTCGAAAAGTATTATGTAGATGATTTAAAAATTCAAGAAATAGTGAATAAGTCTATTGAAGGACTTTTATCGAATCTAGATGCTCACTCATCATACTTAGATACAAAACATTTTAAAGATTTAAAAATCCAAACAGATGGTGAATTTGGAGGTCTTGGCATAACAATAGGCATGAGAAATGGTGCTCTTACTATCATTGCTCCGATGGAAGGAACTCCTGCTGATAAAGCTGGTGTGAAAGCAAGTGATATCATACTAAAAATCAATAAACAATCAACTCTAAATATGACTATAGATGAAGCTGTAGGTATCATGAGAGGAAAACCTGGTACTAGTTTAACCTTAACTATTGTTAGAGATGGCGAAAACAAACCTCTTTTAATACCCATTACAAGAGACATCATTAAAATAGACTCAGTATATACTAAAACCATAGAAAAAGAGAATATCCTTTATGTTAGAGTTATCAATTTTGATAAGAATGTAGTTAGAAAAACGAAAGAAGCACTTAGTAAAAATCTGAATATTAAAGGCATTATTTTAGATTTGAGAAACAATCCTGGAGGACTTCTTAATCAAGCAGTTGGTCTTACAAACCTTTTTGTCTCTAAGGGTGTAATTGTATCTCAAAAAGGTCGTTATAAAGAACAAAACAGTGAATATACTGCAACAGTAGCTGGAACTATAGATGATATTCCTTTAGTTGTTTTAGTCAATGGTGGTAGTGCAAGTGCAAGTGAAATTGTGAGTGGTTCACTACAAGATCATAAACGTGCAGTCATAGTTGGAGAAAAAACTTTTGGAAAAGGAAGCGTTCAAGTTATCTTACCAATAGGTAAAGAAGAAGCGCTAAGACTTACAATAGCAAGATACTACCTTCCAAGTGGAAGAACTATTCAAGCAGTTGGTGTTACCCCCGACATACTAGTATATCCAGGTAAGGTACCTCATAAATCAAATGACTTTATGATAAAAGAGAAAGAATTAAAACAGCATCTTAAAGAAGAATTAAAAAAAGTAGATGGTAAAAAAATAAAGAAAAAGAAAACAAAAGAAGAGAAAAAGAAAATTATCACACAAGAAGACATACTAAGAGATTTGCAATTAAAAAGTGCTGTAGATGTCATAAAAGTACTGAGCATTAAAAAATAAACACCAATAAACAGGAGAATAGAGATGGAAAAACAAGAACTATTGTACGAAGGAAAAGCTAAAAGACTTTATAATACAGAAGATTCAAATCTTCTTATATCAGAGTTTAAAGATGACTTAACAGCTGGAAATGCAGCGAAAAAAGGTAGTGAAAAGGGAAAAGGTGCACTTAATTGCAAAATAAGTACACAACTTTTTGCACTTTTAGAAAGTCATGGTATCAAATCTCATCTAGTAAAAACATTAGATGACAACAATCAACTTATTAAAAAAGTAGATATTATCATGATTGAAGTAGTTGTAAGAAACATTGCAACTGGTTCACTTACAAAACGCCTTGGCATTGAAGATGGAACAGTACTACCTTTTACTTTAGTAGAATTTTACTACAAAGATGATGCACTAAATGATCCACTTTTAAATGACGAACATTGTATCATGATGGATTTAGTTAAAAGTGAATCTGACTTAGAAGAGTTAAAAAGACTCGGTCGTGAAATAAACTCTATTTTGAAAAAATTCTTCGCTGAACGTAGACTAAACTTAGTTGATTTTAAAGTAGAATTTGGTGTAGATAACGAAGGTAATATTCTTTTAGCAGATGAAATTAGTCCTGATAGTTGTCGTTTTTGGGATATGGATACAAATGAGAAACTAGATAAAGATGTGTTTAGACAAGACCTTGGTAATGTTAAAGTTGCGTATCAAGAAGTATTAAATAGAATTTTAAAGTAATAGGAAACAAAATGAAAGTTATCGTGAATATCCAACTAAAAGAAGGTGTACTAGATCCACAAGGAAAAGCAGTTCACCATGCACTGAGTGCTCTTAGTTTTAAAGAAGTTGATGACGTAAGAATCGGAAAACAGATAATTATGCAAGTAGATGAAACTGATAAAGAAAAAACCATTGCAAGAGTATCTGAGATGTGTGAAGAACTACTAGCGAATACTGTTATCGAAAACTACGAGATAGAGATAGCATAATGAAAGTTAGTGTAGTCGTCTTTCCAGGGACAAACTGTGAAATTGACACAAAATATGCTTATGAAAAACTAAATGCTGATGTAGAACTAGTTTTTCATAAAGATGAAACCTTACCAACTGACACAGATTTGGTAGTTCTGCCTGGCGGTTTTAGTTATGGTGATTATCTTAGAAGTGCTGCAATAGCTCAGTTTTCTCCTATTATGAAAGACGTAATTAAATTTGCAAAAAATGGCGGAAAAGTTCTTGGTATTTGTAATGGTTTTCAAATGCTTTTAGAGATGGGACTACTTGAAGGTGCTATGAAAAGAAACTCAAATGTACATTTCATATCAAAGTACCATCACTTAAGAGTAATCAACAATGAAAATAATTTTTTGCAAAAACTAAATATTGGTGATGTTATAAACATTCCCATAGCTCATGGTGAAGGAAACTATTTTATAGATGAGCAAGGTTTAGAAAAACTTTATGCTAATAATCAAGTACTACTAAAGTACGCAGATGAAAATGGCATAGACAAAAATCCAAATGGTTCAGTTGACTCGATAGCTTGCATATGTAACGAGAACAGAAATGTATTTGGTCTTATGCCTCATCCTGAACGGGCTATTGAAACTCTTTTAGGTTCGTCTGATGGCGTAAAAATGCTTGAAGGTCTTATGGAAAGCTAATGAAAAAACTTTTAGTACTGCTTTTTTGTTTTGCTACCACTATATTTGCTCAAGCTGTATATGAGAGTAATGAGACAAATAGCAATACTATAGGTCAAGCAAAAGCACAATCTATCTTTCTATCTTATGAAGAGACTCCTTCAAAAATATATGTGGGAGAACTCTTCGCTATCAAAGTAAAAGCGATAATAGCCAATGATGACTTTGAAGAGATTACTAATACTTTTCAAGACTCACAAAATATAGAAATCATAAATCCTGATGCAAAATGGCAATGGTTTAGTGATAATATCTTTTATAACACTTTTTATATGAAAGCAAATGATATAAATTCTAAGCTACCAACTTTAAATTTAAATATATATAAGGATTCTTACAAAATAGATAGTGGCAAACTTAAAGGTCCAACACCAAATATCATAAAACTAAATGAGACAAAATATTTTAGTGGTGTTATAGCTAAATCACTTAAAATTAAGAAAAATAAAACAACTCATTTTGATGATAAAAATTTTATAGTTGTTTTAGAAATAGAGGCACAACAAGCTAATTTAAAAGATTTTAGTTTAAAATGGGTAACAAGAGATGGCATTGATTCAAGTAGTAGTAATCTTCCATATTTTAAGATATTTTACTATGCTATAGTTCCTAATTATACAAAAAACTTTATATTTACCTATTTTAATTCTGTAAATAATAAATTTGAAAAATTTTCTATACCAATAGTTGTAACTGATGACAAAATAAGTACGCAAATAGATTTAAATCCAGCTCAAAGCAGTCTTCGTATTTACAAAGATGGAGCTTATGGTTTTATTGGACTGATACTAATTTTACTTTTCATTAGAAGAAAAAAGAAAGCATATATCATCTTTTTAATTGTATTAATTGGGCTATTTATATATGACAAAAACCCATTAAATAGCGTTAAGATAGATAAAGGAAGCAATATAAAAATTCTTCCAACTAAAAAATCTACTATATTTTATACCACACAAAGAACTCTTTATGCACAAAAGTTAAATGAAAGAGACAACTATATAAAAATACTACTTCCAAATGGAAAAATAGGATGGATTAATGATAGCAAGGATTAGAGGTCTTTTTGTTGCACTAGCATTTAGCATAACAATTTTAATTGCCATTGCTCTTATGTATATGTTTAAAAAAAAGAATTTTATTTTAAGAAAAAAATTTTCAAAACTTCAAACTATTTTTATGAATTTTACAACAAAAATAATAGGTACTCCTGATAAAGATGTAAAACTATATCTCATAAATCATCAAAGTTTGGTTGATATTGTTGCTTTTGAAGCAGCTGATAATCAAGATAAATGCTGGGTTGCTAAAAAAGAAATAGAAAACATTCCCTTATTTGGGCATATTATAACTATACCTAAAATGATTGCAATTGATAGAAAAAACAAACGCTCAATTATAAAAATAATAAAACTAAGTAAAGAAAGACTAAAAGAAGGAAGAGTAATAACAATGTTTCCTGAAGGAACAAGAGGAGATGGTGAAGAACTTTTGGAATTTCAAACAGGAGCTAAAATACTTGCAGAAAAACTCAATCTAAAAGTACAACCTGTCGTGTTAGTTAACACAAGACATATATTTGATTCAAGGGGTCTTATATCAAGAAGTGGTGAGGTTTCTATAATATATTTGGACTCAATTGATCCAAAAACAGATGAAAATTGGTTTGAAACCATGAAAATTGATATGCAAAAAAGGTTAACAGATGAGCTGGCAAACTATACTAGCCATAGGTAGTGGAGGTTTTATAGGCGCAGTTGCACGTGCTTACCTAAATGGGCTAATAAATCGTAATCTACCACATGATTTACCATTTGGAACACTTGGCGTTAATATTATGGGTAGCCTAATTCTAGGTACACTATTTGCCCTTTTTACTTATACTGAGCTTTTTTCAACTCCAATGAAATCATTTTTATCTACAGGAATGATGGGTGCTTTAACAACTTATTCAACTTTTGCACTAGAAACTTTTTGGTTATTCAATGTCGGAAGCTTTGTTTTAGGATTGACAAATGTTGTATTAAATGTTGTTGCAACCATATTTGCAGCAGGAACAGGTTTTAAAACTATAGAATACTTTTTAAGATAATGGATTTCACCTTTGTTTTAATTTTATAAGCCAATTCTCTATATGTAGATTCATCTTCCTTATCTATAATTGAAAATTCCATATGAATAGTAGGAACGCATCTAGGAAACTTAGGAGATACCTCTTTTGAATGAGAACAGATAGTAAGAATTAAATCAAAATCAAAATCTTCCACATCTTCAAAGACTTCTGAGCTTAATTTTGAAATATCTATGCCTTCTTCAATAAGTATTTTCTTTGCATTTGCATTTATATCAATATCTCGTTCAACTCCTACGGCAATAAAATCTATTCCTAAATCTTTATTAATATATTTTTTTAAAATAGATTTTGCAATAATAGCACGACAAGAACTTCCAGCACTTAATAATAAAATCTTTTTCATAATCAACCCTTAAATTTACACTAGTCTTAGTATATATTATTATTCTTTAATTTATGTTAAAAATTAACTCAAAACTTGATACATAATTATAAATAAAACCCATCTTTCTTAACTTGATAGTATATGGCTAAAGATATCTTATATTAAAATATTAACTTTATCCTTTTTTTATACTATTTTTGCTAAAATATAAAAAAATTAAAGGAAACTATAGATGTCAAAACATCAATTTCAAACCGAAGTTACACAACTTCTAGACCTCATGATTCACTCTTTATACTCAAATAAAGAGATATTTTTAAGAGAACTAATCTCAAACTCATCTGATGCATTGGATAAATTAAATTACCTAGCACTTACAGATGATAATTTTAAAAACTTACAATACCAACCTAGAATAGAAATCGCTATAGACAATAAAGCTAAAACTCTAACACTAAGTGATAGTGGTATAGGTATGAATGAAGAAGACCTAGTAGAAAATTTAGGAACAATTGCAAAAAGTGGAACAAAATCATTTGTTCAAAATCTAAGTGGTGACCAGAAAAAAGATTCAAATATGATAGGTCAATTTGGTGTTGGCTTTTACTCTGCTTTTATGGTTGCTTCAAAAATAGAAGTTACTTCTAAAAAAGCTGGCAATGAAAAAGCATTTACATGGGTAAGTGAAGGTGCTGGAGATTATGAAATAATTGAAACTGCACGAGAAACTCACGGAACTTCAATTAAACTTTATCTCAAAGATGATGAAAATGAATTTTTAGAGTTCGATAGAATAGAGTCTATCATAAAAAAATACTCAAACCATATCCCTTTTGCTATTTGGATGGACAAAGAAGAAACAATCCCTGCTGTTACAGATGATGAGGGGAAAGAGAAAGAGCCTGCAAAAACAGAAACTAATAATATCCAAGTAAACAAAGCTTCAGCTCTTTGGAGAATGAATAAAAGCGAAATTAAAAAAGATGAATACAAAGATTTTTACAAGCAAATTTCACACGATAGTACAGATCCTATCCTTTGGACACATACAAAAGCAGAAGGAACAATAGAATACTCAACACTTTTTTATATACCATCAACTGCTCCAATGGATCTTTTCCGTATGGACTATCAGCCTGGCGTAAAACTTTATGTAAAAAGAGTATTTATTACAGATGATGAAAAAGAGTTACTTCCTATTTACCTTAGATTTGTTAAGGGTATCATCGATGCAGAAGATTTACCACTAAACGTTAGTCGTGAGATACTTCAACAAAACCGTATTTTAGAAACTATCAAAAAAGCTAGTGTTAAAAAGATACTTGGTGAACTTAAAAAACTTCAAACTAAAGATAGAGAAAAGTATTTAGAATTTTATAAAACTTTTGGAAGAGTTCTAAAAGAAGGTCTTTATGGTGATTTTGAAAACAAAGATGCACTTTTAGATTTAGTTATGTTCAAATCAAGTAAACGTGATGGATTTGTAACTCTTAAAGAGTACAAAGAAGCTATGAAAGATGATCAAAAATCAATATACTACATTACTGGTGAAGAAGAAGCTATTCTAAGAAATTCTCCACTTATAGAGCAATTTAAAGCAAAAGATATTGAAGTCCTTATCCTTGATGAAGATGTTGATAGTATTGTTATGCCTATGGTAAATGAATATGACAAAACTCCAATCAAACCAGTAAATAATTCAGATATTGATGAAGAGATAAAAGAAGATAAGCAAGAGACTAAGGAAAATGAAGATAAATTTCAAGCAATCTTAGTAAAAATGAAAGAGATTTTAAAAGATGATGCAAAAGATGTTAAGATTTCATCTCGTCTTAGTGACTCTCCATCAGTTCTTATATATGACAAAAATGACCCTGATTTTCAAATGCAACAGATGTTAAAACAGATGGGACAAGACAATCTTCCGACTGTAAAACCTATACTTGAAATCAATCCTAAACATGAAATTTTTGAAAAACTATTAACTAAATCTGATGATTTACTTCTGAATGATGTTTCATTTTTACTAATGGATCAAGCTAGACTAGCTGAAGGAATGAAAATAGATGACATAACAGGCTTTGCAAAAAGATTAAATAAAATTATAGCAAAAGCACTATAAAAGAACTTTACATGTAAGGAGAAATCCTTACATGTAAAGATGCTTATTTTGTATACGGAACTAATTTAAAACCTTGTTTTCCAAGACTTTTAACTCCACCTTTTAAATTGATAACATCATAACCTTGTTTTCCAAGAAAATCTGAAACTACTGTAGTTCTATTTCCTGTACGACATATAAGAGCAAACTCTTCACCTTTTTTTACATATCCACTCAAAGTATCTAAAAATTTCTGCGCATCATAATTTCCACGTGCATCAAAAAAAGTTATGGGTATAGAATCTTTCACTATACCTGTTTGAACCCACTCAGGTTCAGTCCTAATATCTATAATCTTTATACCACTTTGAACTAGTTCTGGAGTCACATTTGCAGTCTTTACACCAGCTAACATAAAAGTAGAAATCATAAATAATCCTAACATTAATTTACCCATCAATCACTCCCAATAAATTTGATTTTGATTTTAGCCTATATAAGTTGTAGTAATACTTAAGTGACTAATTTAGCTTCTTTTAAAAAGGGAGAGTGTACATATTCTATTTTTTTTATCTTGTCAAATTTTGCATAAGATAATGCTAACTTGTCCTTAGCTCTTGTGGTTGCTACATAAAAGAGTCTTCTCTCCTCTTCTAAACTTCCGCCTTTACTCATCAATTTTCTATTAGGAAATCTTCCATCCATAAGGTCTATCACGTAGACTTGACAAAATTCTAAACCTTTACTTGCGTGAACACTTAAAAGGTTGACTCCCTCTCCATCACTCATCTCACTACTTCCAAGTGTTAAAGCATTAAGAAATCTCTCACTTGAGCTATACCCACCTGCTAAATCTTTTAAAAGATGACCTTTTCTAAAAATACGCCCTCTAGCTTCTTTTTTAGCTATTTCATCTACGCTACCATCTTTTCTTGTAGCTCTTTGTGCAGCCAAAAAATCTGCAATTTGACTAAATATTTCAGAACTTAGAATATGATTAACCAAGGTTTTGGGATGTTTAATACGTGTTGAATTTTGCATATAATTATAAAATTTATAAATAAATTTTGCTCCATCAACGCTTAATCTAGCATGTTTTAAAATAGGGTTTGACAAAAAAGCCTCATTAAAACCCTCTTTATAAAACCGACTTACACTACCAAATTCATGACAATCATCAAAAAGTCCAAGCTGATAGTTTTTTGCTCTTTTTTTAAATGGATTGGCTATATCTTTTGGATGAAAAAATCCCTGATATATATCTCCATCTCCAAGCTTAAACAATGCCTCAAATAACTCTTTTGAAAGAGCGGCACCTACACCTTTTGCATACTCAAAGGTATGAATAAAAGCCATCATATCTTTTGAGTTGACTACCACACTAATAAGATCAATCATAGCTTTGACTTCACGTGAATCAAAAAAGCTAATACCACCTTTTCTCTTACAAGCAATTCCAACTTCTCTTAAAGTAGCCTCAATTCCATCTGCACTAGAGTTATTTCTAAAAATAACAGCTACTTCTTCATGAGGAGTCTTTGAAGATTTTATTAAAGATGATATAGCTTGATACTGTGTAAAAAGTTCATTATATATAAGCAATTTGGGAGATTCACACTCACCTGTTCGAGTAACCTCTAGTTTTTTATCATAAAGTCTTGGATTATGTTCTATAACTCTATTTGCAAGAGAAAGTATTTTTGAAGTTGAACGGTAATTCTTATTAAGTTTAAATACATTTGCACCCTTGTATCTTTCACCAAATGAACCTATAATCTCTATATTTGCTCCATTAAAAGCATAAATACTCTGGTCATAATCACCTACACAAAAGAGTGATTTTTTATCAAATCCATCTATGAGTGAGCCTTGAAGGGTGTTTGTGTCTTGGTACTCATCTACTAGAACTTCACTAAACTTTATAGTATCATCTTTTTTAAGAGCCTCTCTCATCATAATGAGCAAGTCATTAAAATCTACATAACCATACTCATTTTTCAGCTCTTTAAACTCCTCAAATATATCTTCATATATATCGAAATAATCCCCATGTTCACTTCCATCTTCTTCTAACCATTGAGAAAAACTTAAATTTATCGTTGAATTTTGATAGAGTGAAAATAAATCATATAAATATGATGATTGATATACTCTTATTGAAGAATCAATATGATCAAATCGACGTTTAGCATAAATGGTTTTTAACAGCATTTTTAAATCTTTTGGCTGTTTTAAGCTTACCTTGTATCCTAATTTTTTAAGAAGTCTGTAGCTTACAGCATGAAAAGTACCTGATTGAATCTTGGAGACTACGTCTTTATTAAAAAATTGAGCAACACGCTCTAACATCTCGGCGGCTGCTTTATTTGTAAAAGTAAGTAGTAAAATATGTTCTGGTTTTACATTTTGTTCTTTTAAAAGATATGCAATTCTAGCTACTATGGTTGAAGTTTTCCCAGTTCCAGCACTTGCTATGATAAGGTTTGAACCAGCCTTGGCAGTGGCTGCTTCTAATTGTTCTTTGTTTAGTCTACTTAGTGGCATTAGTTCCCTATTTTTTAGCGAATTATAGTGAAATTATATTTTCTTTTAGATTAATTGTGTTAATATTGATAAAATTAAAATGTGGAGGAAGTTTATGAAAAGAAGTGGTTTTACAATGGTGGAGTTAATCTTTGTTATCGTTATTATAGGTATATTGGCAGCTGTTGCTTTACCTAAGTTTAATAGTGTAAAAGATAATGCGAAAGCAAATACAGAAATGTCCGCTATGAATAGCTTAGAGGGTACTATTGTTGGTGAAGTTGAATTTAGGTTACAAGACTACAAAGATAGAAATGTTAAATGGCATGATAAAAACATTACAGGAGCAGGTACTGCTGCTGAATATAAAATTATAAATAATGACAAAGATGTTTTTAAAAAAATCATGAAAAAAGGTGATAAATTCCAAATTATTGGTTTTGCTTCACCAAATAGTGATAACAATGCAACTAATGATGTTTTAATCATCACAGGAGAAGCATCTGATACTACAAATGGTATTAAACAGCCAAGTGATGGCGATATAATCGGAAAACCAGATAGAAATGACTTCTGGGTATTTAATCCAAATAATTTTGACATAAATATTACTGGATCAACAAAATATCATAAACAAAACGTAGAAGTTGCTGCAGAAAGCATTACTCTAGTTGATGTCAATGATAGTAAAACAGGAACTATCATAATTACAAATATAGATGGTGGAACAGCTAGTACTGTTACAAATGTACCTAAATAAGATAATATGAAAAATCGCAAAGCCTTTACAATGGTGGAACTTATCTTTGTAATTGTTATCATAGGTGTGCTAGCATCTATGGCGATACCTAAGCTCTCTAATGTGACTGATGGAGCTAAAAAATCTGCTGAGATAGCTACTATCTCAGCACTATCAACTGCTATAGAAACTGCAAATGGAGAATGGAGTATTAATGAAGGTGATTTTACATGGGGAATTGGGAAGAACCCTTCGAGTGAACTTGAACCCAATGGCTACCCTAGTAAACTAGAAAAAAATGGAAAAATTTTTGGAAAAATTTTAAAAGACTCAGGTAACTTTAAAAGAATAATATCAAATTTAGATACTAACCTATCAATATTTACTGGACCAGCTTCTAATCCTAAAAATGGAGTGAAACTTGATACAAATGCACCAAATAGTGATATAGTAGATAGACCTGATAAAAATGATTTTTGGGTATACTCCTATGGAAAAAATGATTGTAATCTTACATGTAATCATTGTGTGAGTAAAACTATTTATTATGGTGACTTAGTTCTCATAGACGTTATAGGGCAAATTTCAACGGACTTTTCAACTCTTACATGTAACTAAATACTAGTTATCTTCTGAATTATCCAAAAAATTACACCGAGTATAATACTACTAATAATAGCAACAGCTATAGTTCCTGTTTCCATCTCCACTATACACCTCCTACAGCTTCTGCAATAGACCACATAGGCAAAAAGATACCTAAAGCGAGCAAGAGTACAAAACCAGCAATTGCTGCGATTAGAAGAGGTTCTATCATGATAGCAACATTATCTACTAAGTATGCATACTTTTTTCTATATATTTGCGAAATTTTATCAAGCATTGCACTAAGGGAACCACTGCTCTCACCTGCACTTATCATTTGAAGAGTCATACTTTCAAACTGTTTTGTATCTTCAAAACCATCTTTAAGACTTCTTCCTTCTTCAATTGCTTCAATAATCTTATTTAATTGTTTTTTTAAATATTCATTTTCAACAATACCAATGGCAGTTTGTAAAGCATCTAGAATAGGAACACCAGATGTTGAAAGTTTATCAAAAACAAAAATAAATCTTCCTATCATAGAGAGGTAAATAACCTGTCCTACGATATAGACTTTTAACATATATTGATCAAATCCTAGTTTAAAATTTCTACTTTTTTTATACATATAAGATAAAAATAAACTAATACAAATCATCCCAATAAGTACAAATAGACCATAATGCGTTATTGCATTTTCTATCCAAAGTAAGAGTAGTGTTGGAAATGGCAATACAGTATTATATTCTTCAAACATAGACTGAAACTGAGGAACTACTAGTGTAATTACAAAGGAAAAAGCAATAACCATCGCAAAAATTACTATAATTGGGTATCTTGTTGCCTTTTTTAATTTCATTCTATTATCTTGCACTTCTTGCAGAATATCTGCTAGTTTTTCTATTGACTCATCTAAAGTTCCTGTTTTCTCACCTAAATCAATAAGAGCAATAGATATGGTTCCGACTTCACTCTCATATCGTTCAAAAGCGACTGAAAGACTAATCCCAGATTCTATCTCTTTTAAAACATGTTCATATATTTCTAAAAGTCTTTTATGCGTAGTTGTTTTTATGATATCTTCAAGGCAAATAGTTATAGGAAGACCAGCATTAAGCATGGTTGATATATGATTTAAAGTTGCAATATAAGGATCAAGTGGAATTTTTTTAGCTCTTAATTTGTCTTTAAGTATTAATTTTATCTTATCAATTTTAATACTATTTGGCTCTTTTATCTCTTTAATTTCTACAAAAACACCTATACCTAAGGCTTTAAAACTTTGTATAGCTTCTACCTTATGAGAGGCATTTAAAATATGCTTATGTCTTTCTCCCCCAAGTATATACTCAATTTGGAAATAATTATTTTGCAACTCTTAAAACCTCTTCAAGTGTTGTATCCCCTCTAAGTGCTTTTGTCAAGCCATCTATAATCATAGGTTCAAAATCATCTTCTTTTTCGGCCTTTCTTGCAATTTCATATTTGTTCATATTAATTGAAATCATATGAGACACACTTTCACTTACCCTTAAAATCTCACTTATCATTGTTCTGCCACTGTAGCCAGTAAAAGCACATTTAATGCAACCCTCACCCTTGTAGAACTGATAATTTTTAGGTATATACTCTTTTACTTTTTCTATCATTTTTACTGGTGGTATAAAAACTTTTTTACAACTTGGACATACCTTTCTTACAAGACGTTGAGCCACAACACCTATTAGTGAATCTGCAATTAAGTATGGCTCTAAATTCATTTGAATCATTCTTGTAATTGCACTTGGAGCATCATTTGTATGAAGTGTTGTAAAAACTAGGTGGCCTGTAAGCGAAGCCTGAACGGAGATATTAAGTGTTTCAGAATCTCTAACCTCACCTACCATAATAATATCAGGATCTTGCCTTAAAATTGAACGAAGTGCGTCTGCAAAACCATAATGTATTTTATCACTTACTTGAATTTGCTGAGCTAAAGGCAACTGATACTCTATTGGGTCTTCTATTGTTATCATCTTGTTTTCTATGCTTTTTATCTCATTTAATGCTGCATAAAGTGTTGTAGTTTTTCCACTTCCTGTTGGTCCTGTTATGAACACAATACCATAAGGTGAACTTAAAATTTCATTAAAAAGCTTTAGATTTTTCTCTTCCATACCTAAATCTTTTAATTTTAATAGTATTTTGTTGGAATCTAAAATCCTCATAACTATTGATTCACCATGCATAGTTGGAGCAGTCGAGAGTCTAAAATCATAGTTATTGTTATATACTTTCATAGAAAAACGTCCATCTTGAGATTTTCTTTTCTCTGAAATATCTAAGTTACCTAAAATTTTAATACGCGAAGCAAGAGCATTATAAACGTCCAAATCAAACACGAAACTTTCTCTTAAAACTCCATCAACTCTTGTTCTTACTGAAACATTGAATCCTGATGGTTCAATATGAATATCACTGGAGTTTACTTTAATTGCACTTTTTAAAATTTGCTCAATAAGTTGCATTACAGAGCTTTGTTCATTATCTGTTTTGTATAGCCCTGAGTTTACCTCTTTTTTTATATTCTCAACAATTGTTTTAGTAGTTGAAATTATATCTAGCCTATCAAAAATATATAAAATATCACTATGTAAAGAAACATGTAACTTTATTGGCTTGGTTGCTATGCTTCTCTCAAGCAATTCAACTGATTCATAGTTTAAAGGATCAGATACAGTAACATGAATATATTCATCATCCTCCATAAACACTACGGCATCTGCATTTCTTAGCATATTTATGGAAAAACTACTCATAAGTTGGTAATCTACTTCTACGCCATAAAGGTCTATAAAATCTAAGTTTAATTGATCTGCTAATAATTCTGTAAACTCTTTTTCAGTAATAAATCCATTTTGAACAAAAATTTCACCCAATTTTTTTGTAAAATTACTCTCTTTTTGCTCTGCTAAAGCACTCATTAATTGTAGGTTTGTTATGTAACCTTTCTCTTCTAAAATATCTCCTATACGTATTTTTTGACGTATCATTTACAAGTACCAATGGCTTTTAATTTTTTTACCATCTACATATTCTTCAATAATAACAACTTTTTTCTTTTGATTCTTTATCGAAATTCTGTACTCTTTTAAATCTGTTTTAATAATTAATTTTCCATTTTCACTTGTATAACTTTTTTTTACAAGATTTTCAAAAACTATAGAAAGAGTGTGATTTGAACGTGGTAGTCTTAAATTTTTTAGATTAATTCCATCATTCATAAACTGATAAATCAATTTTTTTTGTAAAAGTAAAGTGGCAAAATAGGAGCCATTTTCACGAAACTGTGGAGTTGACACAAGACCTCTTACAATATAACCCAAGGGATTTATGTAATCTGTTTTTGCACAAGCATCTCCAATTATTGAAAGTATATTTTCATTTTTTTCTGCATTTTTATAAAAAATTGCACTTTTTAAACAAATATTTTTGTATTTTTTTGCTTGATAATCTTTAATTATATCAGCATGAGTATATGCAAATAAACTTACATGTAAAAACATCATAACCATTAATAATTTTTTCATTTTTTACTCCTGTAGAGTTCTAATAATCTTTTTACTTCTTCTGAACTATAGTATTCCAAATAAAGCTGTAAAGCTTTAATCGCATCATCTTTATTACCAAGTTTTTGTTTTGATTTTGCATAGATAAGCCAAGCAGAAGAATCACCTGATTTTAATGTACTCGCTTTTTTTGACCAGTAAATACTTTTTTCAAAATTTTCTTTTTCAAAATAAAAATCTGCTAAACCTACAGCAGATTCAAAATTTCCTGCTGCTCTAAAGCGTTCAAGTAAAGCATCTTCACTCTTGACTACCTTTACATGTAAAATGATTTTTTTATTTTTTATAGATAACAATGTTTCATTATTTGTTTGAAACATCTCATCTTTGCTCATAACTTTATTAGTATTTGGTAAATTTAAATTAGGTGAAAGTACGATGGTATCATATTGAATCTTCTTCAATACACTTTTTTCCTCTATTTTTAGTGCTTGATTAATTGGCTTTATCTTTTTTACTTTAAAAATTTTTTGAGGCACTTTTTCTTTAATTATTTTGTTTACATACGGAGGTTCTTTTTTGAAATTTTCAATCAATATATTATTATTTATAAGATAAAACATAGCTCCCAAAACTACAGAAAAAAGAAAAACTAATTTTAAATACTTTTTCATTTTCATTTTAAATACTCTTCGTTCTAAATCTTCAAATGTTGCATTAGTCATTAATTAGTCCTAAATCTAATGCTGTCATGGTTATCAAATCTTTATGAAGTTTTTGGTACTTTTTTAAGCCGTTTAATTTTGCATAATTAAGTAATTTCATTAATATAAAAAGAAATTTTTTTATAGTCCTGAAATTTCCATCACAATATTTTGTTATTTTTTTAGCATCTGATTTTGAAAACATAGTTGCTATCTCACTATATGAATTTGCCATCAAAGAACTTTGTATATATCTATAAACCTCGTTTGTATCGAGTTTTCCATAATTTACAATTACTTTGGTTCTTGATTTAAAATGTTTTTTATTCAATATAATAGAACCCTCTTCTTTATGCATTGACAAAACAAACTGCAATACTTTAGTGTCACTCAAAATCCTAATAAGTTCAAATTGTTCTTCATTTAAAAGTTGTGCTTCATCAATGAATATGGTATGAATAGTATCTTTATACTCTTTTACAAGCTTGTCTTTTAAAGCATTAAAACTTATTTCTCTATCAAACTCCATACCTTTTGCTTCATAAAGTAGTTTTATTAAATCTCTTTTATCAAAAAAAGGATGATTAATAAGAATTGTAAGTTGTCTGTTTTTAATCTTATCATTAAGAATTTTTAAAATATAACTTTTTCCAACACCAGGATCCCCAATAAGAAAAATTAATGATGCATTTTTTTCATCTATAGCTTCTTTAATTTTGCTCTTAGTTATTTCTGCACTACTACTATCAAAATAGTATCTAGGATTCAAATCATCTCTGAACAAAAAACCAGCTGCTTCAAAATCTCTCATTTAAGTTCTTTATTGTATATATCATTAATATCATCTAATGTAGGATTGTGTTGCCCATCTACTATGCGTGGCGTTATCACAATAATGAGTTCACCCTTTTTAATATTTTTTGAATTACTTTGAAATAATTTTCCAAAAAGTGGTATTGAAGAGAATCCTGGAACACTTGTGTCTACAAAAACTTCTTGACTACCTATTAAGCCGCCTATTACAACTTTATTATTATTTTTGACTTTTACTATTGAAGAAAGCTGTTTTATTTTTATATCTGGAGCTAAAACAGGTATTCCATTTTTATCAACATGTTTAGCATCTTCATTTACCAATTCACTTATTACTGGATTTATTTTTAAAATAATATAATCATTTTTAGTGACTTGTGGGGTAATGTCAAGTGTTACACCAACAAAAGTAGAATCATTTTCATAACTAATTGCGGTGTTTCCACTATCGCTAGATAAATCTGTTGTACTTTCAGTTTGGTATCTGTAGTTCACTTCTGTTCCAACATTTATGATAGCTGGTTGATTATTTAGAGTCATAACTTTTGGATTTGAAACTATATTAACATCTCCTTGCGTTTTGAGAAATTCTATTAACCCTTTCATACTAAAATCATAGCCAATAAGATAATTAGGTTTTTTAAAACCTTTTACTTTAACACCATCTAAACGTGAACGAAGCGCATCTGAACTGCCATTTATGCTAAGTTCAAATTTGCTCCAGTCTATGCCTTGTGTATTTTTGTCACTGTAAATTACTTCTATTATTTTAGCTTCAAGAAGTATTTCTTTATGTAATCTATTCATTAATGATGTTATATATTTTTCAACTCTAAAAAGTTGCTTCTTTGTTCCTGTAACAGTAAGCATTCCACCTTCTTGGTTAATAAGTACTTTACTTTTTATTTGTTGTGTATCTTCATCTCTATATAAGATATATCCAACATCTTTAGCAATTTTATCCCAAAATTGAAATTCTGAAGTATAATCCATTGTTGTAGAATCTTCTCCTTCTCCAGATGATCCTGTTTTTATTACCTTATTGCTACTACTTTTTCGTTCTGAAAAACTAACATAATCTATGAAATAAGTTTTTGTTTTAAAATTTGCAAGTTTCAGTATTTTTTGGTTGTTTTTTAATTCATAAAAAATATTGTTTTCACTAAGCATTAAATCTAACAAATCTTTTAAAGAATAATCTTCTACATTAATATAGTTTAATTTTTTATTCAGTGCCTTTTTTACACTATCATCTTCAAAAATAATTGTCATTTTACACTCATCAGTGATATTTTCAATAACATCCATTAAATTGATACTCTGCCCATTTGTTTCTTTGATACTAAATGAAAAAAACTTATTTTCACAATTAGCACTTAAGCTTAACGAAAAAATACTTAGCAATAGACCTACTATAATCAATCTCATCTCTATTTATCCTCAATTTTCAAAATTTTATTTTGTCTTTTTAACTTATATTTAATTATTTTATTTCTCTTTTTTGCTAAAATACTATTGTTTTTTATCTGAATTATTTTGTATCCATTAACTTTATCACCAACGTTATACCAATGAGAATTTATGAATACTCTATTATTTAATATTGACATAACATAAAAAGTTTTATCATATATTTTTTTATTAAAAACTTTTTTCATACCTTTTTGTAATGTTTTAAATGGATTATACTTGACATATACAATAGTTTTACTTTGTGGTGGTTCTATTAGTTTTTCTATTTTATTCTTTAAATCATGTGAATATAAGTTTATAATCATAACTAAAATTAAAACTAATTTCATAATCCAACTCCATAGGCATTTATTTCAAAACTAAATCTAATATTACCTTTGACTAAAGATATATCTATTTTTTTAAATTCTAAAAGTGCTTCAAAGTTTTCAATATACTGTACCAAAGCCAAAACATTAGCATATTTACCAATACCATCTATCTTAATGCTTTTTTTGAGTTTGAAAATAGTAGTTAAACTATCTTTTGCATCAATACTTTTAAGTGAAACTATTTTTATATTTTTTCGTACACTAAATTTTAATATTTTATCCAATGTATTTGCCCAACGAATGTTATTAAAAAATGCATATTTTATCTTATATACATTTGCCATTACATAATTAATATCATTTTTTTGAACTTCAAGTTCTTCTTTTACTACCATAAGTTCTTTTGTTT
Source organism: Sulfurospirillum sp. (assembly GCA_016744795.1). Lineage (GTDB taxonomy): Bacteria > Campylobacterota > Campylobacteria > Campylobacterales > Sulfurospirillaceae > Sulfurospirillum_A. Next base: position 21,616 of record JADGDR010000013.1, read on the forward strand.
TTTTTGATAAATGTTTTTTTAATCTATTAATTGGATTTTTACTAATATTTACTTGTAATAACTCTATACTATTTTTTAGCTCACTCTGACGCTCAAGCATTGGTGAAACAAATTGATTTAATAAAAAACCAATAACTATAATGAATGAAATAAAAATCATTAATTTCTGATTTTTATCTGCTGTTTTTAAATAATTATCAAAGGTTTTCATCTTTTAATCTCTATTTTACTTGTATATATATTATTATCTGATTTTATTTCATTTGTACTAATACCGATAAAACCATTTTTTATTAAATCTTTCATAAATTCAGTAATTCTATCTCTATCATTGTACTGAGCAACTATATATATACTCATACTATTTTTACCTATTATATTTATCTTTGTTGTAAAAAGTAAATGCTTTTGCAAAAGCTTGTTAACACTGAGTAAAAAACTACTATAGCTTCTTTTTGAATCTCTTAAGTTTTCTAAGTGTTCCACGCTTTTTTCAATATTTTGAACTATATTATTCATATTGTCTTTTTTAATGGATATGGATTTCAACTCTTTATTTACAATATTTATTTTAGTTTTATATTTTAATTGATTTTTTTTTAAAATATTGTATTTCTCTTTTAAGTTATCTTGCTCTTTTTGTAATTTAATATTTTCAAACCAGATTGAACCTGCAAAAATTGAACTTAATATAACTATAAAAGATGCTAAAAGCATAATTTTACCAGACTCTTTTTTATAAAAAACTGGTTCTTTTTCAAAAAGAGTTAAATTATGTCTAAAGTCATTTTTTTCTAATTGATCATAAATATATGATGTTACAATTTTTTCAAAGAAATTGCCCTCTTCTTTAGTTTTAAACATATTGAAATCACAAATTTCAACATCATTAAAACCAAAATTTTGAATAAATTCTCTTGCACCTCTTAAACGTCCATTTCTCATACTTAAAAAGATTCTGTCTATTTTTTCAAAACCAAATACACTTCTATTATGCAAAACTATATCATTTATTTTTGTAAACATTGAAGAAAAAATAGTCTCTATTTCATTAAAAAGAACAGTTTCACCTTTTTCATAAGTGGAAACGTCAAGTCCTTTTTTTGACAAATGCTCTTCCAATTCACCTATGCTTATATCAATTCCTGCAACTTCAATTTTTTTGCTCATTTCTTCTAAATCTATAAGAGATTTTGTAGAAAGATATTTACCATCTTTATATATACTTAAAAAAGCTTCATGTTCATCTATATATACAAAAAGATCGTTTTTCGCTTCTATGATTTTATTTTTATAAAGTGTTGTAAATGACAAAAAAGGAAGAGCTAAAAAATCTATATATTTAGTTTGATTTAAAACACCACTTAAAGACTCTGTTATTCTTTCAATTTCAACAGCAAAAGCTTCAATAAGTATACTATCTTCAAAATCTAATTCTTTTTTTATATATGCAATTTTATATTTTTTTTGTAAATCTAAACCTGCATCATCATACATTTTTATTTCTATATTTGTTTTTAATTCCTCGTCATTCATTGTCTGTGAAACTTTAAAACTATGAAGTATTACGTCTCTATAGACAATACGAGAACCAATTAAAGAATTTTTATTAAATTCATCGTTAGTGAAATTTTTTCCATCATAACAAGTGGATAAACGACCAAAAGGGTCAATATAAGTAAGTGAACCTGCATTAGCCATATAGAACCTTAATTTTCATATTTAATCTCTTAGTGTAACATAACCTGACATTGGTAAAACTGAAATTATCTTAGTTAAATCATTATATTTTACTGTTATGTTAGCTTCAACAAACAAAAGTTTTCCTAAATTATTGTATGGTCTACCATATTCATCAAAACAAATTCTAGGTATTGTAGTATTAACTTTTACTAAATCACTAAAGCTTTCTAATAAACTTTCTTCATCTAAACGAATACATGTAAAGTCATCTCTTTTACTCCAAGGAACATTAAATCCATTAATATCATTTCCTATTGCATTTTTTTGTGTATTTTTTATCTTCATAGTTATTGTATTTGTGTATTTAAGTAAATGATTATCAGGCAATAAACCACCACCAATAGAAGCCAAAATACCAATAAGGATAATGACGAAAATAAGCTCTACCATACTAAAAGCCTTAGAATTTCTCATGGTCTTTGCAGTGTCCTTCTTATAAGAGATATGTTGCTATCTTTGTTTTTAGGGTGTGTTGAGTTTGTTTCTACTCTTACTTCTAACATTACCATGCCATGAGAGTCTTCTGTTTGAATAGATGTGTTTCTATCACAAGAGTTATTTCCATCTTTTCCTTGGTATAAAAAGTATGTACTTATGTTTATATCTGCTTTAAACCTTTGGTCACTTGAAGTTATATTTACTTCATGCAAACAACCTTTAATTCCTTTCCTATCATAACCCTGTATTGCTAAAAGTGTTAGTTCTATTGCACTATCCATAAAAAGTTCTGCACTCTCTTTAATATATAAATCTTTAGTATGTTTTACAGAAATTGTTGCATATTTCATGGCTATCATCATAATCCCACTTATCATAACTATGACCAAAAGTGCTTGAAGTATGCCAAATCCTTTACGCATTAAAGCACCACCTTTTGTTTAGAAATAGTTACATTTTGCTCAACACCATTTATGTGACGAGAAAGAGTAAGGTTAAAATATATGCTATCATTTACAATACCAACTTCAAAACCTTTTGCCTCTTTTGAAAGAATTGCAACTGATCCACTACAAATCTTTTCATTATTATTCCAAGGTCTATAATTATAAATCAAATAAAGTGTATTTGTTTCATTTGTATCACTACAGTTTATGTCCTCTCCTCTTGCAATTACATAAGAACTATCAACAATATAATATTTTTCATATATTTCATTTGGTTTGTTTGATAAAACTACACAATCAACGCTAATACTATCTATATTACTTATATTAATATCTTCACCTGTATCAAATGCTCCAGCAAAAATAACTCCAAGTTTTGTTTCATCATTTATATCAAATTTTTTCTCTAAAATATCTCTTATTCCTAATACATTAATATTATAAGTTCTTATCTTATTATTTGATTTATTAGAGTCATCCATATCTACAAAACCACTATAATAACCTGCTTTTAAAGCCTCATTTAATGTTCCAGACCACTCTAGTATTTTATAATCATCATTTATTATATTGTTTATTTTAGTTTTGTTTGTTTGATTTTTTTTATAACCATAAATACTATTTGGCACTCTGTCATAAAGTAAGGCTGAGATCTGGTCTACTACTATTTGAGAATCAAAGGAAAGTTCACTTAAAGCTTTGCTTTTTGCTACTCTTTGGTAAAGATGTTTTAGTGAAACAAAAGTTCCAGCACAGAGTATTCCCGTAATAACAATAACAACTATCATCTCAACAAGAGTAAAACCTAGTTTTTTCATTACCAAGACCTCTTATTTAGTATCATTTGACCTATGTTGGCTGAAGTGTAGTTAAACTGAGTAAGTTGTTTTCCTTTTTTACCTCTTTTGCCTTGATACGTTATATTTATATCTATATACTTTAAATTTGTAGTAACGGGGATTTGTGTTTTATTTTTATTGATATACAAATTAATCTTTGCACTTTTGTTTAAATAATCATAACTTATATTATCATCTATATATTTAACCTCTACATGTAAACCATATTTTGATAAATTTGTTGTGTTTTTATCGTATATATTAAAATCATCTATATCATTTTCAAATATATCATCTGTCATTTCACTACCCAATTTAAAACTTGTCGTTAAATTATGCTCGCAAGTTCTTCCACCAATAAAACCACCAATCCTATGAAATGAAGTCATGTTGCAATCAAAATATTTACTATTTGTATGTAAAATATCTCTTGAGTTTGTATTATTTTGATCCCAAGGGAGTTTTGAAATCATCCTCATCATAGAAATTCCATTAAATATTGCATCTTGACGAATGGTAAAACTATCTGCTTTGTTAAGCGACAACACTATCTTCGGAATTACAGTAAAAACTATAGCGATAATAACAATAGTAAAAATAAGTTCTATTAAACTCAAACCCTTTTTCATCTAAAAGTTTTTACTCCCCTCTTTACGTTTGTAGCATTAAAATCAAAACCAACACTGCTACCGCTAAAATCTCCACTATGTATATGGTTACCATCTATTTTAAAAAACTCATATTTAAAACAAGGATGAGTAGAACAATTTTCTAACTTATTGTAACTTTCATATTTGTTATACCAGAGATATTCAGGTATATCTAGATGAATATATGATTGAAAATCACTATTTTCATTATGACTTAAAGTAAATTCTGTAGTTCCATTTTTTATTTGTTTTTGACCGATGTCAGCTAAATATGCATTTTGTGAATTAAATAAAAATGTTTTTTTATCTTTTAATGTAACAGTAGAATTGTTATCATCTTCATTCACATACCAATTTAAACTACTTTGCCTATATTTTCCTAATTTGTAAACTTCTACATGTAAAGAGTTATTAATTGACTTTTTATTAGTACGTATATCTTGTGTTTTTACCCTTCCATAGTAAAAAAAAGTATTTTGATCTAACTCTTTTGTTCCTTTTGTATCGTTTTTATCTGTTACATTTATGTTTGTTATATTAAAGTAAAAAGGACTCACAGTTTTTGTTTTATCTCTATCAAAATTAATAAAAAATGTCACTTCTGCTGTGCCATTATCATCAGTTGAAAAATGAGTCTTATCATAATTTGTTAAATTTATATCAAGACTTTTTGTTATATTTACTTTAGTAGAATTAATATCATTTTCATCGCTATAAATATACAAGATTTTATCAAGATTATTTGATAGGACACTACTATGCAATATATTTATATCTATACTTTTCGCATAACAACTATCATTATAATTTTTTGTTGTTACATTTTGCCTATTTTTTGCTGTTATGTCTAACTTAAGTTTTGCTGACATATTTAAATCACGAGAAAGGTATGTAAAATCATTATAGTAATTTTTAAAACTCGCAGTTATATTAAAATGGTCTGTGAGTATTGTCATAGTTCTATTATGCTCCATTATTAGCCTATTTTCATCATTAGTATCATCGGCGTCAACTTTTGCAAATTCAGAACCATGTATTTCATGTATTCTTACGTTCACATCTCCTACCTCATTGTAGTTTACGCTTACTTCTTTTTCGCCATTTTCAAAACTAAAAGTCTCTACATGTAAAGAGCCTTTTAAGCATTCATTCTTTAAAATATTTGTTTCTATTTCAAATGAATTACCTTTTGTTTCATTGTAATTAACGCCATTTTCTGCTTTAAAATCTATGTTAAAGTCTTCTCCTGCACGTTTTTTATTTGGAAGTGTAAAATTAAAGCTAATTGGTCTAATTGCAAAATTGTCAGATGAACAAGTTATATTGTCATCTGTTTTTATCTGTACTCTTGCATCTTTTACTGCTTTTGTTACATTAAAAGTTATCTTATCTTTTTTATTTAATAAATCTACATTAACAAATGAACTTAGATAGTCATTTCCCTTTGGACAAGTACTTGCTTGAACTATTCTTGCTTGAACGCTTCCTTTATATTCTTGAAGTGCATTATTTTTTTCATTAAGTGCAATTATGTTCAAATCAAAATTCTGCGATACTTTTTTGGTTGATATATTTCTATCATTAATATTTCTAAAAATATCCAAAGCATCAAAAAATGGATTTAATGGTACTTCCTTACAATTTGTTTTAGTTCTAAAAGAACCATCATAATTTTTTCCACTATTTTCATAACCATAAATGGTTTTTATTTGTTTATCTGTAAGTTTAGTATTAAATATTTTCAGCTCATCCATTAAACCAACAAAATTCTGCTTTATGTTAAATTTTCCTCCATGACTATCTTGCTCTTGCCCTAGAATTAAACTTTTTTTGTATATATTTAAGTGACCTGTTCCAAATTCATCTTCACACTCTAGTTTTTTTCCATCAACATACAAACATACCATATTGTACTTTCTAGTAAGAAAAATTTGATGCCATTTTCCATCAGTTACTTTGTACTCTTCCAAGTCAAAACTTTCTCCCTGATCTTTTATTTTAACATGAATACTTTTATCGTAATAAAGATAAAGTTCAAATTCATCATCATCTACAGAATTACCAAGTCCATGAATAATTTCTTGTTGTTTTCTTTCAAATGATGTTTTAATCCACACTCCTAGGGAAAAATCATTTAAACCATTCATTGCCCTATAATCTAAGCTTACATAATCATTTTTTGAATTTTCACTAAAATCTCCTGCTCTATTAATTTTAGATTCCGATGATGTTGTTGCCTTATTTGCTCTACCATCATAATGATTTAAACTATTGTCCTTAACTTCATTAACAGTTCCATTCCAAACGCATTCATCAAACCTATATTCAACTATAGACTCTACAAAAGGGCAATCTTTAATGATTCTTACAGTTCCATCGTAATTTTTACCACTATTTTCATAGTTATAGATAGCTTTTATTTGTTCATCTGTAAGTTTAGTATTAAATATTTTCAGCTCATCCATTAAACCAACAAAATTTTGACTTCTTTTAAAATCTCCGCCATAACTATCTTGTTCTTGTCCTACAATTAAACTCTTTTCATGTACTTCTAAGCGACCTGTTTTAAAACCACTTTGACACTTTGATTTTTTCCCATCAACATACAAACATACAGTACGGCTCTTTCTAGTTAGAAAAATTTGATGCCATTTTCCATCTGTAATTTCATAATCTTCTACATCAAAATCTTGTCCATTATTTTTTATGTTTACATGTAAGGTCTCATCTTCTTCAAGATAAAGTTCAAATTCATCGTCATTTACAGAATCACCAAGAGCATGAAGAATTTCTTGTTGATCTCCTTCATTCGATGTTTTAATCCACATCCCAATAGAAAAATCATTTAAACCATTCATTGCTCTATAATCTAAGCTTAGATAATCATTTTTTGAATTTTCACTAAAATCTCCTGCTCTATTAATTTTAGATTCCGATGACGTTGTTGCCTCATTTGCTCTGCCATCATAATGATTTAAACTATTATCTTTAACTTCCTTAGCAGTTCCATCCCAAATACATTCATCAAAACGATAATCAGCAATCAATGATCTATCTTCTCCTCCACAACTACTTGTGCAAGTTCTCAAAGGAGTATCATCACCCATAGCTCTACCCACACTAAGATTTGCCCAATAATTATTATAAAAATGATGCCTATCATTTACTCTATAAACATTTCCATAAAAACAATTTCCTTTTACTGCTGATGAATAATTAGATTCTATTTTTAAATCATACTCACTTGTATTAGTTATTTTATTATCATATATAGTTGCATCTGAAACATACGGCGCAAGATATATACCAATTTTTGCCTTGCGTATACAAACATTATGAATTTTTAATGAATGTGAATTACTTAGTTTTATTGCAATATCTTTTGCTAAAATTATGCAGTTTCTAATAGCAAGTTTTGTCCAAGCACCATAACCAAATACTATTCCTGATTCTCCTAGTCTTGTATCTATATAGGTTTTTTCTATTATAGTTGCATTTCTATGGTTTTCATTAATATTTATTGCATTTTTTTTGCTTATTATGTTTGCATTAGTTAAATAATTAAATCCAAGTTCAAAGTTTAATCCAATTCCTTCGGAATTAATAGTAATATTACTTAAGGTATGCTCGCCATTTACACCTCTTGAAGCTTCTATGCCAGTTCCCATACTTTTTATTGTTATGTTTTGAAAAATAATATTATTTCTAGAATTATTTATGCTTATACCCATTGAATTAGTTGAAGTTAAATCTAAATTTTTAAAAAAAGTAGCTCCATTTTTTAAATAAATTGATGAGTATCTTGAATTTATTTTTAAGTTTTCAAAGCTGTGTTCTGTACCATTTTCTATGTATATGCCTCTATTACCAGCTTCAATAATTAAATCTTTAAAAATATGTTTGCCATAAATATTTGAAACACTTACAATTCCATCACTTTTAGAAATAATTTTTAAATTATATATTTTTGAGTCATCACCTAATCGCATTCCAACTAAAGAACCACTATTTATTACTATGTTTTCTTTATTTCCAATACCTCTTAAAGTTAAATTTTTTTTACTAATATCAACAGATTCGTTGTATATTCCTTCGCATATTTCAACAGTATCTTTAGCCTTTGCAATTTTAATTGCACTTTTAATTGTACTGTAATACTTGCCACCCTCACAACTGCCTACAACAAGTGTTGAAGCATCTACATGTAAAGCAAAAAGAAATAAAACTAATAAAATGCATTTTTTCATTAATTATGTTCTATAATCATAGATATATTTGCTTTTTTTGTTATGTCTACAGACAACTGATAATCATCTTTCAAGATTAATCCTTTATTGTACTTTTTATTATTAAGATTTAAAAAGTACTTAATTATAACAGAATTATTTTCAAAGTATATTTTAAGGACCTATGCTTAAAATATGAGAGCTACAGTTTTACAATTTATTGTCTCTTTTAACTTTTTTTTAGCCATCTCTTCAGTTCTACTATCAACATAGTATCGAGAATCCATATCATCTCTAAAAATCATTCCAGCTGCTTCAAACTCTCTCATTTTTGCTCCATTGCTATCTTGTTGTTATCCTGCAATTAAACTATTTTAGTATTGACTTTAAGGTTTTATTTAAGTTTCCATATTTAAAAATATATCCTTCTTTTTCTAATCTAAATGGAACCACAAATGATCCTTTTAAAAGAGATTCAGCACCTTCTCCATACCTCATTTTCATCAAAAATGCTGGTACATTTAACCAAGCTGGTCTTCCTATTATTTTGCCAAAAACACTCATGAAAGTCTTCATAGTAACACATTCAGGAGCTACTAAATTGTAAGTCCCTTGCATATTAGTTTCTTCTATGGCTCTTTTAAAAACTTCTATTACATCATCCATATGTACCCATGAAAATGGTTGTTTACCATCTCCTGGAATTGCCCCAAGTCCTAGCTTAAAAGCCAATTTAAATTCATCAATAGCTCCCCCAGATTTGCCTAAAACAACTCCTAGTCTAAATACTACACTTCTAAGCCCAAATTTTTCTGCTTTTTGTGCTTCAGTCTCCCACTCTTTCGCTAAAAGAGACAGATAACTTGTAGCAAATTTTATAGAATCATCCTCGTGAACTAAGTTCTCTTTATATATCCCCACTGCTGATGCTGAAATAAAAAGTGATGGTTTCTTCTGCAATAAAGATATCTCTTTAATAAGCTTTTTTGTTGTTTCTATTCGACTTACATAAAGTTCATGTTTATATGTTTCATCCCATTTCCTAACAATAGGAGCACCACATAAGTTTATTACCACTTCACAACCGCAAAGAGAATTTGACAAAACTTCAGAATTTTCAAGATGTTCTCGTCCAATTCTCACTACTTCGTAACCACTATCTACTAAAACCCTTGATATCTCTGTACCTATAAAACCACTAGCACCACAAATCGCTATTCTCATTAAATTGACCTTACTATATATTATGATATAATTTATTTATATTTTAGTGTTATTTTACTTAATTAATAGATAAACAACAAAACTTAAATTTGTCTATTACAATATAATCAAACCTATCATTGTTTTATCTCCTTTACATGTAAAGTGTAAATACATTATATTTATTATTAAAGTTAATTATATTATTTTAAATATATTTTTATGCTACTGTTTTAACTTTTATTGTAAAAAATTGCACTTGTAACTTGAATTTATGAAAATACTAAGTGATTTAAGAATAAGAGGTGAGTTTACACGAGTTTATTTTACAGTATCAAAAAAGATGCCCCGTGCCCTTGGGTCTAGGAGTAGTTCATTTTTACTATTTTATATAACCTTTTTTATATAAAAACAACATCAACACGTAAATATAACTTGTGCTACAAATAAGATAAGTCCCATTTTTTTCCTTTTTATTTTAGATTTTTCTTTACATGTAAAGAGTTTAATTGATTATTATGTTTTACAATATTATCCAATGCACCATGAATAGCTTTATTATGACTCTTATATATGTTCGTCGCTCATTGAATTATTATATCATAACCTTAGGATGACCCAAAGGTATGGAATTAAACCCTCTTTTGATTAATTTTTCAGCATTATTTATTGTCTCAACTGCATCTTTCCTTTTTTGATTCCAAGTAGGATCTATTTTAAATTAAATTACCATGATTTATTTTCCTTTTTTTAGTATATTTATAATTGCTATATTATTATTTAAAATTGCAATCTGATTTAATTTGCTACAAAAATTATCATTACTACATAATCCTTCTTTTATTAGTAACTCTAAACCTGTAATCTCATTTGTTAAAGCATAATATTTCGCAAGATCAAAAATACTATCTTTATTTAAGTTTTTTAAAGAATTCCTTTTAAAAATTTCTTCTAAATATTGTAAATTTTTACTATGAATAATTTTGTAAGTATCTTTAATAGTAATTTTAAAAATATCTTTTGAAATTTTCTTTTTATATGATATATTTGGTTTTGAAATATATTTGACTAATTCGGTTAAATAACTACCTTTAATATAATATATAATATCTCTATTATTTTTATTAAATAATTTCAAATCTGCACCATTTTCTATAAATATCTTAAAAACTGTATAGTTATCTGATATATAGCTATACATCAAAGCAGAAGTACTTCCATCTCCATCTTCACTTTTAAAATTAACATTTGCACCACTATCAATAAAAAGTTTTGCAAGGTATGCATTATTATTTAAAGTTGTATTTGTAGCTATCATTTGAATTGGTGTCATATATTTAAAAGAAGGAATCATATAATTCAAATTTGGATTATATGACAATAATAATTTCATCATTTGTATATTTTCTTTTTCGACAAACAATGAAGCACCAATCGCTCTATATCCCTCAAATTCTTTATCAATAATACTTCTATCTTTCGACAAATAGAATTTTACTTGTTCTATATCTCCATTTTGAATTGCAACAAAAAAGTTATTCATCAGTAAATCTACTGCTTTTTCTTTTCCTTCATAAAAATCATCTTTTACAAGACTATAAAATGTTTTATAATCTTCACCATCAATTGCTTTTTTTGCTTCATCAAGACTATTTTTATTAAACTGAAAAAATGTAATTCCTATAACTAATATTATTAAAACCAATATTTTTTTCATGTTTTTGTCTCCTTTAATCTAAGTTTTTTTATAAGCAAAAGTATATTTTGCTTTCGCACCCTATTTGTTATCATCTTCACTCCTTCTTTTGTTATGTTAGACTTAAACTAAGACACCTTTTTTTCCTTTTAATTAAATATGTTTTTTACAAAATCTATTAAGATGCAGATGTTATTCCAGAGTAGTATGTTCTAGAACATTCTGCTATATTGGCATTTCTGTCTATGGTAAATATTTGTCAATATAAGAAATACAATAGTTATATATATTAAATATAACATACTATCTAAAATATTATTAATCTTAATATTAATATGTAAATTTAAAATACTTCTTTAATGCCACCTTTGTTATTGTTACATGTAATTATGGATATAAGGAATTTTTATTATTATAGGCTTAAACCCTTATTTACCAACATTTTGATATAATCGCGACAAAATATACATAAGGCATTTTATAATGGGCGAAAAAAGCACAGTCTACAATCCTAAGATTGTAGAAGACAGTTACTATAAGATTTGGGAAGATAGAGGCTATTTTGAAGTAGATGGAAACAAAAACATCCAAGCAAAAGATAAAAATGGGAAAAACAAAAACTTTTCAATTATGATGCCACCTCCAAATGTCACAGGTAGCTTACATATAGGTCATGCACTTACGTTTACTCTTCAAGATATCATCACTCGTTACAAAAGAATGGATGGTTTTAAAACTCTTTGGCAACCAGGAACTGATCACGCAGGAATTGCTACACAAAATGTAGTTGAAAAACAACTTTTAGCGAAGGGAACAACTAAAGAAGAGCTAGGTCGTGAAAAGTTTTTAGAAAAAGTTTGGGAATGGAAAGAGATTAGCGGTAACCAAATCTTTCATCAAATGAGAAAACTTGGAGTATCTCCTGCATGGTCTCGTGAGAGATTTACTATGGATGAGGGTCTAAAGCACTCAGTTAAAAAAGCATTTGTAAAAATGTATGATGAGGGCATGATAATTCGTGGTAATTACATGGTTAACTGGTGTACACATGATGGAGCTTTAAGTGATATTGAAGTTGAATATGAACAAAACAAAGGTAAACTTTATCATATTAAATATCCTATAGAAAATAGCGATGAATTCATGGTAGTAGCAACCACAAGACCAGAAACTTACTTTGGTGACACTGCTGTTATGGTTCATCCTGATGATAAAAGATATTCTCACCTAGTAGGCAAAAATGTAATTCTACCATTAATAGAGCGAAAAGTAAAAATCATAACCGATAAACATGTTGATATGGATTTTGGAACAGGTTGTGTTAAAGTAACTCCTGCTCATGACATTAATGATAATGAAGTTGGAAAACGTCACAATCTAGAATTTATTACTATTTTTGATGAAAAAGGTTTTTTAAATTCTCATTGTGGAGAGTTTAAAGGGCAAGAACGTCTTGAAGCAAGAGAGCCAATTGCAGCAAAACTTAAAGCTGAAGGTTTTATTGACAAAATTGAAGATTATGAAAACCAAGTAGGTCACTGCTACAGATGTAAGAACGTAGTTGAACCTTACATTTCAAAACAGTGGTTTGTAAAAAAAGAGATATCTGAAGGTGCGACAAAAAAAGTAAATGACCATCTTGCAGAATTTTATCCAGCTCATTGGATAAACTCATTTAATGCTTGGATGAGCGAACATAGAGACTGGTGCATATCTCGTCAACTTTGGTGGGGACATCAAATACCTGTTTTTTATTGTAAAGAGTGCGACCATGAGTGGGCTAGTGAAAATGACCATGAAAAAAATTGTCCTACATGTAAGAGTACAAATATATACCAAGATTCTGATGTTTTAGATACTTGGTTTAGTTCAGGTCTATGGCCTTTTTCAACTCTTGGCTGGGGAAATGCAGGTGCATTTGAAGGTGAAAAATGGGAAAGCAGTGACTTAGAAGATTTTTACCCAAATTCACTTCTTATAACTGGCTTTGACATACTTTTCTTTTGGGTAGCTCGTATGATGTTTCAAGGTGAACATACTTTTAAAGAATTGCCATTTAAAGATATTTATCTCCACGCTCTTGTAAAAGACGAAAATGGTCAAAAAATGAGTAAATCAAAAGGTAATGTAATTGATCCTCTTGAAGTAATACAGGAGTTTAGTGCAGATACCATTCGTTTTACTCTTGCAATTCTTGCAGTTCAAGGACGCGACATTAAATTAAGTCAAGAAAAACTAGAACAGATGAGGAACTTTACAAATAAGCTTTATAATGCTTCAAAATATCTTCTTATGAACGCAGACTCTTTTGCAGATTTAGCTGACATTGAGATAAAAACAGACCTTGGTCGTTACATGAAATCTCGTTTACATGTAGCTACTCGTGAAGTTCGTGAGCATATGGACTCATATAGATTTAATGACGCAGCAACAACACTTTACAGATTTTTATGGGGAGAGTTTTGTGACTGGGGAATTGAGCTTAGTAAGGCTGAAAAATCAAGTGTTAGTGAACTTGGAGCTATATTTAAAGAAGCTATGAAACTCATGCATCCATTTATGCCTTTTATATCTGAATTTTTATATCAAGAATTAAGTGATACAAAATTAGAAAATGTTGAGTCTATTATGGTTAAAACGTATCCTAAAAATATAAAAAAAGATGAAGAGATTGAAAAAGTATTTGAACTCATCATTGAATCAATAGTAAGTATACGTCGTGCAAAAGCTACCATAGATTTGCCTGGTAAGATTGAAACCATAAGCATTAAACTAAATGAAAACATAGATTTAACAAAAGCAATTCCATTTTTAAAACTTCTTGGAAAAAGTGCGGAAGTAAATTTTGTAACTCAGAAGTTTGAAGATGCGGTAAGAGATGTTAGTGATAACCTGGAAGTTTTCATTCCTCTTAGTGGTGTTGATTTAACTCCAATCATAGCAAGATTAAATAACCAAAAATTAAAGCTTGAAAAAGAGATAGCAAAATTAAGTGGCATGTTAAACAACAAAAGATTTGTAGCAAATGCTCCAAAAGAAGTAGTTGAAACAAACAAAAAAACACTTAGTGATGCAAGGTCAAAATTAGAAAAAATAGAAGAAGAACTTACTTCTTTAATAGCTGTTTAAAAGGTATTTCGTTGATTAAAATTGAAAACTTAAACAAATACTTTGGAAAAGAAAAAGTCCTTAGTAACATAAATCTAAAAATTGAAAAGGGTGAAATCTTTGCAATGGTAGGACATAGTGGAGCAGGAAAATCAACCTTGCTTCGTTGCATTAATGGACTTGAAAGTTATGAGATAGGAACTTTGAAAGTTTTTGATAAAGAGATAAAAAATTTAAAACCTGATGAATTAAGAAAATTTAGAAAAAGTGTTGGAATGATTTTTCAGCACTTCTCTTTAATGCAAAGAAAAAGTGTCTTTGAAAATGTTGCTGTTCCTTTAAGAGTCTGGGGTTTTGACAAAGAAGAGATTAAAAACAGAGTAAATGAGTTATTAAAACTTGTAGGACTAGACAAGAAGAGTACGGCATATCCAAGTGAGCTTAGTGGTGGTCAAAAACAAAGAGTGGCAATTGCAAGAGCTTTGACACTTGAACCAAGCATACTTTTAAGTGATGAAGCAACTAGTGCATTAGATCCAAATACAACAACATCTATTCTTCAATTATTGAAAAAAATAAATAAAAAATTGGGAATTACTATCGTAATTGTAACCCATGAGATGGATGTTGTAAAAGCCATTGCTCAAAGAGCTATTTTACTTGAACATGGTAACATAATAGGACAAGGTGAAATAGAAAAATTATTCTTGCAACCTGATGAAAAAATGAAAAAATTCTTAGGTGAAGAAGAGATTGTACCAAAAGATGGAGTAAATATACGTCTATATTTTCCAAAAGAGACTGCTCAATACTCAATTGTAACACAAATGGCAAGAACTTTAGATATGGATTTCAACATTGTTTGGGGAAAACTAGAAGAGATAAACAACCATGTAATTGGAAGTTTAGTTATTAACCTAAAAGATGAAAACAAAAACAGAGTCATAGAGTATATCAATAACAAAAATGTAAGATGGGAGATTATATAATGTTTGAAAAAATTTTACTCCCTGCTATTTGGGAAACTATCTATATGAGTTTAACCGCAACCTTTCTTGCAGTTGCTTTTGGATTTATTCCAGCAATCATGCTAATTTTAAGTGATAAAGATGGCTTAAAGCCAAATGCCTCTTTATATAGAAGTTTGGATTTCGTAATCAATACTCTTCGCTCTTTTCCTTTTATCATTTTAATGATTATTCTTTTTCCTGTTACTAAAATGATAATAGGTAAAAGCATAGGAACAACAGCGGCAATCGTACCTCTTACAATTGGAGCTGCTCCTTTTGTTGCAAGACTTATTGAGAGTGCATTAAAAGAGGTAGACAGAGGTGTAATTGAAGCGGCTAAATCATTTGGAGCAAGTAATTTTCAAATTATTTATCGAGTAATGATAGTTGAAGCACTTCCTGGAATCATTTCAGCAATAACATTAACATTAATAACAATAGTAGGTTTCTCAGCAATGGCAGGAGCCGTAGGAGGTGGTGGTTTGGGTGATGTAGCAATTAAGTATGGTTACTATCGCTTTCAAACTGACATCATGATTTACACTGTGCTGATACTTGTTGTATTAGTACAGTGTTTCCAGTCAGTTGGAGATTATCTCTATAAAATTACAAAAAAATAAGGAATAAAATGAAAAATCATATATTAAAATTAGCTCTTAGTGTAGCACTAATAGCAGGGTTAAGCGGTTGTGGCGATAAAAAGGATGAAAATGTTAAAGAAACAAATAAAGTTATTCGTATAGGGGCAACTCCAATACCTCACGTAGAGATATTAGAACAAGTTAAGCCTATTCTTGCAAAAGCTGGTTACACTCTTGAAATAAAAGAGTTTACAGACTATGTAACTCCAAATATTGCAGTAAATGAAGGTGATTTAGATGCAAACTTTTTTCAACATCTTCCATATTTAAATGAGTTTAATAAAAACAAAGGTACAGATTTAATTAAAACTGTTAATGTACACCTTGAACCAATGGGAGTCTACTCAGCAAAAATTAAAAACTTAAATGAATTAAAAGATGGAGATTCAATCGCAGTTCCAAATGACCCAACAAATGAGAACAGAGCCTTAGATGTTCTTGAGGATGCAGGACTTCTTAAGTTTGCAAAAAAAGAGTTAAAAACAAAAATTGACATCATAGAAAATCCAAGAAATTTTGTAATTGAAGAGATAGATGCTCCACAACTTCCTCGCGTACTTGATGATGTTGCAATTGCTGTAATCAATACAAACTATGCTCTTAATGCTAATTTGAATCCTACAAGAGATGCTTTATTTATGGAATCAATCAATTCTCCATATGCAAACATTATTGTAGTAAAACGTGGTAATGAAAACTCTGAAGCAATAAAAGCCCTAGATAAGGCTATCAACTCAGAAGCAATTCGTAAATTTATACAAGATAAATATAAGGGTGCGATTATAGCAGCGTTTTAAGAAAAAAATATGGATTTATTACATGAAATAATTGCTTTTTTAGTTCAGACTATGAGTTCTTTAGGATACATTGGCATCTTTGCTTTAATGTTCCTAGAGAGCACCTTTTTCCCTTTTCCAAGTGAAGTTGTTATGATACCTGCTGGGTATCTGGCTTACCAAGGAGATATGAATATATATATCGTCCTTTTTATGGGTATTTCAGGCTCACTTGCTGGAGCATTGCTAAACTACTACCTCTCTCGTACACTTGGACGCAAACTTCTACTAAAATATGGTCACTATATTTGGTTTGAAGAAGACAAACTCATAAAAATGGAGAAATTTTTTAAAGCTCATGGAGAAATTTCCACATTTAATGGCAGGCTTATACCTGTTATTAGACAATACATTTCACTCCCAGCTGGGCTTTCAAATATGAATATATTTAAATTTTCTCTCTATACTAGTTTAGGGGCAGGTGTATGGGTAACAATTCTTACACTTTTAGGATATATGTTAGGAAACAATCAAGAACTCATAAAAGAACATCTTCAAACAATTACTCTCATTACTTTGGTATCTATAACTATAATGTCAGTAGTATATATAAAGTATAGAGGTAAATAAGTATATATTTACCTCTTCATTTCACTATTTTGACTTTGGTCTAAAAGGTTTTATGACGTCTTCATTACATTCCAAATAAGGTCCATCAATCAAATCTATACAATATGGAACAGCAGGAAAAACTGCATCTAAACACTCTCTAATCGATTTTGGTTTTCCAGGAAGATTTATTATTAAGCACTTTCCTCTTATTCCAGCAGTTTGACGAGAAAGTATTGCTGTTGGTACGTACTTTAAACTTACTTGACGCATAAGTTCACCAAAACCAGGCATCATCCTATCACATACAGCTTCAGTAGCCTCAGGAGTCAAATCTTTTGGATCTGGTCCAGTTCCTCCAGTTGTAACTATAAGACAACACTCTTGAACATCAGCCATATCTTTTAATGCTTCTTTTATTAGATCTATATCATCAGGAATAACCTCATATACACTCTCCCACTCACTACTTAAATACTCATTCATAGTATTAATGATAGCTTTTCCTGAAAGATCTTCGTAAATGCCAGCACTAGCACGATCAGATAGTGTTAATATTCCTATTTTAATTTTATTCATAACATATGTCCTTTATCTTTTATAAAATATATTGTAGCAAATTCTTGAAAAAATTTCTTTACATGTAAAGGGTCTACAGTTTTATCATCAGCTCCTATATACACTTCTATTTCAATGCCTCTATTTGTTAATTCTCTTAACCTATCTCTATCCCATTCATAATACAAAAGTTCTTTAAGTTCATTTTGCGTTGCTTTTTTAAAAAATTTCATATATTCTAATCCAATACTTTTTAAAAAATTTTTACAATACTCATCAGAATCTTTTTTAAAAAATATAGTTTGAAGTTTTTTAAATTTATCATTTTGTTCATGAAAAAAAGCAGGTGAAATTAGCTGTAACTTATCAATTCTTTGTTTACATGTAAAGGCATACTCAAATGCTTTTTGTGCTCCATAACTAAAGCCCACAACACAAAAATCACCTTTACATGTAAACTTATCAAAAAGTTCACTTTCGTTTTGTAAACAAAAACCACTAAAATATTTCATCAACTATCTCTTTTATTTGAACTTTGCTTATGCTTTCATCTTCAAAGAGTTTTTGTGATACTTTTTCTATTGGAGCACTCATACCAAGTAAAAACTTTTCTACTTCATCTTTTGCTTCACCAAGAATAACAGCCACGTCATCAGGATAAGGTACTAACCCTCTTCCCATACCATAAAGTTCACTCATGTTTTTTGCTATCTCTCTTGCTCTGAGTAAATCATCTGTTGAATTTGAAAAAGTCTCATTATATTTAATTTTAGTTATCGCTATTCCTGCTAAATAAACTTTTATTTTAGAGAACATTTGAGTCTTTGACTCTATTTCCATATCAAGGTCTTTTAGTCTATCATTAATTATGGTTATCTTGTCAAAATCAATTTCAAACCAATATGCACAAAGTGCTTTAGCAGCTTGATAATGAGATTGTATATCTTTTTCTTCATCTGAAAAATTAAGTACTTTTTTCTTTCCTAAGAGTACCTTTTGGCGAACAGCTATGAAATCTTCTTCATTTACAACTTCTCTATTCTCTCTTAAAGCATTTATTGCTGCTTCATTTACTAAAGTTGCAAGTGCAGCTCCACTAAATCCAACACTCATCTTAGCTATATTTTGTACATCACCTTCAAAAGGTTTTCCTTTAAGATAGATATTAAGTATTTTTACTCTATCAGCCATATCAGGCATAGGAATAAAAACCCGTCTATCAAAGCGACCAGAACGTAAAAGTGCTTCATCTATAACATCTATCTTATTAGTTGCTCCAATAACAATAACACCACTGCTATCTTCAAAACCATCCATTTGAGTTAAAAGCTCATTAAGAGTTGATTCTCTCTCATCATTTCTCATTCCTCCCCTAGCTTTACCAACCGCATCTATCTCATCAATAAAGATTATAGAAGGTGCATTTGATTTTGCATAAGAAAATAATTCTCGTACTCTTTTTGCTCCCATTCCTACATAGATTTGAACAAAACTAGCACCACTTTGGTAAAAGAATGGAACATCAGCTTCACCAGCAACTGCTTTTGCTATAAGTGTTTTTCCAACTCCTGGAGGACCTACAAGAAGAACTCCTCTAGGAAGAGTTATACCAAATTTTTTATATCTACTAGAGTTCTTCAAAAAATCAACTATCTCTTGAAGCTCTTCTTTTACTTCACTAATTCCTGCTATATCTGAAAACTTATGTTTTGAAGTGGTAGGTTTAATTATAGTCTGAGTAAATCCATCGTGAGCATAACTATTGTATTTCTCATTCTCTTTTTTAATATCAGCTTCTCTTTTTTTTCTACCATATAAAACTAAAGCAAATATCATAATAAAAAAAAGTCCTATTACAAATAAATCTTTTAAAAATGGATTATCTTTTATAGTTTCAACTGGCACATTTTTTAATAACTCTTTTATGTCTATTCCATCTTTTACAATAGAATATTTACCCTCAGTCGTAAACAATACAACTTCATCCGCATCTATATGTGCTTTTTTAATACTATTTGTGGCTAAAAGTGTTTTGTACATTCTAAAATCAATTGCTTGTGCATCATTTCTCATAAGCACAACTAAAATAAGTAAAACAACGACAGATACTGCCATAAGCGATACCATAAGTTTTTTAGATTTGAAATTTAGCATAATTACCTTCTTCTTTTACATTATAACTTTCTATAGTTACCCACTCTTTTAATATATCTCTATTTGATTCAATCGAAATTTTGTTATAAAACTGATCATAACCAATATATATGCCATCTTTTTTCTCTTCAACCAAAACCTCTAAAGAAATTTTATTTGCTTTTCTAAACTCAAAATTTTTCTGATATATGAGCAATTCAATATCTTTTAGCCTCTGTTTTGCTATATCACCTCTAATTTCTGGCTTCATAGTTACACTTGGAGTATTATCTCTCTTAGAATAAACAAAAGAGTGTATATGTGTCAAAGGAAACCTTTTTAGTGTTGCATAAGCTTCGTCCCAAAGATTCTGAGTCTCCCCAGGATGTCCTGTTATAAAATCCGTACCTAAAGCATAGCCAAGGCTACTAAGCTCTTCAAATAACTCTAAATCTCTTTTGACATTGTTTCTTCTTCTCATCAATTTTAGCATCTCTTCACTTGTATGTTGAAGTGCTAAATGAAGATGTTTTTCTAACCAAGGTTCACCTAGAATTTCTCTAAAACTATCATCAATTTGAATTGGTTCAATGCTTCCAAGTCTTATTCGTCTTACACCTCTTATTTGTGAAATTCTTTTAAGTAAATTGCCAAGACTACTTCTCTTATCTTGTCCATAGCTTCCTATGTTCGTTCCTGTTAAAACAAACTCTCCATACCCATTAAATGCAAGTTTCCTTACCTGTTCTAGTATTAGCTCTTCATCTTGACTTCTAGCATTACCCCTGACAAATGGAATAATACAATAAGAACATCTAAAGTTACATCCTTCTTGAATTTTTAAAAAGGCTTTACTTTTACCCAAATAGTCACTAACTATTGTTTTTTCTAAAGAGTTTAAATCTCCCATCTCAACAAAACGTGTTTTTTCATTTAAAAGTTTGTTGATATTCTCTTTTTCAGAGTGTCCCATAACTCCAAAAACTTTATTATCTTTAAAAAGGTCTTCACCTTTACTAAAAGCACCACATCCTGCAAGAATGACTTTTGCTCCTCTTTTGTTTGCACCATTTATGTAGCTTCTTACGCCACTGTCAGCCCCATTGGTAACCGTACAAGAGTTTACAACAATTACATCAGCCTCTTTTTCATCTGTAACAACTTCAAAGTCTTTTAGATTTTGTATCATTATTTGTGTGTCATATATATTTGTACGACAACCGAAGGTCTTAAAAAAAACTTTTTTCATTAGTAAAGTACACCTCTATTTATGTCTAAATCTGCTGGCATTTGTTTGCTTGAATGCCTTATATTAATTGTTTGTGTAGGATATGCTATTTTGATATCATCTTCTTTATTTATAGCATCTACTATATCTGCACTAATGGTACTTCTTAACGTAAGAGCAGCATAAGAGTTAGTCATATACCATGTACTAATAGTCAAACCATGCGGTTCTAAAAATGAATATATTCTTGGTTCTACATTAGTATTTTTAAGGCTATATTGACTTCTTAGTTGATTTAAACTTCGTCTTGCTATATCTGTGTAACCTTTTGAGTATTTTTGAGTTATACCCTTAATGATGTACATAGCTTTTTTATGATTTGAATCAAAAGTAATAGTAAGATCAATTCCATCCCAAACTGTTTTTAGAGTTCCATGAGTATAATTAGATATCAATGTTGTAAAAATATAGTTGTTTGGTATGAAAACCACTCTTCCAGAACGTCTATTTTCAACATAAGTAGTATATGTTATATCTTCAAGTATAGTCATTCTTAAAAGAGAAATATCTATAATATCCCCCACATAAGGAAGCCCATCTTTTTGCACCTTTACTCTATCTCCAACATGAAAACTACCGCCAAAAACTATAACCATCCAACCAAGTATGCTCATAAACCAATCTTTCATAGCAATAGCAATACCAGCAGATGCAAAACCTAAAACAGTAACAAAATATGAAACATTTTCTATATATGAAAAAAGAAGGATTATAACTATTAAAGTAAAATTGATTAAGTTTATCGCTTTATTTGCCATGTAAAAACGTTCATTATCTTTTATATATTTTTTTATTATAAATTTAAAAATAAAAGAGATAATTATAACAATTAGCACAAAAAGGCCTATATCAAAAGCTCTTTTCATTTGATTTTTTATATCAATCGTTACTTCCACCCTTATTCTATCAACTTTTTTTGAATACACAGCATACGTTGTTTCAGCCAAATTATACGCACTATTAAAGGCTAAAATATCTTGTGAAATAATAAAAAACTTCTCTTCAATACTTGAAGATGCTTGTATTTTGTATATCTCTTTCAATAGTCCTTCTTGTTCTTTTAATTTTAAAATTAAATAATTCAAAGAGTCTATTTTATTCTTATAATTTTTTCTATTTTGTTCTATCTGTTTTATGTAGGAGTAAGCAGTAATAATAGAAAATGGATTCCCTATTTCAGGTTTTTTGGCCAATTCACCCGGTTTCACAATCTTTAAAAATGGTGAGTTCTTATACTCTTTAAGTAATTCTATCTGTTTTTCAAGTCTATCTTGTTCTTTTAAAAACTCAGATAATTGCTGTTTTGATTTTTTATCTCTTCTTCTTGATAAACTTTTGACTCTCCTATCAACAACTCTAAGTTCTTTTATTAATCCTTGATAAGTTATATAATTTTGATATCCTATTAGCCAAATATTGTTTGATAAACCTTTTTCTATATCATTTATTTGCTTTATAGTTATATCTATTTTTAGTAAATCACTTTTACTAATTTCTACTTCTTCTCCACCATCAAGTGCATAGCTTATAGTACTAAAAAAAAGTAAAAAAGACAAAATAACCTTTAACATTCAAAATTCCTCAAAACTTCAAATAAAACTTCTTTTTCTATATCATCTTTAATTGAATATCCGCCTATGTTCTTTGCAAGTATAAATTTTATCTTTTGATTGAAACTTTTTTTATCTAAGAAAAACATATCATAAAAAGATTCTACCGATTTTACATCATAAGTTACTGGTAAGGCATACTGTTCAAGTAAAATTTTTACTCTTTGTAGTTGGGTTTCACTCAATAATCCTAATGTAAAAGAGAGTTCATTTGCCATACACATACCAATGGCAACTGCTTCTCCATGAAGATATTTACTGTATTTTGTTTCATTTTCAATAACATGTCCAAAAGTATGCCCATAATTTAAAACAGCTCTCACACCCTCTTCTCTCTCATCTTGACTTACAACATCTGCTTTTATTTTTATGCACTCTTTAATTGCATATTGTAAATTCTCTTCTACATGTAAAGAGTTCTTTTCTAACCACTCAAAGAAACCTTTATCAAATGTTACTGCCATCTTTATGATTTCTGCAACTCCTGCACTAAACTCTTTTTTTGGTAAAGTCTTTAAAAAGGTAGTTTCACAATAGACTCTACGAGGTTGCCAAAAAGTACCAACTAGGTTTTTCCCATACTTATTGTTTATACCAGTTTTCCCACCAACACTAGCATCTACTTGAGCCAAAAGTGTTGTAGGAACTTGTATAAAATCTATACCACGTTGATAAATAGAAGCTGCAAAACCTGTCATATCGCCTATAACACCACCACCAAGAGCAATCAAAACTGATTTCCTATCAAGTCTTAGCTCAAAACACTCTTCCAAAATATAATTTAGTGTTTCAAAATTCTTATACTTCTCTCCATCTGGAACTGTGATAACATGACATTCACGAGCTTCAATCAATTTCAAAAGAGTATCTACATGTAAAGCACTAACTGTTGGGTTTGTAACCACTGCTACTTTGGTATCTAATTTTATTTTTTCTAACTCATTTATAAAAACTGAGTAAGATTTTTCTTTTAATTTTATATCTATTTTCATATTATATTATACCTGCATTGGGATAAAAAGCTGATAAGAGTTCGAAAGTTTAAAGTATAATTTTTCCATATCTGTTGAAAAAATTGAAAACATATTTGACTCCATTATCTTATTATTAAAGGGAACAAATTGTAAAACATCATCTCTATTTCTTAATTTCAATAGAGGGTTGCTTTTAGAATTTATGATTTCAACTTTTTGATTAAATAGTTTTGAAAGATTGTCGAAATGTTCCGCTAAAGAGTTCTTATGCATTGAATTATCTGGATTAAAACTATAAAGTTTTATATCTAAATCCAATTGTGCAGATATATCAAATATCACTGCTGATTCTTTTTCTATATCTTCAGAATTACTACTGAGTACAACACCCTCTTTAAGACTTGAAAAGCCCCAAGCACCTATTTTGAAAACTGGTAATTTTGATTCATATAAATAATCTATATTGTTCATAAAAAATCTATTTGATACTACTATAAGTCCTATGTCTTTTTCACTCAAATCAGTTTTCATAACACTACTAGCATCTCTATTATAATAGTCTATTTCTATACTTATGTGCTTATTATTATAACTTTTTAGCTTTTCAAAGGTATTTGAATATGTTGGATTGATTATCTTTACATGTAACTTGTTACTGCTAATTTTTGAATGAAGTAGAAGTGCATCATTAACTAGTCTATCTATCTCTTTTGAACTCATATATAACATATCTACTAAACAATAAATACTACTACCAAAAGGAGCAGGAAACTGTCCAAGTTCTCTTTTTATACTTTTGTAAACACTTTGTAAAACATTTGGGTCACCAACCACAAGAAGTACGTCATTTGGCTGTATCATTAGAGTTGGGCGAGAAAGTATAAGCGAATTAGCTCTAAAAATTCCAGAAATTCTCCACTTTTTTTGAGCTATACTAGCAATATGCCGATAAACATAAGAACTTCCAATTGGAACTCTTATCTCCATAATCTCACCAGCTCCTAAACCAACATTTTGAGCAATAACAGGCATATCTGGCAAAAAATCCACAAAACGAGAACTAAGAACATCACGAGATCCAAGAATCTCTAATCTATTATCTTCTATATTTAGTTCCCATCTATCTAGTAAAACTATCTGCACTTCTTTATTAAGCGTACGTATGTTATTATAGGCACCCATAGCATCAATCTTTTTAGAGACTATTATCATAATTTGATAATAGTCACGAAGTACAAAAGGAGAGAGCTTTTCAAAACTTGTTGGATCAAATTTGTAAAAAAGAAAATTTTCAAGTTTTTTAGTAGGTACGGTTTTGTCTCTATATGCGACAACATCATATGAATTATCAGTACTTGTACTATTCATAACTCTTTCTAAAAAATGTTTTGCTAAAATACCATCAGCAATTATAAGAATTTTTTTCATTAGTTCTCCATAGATTATTAAAGGATATTATACCAAAATGGCAAATCAAACAAAATTTATACTAAGATCAGCGACTATGCTTATAGTTTTTACTTTACATGTAGCTGCTTTTGATACTTTTATTCAAAGTGCTTACAAACAAGACTATGAATTAACTCAACTAAAAAAACAATATAAATCTTTAGAAAAACAAAAAACTAAACTAGGAAACACCATCACAAATGGGCATAATCAAAAAATAGATTTACATGTAAGTATCTTAGAAAAACAAAAAACTATTGCATTAAATGTAATTATGAAGTACTTTATTGTTCTTGCAAACAAAGAAATATCTCTCTTATATAATGAAGATAATCAAATTCAAAACAAAAACTATAATCAAGCACTCAATAATTTTAAAGACTATACTGGATTAGATTTTAAAAAAGATGCTATAGAAAAAGTTATAGATAGTGTTAATATACCAAAAAATTATAACGATGCTTATCAAATTTTTACACAACAAGATATGGATGAAAAACTCTCTATTAGTAAAATTCTTAAAATTAACGATTCACAAAAAGCCTTTATATCTCTAAGAAGCTACTATAATCAATATATAAATATGATAAATAATTTAAAAACTAAAATAGATAAAATCAATAATACAAAACAAAAATTAGATAAAGAAAAACTCACTTTAGAAAAAATAGAATATATAAAAGAACATTATAAAATTTTATTTCAAAAATGCAAAATACTATTTGTAATAGGAACACTCCAAACAAAACTTTCAACACCAATTGCCATAAAAAAAACTATTAAAAAACAAGCAAAAATCAAAGACATAAAATTAAGACGTATTCATTTTATGGGTAACTCTAGTGAAATTACTAGCTACTCCATAAATATAGTCAAACAAAATGCAAAAAAACTTTTAAAACTAAAAAATTTTATTTTAGAACTTCACGGATACTCTGATAACTTTGGGGATAAAAAAGATAATTATCGTTTATCAAAAGAGAGAGTTGAAAAAACAAAAAAGGCCTTAGTTAAATTTGGTCTCAAGGCAAAGAATATAAAAATATTTTATTATGGCGATGAAAAACCAATAAAAACCAATAAAACAGAACATGGACGTCTTTTGAATAGACGTGTAGAATTTAAGATATTTAAGGATAAAAAATAATGGATTTTAATATAAACCATACAGATGGTAAAGCAAGGGCTTGTACTATAAAAACTGCACATAGCACAATAGAAACCCCAGTCTTTATGCCTGTTGGTACAGTAGGAAGTGTCAAAAGTTTAGATTCAAAAGATATGTATGAAGAGTTAGGTGCAAAAATAATTTTAGGCAATACTTACCACCTATACCTAAGACCAAATGACGAAGTAATAAAACATTTTGGTGGACTCCATGGTTTTACAAAGTTTCCAAATAGTTTTTTAACTGATAGTGGCGGCTTTCAAGCTTTTAGTCTTAGCGATATAAGTAAAGCAGACGAAAATGGAATCATGTTCAGAAGTCATATAGATGGAAGCAAACACTACTTTACCCCTGAAAAAGTACTTGATATACAGTACAATTTAAACTCAGATATTATGATGATTTTAGATGATTTAGTTGCACTTCCAGCAACAAAAGAACGTATTGCTCTTTCCATTCAAAGAACAACAGACTGGGCAAAAAAAGCCATAGAATACCACATGAGCCAAAAAGCAAAAGGTATTGGCGTAAATCAAAATCTATTTGCTATCATCCAAGGTGGAACAGATAAAGAATTTAGAGAAAAATCTGCAAAAGAATTATGTGCTCTAAAGGACTATGATGGTTATGCAATAGGTGGTCTTAGTGTTGGTGAAATAAACCAAGATATGTATGATACAGTAGAATGGACAACTCAGTTTATGCCTGAAAATAAACCTCGTTATCTCATGGGAGTTGGTACACCTGAAGATTTAGTGGAAAATGTTGAACGTGGTGTAGATATGTTTGACTGTGTTATGCCAACAAGAAATGCTAGAAACGGAACTCTTTTTACCTCTTTTGGCAAAATAAACATAAAAGCATCAAAATTTAAGCTCGATAAAAATCCAATCGATCCTGAGTGTGATTGCCATACATGTAAGAACTATAGTCGTGGTTACATGTCTCACCTATTTCGTGCCCGTGAACTTACCTACTTTAGACTTGCTAGCCTACACAATCTTCATTACTATTTAAATCTTATGAAACAGATGAGAAAAGCTATATTAAATAATGAGTTTAGTGACTTTAAAAATGAGTTTTATACAAAGAGAAATAAAAAATGATATAATGGTGACATAT
>JADGDR010000006.1 GCA_016744795.1 Sulfurospirillum sp.
TGTTGTCAAGGATAATAAAAACTTTCTACAGATTATCGCTGTATTAAGTGCTTACACTCAAAAAGAGTTGGGTTTTATGTGCGAAAGTTGAGTAATATAGATAAAATTTTTATAGCTAGCTTTGATGTAGTCACTTTCCCTCTTTTTTAATGATACAATTTCTTAGTTACTTCTAAATAATATTCTAAAGTTTTTTTTAAAGTGGCTAATTCAAAAAAGGAGGACTTATGAACAAATTAAGCAAAAAAATCATGCTTAGTTTATTTTTAGGTTTAAGTATGAATTGGGGTTACATATCAACTTAGAGGTGAAACCCTTCTTCATCCAATTATGAAAAAAATTATATTAAATAATTGATTCAAAAGGGCAGATTTATTTAAAAATAAAAGTATAAATTAGCTAAAGATTCATCTAAGATACCCACTAAAGTTAAGAACTGGAAAAGATATGGTAGTTTTTAACTCTTGAATAAAGTTATCAAACTCACTAGGTTTTTGCCAGACTGGAAACTCTACTCCACTAATCTTTTCAACTTCTTTTTGAGCAATATACAAAGAACCAACTTCATCTATAAGTCCTTTTTCCTTTGCTTTTTTTGCTATAAATACTCTAGCATTGGCAAACTCTTTTGCATCTTCTTTTTTAAGTCCTCTAGCCTTGGAAACATCAGTTATAAAAAGCTCATAAGCATCATCAATTAACTCTTTAAGACCAGCTCTTTCTTTAGGTGTCCACTCTCTTGTGAAGGTTCCCATCTGTTTGTAGTCACCCGCTGTTATAATTTGTTCAGTAATTCCTAGTTTATTTGCAAGTTTTTTTATGTTTGGTGCTTGAAATAAAACACCAATAGAGCCAATAAAAGCCCCAGGGTTTGCTATGATTTTTTTAGTCCAGATTGAAGCGTAGTAGCTTCCACTTGTCATACTTCCACTTGCATAAGCAATGACTGGTTTTAATTTATTGAGTCTCTTAATAGCCATACTAAGCTCTATTGATGGTGCAAGTGCACCTCCTGGAGAGTCAACTTGCAGAAGAACACCTTTAATATTTGTATTAAGTGTAGCTTTTTGAATTTGTGCTAAGATTTTATCTATATTTGTTATTTCTCCCTCTAATCGGATGGTCGCTAAATTCGCTTGATTAATACCGTCTTGCTTAAATGGGCTAAATATAAAAAATAGAAGTAGTAAAAAAAGCATTGCTTTAAAATGATTATTTATATAACTTATTATCTTTCCTATCCATCTGAAAATTATCATATTTTTTCTCCACCTATAAATGTTGATTTTGCAAATTTTGTATGAAGTATAAGTTCAAGTGCCATATTGTCAATCTCTTTACACGAAGTTTCACAGATGATAAAGTCTGCAAGTTTTCCTTTACTAATCTCACCAGCATTAATATTTAAGGCACTTGCTCCATTTCTTGTAACCATTTTTAAAAGAAGTGTTGCAAGTTTTTGTAAATCTGCTTGAAAATGCATCATTAATGCAGCTCTCATTTCATCCCAAAGATTTAAAGATATGTTTGAGCTAAGCCCATCTGTTCCTAGGTTTAATATTGATTTGTCTATATGTTCAATCTCAAGTCTACCAATTCCTAAAAGTCGATTTGAAACTGGACAGTGAGTTACATTGCCACCTATTTCTTTTATAAGTTCTAACTCTTGTTTATTTGCTTGAACGCAGTGAGTAAAAAGTGTTTTACAACCTCTAAAAAGTTCTATATAGTCTTTTGCATCATTCATTGGTTTTGAATTTGGAGTGAAATTATTGAAAAATTCGTTAAACTCTCCAGTTCCATGATCTAACCAATCTCTTTCTGCAACACTTTCCATAAAATGAGTTGAAACAACATATTTAAATTTTCTTGCAATATCAAGAGCATTACGAGCTAAAATTGGGTGAGTTGAATAGGGTGAGTGTATAGAGATAGCCGGAATTAATCTCTCATTTTCATTATCTTGGGCTACTCTTAGTCTTGATTTGAAATCTGCAAAAAGTATATCAACAGAGTTAGGACTACTTCCTAAAACTTCTGTAAAAAAGACAACCCTTTGAGGAGTTTTATAACAAGCTTCAAAGTCATTGCCAAAACTACTAATTGCCCCAAAAGTAGTAGTTCCACTCTTTTGCATTATTTTGAGTTGTTTGTTTATGGTTTCGTCATTACATGTACAAAGTAAATCATCACGTTTTTGTATAACAGAGTTTAACCAAGTGATAAAATCACCATATTTTAAAGAGCTTTTATTTGAACTAAATTCAAGATGAACATGAGGGTTAATAAGCCCAGGCATAATAAGCGAGTTTTTAGGGAGTTCAATCACTTCAGCTTCAGGGTATTTTTGTGTCAAATTTTCGAATTTATCTATATCTAAGATTGTTTTTTCAAAACAGATAGCACTGTTTTGTAGTATTTCAAATTTATCGTTACATGTAAGGATGTAATCTGCACTTATTATCTTCAAAATATTTCCTATGTTTTTTTAGATTATACTAAAAATATAGTGATAGGTATATAAAACTTTTTATTAATATCATCTTTAAGACTCTAGTGTATAATCTTTATGTGCGTACTAAACGTGCTATTACCTTAGGAGTATTTAAATATGAAAGTAGTATTAAAATTTTTAGTTTTAATATTGATTATAAGTTATGTACTTACTAAAATATATTCTGATATTCAGACAAATACTTATAAGGACAAAAAAGCAGTACTAAATGATAATGCCATACAAAGAGGATGGATACCACAAATTCTTCCTGATTCATCATTTCAAATTATTGAAACACATAACCTAGATACAAACAAAGTTAATGGTAGTTTCCAATATAGAGAAAAAGACGAAAATACATTTATGAATAAACTTGAAAATCTAAATGGACAGTATACTTGGGAAGAGTTTCAGTTTACAATTGATAAGACTAATAACAAAGTTGAATTCAAAGATGTAAAAAAGTCTAAATAAACAATGAATTTATCTTATCAATAAAATCTAAAGGGTCAATCTTTTTAGAATCTATTATAATAGAAAAGTGAAGATGAGGTCCTGTTACTCTTCCTGTGGCTCCACTAAGTCCAAGTTCTTCACCTTGTTTAATCTTTTGTCCTTTTTTAACATCTATTTTACTTAAGTGGGAGTATGAACTGTAAATACCTTCTCCATGGTCGATGATAACAGCATTTCCAGAGTAATATCTTTTACTTGCAGCTACTACAATACCATCATTTACAGCTCTAATTTTTGTTCCTGTTCTGGCTCTAAAATCTGTTCCTGAATGAAAACTTTTTAGTGAGCCATTAAATACTCTGGCATTACCATAGGCGCTTGTGATTTTTGAAGTTAAGGGTAATAAAAAAGCTTTTTTCCAGTATCTTTTTTTTGTCACTGTAGCATATATTTTTTTTGATTCAAGATACTCTTTATAGATTCTATTTTCTTCGCTTTTGGGTGGTTTTACCTTTTTGGGATTTACTTTGAGAGTCTCTTGTTTGTAATTGCCTTTGTTTACATGTAAGAGTATTTTTTTGATTTTATCACCGTTTACATGTAAGAGTTTTATATCTTTAAATTTGCTCTTATACGCTATGGGTAAAAGTATAAAATAGCTATTTTTTTTTGTAGGATGTTTTAGCAGAGTTAATGCTGTTTTATCTCTTAAAATTTGGCTGTTTTGTTTCACTTCTAAAAGAAAAGTTTTGCCATTAGTAATCTCATAGGCAAAGATATTTGTTATAAATAAAGAAATTAATAATACTCTATACATATAATCGTCCTTTTACTATTTTTTCTGTATAATATCCAAAATTTACATAAAGGCAATCAATGAAAGTAGTAGTAATTCAAGGACCAAACTTAAATCTTCTAGGACATCGTGAGCAGAACATCTATGGACCGATGAAACTTGAAGAGATTCATACTCAAATGGAGAGTATAGCTAAACAAAACAATATGGAAATAGAATTTTTTCAATCAAACTTAGAAGGCGAGATTGTTGATAAAGTTCAAGAGTGCATTGGTGACGCTGATGGAATTATTATTAATCCTGCAGCTTATACTCATACTTCAATTGCAATTCGTGATGCAATTGCAGCAGCGGCTATGCCTACAGTTGAAGTTCATATCAGTAACATTCATAGACGTGAAGAGTTCAGAACTAAGAGTTTAACAGCTCCAGTTTGTACGGGTCAGATTAGTGGATTTGGACCATTTGGTTACCATTTAGCTATGATATCTATGACTCAAATACTAGGTGAAATAGAAGCACAAAAACAAGCTCAAGCAGCAGCACAAACAGAG
The DNA here is from genome assembly GCA_016744795.1 of Sulfurospirillum sp. GTDB lineage: Bacteria > Campylobacterota > Campylobacteria > Campylobacterales > Sulfurospirillaceae > Sulfurospirillum_A. The sequence continues at coordinate 4,304 of JADGDR010000006.1, forward strand.
GCTAAAGCATAATGAACTTTATCTTAAGAGATGAAAATGCCGTATTTTATGAGTGCGGTTTCTCTTGCGATAATGTTGTTTTTTTAAAGTTTGGCAGTGAAGCTTTTTTTATAACTGATTCAAGATATGATACTGAAGCAAATGAATATATAAGAGATGCTGAGGTAATTATAACTGAACGTCGTGACATGTTCCCTAAAGTGCGCGAACTTATAAAAAATGCAAAAATTAAAGAACTTATTTTTAACCCAAGTGAGTGGAGTCTTCATGCTTATGAAGAGTTTACAAAAGATGTTGATGGCGTAGAATGTAAAAGAGTTGCTAACTTTTCTCAACAAAAGCGTATTATAAAAAGTGCAGATGAGTTAGATATTCTTAGAACAGCTTCTCAAATAGGATCACATGCGTTTGATAAATTTGCAAAGTACCTTAATGAATCTGGTTTACATGTAACTGAACAGAGACTTCACTTTGAAGCAGAGAATATACTGAAAAATAGTGGCGAGTATGGTCTTAGTTTTTCTCCTATTCTTGGAGTGAATAAAAATGCAGCTAAGTGTCATGCACTTCCTCTTTTAGACACTCTAGATAAGGGTGACTTGATTCTTTTTGATGCAGGTGTGACTTATAAGAGATATTGCAGTGACAGAACAAGAACGGCTGAATTTGATCAAAATTTAAACTTTAGTAAAACTCAAAAATTTGCTGATGCTAAACGCCAAAAGATTTATGACATTGTGCTTAAGTCTCAAGAAGCAGGTATTAAAAAAGCAAGAGTTGGCGTAAAAGCTTGTGAAGTGGATAAGGCTTGTAGAGATGTGATAGAAGCTTCAGAGTATGGTGAATATTTTATACACTCAACTGGACATGGAGTTGGTCTTGATATACATGAGCTACCAATTATTTCACAAACAAGTGAAACAGTTCTTGAAGAGGGAATGGTATTGACAATTGAGCCGGGAATTTATTTACCAGAAGAGTTTGGAGTTCGTATTGAAGATACTTTAATAGTAACGAATTCACAGGCTGAGGTTTTAGGAAAGTAAATGCAGTTTTTTTATGATAGGTTTTTCCCTGTCATAATAAAACAGAATAAAAGCTACAAATATAAAGCAGTTGTAGGCATAGGTGGAAATGAAGGAAATGTACGAAAAAGATTTAGAAATCTTTACATGTACTTAAAAAGAAGTTCATTTGTAAGTATAAGTGAAACTTCACCAATTCTTCAGAATCCACCTTTTGGCTACTTAGAGCAGGACGATTTTTATAATGCAGTGATAGTAATAAGAACATCACTTAGTCCAAAGGCATTTTTGAAATTTCTTTTACATGTAGAGAATATATTTGGGCGAAAAAGAAGTTTTAAAAATGCCCCAAGAACGCTTGATTTGGATTTGATTTTTTTTAGTGACATAAAATATTGCGATAAAAATTTAACAATACCGCATCCAAGCTGGAAGAAGAGAGAATCTGTGGTTTTACCACTTTTGAATTTAAAAAGGAAGATATAGGTGAAATTTCTTACATTTAGTGCCCAAACTCCTGCTGCTGCTTTGAAACAAGCACAGATAGAGTGTGGTGAAGATGCTTTAGTTGTCAGCACAAAGCAAGTGAAAAAAAAGACTATAAATACACCTGCTCTTTATGAAGTGGTAGTTGCAGTTGAAGATGCAAAAATTGAAGTCCCTGCTCCTAAAAAAAAGGCATATCAAAGTAGTGAAGATGTTCTTATAAATATATCAGAAGCAGCAAAACAGATTTCTCGTATAGCAAAAGTAGAAGATGAAGGCGTATCTTCTAAAGTCCCTCCCAAAATAGCAATTGAGGAAAAAAGTAGAGTAAATGAAGATGTTGGAGATATAAAACAAGAGATAACAAAACTTGCAGATAAGATAAAACTTATCCAAGAGATGTTTTGGGAAGAAAAAGCTCCTTCAAGAAACAATCTAGCGATACCACCAGAGTTTGCACAGATATATAAATTAGCGAAAACAAGTGGTATGGGAGGTGATCATCTTGATAACATAATGAAACTTACACTAGAGCATATGCCTATAAAGATGAGACATTCTAGTGAATCTGTAAAGCGTTATTTTCAAGTACTTTTACGAAAAATGGTTCCAGTTCGTCATGAAAGAGAAGTTCCAAGAGGTACTAAAAAACTTATGATGTTTGTTGGACCAACAGGAGTTGGAAAAACTACAACCATTGCAAAATTAGCAGCTCGTTTTTCGTATATAAAGGAAAAAAGAGATAAAGTTGGAATTATTACGCTTGATACATATAGAATAGGGGCAGTAGAACAACTTTTTCAGTATGCAAAAATGATGAGACTTCCAATAGAAGATGTGGTAGACCCAGCAGATTTTAATAATGCTCTTCGTTCACTTTCTCATTGTAATGTTATTTTAATTGATACAGTAGGAAGCTCGCAGTATGACAAAGACAAATTAGCAAAACTTCATCAGTTTATAAAAAATAGCGAGTATGAGATAGATGTGAATTTAGTACTTTCAGCAGGGAGTAAATTAGAAGATCTCAAAGAGATATATAAAAACTTTTCATTTTTAAATATAGATACACTTGTTTTTACAAAGTTTGATGAGACTAAAGTATTTGGAACAGTTTTCTCTTTGATATACGATATAGATAGACCAGTGAGTTATTTCTCAGTTGGTCAAGAAGTACCAGATGACATAGAAGTAGCAAATAGTGACTTTTTGGTAGAGTGTATGTTAAATGGTTTTAAAAGGAAGCAAGATGCAAACTCAAGCAAATAAACTGCAAAAACTTGTAAATGATGGAAATGTATCTAGTAAAAAAACAAAACATACAAAATATATAGCAATAACAAGTGGAAAAGGTGGAGTAGGAAAGAGTACTCTAAGTGCTAACTTAGCAAATGTTTTAGCAAAAAATGGCTACAAAGTAGGGCTTTTTGATGCTGACATAGGTTTAGCAAATCTTGATGTTATACTAAATGTTCGTATCGATAAAAATATTTTACATGTACTAAAAGGTGAAGCAACTTTAGCTGAAATAATAGTGCCTGTAAAGAAAAATCTAATTCTAATTCCTGGTGAGAGTGGAGATGAAATTTTAAAATACAATGACCAGTTCTTATATGAAAGATTCTTTGATGAGACTCAAATATTAGATGATTTGGATTTTATGATTATTGACACGGGTGCAGGCATAGGTGGACATACACAACTGTTTCTAGAAGCAGCCGATGAAGTTATTGTGGTTACTGTTCCAGACCCAGCTGCTATTACTGATGCTTACGCTACTATAAAAATAACTAGTAAAGTAAAACCTATGATACACTTAGTGCTAAATATGACAAGAAGTGCTAAAGAAGCTGAGCTTATTTATGAGAAAATAAGTAAAGTTGCAGTGGCAAATATAGCTGGTTTAAGTTTAAATTTGTTAGGTCGTTTACCTGAAGATAAAATTATAGCAAAGAGTATAAAACAAAGAACTCTTTTTACAGATGATGCTCCAAATGGTGCATCTGCCTATGAACTTAAGAGAATAGTCAATAATTTAGTATATAGATTGGAACGTAAAGTGCTTAATACTGAACAAAGCAGAGGTTTTGGTAGTTTTTTAAAGAGTCTCATAGATAAATTTTAAAGGATAAGCAGTTGATTAGTCCAAACAATTTTATATATTTTTTTACTGTTAGTGGGTTTTTTATAGGTTTGATATTTAGTATTATAAATTTTACTTTACCTGAAAATATTATACTTTATACAGCAGAGATAACACTGTTTTTTTATCTTTTTATACATGTAGTAATTATGAATTTTGTTGATATTAAACGTTTTGGAGTTAGCCTATTTAATAAAAAAGAGTACGAAGAAGTAAGTGAGTATTTCATATCAGAACTTGATATTAGAGAAAAACGGATGGATGCTTTATTGTTAGAAGTTGAAAAAATGAATATTAGATATGAAAAAGAATCAAAAAACGTACATGAGCCGAAAGTAGATGAAAATCAAAAAGCAGCTTAATCCTTACAGTGATCATATAAAAAAAGATCAAGATGCTTTGGTATTGCAATATTTACCAGCAGTTCGTGCTTTGGCATATAGACTTAGGGAGAGATTGCCAAGTTCTATAGATGTGAATGATTTGATTTCAATTGGGACTGAAGAGATGATAAAATTATCTCGTAGGTATGATAAAGAGCAAAATGACTCTTTTTGGGGTTATGGACGACAACGAGTTCACGGCTCTATGTTAGATTATCTTAGAAGTTTAGATGTTATGAGTAGAGCAAATAGAAGGCTTATTAAAGCAGTAGATAGAGAAATAGAAAAGCATCTTTCTATGTATGAAGAAGAACCTACAAGTGAGCATCTTTCAGCGGTTTTAGAAGAGAATATAGAAAAAATAAATGATGCTAGAAGTGGTGCAAAAGTCATAGCATTAATGCCAATAAACGAACAAATAACAATTTTAAGTGAAGAAGATACTTCAGAAATAGTAGAAAAAGACGAATTAGTAGAATTGATAAAAACAATTTTAAGTAGGTTTAAAGAAAGAGAGCAACTTATAATTCAGCTCTATTATTTTGAGGAGCTTAATCTTAAAGAGATTAGTGGTATACTACATATTAGTGAATCTAGAATTTCTCAGATTCATAAAAAATTATTGAAACAAATACGAGAGGAATTAGGACTAAACGATGGCTGATATACTAAGTCAAGAAGAGATTGACGCCCTTTTAGAAGTTGTTGAAGAAGATGGAGATACGGAAGCCGTTGAAGGTGGAGAAGATGTTGATGAACGTCAGATAATTCTTTATGATTTTAAGCGACCAAATAGAGTATCAAAAGAACAACTTCGTGCGGTAAAAGGAATTCATGATAAAATGGCAAGAAATCTTGCTGCTCAAATTTCATCTATTATGAGAAGTATTGTTGAAATTCAACTTCACTCAGTTGATCAAATGACTTATGGTGAGTTTTTGATGAGTCTTCCTAGTCCGACAAGTTTTAATGTTTTTTCAGTCAAACCACTTGATGGAAGTTGTGTTATAGAGATAAACCCTTCTATAGCTTTTCCTATGATAGATAGACTTCTTGGTGGTCTTGGTGAATCTTTTGAGTCAACAAGAGAGTTGACTGATATAGAGCTTAATTTGTTAGATGCAATTTTAAGAATAGTTATGCAAAGACTCAAAGAAGCATGGGGACCTATTACCGATATGTATCCTGTTGTTGAAACTAAAGAGTCTAGCCCAAATGTTGTTCAAGTTGTATCACAAAACGAAATTGTTATTATGGTAGTTATGGAAATTATCATAGGAAATTCCAGTGGTATGATAAACCTCTGTTATCCTGTTATTTATTTAGAGCCAATACTTTCACGTTTGGCAAATAGAGACATTATGCTTGGTGAAACTAGTGCAAAAAAGAGTAGAAATAAAGAGTTAAATGCATTAGTTGGGCGTGCTGAAGTTTTTAATGAAACTATTCTTGGTGAAGCAAATTTGAGTGTTGAAGAGTTACTTGATTTGGAAGAGGGTGATGTTATACGACTTGATCGTGCTGCTGATGATCAGGCTATAGTTTCTATAGACAAAAAAGATCTATTTTTAGCAGAAATAGGGCTTCATAGATTTAGAAAATCGATAAAACTTAAAGAGTTAATAAAAACAGATAAAGATGAAGTAAAATCAGTACTAGAACAATTAGAGATGAAAAGAATGGAAAAAATATATTCTACATCAGATGAAGATATAGAAAGAGTAATATAAAAAATTTTCTTTTGAAAAAGAGAAATTTTCAAGAAATTTACTTTCTTGAAAAGGAGAATTTAAAATGATTTCAGAATTTATAAAAATACTAGAAGGTGAAATAGTATCTACCATAGAAGGATTAACAGGGATTGCTCCTATTGTAGAATTGCACAGTGAATCTACTCCTGATGGTAAAACTATTCTCTCTCCGCCACTTGCTGTATTAGATGTTACTGTAAGTGGAGATGTAGATGCAAAAATAAAGATTACAGTCTCAGCTATACTCGCAACTGCTCTTGGTGATATGATGCTAGGTGGTGAGGGTATAGAAAAAGAAGAGATGGATGATGATGATTTAGATGCCACAAAAGAGATTTTGTCAAATATATTAGGCTCACTTTCGACTGCTTTAAGTGGTCAAAAATCTATGCCGAATCTTAGTTTTAGTGTAGAAGATATAAGATATGTTGAACCAACAGGTGATGTAGATTTTGATAGTTGTGCAAAACTTTTTGTATATAATATGGGAATACAAAGCACGACAGACAATATATCTTTTGGAATTGATTCTTCTTTGGATGCAGCTTTAAGTGGTCAAACAGCACAAGAAGAAATTCTCCAAGATAGCCCATCTCATAATGATGAGCTAGCAGTAGTTCAGAATAGTTTAACTAATGAAGAGATGAAAAACATAGAACTTATTAAAGATGTAAAACTTCCTATAAGAGTAAGAATAGGATCTAAAAAAATGCTTTTAAAAGATGTGCTTAGCATGGATATTGGTTCAGTTATAGAATTAGACCAACTTGCAAATGATCCATTAGAAGTATTAGTAGGTGATAAAATCATAGCTCAAGGTGAAGTTGTTATTATTGATGGTAACTTTGGTGTACAAATAAGTGAAATAGGTTCAAAAAGAGAACGTTTAGAAAAGCTAAGATGACTTCAGGAAATAAACATATAAAAGATACCGAACACTCAAATGTCTGGAGTGTCCTTAGAATCATGAGTGACTTCGTGAAAGGTTTTGATGAGCTTAAAGATATAGGACCATCTGTAACTTTTTTTGGAAGTGCTAGATTTGATGAAAATAATAAGTACTATAAAGAAGCAGAAAAATTATCAAAGATATTAGCAAATAAAGGCTACAATGTTATCTCTGGTGGTTCAAGTGGTATTATGGAAGCTGCTAATAAAGGAGCTTACAAAAGTGGTAAAGCTGAATCTATAGGATTAAATATAGAATTAGAACATGAACAGGGCGGCAATGGCTATACTACGAAAGATTTGAGCTTTGATTACTTTTTTGCGAGAAAAGTAATGTTGGTAAAATATTCTTTAGCATATGTTATCTTTCCTGGAGGTTTTGGTACTCTTGATGAATTTTTTGAAGCACTCACATTAACGCAAACAAAGAAGATTACAAAAATCAGTATATTCCTAGTAGGCACGCAGTATTGGGAAAAAATTTATGATTTTATTAAAACTACTATGGTAGAAAATGGAACAATTAATCCAGAAGATATTGAATTAATAACATTTACAGATAATCTTGAGCAAATCGCTCAGGATATAGATGAAAGATTAATTTTACATATTAACGAATTAAAAAATTCTGGTTTAAGCGATACTGAGTATTATAAGAAAGCAATAGATTTATTTGCAAAATAATTAAAAGAGATATAAAATGTCAAAAATACTAGTCGCTATGAGCGGTGGAGTTGACTCTACCGTAACAGCATATAGATTAAAAAATGAGGGTCACGAAATAGAGGGAGTCTATATGAGACTTCACAATGATAATCTAGCCCATGAAGAGAATATAAGAAAAGTAAAAAAAGTAGCTGATTTTTTAGGAATAAAATATCATGTGCTTGACTTACAAGCAAAATTTAACGATTTTGTTTATGATCCATTCGTAAGTACTTACAAAGATGGTTTAACACCAAACCCCTGTGTTTTATGCAATAGAAATATAAAATTAGGAGCGCTATTAGATTTTGCAAAAGAGCTTGGTATGGATAAACTTGCAACGGGCCATTACATACAAATAAGAGATGGACTTTTAACCGAAGCAGTTGATGATACAAAAGATCAAAGTTACTTTTTAGCAAATGTTAAAAAAGAGAGTTTGGACTTTGTTTTGTTTCCGTTAGGTGCAATGCTTAAAGAAGATGTTAAAAAATTTGCTTCAACTATTGAAGTTCTTCAAGAGTTTTCAACTCAAAAAGAGAGTAGTGAAATCTGTTTTGTTCCAGATACTTATACTGAGATATTAAAAAAGCATATGGATATTGATAAGCCTGGAAATGTACTAAATACCAAAGGTGAAGTAGTAGGAGAGCACAAAGGTTATATGCACTATACAATAGGAAAAAGAAAAGGCTTTACAGTAAAAGGGGCACATGATGCTCACTATGTAACTGCAATAAACCCTAAAACAAATGAGATAACAGTAGGACTCAAAGATGATTTAAATGTAAGTAAATTTGAAATCAAAGATATCAATATGTTCATAGATGATACTCAGATTGAGTGTTCAGTTAAAATAAGATATAGAAGTCCAAAGAGTGAATGTAGTGTACATGTAGACGGAACTAATGCAACTGTTAAACTGTATGAAAATGTTCAAGGGCTAGCTGCTGGACAGATGGCAGTTTTTTATAGAGGTGATCAAGTCATAGGTGGTGGTTGGATAAAGTAGAGGGAATTCCCTCTACTATTTATCTAAAGGTTCTACCTCTTCCTTTTGAGTTATTGCGATTTTGTCTATTTTTTTGCATTTGCATTTGTTGTCCCATGTATAACTCTTGAGCAGTAACCTTACCATCTTTATTGGTATCTATATTTGTAAATACAAGAGAATTATTAACATTTCTTAACATTCTCCCATCATTTGCATTTTGAGTCATACGAGTTTGTTTGGAACTATCAAACTCTTTTTGAGAAATATACCCATTTTTATCTAAGTCAAAATCCTCAAAAGGCGTAGGATACATACCAGCAGCACTCAAAAGTGAACCAAACAAAGTAATACTTACAAAAAAAGTATTTATTTTTGAAATTTTCATAATATCTCCTTATTAAATATATAATGTAATTATATACCTCTTGTGTTAATCGAGTTTTAATGAGACTATATGACATAATACAGAATGAAGGTAAAATAGTTTAAAAAACTTAATCCAAAAATAAGATATAATTCTAAAGGCAAAAGAAAAATAAATCATATATTTATAAATTTTTATTCTAAGCCATAGCAAGAGAGAAAAATGACAACTGAAATAAAACGAGTCCCTTTTGGACAAATAAATCCTGATAAAAACAATGCAGTTTTTTTAGCAATATACGTTAAAGACATAGCTCCATGGAAGTACTTTAAAGATGATATAAAAAAAACTAGATGCCCCGCAGTTATTATGATAGACAGATGGGATGGGCGTATGGGTTTTCCTGGTGGGGGCATAAAAGATGGTGAAACACTTCTTGAAGCACTCAAACGTGAGATTTATGAAGAAATAGGCATAAGAGTTAGGCAAGATAAAGTGCATTCTATAGCCTCACATGAGTGGAAGATTGTTACTCATTTTTATGGTTTAGAAGTTAATGAATTGGAATTTTTGCATATTTATTATCATATACTCAATAACTTTTCGCGCTCAATTTTGCTTCATGCTTACGAAGAGGTAGATGAATCACGTTTTATGAGTGAAACAACAGGTATAAAGATAGTTCCAATCATAGAACATTCAGGAAAAGGAATCAATAAGTTTCTAGAAAATTCTTTTGCTGGAGCTACTAAACAAGATTTGGAAATCTTTTTAAAAGAGATCTTAGACTACAAAAAATAAATATATAACAAACTTATATTTCTTTAAGCCTTTTTTGATTATAATTCTCAAAATTAAATCAAGGAAAAAAAATGTTAAAGAAATTAGTTTTAGGTATTCTTTTAATATCTAGCATAGCGTATGCAACCTCTGAAGTTAACGTATATTCTCATAGACATTATGCTTCAGATAAGCAATTATTTAAAATGTTTGAAAAACAAACAGGTATAAAAGTAAATATAGTAAAAGCAAAAGCAAATGAATTGATAAAAAGACTTGAAAAAGAAGGGGTTAACTCTCCTGCTGATTTGCTTATCACTGCTGATGTTGGTAGATTGTATCTAGCACAACAAAAAGGGCTTCTTCAAAGTGTTCATTCAAAATACTTAAATGAAACAATTCCAGCACATCTAAGAGATAAAGATAACTACTGGTTCGCCTTAACAAAAAGAGCAAGAGTTATTGTTTATAATAAAGATAAAGTAAATCCTAATGAGCTTTCAACATATGAAGATTTGACAAGCAAAAAATGGCATAAGAGAGTTTTAATAAGAAAATCTTCAAATATATACAATCAATCACTTTTAGCTTCATTTATAGCTTCACAAGGTCCAGAAAAAGCAAAGGCTTGGGCTAAAGGCATTGTAAATAATATGGCAAGAGTTCCTGCTGGAAGTGATAGAGATCAGATGAAAGCAGTAGTTGCTGGTGTAGGTGATGTTGCTATAGTAAATACATATTATGTTGGTAAACTTCTAAATTCAAAGAAGAAAAATGAAGTTATGGTTGGTTCAAAAATGGGTGTTTTCTTCCCAAATCAAAAAGGAAGAGGAACACACATAAATATCTCTGGGATTGCAATGACTTATAGTAGTAAAAATAAAGAAAATGCAATTAAACTTATGGAGTTTTTAGTAAGTCCAAAAGCACAGAAAGTTTTTGCTGAGGCAAATTATGAGTATCCTATAAATAAAAATGTAAAATATTCAAAACTTTTACAATCTTGGGGTACATTTAAAGAAGATACTATACCACTTTACAAATTGGGCGTTTACAATGCATCTGCTGTAAGAATGTTTGATGAAGTTAACTGGAAGTAAAATATCTTGGTTGGGCTTGACTACAGGAGTAACTCTTGTAGTCATCTTACCTATAGCCCTTATATTAATATATGCTATAGGAGCCAATAGCGAAACGTTACAGCACTTAAAAGATACTGTACTATTAGATTATGTAATTACTACTGTTAAATTACTTTTTTTTGTATCAATTCTCTCTTTGATATTTGGTATAGGTTCTGCTTTTATAGTTACATTTTATGAATTCAAATTTAGAAAAATTTACTCCATAGGTCTTATATTGCCTTTTGTAATTCCATCTTATATCTTGGGATTTATCTACTCTGATGTTTTTGGATATTTTAGTTATTTCAATATTTTCTTGATGGATTTAGGTATAAAAAGTTACTTTAATATTTTGAATTTCAATACTGTCTGTTTTGTTCTTGCTTTAGCTCTTTATCCATATATATATCTTATAGTACGAGCATCTTTTTTAAAAAATGCGAATACTCTTTTAAATCCGGCTTTGAGTTTGGGTATGTCAAGAGAAAAAGCACTTTTTAAAGTAGTTTTGCCACTTAGCCGTGTTGCCATAGCTGGTGGGTTAGCCCTTGTTTTGATGGAGACTATTAGTGAGTATGGAGTTGTTAGTTATTATGGTGTAGATACTCTTAGTACGGCTATCTTTTCAGCTTGGTTTGGTATGGGTGATTCTGGAAGTGCTGCTTATATCTCTTCAATTGCGATGGTGTTTATACTTTTCATTTTATTATTAGAAAAGTTTTCTCAAGGAAAAGCACGATTTTCATTAGAGGCTAGTTCATCACCACTAAAAAAGATAAAGCTAAAAGGAATAAAAGCTTTTTTTGCATATACATTTTTATCTATTCCTCTTTTCTTTGGTTTTGTTTTACCATTTATTTGGATACTAATTTATAGCTTTGAATATGCTAGTGATAGACTTGATATGGATTTTTTTAGAGTCATTCTTAACTCTTTTATTGCCTCTTCTTTTGCTTCATTTGTAATTATTTTTTTAGCAGTTATTTTGGCGTATACTTATAGGATAGTACCAAACTTTTATACAAAATATATTACTAAGTTTGCTACTCTTGGCTACAGTATGCCAGGAGCTGTTATAGCTATTGGTATTATCATCCTTTTTGGTGATTTTGATAATTATTTGATAGATAATTTTAATTTTGAAGGACTACTTTTGAGTGGGACTCTTTTTGCTTTAGTTTTTGGCTATATTGTAAGATTTTTAGCAGTTGGATTAAATTCTGTTTTAGCCTCATTTGAAAAAATTGGCATTAGTATTAATAAGGCTTCAAGAAATTTAGGACAAACCCCTTTGAAAACACTTTTAAAAGTTGAACTTCCTTTATTGAAAAATTCACTATTAGTTGCATATCTTTTAGTTTTTATTGATACAATAAAAGAGTTACCTTTAACACTAATATTAAGACCATTTAATTACGAAACTCTAGCAACAAAAACCTATGAATTAGCGGTTAATGAGATGGTACAAGAATCAGCAATTTATGCTCTTTGTATTGTTTTTATATGTTTAATTCCAATTACATTTAGTTTAAAGGCATATAAATGATATTAAATTTAAAAAACATAAAAAAAAACTTTGGCAAAACCGAGGTTCTAAAAGATGTGAATATAGAGTTAAATGAAGGTGAAATTCTAACTATTTTGGGAGCAAGTGGAAGTGGAAAGAGTACCATACTGAATCTTATAGCTGGGTTTGAAGAACCAAGTAGTGGAAGCATAAGTTTGTATGGTAAAACTGTGAGTTCTAGAGATGTTTTTGAAGAACCTCATGAAAGAAATATAGGATTTGTTTTTCAAAACTATGCACTATTTCCGCATCTAAATGTTTTTAAAAATATAGCTTTTGGTATATCAAAAAAAGATATAAATAGGAAAAATGCGATTGTTGAAAAAATGATGAAACTTACAGGTTTAGAGGGATTGCAAAAAAGATTTCCACATGAGCTTTCAGGCGGACAACAACAACGTGTAGCTTTAGCAAGAACTTTAGCAACCAGTCCGAAATTGATACTTTTTGATGAAGCTTTTTCTAATGTAGATGCCATTTTAAAATCCAAAATAGAGAGTGAATTAGTAAGTATCATTAATGATAGTGGCTTAAGTGCCATATTTGTAACACACGATAGCAAAGAGGCACTTAGCATAAGTGATAAAATAGCATATATAGAAAAAGGCAGAGTATCTCAGTTTTCAACACCATCAAAAATATATAACGAGCCATGCTCAAAATCAGTAGGAAATTTTTTTGGAAAAGCAAATTTTATAGAAAAAGATGGGAAAACTTACTGTATACGACCTGAAGAGTGTGTTGTAAAAGATGATGGCAAAATAAAAGCAAATATTGGACATAGTTTGTATCTTGGTGAAAGACAAGAGGTAGAACTTTTTTTTGATTATGAGGACAAAGAGTATAAGTTTACTGTATTTGTAGATAAAAATTTAGACTTGAACGATAAAGATAGTCTTAATTTTGATATAATCTGGGAAAACAGCATCCATATGGAGTAGATATGAAGTGTAACGTAGGTGGGAAAGATAAACTTAATAGAATTATAACAGGCGTAGCATTAATGGCTTATGGTGTTTATGCTAATGAACCTATGGCGTATGCTGGAATACTTCCGTTAATAACAGGTATAGTAGGATTCTGTCCACTATACCCATTGTTCAAATACAGCTCAGTCAAATAAGTTCTATATCACCTTTTAAAGTGTTTTTATAGGTAGTTTTAAGATAATCATTTAAAAACTCTTTACCATGACATTTTGCACCATTTTTACAAATCTCAAAATAATTAGAATTTGGTAAGATTTCATTACTTTGTTTATCTTCTTTGCCTTTATAGACTATGCAATTTTTTAAAATATTTCCATCACTATATAGTGTGACACTTCCATCTTTTAAACTAGATCTATTATAACCACGTTCACGGTAATCTAGCTCTTGTATATATTTATCATTTAAATTTTTTATAACAAGAGCATTAAACCAAGAATTTTCGTCTTTTTCTATATTCATAACAGCTTTTTTTATGCCATCAACTTTTCTCCAAGATGGTAATTGATTAAAGACTCTTTTAAAGCCTTTAACCTTTACCAAATCAACCCGTGAAGGGTCGATATTTTGTTTTTTAAGTTCATCTACATGTAAGAGGCTTCCATATATTATTTGGTTATACATGTAAACATCTTATTTGTATTTGTCAAAGGAGAATGGTTTGTTATACTCTTCCATACTCATATCTGGATAAGAAACTTCTGTACCATCCCAAGGTTTTTTAAGAATATAATCACTACCTTCATTAACCTGTGAGACATTATCTCTATGAAGTGGAATTTTGCCACCAGCAGTTGCCAAATACCTAGGTATCGCATCTCCTGCAATGTTTCCATACATGCTTTCAACCAAATCACGTCCAACACTAATAGGAACTCTTAAATGCCCAAATTCAGGGTTTCTAAAACTACAATTAAACAGATAATATGGTCTAATGTAGGACTCTTGTAAAAGTTCAACCAATTTCCACATTTTATTTTGTGTGTCGTTTACCCCACGAAGCAGTACAGATTGATTTAAAATTGCACTTGTTACCTTACTTAGTTTTTTAAATGCTTCATGCACTTCAGGAGTCATCTCTTGAGGTGTATTAATCTGAGTCACAAATCTAAGAGGTTTAATTGCATTACTTTTTGCACAAATCTCTAAAAACTTGTCATCAATTCTTTGAGGAGTCATAACAGGAATACGACTACCGATTCTTTTTATTTTTACATGTGGAATTTTATCAAGCTCTTCAAAAAGATATTCAAGTCTTTTATTTGAAAGTGCTAGAGCGTCACCACCAGTTATTAGAACATCTCTTACTGTTGTATTGCCTCGGATATAGTTTAATGCTTCTTCATAAGTATTTTTACTACTTACCCAGTCTTTGTCACTTATATGGTCAAGTCTTAGACAGTAGGTACAAAACATAGCACACATATTTGTTGCTTTAATTGTTAGAACTCTTGGGTAAAATTGATCTATTAGCCTTGCAGGAGAGTGATCACTCGCAACTGGTTCTATATTGATTCCTTTGTTATCAATCATATCTCCTGTTGGAACACTTTGGATTAAAATTGGGTCATTAACAACATTCGGCATAATCAAACTTGCATAATAAGGAGAAATCCTCATTCTAAATACACCAACAACTCTTTGAATATCATCAATGAGTTTTTGAGGAATGTCAAGTATTTGGGCAAGTTGTTCACCTGATCTAATAGCATATTTGATTTGTCCACCATAACTGTCCCAATCTTCATCGCTCATTTTTAGTTTTTCTTGTATTTTTTTTCTATTTCTTTTGATTTGCTTTTGTAAGTCAAAACCGCTAGGAGCATCTTTTTTGTGATTGTTTAGGTAGTTTTGAACTCTAGCATTTGCTGTTTTAGCAATTGGGAGAGCAGAGTATACTCTACCTCCAACGCTTACAGCATGTTCATCTGTTCTTTTGTGTTTTATTGCCATTAGATAAAGCTCATCCTTATCAATTCCTATATCTTTAGGCGTTGCTCCATGATTCTCTTTTATAGTCTTTAGTTTAACAAAAAGTTGAACCATAGGGTTAGTTAATCTAATTGAAGTTTTGCTAATTTCCAACCACTCTTTGACTTCATCAATCTCTTTTTGGCTTACTTCAGTTTTAGATTTTGAAGAAGAGTACAACAATTCAAAAAGTTTTATATCAAATTTATCTAATTTTTTTAAATCCACGCTATTTGTTTGGCTGCATTGCATTTGTTATCCTTTAGTTGCATAATATGGGCAACTATAACACTTGTCATCTAAGGTAAAATTTTTATCAATATACGTTTTTACTGTATAGTTAATCATACGTCTACCCATCTCAATACCATCTTCTACATCTTTGTAGCTTTTCCCAGTAGCAATAACTCGACCCAAAAATGAGCCTTCATTCACAAAAAAATCTTGTCCTATGTGTTCAAGTATCATGAACTCCTTATTAATTTTATTTTGTGCTACATTTTGAAACATCTCAATTTCTCCACGCTGTTGTGGTAAATAGCTATGTGTTGTTAGTTTGTTATCTATCTTGTAGTTATAAGAACTCCAATATATATCTGTTTTAAAGAAATCAGGTTCCCTCATATGAGGTGCTTGTTTGTTTTGTGTTACAGCGTAAAATTCAATTTCAGGAAGATTTGGAGAACCAAGAGAAAGTTCAGTTTTTAAAGCACAGCAAAACTCCATAGTAGTACCTTGTTTTCTAGGATTTGTCTCTATAAAAAAAACCTCATTTTTATTGGTAACTATATAATCGCAGCCAAATATCCCTCTATATCCTAGCGAAGCCATTTTTTTACCTACTACTTTTGTTTGCCTTATAATTTCTTTTTGAATTTCTTTTGACATTTTTGATGGAAATGTTGAGCCTTTAAATTTTGTTCCATCTATTCTTTGGTCTGCAACTCCTCCTACATATATCTCTTCTTCATTGATGACAACACCAAGAGTTGTTGGGTCACAGATATGATCTATATATTCAGTTATTAAAAAAGTATCATTTATATTTGAGCTAAATTTCATTCTAATATCTTCTAAACAATAAGCTATGATGCTATTTGCTCCAGCAGCACTAAGTTCTAGTGATATAAATAGAGGATTTCCAGTTCTTTGCATCAATTTTTGTGAACTCTGTATAAGCTCATCATATGAGTGTATTATGTTGTAGTTTGCCATAGGTACGATGTTAGAAAATATTTCATATAGAGACATTTTATTGTTTAATATTGTAACAATTTCACTTTTTGGGCCTATTAAAATAACACCATCTTTTTTATCTAGAGTCATAAAAGGGCTTGATTCAAACATATATATATAAAGCTCATTTTGATTAGAAAGAATTGTATCTATAACAGAGTGTATATACGCACTATTAGAGATATCATTTATGAATTCATCATGTTTTTTTCTTTTATTTTGTTTATCTTTTAAATCGTTTATAATGATGAGGTTGTCGTAGTTATATTGTTCAAACACATCAGGAGATATGCTAATAAATTCAATTTTTTCTTTTGAAATTTCTAAGATTTTTGACAATGCTTCTTTAAAAAAATGACCAATACCATAAGCCTTTAGTTCACTTATAAATAAAAAATAGTATATATTCTTGTCATACTTAAAGTTACTAAATCTTACGTCTATTTTTTTCATTTTACTTCTCTTAGTAAAATTATTTTTGTTCCAGTTTCAAAGTAATGCTCTCGTATAAT
Source organism: Sulfurospirillum sp. (assembly GCA_016744795.1). Classification (GTDB taxonomy): domain Bacteria; phylum Campylobacterota; class Campylobacteria; order Campylobacterales; family Sulfurospirillaceae; genus Sulfurospirillum_A. The sequence continues at coordinate 21,282 of JADGDR010000006.1, forward strand.
ATCTTCAATATTTTTTTTGTCTCTTGAAATTATGGTTTCTACAATCTTTTGGTGCCTTTCTTGCACCTCTTTTTGTGAGTACAGTCTTGTCCAGTTTTTATAAAAAAGTAGTTGAGATTTTTTATTTATCTTTTCCAAAGTTTCCAAAAATACACTATTTTTTGCATATTTTAGAGTAAGTTTATGGAACTCTTCTCCTATTTTAACTACCTTTTTTCTATCAATATTAGAATCACTCATTTCCTTTACATGTAAAGATAATTGCTTTATATCTTTTTTTGTTGCTTGTAGAGCAAATTCAGTAGCTAAAAAACCTTCGATAACGCCTTTTGATTCATATGTGTCATATATGTCTTTTGAAGTTATCTCTTTAACAAATACTCCTTTTCTTGCAATTTGCTCTAACACTCCTAAAGATACAAGTTCTAAAAGAGCTTCTCTAACGGGGGCTCTACTAACATGCAATTTTTCTGATAGATACAATTCTTTTACTTGACTACCTTGTGCATATTCTTCATTTATAATTGCACTATATATATAATCAATGATTTTATCTTTTAATGGTTCTTTATATTTATTTATCATTTTTAAAGTCCTTTGTCGACAATTTATATCATATTGTCGACAATAATATCTGAAAAATATTTAAGTAAGATTAAAAAAAATGATTTAAAGAAAAATTATTGATTGAATTTTTGTTTTAAATATATTAGTTTCATAAGGTAACAGTTTCTAAGAAAAACTAATAATCTGAAATTTTTTTGAAACTAACAAGGCTAAAAGGGTTAAAATAATAATATATTTACATAAGGAGTTTTTATGACTAAGAAATTAGCAACTATTGCTTTAGTAGGTGCATTGTCTATGCCTTTAATGGCAACAGATTTTGTAACAATTGGTACAGGCGGTGTTACAGGTGTTTATTATCCAACAGGTGGTTCAATTTGCCGTTTAGTAAACAAAGGTAAAAAAGAGCATGGCGTAAGATGCTCAGTTGAGTCTACTGGCGGTTCTATCTATAATATTAATACAATTAGAGCCGGAGAACTTGATATGGGTGTTGCTCAATCAGATTGGCAATATCATGCATATAATGGTACTAGCAAGTTTAAAAGTAAAGGTCCGTTCAAAGAGTTAAGATCAATTTTTTCTATTCATGGCGAGCCTTTTACTGTTGTTGCTCGTGCTGATTCTGGTATTAAAAATTTTGCTGATCTTAAAGGTAAAAGAGTAAATATAGGAAATCCTGGTTCAGGAAGTCGCAGTACCATGGAATTAGCGATGAAAGCTGAAGGATGGGATAAATCTGTTTTTAAATTGGCTTCTGAGCTAAAAGCTTCTGAAATGGCAAAAGCACTTTGCGATAACAAAATTGATGCTATGATGTATGTTGTTGGTCATCCATCTGGTTCTATAAAAGAAGCTACAACTACTTGTGATAGTGTTCTTGTAAATGTAAGTGATGCAAATATACAAAAATTAGTTGCAGATAATTCTTACTATAAATTTACTACTATTCCTGGTGGAATGTATAGAGGAAATCCAGATGATGTTAAAACATTTGGTGTTGCTGCAACTTTTGTAACTTCTTCAAAAGTTTCAGAAAAAGTTATCTACACAGTAGTAAAAGCGGTATTTGAAAACTTTGATGCTTTTAAAAAGCTTCATCCAGCTTTTGCTAATCTTACAAAAGAAGATATGGTAAAAAATGGTAATTCTGCTCCACTTCACAGAGGGGCAATTAAGTATTATAAAGAAGTTGGTCTTATTAAATAAAGAGCAAAAAATATATAATAGGGTCATTTTGACCCTATTATAAAATATGTATTTAAGTCTCTACATGTAAGAGATTTAATTATATGTTTTATTATAAGGAGGAGTTGTGAAAGAAGAAAAAAAATCGGCCCAGGATATGGTAATAGAGGCTGAATCTGGCGGTCGCGATCCTTCAAATCCATATTTGGCAAAATTTATACTTTATCTTGCGTTAGTTTGGTCTCTTTTTCAATTATTTGTTTCATCGCCACTTGTTCTTGAGTTTACCCCATGGATGAATGCTGATGTTGTTAAGCGTATACATCTAATGTTTGCTGGTTTCTTAGCTTATTTGAGTTATTTGCCTTTTAAATCTTCACCGAAAAAATATGTACCTATTACTGATTGGATTATGGGCATATTGCTGATTTTGTCAGTTGCATATATTATATATGGGCAAGTTTGGGATGCTGATGTTTTTGAAATGAGATTAGGTGTGCCAAATAAACTTGATTTGATTACAAGTCTAATAGGTTTAGCTCTTTTGCTTGAAGCAACAAGACGTTCACTTGGTCCACCGCTTATGGTAGTTGCTATTCTTGCTTTAACGTATGCATATTTTGGTATGGGAGATTATGGTGGGGCATCTGTTAATAAAATAGTATCTCATATGTGGATAACTACAGAAGGTGCTTTTGGTATTGCAATTGGAGTTTCTGCAACAATGGTTTTCTTATTTGTACTTTTTGGTGCATTATTGGAACAAGCTGGGGCTGGTAACTATTTTATAAGGGTCGCATTTTCATTAATGGGACACTTCAGAGGTGGACCTGCTAAAGCTGCTGTTGTAAGTTCTGCAATGACTGGTATGATTTCAGGATCATCTATTGCTAATGTTGTTACAACAGGAACTTTTACAATTCCTTTAATGAAAAAAGTAGGATTTTCAAGTGAAAAAGCTGGAGCTATTGAAGTTGCATCTTCGACAAATGGTCAACTAACACCTCCAATTATGGGAGCTGCAGCTTTTTTAATGGTAGAGTATGTGGGTATACCTTTTATTGAAATTATAAAACATGCATTTTTACCAGCTGTTATTTCTTATATTGCACTTATCTATATCGTGCATTTAGAAGCTTTGAAAGCAGGAATGAAAGGTATGCCTCGTCCTTATAAGATGAATAGAATGGGTAAGATGATAGGAGTGCTTAGCGTTGTAGTGGTACTTGGTTTTTTAACCTGGGTATTACCTCCAATTATCGCTTATATAAAAGGTGCAGCCGGTGAGTATACTATGACAGCTATTATGGCAATGATTGGTGTATCTTATGTAGGATTAGTATATTACTCTTCACGAGTACCAGATTTAACAAATGAAGAAATTGTTGAGCTTCCAGAAGTTGGACCTACTGTTAAATCAGGATTACATTACTTATTACCTGTTGTAGTTTTAGTTTGGTTATTAACAGTTGAAAGACTCTCACCAGATCTTTCAGCATTTTGGGCATCAATTTTTATGATTTTTATTGTTTTAACGCAAAAACCAATGATGGATTTCTTTAGAGGTGAAAAGAAAATATTTGGTCGTTTAAAAGAGGGTTTAATAGATTTAGAAATCGGTTTGATTAATGGTGCTAAAAATATGATTGGTATTGGTGTTGCTACAGCAGTGGCTGGTATTATTGTTGGTACAGTTACTTTAACTGGTATCGGTCAAGTTGTTATAGGATTGGTAGAAACTGTTTCAGGTGGGAATATCTTCTTAATTCTTTTACTAACGGCCATCATTAGTTTGATTCTTGGTATGGGTCTTCCTACAACTGCAAACTATATTGTTGTATCTTCTCTTATGGCTCCAGTTATTGTTAGTCTTGGGGCTGCTAATGACATAGCTATACCATTAATTGCAGCACATATGTTTGTATTTTATTTTGGTATTTTAGCTGATGACACCCCACCTGTTGGGCTTGCTGCTTTTGCCGCCGCCGCCATATCTAAAGGTGATCCTATAAAAACTGGTATTCAAGGATTTACCTATGATATTCGTACAGCATTGTTGCCATTTATGTTTATTTTTAATACTCAGCTTTTGATGATAGGTATTGATAATACTTTTGAATTTATTATAGTCGTTGTTACTGCTATTGTAGGAATGTTGCTTTTTGCGGCTGCAACACAAGGATATTGGTTTACAAAAAATCGTTGGAGTGAAACAGTACTTCTTTTAGCATTGACATTTTTAATGTTTAGACCAGGATATATATGGGATAAAATAGAACCACCATTTGATCATGTTTCAGGTAAAGAGATATTTAAAGTTGCTGATAAGATGAAAGCTGGAGAAAGATTAGAATTTGTAGTTAGTGGAGAAACACTTGAGGGTGTTGAAAGAAAATATACATTTGCTTTACCTTTAGTTGAAGGAAAAACTGGAAAAGAACGTATAGATGGTACTGGTATGCAATTAGATGATCTATTTGGTCCCATGGAAGTGGCTATGATTCTACCTGGTAATAACAAACAAGTTGAGGCTATAAAAAGAGCTGGAGTAGATAGTGGTTGGATTATTGAAAACGTAAAAGTAAAAAGAGATAGACTACCTAAACAAATTGTTCTTATTCCCGTTTTTATGGCAGTATTTTTCTTAGCTTGGATTCAAATTAAACGTAGAAGAAAATTAGAAAAAGAAGGAGTGGAGTAATGTTAATTACATGGATAGTATTGGGTGGTATTGCAATAGCTATGTATATCATTATATATAAATATGAAAAGAAGATGAATGTGATGCAAGAGTTGATTGAAGCCAACAAAGATAAGATTGGTGAACACCAAAATAGAATCAATAAAAATCATGAAAGATCTACTGATAACCGTGATAAACTTGAAGAGCATGATGATCGTATAATTTCAAATCAAGAAAGAAGTGAAAAAAACCATGATAGAAGTAAAAAAAATCGTGATAGAATTGAAGAACACAATAATCATATAAATCAGATGTGGGTAACGATACCTAAACATAAAGCTACTAAAGAAGATTAAAAGTTTCCCCCCCCCATTTGGGGGAAACTTTTTAGTCTATTATGTTTTTTTGCTTTAACACTCTGTTAATATTATGGCAAAATATCTTTTTAAGCCCTTTTTTAGTAAACTGCGCGTAATTACTCCCAAAGGAATCTTATTATGAGAGGCTATAAAGTCTTTACTGGAACTGCCAATCCAGAATTTTCAAAAAAAGTGGCAAAATATCTTTCTTTACCATTGTCAGAAGCAACTATTAAACGTTTTAGTGATGGAGAGATTAGTGTTCAAATTAGTGAAAGTGTTAGAGGAAAAGATGTATTTATAATTCAACCAACATGTGCTCCTGCAAACGTAAATCTTATGGAACTTCTTATTTTAACAGATGCTCTTAGACGTAGTTCAGCTAGTTCAATTACTGCAATTGTACCTTATTTTGGTTATGCTAGACAAGATAGAAAAGCAGCTCCAAGAGTTCCAATTACTGCAAAATTAGTAGCAAATATGATGGAAACAGCAGGGATTGATAGAGTTGTAACTATTGACCTTCATGCTGGACAAATTCAAGGATTTTTTGATATTCCAGTTGATAACTTGTATGGTTCTATTGTTTTTCTTGATTACATAAAAAACAAAGGACTTAAAAATCCTATTATAGCTAGCCCAGATATAGGTGGAGTAGCACGTGCGAGAAGTTTTGCTAAAAAACTTGGTGTAGATATTGTTATTGTAGACAAACGTCGTGAAAAAGCAAATGAATCAGAGGTTATGAATATAATCGGTGATGTTGAAGGTAAAGATGTTATCTTAGTAGATGATATGATTGATACTGCAGGAACTATAGTAAAAGCTGCAAAAGTATTAAAGGCAAAAGGCGCTACAAGTGTTATGGCATGCTGTACTCACCCAGTTCTTAGTGGTCCTGCTTATGAAAGAATTGCTGAGGGAGAGTTGGATGAACTTTTAGTATCTGATTCTATTCCTTTAAAACAAGAGTCTGAAAAAATAAGAGTGATTAGTATTGCTCCTACTTTTGCAGAGGTAATAAGAAGAGTTTATCATAATGAAAGCGTGAATGGATTGTTTATTTAATGGCTCAGAAAAACATACGTAATTTCTCGATTATTGCTCATATAGACCATGGGAAAAGTACACTAGCAGATAGACTTATCCAAGAGTGTGGAGCTGTTTCGGATAGAGAGATGGGCACACAAATGATGGATACTATGGATATTGAAAAAGAGCGTGGTATTACTATAAAAGCACAAAGCGTTAGACTTACTTATGTTAAAGATGGTGTACCTTATATATTAAACCTTATAGACACTCCTGGTCATGTTGATTTCTCTTATGAAGTATCACGATCACTGGCTTCAAGTGATGGGGCTTTACTTATAGTGGACTCTTCACAAGGTGTTGAAGCACAAACTATAGCAAATGTTTATATAGCATTAGAGAATGATTTGACTCTTATCCCAGTTTTAAATAAGATAGATCTTCCTGCAGCCGACCCTGAAAAAGTAAAAGAAGAAATAGAACATACAATAGGACTTGATTGTAGTGATGCTATTAGCGTTAGCGCAAAAAGTGGTATAGGTATAACTGAACTTCTTGATACTATAGTAGATACAATTCCGTCTCCAGTTGGTGATGAAAATGCTCCAACAAAAGCTATCATTTATGATAGTTGGTTTGATAATTACCTTGGGGCATTGGCATTAGTTAGAGTATATGATGGTGAAATCAAAAAAGGTCAAGAGATTTATGTAATGGGAACTGAGAAAAAACATGAAGTTTTAAATCTTATGTACCCACATCCTCTAGCCCTTGAAAAAACAAAAACTATAAAAACTGGTGAAGTTGGTATCGTTGTTCTTGGATTAAAAAATATAGGTGACGTTCAAGTTGGTGATACAATTACAGACAATAAAAACAAAGCAACAGAAGCAATTGGTGGTTTTGAAGAGGTTAAATCATTTGTTTTTGCTGGAATATATCCAATAGAGACTGACAAATTTGAAGATTTGCGTGATGCACTAGATAAGTTAAAACTAAATGATTCAAGTATCTCTTATGAGCCTGAAACTTCAGTAGCTTTAGGTTATGGTTTTCGTGTAGGATTTTTAGGACTTCTTCATATGGAAGTTGTAAAAGAGAGATTAGAGAGAGAGTTTGATCTTGATTTGATTGCAACTGCCCCTACTGTAACGTATAGAGTTATAACAACAAGTGGTGAGACGATAGAAATTCAAAATCCAAGTCAATTACCTCCTGTAAATATGATAGAAAAGATAACAGAGCCTTATGTAAAAGCGACTATACTTACGCCAACAGAGTTTTTAGGAAATATTATTACTCTTTTAAATACTAAAAGAGGTATTCAAGAAAAGATGGACTATTTGAGTCCTGAGAGAGTTCTTTTGGAGTATTCAATTCCAATGAATGAAATTGTTATGGATTTTTACGATAAATTAAAATCAGTTACCAAAGGTTATGCAAGTTTTGATTATGATCAGACTGGTTATAGAGAAGGTGACCTTGTTAAGCTTGATGTTTTGGTTGCTGGTGAAGTTGTAGATGCTTTATCTATTATCGTTCCAAAAGTCAATGCAACAAGCCGTGGGCGTGAGTTTGTAAAAGCTATGAAAGAGATAGTACCACGTCAACTTTTTGAAGTAGCTATTCAAGCAAGTATAGGAAATAAAGTAATTGCTCGTGAAACTGTAAAGTCTATGGGTAAAAATGTAACTGCCAAATGTTATGGTGGTGATATAACAAGAAAAAGAAAACTACTAGAAAAACAAAAAGCTGGTAAAAAAAGAATGAAATCCATAGGAAGAGTGCAACTTCCTCAAGAGGCATTCTTGACAGTACTGAAACTAGATTGATATGCGATGCCATCTATGTTTGAACATAAGTTGGCATCCACTTTGTAAGAATTGTTTAAATACAATTTTAATTCCAAACCCAACAAAAAGAATTTTAAAAAATGGTTTAGTAGTTTACTCTTCATATAGATATGAAGATATAAAAAATCTACTGCACAAAAAACATACTTATCATGGAGCAAAGATTTTTGCTCAACTAACAAAACATGCACTTTTACCTCTAGTAAAAACCTTTACATGTAAAGATGTATATTCACTTCCAATTGATGACCATACGAGAAGTGGTTATTCTCACTCAGCAATCATTGCACAAGAATTAAGAAAATATATAAAACCACTTTTTGGAAAATTAAGAGCTAAAAATCGTATTAGATACTCAGGAAAATCCTTACATGTAAGAGAACAAAATACAAGAGATTTTATGATTACATGTAAAGAAAATTTAGATGTAATTTTAATAGATGATATTGTAACTACTGGCAATACTTTATGCGAAGCAAGTTCTACATGTAAAGCTCATAATTTAAATGTACTATTTGCTTTAACTTTGGCAAATACACAGAAATGAGCTAAGTTTTAAAGAATATAAATTTTAATAAATAGGATAAATAAAAAATGAAAAAAATAGATAATAGTTATTCTTTTATTGACAAGAGTACAGACATAGATGGTAATTTTAATTTAAGCATAGACCTTGTTGTAAAAGGTAATATAAAAGGAAAAATTATATCGAGTAAAACGGTTTATATTTATGGAGGAGGTTCATTTACTGGAAATCTTAAATCAGAAAGTCTTGTTGTTGAAGGCACTTTTATTGGTGAAGCCGATTGCAAATTCATAAAAATTTTAAATGGTGGAGTTTTAAGAGGTAATATAAAAAGCAATATTTTAAAGGTAGAATCAAAAGCTATATTTGAGGGTAAAAATCAAATTATAAGAGATTTAAAAAAAGATAAATATAGAAAGAACATAAAAGAATTAGAAACAGAGTTTATTCTTATGTAAAAAATATTTATTAATAAATTATTAATAAATATAGTTGTAAAGTATCAAATATACTTTTTATAATATGATTAAAAAATGTTTAGATTAAAGTGGATTATAAGATTAACTTAGGAGGAAAAGGTCATGGTTACATTTTTCTGTGCAGTAATTTTACTGTTAATTGGATATTTTATTTACGGTAAGTTTGTTGAAAGGATCTTTGGAATAGATGAAAATCGTCCAACACCAGCTTACAGTAAAGAAGATGGGTTGATTATGTTCCAATGAGTACGCCAAAAGTATTTTTGGTTCAATTTCTAAATATTGCAGGTTTAGGTCCTATTTTTGGTCCTATTATGGGTGCTTTATATGGTCCTGTTGCTTTTTTATGGATAGTATTAGGTTCTATTTTTGCTGGTGGTGTTCATGACTATATGTCTGGTATGATGTCTGTACGGACTGGAGGAAAAAGTATGGCTGAGATTACAGGAAACTATCTTGGTGAGCCTAGTCGTTATGTCATGCTTTTTATAAGTGTTGTTTTGCTTTTGTTTGTTGGTGTAGTTTTTATTGTGGGACCAGCTGCATTGTTAGCAAATCTTACTTTTGATGTAGATGGTAAGGGTGTTTTTGAAGGAACAATATTTGCGAGCAAAACTTTTTGGATTGCAATTATATTTGTTTACTATTTCGTCTCCACCATTGTTCCAATAGACAAAATAATTGGTAAAATTTATCCATTTTTTGGTGCGGTGTTAATGTTTATGGCTTTTGGTGTTGCTGGAGCTATGATTTATGATGGTTTAGCAATTCCAGAAATAACAGATATGGCTCATTATTCTCATCCAGCAGGTATCCCAGTTTGGCCAGCATTAATTTTTACAATTAGCTGTGGTGCAATTAGTGGATTCCATGCTACACAATCTCCTTTAATGGCAAGAACAATTAAAAATGAAAAATTAGGAAGAAAAGTATTTTATGGTGCAATGATTGCTGAAGCAGTAATAGCAATGATTTGGGCAGCTGTAGGTATGGCCTATTTTCCTGATGGATTAAATGGACTTAGTGATGTGATTTCAGCAGGTGGTCCTGGCTTAGTTGTTAATAAAGTTACAGTAGGATACCTTGGTATTGCTGGGGGATTAATTGCTATACTTGGTGTTATTGTTGCTCCTATTACTTCTGGTGATACTGCATTTCGTTCAATAAGATTAACTATTTCAGATCGTTTTGATTTTACTCAATCAAAAATAATGAATCGTTTAGTTGTTGCTTTACCAATATTTGTTATAGCATTTTTTATTACACAAATTGGATTTAAATCTATTTGGATGTATTTCTCTTTTTCAAATCAGTTATTGTCTACTTTTGTATTGTGGACTGGAACTGCTTATTTGTACCAACATGGTAGGACTTTTTTAATAACTGCTATACCTGGTACATTTATGAGTGCAAGTTTAGTTGCTTACATATTAACAGCAAAAGAGTTTCCATTTGGTTTTAGTCATGAAATAGCTTTAAATGCAGGAATAGTAACAGCAATTGCTATAACTATTTACATTATAAGTTTAGTAATTAAAGCAAGAGGAAATTTAAAACAAAGCTATGTAAAAAAATAGTTTTTGAGTAAGAGGTTAATTTGTTTAACCTCTTAACTTTTTAAATATTTATTTTATTTGCTATAATAGAGAATGAAAATTTTAGATATAGACAATCAACATACTTGGCACCCCTACAATTCACTACCTTCAAAAAGTGTTATACTCCCAGTTAAAAGTACAAATAAACAAAGCATTTATTTACAAGATGGCACAGAGTTAATAGATGCCATGAGTTCTTGGTGGAGTGCAATCCACGGTTATAATCATCCTGATTTAATAAAAGCCTTAGAAAGGCAAGCGAGGGTTATGCCTCATATTATGTTTGGGGGATTAACTCATGAACCTGCTACTTCCTTATGTAAAAAAATAGCCGATTTAACTCAATTACCTAGTGTATTCTTAGCAGATAGTGGAAGTGTGGCTGTTGAAGTTGCTCTAAAAACTGCTATTTTATACAAAAAAGCAAAAGGTAAAAATGTATCTAAATTTATTGCCTTAGAAAATGCTTATCATGGAGATACCCTAGGTTGCATGGGGGTTTGTGATCCAAAAAATAGTATGCACTCTTTATACGGAGATTACTTACCAAAAAATATTTTTACCTCAGTAAAAAATTTAGCTAATACAATAGAAAAATACAAAGATGAAGTCGCAGGAGTCATACTTGAACCAATAGTTCAAGGAGCAGGAGGCATGAAAATCCATGAGCCTCAATATTTAAAACTAGCAAGAAATTTATGTACAAAATATGATATTCCTCTTATTGTAGATGAAATTGCAACAGGCTTTGGTCATACAGGACTTATGTGGGGTTGTGATCATGCCAATATGCGACCAGATATAATGACAATTGGAAAAGCTTTAACGGGAGGAATCATGACACTTTCAGCCATGGCAACAACAAAAAACATTAGTGATGTAATTTTTTCAAGCGAAGTAGGCGTAATCATGCACGGACCTACGTTTATGGGAAATCCCTTGGCTTGTAGTGTGGCTAATGCAAGTATAGATTTACTTCTTAGTTCAAATTGGAAAGAGAAAGTTCAAAATATTCAAAATATTTTTGCAAAAGAATTAAAATCATTAGAAACATTAAAAATAGTTCATGAAGTGAGAAATATTGGAGCTATAGGTGTAGTTGAGCTTGAAGATGAAACAAAAGCTCAAGAAGTTCAAGATTTTTGTGTAAAAAATGGTGTTTGGATAAGACCATTTGGAAAATTAGTATACAGCATAGTTTCATATAATATTACTAATAAAGAATTACTCAAAATCACCTCAACCATAAAAGAAGCAATAAATAATATATAAAAGGTATTAGAGTTCTTTATTTATAATAATTAATGATGTATAGTAAGTACACTATATTATAATTATATAGAATAAATAACAAGGAGGTAAAATAATATGGAATTAAAACCAGGACCAAAACCTGATGCAAAATCAACAGGCAAAAAAGACCAAAGGCGTAGAGATAATAAAAGTACACCAGGGAATACATCAAGCTTAAAAGCATCTAAAAGTACAAATAAAAAGTAGTAATTACTTTTTATTTAAGATATTTAAGAAAAGCTATAAAATAGCCAAACTCACTAGTATTTTCTAGTGAGTAACCTTTTATTTTTGTACTTTCAATTAACTAGTGTAATTTTTATCATATAAAAATTTAGGCTTAGGACACAAGCCACTACTTTTAATTAATGAGAATTTTGTATATAGTTGCAAAATTAAAGATTAGATAATTTTATTAATTTTGGTGTTCTTTTCTTTTTATCGCAAAAAGAAACAAAAGCTCACCAACTGATGAAATGCTTATCAGAAATTTTTATAATTTTTTTTCATGTTCAAAACTCAGAGAAAAACTATACAGCGTATAGCTTTTCTCTTCAAACAGTTGAACATCTTTTCCAAAAAAATTAGATAAATTTCTTGCATTTCAAATGTTGGTCTTAAATACAATTGGGTCAAAAGATAAAAGGATAAAATAAAAGGAATAAAAATAAAAGCGTAAAAGGGGTCGGAGCTAAACTTTTAACTTTTGTGTTATAATATAGACAAAAAGAGTCAAATGCCAAGAAGATTAAGAGTAGAAGTTTGTGGCTATCATCATATTTACAATAGAGGCGTTGCTAAAAGTGATATTTTTCTAAATAATAGCGATAAAGAAAAGTTTTTAGAGATATTAAGTGAAACTTCTAAGGAATATAAATTTAATATTCATTCCTTTTGTCTTATGGACAATCATTACCATCTTTTACTAGAAAATCAAAAAGAGAATTTATCAGATGGAATGAGGCAAATAAACTCAAAATATGCAAGTTATTTTAATAAAAAGTATAGAAGAGTTGGACATCTTTGGCAAGATAGATTTAAATCTTGGTATGTTTTAAATGAGGCTTATCTTTTTACACTTTTCAAATATATAGAACAAAACCCAGTAAAAGCAAACATGACAAAAAAGATTGGTGAGTATAGGTATAGTGCCTCATATAGCATTTTAAGAGATGGAATACCACCTTTTTTACAAAACTCCTTTGTATTAAGAGATTATCATACTAAAGAGTTATTTGATATGTTAGATATCACTCTTAATAAAGCAGAACTTGAAAATATAGATAAATTCCACAAAACAAAATACAAAGAAGTTGATGGGACAATTGAACCTATTAAAAAAATACCATTAAGAAAATATTTTCTACATGTAGACAATAAAGACAAGAGAAATCTTGCAATCTTAAAAGCAAATAGTGAAGACTACACAAAGAGTGAAATAGCAAGAGAATTATCTTTAAGTGTAGCTGGAGTAAGTAAAATCATTAAAAAGTTAAAAGTTTAACCCTGACCCCTTTTTGGTTTAAAGGTTATTTGGATAAAATAGATAAAATTAATTAATGAGGTTATTAAATGGAAAATATTTTTGATAGTAACCAAGATATACAGGCTATAAAGATAGAAGATTCTATTAAGGCTAGTTATCTTGATTATTCGATGAGTGTTATAATCGGTCGTGCACTTCCTGATGCTAGAGATGGACTTAAACCAGTACACAGAAGAATACTATTTGCTATGAATGACTTGAGCATAAGTTCTCGTAGTCCGTACAAAAAATGTGCAAGAATAGTTGGAGATGTTATTGGTAAGTACCACCCACATGGTGATACTGCTGTTTATGACGCACTTGTTCGTATGGCTCAACCTTTTGCTATGCGTATTCCTTCGGTTGATGGTCAAGGAAACTTTGGTTCAATCGATGGTGATAATGCAGCGGCAATGAGATATACAGAAGCTCGTATGACAACACTTGCAGAAGAACTTTTAAAAGACATTGATAAAGACACGGTTGATTTTACACCTAACTATGATGATAGTATGAGTGAGCCTGATGTTCTTCCAAGTCGTATTCCAAACTTATTATTAAATGGTTCAAGCGGAATCGCAGTTGGTATGGCTACAAATATTCCTCCTCATTGTATGAATGAGCTTATTCCTGGTCTTTTGGCTATGATTGAGAACCCTCAGATTGAGCTTGAAGAGATGATGGAGTTTATTAAAGGTCCTGATTTCCCTACTAAGGGAATCATCTTTGGCAAAAAAGGTATTTTAGATGCTTACTCAACAGGACGTGGTAGAATTAAAATTAGAGCCAAAATTCATATGGAAAAAAAGGGAAACAAAGATGTCATCATTATTGATGAACTTCCTTACCAAGTAAACAAATCTCGCCTTATAGAACAAATTGCAAATCTAGTTAAAGATAAGCAAGTTGAAGGAATTAGTGAACTTAGAGATGAGTCAGATAGAGAAGGAATTAGAGTAGTAATTGAGCTTAAGCGTGATGCTATGAGTGAGATTGTTTTAAATAACCTTTACAAATCAACTAACCTAGAAGTTACATTTGGTGTTATTTTACTTGCAATTGAGAATAAAGAACCAAAGGTATTTAAACTTTTAGAACTTCTTAAACTTTTTTTAAATCACAGAAAAACTGTAATTATTAGAAGAACTATATTTGAACTTGAAAAGGCAAAAGCAAAAGCACATATTTTAGAGGGTCTTCAAATTGCACTTGATAATATAGATGCAATTATAGCTCTTATTAGAGGCAGTGAAGATACAAAATCTGCTAGAGAAGGTCTTGTTGAGCAGTTTGGACTGAGTGATATTCAAGCAGGTGCAATTTTAGACATGAAACTAAATCGTTTAACTGGTTTAGAAAGAGAAAAGATAGAGAATGAGCTTAAAGCTCTTCATGCAGAGATAGAAAGATTAAGTGCAATCCTTAAAAGTGAAACACTTCTTAGTGCAATCATCAAAGAAGAGTTGATTGAAATCCAAGATAAATTCAAATCTCCTCGTGTTACTGTAATAGAAGATGATTATGATGATATAGATATGGAAGATTTAATTCCAAATGAGCCAGCAGTTGTTACTATTACTCATAGAGGATACATTAAAAGAGTTCCATTGAAGTCTTATGAAAAACAAAAACGTGGCGGAAAAGGTAAAACAGCTGTTACTGTTTATGAAGATGATTTTATAGAAAGATTCTTTACATGTAACACTCATGATACACTTCTTTTTGTAACTGATCGTGGACAACTTCACTGGTTAAAAGTTTACAGAATACCAGAGGGAAGTAGAACAGCAAAAGGTAAGGCAGTAGTAAATCTTCTAAAACTTGAAGTAGATGAAAGAATACAATCTATTATTCCTACAACTGATTTTAGTGCAGAAAAATCTTTAGTATTTTTTACTAAAAATGGTGTTGTAAAAAGAACAAATTTAGGTGAATTCTCAAACATAAGAAGTAATGGTGTAAAAGCTATTAATCTAGATGATGATGATTCTATCATTACAGCAAAAATAGCAAATCAAGATGTTAAACAACTTTTTATGATGACTAAACTTGCTCAGTGCATTAAGTTCGACATAGAAAAAACTCGTGACCAAGGAAGAAATACAAGAGGCGTTAGAGGAATCAAGTTTAAACTCGAAGGTGATGAGGTAGTAGATGCAAATATTATTAAAAATGACGAACAAGAAATTCTTGTAGTTAGTGAAAAAGGAATCGGTAAGAGAACTGAAGCTGGAGAGTATCGTTTAACAAACCGTGGAGGAAGTGGAGTAATAGCTATGAAAATGACAGCGAAAACAGGTAAAAATGTTGTTGGTTGTTTGATGGTTGATGAAACAAAAGATATGATGGCATTAACAAATGCTGGTAAGATGATAAGAGTAGATATGCAGACTATAAGAAAAGCTGGTAGAAATACAAGTGGTGTTATAGTGGTTAATACTTCAGGAAAAGATATTGTAAAGAGTATTGCCACTTGTCCGAAAAAAGAAGCAGAAGAAGTAGATGAAGGAATTGATGAATCAACAACGTTGATTGATTAAATTATAGTACAATGAATTGATGAGGAATTAATTTCCTCGTCAATCAAACAGTAAAATGGAACAAATTTTGCTTTTATTCTATTAAATTGACAAAAAGGTATGTTATGAATAAATGGATTATTACCCTCTTCGTGGGGATGGGCATGTTGTTACTGTTTTCTGGTTGTACAAAACAACCTAACACAGATGCACAGATGAAGGCAAAAGAGCCAAAGGTTATCGTTCAAAAGGTTGATAGAGAAGATATTAAGAAAATTCTTCAAGAGGAAAAATTCATATATCTGAATAACAATCCAGATAGAGTTTTTGCAGTAAATGGTGAGGGAATTGCTCCTCAAAATACTGTTTCACCTTCACAAGCTATGGCTTTAGCAAAACGTGCAGCAGTAGCAGATGCATATCGCCAAATGGCTGAAAAACTTTATGGTGTACAAATTAATGCGAAAGATACTATTAAAAATGCAGCATTGTTTGATTCACGTATAGTTTCTCAAGTAAGTGGTCTTGTAAGAGATGCTGCAATTACAGAAAATACTTTTAAAGATGGACTGTTTGTAGTAAGAATGGAATTAAAAATGAATGGTGCTAGGTGGCAAGAAATTTTTGGCTATTAGTCCTTTTTACATGTAACCTATTTGCAAATGAAAATTTTTGGTTTTCATATAAAATAGCTATTGAAAATAAAATGATAGTATATGAGGAGAGAAATATCTCTCCTTTAATGCAAGTAGTCAATACAAATGAGTACAAACTTTTGTGCCGTTTAGATATCTCAAAAAAACAATACCAATCAACATATAATTTTCTAAATGAAAATTTCGATAAACTTCTTCCTTGTTTTCAACCCATGAGCACAAAGGTAATAAATTATACACTTGTTGAAACAAAAGGTATGATGGAAAGAACAGTTCTTGTAATAATCCCCACAAAATTTACAGTAGATTTTAAAGACGATTTTGCTAACATAAAAACCATTAAATAATTATTTTAGGTAAAACATGAATATTGTAATCGTTGAAGACGATATAAACATGAGAAAATCTCTTGAATTTGCTCTTGCAGAGTATAAAGAATTTTCTGTTAAAACATATAAAAGTGCTATAGATGCACTTAAAAAGATAGATAGCAGTGTAGATTTAATTGTTACCGATATCAATATGCCAAAAATGGATGGCATAGAGTTTATCAAAGAGCTAGATGGTCGTTATGACATCATAGTTATTACTGGTAATGCTACATTGAACCGTGCTATTGAGTCGGTAAGACTTGGCGTAAAAGATTTTTTAACAAAACCTTTTGAAGTTGATACTTTGGTTGATGCTATTAAAAGGCAAGTTAAAATAAGTAAGAAGATAAAAACTACTCAAAAAATGCAAAGTAAACAAACTAATGGAGATTTTGTAGCGACTTCTCCTGCACTTGAAAAAGTATTGAAATTGTCCAAAAAAGCGGCTAGAACAGATGCCTCTGTTTTGTTGATGGGTGAGAGTGGTGTTGGAAAAGAGTTATTTGCAAACTATGTACATAAAAATTCTCCAAGAATAAAAAATAAATTTGTAGCTATAAATATGGCGGCGATTCCTGAAAATCTTTTAGAGAGTGAGCTTTTTGGTTATGAAAAAGGTGCTTTTACTGATGCAACGACTTCAAAAAAAGGACATTTTGAAATAGCTCATGGTGGAACTCTGTTTTTAGATGAAATAGTAGAAATGCCAGTTTCTCTTCAAGCTAAACTTTTGAGAGTTCTGCAAGAAAGAGTAATAACTAGGGTAGGTGGAACTAAAGAGATTGAAATAGATGTTCGTATAGTAAGTGCAACTAATGCCGATATACATAAATCTATAGACAAAGGTGAGTTTAGAGAAGATTTGTACTATAGGCTCAATACTATTCCTGTTCAGATACCACCTCTAAGAGAGAGACGAGAAGAGATAGAACCAATAGCAAATCACATTTTAAAAGATGTATGCAAAAAGTATGAATTAGAAGAATTAGAGTTCTCACAAGAGGCATTGTGTGAGTTAAATAGTTACAGTTGGCCAGGTAATATAAGAGAATTGATTTCAGTCGTTGAAAGAGCGGCAATTTTAAGTGATAATAACACTATCAGTTTAGATGACCTTTTTTTAGATAGTAGAAATACAAATAAAACTAAAAGTATAGATAGCATGGAAAAAGAGTTAATAATAGAAGTTTTACAAAGTGTCAATAGTGACAAAAAAGAGGCTTCCAAAATATTGGGTATGAGTAAATTATCATTAGAGAAAAAAATAAAAAAATACAGTTTAGAGGAAGAGGAATGAAAAAATATAACGTAGCGATTGTAGGTGCAACAGGTGCTGTGGGTGAAGAGTTGTTTAGAGTTTTAGAGGAATTAGATTTTCCAATTAACAATTTAGTTCCATTAGCATCAAGTAAAAGTGCAGGGATAGATATAGAGTATAGAAACAAGCACTATAAAGTTTTAGAACTAACAGAGTCGATTTTTGAAGAAAAAGAGATAGAGATTGCATTTTTTAGTGCAGGAGGTTCTATTTCAGCTCATTATGCGAAGTTTGCAGCAGAAGCTGGAGCAGTTGTTATTGACAATACAAGCCATTTTAGAATGGAAGCTGATGTTCCTTTAGTAGTTCCTGAGTGTAATCCAGACGATATTAGTGGTTGGAAAAACACAGGAATTATAGCAAATCCAAACTGTTCAACAATACAGATGGTTCAAGTTCTAAAACCTCTTGATGATGCTTTTGATATTACAAGAGTTGATGTTAGTACATATCAAGCAGTAAGTGGAGCAGGAAAAGCTGGTATGGAAGAGTTAGTTTCTCAAATGCAAGACTTTTTTGCTTTTAAATTAGGCGATAGTGAAGCTAAGATATTTCAACATCAAATTGCATTAAATGTTATTCCTCATATTGATGTTTTTATGGAAAATGATTACACTAAAGAAGAGATGAAAATGGTAAATGAGACTCAAAAGATACTTGGTAAAAACATTGAAGTAAGTGCTACTTGTGTTAGGGTTCCAGTTATTAGAAGTCACAGTGAGTCTATAACTATTCATTTCGAGAATGCTGTTAGTGTAGAAAAAGCAGTTCAAGCATTAAAAGATGCTCCAAATGTTACAGTAGTTGATGATCCAAGTAAAAATGAATATCCAATGCCAATAACTGCTAGTGATACAGATGAGACTTTTGTTGGTCGTATTAGAAAAGACATAAATAGAGATAATATTCTTCATCTTTGGTGTGTAGCAGATCAGCTTAGAGTTGGTGCTGCAACAAATTCAGTTCGCATTGCACAAAAATGGATTGAGATGGAAGGTTAAAAATGAGTCAAATTTTTATAGATGCGTGTTTTGGAAAAGAGACAACTCATACCCCAGTATGGATGATGAGACAAGCTGGACGTTATTTACCTGAGTATATGAAAGTACGAGCTGAAGCAGGGGATTTTTTATCACTTTGTCATGATCCGCAAAAAGCTTGTGAGGTAACTCTTCAACCTATGGATATACTTGGAGTTGATGCGGCAATTCTTTTTAGTGATATTTTGGTTGTTCCTATGGAAATGGGAATGGAACTAAAATTCATAAAAGGAGAAGGCCCACTTTTCCCAAAACCAATTAAAACTATGGAAGATTTAGATGCTCTTTGTGTTGAAGAAGCAGCTGAAAAACTAGAGTATGTTTACGAGACTATACGTCTGATTCGTGGTAAACTTGCAGCTGACAAAGCTCTTATTGGTTTTTGTGGAGCTCCTTGGACACTTGCAACTTACATGATAGAGGGACAAGGTACAAAGACTTACGCTGTAGTTAAAAAGCTTATATATTCTCAACCAGAATTTATGCATGCACTTTTGAAAAAAGTGACAGCTGTTCTAAAAATTTATATGTCAAAACAGATAGAAAGTGGCATAAATGCAGCTATGATTTTTGATTCATGGGCATCGGCTCTTGAAGAAGATGCATATTTTGAATTTAGTTGGAACTATATGAAAGAGATAGCTTCTTATTTAAAAGGAAAATATCCTCATATTCCTATCATTATGTTTCCTAAGGGAATAAGTGGTTACTTAGACAGAATTGATGGTGATTTTGATGTATTTGGTGTTGATTGGTCAACTCCCTTAGAGCTAGCACGTGAGAAACTTGGCGACAAGTACGTTCTTCAAGGCAATATGGAACCAACCAGACTTTATAGTAAAAGTGCCATAAAAGAGGGCGTTGAGAAGATAGTAAAAACTATGGACAACAAACGTCACATATTTAATCTAGGGCATGGAATACTTCCAGATGTTCCAGTCGAAAATGCAAAATACTTCATAAAAGAAGTACAATCTCAAACTAAAAGATAAGTATGAGTAAAATAGTATTTGGACCAATCACTTCAAGAAGATTTGGACAATCCCTTGGAATAGATTTGAGTCCAGATGCTAAACAGTGCAATTTTGACTGTATTTATTGTGAGCTTAAGGGTGCCACACCAGTTAATACCATACAAAACCCTCCCACAGTCAAAGAAGTTATTTCTAACGTAAAAGAAGCTCTACTAAAGTACAAAGATATAGATGTCATAACTTTAACAGCTAATGGAGAACCAACTTTGTATCCATATATGAAAGAGTTGATAAAAGAGCTACATGTAATTAAAAACAGCTCAAAACTGCTTATTTTATCTAATGGTGCAACCTCTACATGTAAAGAGACAAGAGAAATATTAAAAGAGATAGATATAGTAAAGCTTTCGTTGGATTGCGTAAGCGAACGCTGTTTTAAAAAAATAGACAGACCCATAAAGGGCTTACATGTAAAAGACATTATAGAGGGCATAAAAGAGTTTAGAAAAATCTACGATAAAGAGCTTGTTTTAGAGGTTTTAGTAGTAAAGGGTATCAATGATAAGGAGAGTGAGTTCGAAGCACTAAGAGACGTCTTAAAAGAGATAAAACCAGATAGGATAGACATTAGCACAGTTGATAGACCACCAGCTTATGATGTCCAAAGCGTAGGTATAGCAAGACTTAAAGAGTTAGCAAGCATATTAAGTTCACTTCCTATTAGTTTGGCTTACAAGCGTGACTATAGTGAAGAGAAACGAAACTTTACAAAAGATGAAATTCTTAACATGATAGACAAAAGACCACAAAGTTTTGATGATGTAAAAATAAGTTTTTCACAAGAGAGTATAAAACGATTAAATAGCCTTGTTGAAGCTAATTTTTTACATGTAAAAGACGTAGCAGGAGTAAATTTTTATAAACTTTCGTAGTTTGTCTAAAAAACCTTGACATTCCCCTTGTTTTTCACTATAATTTCGACCTCATTAAACGTGTTCCGGATTAGCTCAGCGGTAGAGTAGGTGACTGTTAATCACTTGGTCGCTGGTTCGAATCCAGCATCCGGAGCCATTTATTTTTAAATACTCTAAAAAATAGTTTGCATATCAAAAAATCATCAATATAATAGAAATAAACCTAAAACAAAGCCTACATACACTAAACTGCTTCATTAGATAAAGGGAATAATTACATGAATAAAGATTTAGTACAAGCAGATAGACCAAATATTATAACAACTGAGATTGAGGCTATTGGCTTCAACCGTAACATGGACGTAAAGGCAACTGTTAATGAAATGATTGCAGGTAAGTATGTTCTTGTAGAAAAATTTTATAGTAATGGTTTAGAGGTTTTAGCTGAACTTAAAAGAAAGCTTTCTGGTAAATATAATGATAAAAGTTTTCAAGGTAAACGAGATTTTCGTTCTGCATTTAGAGAAGCTTCTCATAGACTATTGTTAAAAGTACAAGAGAATAAACTTCAGGTTAAAAAATGTCCAGACATTGGTTGGTTAGAACTCTTGTATCCAGATGTATCAGAATTTTATATCTCTTTTCCAGAAGTTCAAGGTATGAACAGTTCATGGCAATGGCATAAAAAGGGAATTGAAATTAAAACTTTAAATTTAACTCTTCATCCCTATTATGGAACTTATTTTCCAACAAGATTCGATCATTTAAAATTATTTGATAAATGGTTAAAAAAATACGAAGGCTCAAAAGATAAGGCTATTGAAATTGGTGTAGGAAGTGGTGTTTTATCTTTCCAATTAATTCAAAATGGTTTTAATGATATTTTTGCAACCGATACAAATAAAAATGCAATTATTGGGGTTGCACAAGAGAGTAAAAGATTGGGTTATGAAGACAAAATAACACTCAATCATGGTGATTTATTTGAAAATTGTGATGTAAAAGTCGATCTAATTCTTTTTAATCCTCCTTGGTTGCTTGCAAAGCATAAACTTGAAGAGGGAATTGACAAGGCAATGTATTATGAAAAAGAACTATTTCCAAGATTCTTTGAGCAAGCACAAAAGCATTTAGCTCCAAATGGACGAATAGTGTTGATTTTTTCAAATCTAGCTGAGGTTGTTGATGAGCAAAGTATGCATCCCATAATAGAAGAACTAAGAAATAACAATCGTTTTAGAAAAGACTTACACCTTAGACGTGATGTTCGAGCATCATCAAGAAGAACAAAACGTACAGATTCAAGAAGCACAGAGAAAGTAGAATTATGGGTTTTAGCAGCTAAGAGCAAGAAGTAATTTTAATCTAAAATAAGTGTATTTCATAAATAGCAAATCAAAGTTTGGGGCATGTATGTTTAATTGGTTATTAAAAGCAGACAAAAAACAAAAAGCAAAAAAGTGTAAAGAACCACCTTTTACATGTAAAGATTGTGGCTTTACATGTAACGAATGCGAAGCAGCTCCATTGTGTTATGCCTGTTATTCTGGGCGAGATACTTTTTGTCCAAATTGTAAGAGTGAAGTTTCAAAGCAACAGCATTAAAGATACTGTACTATATCCACTTCATCTATCTGTTCTGGTTTTAGATACTTTTTAGCAAAGTCCATATAGATTCCACTAGTCAATAGTAATCTAAAAATATCTCCATCAAGATGTTGCTCTTTTACCATAAAACTTAAAATCTTTATAGAAGAGGAGAGAGATTTCCCTTTTTTATATGGTCTGTCAGCTGCTGTAAGTGCTTCAAATACATCTGCCACTGCCATTATTTTTGCTGGTAATGGCATTTCGTCTGCACTAAGACCTCTAGGGTATCCAGTACCAATAAGTGTTTCATGGTGAGCTCCTGCATACTGTGGAACTCTTTTTAGATAAGCTGGAAATGGTAATTGTTCTAACATCTTTATACTCATCATAATATGTTCTTGGACTTTAAACCTTTCTTCATTTGTGAGAGTTCCTTTTTCTACACAAAGGTTGTATATCTCGCCTAAGTTATAGAGATATTCAGGAGTTTTTATCTTGAAGTTTAGGTTTTTATATCTATCTTTTGACTTAGATGTCCTTTTAATAATGTGAATATTTTTATCAGCTAATAGAGACTCGGTATTAGAATTAGATTTTACAAATCTCAACTCCTCTTCTTGCGATAAACCAATGGAATCATCAAACTCTCTTTGCCACTCTTTTTTAGCTATCTTTTTAACTCTTTGTTTGTCTTCATCACTCATAAACTCTGTACCAATATTGGCATTAGCAATAAATTCAAAGTCATCTTTAAGTTGTTTTTGTTCGTTGATAAGCCATTTCTCTACACTTTGTTTGTCTTCGCCATTTTCAATCTTCACAAAAGACTCTATTTTTAAATCCCTATAAATCACTTCAAATCTTGTTCTAATTTCGTGAATTCTATTGTAAATAGTTTCAAGTTTAGTAGCTTTATCTACAACATACTCAGGAGTTGTAACCTTTCCACAATCATGTAACCATGCTGCAATACTAAGTTCTCTTAACTCTTCATCATTTTTTATTTTAAAATCTTTGAAAACTTCTTCTTGAGAGTTTGAAGCAGCATTTGCAAGCATTAGTGTTATTACAGGTACTTTATTACAATGTCCACCTGTGTACTCTGACTTTGCATCTATCGCACCAGCAATAAGTTCAATAAACGAGTCCATGAGCTTTTTTTGTGCTTCTTCATGTTCTTGTATAGATTGAGACATAGATACAAAAGAGTTTGATAACTCTTTTAACTCTTGGATATTAGTTTGTATAGTTGAAACTTCGTTAAATTTTCTATGTTTTATCTTTTCATTTTCTTTTACTAAATCTCTAATAGGTTGTACTATAAGTGAAGTTGCTCTTAAGAGAAAAGGTATTATAAGCAATATAAGTAAAAAGCTGATAAAAA
The DNA here is from genome assembly GCA_016744795.1 of Sulfurospirillum sp. Lineage (GTDB taxonomy): Bacteria > Campylobacterota > Campylobacteria > Campylobacterales > Sulfurospirillaceae > Sulfurospirillum_A. The sequence continues at coordinate 45,151 of JADGDR010000006.1, forward strand.
TAGAATATAGTATTTTTTTCATATATGGTTCCATAATTTTGTCTTTTGGAACAAAACTTATTAGGATTGTATTTTGACCATGTTTAGAGTTGATAGTATTGGTTGAGACAAAGTATTCTATATCGCCTATACTTATAGTTTTGTCCTTTTGTTGTAAAGATTGATCTAAAATCTTTTCTATATTTTTAGCTTGTTTATATTTTTTAATATTTGAAGCTATTGTAATTCCATAGTTGTTTCTAAGATATAGTTGGCTTCCATATTCTACCTTTTGTGTTTTTAAAAAAGCAGATAGATTTCTTAGCGAGAGGTCTATGCCTATCACATCATTGCTATATTTTATTTTTTTTGCATATGTGATACCTAAGCTTTTAAGATTTGCAAAAATATAAGGCTCTGTTTTAGTTGTTCCATCATTTTTCATAGCTATTCCATACCAAGGTCTATTTGTTGGGTTATATTTAGCATATGAAGTATTTGTTCTTAATATGTTCAAATCTTTATCTAAAAATTCATCTATAAGAACTCTTTTTCTATCTATTGATATTATTTTTTTGCTTAACCATACTTCATCTTTTTTTGCAGCAAATTGTGCTCTTACTTTTTGATTTGAATTTAGGTTAATCACCTCAAAAAAATCACCATTTTCATATCCGACATAAATAGCATATATGATAGGTCTATTTTTTAGTATAGCGGAAAAAATAGTTAACATCTTATGTTCTTTATGTAGTGTGGGTTTCTCCTTTACTCCATATGCAATCTCAATTATAGAGATAAAGTCATCGCCTTGATTATCAATATCTAGTAGTCTTCTTTCAATTTTTTGTGAGATATGATTTATGGAGTTTACTGTAGCTTTTATGGCTAATTGTTGTGAGTTAAAGTATTGCAAAGTCAAAAGAATAGATACTACAATTAAAATTAAAAGTGTGACAATAACAAATATAGTTGGTCTAATTTTAAAAGAATTGTAATTTAACATTGTTTTACCTTTTATTGATAAATAATAGTATATCATATCATAATAAAAACAGGAGAGAGTATGGATTATAAGATACTAAATATTACAAATATTATTTCATATATAAAGAATATAAAAATTATAAAAGATTATTTTGCAGAGGACTCTTTACATGTAAACGAGATTGGAGATGGAAATCTAAACTTCGTTTATATAATTAAAAGTGAGCAAAATCCTCAAAAAGCACTTATATTAAAACAAGCAGTTCCATATTTACGTTGTGTTGGAGAAGAGTATCCTTTAAGTAAAGAGCGAATGACATTTGAGATAAGGGCTTTGTTAAAGTACAGTGAGTTGACTCCAGATTTAGTTCCGTTTATTTATGATGCAAACGAAGAGATGAGTACAGTTGTAATGCAGTATCTATCAAAGCATATCATTATGAGAAAAGGAATGATAAATGGGATAGTATATCCTAAGTTTGATGAGCATATATCTACATTTTTAGCTCAGAATCTTTTTAAGACTTCATCACTGTTTTTAGACTCTACATGTAAACGTCAGTTTGTTGATAGTTTTAACAAAAATGTAGAGCTTTGTAAACTAAGCGAAGACTTTGTTTTTAGTTTTGCATTTATGGAGCATGATACAAATGGTGAAAATGCCCGTAATAATGAAACAGCTAAAAAACTTTTTGCAGATATGGAATTCAAAAAAAATGTTCTTAAACTAAAGTACAAGTTTATGACTCAATCTGATGCCTTACTTCATGGTGATTTACATACTGGTTCAATCATGCTCAATCAAAATGAGACTTTTGTTATTGACCCTGAGTTCTCTTTTGTAGGACCTTTTGGATTTGATATTGGAGCGTTGATTGGTAATCTTGTTATGTCCTATGTTTCGCATCTACATGTAAGTAAAAATGAACAGTATCAAAAGTGGATACTTAAACTCATAGAAGAGATATTGACCAAGTTTGAACAAAAGTTTTTGAGTTTGTGGGCTGAAGTAGATGAAAGTGCTTTACATGTAAAGGGTTTTATAGACTCAAAAAGTTTAGATGAATTTAAAAAAGAGTTTATGAAAAACATACTTCGTGATTCAGTAGGATATGCAGGTTGTAAGATGGCAAGACGTATGTTTGGAATGGCGGGTGTTGAAGATATACGAGCAATAGAAGATAAAAATAAAAAAAATATAGCTGAAGCTCATGTTTTAGAGATAGCAAAAAAGTTTGTTAAGAATTATGAACAAGTAGAGTCAGTAAAAGACATAAGAGAGATGATTATATGAAATACAAAGCTTTATGGTTAACTGATGAAGGTTATATAGAAGTTATAGACCAAACGAAATTACCTTTTGAAGAGACAACAGTAGTTTTAAAAACAAGTGAAGATGCAATAGTGGCTATCAAAGATATGATAGTAAGAGGGGCAGGAGTTATAGGCAATATTGCTGCTTTTGGAATATATCTAGCTGCAAAAGAAGATAATAATATAGAGTCAATAAAAATAAAAGCAAAACTCATAAGGGAGTCACGTCCAACAGCGGTTAATCTTATGTGGGCAGTAGATATCATGATGGAAAAACTCTTACATGTAAAGAGCGAAAATCTTTTAGAAGTAGCAAAAAATGAAGCAATAAAGATATGTGATGAAGATGCCAATAGATGTAGACTTATAGCCAAGTATGGTTGTGATAGGTTTGAAGAGATTATGAAAGAAACAGGCAAAGATAGCATCAACGTTTTGACTCATTGTAATGCTGGCTGGCTTGCAATTGTAGATGATGGAAGTGCATTAGCACCTATTTACGAAGCACATAGACGTGGTATTGATGTTCATGTTTGGGTAGATGAGACAAGACCTCGTAATCAAGGAGCAAACCTAACTGCTTGGGAACTTAGTAAAAGTGATATAAAACATACAGTTATTCCTGACAATACAGGAGGATATTTGATGCAACAAGGTTTTGTTGATGTATGTATAGTTGGGGCAGATAGAGTAAGTGCTCAAGGAGACGTTGCGAATAAGATAGGAACATATTTAAAAGCACTTGCGGCTTATGATAACAATATACCTTTTTATGTGGCTTTACCAGAGGGGACTTTTGACTTTGATATAGTTGATGGTGTAAAACAGATTCCTATAGAGAATAGAAGTGAAGATGAGGTAACACATATAAGAGGTGTAGATGAAGATGGACAAATAAAAGAGATTAGAATAGTTCCTAAAAATTCATCAGCTTTGAATTATGGTTTTGATATAACACCAAATAGACTTGTAACAGGACTCATAACTGAAAAAGGCATCTGCAAAGCAACTCAAAAAGCAATAAAGGAAATGTACCAATGAGTCAAAATGAAGGGGTAGTAAAGTATTCATTGGATTTTGAGGAAACTAGCTCATTACCATTTATTTGTGTTGAAGAAATTGAAGAGATTAGAGTTGATTTATTTGCTTTAGGTTTGATAGGAGCTTATAAAAATGGCATAGGTTTTGGAAATATATCACAAAAAGAGATGGGAAGTTCTGATTTTTTTATAACAGGAACACAAACTGGACACTTAGCTGAATTAGAAGCAAAAGATTATTCTTTAGTTGAAAGAGTCGATTTTGATACTTTTACTACATATGCAAGTGGAGCTTCAAAGCCAAGTAGTGAGGCAATGACTCATGCTTGTATCTATAAACTTGATGAGAATATAAATGCTATTATTCATGTTCATAATGAAAAGCTATGGAGATATATGCTAAAAAATGATTTTGTAAGTACTAGTGACGTAGAGTATGGATCACTAGCGATGACCAAAGATATTCAAAAAATTTATTGCTCATTAGATGCACTTGAAAATAAATCTTTCGTTATGAAAGGTCATTTTGAAGGAGTCTTTATTTTTGGTAAAAACTTAGAGGAAGCAAAAAGAGAACTCTACCAAGTTATGGCAAAGGTATTATAATATACAAAGAAATATTTAGTTACCATAGTCAAAATAACTTAACCTAAGATTAAAAAGGACAAGTTTTTATGTTGAAATTTGTTAGACGAAGTATAATTAAATATCTAATTATTCTTGTTTTGACATTTATAATAGGAACAGTTTTATTTCTATCTATGAATGTTTTACTAGATAAACAGATGGAAAAACATTATCAATATTATAATAATATAATGACAAATTTGAAAATGTTGGATGATATTTCAAATTATGTTATAGGTATCAAAGCACATATATTTGAAATTACAGCAGCAACACAATCTTCACAACACAGAAAATCACTTAATAAAAACATAAAAAAAGATATGGAAGAGATTGTCCTTTTTACCAGCAGTTTGGGTATAGATTTTGTAGATTCTCAAAATTTCTTAGCAAAATTAGAAGAGTTAAAAAAAGAGAATAATGTATTAATGGATATTTTAGAAAGAAGAGAAATAGCTCTCATTAATAATAGTAGTATAAAGATTAGAACATTAGCACGAGAAATTAGAGAACTAAATTATTTGGTTCCTTTAAAGATAAAAAATATACTAAAATATGTAAAAAAATCAGAAAAAGTTCTAACTGAAAGAAAAAATCTTTATCATGTAACTTTAGAAAAACACAGACTAAAATATTTATATATTGAGCTGTTTGTCAGTGTTATTATAGTTTTAATTACACTATTTTTATCTAAGTTAATTAGTCAACACATTGTAAAATTGTATAGAAAATTAGAAACACAACTATACATAGACGAGTTGACACAACTGAAAAATAGATTTGCATTAAATAAAATTTCTAATGGTGTAGAAAATCCGTTTATTATAATTTTGAATATAGATTTATTTAGAGTAATCAATGAACTTTATGGAACAGATGTAGGAAATGAAGTTTTAAAAAAACTGGCTGATATAATGCGTGAGTATTTTTCAGATACGAAGTTTGAACTTTTTCGTATAGCTGGAGATGAATTCGTACTTTTTGAAAAAGATGCAAAATACTCTAATAAAGATATAGAAAAAATAGTATTAGATTTCTTGTTTTATATAAAAGAGACTAAAATATATATTGAGGATATTTCTGAGAGTATAGAGTTAGATTTTACATGTGGAATATCTACATGTAAAAAAAATAATCTAGGAAAAGCCGATATAGCATTAAATTTTGCGAAAAAAAACAGTTTAGTATTTGCTGTGTATAGAACTGGTATTGATAATAAAGTAGAGTTAAAATACAATCTTTTTTGGAATAAAGAGATTAAAAAAGGCATCGATAATGATATGTTTTTACCATTTTTTCAGCCAATTGTAGATAGAAATGGAACTATAAAAAAGTATGAATCCTTAATGAGACTAAAGATACAAGAGGGTAAAAAGGTGAGTTTTATCTCTCCATCAAAGTTTTTACAGATTGCTAAGAAAACTAAAAGTTACAACGAAATATCTTCAATTACTATGTTTAAGAGTTTAAATATTTGCAAAGAGAAGGGATTACAAATAACTATTAATTTGGATAAAAATGATATGAAAAACCATTTTTTAATTAAAAAATTAAAAAAGAAGATTATTAGCTTAGACATAGCAGATAAGATTATCTTTGAGATATTAGAAAGTGAGAATTTAGTAGATAATAATAGCATAAAAAAATTTATCACAGATTTTAGAGAGTTAGGCGTTAAGTTTGCCATAGATGATTTTGGTTCAGGGTACTCTAATTTTTCATTTATACTTGATATTAAACCAAACTTTGTAAAAATTGATGGTGCATTAATTAAAAATATTGCAGAAGATAAAAGCTCTTATGAGCTTGTAAAGTCGATTGTTGCTTTTGCAAAGGCGCTAAATATCATTACTATCGCAGAGTTTGTTCACTCAAAAGAAGTTTATGAAATTGTATTTGATTTGGGTGTTGATCAATTTCAAGGATATTATTTTGGAAAGCCTAAAAAGATATGTTTATAAAATATATTTTTATTATATTGTTTCTTTGTATTCAGCTAATAGCAGGTGAATTTTATATCAATCCTTATTTCTTTGATAAACTAAAAAAAGATTCAAAAAGTTATAAAATAATTAATCATTATGTTAATTTTTTAAATGCAATACAAGATGATGACGATAAAATAAAAGTTGAAAAAGTAAATCGGTATATAAATAAAATTATACCTCAATATGATGCTTACAATTATAAAAATGAAGAGTATTGGGCGACTCCATTTGAATTTTTTTCAAGTGCTGGAGGCGATTGTGAGGATTATGTGATAGCTAAGATGTACTCTCTTGAAAAACTTGGAATTTCTAAAAAAAATATGTATATGAGTGCTGTTAAAGAGAAATTTATAGGTGGTGATCATATGGTTCTATCTATTCAAATCGATAAAAATACTCCACCATTAGTTTTAGATAATCTTAGTACACGAGTGTTACCAATAGATAAAAGAGTAGATTTAGAGCCTGTTTTTATGTTTAATGAATATGGATTTTACAAGCTAGAAAACCATAAAAAACTAATAGAGATAAAAAAAATAAATCTACCTGCCTATGAAAAATTAAAAGAAAAAGAAAAAATAAATCTTCTCCTAGAAAGGTGAATTTGTTACATGATGTAACATTTAAATAAATTTATACAATACAATGAAAAATCAATCAAAATTAAAAGAGCCCTCTATGAGGACGCTTTTTTAGGAAAGTTTCAGAAAAGTTTTGAATTTAACTTTTACTAAAAAAATATTTTAAGTTTTATCTAAAAAAACTATACTATATTTTTATTATATAAAAAAGTACTACTTTTAGTATTACTTTTTAAAAATTATAATGAGGGTATATTTTGGCAAAACAAAAATTTGGTAATGAAATTATTAAGAGTGTTATTGAGAAAAATAAAAAGAAACGTACGATATCTCAACTAACTATTAAAATAGATTCTAAACTAGATTATGCTTTATGTCGATTATCAAGTTCATTAAATGTATCAAAAAATAGACTTATTGAAGACATTCTTTTAGAGAGTGGCATCATTAAAGAAGTTGAAGAAAATTACCATGAGTAGATTTCCTTTGCAACAACAAGTTCTTGATGCAGTTCTTAAAGGAACTATAAAAGCAGCTCAAAATTTTTTAACATGGACAAACGATAGGCTGTTTTTATCTTATGGTCCACATAAAATTATTTCTATTCATATTGCACAAGAGATGGAAGCTCTTAAGAATGCTCCTGAAATTTTTATAGATGCAACTATAAGTGACATTTTAAGATGTTCTTTACCAAATCGTGGAGAATATACATCTTATATGATGGAAAAAAAAATAACACAAGGAGTATTTAGTATTACTCTAGATGAAAGATTTGAACATAAAAACAATGAAGACTCTATTTCTAAAGTTATTATGAGTGTTAGAAATGGAGTAAGAAATCCAAAGTTAGAGTATTCTCATGAGATAGAAAAAATTTGTAAAATGCTTGATTGTGAAACTACTTTAGATTATGGGCTTTTTAGTTTTTATTCAGATTTATCTCAAAATGCAAGAAAAAAACTTAAAAAAAGAATCCCAGAGTTAGTTAAAAGTTTTGATGTTGTAGTAAAGAAGTTTCCATCTTTGAAATCCAGTTTTGCAAGTAGTGAAATCCAAAAGATAGAAGATAGTGGAGAGTGGTTGGCAGGGTGTTACGTTATAGAACCAAAGTAGATTTTTTTAAGATTACATGTAGAGTTATCTTAATAAAATTTTCAAAGGATAAAATATGAAAAATATGTTACCAAAATTAGCTGCATCAGCAGCAGTTTGTGCTTTATTAGTTACAGCAGGAAGTGCTGCTGATGTTATTAAGATTGGTGTTCAAGTACCTATAACAGGTAAGTATGCAAATGAGGGACAAAGTATTGATGATGGAGTTAAACTTGTTATAGATCAATTAAATGCAAAAGGTGGACTTTTAGGTAAACAATTAAAAGTTGTTACTTGTGATGATGAAGGTAAAGCTCAAAAAGCAGCAATTTGTGCAAGAAAATTAGTAAATGAAGGTGTTTTAGCTGTTATTGGTTCATACACTTCAGGTGCAACAGAAGCTGCTCAAACTACCTATTATAGAAATAAAACACTACAAACAAGTGATGGAACGAGTGATAGTTTGACTAAGCACAAGTATTGGACATTTTTTAGAAACTCATTTCAAAATTCAGCTCAAGCGACATTTACAGCAAAATATCTTGTAAAAGAGAAAGGTTATAAAAAAATAGTTGTTATTTCAGATTACTCTAGTTATGCTGTTGGTCTTGCTGATTCAGCTGTTAAATCTATTAAAGCTGAGGGTGGAAATGTAATTTATCAGGGTAAAATTAAATCAGGAACTCAAAACTTTACAGCAGTTTTAACAAAAATAAAATCAATGAAACCAGATGCGATTTATTTTAGTGGATACTATACAGATGGGGGACTTATCCGTGCTCAACAAGAACAACTTGGAATAAAAGCAGATTTCATTGGAGGCGATTCAAATGATAACCCAGATTTTATGAAATTAGCTGGAAAGAGTGCTAAAGGCACACTTTTAGTAAACTTCCCAACTCCAGATTTCTTACCATATGATGCTGCAAAAGTATTTATTAAAGATTACAATGCTAAGTATGGAAAAGATCCATCTTCAGTATGGGCTCTTATGAATGTTGATGGACTTAATGCTATTTTGCATGCAGTTAGAAAGACTAAAAGTCTTGATACTAAGACAATTAGTAATTACCTACACGCACTAAAAGATTTTCCAGGAATTACTGGTCCTATAACATTTAGAGAAGATGGCGAGAGAATTAATACTAAATTTAATGTTTATGAAATTCAAGCAGACAATAGTTATAAAATCATAAATAAATAAAATTTAAAATAGAAAGTGAAACAATGGATATATTTCTTCAACAAATTGTCAATGGTTTGACAATAGGAAGTTTATATGCTTTGGTTGCTCTAGGTTATACGATGGTTTACGGGGTTATGAAGTTAATCAACTTCGCCCACGGAGACCTCGTTGCCTTGTCAGCCTTTGCAGGACTTACTATATATACAAGCATATTTGCTGATGGTGGAACTTCTATAATAGCTGTCATTACAGTATTTATGTTCACAGCAGCAATTATAGCAGTAGTTGGTGTTCTTCTTGAACGCCTTGCCTATAGGCCCTTAAGAACAGCACCACGTCTTAGTGCTGTTGTTTCTGCATTAGGTGCGGGACTAGTTATTCAAAATTCTATTATGCTAATTTGGGGACCAAATATGAAAATATTTCCTTCAGATTTGTTTCCATCAACAATTTATGACATAAATGGTGTAGTTATAACATTTACACAACTTATGATTTTGATTTTTTCATCTGTATTGATGATAGCTCTTTATCTTTTTATAAATAAAACAAAGATAGGAACTGCAATACGCGCTGTTGCTATTGACCAAGATGCAGCAAAACTTATGGGAATTAATGTAAATAAAATAATTATGATTATTTTTATTATAGGTTCTGCACTTGGAGCAGTCGCTGGTTTGTTTATCGGAATCTATTACAGAGGCATTACATTTGATATGGGATGGATGTATGGTTTAAATGCATTTGTAGCTGCTATCATTGGAGGTATTGGCAATATTCCTGGAGCTATGTTTGGTGGACTCATGCTAGGATTGTTTAATGCACTCATAAGTGGTTATATCTCTAGTGCTTGGGCTGAAACATTTACGTTTATGTTATTGATTGTTGTTCTTATTTTTAGACCAACAGGAATACTAGGCGAAAAAGTGGCGGAGAAAGTATAATGAATAAGACTACAATAATATCATTAGGTTTCCTATTGGTAATGGGTGTTTTTCCATTTTTTGCTGATTCTGCTTGGCTTGCAGTAGGAACTACATTTTTAGTATTTTCTGTTGTTGCTTTTTCTCAAGATATTATTCTAGGACGTGCTGGAGCATTTCACATGGGACATGCTGCATTTTTTGGACTAGGAGCATATACAACAGCTATTTTAAATACACATTTTGGATGGCCAATTTTAGCAACTTGGGCACCAGCAGTAATCATTCCTATGGTTGTGGCACTCATAACAACAGCACCGATTATTCATTTAAGAGGTGACTACCTTTTAGTTACGACTATTGGTATAAATATTATTTTTCTACAGGTATTAGAGAATGATCTTTTTGGTATAACAGGTGGTCCAAATGGGATATTTGGTATAGATGTTGTTAAAATATTTGGTTATGAGCTTTTTGAACAGATTCATATGTACTTTATGGCTTTTATTTTACTTGGAATTACACTGTTTATTATGAAAACATTAGATGGCAGTAAATTTGGTCGTGCAATGTTTTATATAAATAAAGATGATGTGGCAGCTCAAAGTATGGGTATAGATTTACGCTATTACAAACTGTATGCTTTTGCTATTGGAGCTGGACTTGCAGGAGCAGCTGGTAGTATGTTTGCAGTTCAGTATAGTGCAGTTAGTCCAGAAGCATTTGATGTTCTTCAATCAATCATGTTCTTTACAATCGTACTAGTTGGAGGATCTGCTTCACTTCCTGGAGTTCTTCTTGGTACATTTGTCATGTTTGTACTTCCTGAAATTTTCCGTGAATTTGAAACAGCACGTTATTTAGTATTTGGTTTAGCTATGATTTTGACAATGATTTTAAGACCTCGTGGTATTTGGCCAGCTAAATTTGGCAATATCCCAGCATTTCTTAAAAAGGGGAAAAAATGAGTCAATATCTATTAGAGATTAAAAATGTCTCAAAATTTTTCTCTGGATTGACTGCAATTGATGCTTTGAACTTAAAAGTAAAAAAAGGTCAGATTTATGGAATTATAGGACCAAATGGAGCTGGAAAAACCACTCTTTTTAACTGTATAACTGGTATATATACACCTGAAGAGGGAGAGATTCTTTGGCATGGAAAAGACATAAAAGGGACAGCTCCTCATAAGATAGCTGGACTTGGAATCTTAAGAACATTTCAGACTATAAGACTTTTTGCTGAGATGAGTGTCGCTGAGAATATTATGTCAGGGCGTCATATTAAATCAAAACAGAAATGGTACAACGGAATTATCCCAACACCAGCTTATTATAAAGACGAGAAATATAATTGGGGAAAAGTTGGCGAGTATATGGAACTTTTTGGACTAAGTGAATATGCAACAACACCAGCAGGAGACTTATCTTATGGAGTTCAAAGAAAAATAGAGATGGCAAGAGCTTTGGCAGCTGAACCTGAACTTTTAATTTTAGATGAACCAGCAGCTGGACTAAATGAAAATGAAACAAAAGAATTAGCAGATATCATAAAAAAGGTTCAAGCGATGGGAGTTACCATTATGATGATTGAACATGATATGGATATGATTATGAGCCTTTGTGAATATATGACTGTTATTAACTTTGGTGCATGGATTTGTGATGGAGTAGCCGCTGATGTTCAAGATAATCCAGCAGTAATAGAAGCATATATTGGTTCTGAAGATGAGGATGAGTAATGGTTGATCATGAAATACTATTAGAAGTAAAAGATTTACATGTAAGCTATGGAGCTATTAAAGCTATTAAAGGTATAAGTCTGTATGTAAAAAGAGGTGAGGTTGTTACAATTTTAGGAGCTAATGGTGCTGGAAAAACAACAACTTTAAGAACTATCAGTGGACTTTTAAAATCAACAGATGGACATATTTACTTTGATAAAGAAGATATTACAACTGTTCCTGCACATGATATAGTAGGACGTGGTATGAGCCATTCTCCTGAGGGAAGAAAAGTCTTTGGGACACTTAGTGTAGAAGAAAATCTTCATATGGGAGCATATACTTTAAAAACTCATGATGAAGAGACTCTAGGTTGGATATATAAAATTCTTCCTCGTTTAGAAGAGAGAAAAAAACAACTTGCAGGAACCTTGAGTGGTGGTGAGCAACAGATGCTTGCAATAGGTAGAGCTATTATGAGTAAACCAAAACTTCTTATACTAGATGAACCAAGTCTTGGTCTTGCACCAGTTTTGGTGAAAGGTATTTTTAAAGCAATTAAAGAGATTAGCTCAACTGGTGTTACAGTTCTAATTGTAGAACAAAATGCAAAAGCAGCACTAAAGTTAGCTGATCGTGGTTATGTGTTAGAACTTGGGAAAATTACACATGAGGGGACTAGTGAAGAGTTGTTAAACTCAACAGTTATTCAAGAGGCGTATTTAGGTAAAAAAAAGAAGTAGATATTTATAAAATCCGTTTACATTTACATGTAGACGGTTTTTTTTGTATCATTTTTATAATTTACAAAAAGTAGTACTTTTAGTAGTACCTAGGAGAAAAAATGAGTGAAAATACAGTTGTAATGAATCGTGCGATTGATTTAGCAGAAAAATGGCAGTTAAGAGCTTCAGATAAAATAAGCAAATTTGAAAAAAATTTTCATGAAAAGATGAAGAAGATGTTTGCTCGTCCTTTGGATAAAGTTCTTCTAATCGATCTTATGGACCAAAGTTTTAGAACAAAAAATAGTGCAAGAGTAGCAGACCAAATTGAGTATATTTTTTCTAAATATGGCATGGCTACATTTTTCTCAACTCCAGAGAAATTTTTAATCTTTTTGTTTAGAAATATTGGTGTGTATCTTCCAGATATTTCAGTTCCATTATTCATAAAGAGTGTCAGAAATGACACTGATACCGTAGTTTTAAAAGGTGAAGATGATTTGTTAAATGAACATCTTAAAAAAAGACACGCTGAGGGAACTAGAGTAAATATTAATATGATTGGTGAGATTGTTTTAGGTGAAGAAGAGGCGCAAGAGAGGATTGAAAAGTACATGAAAATACTTACCAATCCTAATATAGACTATATGTCTATAAAAATTTCAACTCTATTTTCACAAATAAATCCAGTATCATATGAGAATACTGTAGAAGAGTTTTCAACTAGGCTTTCTAAGGTTTTTGCACAAGCAAAAAAATACTCTTTTACAAATACTAAGGGTGAACAAGAAAATAAGTTTATAAATCTTGATATGGAAGAGTATAGAGATCTTTCACTTACTGTTGCAACATTTAAAAAAGTTTTAGGGCAACCTGAATTTAAAGACTTCAAAGCAGGTATAGTTCTTCAAGCCTATCTTCCAGATTCTCATCTTTGGCAAGTCAAACTTACTGATTGGGCTAAAAATAGAGTGAAAAATGGTGGAGCTCCTATTAAGATTCGTCTTGTGAAGGGTGCAAATATGGAGATGGAAGAGACAGAAGCAGGATTAAAACATTGGGAAACTTGTCCATATACAAAAAAAATAGACACTGATAGTAACTACAAAGTAATGTTAGAATATGCACTTAAGCCAGAAAATGCACCTTATGTTAATTTAGGTGTTGCTTCACACAATCTTTTTGAATTAGCCTATGGTTATGAAACTGCAAAAGAAAATAATGTAATGGAACACTTTTCAATGGAGATGCTTGAAGGTATGAGTGAGTCTGCTAGAGTTTCAATTAAAGAGATGAGTGGAGAAGTTATTCTTTATGGCCCTGCTGCAAAAAAAGAGCAATTTACAAATGCAATTGCTTATCTTGTAAGAAGATTTGACGAAAATACAGGAACTGAAAATTTTATTCGTTACTCATTTGGTCTAGAAGCTGGTAGTGAAGATTGGAATATGTTAAAAGAGCAGTTTATAGCTTCTTTTGAGAATAAAAAACATATTTTTATTGGAGAAAAAAGAACTCAAGATAGGTTAACAGAGAATTGGGATAACTACAAAGGTGGAAGTTTCTATACTAAAGAGTATCATGGTGAACCTGATACTGATTTTATTTTACCTTCAAATAAACAATGGGCTAAAGATATACGCACAAAATGGATGAAGAAAAAAGATGAAGAAGTGGTAGTTGCTCCTGTTGTTATTGGCGGTGAAGATTTAATTGATGAGCGAAAAATAAAAGAGGTACTAGATAAATCTCAACTAAAAGATGGGGTGATTTGTGGAAAATATACTATTCCTACGGCAGATGACTTAAAAAAAGCAGTTGATGTAGCGCATAAGGATCCTGATGGATGGAGAAGTATGACTCATGAAGCTCGTTTTGAAATACTTGCCAAAGTCGCCAACGAAGTAAGAAAAAAGAGATTAGATTTGATAGGTGTTGCATCTGCTGAAGTAGGTAAGATTATTACTGAAACTGACGTAGAAGTTAGCGAAGCTATTGATTTTTTAGAGTTCTATGGGCATAGTGCTGAGTATTTTAACAATTTCGAAAATTTGAAGTTTAAAGGTAAAGGTGTTGGTGTTATTACTCCTCCTTGGAATTTTCCAGTTGCTATTCCTGTTGGTGGTGTTACTGCTGCTCTTGCTGCTGGTAACACAGTTATAGTTAAACCAGCTTCTGTTGCTGCACTTTGTTCATATGAAATGTGTAAATGTTTTTGGGATGCTGGCATTAGTAAAAATACATTGCAATTTGTTCCAGCTCCTGGCAGTTTAGCTGGAAAATATTTAATTGAAAATCCAAAAGTTGATTTTGTTATTTTAACTGGTGGTGAAGATACAGCGTACTCAATGCTAAAAGCTAGACCAGATTTATATTTAACAGCAGAGACTGGTGGAAAAGATGCAACTATAGTTACAGCTATGGCTGATCGCGAACAAGCAATTAAAAATGTAATTGCATCAGCATTTAATAATAGTGGTCAAAAATGTTCAGCAACTTCACTATTAGTTCTTGAAGAAGAAGTATATAATGATGAAGGCTTTAAATTAGCTTTAAAAGATGCGGCACAAAGTGTTGAAGTAGGTTCAGTTTGGAATTATATAAATAGAATTGGAACTTTAGCAAATAAAGTTGAAGGAAATCTAAAAAAAGCTGTAGATTCACTTGAAGGTGGTGAAGAGTGGTTAGTGAAACCATCTTATGCTGAGGAAAATGAGTTTATGCTAAAACCTGCTATTAAGTGGGGAGTAAAAGATGGGAATTTTTGTCATATGAATGAGCTTTTTGGACCAGTACTTTCTGTTATGTGCGCAAAAGATCTTAAGCATGCAGTTGAACTTGTAAATAAAACCGGATATGGTCTTACTTCTGGAATTGAGTCACTTGATGAAAGAGAGACAGACTACTGGAGAGAAAATCTAAGAGCTGGTAATTTATACATAAACCGTGGTACAACTGGAGCAATAGTTCTTCGCCAACCTTTTGGTGGTATGGGTAAATCAGCTATTGGTGCTGGTAGAAAAGCCGGTGCATATAATTATGTTTCTCAATTTATGGATTTTGAAGAAGTGAGTAATCCTAAAATTGAAAATGTTCATTTTCATCCTTTAGAGGATGTTGTTAAAAATTGGAATAGTGAAGCTCTTAGAGGTACACATAAAGCCTTTAAAGAAGATTTTTCTAAGTTAAGTATTGCACTTCAGAGTTACTTGAAAAATTTTAAAGAGGAATTTGATGTAGAGCATGATTATTTTAAACTTCGTGGTGAAGATAATATTTTCCGCTATATACCATTAAAGCGTGTTGCACTACGTATTGTTAAAAGTGACACACTGTTCGACGTCATAAGTAGAATTATCGCTGCAAAAGTGAGTGGAGTAGCTTTACATGTAAGTGTAGATGCAACTCTAGAAAATAGTGTGGTGTCTTTTTTGTATGAGAATAAAGATACACTTTTAAAATCAACAGATATAGTTTTAAGACAGAGTGAAGAAGAGTTTGTAAAGTGCTTTGCAAATGTAGATAGACTTATTTACTCTGATATATCTAAGGTTAGTAAATATGTATTTACAGCAGCTGCAAAACTTGCTAAATTCATAGTTAGGGGAAATGCTATGATGGAAGGAAGATTAGAGCTTCTGAACTACTTTGAAGAGCAGAGCATTTCACACTCTTACCATAGATATGGAAACATAGGTGTAAGAGCTTTAGACAATAAGTAGTTAATTAAACGAGTAAGGGGTAAACCCTTACTTCATTTGTTCTAATGAGTCTTGATTGAGCTCAAGTGCTTTTTTATTTTTTGTAATTCCGGTTTTATTTTTTGTTATATTACTTTTGTTTGTTGTGATTTTAGTTTTGTTCTCTTCAATACCATATTGATTAGTCTGTATATTGTCTCTATTTTCTTCAATTTGTTCTCTATTTAACTCTACTAGTTTTGTAAGTGTTTCAATACGTTTTTCATATTTGCTCTTCAGATAGTAGATAACATAGATGAGGATAGCAACTATTGACCATTGTAACATTTAATGCTCCTAATAAGAAATTTAATACATATTATACATTAATTTTAAAAATATACTCTCTTTTTAGTTTTTTTTCTATAATTTCTTCTATAGACAATCCAGAAAAATTGATATTTTCAAACTCTTCAATTGTATTAGGTTGATACTTTGATAATTCTCTTAAAATTTTGCCTCTATACGCTTTTGCCCAATGACTCACTACTTTTCCATTTTTTATGAATTTCATAGTAATATGTCTACATGTAAGAGTATAAAACTTTTCATAAAAACTAGCTCTTAAGTCTATAACTAAATTACTACCTATATAATGGTCTATTTCTTTAGTAAAGTTTTCTTTGTAAAAAAGTTCAGGTTTAAAGCCATTTATCGTTGAGCCTTGTTTAAAACGATAATAAGGTATATTATCACCTGCTAAAAGTGGTCCAAAAAGGTTAGAAAAAATGATTGTATTTTCAAGTATCCATGTTTGTTGGTGGTTATCTAAAGTTTTAAAATCTAAATGCTTATAAGCAACACCAGTGTACCTTTGAATAGCTTTACATGTAGAAGATGTAAGAATATTAAGCTTGGAAAGTTTTTCACATTCCTTTTCATTTTTTATACCAAAGAATTTTACCAAATTAATAGAGTTACAATTTTGTAAAAAGAAGTTTAATTTTTCTATTACATATAACCTTTTTTCAAAAAAAGTTGAAAAACATAAGGATTCTTTGGTAAGCATGGCAGAGTCCGTAAAATCGGACTTTGCTTCACTTGGAGAGAAAAGAATTTTCATTTGTTTGCCTTGTAAATTTAAATATTTTTACATTGTAACTAAAAAAGTATCAAAAACCATTGACATTAAAGAACTTTTGAGATATAATTTCACCTCACAAACAAGATGCTGGTGTAGCTCAGTTGGTAGAGCAGCTGCCTTGTAAGCAGCAGGTCGGTGGTTCAAGTCCTCTCACCAGCTCCATTTTGTTGTGTGTCAAATAACAGTGTTTGACCAGGAATAAATCAAGTTTAATGTTAAAAGGTGAGATACTCAAGTGGCCAACGAGGGCAGACTGTAAATCTGCTGATTTTTATCTTCGAAGGTTCGAATCCTTCTCTCACCACCATTACATTAATTATGCGGGAGTAACTCAGTGGCTAGAGTTCCTGCCTTCCAAGCAGGTTGTCGCGAGTTCGAATCTCGTCTCCCGCTCCATTGATTTTATTTGGCTGGGAGCTGTTGAATTTTTTCTGCTTATCTTTTACTACAGAATCAGTTCAGTAGACTCTTCTCAAAACCTATAAATCACCTGTTATTATTGTTGTTGCTATAAGTGCATTTTAAAAAAAATCGCTCATATGGCTCAGAGGTAGAGCACTTCCTTGGTAAGGAAGAGGTCGCGGGTTCAAGTCCCGCTATGAGCTCCATAAAATTAAAAAATTAGATTAAGCTAGATTTTTAGAGACTATTTGTTCTCGATAAAGTCGTAGCTTTAGTGATTGAGCAAAAACTGGACTTGTTCAGATTTTGTGAGAAATAAAATAAAAATAAAATAAAACTTCATACGGAGGAAGAAATGGCTAAGGAAAAATTCGAAAGAACGAAACCACACGTTAATATAGGTACTATTGGTCACGTTGATCATGGTAAAACAACTCTAACAGCAGCAATATCTGCAGTACTTTCACAAAAAGGTCTTGCTGAATTTAAAGATTTTGATGGTATTGATAATGCTCCTGAAGAGAGAGAGCGTGGTATTACTATTGCAACTTCTCATATCGAGTATGAAACTGAAAAACGTCACTATGCACACGTAGATTGTCCTGGTCACGCGGATTATGTTAAGAACATGATTACTGGTGCTGCTCAGATGGATGGTGCTATTCTAGTTGTTTCTGCAGCTGATGGTCCTATGCCTCAAACTCGTGAGCATATTCTTCTATCTCGCCAAGTTGGTGTTCCATATATTGTTGTTTTCATGAACAAAGCAGATATGGTTGATGATGAAGAATTGTTAGAGTTAGTAGAGATGGAAATTAGAGAATTACTTTCTGAATATGAATTCCCAGGAGATGATATTCCTATCGTAGCTGGATCTGCTCTTAAAGCTCTTGAAGAAGCAAAAGCAAGTACAGATGGCGAGTGGAGTGCTAAGATAATGGAACTTATGGCAGAAGTTGATTCTTATATTCCAGAACCAGTTAGAGAAACTGATAAAGATTTTTTAATGCCAGTTGAAGATGTTTTCTCAATTTCAGGTCGTGGTACAGTTGTAACAGGAAGAATTGATAGAGGTGTTATCAAAGTTGGAGAGACTATTGAAATCGTAGGTATAAAAGATACTCAAACAACTACAGTTACTGGTGTTGAAATGTTCCGTAAAGAGATGGATCAAGGTGAAGCTGGAGATAACTGCGGTATTTTATTACGTGGTACTAAGAAAGAAGATGTTGAAAGAGGTATGGTTCTTTGTAAGCCAGGTTCAATCACTCCTCATACTGTATTCACAGCAGAGATTTATGTTCTTAGCAAAGATGAGGGTGGTAGACATACTCCATTCTTTAATAACTATAGACCACAATTCTACTTTAGTACAACTGACGTAACAGGTTCAATCACTTTACCAGAAGGTACTGAAATGGTTATGCCTGGTGATAACGTTAAGATTAACGTAGAGCTTATTGCTCCTATCGCTATGGAAGAAGGTACTAGATTTGCAATCCGTGAGGGTGGTAGAACTGTTGGTGCTGGTGTTGTTGCTTCAATAACAAAGTAATTAAAAACAAAACAGGGGAGTTTGAACTCTCCTTTTTTTAAAGGCAATTTAAATGACTATTAAAATAGGATTAAAGTGCGTTGAGTGTGGAGATATAAACTACACAACAACAAAAAACTCTAAGACATATACTGAAAAGTTCGAAGCTAAGAAGTATTGTCCAAGATTAAAAAAGCACACAGTTCACAAAGAAGTGAAACTAAAAAGTTAATTATTTCCCTCCTTTGGAGGGACATAATATATGTAGGGCAGTAGCTCCAATTGGTAGAGCTACGGTCTCCAAAACCGTAGGTTGTGGGTTCGAATCCCTCCTGCCCTGCCACTAAAAGGTAATTATATGGAAAAATTGGTAACTTATTACAATCATTCAAAAGTAGAACTATCAAAAGTTATCTTCCCAATTAAAGAGCAGATTAGAAACGCTTTTATATCTGTTTTTGTTGTTGTTACTGTTATATCATTATTCTTAGCATTGATTGATGTAATTATGTCATCTTCTTTATCTGCAATAATGTAGGTTATAGAGATGGATCATAAATGGTATGCAATCCAGACTTATGCTGGAAGTGAACAAGCAGTAAAAAGAGCAATCGAAGAGATTGTTGTTAACAACTCAATTGAAGATAAACTTAAGGCAATCATTGTTCCAACAGAAGATGTGATTGAAGTTAAGAATGGAAAGAAGAAAATAACTGAAAGAAGTCTATACCCAGGGTATGCATTTGCGCACCTTGATTTAGATACAAGACTTTGGCATATGATTCAATCATTGCCTAAAGTTGGTCGTTTTATTGGGGAGTCTAAAAAGCCTACTCCATTAACCGAAAAAGATATTCAGGTGATTTTAGAAAAAGCAGAGAAAAAAGGTGCACCAAAACCAAAAATCTTCTTCGAAACAGGAGAGAGTGTACGGATTACAGAAGGTCCGTTTGCTAACTTTACTGGTGCGGTTGAAGAGTATGATATGGAACATGGTAAGTTAAAACTAAATGTTCTTATATTTGGTAGAAGTACACCAGTAGAGATTCTCTACACTCAAGTTGAAAAAATAGTTTAAAGGACATTTAAATGGCAAAGAAAATAACAGGCGAGATTAAATTACAAATCGCTGCTGGAAAAGCAAATCCATCACCACCAGTTGGTCCAGCTCTTGGACAGCAGGGTGTTAATATTATGGAATTTTGTAAAGCATTTAACGAAAAAACAAAAGATAAAATGGGTTATAATATCCCAGTTATTATTACAGTTTATGCAGATAGAAGTTTTACATTTATTACAAAACAACCACCAGCATCTGATTTGATTAAAAAAGTAGCTGGTATTAAAAAAGGTACTGATAATCCACTTAAAAATAAAGTTGGAAAGCTAACTAAAGCACAAGTCCTTGAAGTAGTTGAACAGAAAATCGCTGATCTTAATACTAATGATCGTGAACAAGCAGCTAAGATTATTGCTGGTTCAGCAAGAAGCATGGGCGTTGAAATAGTAGATTAATTTTTCCCCTTAACCGCTTAGGGTAATAAGTGGAAGCAAAATATGCGGAGATATATAATGGCAAATAAAGTAACAAAAAGATTTCAGGAATTACTGAAAAAAGTAGACGCAGAAAAAAAATATTCTGCAGTAGAGGCTCTATCAATAGTTAAATCTTTAGCTTCAGCTAAATTTGATGAAACAGTTGAAATTGCATTAAAACTTAATGTCGATCCTAGACATGCTGATCAAATGGTTCGTGGTTCTGTTATCCTTCCTGCTGGAACAGGTAAAAGTGTTAGAGTTGCAGTTGTAGCCAAAGATGCAAAAGCAGACGAAGCAAAAGCTGCTGGTGCTGACATAGTTGGTGCAGATGAATTGATAGCTGATATTCAAGCTGGAAAAATTGACTTTGATGTTTTAATCGCAACCCCAAATATGATGGGATTAGTTGGTAAAGTTGGACGTATATTAGGACCAAAAGGTATCATGCCTAACCCTAAGACTGGAACAGTTACTATGGATGTAACAAAAGCAGTTGAAAATAACAAGGGTGGTCAAGTAAACTTCCGTGTTGATAAGCAAGGTAATATCCACGCTGGTATTGGTAAAGTTAGCTTTGATGAAGCTAGTTTAACTGATAACTTTAATACTTTTATGAGAGCTATCAACAAGCAAAAGCCTGCAGCATCTAAAGGTAAATATATCAAAACTGCTGCACTTTCATTAACAATGAGTCCATCAGTAAATATGGATAACCAAGAGTTAATAGATTTAAAATAATACGAGAGCCATGAGGCTCTCTTCTAAAATGTAATAAAATCTTGATTGGAAATAGTTGAGGCTTTAGGGCTTAAAATGGGGATTTTCCCTAACTCCACTTGAAATCACCGGTCGGAAAGGAGAAAAAATTGACTAAAAATCAAAAAGTTGAAATTGTTAACGTTATAACTGAAGAATTTAAATCTTCCGACGCATTAGTAGTTTGTGATTTTAGAGGATTAGATGTTCCTGCTATTGAAGAACTAAGAGTATCTGCAAAAGAAGCTAATGTTAAAGTTAGAGTAATTAAAAATACTTTGGCAAGTATTGCTATGCAAAATGCAGGTATTGAAGGAATTGAGCTTTCAAACACAAATATTTTTGTTTGGGGTGAAGATCAGTTAGATGTAACTAAAGTTGTAGCTAAATTTGCTAAAACTACTGATAAATTTGTAATTAAAACAGCATTTATTGATGGTGAAATTTCTGATGCTGCTAAAGTTGAAGCACTTTCTACAATGCCATCACGTGATGAGCTTATTGGAATGTTACTTCAAACTTGGATGGCTCCAGTTACAAACTTTACAATAGGTCTTGATGCACTTAGAGTAAAAAAAGAAGAAGAATCTGCATAATTTTCTTTACATGTAAAGAAATCAGATATTCAGTATTTGGAATAAATAAGGTATAAAGCTTTCTCGGTGAAAGCCGTAGCTTTAGATGATATGAATTTCAAAGGAATTTATTTCCTTTGAAAAAAGAAATAAAATATATAGGATATGAAATGGCAATTTCAAAAGAAGACGTATTAGAATATATTTCAGGTCTAAGTGTACTTGAATTAAGTGAATTAGTAAAAGAATTTGAAGAGAAGTTTGGTGTATCAGCTGCTCCAGTTATGATGGCTGGTGCTGCTGGTGGAGATGCTGCAGCTGCTGAAGAGAAGACTGAATTTGACGTAGTATTAGTTGAAGCAGGCGCTAAGAAAATTAATGCAATTAAAGCTGTTCGTGCTATCACAGGTCTTGGACTTAAAGAAGCAAAAGAAGCAGTTGAAAGTGTACCAACTGTTCTTAAAGAAGCTGTATCTAAAGAAGATGCTGCGGCAGTTGTTAAGCAGATCGAAGAAGCTGGTGCAAAAGCTGAAATCAAATAATTTAAAAATTTGTAAAATTGGGGAGTTAACTCTCCCCTTTATAAAACGTAATAAAGACAATGTCGTGATAAAAGCTACTTGTGATAGTAGCGAAAATACTTTCCTTTTAAACAACTTCGTAAGGTAGACTCATGTTAAATAACCTTAAATCGGGAAATCGTCTAAGAGTAGATTTCTCAAAAGTACCAAGAAAAATTGATGTACCAAATCTTCTTCAAGTACAACAAA
This sequence comes from Sulfurospirillum sp., assembly GCA_016744795.1. Lineage (GTDB taxonomy): Bacteria > Campylobacterota > Campylobacteria > Campylobacterales > Sulfurospirillaceae > Sulfurospirillum_A. The sequence goes on from JADGDR010000006.1 coordinate 67,719, forward strand.
AAAGTTATGAATACTTTTTAAATGTTGCTAATACTGATCAAGAGAGTGGTATTGAAAAAGTTTTTAAATCAATATTCCCAATTCATGATCCACAAAATAGACTCTCTTTAGAGTATATTAGTTCTGAAATTGGAAAACCTAAATATAACGTACGTGAATGTATGGATAGAGGATTGACTTATTCAGTTAACCTAAAAATGAACATCCGCCTTATTTTATGGGATAAAAATGAAAAAACCGGTGAAAAAGCTGGTGTTAAAGATATAAAAGAACAAGCAATATTTATTAGAGAGATTCCTTTGATGACTGATCGAACATCTTTCGTTATCAATGGAGTAGAACGAGTTGTTGTTAATCAACTTCATCGTAGTCCTGGTGTTATATTTAAAGAAGAAGAGAGTGCAACAGTAGTTAATAAACTTATTTATACAGCACAAATTATTCCAGATCGTGGATCTTGGTTATATTTTGAATATGATGCTAAAGATACACTGTTTGTAAGAATTAATAAACGTAGAAAAGTACCAATAACAATACTTTTTCGAGCATTAGGTTATAGCAAACAAGACATTTTAAAACTGTTCTATCCAGTTTTAAATATAAAAATTAGAAATAACAAATTCTTAATGAATTTTGAACCAGAAAATTTTGTAGGTAGAGTTGATTTTGATCTTAAAGATGAAAATGGAAATCTTTTAATAGCAACTGGAAAAAGACTTACTAAGAAAAAAGCAGAAAAATTTGTAGAAGATGGAATTAAATTTATAGAGTATCCAATAGAGACTTTAGTAAATAGATTTTTATCATCTCCAATTATAGACCAAGAGAGTGGTGAAGTTCTTTTTGATACTCTTACTCAACTTGATGAAACTAAATTAACAAAAATGATAGAACAAGGTTGTGATTCAATAGAAATAGCAAATGATTTAGCTAATGGTGTTGATGATGCAATTATAAACTCTTTTATAGCAGATACAGAAACATTGAAACTTCTTCGCCAAACTGAAGGAATTGAAGATGAAAATGATTTAGCAACAATAAGAATATATAAGGTAATGAGACCAGGTGAGCCTGTAACAAAAGAGGCTGCAAAGTCTTTTTTTACTGATTTGTTCTTTAATTCTGAGAGATATGATTTAACTAAAGTTGGTCGTATGAAGATGAATCATAAGCTTGGGGTAAATGTTCCTGAGTTTGTAACTGTTATGACAAGTGAAGATATCATTAAAACTGTCAAGTACTTAATTAATGTTAAAAATGGTCAAGGACACATAGATGATAGAGATCACTTAGGAAATAGACGTATTCGTTCTATTGGTGAACTTCTTTCAAACGAATTGCATACTGGTTTGATTAAGATGCAAAAAGCAATTAGAGATAAGTTTACAGGTCTAAGTGGTGGAACTGAAGAGCTTATGCCTCATGATTTGATAAATTCAAAGATGATTACAAGCACTATTATGGAATTTTTCTCTAGCGGACAACTTTCACAGTTTATGGATCAAACAAATCCTCTTAGTGAAATTACTCACAAAAGAAGACTTTCTGCACTTGGAGAAGGTGGTTTAGTAAAAGAACGTGCTGGTTTTGAAGTGCGTGACGTTCATCCAACTCATTATGGTAGAATCTGTCCAGTTGAGACTCCTGAAGGTCAAAATATTGGTCTTATTAATACTTTAGCAATGTACTCAAAAGTAAATGAGCTTGGTTTTGTTGAAGCGCCATATAGAAAAGTAAAAGATTCTAAGATACTCGACGAAATTGTATATATAACTGCAACTCAGGAAGAGGGTTTAGTAATTGCACCAGCTTCTACAATTGTAGAGGATGAGACAATAGTTGAAGATCTTATAGAAGTAAGAAGAGATGGTGAAATTATTCTTATTGAAAAAGAAAAAGTTGATTTAATTGATCTTTCATCTGGTATGATTACTGGTGTTGCGGCTTCATTAATTCCATTTTTGGAGCATGATGATGCAAACCGTGCACTTATGGGTTCAAATATGCAACGTCAAGCAGTTCCTTTAGTATGGACAGATGCTCCTATGGTAGGAACAGGTGTTGAAGCTATTTCTGCTCGTGATGCATGGGCTTCTGTTAAAGTAGAACGTGCTGGTATTGTTGAAAAAGTTGATAATAAAAACATATATATTTTAGGTGAAGATGAGAATGGTGCTTTTATAGATCATTATGGTCTGCAAAAAAACTTAAGAACAAACCAAAACACTACTTTTACTCAAAAAGTAATTGTAAAGCAAGGTGCAAAAGTAGATGTTGGCTCTGTTATAGCAGATGGTCCTAGTATGGATCAAGGTGAAATGGCAATCGGTAAAAACGTTATGGTTGCGTTTATGCCTTGGAATGGTTATAACTTCGAAGATGCTATTGTTCTTAGTAAAAAAATGATAAGAAATGACGCATTTACAAGTGTACATACTTATGAAAAAGAGATTGAAGCTAGAGAACTTAAAGATGGTGTAGAAGAGATAACTAAAGATATTCCTAATGTAAAAGAAGAAGATTTAGCTCATCTTGATGAGAGTGGTATTGTCAAAATTGGTACTTACATCAAACCAGGTATGATTTTAGTAGGAAAAGTATCTCCAAAAGGTGAAGTTAAACCAACACCAGAAGAGAGACTTTTAAGAGCTATATTTGGTGAAAAAGCTGGTCACGTTGTAAATAAATCTATGTATGCTGCGGCTTCTATGGAAGGTGTAATTGTAGATGTTAAAATATTTACAAAGAAAGGTTACGATAAAGATCCTCGTGCAATCCAAGCATATGAAGAAGAAAAAGAGATTCTAGATCGTGAGCATCATGATAAACTATTAATGCTTGATCGTGAAGAGATGCTTCGTATTAATTCTCTTTTATCTAAAAATACATTAAATGATGACCAAGATGTAAACAAAAAATCTTATAAAAAGGGTCAAACTCTTAAAAAAGAAGATTTAGAACATGTAAACCGTTTTTCTTTGAATGCGATAGTAAAAGCATTTGGTGATGATACTCAAAAAGAGTACAAAGATTTGAAAATTTACTTTCAAACAGAGAAGAAAAAACTAAAAGAAGAACATGACGAAAAGTTAAACATCATTGAAAAAGATGATATTTTACCAAGTGGTGTTGTTAAGTTAGTAAAAGTTTATATAGCAACAAAGCGTAAACTAAAAGTCGGCGATAAAATGGCTGGACGTCACGGTAACAAGGGTATTGTTTCGAATATCGTTGAAGAGGTTGATATGCCTTATCTTGCTACTGGTGAGAGCGTTGAAATTGTTCTTAATCCACTAGGTGTTCCAAGTCGTATGAATATTGGACAGATTTTAGAGATGCACTTAGGACTTATAGGAAAGCGTTTAGGAAATCAAATTGCAGATATCTTTGAAGAGAAAAAAGATAATTGGGTTAAAGATTTACGTTCAACCATAATAAAAATTGCTGATGTTGCAAAGTTGATGAATGCTAAAGAGTTTGTTGATGGTTTAAGTGATAATGAACTTCTTAGTTATGCTAGAGATTGGAGCAAAGGTGTTAAATTTGCCGCTCCAGTATTCGAAGGAACTAATCAAGAAGAGTTCGATAAATTATTTGAGTTAGCAAAAATAGATATGGATGGAAAGTGTGAACTTTACGATGGTAAGACTGGTGAGAAGATGAAAGAGCGTGTAAATGTAGGTTACATGTATATGCTGAAGCTTCACCACTTAGTTGATGAAAAAGTTCACGCAAGAAGCACAGGGCCATATTCACTTGTAACTCAACAACCAGTTGGTGGTAAAGCACTATTTGGTGGACAGAGATTTGGTGAGATGGAAGTATGGGCACTTGAAGCATATGGTGCAGCACATACACTAAGAGAGATGTTAACGGTAAAATCAGATGATGTTGAGGGAAGAATTGCAGCTTATAAAGCACTTACAAGAGGCGAAAGTATCCCATCAACTGGTATTCCTGAAACATTTTTCGTATTAACAAATGAGTTGAAGTCACTGGCTTTAGATGTTGAGATTTATGACGAGGTGGAAGCAAATGAAGAATCTAGTACCGATTGAAATTCATGAAGAGAGTAGACCAAGAGACTTTAAAGCGTTTCAATTAAGACTTGCAAGTCCTGAGAAGATCCGTTCATGGAGTTTTGGTGAAGTTAAAAAACCAGAAACAATAAATTACCGTACGCTCAAACCAGAGCGTGACGGTCTTTTTTGTGCAAAGATATTTGGACCAGTTCGTGAGTATGAGTGTCTTTGTGGTAAGTATAAAAAGATGCGTTATAAAGGCGTTAAGTGTGAAAAATGTGGTGTTGAAGTAACTAGTACAAAAGTCCGTCGTTCACGTATGGGTCATATTGAACTTGTTGCTCCTGTTGCTCATATTTGGTATGTTAATTCATTGCCAAGTAGAATAGGAACACTTCTTGGAATTAAGATGAAAGATCTTGAGCGTGTATTGTATTATGAAGCTTATATTGTAAAATCATCTGGTGATGCTTTTTATGATGCGGAAGGTACAAAAAAAGTACTAAAATATGATGTTTTAAATGAGGAACAGTATCAATCTTTGAATCAAAGATTTGAACATACTGGTTTTGAAGCAGATATGGGTGGAATTATAATACAAGAGCTTTTAGCAGATCTTGATTTAATTGATATTTTATCAACTTTAAAAGAAGATATAGGTAATACTAACTCTGAAGCAAAGAAAAAGACAATAGTTAAAAGACTTAAGGTAGTTGAAGCATTTTTGAATAGTGGTAACCGTCCTGAATGGATGATGATAACTATGCTACCAGTTCTTCCCCCAGATTTAAGACCTCTAGTAAGTTTAGATGGCGGAAAATTTGCTGTTAGTGACGTAAATGACTTGTATAGAAGAGTAATAAACAGAAACTCAAGATTAAAAAGATTAATGGAACTTGATGCTCCTCAAATCATTATTCGTAATGAAATGAGAATGCTACAAGAAGCTGTTGATGCTCTTTTTGATAATGGGCGTCGTGCCAATGCTGTAAAAGGAGCTAATAAGCGTCCTTTGAAATCTCTTTCAGAGATAATTAAAGGTAAGCAGGGTCGTTTCCGTCAGAATCTTCTTGGTAAACGTGTTGACTTTAGTGGACGTTCTGTAATTGTTGTTGGACCAAGTTTGAAGATGGACCAGTGTGGTTTACCAAAGATTATGGCTCTTGAACTGTTTAAACCCCATCTTTTAGCTCGTCTTGAAGAAAAAGGCTATGCAACAACAATCAAGCAAGCAAAAAAGCTTATTGATGATAAAACAAATGAAGTATGGGAGTGTTTAGCAGAAGTGGTTAAAGATCACCCTGTTATGCTAAACCGTGCACCAACACTTCATAAACTTTCTATCCAAGCATTTCATCCAGTGCTTATTGATGGTAAGGCAATTCGTCTTCATCCATTGGTTTGTTCTGCTTTTAATGCCGATTTTGATGGTGATCAGATGGCTGTTCACGTTCCATTGAGTCATGAAGCAATAGCTGAGTGTAAAGTTTTAATGCTTAGTTCTATGAATATTCTTCTTCCTGCAAGTGGTAAGGCTATTACTGTACCAACACAAGATATGGTACTTGGTCTTTATTATCTTTCATTAGAAAAAATAGGGGCGAATGGTTCAAACAAGATATTTGCAAATGTTGATGAAGTAATTATTGCTATGGATTCAGGTTTTCTTGATGCTCATGCAAAAATCAAAACTATTATTGATGGCAAAACACTATTTACAACAGCAGGTAGATTGATTCTTCAATCAATACTTCCTGATTTTGTTCCTGAAGAGCTTTGGAACATAGTTATGAAGAAGAAAAATATTGGTGCATTGGTTGATTATGTATTTAAGGTAGGTGGACTTTCTGTAACTGCTGAATTTTTAGATAATTTAAAAGATTTAGGCTTTAAGTATGCAACAAGTGCAGGAATTTCTGTATCTATTGATGACATTAAAGTACCTGATACAAAAATAGGCAAAATAGCAGAAGCGAAGAAGCGAGTTCGTGAAATTCAAAAACAGTACAGTTCTGGTTTATTGACTGAACAAGAGAGATACAATAAAATTATTGATATTTGGACTGACACTAATAATGAAGTTGCATCAGAAATGATGAAACTTACAGAGAATGATAAAGATGGTTTTAACTCTATCTATATGATGGCAGATTCTGGAGCTCGTGGTAGTGCGGCACAGATTCGTCAGCTTGCTGGTATGCGTGGATTGATGGCTAAACCAGATGGATCTATTATTGAGACCCCAATTATCTCTAACTTCCGTGAAGGACTAAATGTTCTTGAATACTTTATTTCAACTCACGGTGCTAGAAAAGGTCTTGCTGATACAGCTTTAAAAACTGCAAATGCTGGTTACCTAACAAGAAAACTAATTGATGTTGCACAAAATGTTAAAGTAACAATGGAAGATTGTGGTACGCACGAAGGTGTTGAAATCACTGAAATCATTCATAGTGGTGATTTGATTGAGTCACTTGATGAAAGAGCTCATGGTAGAGTTTTGGCTGAAGATGTTATTGATTCCATTACAAATGAGGTTCTTTTTACTGAGGGAACTTTAATTGACGAAGTTAAAGCATTAGCTCTAAAAGAAGCAGAGATTAAATCTGTTACTATTAGAACGCCTATTACGTGTAAAGCTAAAAAAGGTGTTTGTTCTAAGTGTTATGGTATTAACCTTGGTGAAGGAAAGCTTGTTCGTCCTGGTGAAGCTGTAGGTATTATATCTGCTCAATCAATTGGTGAACCAGGAACTCAGTTGACTCTAAGAACATTTCATATTGGTGGAACGGCATCAACTGAAGCACAAGATAGACAAGTAATAGCTAAAAAAGAAGGTTTTATAAGATATTATAATGTTAAGACTTACCAGACTAAAGAGGGTAAAAGCATAGTATCTAATCGAAGAAATGCGGCTATTTTACTAGTTGAACCTAAGATAAAAGCACCATTTGCTGGTGTTATTGACATAGACCATGCTCATGAAGAGACTATTATAACTATTAAAAGTGATAATGATAGTGTTAAGTATAGCTTTAGAAAAGGTAACTTGGCAAAACCAAATGAGTTAGCAGGTGTTAGTGGAAAAGTTGAGGGTAAATTTTATATTCCTTATCATAGTGGTGAGAGTGTAGAAATAAATGAGAGTATAGTTGAAGTTATCAAGGATAGTTGGAATGTTCCAAATCGTATACCATATGCGAGTGAGCTTAGAGCTAAAAATGGTGACCCAGTTGTACAAAAGATTCAATCTGAATCACATGGAACAGTTAAATATTATAAGCTAACAGGTGACTATTTAGATCGTTATAAAGATGTAAAAGAAGGTGATGTAGTTGAAGAAAAAGGCCTTTTTGCTGTAATTGCTGATACTGAAGGTAGAGAGGCAATTCGTCACTATATTCCAAGAAATTCTATTCTTGAAATTTCTGATAATAGTGAAGTAGAAGTATCAACTATGATTGCAAAACCAAGTTCAAATGAGCAAATGATAATTGCTGAGTGGGATCCTTATTCAACTCCTGTTATTGCTGAAATTGATGGTGTTGTTGCATTTGAAGATATTGAACCTGGTTATACAGCAACTGAGCAATTTGATGAAATCACTGGTGAGAGTAAGCTTGTTATAAATGAATATTTACCAAGTGGTACGAAACCAACCATTGTAGTTGCAACTGCAAATGGCGAAATTATTAAGTATCAGTTAGAGCCAAAAACAGCTGTATTTGTTAAAGATGGTCAGAGTATCAACCTTGCAGATATTATAGGACGTACACCAAAAGCTGCTACAAGATCGAGTGATATTACAGGTGGTCTTCCTAGAGTAAGTGAACTGTTTGAAGCAAGACGTCCCAAAAATGCAACTGTAATAGCTGAAATAGATGGAACAATTAGATTTGGTAAACCACTTCGTTCTAAAGAAAGAATCATAATAGATGCTGAAGATGGAACAAGTGCAGAGTACCTTGTTAATAAGAACATACCAATTCATGTTAATGCAGGTGAGTTTGTTCATGCTGGTGAACATCTTACCGAAGGTGTAGTTTCAAGTCATGATATCTTAAGAATTATGGGTGAAAAAGAACTTCATCGTTATATTATTAGTGAGATTCAGCAAGTTTATCGTTCTCAAGGTGTTGCAATTAGTGATAAGCATATTGAGGTTATTGTATCTCAGATGTTACGACAAGTAAAAATTGTTGATAGTGGAAATACTAAGTTTATTGTTGGAGATCTTATAAGTCGTCGTAAATTTAGAGAAGAGAATGAAAAAATTATGAAGATGAGTGGAGAGCCAGCAATAGCTGAACCAACTTTACTTGGTGTTACAAGAGCAGCAATTGGAAGTGATAGTATTATTTCTGCTGCATCATTCCAAGAGACTACAAAAGTTTTAACTGAAGCTAGTATTGCTGCTAAGATGGATATGCTTGAAGATTTGAAAGAAAATGTAATCTTAGGTCGTATGATTCCTGTTGGAACTGGACTTTATCAGAAAAAAGAGATGATTTTAAAACTAGAAGGTGAAGAGAGTTAAGCTAAGGTATATCTTTAGCTTAATTTAACTTTAAGTAAAATTTAAGTAAAATGTCGGTTCTCTGAAAAGTATCTTAATTAGTAAGGTACATTTTAGAGAATCGACTTAGATGAAATTTCATCTAAATAAATTGTAAAGGAAAAATCGTGCCAACTATCAACCAATTGGTAAGAAACAACAGAAAAAAAGTGATTAAAAAATCAAAATCACCAGCACTTGATAAGTGTCCTCAAAGAAGAGGTGTTTGTACAAGAGTTTATACTACAACTCCAAAAAAACCTAACTCAGCTTTAAGAAAAGTTGCAAAAGTTAGATTAACTAGTGGATTTGAAGTAATCAGTTATATCGGTGGTGAAGGCCATAACCTACAAGAGCACTCAATTGTTCTAGTTCGTGGCGGTAGAATTAAAGATTTACCTGGTGTTAAGTATCACATCGTTCGTGGTGCACTTGATACTGCTGGTGTTGCTGGAAGAACAGTTGCAAGAAGTAAATACGGTACAAAAAGACCTAAGTAACTTTTGCTAAAACAGGTGTTATCCATAGTTTTGGTAACATTTGAGTAAAATTTAAAAATTTGAAGGATTTTTATAAATGAGAAGAAGAAACGCCCCGGTAAGAGAAGTATTAGCTGATCCTATCTATAACAATAAAATCGTAACTAAGTTTATAAACTATCTTATGTTAGATGGTAAAAAAAGTACTGCTGCAAAAGTTTTTTATGGTGCAGTTGAATTGGCAGAGCAGAGAAGTGATGGAGAGATTAAAGGTCTTGAAATTTTTATCGCTGCAATTGACAACGTAAAACCAGTAATGGAAGTAAAAAGTAGAAGAGTCGGTGGAGCAACTTATCAAGTGCCTATCGAAGTAAGACCAGTTAGACAACAAGCACTTGCTTTGCGTTGGTTAGTATCATTTGCTAGAAAAAGAAGCGAAAGAACTATGGTTGAAAGACTAGCTAATGAGCTACTAGATGCTGCAAATAGCAGAGGTGCTACATTTAAGAAAAAAGAAGATACTTATAAAATGGCTGAAGCTAATAAAGCTTTTGCTCACTATCGTTGGTAAGATGGTGTTTGAGGTGTTTGTAAAACAAGCATCTCTTCCCCTTTTCTCGCAAGAGATTAAAAACTCAAGGAAATAATTATGGCAAGAAGTAACCCTATACAAAAAGTAAGAAATATTGGTATTGCTGCTCACATTGATGCTGGTAAGACAACTACAACAGAAAGAATCCTTTTCTACACTGGTATTTCACATAAAATTGGTGAAGTTCATGATGGTGCTGCAACCATGGATTGGATGGAACAAGAGAAAGAGAGAGGTATCACAATTACAAGTGCGGCAACAACTTGTGAATGGAGAAATCATCAAATAAATATTATTGACACACCAGGCCACGTTGACTTTACTATTGAAGTTGAGCGTTCTATGCGTGTTCTTGATGGTGCTGTAGCAGTATTTTGTGCTGTTGGAGGTGTTCAACCTCAATCAGAGACTGTTTGGAGACAAGCTAATAGATATGACGTACCTAGAATGGTTTTTGTTAATAAAATGGATCGTACAGGTGCAGATTTTTATGAAGTAGAAAAACAAATCACTAGTAGATTAAAATCGGTACCAGTTCCAATTCAGATTCCAATTGGTGCTGAAGAGAACTTTAAAGGTGTTGTTGATTTAGTAAAAATGAAAGCACTAGTTTGGGAAGATGAAGCGGCAATGGGTTCTGCTTATGAAGAGCAAGATATTCCAGCTGATTTAGTAGAAAAAGCAAATGAGTATAGAGAAAGAATGGTTGAAGCAGTAGCTGAGACTGATGATTTGCTTATGGAAAAATTTCTAGAAGGTGAAGAATTAAGTAATGATGAAATTACTGCTGGTATAAAAGCTGGTTGTAATGCAATGACTTTTATCCCTATGCTTTGTGGTACTGCATTTAAAAATAAAGGTGTTCAACCTTTATTAGACGCAGTTGTAGATTATATGCCTGCTCCAACAGAAGTACATGCAATAAAAGGTGAGTATGAAGATGGAACAGAGACTACTGTGGAGTCTACTGATGAAGGAGATTTCGCTGCATTAGCATTTAAAATTATGACTGATCCTTTTGTTGGGCAACTTGCATTTGTTAGAGTTTACCGTGGAAGTTTAGATAGCGGTAGTTATGCATATAATAGTTCAAAAGAGAAAAAAGAAAGAGTTGGTCGTTTGCTTAAAATGCACGCTAATAAAAGAGAAGAGATAAAAACACTTTATGCTGGTGAAATAGGTGCAGTTGTTGGTCTTAAAGATACATTAACTGGTGATACACTAACTGGTGAAAAAGATAGAGTAATTTTAGAAAGAATGGATTTTCCAGATCCAGTTATATCTGTTGCGGTTGAGCCAAAAACTAAAGCTGATCAAGAAAAAATGGGTATTGCTCTTCAAAAACTTGCTCAAGAAGATCCTTCTTTTAGAGTTGAGACTGATGAAGAGAGTGGACAAACTATTATCTCTGGTATGGGTGAATTGCATCTTGAAATTCTAGTTGATAGAATGATGAGAGAATTTAAAGTTGATGCTGAAGTTGGACAACCTCAAGTTAGTTATAGAGAAACTATTAAGAAGAGCGTTGAGCAAGAGTATAAGTATGCTAAGCAATCAGGTGGTCGTGGTCAGTATGGACATGTTTATCTTAGACTTGAGCCAATGGAACCAGGTGAAGGTTTTGAATTTGTTAACGCTATCAAGGGTGGATCAGTTCCTAGAGAATTTATCCCTGCTGTTGAAAAGGGTTGTAAAGAAGCTATGGCTGGTGGTGTTCTTGCTGGATATCCAGTTGAAGACGTTAAGGTAACTTTATATGATGGAAGCTATCATGATGTTGATTCATCTGAAATGGCATTTAAACTTGCAGCTTCTATGGGTTTCAAAGCTGGAGCAAGAGCTGCGAATGCAATTATACTTGAGCCAATGATGAAAGTTGAAGTAGAGACTCCTGAAGATTTTATGGGTGATGTTATTGGTGACCTTAACAGAAGACGTGGACAAATTAGTTCTATGGAAGATAGAAGTGGAAATAAGATTGTTAATGCATTCTGCCCACTTTCAGAGATGTTTGGTTATTCAACTGACTTAAGAAGTGCAACTCAAGGTCGTGCTTCTTACTCAATGGAATTTGATCATTATGAAGAAGTTCCTAAAAATGTTGCTGAAGAGATTATCAAAAAGAGAAATGGATAATATATCTGTTTTGATTTTAAAGCCAAGTGCACTAGTGTACTTGGCTTTTTTTTTACCTATTTATGTCCTCATAGCTCAGCTGGATAGAGCACTTGATTCCTAATCAAGAGGCCACGCGTTCGAATCGCGTTGAGGACACCACTCCACTTTTTATTAAGAAAAATAATTGATTATTTTGAATCTTTTTTTTACCTTAATTTCTCATATATGAAAGAAAAATGACAGCTACCTTGAAGTTATATAGTAGTAGAATTGTGACAATTTACTAGATAAGGTTTTTAGAACTTATGGCAACAATAAACGTTGACGATAGAGAGATAAAAGTTAAAGATGGTGCTTTACTTATTGAAGAATTGTTAGCAAATGGCATTGAAATACCTCATTTTTGCTATCATCCTGCTCTTGGTAAAGATGGAAATTGTAGGATGTGTATGGTCGAAATAGAAGGTAAAAAGCGCCCTCAAATTGCCTGTGATACTCCTATTAAAGATGGTATGATTATTCGCACAAAAGGTGAAAATATACAAAGAGTAAAACGTCAGATTTTGGAAATGGAGCTTATTAATCACCCGATTGATTGTCCTGTTTGTGATCAAGCTGGTGAATGCTCATTACAAAACTACTATATGGATGTTGGTCTTTATGAAAGCAGACTAGGCACTCCAAAGACTCGTGGTAAAAAACATGTTGATATTGGTTCAAATGTTGTTCTTGATCAAGAACGCTGTGTTTTGTGTACTCGCTGTGTTAGATTTACAAAAGATATAACAAAAACAAAAGAGTTAGGTGTACTAAATAGAACAGATCACTCTGTTATATCTATATTCCCTGGACGTCCATTATCTAACCCATATGCTATGAATGTTGTTGATTTATGCCCTGTTGGAGCGTTAACAAGTAAAGATTTCCGTTTTAATAAAAGAGTATGGTTTTTAGAACCTGACGATGCAATTTGTAATGGCTGTTCAAAAGGCTGTTCTTTACATGTAGACCATCATAAAGCAAAATATGAGAATGATTCTATCTTTAGATATCGTCCTAGATTTAATGATAAAGTTAATGGATATTTTATTTGTGATGCAGGAAGGTTAAGTTATAAAAAGCAAAATACCAATAGAGACTCATTTGCTCAGATAAGAGGAAATGAGAGTGAGTATGAGTATGCAAGTGGAAAATTACTACGACTTTTAAAAAGACATCATGGAAAAATACTATTTTTACTTTCACCTTCATTATCTCTTGAAGAGATGGTTCAAGTAAAAAAACTTTCAATAGCATATGATGCAAAATTAAGTGGATATGATGTGAATGAATATGATCACAATTTTGGTGATGACTACCTCAAGTGTAATGATCTTTCATCAAACAGAAGGGGCTTTAATCTTCTCAATATTGATGAAAAAAAAGAAAATTTAGAAGAATTTTCAAAAAATATAGAATTAGCAATACTTATTGGCAGAGATGATATACAGACAATTGAAAATTATGAAAATATAGATGTAAAAGTTTCAATAAATGCTTCCATGCCTCAACATAGTGATTTATATGATTTGTATCTTCCTATGTTAACACATATGAGTCGTGAAGGCTCTTTTATAAACATAGATGGATTTTTACAGTTTAGTAAAGCACATGTGGAGTATGCCTTGGAGACTAAAAGTTTATCACAGATAATAGGCATAGTTTTAGGTGATAATATCTTTACATGTAAAGAAGTTTGGGAAGAGAGCCTAAGTGACATAATAAAAGATATAAAATTGGAAAATATACAAAAAAAATCATGTAAAATGAGTAACTTATGAGTGGCGTACTTATAAGCGTTGTTGTTTTTAATATTGTTATGGCATTAGTCGTTTCTCTTGTTTTTGTACCTGTATTGGTCTGGATGGAAAGACGTGTTGCTGGTTTTATTCAAGATAGACTAGGACCAAATAGATGCCATATTGGTGGAGTAAGACTTGGTGGTTTGGTTCAATCTTTTGCAGATATGTTAAAGCTTGTATTTAAAGAAGATTTTAGACCAGGGGCTGTAAAAGAGAAGATGATTTTTACACTCTCACCAGTGATTGTTTTTGTAACAGCATATTTGTCATTTATGGTAATACCTTTTGCCGATGATTTGAGAATAGATGGTAAAACTTATATGATGCAAGCACTTCCTATTGATTTTGGTTTGCTTTGGATTTTGGCATTTGCTGGTCTTGGAGTATATGGACTTATGTTAGGTGGCTGGGCAAGTAATAATAAATATAGTCTTTTAGGTGGTATTAGAGCCGCTGCTCAAGTCATTAGTTATGAAGCTGTTATGGGACTTTCGTTGATTTCAATGCTTATAGTTTATGGATCAATTCATCTTGGAGATATGGTTAGATTTCAAGGTCAGCTTATATGGGGATTTATCCCTGCTTGGGGCATAATTATTCAGCCAGTTGCAGGAATATTGTTTATAATAACTGCTTTTGCTGAAACAAATCGTGCCCCTTTTGATATAGCGGAGGGTGAGAGTGAAATTGTTGGAGGGTTTCATACAGAATATAGTGCCATGAGATTTGGGTTATTTTTTGTAGGTGAGTATATAGCTATGGGAGCTGCAAGTGCTTTGATAGTAACACTCTTTTTTGGAGGTTATCAAATTCCTTGGTTAAATACAACTGTATTAAAAGACCATATTGAGATGATTTTCATAGCTATTATTATAATTTTACCAATTACAAGTTATATTTTTGCTAGATGGATAAAGAAAAATAATGTTTGGTTAGAAGAGGGTGATGTTAGAAATAAAGAGACAAGATGGCTCATCATTGGTTTGATTGGTATAAACGTATTGGTTGTTTTACCTTTAGTAGTATTCTTATTATTTGGTATAGGAGAAAATGGTACTAATATATCTGTTGTTTTACTTCAAGTAATGACATTTATCATAAAACTACTTATGATGAATTTCTTTTTTATATGGGTTAGATGGACTCTTGTTAGATTTAGGTATGACCAATTACAAAATTTAGCTTGGAAGGTACTTCTTCCAATAGCAATAATAAATGTCTTTCTTACAGGTATCTTTGTTGTGGTTTTAGGAGTCTAATATGGGAATTAAAATTGTTCCAAGATATGGACAAACTTTAAAAGAAAAATTATATCTTCCAGCTATAGTAGGTGGTATGAAAGTTACATTTTCACACTTTTTTGAAAATTTAAAAGATACATCGAAGATAGAGACACTTTGTTATCCAGAACAATTGCCAAAAGATATTACTCCTAGATATAGAGGAGTGCATAGACTGACAAAAAGAGAAGATGACACTGTGAAGTGTGTAGCTTGCTTTATGTGTGCTACTGCTTGTCCTGCTGAGTGTATTTTTATAGAAGCCATTGAGAGAGAAGATGGTGTTGATGAAAAGATGCCTAAAAAATTTAGTATAGATCTGTTGGAGTGTGTATTTTGCGGAGCATGTGTTGAGGCATGTCCTTGTGATGCAATTCGCATGGATACGGGAATATTTAGTTTCGTAAAGAAAAAAAGAGAGGATTTTGTTGTGAACATAGATACTCTGCTCTCACATAAGCCTATGAAAGGTAGTAACTGATGGTAGATATTGTATTTATAGTGTTAGCACTTTTTGCAATTTTTGGTGGGTTAGGTATGATTCTTTTTGCTCAGCCTATCTACTGTGCACTTAGCCTCATAGTTTGTCTTGTCGCATTGGGAGGGATTTTTGCTCTTTTGAGTGCACCATTTTTATTTATGGTTCAGATTATTCTTTATGCAGGTGCAATTATAACACTTTTACTTTTTATTATAATGTTTTTGAATATAAAAGATGTCAATTTACCAGATGAACCTAATAAAGTAACAACTATTTTTGTAGGTGCTGCATTGCTTATACCATTTAACATATTGATTTTAAAAGCTTTTAGTACACTTCCAAATAAGCCAATGCATATATTAGGAAAAGATTTTGGTTCAATTCATAGTTTTGGAATAGAGCTTTTTAGAGGTTGGCTAGTTCCTTTTGAGCTTATTTCTATTTTGCTTTTAGCTGCTCTTGTTGGAGCAGTTGTATATGCAAGAAAAGGAAGTGTTGATGGCTGATTCTCTTTTATCATATATAGCACTTGCTATGATTCTTTTCTCAATTGGTTTTCTTGGAGTTATAAGTCGCAAAAATATATTTATTGTTTATATGTCTATAGAGCTTATGTTAAATGCAATAAATTTGATATTTATTTCCCTAGGAAGATATTATGAGACTATGGTCCCTCAAGTTATGGCTATGATTATTATAGCAATTGCAGCAGCTGAAGCAGCAGTATTTTTATCTTTAATAGTTGTTTTATACAGAAGAAAAAAATCATTAGATTCAGATATATTTACCGTACTTAGCCAAAAGGATGCACATGAATAATTTCCTATTGGCATGGATTGTACTAATACCTCTGTTAAGCTCAATGACATTGGGTTTAATGTATCTTTTTTCTATAAAAGTAATAAAAATTCCAAATATAGTTTTTACTGTGCTTGGATTAAGTTCTCCTTTTTTAAGTTTCATGATAGGCTTTTCGTTTTTTTTACAGATGATAGGAAATCATGAAATATTTTTATATAAAGCATATAGATGGTTAAGTGTTGATGGATATGATATAGATATGGGATTTATGGCTGACAAATTATCTATATTTATGGTTCTATTTATTACATTTGTTGGAGGACTAATTCATATATATGCATCAGGTTATATGAAAACAGACAAGGGTTATGGAAAATTCTTTTTTTATTTTAATCTTTTTTTAGCTTCAATGCTTCTACTAGTTTTGGCCGATAGCCCAATTATTATGTTTATAGGTTGGGAAGGCGTTGGAGTTTGTTCTTACTTTTTAATTAGTTATTACTATGAAGATACAAAGAATGTTCAAGCTGGGAATAAGGCATTTATAGCAAATCGGGTAGGTGATTTAGGGTTTATTATTGCTATGATAACTATGATTTACTATGTAGGTTCAAATGGTTTTGATTATATAAATTTAGAAGCTGGTATGCAAAATGTTCCTATTAACGTGTTAACATTTATAGGTTCAGCATTATTTGTAGGAGCCATTGGAAAATCTGCTCAAATACCTTTATTTGTTTGGTTGCCAGATGCTATGGCTGGACCAACGCCAGTTTCAGCTTTGATACACGCAGCGACGATGGTAACTGCGGGTGTATATATGGTGGCAAGATTTCATTTCCTATATGATTTAATACCTAATGTAGGGCTTATTATTGCTTATGTAGGTGCCTTTTCTGCACTTTTTGCAGCAATAATAGCAACAAAACAGACAGATATAAAAAAGATACTTGCTTACTCTACAATGAGTCAATTAGGATATATGTTCATTGCAGTTGGACTTGGTGGGTATAGCGTAGGCATATTTCACGTTTTTACTCATGCGTTTTTTAAAGCTTTACTTTTTATGGGTGCAGGTGCCGTTATAGTAGCTCTTCATCATGAACAAAATATATTTAAGATGGGTGGTATGAGAAGTAAAACGCCAATAGTTTATTTTGCAATGCTAATTGCAACTCTTGCGATAACAGGAATTCCTCCTTTTGCTGGGTTTTTTAGTAAGGATGAAATTCTTTTAACAGCATTTAGTTCTGGAGAATATTTAATATGGGGAATTGGTGTTCTTACCGCAATACTGACAGCATATTATATGTTTAGATTGTTGTTTGTAGTATTTCATGGAAAAAATTATCAAGAATCAAGAAAGCTACATACTATTTCAAAAAGTATGATAATGCCTTTAATTGTTTTAGCTTTTGGCTCTATTGTCGCAGGATTTATAGGTATACCAGAGATATTAGGTGGAAACAATTTAGTAGGAAGTTGGTTAAATGATTGGAAAAATAGTTCTTTACATGTAGAACACTCAAGGGAATTTATTCTGATGGGTATAAATATTTTAGCAGCAGTGATTGGTACATATGTAGCATATAAAAAGTTTTTTAATTATGATATGGCTATAGTACCTAAATATAATGGAATTATTTGGAAAAAATTTTATATAGATGAAATATATGATAGATTTATTGTTAAAAAAGTAAAAGAAGTAAGTATATTTATTTCTTATAAAGTGGATGTTAATTTTATAGACATGATAGTTATGGGACTCTCAAGAGGTTTTATAAAAAGTGGCCATTTTATATCTAAAGTGCAAAATGCAAATACTAGATTTTATGCATTTTTTATGCTAGTAGGTATTAGTGTTATTTCCACATATTTAATTATGGTTATGAGGTAGATGATGGATTTTGGAATACTTTCAGTAATTATATTTTTACCAATGTTTGTGGCTTTTTCAATGTTGATTTTACCTGTAGGTGCAAAAGGTACTAGAAATGCTGCTTTTTTAACGGCAATAATTATTTTTATCCTTGTTTGTATGGTTTATTACAACTTTCAATTATCTGGTTATATGCAATTTCGTGAGCATCATAGATGGATATCTACTTATGGAATAAATTATAGTTTGGGAATAGATGGTTTTTCATTAATTATTTTAATGCTTATTGCTACATTAATACCAAGTGCATATCTTTGGTTATGGGATGGACGAACAAAAGGTTACTGGGTAAGTATGTTACTAATCCAAACAGGAATTACAGGGACTCTTTTCTCTCAAGATTTGATTCTTTTTTACTTTTTTTGGGAAGGAATGCTTCTTCCTGTTTTTATGATTATAGGTATGTTTGGAACAGGTAATAGAGTATTTTCAACAATTAAAATTACAGTGTATACTATCATGGGCTCACTTTTTATGTTGATTTCTATTCTTTATTTGGGAGTAGCATTTTTCTATGAGTTTGGTTCATGGAGTTTTGCACTAAATGATATAGTACAGATTACTACTTTGAGTAGAACAGAAGAGTTATGGTTATTTGCTGGTTTTATGATAGCTTTTGCAATTAAGATACCACTTTTCCCTTTTCATACTTGGTTGCTTGAAACATATTCAAATTCACCTACAGGTGGTGTTTTTTTATTATCCTCAATTATGGCAAAACTTGGAGTTTATGGAATCGTTCGTTTTGTAATGCCTATTTTTCCAGATCTATATAAAGAATTTGCACCATATTTCGTTTGGATTGGAATATTTGGACTTATATACTTTGGAATTGCAGCATTAATGCAAACAAATATAAAAAAGATGTTTGCTTATTCGTCAGCTTCTCATTTAGGATTTATTGTAACAGGTATATTTACACTTAATGTTTATGGAATGACTGGTGCAGCTTTTCTTATTATTGCTCATGCAATGGCAACGGGAGGATTGTTTTTATTAGTAGGAAAAATGGAATATAATTTGGGCATAAAAGCTATTCCAGCCCTTGGAGGAATTGCTAAAAAAGCTCCTGTTTTTACTGTTTTTTTTGGCATTATGTTACTTTGTATAGTTGGATTGCCAGGCACAAATGGTTTTGTAAGCGAGTTTTTAATTATATTAGGTACTTTTGGTTTTAGTCCTAGTGCTGGTGTAGTCTCTGCATTAACAGTTTTAATAGCAGCAAGTTTCATGTTTTGGATGTTTCAAAGAGCCATTTTAGCTGATAATGGTAATGATGTATCACAAATGAAAGATTTGAATTTTAAAGAGATTGTAGGAATGTTGCCATTAGCATTTTTAATTATAGCTATGGGAGTTTATCCAGATTGGTTTTTTTACAAGATAGAGCCTACCATACAGCACTATCTTGTTGATATTTTAGAGATAAGGAATTATTGATGAATATGCCTGATTTTATATATATATTACCACTCTTTTTTGTTGGAGTTGGGGCTATATCATTGATGATTCTTAGTACTTTTAAAACTATAACAATCAAAAAAGGTTCAGTAATAACATTACTATTTTTATTATTTGCTTTTTTTGCAAATGTTTATAATTTAAACAATGAAGATGGAGTTTACTCTATTTATCCATTTGTAGATATATTTAACAAGATGATAATAGTAGATACTTTTTCTGGGTATTTTAGCACCATATTGATTTTAGGTGCTATTTTAACTATTCTTATAGGTCTACATTATTTTCAAAAGCATAAAGGGTTTACTGTAGAATTTTTTTCATTATTCCTATTTTCAGTTTTTGGAATGATGCTTTTAGTTCATTCAAATGAGTTGATTAGTGCATTTGTTTCTTTAGAAATAGCCTCAATATCTCTATATGTAATGATTGGTTTTGAAAAAGTTATTGACAAAAGAATAGAAGCAAGTTATAGGTACCTAGTTTTGGGTTCACTTGCAGGATTATTTTTTCTTTTGGGAACTTCTTTTATTTATGCAGCGACACAAACTACAACTTTAGGTGAAATTGGAAATATGGCATTAAATACGGTAGATTCTAATACTCCTTTATTAATAATAGGTGGGACTATGATTCTTATCACCTTTCTTTTCAAAATTGCAGCATTTCCTTTTCAAAATTGGGCTTTAGATGTATATGATGGAGCACCCCTACCTGTTACTGCATATATAGCTGCAACTTTTAAGGCTGCAATATTTGGATTTATACTTAGATTGGTTGTGGTTGACTTTGACTTAATTATTGATGTTTGGGATAAGATTCTTGTCTATATTATTATATTTACTTTAGCTTATGGAAGTTTTTTAGCTATTATACAAAAATCTTTAAAAAGAATGTTGGTAGCTTCTAGTATAGTTCATACAGGATATCTACTTATCGCTTTTGTTTCTATTAGTGTGATTGGAGAGAGTGCTGCTAGTTCTATTATATTTTATCTTGTAGCATATTTTTTATCTGCTCTTGGAGCATTTGGTTTGATTGCTTATATCTCTTCAGCTGATCAACTTAGAATTACCTATGATGACTTTAGAGGCTTTGCTAAGATAAGACCATATATGGCTGCAATGCTTAGTATATTTATGCTCTCTCTAGCGGGCATACCTTCAACAATTGGTTTTATAGGTAAATTTTATATATTTACCGGAGCAATAGAATCTGGTCATTCAATTTTAGCTGTAGTTGGTATTATAGCGACTTTCATATCAGTGTATTATTATTTTAAACTTATAGCAGTAATGTATTTTTATAGAAGTTCTGAGATGACAGATGTTCCTCCATTGCAAGGTATTGCCCCTTTAATAATTGGAGTTATTGCATTGTTTATTATTTGGGGAGGCGTAGGAAATACGCTTATAGCATATTTCCCTGGTGTTGACTTTTTAATAGACATGGCAAAGTCATCTTATGAATCACTGTTTTTATATGGTTAGTAAATGGTTTTTTTTAATAAGTCTATTTATGATAAGAGGGACAACAAGCAAATAGTTCGCTTAATGCACTTTTATCTATTATCTCAAAATGACTTTTGTCATAAGATATAACTCCGTCAGATTTAAGTTTTTTTAAGTTTCTAGAAAATGTTTCTGGTGCCATATTTAAAATTTCAGCTATTTTATATTTTTTTAATTTAGTAAAAAGTTCATGATTCTCAAAAATAAGACTAGCAAGTTTTTGCATAGAAGTTTGTTGCATATTCGTATTCATAAGTTGTTTTACTTTAGTAACAAGTTGCATAATAATTCCAAGAGCAATATCAGGGTCTTTTAGAAAATCTTTTTCAAATTCATCAAATGAAACGACAAGTACACTACAATATGTTTCACATTCTGCACTCAATTGATGCGGTGTTCTTTGAAGAGTCGCAGCTTCTCCAATCAAAGCTTGAGAATAGTAGTAGCTTAGTATATTTATATTGTCATTTTTATCATATCTATATAGCTTGATAAGACCATCTAATAAAAAGTAAAGATTTTTAGGTTGATCCCCCTCATAAAAAAGAATATTACCTGGTTTGAAATTTTTTACACTGCTTATCTGATTTAGCCTATTGAGTTGTTTGTCATCTAGTGAGCCAAATAGGCATACTTCTTTTAATCTGTTTTGCATAGGCTATAAAACTCATTTTTAAATTTAGTTATGTAACTATGTGCTATAAATGCAACTGAAGGGGCAAACACGCAGATAGTTTTTCCATTAAGCATGTCACATGCATCTAGTATAGTAGCAAAATCTTTTTTTGAGCCTTTACCACTTAATAGTTTAGCCAAAATTTTGTCTACCCAACCGCATCCTTCACGGCAAGGTGTACATTGTCCGCAAGATTCATGGTGATAAAACTCAAAAAGGTTTTTCATTGCATCTGGTATAGATGTATCTTCATCTAGTAAAATCATTCCTCCAGTTCCAAGGCTTGATCCATTTTGTTGTAGTGATTCATAGTCAAGAGTAATGTTTTTAATTTCATCAGCTTTTAAAATTGCACAAGAAGAACCACCAGGAATTATGGCTTTTAATTTTTTACCATTTTTTATTCCGCCACCTATTTTTTCTATAACGTCTTTCATACTAACACCAAATGGTAACTCATATATTCCAGGATTATTAATATGACCACTAAGTCCAAAAAGCATAGTTCCAGGACTGCAATATGTTCCATGTGATCTATATGCTTCAAAACCATTATTAATGATATATGGAACACTCGCTATAGTTTCAACATTATTAACTACTGTAGGACCTCCAAAGAACCATTCTGGTTCTTTTTGTTGAGGTTTAAGTCTTGGATGCCCACGTTTTCCTTCAAGTGATTCAAGAAGAGCACTTTTTTCACCACATATATAGGCCCCACCACCACGATGAACAGTAATATCAAGTTTGTAATCAAATCCTGCTACTTTTTCACCAAGGTAACCAGCTTTATATGCTTCATCTATAGCTTCATTGAGCCGTTTTGCCCAAAATACATATTCACCACGAATGTAGATATAAGAGTGATGTGCACCAATGGCATATGAAGAGTTTATTATTCCTTCAATAAGAAGATGAGGGTCATACTCCATAATTTGTCTATCTTTAAAGGTACCAGGTTCACTCTCATCTGCATTAATTACAAGATAAGTTGGTTTTTCATGCTCTTTTGGGATTAATTCCCATTTATTTCCAGTTGCAGCTCCACCACCACCTTTTCCTCTAAGACCGCTAGCAACTACCTCTCTTGTAACCTCAAAAGGTTTCATAGAAAAAAGTTTTTCTAATGAATTATACCTATCATGCTTAAGAGCAACTTTTAATTTATGTGAATCTTTTATATCAAAATTTTTACTTACAATATGTACTATCATAATTCATCCAACATTTTATCAATTTTTTCAATGCTTAGATTACCAACGTAATCATCATTAAAGCTCATAGCAGGAGCTTCTCCACATGCACCCAAACACTCTACTTCACTAAGTGTAAACTTCA
The DNA here is from genome assembly GCA_016744795.1 of Sulfurospirillum sp. GTDB lineage: Bacteria > Campylobacterota > Campylobacteria > Campylobacterales > Sulfurospirillaceae > Sulfurospirillum_A. Next base: position 90,813 of record JADGDR010000006.1, read on the forward strand.
TATCTTTAGTTGTTTCACCAAATTTAATACCAAGTCGATTTGTTAGATGTGAACGTATCTTTTCAGAACCACAAAGTTTACAAGATAGTGTTTTACAAACTTGAATATGATATGTTCCTATTGGTTTGAGATTGAACATCGTATAAAATGATGCAATGCTCAGTATATCCATAGCAGAGGTTCCAAGTTTATCTGCTAAGTAAATCATAGCATCTTCACTTATCCAACCCTCTTGATATTGAACCATCCAAAGAGATGGCAGTGATAAAGAGGCTCGCTTAGGGTATCTTGTAAGAAGTTTTTCAAATTTTTCTTCATTTTGTTTTGAAAACTTAAATTCACTCATCTATCTAACTCCCCAGCAATGATATTTAGGCTACCTAGACTTAGTACTGAATCGGCTATCATACCACCTTCAAGCATACTTGGAAGTGCTGACATGGCAGGAAAACATGGAGGTCTAACTTTTACTTTATAAGGAGTTCCATTACCATCACTTACTATGAAAAATCCAAGTTCACCATTGCCAGCTTCAATAGCACTATAATATTCACCACAAGGTACTTGAACACCATCCATAGTGAGTTTGAATTGGTTCATAAGACCTTCTATATTATTATAAACATTTTGTTTTGTTGGTAAAGCTATTGCTCTGTCATTAACTATAATATCACCTTTTGGAAGCATTTTCATAGATTGGTTTATGATACTTATACTTTGTCTAATTTCTTCAAATCTAACCATTAATCTATCATATACATCACCAACACTACCAACAGCTATATCAAATTCAAGAGCATCATAAAAGTAATAAGGATTAGTTTTTCTTAAATCATATGCTACTCCACTTGCTCTTAAGTTTGGTCCTGTAAAACCTTTATTAATAGCATCTTGGGCACTAACAACTCCTATATTTTGCGTTCTATCATGAAAAATTCTATTGTGTTCAATTAGTTTTAGTGTATCACCCATACCTTTTTCTATGGCTTTTATGCAGCCTTGTAAATCTTCTTCAAAACCATCATAAAAATCATGGGCAACTCCACCAATTCTCATATATGAGTTGGTTAATCTTGCTCCTGTTAGTTTTGAAAGTAGATTATAAACATTTTCTCTAGGATTATAAAGGTACCAGTAATTTGTAAGTGCACCCATATCTACTAAGTTTGCAGCTAGACAAACAAGATGGTCAATTATACGAGAAAGCTCACCTATTATAACTCTTATAAACTGAGCACGTTCAGGTATTGTTACATTTAACATTCCTTCTACTGTGTGAGAAAAAGCAATGTTGTTTAGAATAGCAGAACAGTAATTGAGTCTATCAGTATAGGGTATTATTTGGTTGTAAGTGTGGTTTTCACATGATTTTTCAAAACCACGGTGAAGATAACCTATCTCGCTTACAGCACTAACTATGGTTTCACCATCTAGTGCAACAAAAGTTCTTATGGTTCCGTGACTTGCAGGATGAGCTGGTCCAAGATTTAAAAACATTAAGTCACTATGTGACTTGTAGCCTTTTTTTTCTAAAAGAGGAATCATCTCATCCATAAGGTCATCAGTTTTAGTACAGAGTTGACCCTTTGTTATAGGATAATCCTTTCTTAGAGGATGTCCTTCAAACTCTTTATGGTTTAAAACTCTTTTTAGATTAGGATGATTTATGAATTTGATACCATATTGATCCCAAACTTCACGTTCTGCCCAGTTTGCTGAGAAGAAAATATCGCATATACTCTCTACATGTAAATCGTCTTCATCATCATCATCTATGAAAGTTTTTAATGTAATAACATTCTTAAACTCTTTGTCTCTTAAAATATATATAACAGCAAATCTATTTGGTGTTGGTCTATTAAACTTTGAATAATCAACAGCTGTGATGTCTGCTAAAAAATGAAAACCATCTTTCTCTTTTAAGCAGCTTATCATAGCTTTTACAAATGTTTGGTCTATAACATAAATGTCATTTTCATCTTTTTTATAAAGACCTTTGAATTTTTCTTCAAAATGGTTACACATCAAGAGTACCTTTAAAGTCTTTTTTTATTCTATCTTTTGTTATAGATTCTTCTGCTTTTTGTTGTTTTTGAATTTCTAAGAGTGCATCAAGAAGAGCTTCTGGACGAGGTGGACAACCTGCAACGTAAACATCAACAGGTATAATAGAGTCTATGCCTTGCATGGTTGTGTAGTTATCATAAAAACCACCACTACAAGCACAAGCACCCATACTAATAACCCATTTTGGTTCAGTCATCTGATCATATATTCTTTTTAAAATAGGAGCTTGTTTATAGCTAATAGTTCCAGCAACGACCATAAGATCAGCTTGTCTAGGCGAAAATCTAACAACTTCAGCACCAAATCTAGATATGTCATATTTACTTGAGGCCACACTCATGAATTCTATGGCACAGCATGCTGTACCAAAAACATAAGGCCACATTGAAGATTCACGAGCCCAATTTATTGCACTATCTAGTTTTGTAGTGACAATACTGTCACCAAAAACTGCCTCTGCTCCTACTGCCATCTAAGTGCCTTTATTCGGTATACGTAGATAAGACCAGCCACGAGAAGACCCATGAAGGTAAACATTTCTGCAAGTCCAAAAAAGCCAAGTTCCCGTACATTTACGGCCCATGGAAACATAAAAATAATTTCCACATCAAAGAGTACAAAAAGTATGGCAACTAAATAAAATTTGATACTAAAGCGACTATCACACCCACCTATTGGATTTGTAACACCACTTTCATATGAAAGGTTCTTCTGTTTGTTTCCTTGGTTGTTTGGTCCTAGCTTTTTTGATAAAACAAAAAGCGTTGGAATAACACTTACCAATACAAATATAATAGAAGAAGCAAGAATTAGTTCGAGTGACACTAGCGTACCTCTCTTTTAAGATTTTCACGTATGATACCTTATAAAGCTTGAAATAAAAGTAAAGATTTTAGACCAAATAATCTTCTAAGAGAAGTTTGAATATAATAATTTTTTATATGTAAAGAGAGCGAATGAAAAGATTAATAATATTGGTATTGTTCTCAACTTGTATATATGCAAATACCGTTGTAGATATTTATAGAGATGGTGGTATCAGCGCAGTTGAGACTTATATAAATAAGCAGTTACAGACAAAGAGTTATTGGGATAAGAGGTTAGAAACAATTGATGTTTCTTTAGGATATTATGAACATTTGGACTCTTTATTGATAGCAAATAAAAGAGCAAAAGAGCTAATAGTATATCAAAGTACTAGTAAATCAATAGAACTTTTGGCATCTTATGAAGATGTTATTGTTGGTGCTGATGGTGACAAATTTAAAGAGGGAGATTTAAAAACTCCTTTGGGTGTATATACCTTAAAAAAAAGATTTATTCCCAAAGATCAATTTTATGGGCCTCTAGCTTTTGTTTTATCCTATCCTAATACTTATGATAAAGTTCAAGGTAAAAATGGTCATGGTATTTGGATACATGGCTCTCCTCTTGATGGTAGCCAAAGAGACCCTATGAGTAAAGGATGTATAGTTCTTGATAATGACACTATCGAGTTATTAGATGTAAATGTAAAACATAAGAATAGCGTTATAATAGTTAGTGAAAATGGTATGAAAAAAGTTACTAAATCTGAAATTAGCACTATCTTATCTGAACTATTTAGATGGAAAAATTCTTGGAAAAAAAGTGACGCAGATGCATATCTTGATTTTTATGATAAAGATTTTAAAAGATATGATGGGTTAAAAAAGAAAAACTTTTCTCGTATGAAAAAAACTATATTTTCAAGAAAGCAGAAAAAAGAGATAATTTTCAAAAATATAAATATATCACCATACCCAAATGTGCATGGTGAAAAATTATTTAAAATTGCTTTTTATGAGATATATAAGAGTAAAAATTATAAATTTAGAGGCAATAAAGAGCTTTTTATAAAGCTTAATGATAGTAGTTTTTCGATACTTTCAGAAAGGTAGGAGAATAAAATGTTAAATAAAGATATGGTAATAGTTGAGTTGTCGAAATTTATGGATATAAGAACAGTTTTTTTAGATTATCAATCAAAAAAACTAAGAAGCTTTTTAGTAAAAGAGCTTGCTATTAAGGCAGATTAGTGGCTTTTATAGAAATTTCAAAAGATAATTATCAGCATAATATAGAGCTTTTAACAAAAAAAGCTGGTGGCAAAGATAGGCTTATGGTTGTTCTTAAAGATAACGCTTATGGTCATGGTTTGGAAATTATGGCAAAACTCTCTTGTGGTTTTGGCATAAAACGAGCTGCTGTAAAAACATTAGAAGAAGCAAAAAAGATAAACTTTTTATTTGAAGAAGTTTTGATTTTAGCAGATCATCCTTCTTGTGAATTACAAGATAGCAGTATCTCTTTTGCAGTTCATTCTTTAGAAGGCTTAAAGAAGTTTCCTCAAAAAAGTTCTTTACATGTAAACATAGATTCAGGTATGCATAGGAATGGTATAAAAGAAGATGAGATACAAGAAGCTTTTAAAATAATTATGAAAAACAATCTTAACTTAAAAGGAATGTTTACACATTTTAGGAGTGCAGATGAACTAAGTAGTGAACTGTATTGGCAAAATAAAAATTTTAATAGAGCAAAAGCAAAAGCAAAAGAGTTGATTTTAAAGTATAGTTTGCCTATGCCAAAATTTCATTCTTGTAATTCTGCTTCACTTTTAAGACGAAATAGTTGTTTGGAAGATGATTTTGCGAGGTGTGGTATTGCTACTTACGGTTATACTCATGTTCATAAAAGTTTTGGTCAATTTGATTTGAAACCTGTTATGTCACTTTGGGCAGAGAAATTGAGTACAAGAAGTTTAAAAAAAGGTGATAGAGTCGGTTATGGTGGCATGTATGAGCTTAAATGTGATGGTGATGTTTCAACATACGATATAGGGTATGGAGATGGTTTTTTTAGACATAATGGATTGAGTGAACTTCTTTTAGAAGGACGAAGTGTATGTGGTAGAGTCTCTATGGATAGTCTCTCTTTTTTAGGAGATGAAAACAAAATTTGTCTTTTTAAAGATGCTCATTATCTTGCGGAAAAATTTAACACTATTACTTATGATGTCATTAGTAAGCTTTCACCTAGTATTGGAAAAGTTGTAGTTTAAACCAATATTTTAATTTCTATTGCGTTGCCACCTCTGTTAGTCGCTTCTTTAAGTGCATTTTCTGCTCTTTTTCTAAAAGCACCTATGGTGTCTTTTGGAGAAAATGAGGTGATTCCATAACTACATGTAACTCTTCCTACTTTTGAAAAACGGGTCTCTTCTAATTTTCTATTTAATTTGTGTGCAAAACTTTTTGTTGCTCTAAAATCAACATCAGGAGCTATTATGGCAAAGTGATTGTCTGTCCATTTTCCAAACATATCAGTCGCTCTAACTCCTTTTTTTAAGAGCATTGCTATCTCTTTTTTAAGGTTAAGTGTCTCTTTTTCTGTAAAAATATTTGATAAATTTTTCATGTGGTCAACTTCTATAAGCATAATAGAAAGTTGTGTCCCATATCTTTGTAACCTTTTTATTTCATGCATTATTACCTCTTGCAATTTAGAGTTACTTGGTATATTGAGTTCCATATCCATAGATGAGAATTGAGCATTGTATTTGTTTTGTGCTTTTATGGCTTCATCTTTTTTATTTCTTAGATTAATAGTAAATGCAATTTGTTCACAAATACGTTGTAGAAAATGTTTATAGTTATTTGTATCATTTTCATTAACCAAAATTACAGTTACTCCCATTAATTTTTTAGAGTGTGTATTTTTATATCCTTGCAAAATAGCCTTATACTTTTTTCCATTTATCTCTATAATGTCATTAATAGATTCACGTTTTTCTAAAAAGCTGATTGAAAGTAAATTATCTAAACTTTTGTCTGTTAATTTATTGTGATGAGGTAGGTATTCGTTTTTTATACCTAGTTTATCTAGAGATTCATTCGTATTAAGTAGAAGAATTTTATCGTTTGTAAATGAAGCAATAAAAGCTGTTTTTACGTTTAACTCTTTTTGTATAACTTCAACAACACTGCTTAATTGTTTGTGAATTGGCATAGGTGATAATATTATGTCTGATATATTATAAATAACATTTAACTCTTTTAGTGTAGAGTTTTCATTTGTTTCAGATTTTTTATTTTTTTGTTCTTTTATATTTTTCATTGAAAGTATAAAAATAGTAAATGTAATAATTAATTTTATGAGAGGATTTGCTTGGTCATAATCTAATAGAAGTGCTTTTGCAAAAGATATGTCAAAATTTAGAACTGCTTGGTATGCGGTTAAACACCAATATATAGTAATGATGATTAAAGGTAAAAGTAATTTCATTTATTCTCCTTATATAAGGAATAAATGTTGTTATACTATTCCTTTTTTTAAAACAACTCCATCTATGAAATTTTTAGCAGCTTTTTCTATCTCATCTTCATTTTGAATTTGAAGAAGAATTTTAGAATCAAATAGATATTCAGTTGCTATGTTTTGCACTTCTTTAGATATAGTATCATCAACAACAATGAATTTTGCTCCAAGTGCATTAGCCAAGCAAGCATCTTTTATACTCTTTACATGTAAAGCAAAAGATATATCTTGAGTTTTAATGTATTGTATCAATTTTTTATCTATAAAATCAACCAAAATGGTACTATTTTCCTTCGTTTTATTAATATTTGTTACTTTTGTTACTTTATAGAGAGATTCATGTGGAATAAGTGGATGACCTATGATAATCACTACTTAAGACCTGCACATTTTTTAGAACAGTAGAACTTAGCATCTTTTATAATTGCTTCATCTTCACTTACAAAAGTTCCACACTTTTCACACTCCATCATTACATCACCTTTTGGTTCGCTTTTTTTATTTTGTTTTCTTTGTGATTGTACTTCTTTGTTTGAGTCTTTGAAAAACGTAATATATATAAGAAAAAATATAGCAGCAAGTGCTAAAAACTTAATTAACATGGGTTGACATCCTTAATAAGAAGATAATTTCTTCGTTTGTGATTATAGATTTTATAATTTTTTAGGTTAGTAACTTCTTCAACTACTCTTTCACCTTTGTAGAAAAGAAGGAGTGTTTTTGAAGTTATGTACTCTTTGCATAAATTTATCAGCATATCTGTGTTAGTAACAGCTCTTGAGCTTATTAAATCTGCTTGAAAAGATTTAGTTTGTTCAACTCTTTTAGTTGTTACGGAGATATTTTTTAATTTTAAAGTTGTTTTTATTAGGTGTAAAAATGAACTTTTTTTTGCTATTGGTTCAAAAAGTGTAAAGTGAACATTAGGTAGTGCCATTGCTAAAATAAGCCCTGGAAAACCAGCTCCTGTGCCTATATCTATTGCAGTTTTTATATTTTCTAATGGCAGAAATTTTAGGGGATAGAGGCTATCTTCTATATTTTCAAGGACTGCAGTTTTGTTTTTTGATCCCGTTATGTTATGAACTCTGTTATATTTTAAAATTAGATTAGTAAAAATTTCACAATTACCATAAAACCCTTCTGGAAGTAAATAGTTATTTTCGAACAAATTGACCCTTTTTATTTTTTTTGTATTATATCTAATTAGAAGATAAGAACTGCTTCATTGTTTTTGCAGGGATAGGTTTAGAATAAAAATAGCCTTGAATTTTATCACATCTATTTTGCAGTAAAAAGTTTCTTTGTTCCCTTGTTTCAACACCTTCTGCTATAGTAGAGAGGTTTAGATTAGTTGCTATTGATATAATAGCTTTGACTATAGCAACATCACTTTCATTAACAGTAAGGTTTCTCACAAAAGATTGGTCAATCTTGATTTTACTTATGGGCAACTCTTTTAAATAAGATAATGAGGAGTATCCTGTTCCAAAATCATCAAGAGATATTTGTATTCCTAACTCTTTTATCTGTTTCAATATTTTTATAGATTCAGTAGTATTTTTCATGATTTGACTCTCCACAACTTCTAATTCTACAAGAGAAGCTGGACACTTAGTCTCTTCTAAAGTTTTTTTCAAAAAGGAGATAAAATCACTTTTTTCTAACTGTTTTATTGTTAAGTTTAGTGAAACATAACCAGGATTTAAATTTTCATTATGCCATTGTACTATCTGTTTCATAGCAGTTTTCATTACCCATTTATCTAAGTCTATAATTAGGTTGCTTTCTTGTGCGAGTGGTATAAATTTATTAGGTTGAAGTATGCCCATTGATGGGTGATTCCATCTTACTAGTGCTTCCATACCTAGTATCTTTTCTGTTAATGTATCTACTTGTGGTTGGTAATATACTTCAAGTTCATCATTTTTTATTGCAAGTCTTAGGCTTGTTTCCATAATGAGTCTTTCATACGCCTTTTCTGTCATATCTTTTTTGTAAAATTGGTATGTATTTTTACCTTTATCTTTAGCTTTATACATAGCAGCATCTGCATTTTTAAGAAGCATATCTGCTGTGGATCCATCATCAGGATATATAGAGATACCTATGCTATTGGTAACATAAAGTTCTTGTCCTTTTATATTTAAAGCTTTAGAATTAATCTGTAAGAGTTTTGTTGCTATATCTGCTATCATGTCAATTTCATGAATCTCATCTATTAAAAGAATAAATTCATCCCCTCCTAAACGAGACAAAGTATCACTATCTCTAATGCTTCTTAGTAAAACATTGGATATTTTTATGAGTGTTTCATCTCCAGCTTGATGTCCCATAGAATCATTGATTTTTTTGAAATCATCTAAGTCTATAAATAAAACTGCAACTTTAGTGGAGGTACGTCGTGCTTTTCTTATGGCTTGTTTTAGTCTATCTAAGAAGAGAGTTCTATTTGGTAATCCTGTTAAAGAGTCATAATATGCTTGATGATAGAGTTCTGTTTTTTGTTTTTCTATCTCTTTTTCAGCATTTCTTAGGTCAGTTATATCAGTCATAAAACCTGACATTTTAGATGTATCGTTTTTTTTATCAAAAAATATTTTTGCTTTTATAAGAACCCATACCCAATGACCCTCTTTATGTTTTAGCCTATATACCTTTTTGAAATTTTTTAGTTTTTTTTGAATGCATAGTCCAATGTGATAATATATATCTTTTTCATCTTTGGGATGAAGTGTTTTTCTCCAGTTAGGAATAGTTGCAATGAACTCATTGTCTTTGTATCCTAGGATCTCTTTCCATCTTGGCGAAAGATAAATAGATTTGCTTTGAATATCCCATTCCCAAAGACCATCTTGTGAACCATCTACTGCTAAAGTTAGTCTATTGTTCGTTTGTATTAATTCATCTGTTGTAATATTTATGATATGAAAAAGTGCTTCTATTGTATCTTTTTGTGTTGATGTTTTGGGAAGTTCAGAGTTTTTTATTTTTACGAGTTTGTTTGATTCACTCAATGCTAGTATGGTCATAGTTTGATTTAGTAACTCTTTATTCCCTCTGTTATAGAATTCACCATGTGTAAAAAACCCTGAAGTAGGGGCAATATTTTGAAGTGGTAATGTTTCTGATGAGATTGATATTGGCATAAATTTACGCCTTGCCATACATGAGTATATAAAGATAGATTCTATGGCTTTTGCTTCCATATTTTTGACTATCTTGTAAGATTCATTTAGAATCATTTGTTCATTACCAAAGCCTATTTGAACCTGATCTCCTTTTTTTAGATTAGCAGAAAACATAAGAGAACCATCATCGTTTTTGGATAAAACAGTTCTAGCTGTTTCAATATTGTTTCTAAATAGTATTAGAGGAAATTCAACACTTATATCAGGTAATTGTTTTGCTATTTTATCACCTAGGTAATAAGCATAAGTTTCATAAGCAGTTTTATCATCTATAGTAAAAACTCTATTATCAATGGCTTTTGTAATGGTTAGCTTTTTACCAATTGCTTTCCAGTTAAAATTATAATCAGTATGTACATGTAAGGATTGATTATCTAAAGCAACCCCTACAGCACCATTGTTAGTTATCTCATCTTGTGTAAAAACAAAGGTCTCTTTAGATTGTGCGTTATGCCCAGCCATGCCCCCTGCTATTATTACATGCGGAGCTATGAGGTTAATGGAATTAAGATAATTTTCTCCATTGGTATATTGACTATCAGTAAAGGTAATAATAACTTTTGTTTTTTCATTTACCAATTTACTAACTAAGTTAGCACCAACACTCTGTGCTTTATGGATTCTTCGTTTTAGATGAGTTCTTAAGGTAGTTTTTTCAAATTTTGTAATGCTTAGAGCAGTTTTTCCTGTTGAGATTTCTCCATTTAGAATCTCTCCATTAGTAGTAGAACCTATTATTTTAACTGAAGGAAGGAATTTTTTTATGGAATTTATAGTGTTTTGGATTATATTTTTACTGTTAGAAGAGATAAAAATCTGTATTAATATAGAATTTGAATCTATAATTTTATTTACATGTAAAAAGTTTTCAAGTTTTTTCTCACTAGTAAAGTAAGTATTAAAAGTTCTCATAACTTCCTTTTTATTATAATGACAGCTAGATTTATGCTTTATCTAAATATTTTAAAGCATATGTCCCATTTGTTCTTTTTTTGTTCTTAGATAATCCTCGTTGTATTGGTTAGATTTTATGATTATAGGGCGACGTTCAACTATCTTAATGCCCTCTAAAGATTCTATTTTTTTAGGATTATTTGTTAAAAGTTTGATTGAGTTTATGCCAAAGTGTTCGAGTATAAACTCTACTACCTCATAACTTCTTTCATCAGTTTTAAATCCTAATTGGTGGTTAGCTTGGACAGTATCAAGTCCTTTGTCTTGTAAGGCATAAGCATTAGTTTTGTTTAAAAGTCCTATGTTTCTTCCTTCTTGACGAAGATAGATAACCATACCACACTCTTTATTTATTGCTGCAAGTGCGTATTCTAGTTGGTCTCCACAATCGCATTTTAAGCTTCCTATAGCATCTCCGGTAAGGCACTCACTATGTACTCTTACTAAAGGAACTTCGGCCAATGGTTCTTTAAAAACAACTAAGTGTTCTTTAATGCCTTCTGCAAATGTCTGTATCTTAAAATCCCCAAATTTAGTGGGTAGTTTTGCGATATTTGAAATATTAATTCTCATTTATAATCTTTATGGTAAAATACTTGACTTAATTATACCTATATAAGGACAAAAAATGTTTAAACGTTTTAGAAGACTAAGAATTAATAAGAATTTAAGAAATTTAGTAAGAGAAACTTCTTTACATGTAGAAGATTTTATTTACCCACTATTTGTTAAAAGTGGAGAGGGTATAAAAAAAGAGATAAGTTCAATGCCTGGTGTTTTTCAAATGAGCATAGATGAAGTTTTAAAAGAGTGTAAAGAGTTACAAAAACTTGGTTTAAGCTCTATAATCCTTTTTGGAATTCCAGCAGTAAAAGATAGTGTAGGAAGTGAGGCTCTTTGTGAACATGGTATCATTGCAAGTGCAATTAAAGCTATCAAAAAAGAGTTTCCTGATATGTTTGTAATTTCAGATTTATGTTTTTGTGAGTTTACAGACCATGGGCATTGTGGAATATTAGATATGGAAAATGAGACAGTAAATAATGATGCAACTTTAGAAATACTTGTAAAACAAGCAATTTTACATGCTAAATGCGGTGTAGATATGATAGCACCAAGTGGTATGATGGACGGAACAATAGAAGTTTTAAGAGAAGGACTGGATTGTGAGGGTTATGAAAACCTTCCTATTATGGCATATTCAACAAAATTTTCAAGTGCATATTATGGACCATTTCGTGATGTAGCTGAGTCAGCTCCAAGTTTTGGAGATAGAAGAAGCTACCAAATGGACCCAGCAAATAGACGTGAAGCAATTGCAGAGTCTATTGAAGATGAAATGCAGGGAGCCGATATACTTATGGTTAAACCAGCTCTTGCATACTTAGATATAATAAGAGAAGTAAAGAATGCAAGTTCTGTTCCTCTAGTAGTTTACAATGTAAGTGGAGAGTACGCAATGCTCAAGGCTGCAGGAGCTGCAGGGGTTATTGATTATGAAAGAGTTATGATGGAAACTATGATAGCTTTTAAACGTGCAGGAGCAGATATTATCATAAGTTATCATGCAAAAGAAGTAGCAAATATATTAAATAAGGGCAAATAATGAGACATTTTTTATCACTATATGATTTTACGAAAGAAGAGATTTTAGAGATTATTGAACTTGGTGCAAAAATCAAAAAAGAGGCAAAATTAAAAAATTATATTCCTTATTTGCAACATCAATCACTAGGAATGCTTTTTGAAAAAAGCAGTACAAGAACTCGTATTAGTTTTGAAGTTGGTATTCATCAGCTTGGTGGGCAAGGTTTGTTTTTGTCTTCTAATGACTTACAACTTGGACGTGGTGAACCTATGAAAGATAGTGCAAGAGTTATTAGCCGTATGGTAGATATGGTTATGATTCGTACATTTTCACAGAAGATTTTAGATGAATTTGCTGAATTTAGTAAAGTTCCAGTAATCAATGGACTTACCGATAAATATCACCCAATCCAACTTTTAGCTGATTATCTTACTATGAAAGAGTATGGAAAAGATAAAAATCCAGTAGTAGCATATGTTGGTGATGGAAACAATATGACTCACTCTTGGATGATGTTAGCAGCTAAGCTTGGTTTTGAGCTTCGTGTAGCAACTCCAAAAGGCTATGAGCCACTTCAAGAGATAGTAGATGATGCAAAAGAGCTTTGTAAATTAAGTGGTGGAGTTGTAAAGTACTACAATCATCCAAAAGAAGCTGTAAAAGATTGTGATGTGGTTACTACTGATACATGGGTATCTATGGGACAAGAAGAAGAAAAAGAAGAAAGAATCAAAGCCTTTGATGGATACATAATCGATAAGGCTATGATGAGTTTAGCAAAAGATGATGCTATATTTTTACACTGTTTACCTGCGTATCGTGATTATGAAGTTAGTGAAGAGATTTTAGAAAAGTACGCAGATATAGTTTTTGATGAAGCGGAAAATAGACTTCATGCTCAAAAAGGTTTGATGGTCTGGTTAGATGAACAAAGGAAAAAAAGTGGCTAATGAATTGAGTGTTTTTGAGATGATAAATGTTATATCAAAAGATATAGGTTTAGACGGAGATAAAACAGTAATTGAAATTGAGAATACAGATAACCCTGATATAAAAAAACTAAGCTTAAAAAGTGGAAGCTGGAGTGCTAATGAGCCATGGTTTGTTGTAGATGAGAATAAAAAACTTCACACAATGATGTCAATGAGTTCAGTAAATAAAATAATAGAAAATTTTAGGTCAACACAAGAAGAGAATTTTAATTTAAAATTAGAAAAAACTATTTGGCAAAATATACCAATAGATTTTCAAGATGTATGGTCAGTTGCTATGGATGAGATTAAAAATATGGCAACACAAAAAGATAAAGAGGTAAAAGTCATAAATGTTGACTTAGAGCAGTTGATAAACAAGATAAAACAAGAACACCCAAATCTTTTTTTAAACTTAAAAGATTTACATGTAGTTCCAAGATAAGGAAATAAATTGAGCGCGCAAAACCTTGACTTTGATAAGTTTACAAAGTATTCAAAACCAGGACCTAGATATACTAGTTATCCAACAGCACCCGAGTTTAGTGAGAGTTTTACTCAAAAATCATATATAGATATTTTAGAAAATCAAGATAAAAGTAGAAAAATATCTTTGTATTTTCATCTTCCATTTTGTAGAAGTGCCTGTTATTTCTGTGGATGCAATGTAGTTTTTACTTCTAAAGAAGATAAAAAAGAGCGCTACATTGGTTATCTTGAAAAAGAGTTAGAGATACTTTCTCATCACCTTGATACTTCAAGAGAAGTTTTACAAATGCACTTTGGTGGAGGGACTCCTACTTTTTTTAGTGCAGAACAACTCAACCGAATCATTAAACTTATAAAAAAACATTTTAAAAACTTTTCTAGTGATGCTGAAATAAGCTGTGAGATAGACCCAAGATTTTTAAATCAAGAACAGACTGATGTCTTGGTTGGACATGGATTTAATCGTGTAAGTTTTGGTGTACAAGATTTTGATGAAAAAGTACAAAAAACAATTCATAGAATTCAGCCTTTTGATGTAACCAATAATGCTGTTAAAATGGTCAGAGCAGCAGGAATAAAATCAGTAAATATGGATTTGATTTATGGTTTACCATTTCAAACAAGTGAAACCTTTAAAAAGACGCTAGAGATGGCGCTGAAGCTTGATACTGATAGGTTTGCAGTTTTTAATTACGCACATGTTCCTTGGATGAAAAAAACCATGAGAAAAATAGATGAGACGACACTGCCTCATCCAAGTGAAAAACTATCAATCTTAAAATACACTATAGATTTTTTAACTGCAAATGGCTTACGTATGATAGGCATGGATCACTTTGCAAAACCAGATGATGAACTCTTTTTGGCTATAGAAAAAGGGGAACTTCATAGAAACTTTCAAGGATATACTACAAAAGGTGGAGCAGATCTGATAGGTGTTGGACTTACTAGTATTGGTGATGGAGTTCATCATTATGTACAAAATGTAAAAGATATGAAAGAGTATGAGAGACTTTTAGATGAGGGTAACTTGCCAGTTCATAGAGGATTGACATTGAGTGATGATGATGTTCTTAGAAAAGCAGTCATCATGGAGATGATGAGTAACTTTAAACTCAATATTACAAATATAGAAAAAGAGTTTGGTATTGTTTTTGCAGATTATTTTAGCGATGCATTAGAAAAACTAAAAGTTTTTGAAGAAGAGGATTTGATTGAAGTTTATAAAGATAAGATTTTAGTAAACACAACAGGAACTTTGTTAATTAGAAATATAGTTATGCCTTTTGATGCTTATTTGCAAAAAATACCTGAATCAAAACGTAGATTTTCAAAGACAGTGTAATGTTTGATTTTGATGAAGCAAGTGAAAGTTGCATAAAGTGTGGAAAGTGTATTCCTACATGTACGATTCATGGTGTTAATGCAGATGAGGTTACAACTCCTCGTGGTTTTTTGGAGTTGCTTGGAGCTTATAAAAAAGGTAATTTAGAGTTAGATAAAAACGTAAAAAGCATTTTTGAAAGCTGTTTTTTATGTACCAACTGTGTTGATGTATGTCCAAATGACTTACCAGTAGATATGCTAATAGAGCAAGTAAGAAATGATATAAGAAAAAAGTTTGGTTTAGCTTGGTACAAACGCCTTGCATTTTTTCTACTACGCAATCGTAATATTATGGATATTGCGGCAAAATTTGGTTTTGTTTTCCAAACCTGTGCATTTAAAAAAGATGATAAAAGAAAATCAATGTTCTTGAGAAATTTTCCTCTTATTAAGTACGATAGACTTTTTCCAAGTTTGGCAAAAAAGAGTTTTTTAAACTCTTATCCAGATGTTATTAAAAATGGTGGAAAAGGGAAAGTTGGAATTTTTATTGGCTGTCTTGGTAATTATATGTATACCGATATAGGTAAGTCACT
The DNA here is from genome assembly GCA_016744795.1 of Sulfurospirillum sp. Lineage (GTDB taxonomy): Bacteria > Campylobacterota > Campylobacteria > Campylobacterales > Sulfurospirillaceae > Sulfurospirillum_A. The sequence goes on from JADGDR010000006.1 coordinate 106,333, forward strand.
TTTGGAGATATTAGAAGCACTTGAAATAGATGCTTATTTGATTAAACAACAAAAATGTTGTGGTGCACCTTCGTATTTCACAGGTGATTTTGACAGTGTAGATACTTTAGCAAAGTTTAACATTGAATATATTGAGAGTTTTCAAGATGAGCTTGATGCTATCATAATACCAGAAGCAACTTGTAGTGCTATGATAAAAGAGGACTATGCACATTTTTTTCATGACCAACCAGAGTGGAAAAAAAGAGCAATAGCAATTAAACCAAAAATACATATGGCAACAGAGTATCTTTCAAAAAATACAAAATTAAAAGAGTTACTAAAAAGTAAAAAAAGACTTGATGTACTCGTGACTTACCATGACCCTTGTCATGCTAGAAAAATGCAGGGTGTTTTTAAAGAGCCACGTGATTTAATAGGTCAAAATTATATGATAAAAGAGATGAGTGACCCAAATCGCTGTTGTGGTTTTGGTGGAGTTACCTTGCAAATAGAAAAATATGATTTTGTAGTAGCCGCAGGATTACCAAAAGCAGCAATGATAAAAGAGACTAAAGCAGATATTGTAAGTGCAGAGTGTAGTGCTTGTAGAATGCAAATAGGAAATTCAATGCACCTTTCAAAAGTAGAAGTAGTATTTAAAAACCCAGTTGAGCTTATAGCTCAAGCTCTAAGGGAGAATTAGTGGAATATTATATGTATATACTTGTATTTCACATTGTCTCTTTTATGTCATGGATGGCAGTTCTATTCTATTTGCCAAGACTTTTCGTTTACCATGTAGAGCATATGGACAAGTCACAATTTGTAGAAGTGGTCGAAATTCAAGAGTTTAAACTATATAAGTATATAGGATTTCCAGCAATGTTGGCAAGTGTTGCAAGTGGAGCTCTTATGCTTGTATTAAATCCAACTCTTTTCGATACAGGACTTTGGATATACGCAAAATTATTTTTACTTTTAGTACTAATTGCTTATGACCACTCAATGGAAATATATAGAAAACAACTATTAAAAGGAACTTGCACAAAAAGTGGTAAATTCTTTAGAGCTTATAACGAAGCACCAACTTTGCTCTCTATCTTGATAGTTACCTTTGTTGTATTAAAAGATATACCAATCTACTTTACTTCGTTTATGTTGGTACTATTTGCAGTTGTTGTTTATGTGCTAATGAAACACGCAAAAGAGCCGAATTTGGATGTGCTAAAGTAGAGTATAATTTGATATACTACATGTAAAGGATAAAAGATGGACAAACAAGATATATTATCATTTATAAAAATCCATAAAAAAGAGTTTCAAAATAGATTTGGACTTGATAATATTGCTCTGTTTGGTTCATTCGCAAAAGACAAAGCGACTGAAGATAGCGATATAGATATTTTGATTACTTATGTAAAAAATCCTGGTGATGTGTATACAAAAAAAAGAGAATTTAAAAAACTCCTACAAGATTATTTTCATAGAAAAGTAGATATTGCAAATGAAAAATGCCTCAAACCTTTTGCAAAAGATGCAATTTTAAGAGACGCAATATATGTCGAATAATATCTTTACATGTAGAGCTATTTTAGAAGCAATAGAAAAGATAGAAAACTATAGTAAAGATTTTAAAAACGATGATGATTTTTTTCACCATGAGATGAATTTTGATGCTACTATGATGCAGTTTGTTGTTATAGGTGAGATGATAGTAAAACTTGAAGATTCATTTAAAGAAGAATACATCCATATACCTTGGCAAGAGATAAAAGATTTTAGAAATATAGTTGCTCATGATTATTTCGGAATTGACTCTGTTGAGATTTGGAGTATTATAAAAGAGCATTTACCAAAGTTAAAAAAACAACTTCAAAAACTAATTGATTAGATGTTATGAAAATAGATGAATTAAAACTTAATAAATTTAATCATTATAAAAGTAAAAATACTAAATTTGATAAGCATTTTATCTTTTGTATAGTTTATGATCTAAAAGATAATGAAATCTTAGAAGTAAGAGAGCGTTTTTCAAAAAAAACTTTTAATTTAAATGAATTTATACAAAAATTAAATTCTAATAAGAATTCTTTAAGAAAAAAAATAGAGTTTTATTATTTACCCATAAGTAATGAAAAACAGATACTTAAAGATTTTAATATATTTAAAATAAATTGGTATAAGTTAAGAGAAGAATTAAAAGAGGAAGGATTACTAAGTAAAATTTTTTTTAAGCTAAAGTCTTTTTTAAAGAATTATTATAAGAGCTTATTAATTTTTCTTTTTGCTATTTATTCTGCTTTTTTTTATTCTGCATTATCTGATATTGGGATACCACTTACTACTATAAATATTGCTATGCAAGAATTGCTGTCTATAATGCTTTATTATCTATCAGGACCAATACTCTTAATAATTAATTTATCTTTAATGGTATTTCTATTTTATTTATTAGTCTTTTTGTTTTTTAAATTGATAGCTATCATAATTTTAAAATATATGAAAAAACCTACGATTTATTTTGATCAAAAAGAGATTGGGTTTATGAAATATTTATATAATGCATGTATAAATACTATTTTAATATGTATTATTCTTATATATCTATTATTGTTATTTTTTCCATTTGCACATATAACTTATGATGTAGCATTAAAATTGAAACCTTTTAGAGCTGATAAATATCAACCAGATTATCTATATTATGAGTATTTAAATAAAGTAGGATATCCTAAAATAGCTATTGAAAATGAAAAATATTATATTTTAGTAGGACATGATAAATCTTACGAATACATGTATGATTTAAATTTATCAAAACAATATATAAAAAAAGATGAAAAAAGTAAAGCATATGAGCAATTTTGCAGAAATATTATGGAAGATAAATCAAAAAAAAATATCACATATGAATTTATAAGAAACTCACCATATATAACAGCATATAATACCAAACAAGTAAAAATAAAAGATAGTAATTTTACATATAAGAGTTTAGCTTATATAGTAGAAAGTATTAATTTAGAAAAAACAAAGCAAGATTGTGAAGTTTATATAAAAAATAAAGCTTTACATGTAAAGGAAAAAACTAAATGACATTTTGGAATAACATATACAGCAACTTCAACCCTATAGCCTTTGACTTAGGTTTTATATCAATTCATTGGTATGGAATTATGTATGTGCTTGCACTTTTGACAGCACTTGGAACTGCTAAGTGGATTATGAAAAGAGATAAGCTGCCTATAACTGATACACTTTTAGATAACTATTTTATATGGATAGAAGTGGGGGTTATTTTAGGGGCTCGTATTGGTTATATACTTTTTTACGATACACATACATCTTACTATTTAATGAATCCTTGGCAGATGTTTAATCCTTTTATGGATGGAACCTTTGTTGGTATTCGTGGTATGAGTTATCATGGAGCAATAATTGGGTTTTTACTTGCTACTTTTGCATTTAAGTATAGACATAAAAAAACAGATATTTGGGGACTTTTAGATTTAGTAGCCTTGAGTGTTCCTGTTGGTTATGTATTTGGACGCATTGGAAACTTTTTAAATCAAGAACTTGTAGGACGTTATACGGAAGTAAGTTGGGGTATTTATGTTGATGGTGTATTAAGACACCCCTCACAGCTTTATGAAGCATTTCTTGAAGGTATAGTTGTTTTTGTTATCCTTTACATGTACAGAACTAGAAAAAGATTTTCAGGAGAGTTAATAGCTCTTTATGGTGGTCTGTATTCAGTTGCAAGATTTATTGCAGAGTTCTGGAGAGCACCTGATTTTCAGATAGGGTTTGTATACGGTGATTGGATGACAAAAGGACAGGCACTTTCATCTCTTATGTTTTTAGTTTCATTTATCTTATATTTATATCTATATAAAAGACAGAACAAATAAAAAAATTAATTTCAAGAGTTAAAAAAAGTCTTTTTTATCTCATTTATATTTGATATACTTTCTTTTAGTTTTTATAAAGTATGTACCATTTTAACGTAACTTAAGTTTAATACGAAAAGTAGTATGATACTTTAATCACCTGTGTGTAAGCACGGGAAACCACAAAAAGGATGCGACAGTGAGTGACCTTATCGAAGGTTTTTTAGGAAAATCTGTGGAGGGCAAGAAGAGTAGGCTACCAGCCAAACTCGATTTTGTTCAAAGTGCGACAGGACTATTTTTAGGCCTGTTTATGTGGGGACATATGTTCTTTGTATCGACTATCTTAATAAGCAAAGATGCTATGTATGCAGTAGCAAAGTTTTTTGAGGGTAGTGCGTTTTTGAATGAACCAAGACCAATCTTGGTCTCAGGAGTGGTTTTTTTCGTTTTTATTGTGTTTATCGTGCATGCTGCGATGGGTATGAGAAAATTACCAACAAGTTTTAGACAATGGCAAGTTTATAGAACTCATATGAAAATGATGAAACATGAAGATACTACTCTTTGGTTTATCCAAGCTGTAACTGGTTTTGCAATGTTCTTTTTGGGTTCTGCTCACCTATTCTTGATGTTAACTCAACCTGGGACAATCGATCCTTATGGTTCTGGTGATAGAATGTTACTTTTGTGGCCATTTTATATACTTCTTCTTTTATCAGTTGAATTTCATGGTGGAATTGGACTTTATCGTCTCTGTGTTAAGTGGGGTTGGTTTGAAGGAAGTGATGCAAAAGTTACAAGAAAAAACTTGAAGAAAGTAAAGTGGGCAATAACTGTTTTCTTTTTAGCATTGGGCTTTTTAACAATGGCGGCTTATTTTAAAATAGGATTAGATCATAGAGATAATGCTGGTGAGAGATATCATCCATCAGCTATGGTAATAACACATATGAATGTTGGGGTAAAATCATGAATGTAAAGTATTGTGATGCATTAGTTATAGGTGGAGGACTTGCAGGACTTAGAGCCGCAGTTGCTTCTCAAACAAAAGGTTTAAGTACAACAGTTTTATCTCTTATACCTGTTAAGCGTTCTCACTCAGCGGCAGCCCAAGGTGGTATGCAAGCTAGTTTGGGTAATTCAAAAATGAGTAGAGGTGACAACGAAGATGTTCACTTTGCAGATACTGTAAAAGGAAGTGACTGGGGCTGTGATCAAGAAGTGGCTCGTATGTTTGTTACAACTGCACCAAAAGCAATTAGAGAATTAGCTGCTTGGGGTGTGCCTTGGACAAGAATTTCAAAAGGTCCTAGAGAAGCTGTTATGAATGCAGAGAGAGTTACTATTACTGAAGATGACGAAGTTCATGGTATGATTCACTCTCGTGACTTTGGTGGTACTAAAAAGTGGAGAACTTGTTACACAGCAGATGCAACAGGACACACAATGCTTTTTGGTGTAGCAAATGAAGCTCTAAAACATAATGTAAATATAGAAGACAGAAAAGAAGCAATTTCACTTATTCATGAAAATAACCGTTGTTACGGAGCAATAGTCAGAGACCTAGTAACTGGTGAGCTTTGTGCTTATGTTGCAAAAGGAACATTGATAGCGACTGGTGGATATGGTAAGATTTATAAGCAAACAACAAATGCAGTTGTATGTGAAGGAACAGGTGCAGCAATTGCACTTGAGACTGGAGTAGCAACTCTAGGTAATATGGAAGCTGTTCAATTTCATCCAACTCCAATTGTGCCTTCAGGTATTCTTCTAACAGAGGGCTGTCGTGGAGATGGTGGAATTTTAAGAGATGTTGATGGTTATAGATTTATGCCAGATTATGAACCAGAGAAAAAAGAGCTTGCTTCTCGTGACGTTGTTTCAAGAAGAATGCTAGAGCATATCAGAAATGGCAAGGGTGTTAAATCTCCTTATGGTGATCACTTGTGGTTAGATATTTCTATTCTAGGACGTGAGCATATTGAAAAAAACTTAAGAGATGTTCAAGAAATATGTGAGATATTTAATGGAATAGATCCTGCTGATGAAGGTCCAAAAGGTTGGGCACCAGTTCTTCCTATGCAACACTACTCTATGGGTGGAATTAGAACTAAACCAACAGGAGAATCTCAAAAACTTCAAGGTCTTTTTTGTGCTGGAGAAGCATCTTGTTGGGATATGCACGGGTTTAATAGACTCGGTGGTAACTCAGTAAGTGAGACTGTTGTAGCAGGTATGATTGTTGGTAATTATTTTGCTGATTATTGTGGAGCAAACGATATAGATATAAGCTCAAAAACATTGCAAAATGCTGTTGATGATAAAGCTGCTTATATGGAAGAACTTCTTGCAAAAGAGGGAACATATGATGTATTTAAAATCAAAAATGAGATGAAAGCTATTATGTGGGATAAAGTTGCAATTTTCCGTGACGCTGAGGGTCTTAAAGAAGCTGTAAATAAACTTGAAGAGCTTTACAAAAAATCACTTGATGTAAAAGTAAAATCAAAAACACTTTCTGCTAACCCAGAACTTGAAGAAGCTTACAGAGTTCCAATGATGTTAAAACTTGCTCTTTGTGTTGCTTTGGGTGCGCGTGAGAGAACAGAGAGTCGTGGAGCACACTATAGAGAAGATTTCCTTAAGCGTGATGATGCAAACTGGTTAAAAAGAACTCTTGCAACTTGGAATACGGGCGATACACTTCCAACTTTAAGTTATGAAGACTTAGACATTATGAAAATGGAAATACCTCCAGCATTTCGTGGTTATGGTGCCAAGGGCATGATGATAGAAAATGAAATCAGCCTTAAACGTCAAGAAGAAGTAGATAAAATCCGTGAAGATATGGAAGCAGATGGTAAAGATAGACATGAGATTCAAAATGCACTCATGCCGTTTGATCTGCAACCATATTACAAAGCAAAAAATGAGAGACTTGGAGATTCAAAATGAGTAGAACAATAACTATAAAAGCATTAAAATACAATCCAAACTCAAAAGTTTCTAAGCCACATATGGTGGAGTATAAGTTAGAAGAGACAGATGGAATGACTCTATTTATTGCTTTAACAAAAATCCGTGAAGAACTGGATGCTGATTTATCATTTGACTTTGTTTGTCGTGCAGGAATTTGTGGAAGTTGTGGAATGATGGTAAACGGTAAACCTCAACTTGCTTGTAGAACTCTTACTAAAAATTTTGAAGATGGTATATTGGAACTTTTTCCTATGCCAGCTTTTAAACTTATAAAAGATCTTTCAGTTGACACAGGAAACTGGATGAATGATATGAGTAAGAGAGTTGAGAGTTGGATTCATACAACTGAAAAAGTTGATATTTCTAAACTTGAGGCTCCAATTGAGCCAATAGTTGCAGAAGAGACGTTTGAGCTTGATCGTTGTATTGAGTGTGGTATTTGTGTTGCGGCTTGTGGAACAAAACTTATGAGACCAAATTTTATTGGTGCTGTTGGACTTAACAGAGTTGCAAGATTTCAGATGGATCCTCATGACAACAGAACTGATGAAGACTTCTTTGAGTTAGTTGGTGATGATGATGGTATTTTTGGATGTATGAGTCTTCTAGCTTGTGAAGACAATTGTCCTAAACACCTACCATTACAAAATAAAATTGCTTATATGAGACGTAAATTAGTAGCAGTACGTTAAACTTTTTTGAGGGTGAGCTTTTAGTATCATCCTCAAACCTCTTTTAAACATTATTTCAAGTATACTTTTAGCGTGATAAAATGACATATTGGCAATAGCTTTAGAAGTTTTTGTTATAATTATGACGAGTATTTGGACAATAATAAATTTTTGCCATCAATTTAGGCATTAAAAAACTTTTTCAATCTTGCAGTTGGAATAAATAATAATGGAATAAAATATATGCATATAATGAACGATTTTTTTCTTCTAATTTGGAAAGAAGATGCAAAAAGACTATTTTCTAGTAGTGGGGATATAAATAATTTTTTACAATCTGTATTGAAAAACGATTATGAAGCATTTTGTGATTATGCTTCGATAATGCTGATTGTTTCACAAGCTAATTTAGAAAAACTTAAAGAGATAAAAGAAGCGAGAGTTGCAATACAATTTCTTTCAGGTCTTAATGAATGGGATAAAAAAAGAGTTCAATTTTTGCAAAAAGAGTTACTTTTCTTTTTAAATACTCAAGGTAATATAAAACTTAATAAAGAGATTCAACAAAGATTTGACAAGCTTAGAAAAAAAGATGTTATTGGTTACGAAAAAGCTCGTAAACTTATTAGTCTATTAGCTTTGATTGAAGAGAAAAAAGTGAGTATTGAGCCTTTACATGTAACAAAAGCAAAAGATGGTTCAAACTTCTATGAGAGTGCAATAAATCTTTTTTCTACAGCAATAGAAAATCTTAAAAAATCAGTTGAAGACAAAACCTTACGTGATAAACTTGAGCTTATTCCAGAAAAAATCAAAAATCAAAAATTTTCTATTGGTATAACAGGCGTTATGAATGCTGGTAAATCCACAATGTTAAATGCCCTTTTAGGCAAAGAAATCCTTGGTACTTCGGTTATTCCAGAGACTGCAAACTTGACACTTATAAAATATGCCAAAGAACCAAGTGCAAAAGTGAATTTTTGGAATAAAAATGAGTGGAAATCAATAGAAACTAGTAGTGAAGTTTTAGAAAATATGAAACCATTTATTAAAGAGACTAAAGAACATTTTGGAGATAAATTAAGTGAGTATATAACTACTGATGGTAGAAGTTATGAGATTAGCATAGATGAACTCCCATCTTTTACATCGGCAGAGCATTCTGATAAAAAGTGTAATCTTGTTAAAAGTGTAGAACTTTATACAGATTTGAAGTTTGTTGAAAATGGAGTCGAGATAGTTGATACTCCAGGACTTGATGACCCTGTAATTCAGCGTGAAGAGATAACAAAAAGCTATGTTTCTGGGTGTGATTTGATGATGCATCTTATGAATGTAAATCAATCAGCAACTGAGAAAGATATAGAGTTTATAACTGATACATTACTTTATCAAAATGTTGCAAGACTTTTAGTGGTTATAACTAGGATTGATACCGTAGGTGAGAGTGAACTTAAAGAGGTAATAGAATATACAAAATCAAGTATAAAAGCAAAATTACAGAGTCTGAATAAACAAAATAGTTTTGATAGCATTATAGAAAAAATAGACTTTATACCAATAGCTGGACTTCAAGCTTTAAATCACAGAATAGGCAAGGGTGATAGTAATTACCCGTTAGAAAAAACAGGTATTTTAAGTGTTGAAGAGTATTTAGAAGACATTTTATTTGGTGATAAATCAGAAAAAATACAATTGATAGTTGAAGCAAGTAAAAAAGAGTTAATTCAAATCATAAAAACAACAGAGAATTCTTTACATGTAGAGAAAAATCTTTTAGGTAAAAGTGCAAGTGAAATTAAAAATGAGCATGAAAAATACAAAAAAGAGATACTAGAAATAAATGAACAAATCAAAAAACTAAATGAGAAAATCTTAGATGAAAAAGAGGAACTAATAGGCTATTTTTCAACACTAGAAAATTTTTCTAAAAATAAGTTTTTATCACTTCAAGCAGTTGTAAAAAGAAGAGTGCTTGACGATGTCTCTTATGAGATAAGAAAAAATAAGAAAAAACCAGAAGAGAAGAGAATATCATATATTATTGAAACAGCTTTGAAAGACGGTTTTATAGAGTTATTAAGAGATTATAGATATCAATTTTCAAAGAAGATTGAGAGTTCATTTGAAAAAATAAGTCGAGATTTTAGTGGTTTTATGAAGCTTGATAATAAAACAAGTGATGCAAAAGAGTTTTTTGAGAAACACTTTGGTGATTTAAATTTACTAAATTCGAATGCTGTTCTTATTGCAAAGGTAAATGGGTCTATAAAAACTTTTTCTAAAAAAGACATAGATGGTTTATCGGTAAACTTAGAGTTACATTTTCAAAGTGCTTTGGATGAACTTTATCAAAAATTTAGTTTAAAAACAAAAAAGATTAATCAAGAGTTAGTAGATGAATTTGAATTGGAGTGCAAAGCTCCTGTTGAGGCTATTGAGTTTGAAATGAAATCAAAAGAAGATATTTTAGAAATTGCACAAAAAAGAGCAGAAGATAGATCATTTGATGCTTCTTCAAGGCTTGAAGAGATAGAGCTAAAACTACAAGTTTTAACGAAAGTTGAGGGAAATTTATGAGCATATTAGATTCTTTTATAGTTTCATATAAACAGAAGTTTACAAAAGAGATTCCTGCTTTTGATGAGAGTCTTTTAGGGCTTATCAAAAAAACTCAGTATACACTATTGGGTGAAAATATGTCAGCTTCTAAAGAGTTAGTGGAAAAACTTTCTTCTTTACATGTAAGAGCAAAAGAGCCAATGAAAGTAGCGATTACAGGACAGTTTTCTAGTGGTAAATCAACATTTTTAAATGCATTACTTTCAAAAAATATACTTCCAACAGGAATTACTCCAGTAACTTCAAAAGTAAATTACATTAAATATGGCGATGAGCTTAAGATAAAAATTACCTACAAAGATGGAAGAGAAGAGTTTCAAAGTGTAGAGCATATTGCAAAGTTTACAGATCAAAGAGGTGAGGTTGAAGAGATAGAGTTTCTTACGCTTTATGTGCCTCTTTCACTTTTAAAAGAAGTTGAGTTTGTGGATACTCCTGGACTTAATTCACAGGCAATTACAGATACTACAACAACACAAAAAGTACTTAAAGAAGTAGATGGAATTATTTGGCTTTCTCTTATTGATAACGCTGGAAAATTGAGTGAAGCAAAAGTATTAGAAGAGTATTTAAACGAGTATCAAAACAAATCACTGTGTGTTTTAAATCAAAAAGACAAGTTCTCAAAAGAACAAGTAGAACAGACAACTAAATATGTAAAGAAGAGTTTTGTAGAATTTTTTAGTGAGGTTATACCAATCTCCGCTAAACAAGCTCTTGAATCACGAAGACATGATAAAAATGTTCTTATTGAAGAAGAATTAGAAGAGTTTTTGATTGGTTTATCGAAAGATATAAAATCTAATAGTTTAAAAGATATAAAAAGTTCATATGAGAGTTATCAAAAAGATGTAAATACAATATTAAGTAGTGATTTAAATAAAAATATAGAACTTTTAAAAGAGTCAAATATAGAGTCGGTTTTAGATTTTATTAATGCCGAAATTAGACCTATAGCCAATAGTTCAAAAGAGTTTGCTATAAAAAAAGATATTACTGCCATAAGTAACTCACTTATAAAACAGCATGAACTTTTTTTAAAAATATATGATGAACTCTCAAATGAGCTTAGTAGTTTTGAGCAAGAGGCCGATGCAAAGTTTAGTGAACTTAAAATAAGATTTACAAAAAAGCTAAAAGATGCCTATAGTAGAATTGAAGAGATAATAGACACTATAGCAAATGACATTTACAATCATATAGAAACAACCACAAAGACTAGATATGCTAAGCAAAAATCTAGATTTTTGAGTAAAACAGAGACTTATGAAGCAGTCGAGTATAAAGCTTCTAAAATAGATTCTGATTTAATATACAAGCATCTTTTTTATGATGATGATGTTGTCGGTAAAATGTTTAAAAAGTATGTTAGAAATCTAAAAGAGATTCAAGATGAAGTGAATGAAAATAACGCTTTAGTCTATGACTTTCTTAAAAAGAAGATAAGAAAATGGCAAAATCCTTATGAGTTTATACGAAAGTCTGAAGATATGCACTCAGATATTGAATTTGCAAATATTAGAAAATTTGCCTCTAAAGCATACGAAAACATATTAAAACCTTTTAGTGATGAGATGCACTCTTCGTACGCAAAAATAAGCTCAGAGTTCAATCATTTGAGCTCAGCTGTAAGTTTTAACTACCAAAATGCTACTCAAGTTTGTGTAGGATTTTTAGAAAAAAAGATAGGACAGTCCATAAAGCTACATGAAGAAAATCCTACAAAATTCACTCTATATCAACCAAAACTTGAAGAGATAAAAGAGAGACTGAAAATAAGTTTTCATCTTTATGAACTCTCAAACATGATGAATACAAACAATACCTTTTTAAATAAAAATTATGACAGACTTATTAAAGAGTTTAAGCTCATTAATGAAGACAGACATGGTTTTATTCAAAAAAGAGAAGCAAGACACAATAAAACAATAGAAATTTTAGCTTTACATGTAAAGGAAATTTAGCCTTTACATGTAGTCACGATTTTTCAAAAGTTCATATAGTTTTAATATTGATATAAAAAGGGCAGTGATCGCTGGTCCTAGAATCATACCCCAAAAACCAAAAGTTGAAAGTCCTGCAATGATAGCGAAGAAGATAAGCAGTTCATTTATTTTCGTTGGAACTTTTGAAAAAGTGTTGATGTATTTTATGATAAGTGGTTTTATAAAAGTATCTGCTATGATAGAAATAACTATGATAGAGTATGAAGCTATTATGACGGCTTCTAAAACATTACCACGAGCTAGTTCATAAGTACAAATTGGAATCCACATTAAAGCTCCACCAATGACAGGTATTAGTGACGCAAAACCATATAAAATTCCAAGAAGCAAACCATCATAACCAAAGAGTATACCTATTATAGAAAATAGTGCTCCTTCAAATATGGCTGTAACTAAGATAGAGTAAAAAAGAACGCTCATTACATTGGCTACTTCTCCAAAGACTAAGTCAATTTCTTTGTTCTCTAGTGGAGTTAGATTTTTTGCATAATGCACTAGCTCTTTTCCGTATAAGTTTGAAAAAAAGAAAAATACTATTATCAAAAACATATCTTTTAAGAAATTTGCACTATTTTTTCCTATAAATGCAGCGTAAGAGAAAGTATTTTTTGTTAAATTTGCTAAATCAAAATTTTGAAAAAAATCATCTATTTTTGGTTTTAAAAAAGATATAGTATCAGGTAATTGATAATTCAAAGATGAGATATATGTAACAGTTTTGTCTATCATTGTATGGTCAAAGTTATTAACAGTTGTTCCTATGGAGGTGATAATATAAACAATAGGTCCAAAAAACAGAACTGATAAAAGAAGCGTTGAAAGAAGTGCTGCAATGACTCTATTCTTTGTTACATGTAATAGCTTTATGTTTATACTATATGTTGCTATTGAAAGTAGTGAAGCTATGGCAAGAGTAAGTAAAAATGGCTCATATAAACGAAGTATCCAATATAGTACTATTAAAAAAATGGCTCCAAAAAACAGTTTACTACTATTCATTTTCAAATAAGCTTATATCTAAATTTATGTGAGTGAGTCTAAAAACTTCATAAGATTTTGGTGTTGCTATGCGGCCTCGTGCAGTTCTTTCAATATAGCCTTTTGCTATAAGGTAAGGCTCAATCACATCTTCTACTGTTCCTTCATCTTCACTCAAAGCTGCAGCGATAGTACTGAGTCCCATTGGTCTTCCTTTTGCTGTGATTAGAACTTCTAAAAAGCGTAAATCCAGCTCGTCAAATCCTAAGTCATTTACTCCAAGTTCGTTTAATCCGTATTTTGCTCTTTCAATTGCTATAATTTCTTCATCTTCTACATCGGCATAATCTCTTATACGTTTTAACAATCTAAGTGCTATTCGTGGTGTCCCTCTAGAACGTTTTGCTATCTCTAAAGAAGCTTCTTTATTACAATCTTTTTCTAGTTTTTTTGAAGCTTTTGTGATAATTAGTCCAAGTTCTTTTTGATTGTAAAACTGCAATCTAAAGTGCATACCAAATCTATCTCTAAGAGGTGAGCTTATCATACCAGCTCTTGTTGTAGCTCCTATAAGAGTAAATCTTGGTAAGTCTATTTTAATAGTTTGAGCCGCAGGTCCACTGCCTATGATGATATCAAGACGAAAGTCTTCCATAGCTGGGTAGAGAATCTCTTCAATTGCAGGTGAGAGTCTATGAATTTCATCTATAAAAAGTACATCTCCTTCTTCTAGGTTAGTCAATATTGCAGCTAAATCACCACTTTTTTCTATCATAGGTGCTGCTGTCATTTTTACATTGGCTTCCATCTCATTTGCTATTATATATGCAAGAGTGGTTTTACCAAGTCCAGGAGGTCCAAAAAACAGAACATGATCAAGTGCCTCTTGACGTTTTTTTGAAGCCTTTATGAAAACTTGAAGATTCTTTTTTATTTTCTCTTGCCCTATATAATCTTCCCATGAAGTAGGGCGCAAAGAAGTTTCGTATTCATTTTCAAAACTTACCTTATCAATTTCTACTATACGTTCCATTAATAAGTATGTTTCTCTGCTGGAAATTTTCTAGTTTGAACATCTTTAACATATTCATCAACTGCATTTTTTACTATTTCGCTTCCATTAAGATACTTTTTTACAAATTTTGGTTGAAATTCTTGAAAGAATCCTAACATATCACTCCAAACTAATACTTGTCCATCGGTATCTTTTCCTGCGCCTATACCAATAGTAGGGATAGAGATTGCTTCACTAATTCTTTTTGCGGCATCTGTTTTTACTCCCTCAATTACCATAGCAAAAGCACCTGCTTTTTCAACTGCTTTGGCATCAGCTATGAGTTGTAGAGTATCTTCTTCATTTTTTCCACGAACTTTATAGCCACCTTCACTTCGTACATATTGTGGCATAAGTCCTATATGTCCCATAACGGCAATAGAGTTATTTGTAAGTGCTTTTATGATGTGAGCTCTCTCAATACCACCTTCTATCTTAACAGCATGAGCAGGAGTCTCTTGATAGACTCTTGAAGCATTTTTTAGAGCCATTTTTTCATCAGTATATGTTCCAAAAGGCATATCACAGATGGTAAATGTATCAGGAGCACCTTTACATACTGCATTCGTATGGTAAATCATTATTTCTAGTGAGGCACTTAGAGTATCTGGTTTATTGTTAAAACTCATATTTAAGCTATCACCCACTAAAATCATATCTGTTTTTTTATTAAACATTGAGGCAAAAAGAGAGTCATAGGCAGTGATAACTGTTAAAGGAGTCTTCCCTTTAGCTTTTTTAATAGTACCAATATTTTGCATTTTATTCCTTTAAAATAAAATTTTATCTAAAAGATGGTATGATTCTAATTAAAGGAAATTTATGGGACTATTTTCACAATTAGAAGTTGATTTTGATTTAGAAATTGTAGAAGATTTTATTTCTCACTACGCAATTATGTGTGAGTCTATGGAACCACTCATTATAGGTCTTGAAAAAGAAGAACTATACGAAAACAATGTGGGTGAACTTTTTAGAATTTTTCACAACTTGAAATCTGCAGCAGGTTTTTTAAAACTTGAGCCTATTATTAAACTAGCGACTCTTTGTGAAGATGTTGCAGAAGAAGCTAGGATTTTAAAAGGTCCTGCTACTGATGAGTTTATAGATTGGTTACTTTTAGTAAGCGATCAGTTTGACAGATATAGAATGAACATAGAAGAGGATGATGAGTATTTTGGTATGCTTGAACCTCTAATTATAAAAATTCCAATACATTTAGAAATACATTAAAAATAAAAGAATAAAATGAAAAAATTAGTAGCATATATAACTGCTGGATTCCCAGACAATAATTTTACGGTTGATTTAGCACTTTCACTTAAAGAAGTTGGTGTGGATTCACTTGAACTTGGTATCCCTTTTTCAGACCCTGTAGCAGATGGTCCTATTATAGAACAAGCTAATCTAAAAGCACTACATAATGGTTTTAAAATAGAACATCTTTTTGATATATCAAAGCAGATAGCTAAAGAGATAGATACTTTATGGATGGGATATTTTAATCCTTTTTACCACAAAGGAATGGATATATTTAGTCAAAAGGCACAAGAGTATGGTGTTAGTGGATTTATCATACCAGACCTTCCTCATGAAGAAGCCTCTATTTATATTAAAGCTATGAAAGAGAGAGATGTATCTCTTATATCTTTTGTTGCTCCTACTGATTCACATGAGAGAATTAAAGCAGTAGTAGCAAAAAGTAGTAAATTTATCTACCTTGTAGCATATGCTGGTATCACTGGAAGTGGTAAAAGTGAAGATTTAAGTAAAACTATTACAAGCATAAGAGAGTTTAGCTCAACTCCTGTTTATGTTGGTTTTGGAGTAGATGAAAAAACTGCACAAGAAAAAGCAAAAGGCGTTGATGGAGTTATTGTAGGTAGTGCTTTTGTAAAAATACTTCTTGATGAGTCACTAAGTGACTCACAAAAAATAGTTAAGATTTCAAGTTTAGCAAGAGTGATTAAAGAAAAAATTAACTCTTAATTTGAGGCTTAAAGATTAACAAAAGTCTAGGTAGTAGTAATAAGGCACCTAATAGTGCCATTATCATTGCTATCATAGTTAAAAAACCAAAATATATTGTTGGTGTAAAGTTCGATAAAACTAGAATAGAAAAACCAAGCATAATAGCAAAAGAGGTGTAGTACATTGCATACCCAACGCTATTGTGCGAACGGTGCATAGCTTTTATAAAATCACCATCTTCCTTTAACTCTTCATAAAAACGGTGTATATAATGGATAGTATCATCAACACCAATTCCTAAACTAATAGCGGCAATTGTAATAGTCATCAAATCAAGTGGTATATTAAACCAACCCATAAAACCAAAAATTACACTTATGGATATAGCATTTGTAATGATAGCTATGAGTGCAACTTTAAAGCTACGAAATATAAGCAAAAACATTATAAAAAGAAGAACTAACACAAAGCCAAGAGTAACTATTTGCGATTCAAATAGAGATTGGAGCATGTTGTTATAGAGTATCATAAGGTGTGATTGTCTAAAAGATGCAGTTTGTGGATTTATTATTTTTTTAAGGTCTCTATTTATCTCTTTAATAAACTCATCACGCCTAAGTTTAGGGTTTGAATCAATAATTCTTGTTGCAAATCTAACTTTATTTTTTTCGATGTTTAGATATGGATCAATTATGATTTTTTTAAATTCTTGAGGAAGTTTATTATAGAGAAGTGCCAAAGCAAAGTTATCTAACACTTTTCCATTGTTTAGTGATTTACCAAGGTTAAGTATGGTTGCTAGTGATTGGATATTGCCTATTTCTGTCTTGTTTTCAAGATAGTTATGTATTTTTAGAATAAGCTGCATTTTTTCTGGTGTGAACCAGTATTGACTCTCATTTTGTTCTTGATCAAATTCATCGTCGAAGTCACTGAACTCGTCATTGTCATTGTTATTTATTGCTATTGTCTTAGTGTTTTTGAATTTGAGGATTACATCAAGTGGAGTAGTTCCACCAAGTTGTTCATCTATTACCTGCATACCTTTGTATATCTCTGTTGAGGGTCTAAAATAGTTGATAAAACTGTTTTCAACTATGAGTTTAGTTGCACCACTTAGACTAAAAAGAGTTATTAAAAGTGATATAAAAAGAATTATTTTTCCATTATGCTCCACCCAGTTTGACATAGTTTTCGTAGGTGAGAATCTATTTTTGTTTTTTATATCTATTTTTGATTTAGGAAGCATAACTAAAGTAGCTGGAAATATTAAAAAAGATAACACAAGCGATATTGCTATGCCACTACTCATCATCCAACCTAGATTTATGATTGGCAGGATATTTGAGAACATAAGTGAAGCAAACCCAACTATAGTTGTAAGTATGGCAAAAAATGATGGCGAAAGTTTTGACATCATGGTTTCAAGGACAAGATCTTGTTGTGTGCTGTTTGGAGAGGAGTGAATTAATTCTCTATATCTGACTATAAGATGAAGTACAATGGCTAGAGTGATAATAAGCTGTAAAGATATAAAGTTAGAAGATATAACAGTAACTTCCCAGCCAAAAAACCCAAGTAAACCAGAAGTAGTAACTATGGAACTTGCCGATATAATTATGGGTAAAATTACCCATCTGAGTTCTCTAAATGTTATCCAAAGAACCGTGATAAGAAGTACTAAAAGTGCAGACCCAAAAATAAATAGATCATTTTTGACAAAACTTATTAAGTCATCACTTATCATGTTGACGCCACCTAAAAAGAGTTTTCCACTATGTTTATACTCTTTTAGTATGTTTCTAATGTCTTGAATAAAAATATGATTTTCTTCTCTTAATGTATCACGTTCTTTTTTTGATAGGGTATTTTCTGGTTTTAGGTTTAAAATAATAGCCGTTGTTTTAAAATCTGTACTTACTAAATTATTTTTATAGATAGGGCTGTTTAAAAACTCTTTTTTTACTTTAGACATGTCAAGATTAGAGTTTGAAAGGGTTGGAATGTTAGATATAAGTTCTTTTATTGCTTTGTTTGAACTTTGAAGTAGCGGTACATTTAATATAGATGTAATGGAGGCTATTTTATCTAAAGACTCTAGTTTTAAACTCATATCTTTTATTGTATTTAGAGTTTTTTTGGAGAGAAGATAGTCTTTTGGAGAAAAAGCAATTACTAGGATATTTGGAGTTTTAAACTGTTTTGTTACTTTTTTTGCAAAAATTAAATCAGTATCATCTTCAAGCAAAATTGTATTGCTTGATGCATCAATTTCCAGTTTTGTAGCTCCAACGGCAAATATTAAAACTATAAGCCCAACTATAAAAAGTACTTTAATTGGATTTAAAAGAAGAAAATTTTTATAAAAAGAGTTTATCATTTAGAGTTTTTTATCAAGC
The DNA here is from genome assembly GCA_016744795.1 of Sulfurospirillum sp. Classification (GTDB taxonomy): domain Bacteria; phylum Campylobacterota; class Campylobacteria; order Campylobacterales; family Sulfurospirillaceae; genus Sulfurospirillum_A. The sequence continues at coordinate 124,888 of JADGDR010000006.1, forward strand.
TTACTTAAAAGTGTTGCATAGGATTCTTTTTGAAGCACATTGTTAAATTGTGCTCTATATATTTGAATAAGGCTAATACCTATGATGTCAACATCATATATAAGCCAACCATTTGCTTTTGACTTGTAAAATTTATATGTGATATCATAAGTATCTTTGCTACCAATAAGCCGAGTTAAAAGCCAAACTTTTTTTTTACTTATCTCTTTAAGTTCGAGTATTTTTAGTTTTTCATCAGTATATAGACTTATTTTATCTACGTAAGAATTTTTAAGATGGGTTATGAATTTTGTACTGAATTCATTTCTTTGTTCAGGGGTCATTTTTACCCAGTTAGCTTTTCCTAAAGAGAGTTTGGTCATAAGTTTATAATCAAATATATCTTCAAAAATAGGAAATATTCTTGTCGCTTTCTCTTTTAAATTTAAATTTTTTTGTATGATTATTGATGTTGCATCATTGATTTTGTTTTTCATTGTCGTTGAAATATTTGCTTTTTCAACTGCACATAATGACATAGTGATAAAAAACAATAATATAATTTTCTTCATTTTATTCCTCGATTAGAGCGTCTCTACGCTGTTCATATACACTTTTTAATAGTATATATAAGTTTACCGAATCTTTCCTTATGTTTTCATATTCGTCTACATGTAAAGAGTACTCATTAGCCATGTTATAAGTGTTAATGAATATATATGCTTTGTTATTTTCAAAAATATTCCAATCTCTTTTTTGTGCATGATAGATTGGGTTTACAAAAGTATCTCCAACAAGTCCTATAGTATCTCTTAGGTTTGATGGACCCAAAAGTGGTAATACTATGGGTATATCATTACCCATCCCATAAAAACCTAAAGTTTGCCCAAAATCTTCATCATGTCTTTTTAATCCAGCTTCACTTTTTGCTATGTCAATAAAACCAGCTAATCCATATGTTGAGTTTATGGCAAATCTACTAGTCTCTTCAAAAGCATTATTGAATTTAAATTGAAGAAGATTATTTGTGAATCTTATAGGAAATTGTATATTATAAAAAACGTTTGAAACACCTTCTCTAATAGGCTTAGAAACTAAATAACGATATCCTTTTGCAATAGGTCCCATGATATGGATATAAACAAAATCATTAAACTGAGTCATAGGAATATTGTACACCTTAAGAGGATCCCATGCAACTTCTTTTTTTATAGGAAATTCATCTTGAAAGTCATTGAATGAGTTATCTATTTGACTAAATAGTAACGAAAAAGAGAAACAAACAATAATAATAGTTTTTAACAAATACACACCCTTAATTAAATATAAAAATTTATTCATTATATTATTTATTATATTTAATAATCATTAAAAAATGGTTGAGTTGTCTTAAACCGATATATACTTACCATAAGCTTGCCATTAGTACTTTGAGATTATAAAAAAGTCTTTTATCTAAATATCAGAGTTAATGAAAAAAACGGGTTGGTAAATCATTTATTTTTCTTATAGTTTGTGAGATAGTAATCCACAATTTTTAACTTCAAACTTTTACTCAACCCTCGATGTATTTTTATCAACATTTTCATAGGAGAGAATACTCCATCATCTAAACAATTAGTTGTGTTTGGAATCTTGATTTTTTTGTACTTTTTAAATGTAAAAAGATAAGGCAAATTAGTCCTCAAACTTTTATAAGCAGCTACTAGTCTAGCATGAGTAAAAGACTCTTTTTTAGTATCTTCATTTAGAGTTTTTTCGTTTAAAAAATCTTTATATTTATCGTACCAATTATCAAGCTTTATAGTGAATTTAATATCGCTCGTTCTTGTTAAAGTAGAGACTATTTCTTTTAGTTCTTGGCTGGCTTCTAGTTTTGGATGTTTAGTTATATAGCGCTGTATGATTCTTTTCTGATGAAAGTTACACATTTGCACTGGATAATCTTCAAATGCTTTATATAAGCCTCTTTTGCCATCTATAGTGATAGATTTTATCTTATAGCCTAAATTTATTAGTTCTTGCAAAAGATATTTATAATCATCTATCTTTTCACTTTGAATATGTTTCCAAATAAGTATCTCTTTACTATCTGCATCTTTAAAAACAAGAGTGCCTAATTTATCTTTTCTTTTGCCATAAAAAGTAGCATCACAAACTAAAATTACTTCTCTTGGATCATTAACTTTTTTAACAGGTTCATACTCTAATATTTGCTTTTTTATCCAAGGTAGACTTTTATGATATTCAGCTGATAAATCTTGAAGTGTTTGTCTCTTGTATATGTATTCTTTGAATATGATTTCTTGTAGTTGTTTTGGTCTTCTTTTGGAACTGAAATAGCTATCACAACTGTGACAAAAATATCTTTTTATTCCTCTTCTTCTACCCCATTTTATAACGCTATTTGAATAGCAATTTGGACATATTTTATAGCTTTTTTACAATCCATTCTAAATAAACCTTTGTTTACTACCAATATACCATACTTTCAAGCACTTTTTACCAACCCATATTTTGCATTAAATCAAATAAATCTACTTTTTAGGGTTTACACAGTTATTTTTACACTCTCAATTTTATAAAGGAGCAATTATAGCTTTTGAGGGAAAGGATGATTTTGGCAAAGCATTAATATCTTGGCTTATCACTTTTTTGATTACTCATATATTGTTGCTTTTTAGTTTTGCATTTTTAATTTCTTATTTCAATAACGTTAGTTATCTAAACTATTGGGTTGCATTATGGTCAAGTATGTTAATTGCATTAATCCCACGATATAGATTATTTTTATTTAGAATTATAAGTAGTCTAATGGTACTTTACCTTTGTATATGCTTGTTATTTATTTTAATCGCATTAGTTTTTAAGCCAACAATTTTTTTATTGCTAATTTTGATTTGATTTTATTTAATTAAAAAAATCAATAGAAACCCTCTTATGGCAATAGGACTTATAATTATTGTTTTGACATATGTTCATAAAATTTGGAGCCTAACACCATTCATTTTATTTTTAGAAAATCCATTTCAACATTTCATAGAATATACTATTCCTTTATTTGTAAAACTAATCAATTTTAATTTTTGATAATTATTAGAATTCACGATAAAGTTTTTTGTCTGCAATAAATCAATGTCTAAGTTGAATGAGGCGTAGTCGTGGATGAGTAAGCGAACGATAGTTCACAAATATATTTATATATTATTTTTGTTTATTTTCTATTTCTTCATTTATAACACTTAATGCTACTTCTAATTCTTCTTTAAAATAAACTAACTCCATTAATGAGAAGTCTCCATAAAAAGCTATTTCATTTGGTTTAGTATCAATATTGACATTTAAGCCTTTATTTCTAGTAATCCCTTACATTCGTTATAATGGAGTATATCCATGGTATACCCTTTATTTTTTTAAATATTTTTCAAAAGTAGAAAATTATATCTGTCTAATATAAAAATACATAAAAAGTATATATTTTTATGCAAGTTTATTAATTGATTAAAAGAAATATTTTCCTAAAAGTAGGTTTTTGATAAAGATTAAAATAAAATTCGTTACAATATGTTTTTTTATGTATTAAGGTTGATTTATGGAAATTTATATCGAAGAAATAAATACTTTACAACATGCTGTTAAATATTATAATGATATAAAAAATACTTCGTTGGAAGAAGAGCTGATTATAAATTTTATAAAAGCTAAATTTATTCGTAATCATTATTTATCAATAATTGGAATGGCTATAGAGGTTGTAAAAAAAAGAGGAGTTATCGTTAAAATAAAAAAGCCTATTGAAAAAAAAGTTTTGGACTCTATGATTAAAATAGGATTTTTAACAGTATTTTGTAATACAAAAAATAGAAAAGACACACATAACACTATGGTCAGGTATACTAACATTCCAATTGAAAATTATGGTTTAGATTTACAGAAGTTTTATTCGTATTTTATGAGACAATTTATGGGAAAAATTGATAATTTATCTCCAATACTATTAAAAAAAATTCTACAAAAATTTTTTGAACTTTTTTCAAATGTATTTAGACATAGTCAAAGTGCATTAGGTTTTTTCTGTTCAGGACAATTTTATCCAAAAAATAATAAATTTAATTTTACAATAGTAGATAACGGTGTAACAATCAAATCAAATGTCAATAAATATTTATTAAAAAAGCATATAGAAGAAAGGTCCTTTTCAGAAAAAATATTTAAAAAATTTAAACCTTTGAATGGATTAGAAGCGATTGAATGGGCTTTAGTTGGTAATCATTCAACGACTGGTAGTGGAGGTCTAGGGTTGAGTTTGTTAATGGAATTAATTAAAGTTAGTGATGGAGATATTGAGATTATATCTGGGGATGGATACTTTAGTACAAAACAAAGTAAAGTTTTAGAAAAGCCATTTGATGGTACAATAATTAGTGTCGAGTTAGACACAAATAAGGACAAATATTATTTTTTAAAGGAGGAAGTCAATGCAAATACTTAATGTTAAGAATATTATACAAAATACAATAGCAATGTCTACAGAAGACGGAGTAAAATTGTTTAATGAAGTTTATAAGGTACTAAAGAGTAAAGAAAGAGTTTGTATATCTTTTGAAGGTATAGACATTTTAATTTCTCATTTTCTAAATGAAGCGATTGGGAAGCAATATGAAAAATTTGATAATTGGGATATTTTAGATCAAGCTATTGAATATAAGAATTTGGATCAAAATGATTTTGATTTATTAAAAAACAAGGTTATCCCAACAGCAAAAAATCACTTTCAAGATGTAATAAAAAGTGAAAAAATAGAAAAAGAAATTTTAAATGATTAATTTTACGAGCGTATACAATATAGAGGAATCAGACAATGTATTTATTGATACAAATATTTTAATATTCCTTTTTTCTCCTTCATTTGTAAATTCTAGAGAATTTCAAGTCGAAAAATATTCAAGTATCATGAGTTTGTTAATTCAAAAAAAATGTAAATTATTTATTAATGAATTGGTTGTGTCAGAATTTATTAATAGATGCATGAGAATTGATTTTGAAAGAAACTTTAATAAAAATAATGATAAAAATTTCAAAAGAGACTATAGAAAAAGCCAAGAATATAAAGATACATTAAAAATTGTTATTAATGAACTAAATAAGTTTTTAAAGTTTTCAAAACAAATAAACGATGATTTTATAAATTTTGAGATTTCAGAAAATATAGAAGCAGATTTCAATGATTTAATAATTGCTGATACCGTAAAGAAAAATAATTTAAAATTACTAAGTGATGATGGAGATTATGAGGCTTTAGATATTGATACAAATTGGTATATTAGATAGTACTCAACTACTACTCTTTCTGCATAAGTAACTCTCTTTTTCTATCGTTCTATCTTATTTTACTTCATAGGGAATAGATATAAATAAATTATTTTCCACTTTTATTCTCTTCAAAAGACCATTCTTTGAGAGTAACAGTTTCTATTGGTGTTAACTTATAAAATGAAGGCAGTTTTTTCTGTAGTTTATGAATTTCTTTATGACATTTTTTACATACGGAGATAAGGTCACAATCATTTTCTTTTCCTAAATGCTCATACAAAATATGATGAACTTGTGTAGCATCATTTTGGCACACTTGGCATTCATGATTATCTCTTAAGAGTATTCTTTCCCTAGTGTTACTCCATTCTAAAGAATCATAGTATGTTGAGAATGTGTCTCTTTCTTCTAAAATATATTTGCCATTTTTAATGTCTTGTTTTAATTGTTTATTAAACTCTTTTCTTTTGTCATTCATATATTTTTTTCTTTTGTCAGTCCATGGTCTGTACATAGTATTATTAAATTTTTGCTGATTTAGCGTATATTTTTCTCTAACAGACTGATCAAAAGGTTTCAATAAAGAAAGGTCAGGAAAATCTTTTTTTGATATAGATTTGATGTGATGTCCACATATTAAACATTGAAGTACAATAGCTCAGCCTGTCTTATAGTTTCTCATTCTAGGGGCATAGGTATTATGTTCACAGTAATGCCTTGCAGGAAGTGGATGAAGTTGTTCATATTCATTATATGCCTCTTGAATGTCAAACTCTGGTAGTTTGTCACCAATCCAATACTTTTTGTTATAAATTTCTTTGCGTTGTTCATTCCAGTTTTTAACTTTAGAATGATATTTATCAAGTAAAGTAGAATTATAGTTAGGAAGGTCTTCCCAGCCCTTAAAATCTTTTTTCTTTAAATGATTTGTAATAAACCCACACATTAAACATTGCTCAATAATATGTTTACTACCATTACTATAGGTTTGAAGTCTCATTTCTACATCTGTATGAGGACAGTTATTGAAGTTTACACGTGGATTTGGATTTTTCTCTTCATATTCTTGTACAGCTTTATTTGCTTCACAAATGAATATATCAAAATTTCTAGGCTTAAGCTTGTTGTTTTTTTTGTGTTTTTCAATTTGTATTAATACTAGTGAAATTTCGTTAGTATATATCTTATGTCAATATTCATCTATTTCAAGAGAAATATATTTTTCATAGTAAGACCACTCTAGTTCTCTCAAAATTTCTATATATTCGTTTAAGGGATTTTCCAAAATTTGGTTCAATAAATATCCTTGCTTAAAGATTTATAAAACATATAATAGTGTCGTTAATTTTGTTTCAAATTTCTTATTTTTCATTTAACCATTCTTCCCACCAGCTTATTAATTTTCTTTTCTCATCTATATAACGCATTTTACTATCTCTACTATAAGCCGATTTGACTTTATTTGACTCAATATGTGCAAGACATGACTCAATAATATCACTATGCATACCATATTTTTTAATATGGTCATGTGCATTAGTAGAAAACATTGCTCTAAAACTATGAGTAGTCATAGTATTTTTGTATCCAAGTCTCATAAGGGCTTGGAAAAACAAAATTTCCATCACCAAAAGAGTAGGACATTATTTGTTTTAAAATATTTATAGCTTTATCACATAGCGATAACACAAAATCTTTACCAGTTTTCATTTTATCAGCTGGAATATCTAAAAGAGCATTTTAATATCTCCTTTAACTTGAATCTTTTTTAATTAAATTTATCAGTAGCCTTTTTAACAATGTCATCGCAGCATCCTGAAATTTCTAAAGACAGATTATCAAGGTTTTTTCCTTTAACTAAAATTTTTGGTACTTTATTATGTTTATTACAGCGAAGAGTTCCTATTGATTCTTTAATTGACTCAGAGTAACTTTGCAATATAGAAGCTTCTAGGCTTTCCTTTATATTGTTTGGGTTTGTTTTTTTTCCATTGATTTCAAATGAAATTTCTATCATGATAGTACCTTTCTAATAATTTAATAAATAATAGTATATATTTTTTAGAATATAAAAAAATATTTCATTTTGAAAGATTTAACTTTATTAGATTCTATGATGTATTTAAATATTTAACGAATTTAATAATCTTTAACTTCAAGTTAACTATATTGACTTTTAAATTAGACAGTCAATATAGTTAATAAAAAGCCGGTTTATTTAAAGGCAAGTGTTTTTATACTCTATCATCTGGAAAAAGAATAATTTTTATTCTATTCACTAGGGATATCTTTAAAATATTTATCTATTATTGTCTGTTGAAGTGCTTCATCTTCTTTAATAAACCCCACTACTCTATTTTTATAATCTCTTAATATTTTGTCACCTACAAAACTTAGCATTCCTTTATTATTATAATGCTTTAATGCTCTATCATAGTCTTCAGTATCACATATTTCATTTAGAAGTTGACTATGTTCATCATAAAAACCTTGTATTTCCAAGGTTTTTATGGCATTTTCAAGTTCTTCATTTAATTTTGTTGCTGTACTCGCCCTACCAACTAAACTATTTAAAATTTTATCTGTTTTAAACCTTGTATAACCCATAGATTGTACATCTTCTGTTTCTTTTATTTTTATAAAGATTTGTTTTTTAGCATTATCATAATCATCTTCTGATGCATGTACTTTTAATTGTATTTCTTTAAGTATATCATCATCACAAAGTATGTTTTCTACTTCCATAACTTCAAGAGTGTATATATCATTATCTTTCCATGCCATTATTTCATCAATTTCATAAAAATCTTTATCTATAATCGCAATTGCTTTTAGGTTAAACATCTCGGTATTACCATTAAAAGCTTTACAATAATCAATTGCTTTTTGATGCCCTCCTACTGGAATAATTGTGTAGCTTTTAAATAAAATAGAATATAGCTTATAATCATAGCTATCTTTTTCGCCCTTACAAAATAAAATATTTTTTTTACTTCCTATAAGTTCCACTAGCAACGCTTGAGGGAGTATTTCATCTGTAGTTATTTCAATGTAGTCCCAATTTGTAGGTGGAGTATATTTTTTTATCCATAATATTTTTGCTTGAGTTCTACCTGTTGCAAAACTAGGATTATGAGTAAGATATACAAACTGGCAATCATTTCTAATATCTTCTAATTTATCCCATAATTTATTTACTATAGACATATGAAGATGATTTTCTGGTTCATCTACTATCACGTATCCATCTTTATCGACTAATAACACACTAGCGATACAATAAAATATATTTTTCTCTCCATCACTTAAACCCATGAAACTATATTCATTGCCATTTTCAGGGATTGCTTTTATATTGCCTTGTCCATCATATCTAAGCTTTATATGTGTTATTATTTCTTCCCATATACTAATAACGTTTTCAAGAGTTGAGTTTTCTTTTTCAAAGTCTCCTTTTAGACAGTTTAGATGAGTTCTATTCGCTGTTTCTTGATATTCTGCTATTAAAAGGTTTATCATTTGATTAAATTCACTATTGATGATACCCATATCATCAGTATTTTTATATAACTTGTCATGTGTATGACTTCTTGAAAAATCTAAATATGCACGAGTCTTTAAAGGTATACTCTGATTGTCCTGAACTCCAAATGTTTTTTGTGCAGGTATAACAGCTACAAGAGAGTTATATTGTTGATTAATATTAGTCTTTATTTGACGTGAAAAAGTACTTTTTCCAGAGCCATTAGCACCTATTAAAATTAAATTTTCATTTTTGTTTTTGAGTAAATCAAAAAGTTCTATAGTTGATAGTGCTCCAATCATAGTTTGTAAATTATTAGGTGTATTTGATAATGTACTAGTGAACAAACTTAAAATAGTGTGGTCAGCTATATTAATATGCTCATTATTTATAATTGCTTGTATATTTATATTTTCATTAAAAGTATTTAAACTATTTAATCCTGTGTAATCATTTTCAAAACTAGGATTGAAAGATAAATGTTTATTAAGTAATTCAATATATTTATCTGCATAATCGTTATCAGTAATTTCTCTAAGAATCTTCTCTAGGTTTTCTTTTATTTGTTCAATACTTAATTCTAGTATTTTTATTACCATATTGTCATAGTGACTTGGGTTACGAGTATAATTGTGAGGATTAGAAAATGAAAAATAATGTGCAGTTATTGTTTTTATATAAACATTATTTTCTTTCCAAAATGATTGTAGTTTTGATATATTTTCTATATAATCTATGCGTCTACGTATTTTACTTATTACTTCTTGTTTCATTATAAATCCTACAATCTAAAAGATTATGTATTATAAATAAATACTATTTGATATTACTTATTTATATTTAAAGTCATATAGGCAGTTTTTAATATATCTTGAATATTTCCTGTCCAATTATAATGAATATGTTTTCTCATCTCATAATCAAAATTATCAATATTTATCAATTCTAGACGTTTTGAATCGTTTGCATAATCAATACAAGGACGTGTAAAATAAGTACTCGCTATTAATATTCCTTTTGTTACACTTTTGGAGACTGTTGTACCCATTAACTGTCTTGCTATAGGTACACCAACGAATTTTTTACTATGTTTACATTCAATATGAAGTAGGATACTTTCTCTATCATTGTTCTTTTCGGCAATAACATCATAACCGCCATCTCTCGTACGTTTAGTCAATTTTATGTTATATTTTTTTTGATTATATAGATATGCAACTAATACTTCAAAATTCCTCCATGTTAAGCTATCCAATGTCTCTTGAACTGGTAATGAATGTTGCATATATTTTGCTTGAATTATTTTTTTAGCATCAAATAATCCAGTATATCTGCCATCAGGTAAAAATTGACAAAAATTTTGTATATATGAATCTAATGCATTTAATGCAGATTCTGGGAAATTAGGTAATAAATCTACAATCCATTGTATTGACGGCCATGCACTTTGATTAGGTAAAGGTAAAAATACTTTTTTTAAAAATAAAGATTCATTTAATTTTTCTTTTAATTCTTTCCCCGAACAAAGATTTAAATTCTCTCTTATTTGATCATCAGATTGCAAATGTCCTTCAGGTAATAAAAATTTTATCAATATTTTTTTAACATCTTCATTTGTTCTGGCATCAATGCTACCAATATATTCTTTGTAATGTTTTTCATTTGCAAACATATAATCAATAAAATATTTATCTTTATGTGTTGAGTGTATTTTTTTTAACCACTCATCTAAAGACAGATTAGTACCAGTTTCATCAATGAGTTTTTCTAGTTTAAAATCTTGTTTCATATTATTCTCCTACAAGTTTATTATCCACTTATCCCACCACTTAATCAATTCTCTCTTCTCATCAATATATCTCATTTTACTATCTCTACTATAAGCTGATTTTACTTTATTAGATTCTATATGAGCTAAGCAGGACTCAATAATATCACTATGCATACCATGTTCTTTAATATAATCATGTGCATTAGTAGAGAACATTGCCCTAAACCCATGAGTAGTCATAGTATTTTTATATCCTAGTCTCATAAGGGCTTGATTTAAAGTATTTTCACTAATAGGTTTTATTTTACTTGTAGGGCTTGGAAAAACAAAAGTCCCATCACCATAAGAGTAGGGCATTATTTGTTTTAAAATATCTATAGCTTTATCACATAAAGGTAATACAAAAGCTGTACCAGTTTTCATTTTTTCTGCTGGTATATCTAATAAAGCGTTTTCTAAATCAACTTCATCCCAAGTTAAATTGCGTAAGTTAAAAGGGCGTAAGAAAACATAAGGTGCTAATTGTAATGCGTATACGGTACTGATATCTGAACGGAAACTAGTACCGTAACTTTGAATATCTTTCATAAGTACTTTTATATCTTCTTTTTTTAAAATAGCTGGAAAATGTTTTACTGTAGGTTTTTTAATAGCATTTCTTTTATCAATGTCAGCTATGATATTGTGTTCTACTATGTTGTAGGTTACAGCATATTTATATATACGTTCTATGTAATTTAAAAGTCTATTGGCACTTTCTATAGTACCTTTCTTTTCCATTATCTTTATAAGGTCTAGAATATCTGTACGTTTTATATCTTTCATAGGTTTTGTGCCTAAGTAAGGATAGGTATTGTTAGTAATTACACTTTTTGCTTTTACGTAAGTTACTTCTTTCCATTCACTTTTCATAATCTCTAGCCATTTTTCAGTTACATTCTCAAACGTAGTTATATCATGGCTCTTTTTATTTCGTATAGGGTCAATACCCTGTTTTATTAGTTGTTTGGTTGCTTCTCGCTGCATACGAGCTTCTTTTAATGAGATATCAGGGTATACACCAAAAGACATAGATTTACGTTTACTGTCAAGGCTATAGTCAAAACGAAAGAATTTTGTGCCATTAGGACGAATTACTATAAATAAGCCTTGTCCATCACCAAGTTTATATGCTTTTTCTTTTGGTTTAGACCTTTTTATCTCTGCATCACTTAATGGTTTAGTTATACGTGGCATTTTAGCGGTACTCACTTTTAAATTTTGTAACGGTACCGTTAATAGTACCGCAAAAGAATTTTAAAGTCAATGAATGTTAGTGAATTCACATGAAGGATAAAAGCCTATTTTACCGAAGTTTTAGTGTTCGTGTGAATTCGTGTGAATAGATAAATGGTGGAGTTGTCCGGAATCGAACCGGAGTCCAAAAGTAGCCACCGATGACGTCTACATGCTTAAAGAAGTTGTTTATGTTTAATTTTGATTCACACAACTAACAAAGTTACTCAAAACGAGCCCCTAATTTCATTTTAAGCCGAGACAAACTCAAAATATATCTATTATAGCTATGATACTTCCAAAATCTCCCTTGAATAGAATCAGGAGTGGAAGCAGTCCTACAGCAATGAAGCTATAAGTTAAAACTTACGCTACTGCGTAAGCTGGACGATAGTTACTGTTATTAGCAGTTATGTTTTTGAAGGTTGTCTAACGCAAGACCCTCACTCGCGACATGCAGCCATAAGCTAAAACTACTCCTGTCGAAGCCATGTCAACCCCACAGAAAATAGATTGCAATTATATCTTAATTATATAAAAGAATCAATTAATAAAACTTTTTAACCATACAATCTCTTTATTAAAGTAGATGTTGTATACTTCATTTTTATTTAGGAGTAATTTATGCTTAGAGTGATTATGGGTTTTTTTGTAGTTTTTTTGTTTATAGGTTGTAGTTTAACAAAACAGAGTCAAGTTATTTATGAAGAGTATATTTCAAATAAAACCATGAAACAAGTCAAATTAAAAAAAGATAAAAATGGACTTATTAATGGTAGCATAAAAGGAAATGTAACAGAACTAAATCATACTCAAGGTCTTTGGAATTATGAAGTTAAAAGTAACGACACACGCAATCAAAAACTTTCCTATGCAAATTTTACTCATACAAAAAAAGTGGCAAAAAAGGGTGATTTTGTATATGCTATTATAAAAAATGGTAAATTAAAAGAGATTTATCTTATAAAAAAAGCCAATTATCAGAGGAAAGTAAACAAAAAAAATAAAAAACGACCTAAAATAAAAGTTTACAAGAGAGCTGAAAAGCACCAAGTTTTAAGTATTCCTACAGTTGAATCAATATCTTTAGACTAAATGTTAACCATTCATTGTCTTTGGTTTATTACAATTTTATTAGCAAATTCATATAGACTCCTTGAATAAAAGAGTGATTAGAAAAGTTTGCCAAGCCTTTTTCTAATCAACTTTTTTTAATCTTATCGTAAATTTAGCCCCTTTATCATCATTTGATGCTATTAAAAGCCCACCCATATTTTTTTCTATGATTAGTTTTGACATATAGAGTCCTATTCCTGTCCCCCCACTATCTTCTTTTGTTGTGAAATATGGTTCAAAGATTTTCTCAATAGGTTTTGCTTCTATTCCACCTGCATTGTCTCTTATGGAAAGATAAGTATATATTTTATCACTTATAAGGTCTATCACTATCGTTGGTTTATTTATTTGTTTACTAACTAAAATATGTTTTGCATTTGTTATTAAATTTAATAAGACTTGTTCAAATTCATTTTTATGTCCAAATATTTTTTCATCTTTTGCTATGTTTACATGTAAAGATATATTCTTCTGTTTTGCAGTAGTCCCTATGATGTTCATAACAGCATCAACTGCTTCTTGTGCAAAAAACTCTTTTTTCTCGCGAGATGGCATAAAAAATTCTCTAAAATCATCTATTGTTTTTGACATATATTCCAATATATGTTCAGCTTCTTGAGCTTTATTTTGCATAGAATCAGAATCTAGTTTTCCAAGGTTATATTTGAATTTGATTGTCATCATGATGGCTGAGAGTTCTGAAAGAGGTTGTCGCCATTGATGGGCTATGTGACTTATCATCTCTCCAAGAGCTATGAACTTAGATTTCTGAATGAGGAGTTGTTCTTGATCTTTAGAATTTCTCACTTCTTCAAGAACTCTTTTAGTTAAAGTTTTATTGAGGTTTTTTAACTCAGCAGTTTTTTGCTCTACTTGAGAGTTGTATGTGTTTAAAAACTTTTCAATCTGTTTTCCTAAAAATATAGCAAAAGCATTGGCTACAAGGGAAAAGAATAGAAAAATGAGTATAGCTGAAGTAATTTCAATTTGGAGTGTTCTTTTTAGAGATGCTTTTTTTTGTGCTATTTCAACATCTATATCATCTAGATACACTCCTGCCGCAATTACCCAATCCCAATTAGGATATAGTTTAAAGTACGATACTTTTGGGCGTATGTCATGTGTGTCTGGTTTTTTGTACATGTAGTTTACAAAAGAGTATCCTTGTTTATCAACTTCTTTTAAAAAAACCTTACGGAATTTTTTGCCATTGGCATCTTCATATTTATCTGATATGTATTTGTTTTCTAAGTCTGGTCTATTTGGATTGACAATAAGTTTTGCAAAGTTATCTCCACCTTGAAAGTTTTCTATCTTATACACAAAGAGATAATTATCTTTTTTCTTCCCAAATCTTATGCTTTTTATCCATGCTTTTAACTCCTTTTTATATTCATCTTCTTTTTTAACAGAGTTTAGTGCTTCTAGAGTGGCTTTTTTAAATTTAATCATCTCAATAATTGAGTGTACTTCTCTTTTTATAAGTTCTTTTTGGGAGTTTATATAAGTTTTTTTACTATCTTTTATTCCTCTTTCCATAATATCATACTGTTTTGTTATGAAATAGTAGCTATTAAATAGCATTAACGAGGTGATTATGAACATGGTACTAAATATAATCACGTTTGAGATGTTGTTCTCTTTTATAATTTTCAAATTTAACCTCTTTTTAAAAACAATATACTAACATATCTTCCATGAATACAAAAATGCTTGAACAATTAAATAATTATAGGATTCTCTACGCTGAAGATGAATGTGGAGTTAGAAAAAATGTTGCTGAGATGTTAGAGCTTCTTTTTAAAGAAGTTCATGTGGCATGTGATGGCAAAGAAGCTTATAGGCTTTTTGAAGAGTTTGACCCAGATATTGTTATAACAGATATCAAAATGCCAAATCTCAGTGGTATAGAGTTAGCAAAGAAGATAAGAAAAAAAGGCAAAAACACACAAATCATTATTATATCTGCATATACTGAAGTTGATTATATGCTTGAAGCAGTTGAATTGTCACTTATAAGATATATAGTAAAACCTATAACAGAAACAAAACTTTTTGAAGTATTAGAGCGTTTTTTAGAAATACAAAAGAGTAATGGAATTATAGATTTAGTAGATGATTGGTTGTACGATAGTGCTAACAAAATTATAAAAAATTCTAATATAGTGTATGAGTTAACAAAAAAAGAGTCTAATTTGTTAGAGTTATTATTATCTAAAAAGTCAGTACTTACATATGAGGAGATTGAGATGGAGTTATGGACAGATGAATGTATGAGTCTCAATGCTCTAAGATTGCTTATGAAAAACTTTAGAAAAAAACTTCCAAAAGATTATTTGAAAAATATTCAAGGAATTGGTTACAAATTGTAACATATGCTATAGAAATTTTGTAACTTTTATTCACATTTAAAGTTTTGACATAATTAATACATATCTTTTTTTTATACTATTGTAATATCAAAAAGGAGATATAGAATGAAAAAATTCTTACAAGTTGCAGCAGCAACTGCATTATTGGTTTCAGCTTCAGTAGCAGCCGATTATACTATTAAGTTTTCACATGTGGTAAGTCCAAATACACCTAAAGGTAAAGCAGCTGATTTTTTTGCAAAAAGAGTTGATGAGTTAACAGCAGGAAGAGTAGAAGTTAAAGTTTTTCCTAGTTCTCAGTTATATACTGATAAAGCAGTTATGAAAGCGCTTAAAATAGGTAATGTTCAAATGGCAGCACCAAGTTTTTCAAAGTTTACAAGTTTAGTTCCTCAACTTCAGTTATTTGATTTACCATTTCTTTTTAGAGATGTAAATCATGTTCACTCTGTAATGGATGGTGAAGTAGGACAAGTTATGAAAGATTTAGTAACAAAAAAAGGTTTTGTTGCTTTAAGTTATTGGGATAATGGTTTTAAGAATTTTTCAACAAATGGAAAACCGTTAATTGTTCCTGCAGACGCAAAAGGTCAGAAGTTTAGAATTATGAGTTCAAAAGTTATTGAGGCTCAGTTTTTAGCAGTTGGGGCGAATCCTCAAGTTCTTCCTTTCTCAGAAGTCTATTCAGCTCTTCAGCAAGGTGTTGTTGATGGTGCAGAAAATCCTCTTTCAAACTTCTATACAAAAAAGTTTCTTGAAGTTCAAACTAGCTTAACCCTTTCAAGCCATGGTTACCTTGGTTATCTTGTAGTTATGAGTAAGAAATTTTGGAAGAAATTACCAGATGATTTAAAGCCTAAAATCATTCAAGCTATGAACGAAGCAACACAAATGAACAGAAAACTTGCGGCGGAATTAGAAGATGAGTACCTAGCAAACATTAAGGCATACGCTGATAAATCTGGAAAGTTGAAAATATTTACTCTAACAGATGCTCAAAAAGATGCATGGAGAAAAGCAACAGCCGTAATCTATCCAGATTTCTATAAAGTTATCGGTGAAGATTTAATCAAAAAAGCTCAAAAGTAGAGTAGGTAAAGGTTGGTTATGGTGAAATTTTTTACAATTCTTGATTTAGGTGTGGCATCTGTTAACAAAAACATAGCAGTATATGGTATGATTTTAGGTGTTTTGCTTGCTTTTATCAATGTTGTGTTGCGCTACTTCTTTGATGCTAGTTTAACATGGGCAGGGGAGTTGACTAACTACTTGTTCATGTGGGGCGCACTTTTTGGTGCGGCTTATGGGTTTAAAAAAGGTATACATATATCTGTAACACTCCTTTTAGCAAAGTTACCACCAGCTATAGGTAAAGCAATGCTTATCTTTGCTCATTCTATCTCTTTTATTTATTTAGCTGCAATGTCATATTTTGGTTATCACCTTGTATTATTGATTGCAGAGTTTGACGAGATGAGTGTTGATTTGGATATCCCTATGTGGATACCAAATCTTGTACTACCTTTAGCTTTTGGATTTGCAGCTTTTAGAGCAGGAGAAAAGATATATGAGGTGTCAATAACTGATGCAAACGAAGTTATGAAAAAGAGTGAAGAGGAATTGATACATGATATCTCAGAGATGGAAGGAGCTAAACAATGATGATGCTTAGTCTTTTTGGACTATTATTTGGTTTAATGCTCATTGGTGTTCCGGTTGCTGTATCTTTGGGAACAAGTACGATGTTAACGGCTTTATTGTTTACAGATATTGATCTTATGGGTGTGCCTCAAAAAGTATTTGATGGACTTGATCATTATTCTTTAATGGCGATTCCTATGTTTATCTTAGCAGGAGCTTTTTTATCAAAAGGAAGTGCATCTGGAAGAATCATAGAGTTTGCAAAGTCTATAGTTGGACACCTTCCTGGTGGTCTTCCTATTGCTGCTATTTTTGCAAGTATCATTTTTGCTGCTGTTTCAGGAAGTTCTCCTGCAACTGTTGTTGCTATTGGTTCTGTTATGTATGGGGCAATCAAAGCTGAAGGTTATCCTACAAAGTATGCCATAGGTACAATTGCAACTGCAGGTTCACTTGGAATTTTGATTCCACCTTCTATTGTTTTTATTGTTTATGGTGTTACTGCTGAACAATCTATTGGTAAACTTTTTATGGCAGGTGTAGTTCCTGGTCTTATGATTGGTACCATGATGATGATTGTTACATATATTGGTGCAAAAAGACTTGGTTTTAAAAGACATAAGATGGCATCGTTTAAAGTAAGAATGGAAAAGTTTAAAGAAGCATTTTGGGCTCTTATGCTTATTGTTTTAGTTATTGGTGGAATCTATGGAGGACTTTTTACTCCAACAGAAGCAGGAGCTGCGAGTGCTGTGTATGCATTTTTTGTTTCTTATTTTATATATAAGGATTTAAAATTAAAAGATGTATATCCCATAGTGCTTGAAGCAGCTATGACTTCATCTATGATTTTCTTTATTATTGCAAATGCCATGATTTTTTCTCATTTTTTAACAGATGAAAGTATCCCTCAAGATATTACACAGATGATATTAAATGCAAATGTTGGACCAATAATGTTCTTAGTTATTGTAAACATTCTTCTTTTCTTGATGGGACAGTTTATGGAACCTAGTTCGGTGGTCATGATTACAGTTCCACTCTTACTTCCAATTGCACTGTCTTTAGGTATAGATCCTATTCACTTTGGTGTTGTTATGATTGTAAATATGGAACTTGGTATGATAACCCCACCTGTGGGACTAAACCTCTTTGTTGCATCAGGCATAACCGGTCTGAGTCTAAAAGAGGTTATTGTAGCCTCTTTACCTTGGAGCGTAACTATTTTAGTAGGTCTTTTATTGGTTACATACATTCCAATAATATCTCTTTGGTTACCAAATTTGATGTTCGGATAACATTAATATAATCTTACATGTAAAGTAGAATTTACTCTTTACATGTAAGATAAAATTTACCTTTATAATCCTTATGCTGTGAAATGTAACATAATATCTATATTTAAGTTTTTTTATTAAATTTTTATTGAGTTTTCCAAAGTTTTATGGTACACTTTTCGGGTAATTAAAATTTCTTAAGGAGAAAATATGAAATTAGCTAAACTTAGCTTGGCAGCTATTATGACAGTTGGTGCATTAAGCACTGCAAACGCACAACCTTTAGAGGAAGCAATCAAAGGTGTAGATTTTTCAGGTTTCGCAAGATATAGATTTCACGATGTTGAAAAAGACAAAGTAAATACAGGAAATGACAATGACTATGATGTAAAAGTAAAATTAGTTGCTCCTGTAACAGATAACTTAAAATTAACAACAGTTTTTACAGCTGGTGGAAAAAATGTTGATTATAAGGCTAATAAACATACTAAAGATGGTAAAGATAAAAATGATGTTGGCAGTAACAGCTATAGTTCAGACATAGGTAAAATGTGGTTTACATATAAGCAAGATGCTCTTACAGTTACAGCTGGTAGACAAGCAATTGGTACTCCTGTAACAGATAATGGTTACCGTGGAGATAAAGGCGATGGTGTTGTTGCTATGTATAACCTAGGTTCTGTTACTTTAGCAGCTGCTTATTTTAATACTACAAATTATGGTGCTAATGAAGTTAATGCTCTTGCAGCAATTGGTTCTTTTGGTGCAGTTAATGCACAAGTATGGTATGTTAGAGTTGTAGATTCTGTTGATCATATGGTATTTGTTCAAGTAGATGGTAAGGTAGCGGGAGTTAGTTTAAAAGGACAAGTTGTTAATACTAAATTAAAAAATGTAGCTTCTAGTGACGATGATTCTGGTACTTTTTATGCTTTAAAAGCTGGTTATAAAATGGATAATTTCTCAGTTAATGCAGGTTATACTGCAACTGATAAAGATATGTCAACGCATGCTCTAGCAAAACCTGCTGATACTGATGTTATTGTTGGTGGATGGAGATTAGGTTATAATTATCCTCAACTTGCTGATACTAAGGTAATGTTTCTTAATGCAGGTGTTGCACTTGGTAAATTTGGTGTAGCTGCTGGTTATGCACAAGCAGATATTGGTAGTAGAGCTGCTGATGATTCTGTTAGAGAAATGTATGGTAAATTATCTTATAAGTATGCTAAGAACTTTAATACTTATGTTAAATATTCGGATTTAAATGATAAAATTAGTACTAATGATCAGAAATATATAAGATTTGAAGCTAAATACTCTTTCTAATCATTTGATTTAAAAGTATTTACTTAAGCCAAGATTGTTTAACAATCTTGGCTTTTTTTTTGCCATTTTTTCTCTCAAAGCCTCAGCTAAAGAAAATATTGATATAATCTTTAGTTAATTAAATTAAGGATTTTTTATGATAAAGATACTAGCCTCGTTATTGTTCGTTTTTAGCACATTTTCTATTGCTGCAGATGATACTTATGTTTTTGAAGCAAAAGGTGCTTTTGCAAAAGAGTTAAAAACTTTGGTAGAAAAGTACTCTAAAGAGGGTAAAATAGAAGCAAGAGTTTATAAAAAAGATGATATGGCTAAGAAAAAAACAAGAACAAAAACTATTTTGTCCGTTTTTACCGATGATACTGCCGAAGAATTAAAATATGCTGATGTAAGTAAAGGTGAAGAGTTATACCAAAAAGAGTGTGCAAGCTGTCATGGTATTAAAGCAGATAATAATAAATATGCAAATGCAAGAAAACTTTCAACCTTAAAACCTTTAGAAATAATAGAATTACTTGAAGGTTATAGAGAAAACTATAATGGAAAATTTGGTGGAAGTTTAAGAGCTATTATGCAACCACAAGTGGGCTCTATGTTAAGTGAAGATATGCAATCAATAGCAGTTTATATTTACAGTTTAAATCATGATACAAAATTACCAATATCGGAAGATTCTACACATATTGATAAGAATAATGAAATACCAACGAGTTATCTGCAGTAATTACGATTTTTTTTAGTATAGTATTAAGTTATATAAAAACCCAAAAGGAAAATATATGAGAAAATTGTCTATATTAGCAACATCAGTTGCACTTTTAGTATCTGTTTCAGTAGCTAAGGAGATTAAAGTAGGAGCAGTTATGCCTATGAGTGGCCCACTTGCCGCTTATGGTCAAACTACTTATGATGGAATTGTACTTGCGCAAAAGCTTCAACCAACTCTAAAAAATGGAGATACTGTCAAGCTTGTTTTAGTGGATAACAAAGGCGATAAAGTTGAAACAGCAACATCAACAACTAGATTGATTAGTTCTGATAAAGTTACAGCTATTTTAGGTGCTCTTACAAGTACAAATACAGCTCAGGTTATAGCAATAGCAGATAAAAAACAAATTCCTGTTATAGCACCAGCTGCTACTAATGATAAACTTACAATGAGAAGAAGTTTTGCTAATCGTGTTTGTTTTGCTGACTCTTTTCAAGGTAAAGTTGTTGCAAATTATGCCTTAAAAGACTTGGGTCTAAAAACAGCTGTAGTTATTGTTGACCAAGCTCAGGTATATTCTCTTGGACTTTCAAAAGCATTTAAAAAAGCATTTGAAAAAGGTGGAGGAAAAGTTATTAAGAAGCTAAAAATCACTTCAGGCGATAAAGATTTTAAAGCAATCGTTTCTCAAATAAAAACAATGAATCCAGATTTTATATTTTTACCATTATATCATCCAGAAGCTTCAATGATCGCTCGTCAATCAAAACAAATTGGACTAAACAAACCAATGTTTTCTGGAGATGGTGTTGCAAACCAAACTTTCATAGATTTAGGTGGAAAAGCAGTTGAGGGTTATATGTTTACAGATTTCTTTGACTACTCTGCTCCTCCAACACAAAAATCAAAAGATTTTATTGCTGCTTATTCTAAAGAAACTGGTAAAAATGAATTAAACTCTTTTACAGCTCTTGGTGCTGATACTTACTTTTTATTAGTTGATGCTATGAATAGATGTAGTGACCCTAGTGATAGTATTTGTGTAAACAAAGAGATAAAAGCTTCAAAAGGCTTTGAAGGTGTTTCGGGTATTATCAATATGGATAAAACAGGAAATGCAACTCGTTCAGCAGTCATAAAAGTAATTACAAATGGAAAAGCTATATATAAAACAACAGTAAATCCATAACATCTGATACTTATTTTCCCTTTACATGTAAAGGGAAAACTCTTATACATGTAATAATATTTCAAGTTCTTTTTTTAAAGGTTATAAATGAATTTTTTAGAATTTATGCAACAGATGGTTAATGGCTTTAGCCTTGGCAGTATGTATGCATTGATAGCTATTGGTTATACAATGGTTTATGGAGTTTTACGACTAATTAACTTCGCTCATGGTGATATAATGATGGTTGGAGCTTTTTTGGGTTATTTTGGTATGGCTGTTTTAGGCTTGCCTTTTGTAGCAGCTGTTTTTTTGGCAGTTGTTGGTTCTTCTTTGTTAGGTATGCTAACAGATAAGGTAGCATATAAACCTTTGAGAGATGCACCTAAGATTTCTCTTTTAATTACTGCTATTGGTATCAGTTTTTTCCTAGAAAATATTTTCAATGTTTTGTTTGGAGGAACACCAAGACCTTTTCCTGTTCCTGAGTATATGGAGCATATCATAAATATTAGTGGACTTATTTTCTCAGTCGCTTCTTTGATGGTACCTATTGTAACCCTACTTCTTTTAACTATTATTCTTTGGGTTTTATATAAAACAAAATATGGTATGGCAATTCGTGCTTTAGCATTTGATGTAAATACTGTAAATCTTATGGGTATTGATGCCAATAGAATTATAATGCTAGTTTTTGGTATGGGTTCAGGGCTTGCTGCTGTTGGTGGTATTTTTTGGGCAGTTAATTACCCTTCAGTTGAACCTATGATGGGAGTCCTTATTGGACTTAAAGCTTTTGCTGCTGCTGTTGTTGGTGGTATCGGTAGCGTTGGTGGTGCTGTAATAGGTGGATTTATTATCGGTTTTACAGAAGTTGTAGTTGTCGCATTTTTGCCAGAATACGGTGGATATAAAGATGCTTTTGCTTTTGTTCTTCTTATTCTTGTTCTTCTTTTCAAGCCTACAGGCATATTAGGTATTAACTTCGATAAGAGTAGGTTCTAATTATGAATATAGTTATAAGAAAAGACCAATGGATAAATTTAGCAATTATTGCTTCTGCCTTATGGTTTATATGGTTTGCTAGTACTCATTTTGATGAATATACAGTGAGAATTCTAAATAATATAGCTATTTTTACTATATTGGCGGTTAGTTATAACCTTATAAATGGTGTAACCGGACAGTTTTCATTAGAGCCAAATGGATTTGTAGCAATTGGTGCGTATGTAACAGCACTCTTGCTTCTTGATGCTGATGCCAAAGATTATCAGTTTGATATTGAAAGTCCATATCCTTGGGTACTTGGTCTTCAGGCAAATTTTGTTTGGGCACTTTTTTTTGCTGGAACTTTTTCTTCTTTACTTGCTTTAACTCTCTCTTTTCCTGTTTTTCGTGTAAGAGGAGATTATCTAGCTATCGTTACTCTTGGTTTTGGTTTTATTATTAGAATCTTAGCTATCAATAATCCAGAAATTACAAATGGTTCATTAGGACTCAACGACATACCTGAGTTTTCCAATCTTTACTGGACGGGAGGTATAGCTATACTTGCAGTTTGGGGAATACTAAATATTGTGAATTCCAAATATGGACGTGCCATGAAAGCTGTTCGTGATGATGAAGATGCAGCAATTGCCATGGGAGTTAATACTTTTAAGATAAAAACTTTTGCATTTTGTACAAGTGCATTTTTAGAAGGCGTTGGTGGGGGGTTACTCGCAGCACTTCTTACAAGTATATCACCAGATTTATTTACATTTTTCTTTACATTCCAACTACTTATCATCATAGTTCTTGGAGGACTTGGAAGTACAACAGGCGCTGTTATTGGAACTGTATTAGTAATAGGCGGAGCAGAATGGATGAGATTCTTAGATGAACCTATGAATTTTGGATTGTTTGTAACACCTGCTATGCCTGGTATGAGAATGGTTGTATTTTCACTTATATTAATTTTTGTAATGCTTTTTGCTCGTGAGGGTATTATGGGTAAACGTGAATTAAAAGACCTTTTTAAAAAGGGTAAAAAATGATACTTGAATTAAAAGGTGTAACTAAAAAATTTGGTGGGGTTACAGCAATAAATAATACTACATTTACAGTAAATTCAAAAGAGATTTATGGTCTTATTGGACCAAATGGTGCTGGAAAAACTACTATGTTTAATATCATAACAGGTAATTATCAAGCAACTGATGGTGAGGTTGTATTTCGTTCAGAAAAACTTAATGGTTTAAAGCCTCATACTATTGTAAGAAAAGGAATTGCGAGAACTTTTCAAAATATTCGTCTGTTTAAAACTATGAGTGTAATGGATAATGTTCTTATTGGTTTTGATTTTCAAGCAAATTACACATATTTTGAATCCATATTCAGATTTCCTAGGTTTTTTGGAGAAGAGAAGCGCATAAGAAAACGTGCAATAGAGATTTTGGATTATTTTGGAATAGCTGAATTTGCTGAACATAAGGCAACGGATTTAAGTTATGGGCAACAAAGGAAAGTTGAAATTGCAAGAGCATTAGCAACAAATCCTGCCATGTTACTTTTAGATGAACCAGCAGCTGGTATGAACCCTGCTGAAACAAAAGAGCTTGCACATCTAATACGAACAGCAAGAGAAGATTTTGATTTGACTGTTTTATTAATAGAGCATGATATGAAATTTGTAAATCAACTTTGTGATAAAGTTTTAGTTTTGGATTATGGAAAAACTATATTTGAGGGCAAACCTTCTGATGCTATAAAAGACAAAGAAGTTGTTGCTGCATATTTGGGAGATTTTGCTCATGATTAATGTTAAAGATTTACATGTATATTATGGTTTAATTGAGGCTGTAAAAGGTATAAGTTTTGAAGTAGAAGAGGGACAAATTGTCTCGTTAATAGGCTCAAATGGAGCTGGTAAAACTTCAACACTTGAAGCACTTTTAAATAATGTTAAAAAAACAGGTGAAATAAATTTTAGTGGTTTTGATACAGTAAACCATAAAACGCATTCACTTGTTCAGCGTGGGCTTTCACTTGTTCCTGAGGGAAGAAGGGTTTTTATAAATCTTAGTGTTGAAGATAATCTTCGTATGGGTGCATTTAATAACGACGAAAACTATGAGCGCCTAAAAGATGTTATGTATGGACTTTTTCCTCGCATAAAAGAAAAAAGATTGCAGATGGCAGGAACTCTTAGTGGTGGAGAACAACAGATGCTTGCTATTAGCCGAGCTTTGATGAGTGAACCTAAACTTCTTATGCTTGATGAACCCAGTCTTGGACTCGCTCCTAAGATAGTTGGTGAGGTTTTCGAAATCATTACAAGATTAAAAGAAGAGGGAATTACCATCTTGCTTGTTGAACAAAATGCTTTTGCAGCTCTTAGAATTTCAGATTATGCCTATGTTCTTGAAAATGGAAAAATTGCAATGCAAGGAATTGCAAAAGATATGATAGGTGATGATGAAATACGTAAAAAATATCTTGGTGGTTAGAAAAATCTAACCACTTTTTACAAATTTAATTCTTGACTTAAATCACAGCTTTTTTTGACGACTTTAGTTAAACTACTTTTTTAATGTTTTCTTAATTTATTTAAACAATATTTACTTTTATCAGATAACATATATATGAATTTTTCTAGTATAAAGGGGTTTTATGGAGTCTTTATTGAAGAGTATTCTTTCGATGAAAATGGCGGTAATTTTTTTAGTTATGTTTGCAGTAGCAAGTGGTGTAGCTACATTTATAGAAAATGATTTTGGAGCGGCTGGTAGTTGGTCTCTTATTTATACATCAACTTGGTTTGAGGCAATTCAAATCATGTTAGGACTTATGATAGTCTATAACATGTTTAAGTTCAAAGTTTTTCAAAAGAAAAAGCTCCCTGCATTGATGTTTCATTTAGCTTTTGTTGTGATATTGATAGGTTCTGGAATTACTAGATATATGGGTTATGAAGGTACACTTCATATACGTGAAGGAAAAACAGAGAATAGAGTGGTATCATCAGACTCTTTTATCATAGCACATGCAAAAAAAGATAACAAAGTATATACTGTAAGTAAAAAGAAGATAATCTCAGCTATAGGTTCGAATAGTTTCTCAATGAATTTAGATGTTGATGGGGAAACTGCAAATATACAGTACAAAGAATTTGTACCAAATGCAACTAAAGATGTTGTAGATTCAATAAACGGAAAACCTATGATTTCTATGATGGTAAGTAATGGTGGTAGAACAGAAAATGTTGTTTTAAAAAACAATGAATACTTAAATGAAACTCCAATAGACTTTACACTTAATTCAAATCAAAAATCAAAAAATAAATCTTTTGTAAATATTACAGTAAGAGATGGAAAGTTTTACTTTATATCGGATCAAAAGATAAGCTGGTTTAAGATGGTAGAGAATAAACGAGGTACATATGAAGCAAATAAAGAGTATGAATTTGTTAAAGGACAACTCTATACTTTGAAAGATACAAATTTTGCCCCTAAGTATATAGGTTTAAAAGGCAAGGAAAAAATTGTAACAAATGCCAACCCTATGCAAAGAGGACGAAGAAATTTGTCAGCTCTTATAGTTGATGTTACATTCAAAGGTGTAACTAAAGAGGTTGCTATGTATGGTATGGGAAAAGGTTCTAAAGGTTATACTAAATCTATAAATATTAAAGGAATAGATTTTGATTTAGAGTGGGGTTCACAAATTTTTGAATTACCATTTTTAGTCAAACTTAATG
This sequence comes from Sulfurospirillum sp., assembly GCA_016744795.1. Taxonomy (GTDB): domain Bacteria; phylum Campylobacterota; class Campylobacteria; order Campylobacterales; family Sulfurospirillaceae; genus Sulfurospirillum_A. The sequence goes on from JADGDR010000006.1 coordinate 151,099, forward strand.
ATTTTCAACTTGATCGTTACCCAGGCTCAAGCTCACCAATGTCATATGCTAGTGAAATTGAAGTGATAGATAAAACTAATGATGTTACTTTACCATATAGAGTTTATATGAACCATGTTTTGGATTATGCTGGATTTAGGTTTTTCCAAAGCTCATATGATACAGATGAAATGGGTACAATTCTTGCAGTTAATAGTGACCCAGGTAAATGGCCAACATATATTGGATATATTTTACTTACTATTGGTTTATTACTAAATATTTTAAACCCAAAAAGTCGTTTTAGAAAATTAGCAGGGATGATTCAAAAAGATATGGATAAAATAAAATCAGTAATAGTTGGATTTTTAATTATATTTGGAATGCTACAAGCGGGAAATTTACAAGCAAATGAAAATGCTTTAAATTATTTGAAGAAGTATAATAAAACTCATGCTAATAAATTTGCTGAAATATTAGTTCAGAGTGCAGATGGAAGAATAAAACCGATAGATACAATCTCAACAGAAGTTTTAAATAAAGTATATAGGAAGTCTAGCTTTAAAGGTATGAGTGCAAATCAAGTTATATTAAGTATGATGGCTAGTCCAGGGGAGTGGCAAGTTCAACCTATGATACATGTTTTTCATCCAGAACTAAAAAAATTGATAGGTTTAACTAAAAATCAAAAAAATGCAACTTTTAATGATTTTTTTGAAAAAGATGGTAAGCACGCTTATAAACTTCAAAAATATGCAGAAGAGGCAAATCGTAAAAAACCATCACTTAGAAATAAATTTGACAAAGATATTATCAAAGTAGATGAGAGAGTAAATATCTGTTATTATGTTTATACAGGTGAAATATTTAAAATGATTCCAAAAATAGGTGATCCTAACCACAAATGGTATAGTCCTAAATCTGCAATATCACTTTTTAATGACAGTGAAAGTGATGATGTACGTTCATTGTTAGCAGGATATTTTAGTGCGCTTTCAACTGGTATGGAAAGTGGAAATTGGAGTAATGCAAACAAAGCAGTGGAAAAGATAAAATCATATCAAGAACAGTATGCCTCAGATATTATGCCAAGTCCAAGTCGTATAAGTGCAGAGATGTTTTTTAATAAAGCTGCACTTTTTGAAAAATTAACACCTTTTTATCTACTAAGCGGATTTTTCTTACTTTTTGGAATATTTGCTAAAATGTTAAAACCATCAATTTCTTTAAAAATGGCAACAAAAGTAGTATTTGGTTTAACTATCATCGCTTTTTCAATACATACATTTGGGTTAGGTCTAAGATGGTATATATCTACCCATGCTCCATGGAGTAATGGTTATGAATCTATGATATATATAGCATGGTCGTTAGTTCTTGCTGGACTTTTCTTCTCAAGACAATCTATAGTTTCTTTAGCATTAACATCTATATTAGCAGGAGTTACATTGTTTGTTGCACATCTTAGTTGGATGGATGCACAAATAACAACTTTAGTACCAGTTTTAAAATCATATTGGTTAAATATACATGTTTCAGTTATAACGGCAAGTTATGGTTTTTTAGCACTGTGTTCTTTGCTTGGTTTTTTTACCTTGATACTTTTTATCATCAAAAAGCCAAATGTAAAATCTAAACGAAATGATGAAATTGAAAGAAATATAGTAGAAGCAACAAGAATTAATGAAATGGCTATGATTTTAGGTCTTAGTCTTCTTACAGTTGGAAACTTTCTTGGTGGAGTTTGGGCAAATGAGTCATGGGGAAGATATTGGGGTTGGGATCCAAAAGAGACATGGGCATTGGTATCAATTCTCTTTTATGCTGCTATTGTTCACTTTAGATTTATAAAATCCTTAAATAATCAGTTCGCATTTGCTGTAGCTTCAACTATTGCTTTTGCTTCTATTATAATGACATATTTTGGTGTGAATTTTTATCTTTCAGGTATGCACTCTTATGCTTCAGGTGACCCTGTGCCTATTCCTGTTTTTGTATACTATACTGTTGGTGTTGTTGGAGCTATTGTAGCATTGGCATGGAGAAATAGAAACTTATCTAAGACGCTATAACTCACCTAAGGGACTTTTTTAAGGTCCCTTAGCTATAATTGTATTAAAGGGTATTTATGGAAGAAAAAGGTCTAATTGTAGCTCTAATTGTAGCTTTGTTAATAATCATAATTTTGGTTTTAGTTGTTGTTATCTCATCAATGGGAAAAAAGAGCAAAAAAGTAAAAGTTGTTAAAAAACAAGGAATTGTAAAAGGTAAAAAATATACTATAGAAGATATGGTAGAACTAGTAGCAAATAGAAATACAAGTAAAAACGATTTAACAAATATAATTATAAAAGTTTCAAAAGAGTTTTTGTTTCCACAAAAAATTAAAGGTAAGATGCCAAAAGATATAAAAGTATATTTAAATTTTGTGTTGCTTATAGCAAGTCATAAAAAAGCAGATGCTAAACTCATAGCTTTTATGAATTCAACTCTAAAAAAAGCTAATAGTGATTACTCAACTGAAATAGACATATATGAGAATGAAGGTTTAAGACAAAGATCTAATAGAGGATAAGATACACAAAAATGGTGTCCTGTGTTGGATTCGAACCAACGGCCACTTCCTTAAAAGGGAAATGCTCTACCGGCTGAGCTAACAAGACACATTAATTTAAATAATATATAAAAATCCTAAATTTAAACTGTCACCTTTTAAATTTAGATATGATTTTTTGAAAAGTATCATGGCGCGGCGGACGAGACTCGAACTCGCGACCTCCGGCGTGACAGGCCAGCATTCTAACCAACTAAACTACCGCCGCGCATGAAAAATGGTGGTCGTTAGAAGACTCGAACTTCTGACATCCACCTTGTAAGGGTGGCGCTCTACCAACTGAGCTAAACGACCTATAATAAATTTGAGTCCAGGTTCATCACAAATAACTTAAAAATGGCGACCCCAAGGGGATTTGAACCCCTGTTACCGCCGTGAAAGGGCGGGGTCCTGGACCACTAGACGATGGGGTCGCACAAAAAAATGGTGTCCTGTGTTGGATTCGAACCAACGGCCACTTCCTTAAAAGGGAAATGCTCTACCGGCTGAGCTAACAAGACACTTGATAAGTTACTCTATCTCGTAATGAGGTTGAAATTATAGACAAATAAATATCTTTTGTCAAGAGTTTTTCAAACTTTTTTCAAAATTCTTTTTTATCTGAAAAAAACATCTTTGCCTACATGCATAAGAAGACGCAAAGCATGAAAGCAACTTTGTTTTTGAATGTACTCTCTATCCCCTTGTAGCAGTACCCTTTCAACTAAAACTTCACCATTGATTGAACGAGCCCCTATAAATACTGTGCCAACTGGTTTAGATTGGCTACCTCCTGACGGACCTGCTATACCACTTGAGGCTAAGGCGAAATCAGCTGAACTCCTTTTTAAAATACCTTCAAGCATCTCTCTAATGCACAATTCACTCACTGCACCATAATTTTTGAATGTATCGTCGCTAACACCAAGCCAAGCTTTTTTAATAGTGTTTGAGTAACTTACTATGCTTCCATTGAAAATTTCAGATGAACCACTTTTGCTTGTTAGCATGGCTGCAATGCCTCCTCCTGTACAACTCTCAGCTATGCTTACAGTTTTGTTTGCATTTTTAAGTGATTTAATTATGTGAGTGAGAACATCCCCATTTTCTATAAATTTATCAGGGAAGAGTGATTTTACTGATTTTAAGAACTTTTCTAAATTGCCATATTTATATGTGCTAGCTTCTATAAAACTCCATCCTTGAACAATGGATGTAGAACAAAGTTTTATTTCATAAGTCTCTGCCAAAGGTTCAAGTAAAATTTTTGTTGAATCCTCATCTAAACCAATAAGTGAAAATATTGTAGAATTATCTTTACATGTAAAAAATATTTGAGGCAATTCTTCATTCTCTTTTGCTCTTAATATATTTACTTCTTTACCTTGATACTCTAAGAGATATGAGTTATTACCATACTCTTTAGATTTTGAGGGTGTAAGAGTGTTTTGTTTTAGCTCTAGGACGTCTTCACTCAGTGTTGATATGATTTTACCTATGAGGTTAAAACTATCGTCTGAAGCTACTATGATAGTTTGTTCAGATTGTTTTATAGTAGTTTCAAGAGTTTCAAATAGATTAGACTCATTTTTATCTAAGAATATCTTTTGTTTAGGAGTTTTTACATGTAAAGATATTTGCGAATCAATGTAGTCTAAAAATGGCTTGTTTATTTTTAGTGATTTTCCTACTATTACAAGTGTGGTAGACATTAAAAACCTTTTTTATTTATTATATCATAAGTACGTTTTGGATATAATCGCATAATTTTATAAAATAACTAGGAAACTAAATGGATTACAAAGACACCTTACTCCTACCAAAAACGGGATTTTCTATGAGAGGGAATCTTCCCCACAATGAACCAAAGCGTTATGCAAAATGGTTTAAAGATGAAACTGCTTACAACAAAATGAAAGCTAATCGAAAAGATGCGAAAAAGAAATTTATACTTCATGATGGACCGCCTTATGCAAATGGGCATATTCATATAGGTCATGCACTTAATAAAATTTTAAAAGACATTATAGTAAAAACTCACTATTTTTTTGGAGAAGAAGTTAGATACGTTCCAGGTTGGGACTGTCATGGACTTCCAATAGAACAACAAGTTGAGAAGAAAATAGGTAAAAGCAAAAAAGAGAGTATGCCTAAAAGTGAACTTAGAGAGTTGTGTCGTGAGCATGCAAGAAAGTTTATAGATATTCAAAAAGAAGAGTTTAAAAGCCTTGGAGTCATAGGGGATTGGAAAAATCCATATATGACAATGAAGTTTGAATTTGAAGCAGAGATATATAGAGCTTTATGTGAAGTAGCTGGTAAAGGGCTTCTTGTAGAAAGAAGTAAACCAGTTTATTGGTCATGGGCTGCAAGAACTGCCTTAGCTGATGCCGAGATTGAGTATGAAGATAAAGAAGATTACTCTATTTATGTTGCATATCCACTTCAAGATGAGGCTAAAAAAGCTTTACATGTAGAGGGTGATGTTAGTGTTATTATTTGGACAACAACTCCTTGGACTCTTCCTGCAAATATGGCAATAAGTTTTAATCCAGAAGAAGATTATGTTTTAACAACAGATGGATATGTAGTCGCAAAAGCACTTCATGAAGCTCTTTTGGAAGAAGAAGTTATAAAAGGTGAAATAAAACAGACGTTTAAAGCAACACTGTTAGAAAACCTAAAAGCAACAAGCCCCCTAAATGGAAGAGATTCTCTTCTTATTTTAGGTGATCACGTTACCATGGATGGTGGTAGTGGTTGTGTTCATACGGCTCCAGGTCACGGTGAAGAAGATTATCGTGTAAGTTTGAAGTATGGCATTGAAGTTATGATGCCTGTTGATGAGAGAGGTTGTTATGATCAAACTGTCGTACGTGAAAAATTACTACCTGAGCCTGAGAGTTTTGTAAATGAGCATATTTTTAAAGCAAATGAGAGAATTTTAGAACTACTTGGTGAGAGTCTGTTAAAGTGTTCAAAGTTTACTCACTCTTATCCATTTTGTTGGAGAACTCACAAACCTGTAATTTATAGAGCAACTAGACAGTGGTTTATTGCAATGGATGAAAAAACACAAAATGATAAAACTCTAAGAGAGATGGCAAAAAAGAATATTTCAAAAGTAAAATTTTACCCTCAAAGTGGAATAAATCGTCTTGGAACAATGGTAGAAAATCGTCCAGACTGGTGTATATCTCGTCAGCGTGATTGGGGTGTTCCTATTGCCTTTTTTAGAGATAAAGAGACAGGTGAGCCTATTTTAGATGAAAAAGTATTGAATTACGTTGCTATGATTTTTGAACAACGTGGAGCTGATGCTTGGTGGAGTATGGATATTAAAGATTTACTTTATCCTGGAAGTGGATACAATCCTGAAAATCTTGAAAAAGTGATGGACATACTTGATGTATGGTTTGATAGTGGAAGTACTTGGAAAGCGGTTTTAGAATCACGTGAGTACGATAGTGGTTCGTATCCAGCTAGTATGTACCTTGAAGGAAGTGATCAACATCGTGGTTGGTTTCAAAGCTCACTTCTAGTTTCAACAGCAGCAAGAGGAATTGCTCCTTACGATAAAGTCTTAACACATGGATTTACAGTTGACGCTAAAGGCGAAAAAATGAGTAAATCTAAGGGTAATGTTATTGCACCTGAAAAGATATCAAAACAGTATGGTGTCGAAATACTTCGTCTTTGGGTAGCTGTAAGTGAATATACAACAGATTTAAAAATAAGTGATGGAATTTTAAAGCAAGTAAGTGAACAGTATAGAAAAATAAGAAATACTTGTAGATTTTTACTTGCAAATTGTGAAGGACTTGAAGAGATACTTCCTTATGAAAAAATGGGTGTTTTAGATAGATGGATTTTAGACAAAGCAAAGAGTGTATTTGACGAAGTTGAAGCTTATTTTAAAGAATATGACTTTTCAAAAGGTTTTGCAACTTTAAATCACTTTATAACAGTAGAACTTAGTGGAATATATCTTGATATTTCAAAAGATAGATTGTATTGTAACGGAGTCAATGAAGACATAAGACTATCTGCTCAAAGTGCAACAGCATTGATTACAAAAAGACTTTTAGCACTTATTGCTCCAACTTTGACTTATACTGTAGATGAGATTTTAGAGTATGCTCCAAAAATTATAAAAGAAGATTTGGATGATGTTTTTGATATGACTTATAGTTCTATGGATAAAGTTGAAGTAGAGTTTGATTCAAAGTATATGATGGATGCTAGAGAGAAATTTTTTGAGATCATAGATGTTATGAAAAAAGAGAAAATCATAAAATCAACTTTAGAACTTGATTTAATAACAACTTCAAAAATATTGCAAGAAATGAATTCAACTGATGCCGAAGATTGGTTTACGTGTAGCGCAGTGGTAGCAAAAGCAAGTGGTGAAGAGATGGGAAGTTTTACTCTAGGTGATGATAAATTTAAAATTGTAAAAGCAATTGCTCATAAGTGTCCAAGATGTTGGAAGTTTAAAGCTAATGAGGAAGATGGACTTTGTGAAAGATGTGAAGAGGTTATAAATGCCTAGTCTTTCTCAACCAGTTGAGATGAACTTTATACTTTACACTATAGGAGTTATAGTAGTAATTTCTATTGTAAGTATTGTTTTAGTAAAATTAAAAAAGGTATAACATGATAACTTTAAAAGAGGCCTTAAAACTTAATAAAGATGAAATAGCTGAACTTAGAGAAGACCTAAAAAAGAAAATAGAAGATAAAAAAGAGATAGGTGCATATATAGAACAACTTCAAGACACTAATATTGCAGAGTTTGGTGAGGGAATACCTATTGCTATAAAAGACAATATCCAAGTTACTGGTTGGAATGTAACAAATGCTTCAAATATACTGCAAGGTTATGTTGCTCCATATAACGCAACTGTTATTGATAATATGTTAGCACATGGTTTGGCTCCATTTGGTAGAGCAAATTGTGATGAGTTTGCAATGGGAAGTTCAACTGAGAGTTCTTTTTATGGTAAAACATTAAATCCTCATAATCACTCTTGCGTTCCTGGTGGAAGTAGTGGTGGTAGTGCTGCAGCTGTTGCTGCTGGTATTGCTGTTGCTGCTCTTGGAAGCGATACTGGTGGTAGTGTTAGACAACCTGCTGCTTTTTGTGGTTGTGTTGGAATGAAACCAACTTATGGAAAAGTGAGTCGTTATGGTCTTGCTTCATATTCAAGTTCACTTGACCAAATTGGTCCAATTACACAAAATGTTGAAGATGCGGCGATTTTATATGACATAATTGCAGGTCATGAAAAACTTGATTCAACTAGTGCAAATGAGGCTCATGAAAAAGTAAGTGATAAACTTAATTGTGAGAGAAAACTTACTATTGCGGTAATCGAAAATTACTTGGAAGAAGCTGACGACGAGATAAAGAAAGTAACAAAAAATGCAATAAAAGCATTAGAAGATGCTGGGCATAAGATAATTTATAAAAATATGGCTAATTCGAAGTATGATATTGCTGCTTATTATGTAATTGCAGCAGCTGAAGCAAGTGCAAACTTTAGCAGATACGATGGTGTTAGATATGGAAACCGAGCAGATTCAACAAACCTAAAAGAGATGTATTTTAAAACAAGAAGTGAAGGTTTTGGTGAAGAGGTAAAAAGACGTATTTTACTTGGAACTTTTGTTTTAAGTAGCGGTTATTATGATGCTTATTATATTAAAGCACAAAAAGCTAGGCATTTTATTAAATCACAATTTGAAGAAATTTTGAGTGAGGCTGATTTGATTTTAACTCCTGTAACTCCAACTACTGCGTTTGAGTTTGGAAGTAAAAGTGACCCACTTGAGATGTATTTACAAGATATTTATACTATTAGTGTAAATTTAGCAGGACTTCCTGCTATATCACTTCCTATTGGAGTTGATAGTAAAAACATGCCTATTGGCGCTCAGTTTATAGGACAAGCATATGGAGAACAAGTACTATTTGATGGTGCTTTAAGTTTAGAAAATATATTAAATAAGGGAGAAACTGTATGAAAATTAGAAAAAAAGCGTTAACATTTGAAGATATATTATTGGTTCCAAAATATTCTGAGATTCTTCCTCGACAAGTGGATATTAAAAGTAAATTTAGTAAAAATGTATCACTAAATGCACCTTTAGTATCGGCTGCCATGGATACAGTAACAGAACATCGTGCTGCAATCATGATGGCAAGACTTGGTGGTCTAGGGATTGTCCACAAGAATATGGATATCGAAGCACAAGCAAGAGAGATAAAAAGAGTAAAAAAGAGTGAGAGTGGCATCATTATTGATCCTATTTCTATAAGCCCAGATGCGACGGTAAGAAAAGCCTTAGATATCATGAGTGAATATAGAATTTCTGGCGTTCCTGTTGTAAATAAAGATAATACTTTAATAGGGATTTTAACAAATAGAGATTTAAGATTTGAAGTTGAATTTACAAAAACAGTGGCTGAACTTATGACAGTTATGCCTCTTATAACTGTAAAAAAAGGAACTACTCTAGATGAAGCAGAAGCAATTTTTAGAACAAATAAAGTAGAAAAACTTCCTGTAGTTGGTGAAAATAATCAGCTAGAGGGTTTGATTACTATAAAAGATTTGAAAAAAAGAGTAGAGTATCCTAATGCAAATAAAGATGAATTTGGTCGCTTAAGAGTTGGAGCAGCGATTGGGGTTGGGCAGATGGATAGAGCTGAAGCATTAGTCAAAGCAGGTGTTGATGTTCTTGTTTTAGATTCTGCTCACGGACACTCAAAAGGTATTATGGATACTGTTAAGAAGATTAAAGAGACATTAGATGTTGATGTAGTTGCTGGAAATATTGCGACTAAAGAAGCAGCATTGGCACTTATTGAAGTTGGAGCTGATGGTATCAAAGTAGGAATTGGTCCAGGAAGTATTTGTACAACAAGAATAGTTGCAGGTGTTGGTGTTCCTCAAATTAGTGCTATTGAAGAGTGTGCTCAAGTTGGTTGTGAACATGGTGTTCCTGTGACTGCTGATGGTGGTATTAAGTATTCTGGAGATGTTTCTAAAGCTCTGGCAGTAGGTGCAAGTTGTATTATGATTGGAAGCCTTTTAGCTGGAACTGATGAGAGTCCTGGTGAGCTTATTACATATCAAGGTCGTCAGTACAAAACTTATCGTGGTATGGGAAGTATAGGGGCTATGACAAAAGGTAGTACTGATAGATATTTTCAAGAGGGAACTGCTGCAGATAAGTTAGTACCTGAGGGAATTGAAGGACGTGTTCCTTATGTTGGTAGTGTTAAAAATGTGATTCATCAATTACTTGGAGGGCTTCGTTCTTCTATGGGTTATGTTGGAGCTAAAGATATAGCTGATTATCAAGAAAAAGCTGAATTTGTCGAAATAACATCAGCAGGACTTAAAGAGAGTCATGTTCATGATGTTATCATTACTCATGAAGCACCAAATTATAGAGTAAACTAATGCAAATTACGACCGCTACTGAATACTTCGAAGAACCTTTGTATTTAGAAAGTGGTCGTATTCTTGACTCATTTAAACTCACTTATGAGACATATGGTGAGTTAAATGCTGATAAATCAAATACTGTTGTAATTTTTCACGCATTAACAGGAAGTCATCATGCTGCTGGTCGTTATGAAGGCGACAAGAAATCTGGTTGGTGGAATCCCCTTATAGGTGATGAAAAAATCATAGATACAAAAAAGTATTTTGTGATATGTGTTAATGTTCTTGGAAGTTGTTTTGGTTCAACTGGTCCTATGAGCAATGCACAAAAAGAACCTCTTCGACTAAAATTTCCAGTTATAACAATAAGCGACATGGTGAAAGCCCAAATGAAACTTTTTGCAAGACTTGGGATTCAAAAAGCTCATGCCATCATTGGCGGTTCTATGGGTGGAATGCAAGCTCTTTGTGTTGGTGTTGAATATCCTTTTTTTACTAATAGAGTCATATCTATTGCTTCAACTTATGCTACACAAGCTTGGGCTATTGCATTTAATAGATTGGCTATGGAGGGCATTGTAAATGACCCTAGATTTAAAAATGGACATTATGATGTATCAGACTTTAAAAAAGAGGGTCTATTTGGTTTTGCAGTTGGAAGAATGGCTGGACACATAAGCTTTCTCTCTCCCCACTCTATGGATAGTAAATTTGGAAGAAACTATGTTGCAACTGACGGTCTTTATGAACTTTTTGGTAGATTTGAAGTAGAAAGATATATGGAGTACAATGGTCATAGTTTTGCAAAAAGATTTGACCCACTTAGTTACTTATATATTATAAAAGCTATGAATATATTTGATGCAACAAGAAACTATGATTCTTTAGAACATTCACTTCATCACATAAAATCAAAGTTAACTTTGATTGCTTTTAAAGAAGATAAACTTTTTCGTCCAAAAGAGATGGAAGAGATAAGAGATACACTTGTAAATCTTGGGCGTGGGAGTGAAGTTGATTATGTTTGTATAGATAGTGATTATGGACATGATGCATTTTTAATAGAGTATGATAAGTTTGATTTTTATATAGAAAAGGCACTAAAATGAGTTTTGAGAAAAAATTGGAAAATGCGAAAAAGGTTTTAGAAGAGTTATCTAATCCTGAGATTTCGTTAGCTGATGGTATGAAAAAATATAAAGATGGTTTGGAGCTTTTAAAAGAGGCGACTAAGATGATAGAAGATGCAAAATTACAGTATATGACACTTCAAAACGAAGATAAAAAATGAAAATAGCAGCCTTACAATTGAGTACTCTTCCAATGAGTAGTTCAAAGTTAGACTACTATTTTAGAATATGCAAGAAAAAAGATGTTGAGCTTCTTTTACTTAGTGAGTATGCACTTAATAGTTTTTTTAAAGAGTTAGAATCAACTCCAATAAGCATGATAAAAGAGCAATCAAATCATAAAATAAATGCTTTAAAAGAGTTATGTGCAAAGTATGATATAAGTGTAGTTGCTCCTATAGTTCATGTAAAGGGAAAATCACTTTATAAATCGACTGCAAAATTTACTCCTAAATCTGTAGCTTATTATGATCAACAGTTTCTTATAAACTATAAACATTGGAATGAAGAGAAGTTTTTTGATAACGAAATAGGTGAGTTTAATTTACCATCTTTTAATATAGATGGAGTAAAATTTGGCATCATTAATGGTTTTGAATTGCACTTTGATATTGCTTTTGGTCAAGTTATGAAGAAGGGAATTGATGTACTATTGTGCCCATCAGCATCAACCTTTGATTCAAGTGCTCGTTGGATAGAACTACTAAAGCTGAGGGCTTTTACAAATAGTGTCTATATTTTGCGTTCAAATCGTGTGGGAACATTTAAAAATAAAAATGAAGAGTGGAAATTTTATGGGCATAGTAACCTTGTTTCTCCTTGGGGAGAAGTAGAACTTACTCTTGGAAGTCACGAAGAGATACTTATAGTAGATATTTGTAAAGATGAATTAAATGAAGCAAGAAAAAATTGGGGCTGGAAAAAAGCTTTAACAAAGAGAGGATATTAAAATGATGACGTATTTTCATAGACAAGTACAACTTTGGGGTGAAGAGACTCAGAAATCTTTACAAGATAAAACGATTGTTATTATAGGTTGTGGAGGTCTAGGAAGCTCCCTTGCTATTGGGCTTGGTGGAACAGGAATTGGGCATATTCATTTAGTAGATTTTGATGAAGTTAGTGTTCATAATATTCATCGTCAAATTGCTTTTAAAGTAGGAGATGAAGGAAAATTTAAATCTGAAATAGTAGGAAAACTAGTTATTGAAAGATGTCCTTATGTAAAAACAACTGTACATGTAAACAGTTTTGAAGAGTTTGCGAAAAAAGGTATAGAGGTTGATTTGATTATAGATGGAACTGACAATCTACCAGTGCGAGCTAAGATAGATGAGTATGCTAAAGAAGTTAATACTCCTTGGATATACGGTTCAGTGGAAGCTTTTAATGGTCAAGTCTGCTTTTTTGATAAGAGTGATTTTGGGGCGTTTAAAGTAAAGAAAAAACAACCAGCAGGAATAGCCGCTCCAATTGTAATGCATATAGCTTCACTTCAAGCCAATTTAGCACTTCGTTACCTTGCCGGCTTTAGTGTTAAAAAAGATTTTTTATATTACCTCTATATCAACGATGAGGGTGAACTGATAACTCAAAAGTTTGGAATGCCTGTTTAGGCACTCCAATATCTTTACATGTAAAGATTAAGGGACTATGGTTGTTAGGTTTAACATAGTCCAGCTGTACATTCCACCTCTGTACCACTTTAACTTTTCTTTTGGGTAACCTATTTTGCGTAGATTTTGAATAGCCCAAGTTGATTGGGGACACCAAATTCCATTACAAAATAGAAGTAGTGTTTTTGCTTCTTTAAAATTATATTTGCCATTAACAATTTCAACTCCTAACTCTTCTAAAGTATCTTCAAATTCAGTTGGGTATTTTTTCTTATCAAATCTTTTGTAGGATATATTTGTTGATGTTGGAATAGTACCCGTTTCATACCAGTTAGCCAGTCTTGCATCTATAAGCATTAGATTTTCATCTTTAGTAGATTTTTTGATAAAATCTATGACTTCAAGTTCTCCATAAGTATCTATTCCTTCAGATATTGTAAGTGGTGATATTTTTCCAACAGTAGTTACAAAGGTTTTTTTACACTTAGCTGCTACCTCTTTGTTAGCAAAATCTCCACCCCAGATGACATTAGGACTAGCACCATTAACATTTTTACATTGACTATCATGTATTCTTTTTATAACTACGCTCTTTTGCTCATCAAAAGAGTCTATATAATTTAAAGTTACACCTTTGTTCTTTAAATCAAAACCAGCACTGTTGAGTGCACTAAAACAAATTATAGAAAAAAATAGAATTCTTAAAACCATTACATCTCCTTTAAAATATATTAAAGTGTATCAATAAAGTAACTTTTAGTCAAGTAGTAACTTAACTTACATATAAAGGAAAATATGTTAATATAATGGACTTAAATGTAATAGGAAAATGAAATTGAATTTTGAACCATACCCATTTGAAAAACTAACGAATTTACTTAAAAATATAACTCCATCAGAGAATTTTGAACCTTGTGCTTTGACTATAGGTGAACCACAGTTTGATACTCCTATGTTTATACAAGAAGCATTAAAAGATAATGTAAATTTATTAAATAAATATCCAAAAAATGCAGGTGAGAGTTATCTACGAGATGCTCAAAAATCTTTTGTAAAAAAAAGATTTAATGTAGCTTTGAAAGATAGTGAGATTATTCCCACTTTTGGAACTCGTGAAGTACTTTTTAACTTTCCTCAGTTCTTGCTTTTTGATGTTGAAAATCCGCTTATTGCTTATACAAATCCATTTTATCAGATATACGAGGGAGCAGCTAAAACATGCAAGGCTGAAGTGTTACACTTAAATCTTACAAAAGAAAATAATTTTAAACCTGATATAACAAGTAAAAAACTAGAAGATGCAAATCTAGTTATATTGAACTTTCCAAATAATCCTACAGCTTCAACTTTGAGTCTTGATGAGTTTGGTGAATGGGTAAAATTAGCATTGAAATATAACTTTGTTTTATTAAACGATGAATGTTATAGTGAAATTTATTGTGATAAAAAACCTATTTCATTGCTTGAAGCATCTTTACATGTAAATAATGATAGTTTTAAAAATGTGTTAGTTGTAAACTCTATCTCAAAACGAAGTTCAGCTCCTGGTCTTCGTTCAGGTTTCATTGCCGGAGATGAGACAATTCTTAAAGAGTATATGAAGTATAGAACCTACATTGGGGCTGCTACTCCATTACCTCTTCAAAAGGCATCAGCTGCAGCTTGGAGTGATGAACTTCATGTTGAAAAAACTAGAGTAATTTATAAAAAGAATTTAGAGCTTGCTAGTGAAATTCTACATGTAAAGATAAGCGATGCTACTTTTTACATTTGGCTTGAAGTGGATGATGAATTAGAGTTTACAAAAGGGCTTTATAAAAGTAAAAATGTCAAAGTTTTACCAGGTAGTTTCCTTGGACGTGGGGGAATAGGACGTGCTTATGTGAGAATAGCACTTGTCGAGAATAGTGAAAAAACAAAAGAAGTTTTAACTCGTATAAGTGATTTTATAAAGGCACAAAAATGAAAAAAATCCATTTTGTAGGCATTGGTGGAATAGGGCTTTCTGCTTTAGCACGCTATTTAAAAAAAGAGAATTATATTATAAGTGGCTCTGACATAAGAGACACAAAAATAACAAAGTGTTTATTAGGTGAGGGCATAGATGTATGTGTTCCTCATTGTCCTGAAAACATAAAAAACCAAGATTTAGTAATTTACTCAGCAGCAGTAAAAGATGATAATGTTGAGTTAGTTGAAGCTAGAAAAAGAGGAATTGTAACACTTTCTCGTAAAGATGCTTTACCTTTTATACTTAAAGATAAAAGAGTGTTTTCTGTTGCAGGTGCTCATGGAAAGAGTACAACAAGTGCTATCTTAGCAAGCATGGTTGATGGTTCGGTTATTATTGGGGCTGAGAGTAAACAGTTTGATACAAATATGTTTTATAGACAAAGTAACAATATAATTTTTGAAGCAGATGAGAGTGATTCTAGTTTTTTAAACTCTAATCCATATATTGCAATTGTGACAAATGCAGAACCAGAGCATATGGAATACTATAATTACGATTATGATAAATTTTATGATGCTTATAGAACATTTTTAGAAAGTGCAACTATACGAGTAATAAATGCAGAAGATGAGTTTTTAAGTACACTTGGTGATATGGATGCAATCCGTCTTTATCCAAGTCATGATATAACTCAGATTAAAACAGTTATCAAAAATGGCGAGCCATATACCTCTTTTGTCCTCAAGGACTTAGGTCATTTTGAGGTATGGGGAATTGGTGAACATATCGCTCTTGATGCTTCTTTGGCCATTTTAGCAAGCATAAACGAAATAGATTTAGAGAGTACTCGTGAGAAGATTAAAAATTATCGTGGAATTAAAAAGAGATTTGATATACTTACTAAAAAAGAGGGATATGCACTTATTGATGATTATGGACATCATCCAACAGAGATAAAAGCAACTATGGATTCTGCAAAAGTTTATGCGCAGTTACTTAATCTTGATAAGATAATAGCTATTTGGCAACCGCATAAATATTCGCGTACTATTGATAATCTTGAGGGGTTTGTAGAGTGTTTTGCAGGTGTTGATGAACTTATCATCATGCCTGTTTGGAGCGCTGGAGAAGAAAAACGAGAAATAGACTTTGTAAATGAGTTTAAAAAATATAAACCAGAATTTATAACTAGTCTTAAAAGAGTTGGTGATTTTATAGATTTAGACAACTCAAAAAAACTTAATCACGGTTTGATTATTGGCTTTGGGGCTGGTGATATTACATACCAACTAAGGGGTGCTTGATGCAGATAGTTTTGTTTTTAATTTTTATTTTATTGGTACTTTTGGTTGTTGTAAGTAAAAAAGATTCTTTAGGTAAAAACACTAAAATATCTATTGTTATTGTGGTTGCAATTTTTGCAGTTATGATATATTTTTATGAGAGTATTGTAGGTAATAATGCTGAGTATAACCGTGAAATGGTAAATGCTTTTAGACAAGGCAAAACTCTTACATGTAAAGATCACAATGTAAATAAAGAAAAGTTTTTATATATTAGTGGAACACAAACTTTTATGCCAAAAGCGAGCGAAACAACTCTTAAAGGAATTATTGTAAATGTTTCTACATGTAAAGCAGATTAATGGAAAAAATCCTTTCTCAGCTTGACTTACAAGAGTATGTTTCTTCTTATGAAAACTACCTTTCACGAAAAAAACCTCTATTTTTAGAGGGAGATATTCACTTGCACCATAAACTTATATGTGAGCTTTTTAATCACCAAAGTATAAAATCAATTCCTGAGCTTATGAATCTAGATCGCTCAATTTCTATTATGCAAAAAAGTGGTGTTCTTAGAATTGAAGAAATATATGCATATGTTAAAGTTATTAATTATTTTTCATATTTAAAAAAAGCACTTTTGAGCGATGGTTTGGTTAATTGGATGCAAAAAATAGTTATACCTGAAAATCTTTTTGATATATGTAATTACTTTAATGAAAAGGGAGAGTTTAAAAACTCTATTGATGAAACATTTGAGTCCATTAGTAGAAGTCTGCATCTTATTAAAGAAGATATGAGCCAAGCACTTAGACGAACTATGAGTGGTCAAAAAATAAGTACTTATTTAGTTGACAGACAAGTTCACTACATCAACAATCAAGAAGCACTTCTTCTTCGTGGTGGTTTTAATCATGTTATAAAAGGTAGCGTGGTAGGACGAAGTAGTAGTGGTTTTTTTTATGTTACACCAGAGAGTATAACAAAGCTTAGGTCTAAACAAAGTGACTTGCTTTCAAAAAAAGAAGAACTGATTTATCAGTATTGTAAGTCTATCTCTACTATATTCTCAAAGTGTTTATTCTTTCTAAAGTTTATCAATAAAGAGTTCGATAGGTTTGATGCTTATCAGGCTAGGGTAAATTTTGCTAAAGATAGAGATATGGAGTTTATTTTACCAAAAAAGAGTCGTGAAATAAAGTTAGAAAAATTTTCACATCCAGCTCTAAGTGATCCTAAACCAATAAGTTTAGATTTTACTAAACAAGTTTTAATGATAACAGGTGTAAATGCTGGTGGTAAAACGATGCTTCTAAAGTCAATTTTAAGTGCTGCATTTCTTTCAAAGTACCTTTTACCAATGAAAATAGACTCTAATAAATCTACAATAGGTTCTTTTAAAGAGTTATTTGCCATACTTGATGACCCTCAAAATGTAAAAAATGATATATCAACATTTGCAGGACGTATGACACAGTTTGCAGGTTTGTTTGGTAAACATTCGACCTTAGTTGGAGTTGATGAAATAGAACTTGGAACAGATGCCGATGAAGCAGCTAGTCTATTTAAAGTTATTATTGAAAAACTTATAAAACGTGAAATGAAGATAGTTATTACAACACATCACAAAAGACTAGCAGCCCTTTTAGCTACAAATTCTCAAGTTGAACTTTTAGCCGCTATCTATGATGAAAAAAATCAAAGACCAACTTATGGTTTTTTACAAGGTACTATTGGAAAAAGTTATGCTTTTGAGACAGCGTTAAGATACGGTGTTCCTGCTACTTTTGTAAGAGAAGCTAGGGAAGTTTATGGAGATGATAAAGAAAAGCTCAATGAACTTATTCAAAAAAATATAGATTTAGAACTCAAGATGAGAGAACAATCGAGTAAATTGCAGAATGAACTTGAAGATATAAAAAGACTAAAGACTAATCTAAAAGATGAAAAAGAACAGAGTAAAGATGAGTTTAATTCATTAAAATCTAAGATGAATTTTGAGTATACAAAAGCCATTAAAGAAGCAAAAGAGGCTATTAAGACAAAAGACTCAAAAGAGGCTCATCGTCATCTGAACAAAGCACATGAGTATAAAAAAGCAACACACAAAAGTAAATCTGTGGAACAAAAGGCGATACCTCTTAAAGTAGGTGATAGTATCAAATATAGTGGTTCGCGTGGAATACTAAAAAGCATAAAAAAAGATCAAGCTACGATAGAGTGTGATGGTATAACACTAAGAGTCCCTCTTGGGTCACTTAAAAGAAGTGGAAACTTACCTAAACAAAGTGCAAAATCAAGAGTAATGATATCAAAACAAAATGCTAATTCAACTGTAATTTTGGATCTTCATGGTCAACGCGGAGCTGAGGCGGTAGAGAACCTAGACAAATTCATATCTGATGCTCTAATAAATGGTTATGAGGAGTTGCATATTTATCATGGTATAGGTACTGGCAAATTAGCATATGCTGTAAGAGAGTTTTTGAAAACACATCCTAGTGTAGAAAGTTTTTGTGATGCACCTCCAAACAGAGGTGGATTTGGAGCTACTTTAGTAAAATTGTAATCTAGCGCAATTTTATGTATAATAAACTAAGTTAAGTTATTATGAAAGGAACAATTTGAAAAAAAATAGTATTAATATGAGTGATTACTGCTTAGAATTAGAAAATAAAGCATTAAAAGAGATGCTCTATGTTGATAGCTTAACAGGTTTACCAAATATGCTTTTATATACAAAAGATATAGTAGATATCTCTCATCCAAAAGCTATTGTAGTTGATTTAGATTCATTTAGTGACATAAATGAGTATTATGGAAGAAATATAGGAGATTTTGTTTTAAAAGAGGTAGCACAATCTATAAAAACTTATGCGAATAATGAAAATATGAAAACATATAGGATGGATTCTGATGAGTTTTTACTTCTTAGTTCCGAAGTACTTGATATAGAAAAATACGAAAGAGTAGCAAGAGAGATGGTTGAGCTTCTTAAAACAAATGAGATTGCTATACCCAATTTAAATGAAAACATTGTAATAGATGCTACTATAGGTTTTTGTTTAGAGGATAAAGATACACTTAATAAAGCTCTTTTAGCATTAGATTATGCAAAAAAATCTCAGAGAGATTTTGCTTGTTATATTCATAGTATGGGTATTAGAAATAGTTATGAAGATAGATTAAAATATACAAAGCTTATAAAACTAGCACTCAATAATGATAAGGTAATACCTTATTTTCAACCAATATTTGATAGAAATAAAAAAATAGTTAAGTATGAGACACTTTCTCGTGTTGAAGATAAAGATGGTAAAGTTATAAGTCCCGGTTTTTTTATGACAACATCAAAAAAAGTAAGGCTTTATTCTATGATGACAAAAAAGATTATAGATAAAAGTTTTAGTAAGATTTCAAAAACTGATAATTCTATATCTATCAATCTTTTAGCAAGAGATATGATGGATGGTGATATAAGCACTTATATCTTTGAAAAGATGAAAAAGTATGGTGTTTCAAAACAGATTATATTCGAGATTTTAGAAGATGAAAGCATAGAAAATCATGAGAGAGTAGAAAATTTCATAAATAGAGCAAAACGACTTGGAGTTAGAATAGCAATAGATGATTTTGGAACAGGTTATAGTAACTTTTCATATCTTTTAAGCCTAAAACCAGACTATCTAAAGATAGATGGTTCTATAATCAAAAATATTGATAAAGATAAAAATTCACAAGCGATAGTAGCCGCTATAATCTCTTTTGCTAAGACTTTACATGTAAAGACTATTGCTGAGTTTGTTCATTCTAAAGAAGTATATGAAAAATGCCATGAATTAGGTATTGATGAGTTTCAAGGGTTTTATTTAGGAGAACCATTATCAAATTTGCTATAATAAGCTCTTTTTAAGGAGACCATAAATTGACAACACAAGAACTATTTTTTAAGCTTTTACGTTATAAATCGATAACACCAGATGATGACGAAGCATTTTTTTTCATTGCTGATTATCTTTGCGAATATAAACATACTATCATAGATATAGAGGACACAAAAAATATTTTTATATATAAGCGGTTTGGAGATGGCCCTCACCTTAGTTTCGCCGGGCATATTGATGTAGTGCCTGCTGGTGAGGGTTGGGATAGTGATCCTTTTGAGCCAACTTTAAAAGATGGTAAAGTTTATGCTCGTGGCACACAAGATATGAAAAGTGGAGTTTGTGCATTTATTCAAGCTATGAAAAATACAAAAGAGTTCAATGGTACACTCTCAGCAATCTTAACAAGTGATGAAGAGGGAGATGCAAAGTATGGGACTATAGAAGTACTAAAACATCTTAAAGAAATAGATTTTCTTCCAGATTATGCAATAGTAGCTGAGCCTACAAGTGAAGAAAATTTTGGAGATGCTATTAAGATTGGACGACGTGGTTCAATAAATGGTTTTTTAAACATTGAAGGTAAACAAGGACATGCTGCTTATCCGCAAAAATCTGTGAATCCAATAAGTCAGATAGCTGTTTTTTTAGAAAAAATGACAGGTTATCATTTCGATGAAGGAGATGAAAATTTTGCTCCAAGTGAACTAGTTGTAACAGATATTCGTTCTGGCATGGAAGTGACTAATGTAACTCCTGCAAATTTGAAGTTAATGTTCAATGTAAGAAATTCAACAAACACAACAAAAGATGATGTAAAAAAATATATTGAAGAGTTGTGTAATGGTTTAAATTATACTTTGAAACTAACACAAGGGTCTTTTCCTTTTGTTACATGTAAAGATAGTTTCATCGTTGAAACGATACAAAATGCACTTATAGACGTAACAGGGAAAAAAGCAAAATTATCGACTGCTGGTGGTACAAGTGACGCAAGATATATATCTCAGTTTGGGATAGACTCAATAGAGTGTGGAGTTATAAACGATACAATTCATGCTATAAACGAGAGATGTGGCATGGATGAGGTAAAAAAACTTGAAAAAGTATTTTTACATGTAATACAAAATTTTAGATAAAAAGGAATGATGAAATGAATTTTATTAGTACAGATAAGGCACCTGCAGCAATTGGTCCATATTCACAAGCATTAAGTGTAGGTGATATGATTTACACTTCTGGGCAAATTCCACTTAATGCTTATGGAGTTATAGTAGAAGGAGATGTAAGTATACAAACTAGACAGGTTTTACAAAACTTAAGCGAAGTTTTGAAAGAGGCGGGTAGTAGTTTAAATAAAGTGATAAAAACAACAATTTTTTTAGCTAATATGGAAGATTTTGCAGATGTTAATAAAGTATATGCAGAGTTTTTTGGTACTCATAAACCAGCTCGTAGTACAGTAGCAGTTAAAACTTTACCATTAAAGGTAGATATAGAAATAGAAGCGATAGCAATTAAGGGTTAATGTAATAATCTGTTTTTAAACTTAATTTTTATAGTTAAAGATATATCTATTAACTTTATTTAAGTTTAAAAGTTGACTATAGTCTTTATCAATAATGACAGATTTTATAATAATTATTGTATGATTATAACACTAAAAATTTTAAGTTCAAGGACATATTTTATGGTGAATAAACATTATGAGGTCTTAGTTGTTGGTGGTGGGATTTCAGGGGCTGCTCTTTTTTATGAATTGGCTAAATATACTGATGTAAAAAGTATAGCACTCTTAGAAAAGTATGAAGGTTTAGCAACTTTAAACTCAAAAGGAACTAGTAATTCTCAAACTATACACTGCGGAGATATTGAGACAAACTATACTGTAGAAAAAGCAAAAAGTGTAAAAAGAACAGCAAAAATGGTTGAAAAATACTGTTTACAATATGGTTATGAAAATGAGTTTATGTTTGCTCATCAAAAGATGGCAATTGGTGTAGGTGATAAAGAAGTTGCTTATATGAGAAAGAGATATAAAGATTTTAAAGAGCTTTTTCCGTATCTTGAAGTTTTTGAAAAAGAGAAATTAAAAGAGATAGAGCCAAAGCTTGTTTTGGATGAGAATGGTAATGAGAGACCAGAAAGTATTGTGGGCGTAGGTGTGCAAAGTGGAGAGTGGAGTACAGTTGATTTTGGTAGAATGTCAGATAGCCTTGTTGAAAATGCACAAAAGATAGAAAGTGTTGTTACTGATGTATTTTTTAACTCACAAGTTACGAGTATAAAACAAGTAGGAAAAGTGCATGAAGTAGAAGTAGGTGATGTAACTTATACTGCTGATTTTGTTGTAGTTAATGCTGGGGCACATTCACTATATCTTGCTCATAGAATGGGACATGGACTTGATTATGGGTGCCTTCCTATGGCTGGAAGTTTTTATGTAACTACGAAGAAAATTTTAAATGGAAAAGTATATATGGTGCAACATCCAAAACTTCCATTTGCTGCACTTCATGGTGATCCTGACATCCTTATAAATGGTTTTACGAGATTTGGTCCAACTGCCCTTGCTCTTCCAAAACTAGAGCGTTATCATGGAAACTCAACAATTATTGATTTTATAAAGACTTTAAGATTTGATAAAAATATTGTAAAGATTTTTTGGGATCTGTTATCTGATGGAGATATAAGAAGTTATATTTTAAGAAACTTTATGTTTGAAGTTCCTTATATAAATAAAAGACTTTTTGTAAAAGATGCTAGGAAGATTGTTCCTTCACTTCAAGTTGATGAAATAGAATATGCTAAGGGCTTTGGTGGGGTTCGTCCTCAAGTACTTGATAAAAAGAATCAGAAGCTTATGTTAGGTGAAGCTAGTGTAAATCCACAAACAGGAATTATTTTTAATATGACTCCAAGTCCAGGAGCAACAAGTTGTTTAGGAAATGCGGAACGTGATGTAAAGCTTGTTTGTGAATATATTGGCAAAACTTTTAATCAAAAAGAGTTTGATAGGGAACTAGTTGAGTAATTCCCTTGATTTATATGCAAAAATAGAGCCTTTGATAGGTTTTTATGATGAGTATGAAACTTTGTACTCATCATATTTACAACTTCTTTATCCTTTACATGTAGAGTCTGTTTTAGACATAGGTTGTGGTAATGGAAAACTTTTAAAACTTTTTGATGAAAATAATTTTGATTCTTTTGGAATTGACAGAAGTTTGGAGATGATAAGAAGAGCTAAAAAACTTGGTGTTAAAGCAGAAACTATAGAGCTTGGAAATATAGATAAAGATTCATTTGATTGTGCATTAGCTGTTGGTGATGTATTGAATTATATATGCGATGATGAACTAGACAAGTTTTTTGATGAAGTTAAACTGGTTGTAAAAGACGAGGGGTACTTTTTAGCAGATATCAATACCCAAGTTGGTTTTGAAGTAGCTGATGGAGTTATGGTTAAAGAGTTTGAGGATAAATTTTTATCGATTGAGGCTAATTATGAAAGTGGTATTTTAGCAACAGACATAACACTTTTTGAGAAGAAAAATAAAAATTATGAAAAATCTTCAGGACAAGTTTTACAATATTTTCATGCAAAAGAGAGATTTGAAAATCTTAAAAGTTTTAGACTTGTAGCATCATCGCCAATCTCTATGTTTAGCGATGAAGATGAAAAGCTATTAATGCTTTTTCAAGTTATTTGACAAGTTTGCTTATTTCTTTAAAGACTTCATTTTTAGCACTTACACAAAGTTCAAATAAAAGCGATTCTGCCGTAGTTAGAATCGCTCCAGCTTGAATCATTCTTGTTATGGCAATCTCTTTGTCATTTGGATTTCTAGAGTTAATACAATCAGTTACTAAAATAGGTATAAACTCATCTTCAAGTAAGTCTAGGACACTTTGCATTACACATACATGAGCTTCTATTCCAAAAATAATAACAAATTTTTTATTTCTATCTTTTATTTTTTGCATAGTGGTCTTAGTTTTACAACAACTAAAAGTTACTTTTTCATAAACTTGAGTATCTTCTAAAAGTTCTTTTATAGGTGAAATTGTATGACCTATTCCTTTTGGATATTGTTCATTTATAATAAAAGGTATATTTAATAATTTCAGCCCTTTTATAAGTTTAATGGAATTTTTTAAGATTTCATCTTTGTTGTGTATATGAGGGAATAGTCTCTCTTGAATGTCAATTACTATAGCTTGGGTTTGTTCTGTCTGAATACGCATTTTTTTCCTTATTTTGTTATGTACATGTAAAATGGATTTGATTCAAGTTTCATATCTATCCAGATACCATTATTTTGTGGTAAGGCACTAATTACAGTATTTATTGATGTATATGTTCTAGGTAAATCAAATAGTACTTTTATATTTTTTTTAGAAAGAGATGTTTTGGTACCACCTGTTATGATATTACAAAATTCACCTATACCATCACTAATTCCATCTATATCATTTTCATTCAATTCTTCACCAAGCATAGCTTCTATGGCAATAAGTGCAACATCTTTGGGAAAGACTAATACGAATTGCCCATCAATATCTCCTCTAAATTGCATAATTGAGCTGATTACGTCATTTTGTATCTCTTTTTTAAAAGAGCAAATTGAGTGAGAAGTTTTTGTAGCTTTTAGTCCAGTCATTGTTTCAAGATTTTCTACTGCAATATCTGTAAATGTTGTTAGGTGTGATACAAGTTTTTTTGATAAGAGAAAACTTTTTTTCTTATTTTCTATTTTTTCTTCTGTTAAGTTGATTTTTGTTTGTGATACTGCAAAGTCTACATTTGGATCAAAAATTTTCTCTTTAAACTCTTTCATATCTTTAGTATATAGTAGATTGTGTTCATATCGTGTAAGCATCGAAGCTTGTTTGTCTAGTTCTTTTTCATCTTCTCCATCATCAAACATAAGAACTTTTAATTGCTTTTTAAAGGTTTTTGTATTTAAAAAAAGTTTTGCTAACCCAAAAGTTTTAAATAGTTTTACATAAGTATTTTTAGTCTCTTTTTTTAATATTTTATATATTACTGTGGTGAACTCCCCTATACAAACAGGAGCATCTATAGTTGCTTTTACTTTGTGAAGTGTTTTGACTAACTCTTTTAAACTCTCTAACTCATAAGTTACATTTTCTAAGGAGATAAAAAGACCACTGAGTTTTCGTGAATTTATAGCTTCTCTCATATTGTTTATCTCTTGTAGCAATAATTTGTTATTTCTGGTATTGATTTTACCTTCGTAAGTGAAATAGACAATTTTTTCTTTTATACTTTTCATAATTATACTGTAGCTAAGAAATCATTATATAATATTGAATTGGGTATGATAAGAGATGATTGATTATGATAAAGTATATAATTTAACAAAAGACTTCACTATTTTATATGTTGAAGATGATATATCTTTTTTAAAAGAGACAAAAAGGGTCTTTACAGAACTTTTTTATAAAGTAGATACTGCAAGTAATGGAGAAGAAGGATTAGTTAAATATAAAGAGTATTTAAATACAAAAAAAATCCCTTATGATTTAGTAATTACAGATATCTGTATGCCATTTATGAATGGAATAGAATTAACAAAAGAGATATATAAAATCAACAAAAATCAACAAATCATAGTTATATCAGCATATGATGAATCAAAGTATCTTTTAGAATTGTTAAATATGGGTATAGAACAATTTTTAGTAAAACCTATTAATCTTGATATTTTATTAAGTGTTCTTTTGAATTCTAGCTCAAAAATCAAAATAAATTATGATATTCAAAAAAATAATAAAATAGTAAAGCTAAAAAATGGTTTTTTGTGGGATATAAATAACTTATCACTTTTAAAAGATGAAAAAATTGTAAAATTAACAAAAAAAGAGACTTTTTTGATGCAAATTTTAATCAAAAATGAATGTAGGGTTTCAACATTCGATGAGATATTAAATACTATCTATGATGAACCACAAATAATTTCAGATGAAATTTTAAAACCTCTTGTATCAAGATTAAGAAAAAAAATACCAAAGCAGACTATTGAAAATATCTATGGTTTAGGATATAGGTTAATTTTTTAAATTTTAAACAAAATTGCAAATTCTATCCCTTTATCTATATTCTTTACGCCAAATTTTCCTTCATTATGCTCTTCGATTATAATTTTAGACATATAAAGTCCCAATCCCGTTCCATTTTTTCTATTTTTTGTTGAAAAATATGGGTCAAAAATATTTGGAAGAATTTTTGGTTTTATTCCACCGCCATTATCTGATATTAAAATCATATAATTGTTTTTATCTTTTTTTGTTGTTATAATTATTTTTCTATTTTCACACTTTTTATCAATAAAATTATCTTCTGAATTTTTTAATATATTTAATATAACTTGTGTTAATTCATTTTGATAAATTAAGATATTATCATTGCTTTGATAGTCTGTTTTAACTTCGATATGTTTATTTTGCATAGATGTCAATACTATTTGTAAAGCTTTTTTTATTGGTGCTGTTATTGGTACGAATTCTTTTTCTCTATTTGGTTTGAAGAAGTCTCTAAAATCATCAATGGTGGTAGATAAAAACTGAACATACTCTCCTATTTCGTCATATCTAATATGTGTTGATTTTAAGTAATTTTCTACTTCTTCCTCTTTTGAAAAATCAATTTTTTTATTTTTTAATTGAAGTTTCATACCAATAATAGCACTTCCAATAGATCCTAAAGGTTGTCTCCATTGATGTGCAATCATACTAATCATCTCACCCATTTGAGCTAAACGAGATTGTTGGAGTAATTCTTCTTTTCTCTTTTTTTGTTCTTTTTTAAGTTTTTTTTCTATTGTTATATCTTTGGTTACTACAAGTATGCTTTTTTTGTCAGGCATAAGAGCAAAATCTATTAAAACATCAATTGTATTACCATCTTTTATGATATGTTGTTTTACATATCCATGAAAAAATCCTTTTTTTTGAACAATTTTAAGTATTTTTATTGATTTCTTTTTTGAACGAGAAGTTGTTAATTCAAGAGAAGATGTTTTATAAAATTCTTCTTTTGAAAAACCTGTAATTTTTTCATAAGCATTATTTACTAATAAAAAATTAGAATTCAAATCTATAATAGCAATACCGTTTTTTACTGTATTAAATATTTTTTCAAACAGCATTGTTGATTTTTTTATCTCTTTAACTTGTAGTGAAACTCTATTTTCTAAGTTATTATTTAGCTCTTGTATTTTTTTGTTTGAAAGATTTAATGCTCTAATTTGTTGGACTTTAAAAAAAATAAATATTGATGTAAATGAGATAATTAGTAAAGTTATAAAAGCTTTTATCCAAATTGCATAAATTATAAAAAAAGAGTTATTTTTATTTATAACCATAGGATTTTTAAATTCTAAATCTTTAATTTGAATTCCAAATCTATTTAAATTCTTTTCATTTATATATAGATTATTACCTTCTGTATATTTGAATTTGATATTTTTTATTTGAGTTCCATTCATATAATTTAAAATATCTAATGCAGCAATTTTACCACTTGTTTTACTATCTATACAGTCTCCACCAATGATATTAGTGTTAGGAAGATTTGTATAGATTTTATCATGGGTTATCATTGGATTTTTGTATATATTTGTGATATATTCTAAGGCTAGTATCTCGTTGACATGTTCGTTGTTTTTATTGAATGCTGCAAAAACCATTAGCATAAGAACAGAATTTTTGTCATAATCATGCAATTGCTCAATTACTTCTTCGATGTTTGAATAATCCAAATATATAAAATTTATATTTTTTTGTGTTTTATATTTTTTTTTATAACCTTCAATTATTTTATGAGAAGTTATTGTATTGTCGCCAACGAAGTAGATAGTTTTTAAATTTTTTTTTAAATTTTTTGCAAGTTTCAGGTTTGCTAATGGATTTTTTTCTTCAAATACACCAGTAAATTTACTTTTATCAAGAATTTTTGCAAGTTTAAGATTGTTAACGCCTGAAAAGAAGAATTTTGAATTTTTAAATATCTTTTTTTTCTTATTTCTTAAAACAAAGTTTATGGCATTATCATCAGTTGTAATGACTATATCTAAGTTAAGCTTTTTATACTTATTAACGTAATAATTCAGTAGATTTTGTTCAGTTTTTTTAGTTGGTATAAACGCTTTTGTATCCATAAATTCTACAAATATATTTAATCTTTTATCTACCTTTAGTGTTTCTACTATAGCCTCAGATTGTTCTTTTGACCATCTTGAAGTTGGAGAGTATGAGTTAAGCACTAATACGTTTTGACCAAGCACATATGTGCAGATTAGTAACATGTAGACAATTATTTTCATTTTTAACACCTAATTTTTCAATTAATTTGCATTATACTTTATTTTGCAATTATTGTGCAAACCTCTTAAGTTAGAATAAGTACAAATTTATTATAAAGGGTATATATGTTAGTAGTTATTTTACTTGTAGCTATAGGTTTTATAGTTCTTGCAACTAGTAAGTGGAAGTTGCATCCTTTTCTTGCTTTACTCATAGCGGCTTATGGTATTGCATTAAGTGTCGGTATGGGACAGGCTGATATAGCTAAGACAATTACAAAAGGATTTGGTGGGATTCTTGCGTACATTGGTATTGTTATTGTTTTAGGTACGATAATAGGTGTTATACTCGAAAAGAGTGGGGCAGCAATAAAAATGGCAAATGTTGTTTTAAAAATTGTTGGTAAAAAACGTCCGGTATTGGCTATGTCATTTATCGGCTATATTGTATCAATTCCAGTATTCTGTGATAGTGGTTTTGTAATTTTAAATGCATTAAAAAGATCAATGGCTAAAGAGTTACAAGTTTCAGGAGTTGCTATGAGTGTGGCACTTGCAACTGGGCTTTTTGCTACTCATACACTTGTTCCTCCTACCCCAGGTCCTATTGCAGCAGCTGGTAACTTAATGGTAGATAATCTTGGTCTTGTTATCCTTTTTGGTATAGGTATTTCAATTATCACTATGCTTGCAGGTTATTTTTGGGCATTAAGAGCTGGTAAAATATATAAAAGTGGAGAAGATACTCTTGTCGATTTATCAAAAGACAGTGAAGTTGTAGAAAAATATGGTGAACTTCCAAGTGCTTTTAAATCATTTGCACCTATATTTGTGCCGATTTTGTTGATGGCAATGTCTAGCATTGTTAAACTTGCATTTAGTGATGCAAGTGATACAACAATATATAAATTATTTATATTTTTAGGAAATCCAACAAATGCACTATTTATTGGTGTTTTATTTGCAACAATGCTTCTGCCTAAACTAAATGAAGAGACGCTTTCTGGTTGGGTTGGAGAAGGTATTAAAAATGCTGGTGAAATCTTAATTATTACTGGTGCAGGTGGAGCACTTGGTACAGTTCTTAAAGCTAGTGGTATTGGTGGATATTTGGGAGATATATTGCAAACATTAAGCCTTGGAATACTAGTGCCATTTATTATTTCGGCTGCTCTTAAAACTGCTCAAGGGTCATCTACTACAGCTCTTGTTGTTACTTCAACAATAATGTTTCCTTTACTTACGAGTCTTGGTTTGGACAGTGAAATAGGTAGAGTACTCACAGTTATGGCAATTGGTGCAGGAGCTATGACAGTTAGTCATGCAAATGATAGTTTTTTCTGGGTTGTATCAAGATTTAGTAAAATGGATGTTGCCACAGCATATAGAGCATATACAGTAGCAACATTAATTCAAGGTTTAGTAACAATTGGTATTGTTGTGATTTTAGCAGGAGTTTTACTTTAATATGAAGACTATAATTGCAATAGATTCTTTTAAAGGCTGTGCGAGTTCAAATGAACTTGCACAGCAAATAAAACAAGGAATTTTAAAAGTTTATAAAGATAGTGAGATTATAATTTGTCCTATTGCCGATGGTGGTGAAGGTACTGTTGAAGCTCTTAGTTCTATTGAGGGAAGTAGGTTGGTTTTAGCAACGTGTAGTAATCCACTTGGTGAAAAAATTCAAGCTCAGTACGTTATTTTAAAAGATAATATAGCTGTTATTGAGATGGCAAGTGCTAGTGGTTTGGAGCTTATAAGTGAAAATGAAAGAAATCCTGGGATAACTTCTACATTTGGAACGGGAGATCTTATAAAAGATGCTATAAAAAAAGGTGTAAGAGAGTTTATTATTGGCATAGGCGGAAGTGCTACTAATGATGCTGGACTTGGTATGTTAAGAAGTTTAGGTTTTAGATTTTTAGATAAACTTGGCAATGAAATAAGTTTGGCTAAAGAGTTAGGAAAGATTGTAAAGATTGATAGATCTAAGAGTTTAGAAGAGTTAAAAGAGTGTAAATTTAAAATAGCTTGTGATGTAAATAATCCACTTTTTGGTGAAAATGGTGCTGCACATATTTATGCTAAGCAAAAAGGTGCTGATGAAAAAATGATTTTGGATTTAGACGAACAACTTAAACATTTTGCAAAAGTTGTAGAAGATAAAGTTGAAAAAAAATTAAATGAATATCCAGGAGCAGGAGCTGCAGGTGGACTTGGTTTTGGTTTTTTAGCTTTTTTAAATTCGGAGTTAAAATCAGGTATAAAAATTATTTTAGAACAATTAGATATAAAAGGCAAAATAAAAGGTGCCGATTTTGTTGTAACAGGTGAGGGTAAGATAGATAAGCAATCAGCTATGGGAAAAGTACTTAGTGGCATAGGCAAGGTTTGTAAAGAAGAGGGTGTTACATGTATAGCATTAAGTGGTAATTCTAGTGAAGCTGATTTGAGTATTCATGAAATTGGAATAACGGCATTTTTCCCAATTTTGAATTGCCCTATAAACTTGAAAGATGCTATGTTTAAACAAAATGCTTTGGCTTTAACACAGAAAAAAACGGAACAAATATTTAGATTGATTAAAGCTACAAGTAAAACTTGATATAATCTCATAATAATTATGGATTATAATTAAAAAATAAGGAGTGCTACAGTGCGTAAAAAGACAAAAATTTTAGCAACAGTTGGTCCAGCAAGTGATAGTTTAGAGGTTTTAGAGGGTTTAATAAAAGCAGGAGTCAATGTATTTCGTTTAAATTTTAGCCATGGAACTCATGAATATCACTCTGAAACAATAAAAAAAATCAGAGAAGCTTCAAAGAATACGAATATAAAAGTAGGAGTTTTACAAGATATATGTGGTCCTAAAGTAAGAGTTGGACAACTTGAATCAGATTTTTATCTTAAAAAAGGTGATAGCGTAATTTTTACAAAAGAGGCTATTGTAGGTAAAAAAATAGATGATAATAGTTATAGAGTATGTATAAATCAGCCAAATATTTTGGATATGATGAAAGAAAATGAATATATCTATATGTGTGATGGCTCAATTAGAGCTAAGGTAATAAGCACTAATGGTGATGTAGTAACACACATAGATAATGATGGAAAACTATCATCAAATAAGGGTGTAAATTTTCCAAATACAGTTATTAATATAGAAGTAATTACACCAAAAGATGAAAAAGATTTACTCTGGGGTGCTGAGCAAAAAGTAGATTTTGTAGCAATCTCTTTTGTTCAAAATGCAAAAGATGTTCTTCGTGCTCGTGGTATTTTAGATGGTCATGGTTCAAAATCACAGCTTTTTTCAAAAATAGAAAAGTTTGATGCAGTTGAAAATTTTGAAGAGATTTTAGAAGTTAGTGATGGGATTATGGTTGCTCGTGGTGACTTGGGTATAGAGGTTCCTTACTCAAAAGTTCCTACTATTCAGAAAAAAATTATTCGTATGGCAAATTCAGCTTCGAAACCAGTAATTACCGCAACACAGATGCTTTTGTCTATGACAGAAAATGATATGGCAACAAGAGCTGAGATAAGTGATGTAGCAAATGCTGTTTTAGATGGAACAGACGCAGTTATGCTTAGTGAGGAGAGTGCTATAGGGGTAAATCCAGTTAATGTAGTAGAAGTGATGACAAATACAATCATTGAAACAGAGAAAATTTACTCTTATAATAAGTTTGGTAAGTTTGATTATTTAGATGACACTGATATTATCTCAGCCTCTGTTGCAAAATTGGCAAGAAACCTAAAAGTAAAAGCGATTCTTTCTCTTACAAGTTCAGGAAAAAGTGCAAAAAAATTAGCTAGATATAGAATTAAAAATAATATTTATGCAATCACTCATAGTGAAAGAGTTGCACGTTCACTTACAATGACATGGGGTGTACATCCTATTATGAATATAGATTTAAGTACATCAGAAGAGATGCTTGGGCATGCTTTACAAGTAGGTTGTTCAAAAGGTTTTATAGATAAAAATAAAACATATATTGTTACAGCAGGTTACCCAGCTGGTATTGAGGGAAGTACAAATTTTCTTCATATACTTAAACGTGAACAAGTAGAGTATTATTTAGATTTAATCAGTTAACTTTACGATAAAAATAATTTGGTTTGCAATATTGTTATAGTAGATTCCCAATGTTGCACTCCTACTCATAAAAATTCCTCTGCAATGATAACTTCTATTTACTCCAAAAATTGAAGATAATATGGTAGTATCGAAACCTACTCCTTCATCTTTAATTTTTACTAAAAGATAGTTATTTAAGTCATAGATATCAATTGATATTCTTTTTTTGCAGAGTATTTCTTGTTTATTGATAAAATCAAAGTATTCATCACTCTCTACAAGAGAGTGTTTTTCCCCTCCACTAATATGTAAATTACCATGTTCATAAGCATTCATAAGTAGTTCCATAAATGCTATGCCTGCATGTGATTTTGTTTTTTGACATTTTGTTTTTTGTAAAAGTATTTTCTCAAACCATTCGTTTGCTTTTTCTATTTCATCTAGTTTAGAATCAATCATCATGGACTTGATTGGTTTATCAAGAAAAATGTTGTTTAGGAATATAAAAGTTATATCATCCTCTTGTTTTGCTATTTTTGATATTATCTTTTTTCTTAAATCTTCTCTAGTTATTGAATTTTTAAAATCTTCTTCTATATATTTTGCATATGTGTCTTCTTCATTTTGTAAACTATTTTCTACTAAACCATCACTATAAATAAGAAGTTTCTTGATGTTTTTAAAAGGTAATTTTTCAGTTTTAAAATCTTTTGTATAAGCACTTAATGGAGGGTTATTAGATTTTAATTTTGTTAACTCATTATCTTTATTTGTAATAAGGATTGAAGGCATTGAAAAAGAAGCATATTCTATGGTGTGTTTATTTGAATCCATTAGAACAAAAGAGATAGAAAGTATTTCATCATCTAAAAGTATTTTTTGAGTATGTTTAATTGCATTTTGAGTGAGATTTTTTAAAGAAAAACTTTTTTTTGTTTTTATATGCAGGTCAATGCGTCTGTTTAAAAATGATGTTGCTATCAATGCACTTATAGAAGCTGAGAGTCCTTTACCCATACCATCAATGAGAAAAAGAAAAATAATATCTTTATTTATGATTCTTGCAGAGTAGCTATCTCCACTTATGATGTCTCGTGGAGTATATAAAAAATCAATAATTGTTATTGACTCATCTGTTTGTTTTAGCTGCTTGTAATAAAAATCATTTCTAATTACTTTTAATGCTTTTTGAAAAGATAGACTTTCTTGATAATCAGAGTAGTGAACTCTGTCTTTTAATGCGTTGACTTCCTCTTGTTGTCTTTCTTGAATATATTTTTTTGCCAAAAGCTGTTTTGTGGCATCTTCTATGGCGTCAATTAGGAGAGTCGTTTCAAATGGTTTTTTAACAAAACGAGTAACTCTTAAATGTAAGGCTTCAGTAAGAATATTTACTTGTTCAAAGGAAGATGCAAAGATAATTGGTGTTTCTTCATCATTTTTTCTTATTTGTCTAATAAAATCTATGCCAGATATACCATTAAAACTTTGAGCAGTTATGATAATATCTATTTTGTTCTTTTCATAAATCAACAAACCATCTTCTGCATTTTTAGCAAATAGAATTCTTTTAAATAGAATTTTCAAAACTTCTTCATAAATAGCGGAGATAGCATTAGAACTCTCAACACATAAAAGTGTAAGAGTTTTTAAGTGTGGTCTAAGTATCAAATTTATACTTTAAATTCTTTTAGAGAATTTTCAAGGATATTTGCATTTTTAGATAAAACATCTGCAACTTCATGTATATTTGTGCTTAAGTTTTCATTTTCATCTGAACTTTCAACTATAGCTTTCATAAAAACAATAAGTTCCTTTGTTTTAGTTGCAATGTAAATTGCTTTTTGCATTACATTTGTTGACTTTCCACTTGTTACATTTAGTTTATCTTTAGTGCCTGTTACATCACTAATAAGTTCAACTGATAGTTTTGCAGTCTCTTGCATCTCTTCTGATGTTAGTTTAGATTGTTGCGACATATTATTTATGTTTTGATTTATTACATTTACACTTACGCTTATTTCATTAAGACTTTTTTGAGTACGTTCTGCAAGTTTTCGTACTTCATCTGCAACGACTGCAAATCCTCTTCCATGCTCTCCTGCTCTTGCTGCTTCTATTGCTGCATTTAGTGCTAACAGATTTGTTTGATCTGCTATATCACTTATAATGTTTAAAATTTCAGTTATATTTCTTGCTTGTTCTGTTAAGTCTTCTACTTTTATGGAAAGTTCAGATTGTCTTTGTGAACCATGTTCTATATTTTTCACTGAAGTATCTAGTTTATCTATAAATTCATTTAGTGTAATTTCTGTAGATTCTAAATCTTCGGTAGTGCTTATTGAAGCTTCTTCGACTTCATCTAGTCTTGTTCCTACATCTTCAATAAGATGATTCATTTGAGTAACTTTTTTTTGTTGTTGTGTTAAGTTTTTACTTAAATTAATAACTACATTGTCAAGCTTTTGACTTTGTTTAGTTGTTGTATGAGCAACAGTAGTACTTTCTTGAATTGTATGAGCAAAAGATTTTATCATTTCGTTGATAGAGTTTGATATTTGAGTTAACTCATTTTTGGGACCTTTTGTCGATATTGTTTTTGAAAGATCTCTATTTTTCGATATATATTCTATTTGAGTTCTATTCTCGCTAACACTACTTAGAATACTTTTTTGAATCCAAATTAAAAACGTAATAAGTATTAAACTAAATATAACATTTACTCCAATTTCTATATAAGCAGTTGATTTGTTATTATTTTCTAGTTTAATAATTAATTGTGTATTTAATTTTGAGATTTCATCATCTATCTTTTTTAGAATATTTATCTTTTTTGTAATAGTTTTAAACCAAGTAATAGGATCTTTATCAAATCCTCCTTTATAAGCTTTTTCAAGAGCTATTTTTCTATAAGATTCTACTTGTGCTATTGAGTTGTCTTTTATAGCTTCTTCGTAAAAGTTTACCATATCATTATTGGCTATAGATAAAAAAGCATCGGTATAACTACTTTGTTCTGTTGTTAATTTTAGCCATTTTACAAACATTCCTTTTTTAAAGGAGTTATTAGCAAATGTTACACTTAAAACAGCCCTTTCAATTCCTGCTCTCTCTTTTGATTTTAAAAAGTTTGAATAAGCAGAAAGTGCTTTTACGAGTTCTGGTGAGTTTGCAAGTTTGGCTGTTAATGAAATTACTTTTAGTATATGATCATTTAAATTTGTATAAAAATCAACACTATCTTTAGTCGATATTGCAAGATTACTTACTTTTTCTCTTATAGTAGGGATTTGCGATGAAATATTCACAATAGTTGCTAATTCATTTTTAAGTTTTTTTGAAAAATCATTTAGGTTTAGAGTAGATATATTTGTTCTTAAAAGTTTTAACTTTTCATCAGTCAACTTTCTTTGTTTTGGTAAGATAGTAGTGAATTTTTTTCCATTTGAACCTAGAAAACCTGCACTAGCTCCCCTCTCTTTTTGTGTTTCATGTATAAACAGACTAAGTTTGCCTGAAAGAACATTTAGTTTTTCAACTTTTTCAAGAATTTTCTCTTTTTCTAGGCTTTGTGTGACTACGCCATAAATATTAAATACTGTGTAAAGTAGTACTAAACCTAAGATAAGGGATAGTTTTTGTTTTATATTCATAACTCATCCTTTTGTACATTAAATTGTGAGATTAAATTTAGTTCATCTAATAAGTAATATAATCTTTCATCCTTAACGTTCATAGTAATATCTATTTTGTCTTTATATATTAGTTTTGTTAAATATCCTATTACTGAAGATGTGATAGATATAGAGTTTATGATTTCGAGTGTAATTGATTTGTTTTGGTTAGTTATATTATCTAAACAAAATTTTATTTTCTGTAAATCACCTATACTCTTTATATTTCCTTCTATT
Organism: Sulfurospirillum sp.; assembly: GCA_016744795.1. GTDB lineage: Bacteria > Campylobacterota > Campylobacteria > Campylobacterales > Sulfurospirillaceae > Sulfurospirillum_A. Next base: position 187,323 of record JADGDR010000006.1, read on the forward strand.
GTGACAATAGCCCCTTTATTCGTAATTTCCATTAGAATTCCTTAGGATCTTTAATATTATATTCTATCTAAATAAAATTAAAATTTACAATAACTACACATAAATCGAGTATTATTTCACATAAGGAGTAAAAATGTATACTTTAAAACAAAAAAATTGGAAAATTAGCGAAAATGAAATTACTAGTGAAAATCTTTTTAATAAAAGGAGAGATTTTTTAAAACTTGGAGCTGCTGCACTTGTCTCATCATCTGTAGTTGCTGAAAAATTAGCTGCTGTTGAGAGTGTTAAAAGAGCATCATTAGATTTCAAAAAAACATTATATGGCAAAGATTTAGAGTTGAATAGTTTTGATCAAGCGAGTACATACAATAATTTTTATGAATTTTCTTTAAAAAAAGATGCCCCTGCTAAATTAGCACATACTCTAAAACCAAATCCTTGGGATATAGAAATACATGGTGAAGTACAAAAGCCTATGCATATTAGTTTAGATGATATCGTAAGCTCATACCCTCTTGAAGAGAGGATTTATAGGTTTCGTTGTGTTGAGGGTTGGAGTATGGTTGTCCCTTGGATAGGCGTTACCCTAGCTCATTTAATAAAAAAAGCAAAACCAACTTCAAAAGCAAAGTATGTTAAGTTTACTACTATGCTTGACCCAGAAATGTTCCCAGACCAAAAAAGAGGACTTTTTGGAAATATTCCATACCCTTATGTAGAAGGATTACGCATAGATGAAGCTATGAATGATTTGACTTTTATGGCTGTTGGAATGTACGGAAAAATTTTGCCAAATCAAAATGGAGCACCTATTCGTTTAGTGGTTCCTTGGAAATATGGATTTAAAAGCATAAAGTCTATAGTTAGCATTGAATTAGTTGAAAAAGAACCACTTAACACATGGAAGCTAATAAATGCCAGAGAGTATGGCTTTTATGCAAATGTAAATCCAGAAGTAGATCATCCAAGATGGTCACAAGCTAAAGAGAGAAAGTTAGGAAGCTTTTTTAAAAATAAAACAATGATGTTTAATGGATATGAAGAAGAAGTTGGTCATATGTACAAAAACATGGATTTGAGAAAGTATATTTGATGAAAAAAATAATTTTATTTTTAGTGCTATTATTGCCATTGTTTTATCTTTTAGCAACAGTTCAAAGTGCAAATGACCCTATAAAATATATTTTTACATGTACAGGTTTAAGCGCTATTGTTATACTAATGATTTCGCTTGCAATAGCACCTTTAAAAAAAGTTATAAATTTATTAAAATATAGAAGGATGGTAGGTTTATTTGCATTCTTCTATGCCTTTTTACACTTTATAAATTTCTATGTTTTAGATGCCGAGCTTGATTTTGCTTTTGTTATTAAAGAGACTTTAGATAAACCTTTTGTCTATCTTGGTATGATTTCATTTGTTATACTTCTTTTTATGGCAATCACTTCAACAAAAAAACTCTTTGCTAAGTTCAATAAATATCATAAAGCTGTATATTTAGTTTTAATTCTCGTAACCATTCACTCTTCAATGGCACAAAAGGTTTTAAGTTCTTTGGAATATGCTTTTATTTTAAGTGTAATTGTGTTGCTTGGAATACGAGTTTATAAAAAATATGTCATGAAAGAAACAAGTAATAAAATATAATTTTACTACTTAAAATATTGCATATATACAGTTTAAAGCTAAAATTACTCTATTAAACTGCATATATACAATATTATGATATGATTCTAGTAAGGAGTTATTATGAATTTTAATTTACTCACAGATGAAGAGATTATAAAAGAGTTAGCACTTAGATGCGATACTATCCGTCTAGATAAACAGTTTAGCGAAAAAGATGTATCACAGGTAGGTGGTACAACTATTGATGCTATTTATAGATTTAAAACTGGGAAAAACATAAGTATTACAAACTTTATTAAGATTTTACGAGGAATTGGTAAATTAGATGATTTAGAACAATTGCTTAAAGATAATTCTCCTAAAAGTATACGAAAAAACATAGTTACTAAACGTAAAAAAAGAGTACATAAATCTTCCAAAAGCAATGCAAAAATAGATTTTATATGGGGAGATGATGAATGAAAAAGATAGTAGATGTAAAATTATGGGGAACCATCATAGGTTATTTAGGCTACCTTGAAAATTCAAATATTGCACAATTTGAGTATGATGAAAAATTTATGCGTTCTGGTGTTTGTCCTTCACCTTTATTGATGCAATATCCTCCAAGTATATTTTCTTTTGACAATATTAGCTTTAATACATTTGGAGGAATTCCTGGTGTTTTTTCTGACTCCTTGCCAGATAAATTTGGTAATCAGCTTATTGACCAGTTTATGGCTCAAAAGAATATACCTCAAGATGAAATTACTACCTTAGATAGATTACTTTATGTAGGCAAACGTGGTATGGGTGCTTTGGAGTATCATCCGACTGAATTTGAAAATGATTTTAAGAGTAGTGATGCTTTAGATATTACGTTACTGTCCGAATTAGCAGATATGGTTATAAATAAAAAAGATGTATTAAATAAAGAAATACAGAATCAATATAAAAAAGATGTTGCATTAAATCTTATCAAGATAGGTTCTAGTGCAGGAGGTGCTAGGTCTAAGGCTTTGGTTACAAAAAAAAGTGATGGAAAGCTATATGATGGTACAGAGCTTTATGATGAAGATTGTTCTTATTGGTTATTAAAATTTGATTCATCATCAAATAAAGATAGAGATAATACAGATCCAAAAGGGATGACTAAGGTTGAGTATATTTATAGTCTAATTGCTAGAGAATGTAAAATCATTATTCCTAATACTGAGTATATAATCCACGATGATGATTTTCATTTTATGATTGAAAGATTTGATAGGGTTGTTAAAAATAATAAAACGACTAAATTACACTATGTTTCGTGGGCTGGGATGTCTCACTTTGACAGAGATACAACAGGTGCTTACTCGTATGAGCAATTAGTGCTTAATGCAAAACAGTTAAAGCTTGGTCAGGATGAAATCACGCAGATTTTCAGAAGAGCTGTTTTTAATGTGATTGGAAGAAATCAAGATGACCATACAAAAAACTTTGGCTTTTTGATGGACAAAAGTGGAAAATGGACTCTTTCTCCAGCTTTTGACATGACTTACTCTTATGACCCAAGTGGAAAATGGACAAGAGTACACCAAATAAAACTAAGAAACAAGCAAGATAATTTTACAAAAGAAGATATTGTTGAATTTGGTAAGTATTGTAATCTTTCAAAGAAACAATCTCTTGAGGTATTGGCTGTTACAATGAAAGAGTTTTCAAGTTTTGAAGCCTATGCAAATGAGTTTAAAGTGGATGATAAATTAAAAAACAGTGTATTAAGTGCTATTAGAAAACTTTAGTATAAAACCTTTACATGTAAAGATATATTTGTAATTAATAATATAACTCAACTTTCGCACATAGATTCCAGTAAATCCATGAAGTTAATATAAGTATTAAAGCCCATAAATAGGTACATTTAGGTATAATTTTGTTACCACA
>JADGDR010000014.1 GCA_016744795.1 Sulfurospirillum sp.
ATAGCATTTTTTGCAATTGATTCATAAAAATTACCTTGCTCGCATGCTGCTCTTTCTGGTATTAAGTTTGTTTCTACTTTTCCAGTTATCTCTTTTATGCTTTGCATATGGTCTCCTTGTTTAGTGTGAAGCATTATGATATACTTCTGATATATCAAAAGTATATCAGAAAAAAAATAACTTTGTCAAGGAGTGTTTATGGAGATTATAAGCAAAGAAAAAATAGAAGAATTATTGGACTATCCTTCGCTTATATCGGCTTTAAAAGAGGGTTTTAAATCAGATATAATCGCTCCTATTCGTCATCATCATGATTTTAAAAATTCTAAGGAGTGTGTAGATTCTACACTTTTACTTATGCCAGCATGGCAAGAGAGTGAAGTTCTAGGTGTAAAACTAGTAACAGTTAGCCCAAACAATACAAAATATGACCTACCTGCTATAAATGGACTATATATTTTATTTGATGCTCACAAAGGTGGAGTTGAGGCTACTTTGGATGGAAAAGCATTGACTACAAAAAGAACAGCAGCAGCTTCAGCACTAGCAAGTTCATATCTTTCAAGAAAAGATGCAACTTCCATGTTAATGATAGGAACAGGAGATTTAAGTAGTGAACTAATTTTGGCTCATGCAAGTGTTAGAGATATTAAAAAGGTTTACATTTGGGGCAGAAGTCTTAACAAATCTTCAAAGATAATCGATAAACTAAAAGATAGATTTGACATAGAAGCAGTAGCAAAAATAGAAGATGTAATTAGCAAAGTCGATATTATATCTTGTGCTACGCTCTCAAATGAGCCTTTGGTTTTTGGAAAGTTTTTAAAAGAAGGGCAACATGTTGACTTGGTTGGTTCATATAAACCAAACATGAGAGAAGCTGATGACGAAACTATGAAAAAAGCGGACATATACATAGATACAAATATGGCTCTAAAAGAGAGTGGAGATTTGAAAAATGTCAGCGAAAAAGATGTTGTTTCAGATTTATATAACTTGTGCAAAGAACAACATTGTGGAAGAAGAAGTGACAAGCAAATTACACTTTTCAAATCAGTTGGACATGCACTTGAAGATTTAGTAGCAGCAAAACTTGTAAAGGAGAGATTAGTATGAACATACAAAACTCCAAGGTAAAAGGTAACTTTACAAAAATAAAAACCATAGATATGCATACAGGTGGTGAACCTCTTAGAGTCATTATAGATGGTTATCCTACCATTGAGGGCAATACAATACTAGAAAAAAGAAACTATGTAAAAGAAAATCTTGATTATCTGCGTACATCTTTGATGTTTGAACCACGAGGTCATGCCGATATGTATGGGGTTTTAGTAGTAGAACCGGAGCATGAAGACAGTGATTTTGGAGTACTTTTTATGCATAACGAAGGGTATAGCACCATGTGTGGACATGCAACTATTGCTATAAGTAAACTTGCAGTTGAACTAGGTTGGGTAAAAGTTACTAAACCAGTTACACACATAAAGATAGATGCTCCTTGTGGACAACTGAATTCTTATGTACATGTAAAACAAAATGCTGAGGTTGAAAGTGTAAAATTTGAGTGTGTTCCATCTTTTGTAATCGCTTTAGATGAGTCTTTACATGTAGAGGGTTTAGGTGATATAAAATATGACTTGTCTTATGGTGGGGCATTTTATGCCTATGTTGATGCCGATGAGATTGGACTAAATTTAGAAAAGCAGAACTATAATGAGATTATAGACTATGGTAGACGAATAAAAGAAGCAGTGATAAAGAATAAAGACAATGTAAAACACCCTTTAGAAGAAGATTTGAGTTTTCTTTACGGAGTAATTTTCATAAGTAAAAATAGTGATGTTCATAGTAAAAATGTTTGTGTATTTGCAGATGGGGAAGTAGACAGAAGTCCTACAGGCTCAGGGGTTTCAGGAAGAGCTGCAATTCACTATAAAAAAGGTGAAATTGTTATGGGAGAGAGTATTACAATTGAGAGTATATTGGGTACAAAGTTTGATGTAAAAGTAGTTAGAGAGGTAGTTTGTGGCAAACTAAATGCGGTGATTCCTGAAGTGAGTGGAAATGCGTATGTAACAGGAGAACACACTTTTTTGATAGACGAAAAAGATGAATTAAAATATGGATTCATATTAAGATAGGGAAAAAATGAGAGAAAACAATTTATCATCAAAAGCGTACTATATACTTGAAGAGTTATTAGTAACGCTACAACTAGAACCAGCAAAAATCTATTCAGAAAAAGAGCTTATGGATATATCTGGCATAAGCAGGACTCCTTTACGAGAGGCACTTTTAAGATTGTCAAATGAGTCATTACTTAAAATTATACCTAGACGTGGTATTGAGATTAGTGACATCAATATGATTGACCAGTTGGCAATGTTTGAGACTAGAAGAGTACTTGATACTCTTTTGATTCAACGAGCAACAAAATATGCTACACCATTTGAAAAAGAGAAAATAATATCACTAAAAATATTGATGCAAGAAGCAGTTAGCAAAAACAAAGTAGATGGTTATTTAAGAGTTGATGAGGAACTAGATCATACCATCTTTAAGATAGCAAGAAATGAGTTTGCTGCACATGCAACCATACCTTTACATGTAAAGAGTAGACGCTTTTGGTATTACTTTAAAGGGAGTGAAGATATGCACTCTTGCTCAGTTTTACATACAAAGATGATAGACGCTATTGTAGATGGTGATGAGGTAAATGCCGTGAAATATTCTAATGAAATTATTGATAACTTAGTTGTTGTTGTGAAAGACTATATACAGAGTTTATAAGATGGAAAAAATCAAACTTTAGCCTACAAGTATGCACTTATAGCTGTGCTCTTTTGGTCAACAACAGCCACAGTTTTAAAAGTTACATTAAAGTTTATAACTCCCTTGGAACTTCTTTTTTATTCAGCATGTAGTTCTCTTTTTATTTTGGGTATGATTTTGACATACCAAAAAAAATTTGGTGCAGTTTTTTTTCATATTAAAAATCAGCCTATAATAGTCCTTGTCTTGGGTGCTATTAATCCTTTTATATATTATCTTATACTTTTTTAGTGCTTATGATTTACTTCCAGCACAAGAGGCTCAGACCATCAACTATACATGGGCATTGATGTTTGCTTATCTTTCAGTTTTATTTTTAAAGCAGAAGTTAACAAAGGGAGATGTTCTAGCAGGAATAATTTGTTATTTTGGTGTTTTGATTATATCTACTAAAGGGAATCCTTTTTCTCTAGATTTTTCAGATTTATTTGGTATTATATTAGCTCTTATAAGTACAGTTTTATGGGCTTTATATTGGATAATAAATACAAATTCTAAAGCAGATGCTACAGTAGGTCTTTTTTCAAATTTTTTAGTTGGCACAATTCTTATAGGATTATATGTTGTTTTTGTAGGAGGTATAAATCTACCAAATCTTCAAGCAACTTTTGGAGTTATTTACGTAGGTTTTTTTGAGATGGGAATTACTTTTGTGTTTTGGTTGAAAGCAGTAATCTTAACACCAAGCGTATCAAAAATCTCAAATCTTATATTTTTGTCACCCTTTTTATCTTTGGTTTTTATCTATTTTTTTGTGGGTGAAGAGATACTCCTTTCAACCATAGTAGCTCTATTTTTAATCATAAGCGGTTTAGTCATTCAACAAAAGTGGAAGTAGTTAATGTTGTTTTGAATTAAAATATTTAAGAATCAATTATTTGCAGACGATTAGCTATTTAAAAATCTAGGTTGAAGTATATGAGTAGTACAGACTTTTTTTCTTCCTTAAGCCTATTTCCCATTTTTATCTAAATACACATAGTGTTTTTATTTATTGTATAATATTAATATGTATCAAAAATATTAATAAGGGATAAAATGGAAAAAGAAATGGTAATTGATGTTATTGGGTTAGTGTGTCCTCCTGGAGGATTAGTAGCTAAATACTTAATGAATATATCAACTAAATCCAGTGAAAAATTATTAAATAAACGATTAAATGATATTGATTTAACTAAATTAGAATTGCTTTTTGTCAATTATATATTAGATATTGCAAGTAAAAGAGATGAATCAATAGACAATATTGAAATAGATTGTAGTGAACTTATGGAAGCATTAAATTTACAAGAAAATGACTTTAATGATATAAGATATAACTTAGAAAGTTACGAATTTTTAGGTACGAGATTAGCAATGGGAAATTGTTGTGCTTGTAGGTTAAATTATTCATTATTTTGGAAATCTAATTATTTAGAGTTGACTACAGAATATTCATTAAATTTTGAGTATTTACTGAAATCAATTATTGATTATTTGTATTTGGAAAAAAGACACTTAACTGAAGAGGTAGATATACGAACATTATCTGAAAAATTTACTACGGAACAAATAAACCCTGTACTTGCATATTTACATGAAATTGGAGTCGCACAACATATTTCTTACAGCAGACCACAAGTTAAATATTTATACTTTAGTTTTTTTCTTGATAAACCAAAGCTAGTCAAAGTTTATAAAAGTTTATTATTAACATAATAATTTTTTTAAAAAGATTATTTTCTGTTATTGTGCTTAATTATTTAAAAGTTACATTTTAAAAACAATTACAATGCTACCTACTCAGTAACAATGCACGTAGGTTTTTCAAAGTAAAAACCTTGGTAGTAGTCAAAACCTAGTTTTTGGGCTTCTTCAAAAGAGGCGTTTGAGTTTATGTGAGTTGCTATGGTTTTTATGTTTTGTTCTTTACATGTAGAGATTATTTTTTTACATGTAGAGACTGCGTTAGCGTCTATTTGTAGAAGTCTTATTAGGTCGCCTTTTATTTTGACAAACTCTATTTCTAGGTCTTTTATGTAGCTTGTATTATCGACGTTGTCGAGACAAATTTTAATATTTAGTTTTTTTAGTTCTGCTATTTTTTCAGGAAGTCTACTGTTGTGTAGGCACTCTTCATTTTGTAGTTCAAAAACAGTATTGCTATTTTTAAAACCTTCTGTATAAATCTGGTATAACTCATCATCAAAAAGTTCAGAACAAGATATATTTACTGCTTTAGCCTCTTTAATAGAGTTCATTTTTCCAATAACAAGTTTCACTATTTGTGTATAGAAACCTTTTTCTTTTGCAATATTTAAAAATATTTTTGGAGGAATTACTCCATTTTTACTGACAATACGAATTAGAGCTTCTTGGTAGAGAGTATTTTTGTCTAAGTTAATTACTTTTTGAAAATATGGAGTTATGGTTCCATCTTCAATAGAATCATGGAGTAAAGTGCATATGCGCTCTTCATCTTCTTCTAATAGAATATTTACAAAATCAGAGTATGTCATAAACGGCTGATTCTCTTTTTGTGCAATTTTCAAAGCTTTTTGTGCTTTTTTTAGAAGATTGTTTTGATCCAAACAGATGCCCATGTGAGCTTTTATTGTGATTTCTTCTTTGTTGAAATTATACTTTTGAGCTTTTATAAAATCTATAACTAAAAAAAGAAGTTTTTCGATAGTTTTTAAATCAAAAGGTATATCTTTGATAAGGGCAAATTCATCTTCTTGCACTCTAAATGCACTCATGTTATTGTTTTTTGCAAAATTTGTTAAAGATAAAGCAAACTCTTTTAAAACAAAATCTCCAGCTTCATCAGAGTAAGTTAGGTTTAATTTAGTAAAATCTTTTAAGTCAATTAAAAAAAGTTTTGGGTGTTTAGACTCTTTTAAAGTCTGCAAAAGTGAGTTGAAAGAAGGTATATGAGTTAAAGTATCTAACAAATTTTATCCTTTGCTTTTTCGTATTCCTCAGGACGATTTAGATTGGAAAATGTCTCATCACTAAGAAAATCAACATATTTAGTTTTTACTTTATCTAAAAGATTTCTTATTTTGTGATTGTTAGCTTCTATATGTTTTTTTAAAATAGGTAAAATTGAAGGAGAGTAGATAGCACAAAGTTGATGAGAACCATAAGGAGACTTAGCTATAACAACAGCATAATCATCTTTACATGTAAAGAGTTTTTCGTAAACTTCTAAAGTTACAAAAGGCGTATCAACACTAAGTATACAAACAGGAGTGTCAAACTTTTTAAGTATGCTATAGAGGGCTATAAGAGGAGAGTATTCATCAAATTCTTTAGTATCTTCTATAAAACTTGCTTTAAAGTCAAATTTTTCTTTAGTTTTACAGCTTACATGTAAAGAGACAAAGTTATTTTTGTGCTTGTCAAGTTGGTATTGAGTTAGAGTTTGAGATGAACCAAAAGGAAGCAACGATTTGTCACTTCCCATACGACTACTTCTGCCACCTGCGACTATAACACAAGGTAAGTCTAGCATTATCTTGGGTCTACTATTTTCCCTGCAATTGCACTTGCAGCTGCAACTGCTGAATTTGCTAAGTAAATTTCACTACTTCTGTCTCCCATGCGACCTATAAAGTTTCTGTTTGTAGTTGCGACACATCTTTCACCTTTTCCAAGAATTCCCATGTATCCACCAAGACAGGCTCCACATGTTGGGTTAGAAAAAACTGCTCCAGCGTTAATGAAGATTTCTACTAAACCCTCTTTACTTGCTTGAAGTGAGATTTTTTGTGTGGCTGGAGTGATGATAAGTCTTGTTTTTCTTGCTACTTTTTTACCGTCAAGAATTTTAGCAGCCATTCTTAAGTCTTCAATTCTTCCGTTTGTACAGCTTCCGATAAATACTTGGTCAAGGTCTAAGTTGTCAGCAACTGCTTGAGATACAGGTTTACCATTTGATGGTAAATGAGGGTAAGCAATAACAGGTTCAAGCGCAGCAACATCTATATGAAGTGTTTGAACGTAAGTTGCATTTTCATCAGAGTAAAACTCTTTTGGTTCGCGTGCTAAAGTTTTATCAGCTAAAAATTCTCTTGTTATGTCATCAACTGCAACAATTCCGTTTTTAGCACCAGCTTCAATAGCCATATTGCAAAGCGAAAATCTATCAGCCATGTTTAGATGAGCGATTGTATCACCAGTGAATTCTAAAGTTCTATAAAGTGCACCATCAACCCCAATCATACGGATAACTTCAAGAATAAGGTCTTTACCATAAATGTGTTTTCCAGGTTTACCACTAAATACAACTTTTATAGCTTCAGGAACTTTAAACCAATTTCCACCAGTAATCATGGCATATGAGAGGTCAGTACTTCCCATACCAGTTGCAAATGCTCCTAAAGCACCATGCGTACAGGTGTGAGAATCAGCCCCAATAATGACATCGCCAGGAATCACAAGACCTTTTTCAGGTAAAAGTGCATGTTCTATTCCCATGTCTTTTTCATCAAAATAGTGTTTTAAATTATGTTTGTAGGCAAATTCACGGCTAATTTTTGCTTGATTTGCTGAAGCAATATCTTTTGCAGGGATGAAGTGATCCATAACAATAGAAAAGCCATCTGGATTTGCTAGTTTTTCTACGCCACTATCTTCAAATGCTTTTATGCTTATTGGTGTTGTGATATCATTTCCTATAACCATATCTATGTTACATTCTATGATCTCACCAGCTTTAACTTCTCGACCGACATGATCACTAAATATTTTTTCTGTGATTGTTTGACCCATTTAGTAGCCTTTTTATTAATTTCTGTTTTTCAAAGAATTCACTTCTTTGAAAATTCCTCTTGCAAAATCTTTGCCTTTTGCAAGAAATTGCATTTATATTAGCAAAATAAAGCTAAAAAATTGATTTTATGGTACTATTTGCACAATGCAAAATATAATCAAGTTAGTAATTATTTTTTTATTGTCACTTAATCTGTACTCTAGTGAAGATTTAGAAAAGGTTTCTCTTCAGCTCGAGTGGAAATTTCAGTTTGAACATGCTGGATTTATAATGGCTAAGGAGAAAGGTTTTTACAAAGAAGTTGGCTTAGATGTCATTTTGTTAGAGTACGAAGATGGTATAGATATTGAAGAAGATGTAATATCTAAAAAAGTAGATTTTGGTATCTCAAATACTCCTTTGATGGTAAAAAATGAAATTTTGCAACCAGTAGTTTTATTGGCGACATATCTACAAAGATCACCTCTCGTTTTTGTTACTCAACCTTATATAAAAAAGCCATCTGACTTACAAAAAAAGAGAATTATGGCAACTGATTATGAGTATAAAAATAGTTCCTTGTCTTTGTTTATGGAACATTTTTTTGTACAAAGTACTTATGTACCTCATACTTACAATATAGAAGATTTTAAAAATAAGAAGGTAGATGCTATGAGTGCCTTTACTTCTAATGAACTTTATGATCTTCAAGAACAAAATATTTCTTACAACATTATGGATCCATCTCAATTTGGATTTATTACAAATGCTATGAATCTTTTTTGTTCTTATGATACAGCTGAAAATGAGATAGATAAAGTCCTAAAATTCCTTAATGCTACTAAAAAAGGGTGGCAATATGCACTTGATAATACGGATGAGACTATAAACATAATACATCAAAAATATAATTCTAAAAGATCCATAGAAGCATTGAATTTTGAGGCAAAAGAGATAAGAAAACTAATGCTTTTAGGACTTTATGATATAGGCGAAGTAAGCAAAGAGTTGATGACAAGAGCGTATAAGCAGCTATCCAGAAGTGGAAAAGCTTTTCCTAATCAAAATGACAAGATGCTTGTTTTTGATGACATATTAAATAAAGTAGGAAACAATTGTGTATTGTTTACAAAAAGTGAAAAGGAGTATTTACTTAAAAAAGGAGCTATTAAACTATGTGTGAGTCCTAATTGGATGCCTTTTGAGGGTTTTAAAGATGGAAAATATATAGGTATGATTGCTGAGTATTTTGAGCTTATACGACAAAAAACAAATTTAAATATAACAATATATCCAACAAAAAGTTGGGCTGAAAATATGGCTGCTATAAGGAATAAAAAATGTGATATTTTAGGTTCAGCATCACCTACTCCTGAACGTTTAACTTATATGAATTTCACTGATACATATATGAAATCTCCTATTGTATTGGTTACCAAAGTAGATAAACCTTTTATCAACCATATTACTGATGTGGCTGGGAAAAAGTTAGGTATATCAAAAGGTTATGCGATAAAAGAGATTATTAAAGGAAGGTATCCTCATATAAATATAATTGATGTAAAAAATATACGAGATGGATTAAAGAGAGTTGAAAATGGAGAACTTTATGGATATGTTGATAATCTTAGTGTGACAGTATCAACTATCCAGCAGAATTTTCATGGTATTTTAAAAGTATCGGCTAGGTTTGACGAAAATGATGAGTTTACCATAGGTTCAAGAAATGATGAACCTATGTTAAATGAGATTTTTCAAAAAGTTGTTCATTCTATAGATAAAACCAAAGTAAGAAACATCTTAAATGAGTGGATTTCAGTAAAAGAGAGTGTAGGAGTTGATTATACTTTTTTATGGAAGGTAGCTTTTGGCTTATTTTGTATTTTTGTAATAATTATCTTTTATAATTATCAGTTAAGATTGAATAATAAAAAATTGATTCAAATATCTAGAGAAGATGCTCTAACAAAGGTGGGGAATAGACTTAAACTCAATGAAATTTTAGATGATGAACACAAGTATACACATAGGTATCAAGTCTCTTGTGGTGTTATACTTTTAGATATTGATGATTTTAAAAAGGTAAACGATATACATGGGCATCTTGAGGGTGATGAAGTTCTTAAAAAATTTACGTTAATATTAGCTAAGAATATACGAGAAACTGATAAAGTTGGTAGGTGGGGTGGAGAAGAATTTTTGATTATATGTCCCAATACAAATATGGAAAATCTAATTAAAGTTGCAGAGGGCTTAAGAGCAGAGGTTCAAAAGTATAACTTTGGAAAACATATAGATAGCATTACTGCTTCTTTTGGACTTAGCCTTTTTGATGGTCTCAAAGAAATAGAAGAAGTTTTAGATGAAGCAGATAAGGCTCTTTACTATGCAAAAAACAATGGAAAAAACAGAGTAGTTAATTCAAGAGTTTAAATTTGATGACTGGTTTATTTGGAGTATTGTAGTTCATTTTTTCAATCATACTGATAGTATAATCATTAAGTTCCTTAAAGTAAGAAAAATAAAAGAGCATAGTTTTTAATGCTGCTACAAATTCAATTTTAAAAAATCCTGCTCCACCAGAACTCATCCAAGAATTAAATATTCGTTCTTTTCTGATATTTGTATGAGCTAATCCACAATAAATTATTATATCCATAATTGACCTAATCGAAATCCAACCTTCTTCAAAACAAACGGTTGCTGGAGAATCTAAGTAAGCATTAATTTTTTCTCTAGCTTGATTAAATTGTTGAGAACCTTCTTTTGGGAACCAATCATCATTGTAGATTTTTGATAAAGATGCTAATGAAACTCTATCGTTATTTTGAGTTAACATTCTATAAGTTAGAACAACAGCATCTATTTCATCTTCATTATATTCCGGAACCCAAGATTCCATTTCTCCTGATAAAGTAAAATTACCATCACCTAAATTTTCAAATTTTATTGATTTAAATTTAGCCATAACTCCAGGTGTTTTATTTGAAAATCGGCTTGTAAAACCAGATCTTTCTAGACGTGCAATTTTTGAATTAAATGATTTTAAAATTTCTATAATATTGTCCATATTTTCTTCTTTCAAACAGAACTTTTATTTACGTCAGTATACTACAAGCAGTTAGCTTTAAAAATATTTTAGAAATTTCTTGCATCTTAAATATTGGTTTAAAATATAGGATAATAGGTTAAATTAAACTTTAAATTTTTGCATAAGTCCTAGATTGTTGATTTAAAACCTTTACATGTAAACTATTGCTCATCTCTTAACACCTCAAAGCTAGGAAAGGGTGATTTCTCTTTACATGTAAGCTCGAAACCTAGATAATCAAGTATTTGAAGAACTTTTCTTATAGCAACATCAGAATTATTTGCATTTTAAAGTGAGTTTATAGTAGTACGTGAAATATTTAAATCTTTTGCTAATTGTTCTTGAGATTTTTTTTTCTCTTTTCTTAGTTTTGATATTAATGTCAAATATTTTGTACAAAAAGTTATATTTATGTTAATTACCAGTTCATGGTGATTATGATATAATTTACAAAATTTATTTCTCAGGGCAAGGTGTAATTCCTTACTGGTGGTAACTACTTTTTTGTAGAAGTCCACGAGCGCTTTATTTATAAAGGTCAGCAGATTTGGTGTAAATCCAAAACCAACAGTTAAAGTCTGGATGGAAGAGAAAATAATATATCTTTTTATTGTTGATAATTAGGATAGTATTGCCCTGATTCAATAAGTTTAACTTAACTAAAAGGTAAACTGTAATGAATCAAATTATGATGAATCACGAGTATAAATCGAGATTGCTTGGAGCACTCCAAACTTTGAAAGAAGGCAAGGGTGTTATTGTTATGGATGATTATGATAGAGAAAATGAAGCCGATATGATTTTTTCTGCTCAAAATTTAACAAAAGAACAAATGGCTCTTCTCATAAGAGAAGGTAGTGGAATAGTTTGTTTATGTCTTCTTTCTAAAAAGGTAGATGAACTTCAACTTCCAATGATGGTTCCCAAAAACAATTCTAAATACCAAACCCCTTTTACAGTTTCTATAGAATCAAAAGACAATGTCACAACAGGTGTTTCAGCACAGGACAGAGTAACAACTATACAATCTGCAATTTCTAAAGATGGAGCTCTAAAAATAGTTTCTCCAGGACATGTTTTTCCTTTAAGAGCAAATGATAAGGGAGTATTGGGAAGAGCAGGGCATACAGAAGCTAGTGTCGATTTAATGAAATTAGCAAATTTAAGTCCTTATGCTGTTTTATGCGAAATAACAAATCCTGATGGGACAATGGCAAAATCTGATGATATTAAAAAATTTGCAAAAAAACATTCTATGCCAATTCTTAGTGTTGAAGACATTATAAAGTATAGAAAAGATAAATAAGAGTTTTTTATTGTTTACATGTAAGGCTTTTACTTACATGTAAACTTTTTAAACTACTAAATATAACTCCAACAACATCCATCTTTATCCCAAATAATATCTTTGTTTTTGATTTTGTTGAATTCTCTTATAACTTTTCTGTCTATTGTTAAAGTTCCATGTGTAGTTTCAAAAACAAATTCGTCACCAAATTTTTCTTTAATTATATCTACTAGTCCTACTTGAGGTAAGCTTCCTTTTTTATTTAATTCTTTTAGCATAAATTGTGCAACATCTTTTACTGTCATAATTATTTCCTTTTTACTTGTATATCAAGTATGTTACATAATACAAGAAATATCATTAAATACTGGTTTGTATGTTTATAAAAAGTATATGATATACTTGTACTATGAAACAACAATACTTATTTACAGATGGCAGTGTTAATCCTCAACAAAACATAGGTTTTGGGGCATATCTACATGTAAACGAAGATGATGCATATACTGAGTCGTTAATACAAAGAGTCAAAGTTAAGAGATTTGATGGTACATCTTCAACAAAATTAGAGTTAGAAACTTTGTTATGGGCCTTAGATGAAATCAATCTTATAGATATAGATTTGATTGTTTTTACTGATTGTCAAAATATTTTAGGTTTACAAAGTAGACGAGAAAAGTTTGAAAAGAATGATTATTTTACAAAAAAAAATAAAAAAATTGCAAATCACGAACTATATAAAAAGTTTTATAAAATCACAGATGTTATTAAATGTAAATTTGTAAAAGTAAAAGGGCATAAACCCAAAAAAGAAAAAGACAATATAGATAAGTTTTTTACACTTGTGGATATTGCCTCAAGAAATGCACTGAGAAAATAACTCTTTTACAGCTTCACCATAGCACTAAAAAATGCTCCATTTCTTCCTATGTTTTCTATTTGTATATGTTGATTTTCATCTATTTTATCATCTTGTATAAACTGTTTTTTTATCTCTAGTATGACAGGTGTTGTTTTACCTGGAAGCTCAACTGTAGAGTAATACTCACAAAAAAGAGCTGATTGAGATGAGCTTATCATAGGAGGAAAGTCTTCTAAAAGTTGTTGTACTTCAATATTGTATTTTGTTACTTCGCTGTCTTCTTTGTCTAATGAAGTTGAGCAGAGTTTTAACTGTTCTATATTGTCTTTGTTTGCAAAACAAATTGTTGCTTTTTTATTCTTTAGTATGTTTGCTAAAGTATCTTTTGGTACAGTTTCACTTTTTTGACCAATTGCTACTATTAGAGTTGCTGGGTCACTTGAAAGGGGAATAAAGTAAGAAAAAGGTGCAGCGTTGATGACTCCTTCATCTTGGGTAACTATCCATGCTATGGGTCTTGGGACAACTGTATTAGACATGATTTTGTATCTATTCATATCATCTATATCTTTGTAATCTAAAAGCATTTGTATTCCTTATTTTTTTATTTAAATTATATCCTAAAAATATCTTTTTATTTTGATATACTTTATAAAAATTTAATTAAGGAGAAATTAATGTTGAAAATTACACAAGATGATATTAAACAAAGTGTTGCTGATGCGATTCAGTATATATCTTATTATCATCCAGAAGATTTTGTAAAAGGTATGGTTGAGGCTTATGAAGTAGAAAAGTCAGAATCAGCTAAAAATGCGATAGGTCAGATACTTATAAATTCAAAGATGTGTGCCATGGGACATCGTCCCCTTTGCCAAGATACAGGCTCAGTAAATGTTTTTATAAAAGTAGGATTAAATGCTAATCTTGAACTTACAAAAGAGTTGGAAGATGTTATTAATGAAGGTGTTGCTTTAGGTTATAAAGACCCATCAAATACTTTGAGATACTCTATTGTAAGTGACCCAGCAGGTGCACGAATAAATACAAAAGACAATACTCCAGCAGTAATTCATTACAGTGTTAACAATTCAGATAAAATTGAGATTACAGTAGCTGCAAAAGGTGGCGGAAGTGAAAATAAATCTAAATTTTCAGTTTTAAATCCAAGTGATAGTGTATATGATTGGGTTATGGAAAATGTAAGAAATATGGGTGCAGGTTGGTGTCCCCCTGGAATTTTAGGTATAGGAATTGGTGGAAATCCAGAAAAATCTATGCTTTTAGCAAAAGAGTCACTTATGGGTCATGTTGATATTCATGAGCTTAAAGCCAGAGGTGCACAAAATGCTCTTGAAGAGTTGAGATTAAAACTTTATGAAGATATAAACAAAGTAGGTATTGGCGCGCAAGGACTTGGTGGTATTACAACGGTTCTTGATGTTAAAATACTAGATTACCCATGTCACGCGGCTTCTCTTCCTGTGGCTATGATTCCAAACTGTGCTGCAACTAGACATATTCATTTTGAATTAACAGGTGATGGTCCAGCACTGTTTAAAAAACCAGATTTAGATTTATGGCCAGATTTAGAGTTGCCTATGGATACAATTAAAAAAATCAATATTGAAGACTTGACTAAAGAAAACTTATCACAATTCAAATCAGGAGACACACTTCTGCTTTCAGGAAAGATTTTAACTGCTCGTGATGCTGCTCACAAAAAAATTGTTGAGTACAAAAATGCAAATAAACCTCTTCCAAATGGTGTTGATTTAGAGGGTAAGTTTATCTATTACGTTGGACCAGTTGATCCAGTTCGTGATGAAGCAGTAGGACCAGCAGGACCAACAACTTCTACAAGAATGGATAAGTTTACTAAAGATATGATGGAGATAAACATACTTGGTATGATTGGAAAAGCTGAGAGAAAACAGCCTACAATCGATCTTATAAAAGAGTATGGTTCAATCTACCTCATAGCAACTGGAGGTGCTGCGTACCTTATAAGCCAGTCAATTAAAAAAGCAAAAGTAGTTGCTTTTGAAGAACTTGGTATGGAAGCAATTTATGAGTTTGAAGTAAAAGATATGCCTGTTACTGTTGCCGTTGATAGTAGTGGAGTTTCAATTCACACTACAGGTCCTGCAAAATACAGAACCATATAATTTTATATAAAGAGGGAGTCTTTCCCTCTTTATTAAGTAGCTTATAGCCGAATTTAGAATGGTATAAGAACTAACCTTTAATCACCTCTTCTACATCAACAATATACTGTTGCCTTATTGACTCATGAACTGAATCAATAGATGCTTTTAGTCCATTTTGTTGCCATCTAGGGTGTAAATCGCAACGATTCTCTTTACCTAAATTTGGAGAAGTATAAAAACTTCCTATATCATAACATTTGTTACTATCTTCATTATATAATAACAATAACCTTTCATTTGTATCGCTATCTGGATATGTATCTGTTAAAAGCCAATTAGAATTTGGTGCATAAGTCATATGTCCATTTTCACACAATATATTTTTTGCAATTTCTTTTACTTTTTTTGTTTTATAATTATACAGATGATATGCAATTTTACCTTCATGTGGAGTCCATGCTATTATCTCTTCATTGTTTTTCCAAGCAGGATGAGAAATTTGATACTGTGATTTCTCATAATCAAAAAAACCAACACTATTTATATCAAAATTATCTCTAAGTTGTGGTAAGTCATGATCTGTACACTCTAATAACGATAAATCAGTCCCATCTTTGTTAATTGTAAATAATCTATGTAAATAACAAGTTTCATCTTCTACTCTTTCAGACCATCTATGAATAAACAAAATTCTTTTAGAATCAGGGCTTATCTCTATATGTGTTATCCAATGAATCGCTTTATCCATAGAGCTTACATTTTGAAAATTTTTCAAATCATCAAGAGATAAAACAAGTTTGACTTGGTTTGTTTTTAAATCCATAAAATACATACCATCGTTTTTAGGAGCATTTTCTAAATTTGGTTCGTTTACTGTACTACTATAGCCTATTGTTCTATGTGTCACTTGAAACCTTGAATAATCGACACTTAAAAAATAAGAGGCATTAGGGGCAACTACATAGATAGGCAAAGGAAGCGTTGTTTTAGTTTTTGTATTTACATCATAAATTATTGAACAAAAATCAGGATAAATATAAGGACTGCTTGATTTTTGTTTTACTTGTGATGTTCTTACATTGTATATTATTTTGAGATTTTCATCTGTTTTATTGTTTGAACCACCTAACCATTGGAGTTGGCATCCCATTTGCCAATTCCAAGTAGTCGTTTTATCGATACTTATGTAGGCATTATTGTTCGATAAATCAAAATAACCAACTTCACTTACCTCTTTTCCTGTTAAATCTTCACTCATTTTTTCGACTCTGTTTGATAACAAAAAATTGCCAGAAGCATTCCATGGGCTTTTATTGTAATAGCCGAAAAAATGATGATATTTGACACCATTATAAATTGATTTTATTTTGCATGATTTTTTTATAAACATTTAATTTATCCTTTATTATGTTTTTTGTGTTGAGTAAAACCTCTATATAGTGCATAAGCACACAGCAATAAAATAACTAATGAAATAGGTCTAGTAACTAAGTGAATGAAAAAATCACTCACACTACCATGTGATAGAGATAAGGATCTAGCTAATTCACTCTCTGCCATAGTTCCTAAAACAAGACCTAAAATAAGCGGAGCACGTGGAACTTGAAAGAAATTCAAAACATATCCTAATATTCCAACAAAAAGCATAATTATAATGTCATCTGTAGAACCTCTAATTGAATAAGAACCAATTACTGCTAAACATAAAATAATTGGAGCTAATATTGAATATGGAATTAGTGTAATTTTAATAAAATATTTTGCAATAAGGAATCCAATTGGCACAAAAAGTAAATTGGATATAAAAAGACTCAAAATAAATCCATATGTAATGTCACTATTTACAGTAAATAATTCAGCACCTGGTTTTAAACCATGAATCATAATTCCACCTAAAAATACTGCTGTTACTGGATTTCCTGGAATTCCTAAAGTTAAAAGTGGGATTAAAGTTCCTCCTGTCACGGCATTATTTGCAGTTTCAGATGCGACTATTCCATCAGGAGACCCTTTACCAAACTCTTCAGGTTTTTTAGAGTATTTTTTTGCTGCATCATAAGCTATGAAACCTCCAATACTTGAACCAACACCTGGAATAATCCCTACAATAATTCCAATAATAGAAGAGCGTAATATATTCATTTTTTGTTGCAAAATTTCAGGAAAAAATTTGGCAAAATTATTTTGTTGTTTTATTTGGGTTTCATCTTTAATATTAGAATTTGTTGAAAGCATACTAATTACTTCTGGAATTGAAAAAAGTCCAATAAGAGAAACAACTAAAGGTATCCCATCATAAAGTGATGGAATATCATTTGTAAATCTTGTAAATCCTGTTAAAGGATGAAAACCTATTGTACTTAATAATAAGCCCAAAGCACCAGAAATAAAGCCTTTTTCTATTGCACCAACGGACAATGAAGCAATAACAGTTACTCCAAATAGAGCTAGTAAAAAATACTCATAAGAGCCAAATTTTAAAGAAAACTCTGCAAGAGGTGGAGCTATTAACAATAGTGCAAAAACACTTGCTATTCCTCCTATGCAAGAAGCAAAAGTCGATAAAACTATGGCTCTATTTGACTCTCCTTTTTTTGACATCGGATTGCCATCAAGTGCGGTTGCAACAGAGGCAGGTGTTCCTGGAATATTTAATAAAATAGCACTAATTGAACCACTATAGGTAGATGCTACATAAATACCCCCAAGCATTGCCAAACCAATATGTGGTGGCAGGTTAAATGTTAAAGGAATCAATAATGCAATAGCCATAGTACTTGTAAGCCCTGGCAGTATTCCAACAATTACACCTCCAATTACGCCAGCTGCTATTGAAAACAGCATCATTCCATCAGCTAAGGTATACAAACCTGTTAATATATTTTCAAACATATTCAACCTTTATGTAGTAATGATTTATGGTGTACTAATCCCTAAAAAATAAAAAAATATCAAATATAAAGCGGCATAGAAACCAACACTAATTACTATATTTAATATCAGATTTCTAAAACCTAAGATATACATCATTGCGGACAAAAATACTATAGTCGAGATACTATAATCTATATTTTTTAAAGCAATAATATATAAAATTAGTGATATGAATATCAAACCACCTACTTTAAATGTTTTTATTTGCTCAATTTTATCAATATCATATGTATCCTTATTTTCTTTAGAAATGGAAGATCTAACAAATAATATGACACCCATTATCAATAAAAAAAAAGTTATAAAACGTGGAAAATATGAAGATTCTATAGGATAAGAGAACAAAACAAAACCAACTAATATTGAAAAACATATTATAGTGATAGAAAACAATTTATCTCTTTGTCTACTATTTATATACATGGATACTCCTTGAGTTTATTTCACCTATTTTATTTTAAAAGATGCATATACCTTTTAATCTCTTTTTGAGTCTTTTTCAAGTAAGTATCAAATTCTATTGAATTCATATATTGAAGTGGTAAATTTGTTTTTTTTGCATACAGTAAGAACTCTTTATCTTTCATCATATTCCCAAATGCATTTTCTAAAAATTTCTTTTGTGTAGCAGAAATGTTTTTAGGGGCAGCAATTCCTCTTAAAGCAGCACCAATACTTGGAACATTAACTCCTGAGGCTTGTGAAATAGTAGGAACCCCTGGCAAATATTCATAGGGTTTATCAGCAAAAACAGCCAATACTCGTAATCTTCCGTTATTCACATGATTTGAAGCAGATGTTGCAGAAGGAACTGAAGCATCTATTTGTCCACCTAAAGTTGCAGTAATGGAAGGACCTGAACCATTGTAAGGTACAAAATTTGTTTTAAAACCAATTTTATCTTGTGCTATTAATAATTGAAGTTGATTATTAGATTGTGGTCCATCACCACCTATATTGAGGGTACGCTTTTTAGCGGCTTCTAAAAAATCAGCAAAAGTTTTAAAAGGGCTGTCAGCTTTTACTGCTAACACAACAGGATCTAATTGAATATTTGCAATAGTTTCAAAATCTGATATATTATATTTCACATTTTTCCTTAATTCTTTTACTAAAAAGATAGATGGAATATTTATAAAACCAATTGTATATCCATCGTTATTTGCAGTTGATAAAGAAGTAAAACCAATTTGTCCACCAGCACCTGGTTTATTTTTAATAACAAGTCTTTGTTTTAAGTACGGTTTTACATATTTTGAAACAACTCTAGCAGCTGTATCTGTTCCTCCACCTGGTGAATATGCAACAATCATTGAAACTGGTTTAGCAGGGTAATCTTTAGCTATTGCAAAAGTACCTAACACTGATATACACAAAAACACTGATAAAAAACTCTTTTTCATATTTTTCCCTTTTAAATAGAATAAAACATTTATTTGCGATATTAAAACCTCATGAACTACAAGAGATGATATTACGCACAGCTTCAACTTAAAACTCAAAATTATAATAATTATATAAGTTTTTAAATAAATATTAATATAAATATTACATTAGTAAAATCATATAATATATTATTAAGTTATAATTATGAATATGAATATTATTAAATTTTCTTTTAGATATAATTCTATTATGAAAAGAAATGAATTAATAGAAGTAAGCAAATACTTACAAAAATACAAATCAATATCTACTATAGGCAGAGTTGAAGATAACATCATAAAGATAGTTTTTGATAAAGGAGAAATTCTTTTTTTTGATATGAAAAGAGGAGATTCTCATATATTTATAAAAGAGCATTTCAAGCGAGCAAAACTATACAACGCTCCTTTTGATGTCATACTTCATAAACGTTTTGGAAGAAGCCATATAGACTCTTTTGAAGTGGTAGAAGGTAATAGAATTTTACGTTTACATGTAAGTGCTAATTCAAGCTACAAAGCACAAAGTAGTATATTGCAGTTTGAGTTTACGGGGCGTAATACAAATGTTATTATTTTAGATGAAGAAGAGATAGTTTTAGAGGCTCTTAGACATATAGATTCTAGTGTTTCTTATCGTTCTATTAAAGTGGGCGAAGAACTAGAAGTTTTACCTATAAAAGAGTTTTCGGAGAAACCTTCAAACGTTGGTGAAGACATACAAGAGTATTTTAAAAATGAGTATCTTAAACGTTCTATTGTAAGATTAAATCAAATCAAAAATCAAAAACTTATAGGGCTGCAAAAAAAGATAGATAAACTTCAAAAACTTTTAGATAAGTTAGATGATGAAGATAAACTACTTAAAAAAAGTGATAAACTAAACTTTTGGGGAACATTGGTTTTAAGCAATATTAATAAGGTAAAAGCTTATGAAAAGGTTATAAAATTAGATGATTTTGAAGGTAATGTAGTAGAAATAATTTTACCAAAAGAGGCAAGAAGTCCTAGTGAAGCTGGAAATATTCTTTTTGAAAGTTCTAAAAAGTTAAAGAGAAAAGCCAAGTCACTCTACAAAGAGAGAGAAAATTTAGAAGGAAAGATAGAGTTTTTCAAAAAAATGCAAAGAGCAGTTGAAAGATGTGAAGATGAAACAGAGATAAATATACTTTTACCTCGTCAAAAAAAGACAAAAAAAGGGAAAAAAGAGCATAAATCTTATGAGAGTTTTTTCATAGAAGGTTTCAAAGTCATGCTTGGCAAAAATGAAAAAGGTAACATAGAGTTACTAAAAGAGGCAAAAAAACGAGATATTTGGTTTCACATAAAAGATACTCCTTCAAGTCATGTCATAATAAGAACAGATAAAGTAAGTATTCCTCAGAGTGTACTAGATTTTGCGGCAAAAATATGCGTAGAATTTAGTGTTACTAAAAAAGGTACTTATTTGGTCGATTATACTCAAAGAAGGAATGTAAAAGTACACAATGGAGCAAATGTAACTTACGTGGAGTATAAGACTCTACATTTTGAGGAGTAAATATGGCTGGTATTGGTCCTGTAGGAAGTATGATATACACAAACCAAAACATGCAAGCAGCAGCAACAAAGCAGACAAGTCAACAAAACAGAGTTGATATGCAAAACTTGATTGCAAGTGCTTCTGCAAATGAACAAGGTAAAGAAGTGCGTCAAATTCGACCTACAGAAGAGACTCATAAAATAGATCCAGAAAAAGAGCACCAAAAAGAGAAGAGTGAACAAGAGAGTGGTGCCAAAGAAGAAGAGACTACTCGTGATACTAAACATAAACAGCTTAAAGAGAGTGAGCAAGACGAAACACCCCCAACTACAATATTGGATATAACTGTATAAGCAAAAACTCACGAAGTATTGGATAAACTAAAGAAAAAATTCAAGGCTATACTTATGGACATAAAAGAAATATATAATGCCAACAAAGAGAGGGTATTAACTGGTTTAGCACTTTTAGGTGTTGCAGGGCTGATGGCGTCTATGGACAGCTTGTTTATAACATGGGCAATACTAGGTATTGCTTATATGGCGGCTTTTCATGAAGCTATGAAACTTTTTGGTGTTGTAGATAACAAACTATATGTATATGCACTTCTTTTATGGGTTTCAGTTGCTTTTTATCCTTACCCTATAGGTGCTATTTTTATTGTTTTGATTATATTGACTTCTATTATGGCACACAAGAAGAAGGTTGATTATAGAGTTTTAGCTCCATTTTTTTACCCTACTATTTCTATGCTTTTTCTTTTTACCTTGTATAAAGATTTTGGTATGAGTGTGCTTGTATGGTTAGTTGTAGTAGTGGCTTCAACAGATACAGCTGCCTATTTTGTGGGTAAAAGTGTGGGTAAAACTTCTTTTTCTCCAACGAGTCCCAATAAAACTTGGGAAGGGGTAATTGGAGGTATTGTAATAGCTACGATAGCAGGAACTTTTGTAGGACTTCTTTACTATCCTCTTTGGATAGCACTAGGAACATCTTTTCTAGTTTCATCTTTTTCTATATGGGGTGATTTGTTTGAGAGTTATCTAAAGCGTGAAGCAGGAGTAAAAGATAGTGGCTCTATACTTCCTGGTCATGGTGGTTTTTTAGATAGATTAGACGGTTATATGTTTGGTGTAGTTGTTATGGTATTTATCTTAAAAGGGGTAGTTTAATTGATACTTCTTGGATCAACTGGTTCTATTGGAGTAAATACACTCAAAATTGCAGATAAGTTTTCTTTACATGTAGAGACTCTTGTTGCAGGAACAAATATTGAGCTTTTAAATACTCAAATAGAAAAATATAACCCAATTTACGTGTGTGTAGCAAGCAAAGAGTTGGCTTTACATGTAAAGCATAAAAATGTTTTTTATGGTGAGGCTGGGATATTAGAAGTGATAGAACTTTCAAAATCAAATTTGGTTGTTAATGCTCTTGTTGGATTTACAGGACTTGCTCCTACTATTAAAACACTTGAGTTGGGTAAAAAACTTGCTTTAGCAAATAAAGAGTCTTTAGTAGTTGCTGGAAATCTATTGGATTGTTCTAAAATAACTCCTATCGATAGTGAACATTTTGGTCTTTGGTATCTTCAAAGTGGACGTGAGATATCTAAAATGACTATTATGGCAAGTGGAGGAGCTTTTCGCAATACTCCATTAAATGAACTTGCACTTCAAACTCCTGAGCAAGCTTTAAAACATCCAAATTGGTCTATGGGCAAAAAAATAACTATTGACAGTGCAACGATGACAAATAAACTTTTTGAACTTCTTGAAGCAAAATGGCTTTTTAATATAGACAATTTAGATGCCATCATGGAAACAGGTTCAGTTATTCACGCGATGATAGATTTTAAAGATGGAAGTTCTACTGCTCAATTAGCAAATGCTGATATGCAGTTGCCTATTGCATATGCACTTCTTGGAAAAGTAGATACTCCTATAGTAAAACCAATAGATTTATGTAAAATTGGTTCTTTAGAGTTTAGAGAGTTAACAAGTGAAAGATACCCAATTTGGGAGATAAAAGCTGATTTACTTCAAAACCCACAACGTGGAGTTGTCGTAAATGCAGCTAATGAGATAGCAATTGATAAGTTTTTTAAAAATGAACTCAACATATTGGAATTAGCAGAATTTACAAAAAAAGCATATAGGCATTTTGAAGATGTAAATCCAAAAAGCTTAGCAGATATATTTGAGATAGATAAAGAGGTTAGAAAATATTGTAATGGTTAATATCATTAAGGAGGATATGTGAGTACAGATTATAACTTTAGATTGAAAGATAGTATTGTTGGTTTACAATTTTTATTTGTTGCGTTTGGTGCGCTTGTTTTGGTTCCTATTTTAACGGGGCTTAACCCTAGTGTGGCTCTTTTTACGGCAGGTATAGGAACTCTTATATTTCAAATTGTCAATAGAAAAGCAATTCCGCCAATCTTTTTGGCATCTTCATTTGCTTTTATAGCTCCTATCATTTATGGAGTACAGACTTGGGGAGTTGCTGGGACTATGAGTGGACTATTTGCAGCTGGTATCTTTTATGTGCTTCTTAGTTTGTTAGTTCGTGTTAGAGGAAGTGAATTTTTACATGATATACTACCAGCTGTTGTGGTTGGTCCTGTTATTATGACTATTGGTCTTATTCTTTCACCTGTTGCTGTTTTTATGGCTATGGGTAAAACAGGTGATGGTTCATTTGTTCTTGTAGATTTTCCAATAGCTATTACAATCTCACTTATTACATTAAGTGTTGTTCTTTTAACTACACTTTTAGGAAAGGGTATCTTTAGATTGTTACCAATTCTTTGTGGAATTATCGTAGGGTATATTATTTCACTTATGTTTGGAATTGTTAGTTTTGATGCAGTTAGTGCTGCTCCTTGGTTTGCTGTGCCAGCGTTCGTAGCACCTGCTTTTAACCTTGAGGCTATCCTTTATATTTTACCTATTGCTATTGCTCCTGCTGTTGAGCATATCGGAGATATGTTAGCAATATCAAATGTAACAAAAAAAGATTATCTTCAAAATCCTGGTCTTAAAAATACTCTTTTAGGTGATGGACTTGCAACAAGTGCCGCAGCCTTGTTTGGTGGACCACCAAATACTACTTATTCTGAAGTAACTGGAGCTGTTACTATTTCAAAAGCATTTAATCCAGCAATTATGACTTGGGCAGCACTTTTTGCAATTGTTTTAGCTTTTGTCGGAAAACTTGGAGCTCTTTTAGGAACTATTCCTATTCCTGTTATGGGTGGAATTTTACTTCTTTTATTTGGTATCATAGCATCAATTGGTATGCAAACTCTGATTAAAGAAGAAGTTGATTTACAAGACCCACGTAATATGATTATAGTTTCTATCATTTTGGTTTTTGCTATAGGTGGTATGAGTTTTAACTTTGGAGGAGTTGCTTTTAGTGGCATTGGACTTGGTGCTATTGTTGGAATTTTACTTAATTTGGTATTGCCAAAAACAAAACATTTGGATGGTTATTAATATATAGGACAGATAAAAATATCTTACAAAAAAGGTGGTATAGATGGAAAATATAGAAAACTTAGTTTCGACACTTTCAGCTATTGTATGGGGTCCTCCTATGCTGATTTTGTTGGTTGGTACAGGGCTTTATTTAACAGTTATACTTAAAGGCATGCAGTTTTGGGCATTACCTCATGCTTTAAAGTTGATTTTTCATAAAGAAGAAGATGGTGCTGGTGATATATCTCACTTTGCTGCTCTAATGACTGCTTTGGCTGCTACGGTTGGTATTGGTAATATTGTTGGCGTTGCTACTGCTATTACACTAGGTGGTCCTGGCGCAGTTTTTTGGATGTGGGTTACTGGAATTGTGGGTATGGCGACAAAATACTCAGAAGCAATTTTAGCGGTGAAATACCGTGAAGTTGGTGCAAATGGTATGAAGGGTGGACCAATGTACTATCTCCGTGATGGTGCAAAACTTCCAAAATTAGGTATGGCATTTGCTATATTTACTGCTCTCGCTGCCTTTGGTATCGGTAATATGACCCAATCTAATGCAGTTGCTACACTTTTAAACTCTCAAATGAATATACCAACTTGGGTATCAGGCACTATTATGTTAACTTTAACAGCAGTTGTTATCCTTGGCGGTATTAAATCTATTGGTAAGTACACATCAAGATTGGTGCCTGTTATGATTGTTGCTTATGTTGTTTGTGCCGTAGTAATTTTAGTTATGAACGCAGATAAAATTGGTGGAGCTTTTGGGCTTATCTTTTATCATGCATTTAATCCAATTGCCGCTGGTGGTGGTTTTGCGGGAGCTACAATTGCCGCAGCTATTCGTTTTGGTGTTGCTCGTGGTGTTTTTTCCAATGAATCAGGGCTTGGTTCAGCTCCAATTGCTGCCGCTGCGGCAAAAACTAATATACCTGCTAAGCAAGCGTTAGTTAGTATGACACAGACTTTTATAGATACTCTTGTAGTTTGTACTATGACAGCTCTTATAATCCTTATATCGCCATTTTGGCAAGAAGGTGGAAGTGCTGGTGTACTTACCATGAAAAGTTTCACATATCATTTAGGTAATGTAGGTGGATATGTTGTCATTACAGCAACTGTTCTTTTCGCATATTCAACTATTCTTGGTTGGAGTTATTATGGTGAAAAAGCATTTGAGTTTATCTTTGGTGAGAAATTTGTAAAACTGTATCGTGTTATATTTATTGCAGTAGTTATGGTTGGAGCCATGATGAAATTAGAATTCGTTTGGAACTTCTCAGACCTAGCAAATGGTTTGATGGCAATTCCTAACTTGTTAGCACTTCTGATTCTTTCAAAAGTTATTTCAAGCGAAACAAAAAAATATTTCAAAGAAATAAAATAAATTTTAGGGGAAGGTTTAGTCTTCCCCTCTTTTTAGTAAATTATTTTAAATTTAAATTCCAACACTCTTCTACTATAGGCTCTCCCCATTCTTTATTTTTATGTGTATTAACTAGCTTAAATCCTAATTTTTGATATAAATGTCTAGCAATAATTAAATCACTAAATGTCCATAAGAAGAGTTGTTTATAATTTTTTTCTCTACTAAAATCTATTGCTTTGTTAATAAGCATATTTCCAGCACCAAGTCCCCTGAGTGTTGATTCTATAAAGTAGAATCTTAATTGTGCAACTTCCGCTTTCATATGTTTAACGGCAATACATCCGCAGGGATTATTGTTGACTTCTAATATGTAAATACAATCTTTTTCTGGACAAAACTTATTAATGAGTTGGTTTACTCCATCGCTAACATATGCTTTCCATTTATCTGAATTAAAACTATATTCTTGTTTATAAAGATTTATTTGACTCGATATTATAAAATCTTTATCTTCGTTTGAAAAAGGTCTAATTGTAATATCAGTTGTTACTTTAAAAAGATGTTTTTTTATTGTTTTCATTGCGGTATAAACTTCATCGCTTTCTTTAATGGATAAAGGAGAAAGTAGTTGTTCTATTCGATTATTAGATGTGTTTATTAAGTCATGAATAATTTTATTTCCTTTTTTAGTGAGCTCAATAAAAGAAACTCTACTATCTTCAGTAGATATTTTTTTTGATATCAAATTCATTTTTTTAAACTTTTCTAGTATTCTACTTATATAACTTTTGTCAATTTTAAGCTTTGTAGAGAGTTTACTCGCCTTGCAATAGCCTTGTTCATTTAACTCAAACAATATCCTTGCTTCTGTTAATGAAAATTTGGAATTAAGTATATGTTCATCGAGTATGCCCATTACATTTGTATAAAAACGATTAAATTCTCTTATTTGGCTTATTGTTTTAGAATCAGTACTTGAATTCATAAATATCTCCTTACTTATATTAGTTGACTTTAACAACTATATAATTTTTTGTTGTTTTTGTCAACTATATTGTATTTTTATGTTTTCATTGAAAGAAAAATAATTTTAAAATGGCTTCTTTTTAGCAATCTCATCCAATACAAGTTTTTTATAAATGCTATAATTATAATATGAAAAACTATAGTGATAGTAGTTACAGTGTCAAATTTTGGCAGCCTAATATACAAGAAGATGTGACTTTTTATAAATCGCATTTTAATAATTGTGGTTTTGATAAGCATATGCATGACGAACATACTATTAGTATAATTAAAAATGGAGTAATGGACTCTTTTATAAGTGGTTCAAAACAAAAAATAAATAATTTTTATGTGTCTTTTATAAACCCTGATGAAGCCCATTCAAATGCGAGTGAATATAAAAAAGAGTATCAATCTTATTCGATATACCTTAAGACATCTTATATTCGTAAACTCTTTGATAATAGTTTTACAAACAAAGAAATATTTTTTAATAAAAGTTTATTAGAAGATAAACAACTATCTCAAAAACTTTTGTGGATTATTGAAGAAGATGAAAAAAAGAATATTTCTAAGATAGATTTTGAGTGCCAGTTAGTGCAATTACTCGATAAAATAATCATTGAAAATACAAGTACTAAAATATATACTAAATTAACAACACATGATACAATAATCAAAAAAGCTAAAGAGTATATGAATGATAATTATCAGTTTGATTTGAGTCTTGATGATATTTCAAATGAACTTGATGTATCCAAATATCATTTTCTTCGACTCTTCAAAGAGAAAACTTTTTTTTCTCCTCATGCATATCTAATGTTACGTCGTTTGGAAAAAGCTAAGCATTCTTTACAAGAAGGTAATAGTATTATTGCTACGGCTCATGAGTGTGGATTTAGTGACCAAAGTCATTTGCATAGAAGATTTAAAGCTATGACAGGAGTTACACCAGGAAAATATCAAACTTTTTTTAAATAGCAAGTGCATCCAATATTTTATCTTACATGTAAAGATATAATATCTAATGAAAAATGATTTTAAAAATGGCTTTATGGCTAATATTCCTATTGGATTCAGTGTTGCCGCGTATGGTTCTGTTTGCGGTATGTTAAGTTCTCAAAGCGGAATAGAGTTATATGAGATGATACTAATGAATGTTTTTATTTTTGCAGGAACTTCACAATTTTTGATAATAGACATGTGGAGTAATACCTTAGATGTTATTGGAATAATATTGGCTGCTAGTATGATAAATCTTCGATATTTTTTAATAGGAGCTTCTTTAAACTCACTCTTTACAAAGAGTTCAAAAACAGAGAAGTTTGCTTATATGCATTTAGTTGCAGATGAGAATTGGGCAGTTACAATGGGGCGTTTACGTAATCAAGAGATTACACCACTGTTTTTGTTTGGTGGTGGAGTCTGTTTACTTTTTGTATGGAACATAAGTACAATTACTGGGTATATACTTGGAGAATTTATCTCAGACCCTAGTAAATATGGTTTGGATTTTGCCTTTGTTTCTATCTTTATATCATTAATATTTACAATGTATAAAGGAAAAACTAATCTGTTTCCTTGGTTAGTAGCTGCAATTGTATCAGTTGTAAGTGAAGCTATATTTCCTGGAAAATTATATATTGTATTAGGTGCTATTGCAGGCTCGCTAAGTGCAGTGTTAGCACATAAGGGAACCAAATGAGCAATATTGATTTATCTGCAATGCTAATTATATTAGGTGTTGCAGTAGTAACATATACTTTAAGAGTTTCTGGTTTAATGTTTTCTAATAGTTTGAAAAAAGAGGGCAAGGTAAAAGTCTTTTTAGATTACTTACCTGCAACACTTTTGCTTTCATTAGTCATGCCTACTATTTTAAAAGAAGGTTTTTTGGGGGTCATTGCAACGGTTTGTATAATTTTTTGCATGTATAAATTTAAAAATATATTGTTATCTATGAGTATAGGGATGCTAGTTGTTGGACTAGGACGAAACTTTATTTTGTAACTTATAATCCGTCTTGTGTATAATTACTCATTTGTGTTTTATTGGTATTTACATAAACATATTATAATGAACCCAAAAAAGAGCAAAAATGGAAATATTCCGTATTATATTTGTAATAGTTGCAACTTTAGTTTTAGCAGGTATAAATGTTTATGCTTATCGTAGATTTCTTTGTAAAGTAGAAATTCTTAAAAAACATAAAAAACTTATAAAGTGGCTAATTATTCTTATGAGTATATGTGAAATGATATTCTTTTATAGCCTACGTGCAAGCAACATGGATGTATCTTTGTATCTCGTATTTTCATCTTTAATCGGTATATCATTTATGCTTTTTTGCATAGCTATTTTATATGATATTTTTCATATTCCGTTAAATAAAGTTCCATTCGATAAATCACGAAGATTGATGTTAAAAACCATACTTGACGTAACTATGCTTGTTTTGGCATTTTCTTATATGATAAAAGGGTTTTTTAATGGTTTTAAAAAACCTATTATTAAAGAAGTTGACATTAAGATAAAGGGTCTAAAAAAAGAGTTAAATATAGTCCAAATTAGTGACGTACATATAGGTAAAAGTTTAGGCAAAGATTTTTTAGATGGAATTGTAAAAGATATTAATATGCTTAATGCAGACATAGTGGTTATTACAGGTGATTTAGTTGATTTACATGTAGATGAAATTGGTGATAAACTTGATTCTCTTAAAGATATCAAAAGTCGATATGGAGTATATTTTGTGAGTGGAAATCACGAGTATTTTCATGGTGTAGAGGCTATTTGTGAATATTTAAAGTCTTTACATGTAAAGGTTCTTACAAATGAAAGCGTTGTTATAAATCAGCAAATAAACTTAGCAGGAATTACAGATTTGATGGGAAGACGACTTGGTGTATTAAAGCCAGATTTACAAAAAGCGCTCTTACATGTAAACCCAGAACTTCCTACAGTTTTGTTAGCACATCAACCAAAAATAACAAATGAGTTAAAAAATGAAAAAATAGATTTAATTCTAAGCGGACATACTCATGGTGGTCAAATTTTTCCTTTTGGACTTTTGGTTTTACTTGATCAGCCTTATTTAGCTGGACTTTACCAACACTCTAAAAATACTCAGATTTTTGTAAGTAATGGAGCAGGGTATTGGGGACCACCAATAAGAGTAATGGCTCCTAGCGAGATAGTAAAAATAAAGTTAAACCTCTCTTTTTAAAACCATTCTTATAACACTAGCCTCACCTCTGTGTCCTTTACCTTCATCTAGTACTACAATCTCTTGTGAGAGCTTGTGTATGGTACAGGGTAGGCTTGAAAACAGTTTGTATAACTCATCTAATTGATAGAGTAGATTTGTATTTTTAGGTCCTCCACTTAGAAAATTCATTTGGTCTATACTAAAAAATTCTGCTATAAAATATCCATTTTCTTCTAAAGCATCGATTGCTTTTATAAACATATTTTTTTGTTCATCTCTTTTGAGGTGTATAAAAGTTGAGATTATAACATCGTATTTGTGTGCAGCTTGCCAATTTTCTAAAAGTGTATGCCTTATAGTTATGGCTACATTTTCTTTAAGTGCTCTTTGTTGTAACTTTTTTAGTCCAATATCAGAAGCATCAAGCGCCTCTACATGTAAACCTTTTTTTGCTAAAAAGAGAGCATTTCTACCTTCTCCTTCACCTAAACATAAAACCTTAGAACCTTTCTTAATTAAATGAGAGTTTTCTTTTATAAAATTATTTACTTCAGTTCCGTATAAAAATCCATCACGTGAAAACTTACTATTCCATAATGCTTGCATAAAATCAATCCTTTTTTATTGATAGTATTGTATCATATTAGACTTCACAAAGTGAAAACTTTAGTGATAGGAGTTTTTAAGGGACTTTGTTGCTTAAAAAAGAGAAAATAATTAAAAAGGCTAATGTATGTTATACCCAAAATTTTATGATGAAATTGAAACAATAAAAATTACTGATGAGTTATCAGATATTCTTGGTGCTTTTGAAAATGGTGCTATAGAGTTTTCTTACTTAGATGCAGTAAAGAGCGCAGGGCATAGTTGTCCCACAGTAGCAGGAGCTTTTTTAATGCTTAAAGAAGGATTAAAAAGATTTGACAGTCCAAAACGTGGTGAAATTAATGCTTACCTTAAAGACGACATAACTGAAGGTGTGACAGGCGTTATATCTAATGTGATAGCCCAAGTAATAGGTTCTACATGCAAGAGTGGTTTTCATGGACTTGCTGGAAAGTATGATAGACGTGGTTTGATGCATTTTAATGCTGACATTACTTCTTCTATGCGATTAGTTGACAGAAGTGGTAAAGTTGTGGATATAGAATATAATCCAAATGGATTAGCACCAAGTTCAAAAATGAGTCCTCTTATGCAAAAAGTTATCTCAGGAACTGCAATTAAAGAAGAAAAAGAAGAGTTTAAAGCGTTGTGGCAAGAGCGTGTGGAGCGAATTTTAAAATTTCCAGATGTAGTAATAACTATAAAATAATAGTACAATATGCTATCTCTTTGTTAACCTAGGATATTTTATTGAAAAATAAGAATAGTAGTAGTAGTTTAACCAAATGGATGGTAATCCTACCACTTTTTGGGATAGCTATAACAGCACTTGCATTAATTAAGATTTTTTTAAACTATGAAACAGATGTTTACAATGAGAGTATATTTGAGATACGTAAAGATGTAATTAAACAAAGTAAGATAAATGCATACGATAGAGTTTTTGAAATTGAAAATCATATAAAAACTAGTGAGAAAATATTAAAACAAGAGTCTGAAGAAGAAGTTAAAAGTATGGTAAATATTGCTTTTGGTCTGATAGACTCTATCTATAAAAATTCTAAAAATCTGCCTAAAAAAGAGATAAAAACGAGAGTTATAAAGTATCTGCGAGATGTTAGATTTTTTAACAACAATAGTGGATACTTTTTTATCTATGATATGAATGGTACCTGTCTCTTACTTCCCCCTATGCCAGATTTAGAAAACACAAATCTTCTAAATATAAAAGATGCAAAAGGTAATTTTACAATAAAAGAACATTTAAAAATAATCGAAAAATCAAAAGAGGGATTTTACGAATGGTATTGGTATAAACTAGGAAGTAAAGAGATGAAAAAGAAGATAGGTTTCGTAAAAGCTTATGAAAATTTAGGCATATATGTAGGCACTGCTCGGTATGAAGAAGATATCTTGGAAAATGTAAAAAAAGAGGTACAAGAACAACTTATAGATATACGTTATGAAGACAAAGGATATATTTTTGCCTTTGATTATAGTGGAAATACAATATCTGATATTAAAAAAGATCTTATAGGTGTAAATAGATGGAATGTTGTTAGCGATAATGAGCATATTATTAAAAATTTTATAAATGGAACAAGATTATTAGAAGAGGGATCTTTTATGACTTATCTTGATACACCTAATTCAAAAACTGGTAAGAAAGCGTATAAAACATCTTTTGTTAAGGATATACCAGAAATTGGGTGGGTTATAGGTACTGGAGCTTACTATAATGATGTATTATCAAAGGTAGAATTTAAACGTAAAAAACTAAGAGAAAAATTTTCTGATGTTGTTAAAAAAATAGGATATGCTACGTCTTTAGTTTTAATAATAATGTTTATAATTACTCTAATTATATCTTTTAAATTACATAATATTTTGAAAAATTATCAAAAGAGTTTGCTAATAAAAAATAAGCAAAGCATAAAACAAAAAGAGCAGTTGGTTTATCAATTAGAACATGATCATCTAACACAACTACCAAATAGAATTTTGCTTATGGAAAGGTTAAATCAATCTATAAATCAATCTAAAAGAGATCAAAGAGAGATTGCTGTTATGTTTATTGATATAGATAAGTTTAAAGATATTAATGACACTTTAGGACATGATGTCGGAGATATTATACTTAAAGAGACTGCCAAAAGACTTGAAAATTCTATACGAAAATCAGATATAGTGGCTAGATTTGGTGGAGATGAGTTTATCATTATTGTAGATAATTATAAAAACATACAAGACATCATAACTATCATAGGAAAAATTCAAAAGTCGGTAAAAGATCCTATATACTTAGGTGAGAGTGAATATAAGACAACATTGAGCATAGGTATAAGTATTTTTCCAGAAGATGGAGAAGACCCTTCTTTACTTCTTAAAAATGCAGATATAGCTATGTATAGAGCAAAAGATAGCGGACGAGATGGCTATAGATTTTTTACTAAGCATATGGATGAAGAGATACAGACTCGTATGAAAATTGAAAACTCTTTAGCTATTGCATGTAAAAAAAGAGAATTTGTCCTTTATTATCAACCAGTTATAGATGCAATTAGTGGGAAAATAGTAGGGGCTGAAGCTCTGATAAGATGGCAACATCCTACGCGTGGACTTATATATCCAGATGATTTTATTCCCATAGCTGAAGAGAGTAATCTTATAGTTTCAATTGGAGAGTGGGTTATCGATGAAGCTATGAGACAAATAGTAGAGTGGAAGACCAAAGGATATGGCATAGAAAAAGTAGCCATAAACTTGGCTACACGTCAACTTGAAAACAATAATTTGCTTGAATATATAGAACAATCACTCAAGCGTACTTCTTGCAAAGCAAAATGGATTGAATTTGAAGTAATTGAGCGTTATGTTATGAAAGATATTAAAAAATCAATAAAGACTTTAAAGGTATTGAGACAAATGGGAATAGATGTTGCTATAGATGATTTTGGCACAGGATATTCTTCTTTAGCATATCTTAAAAATCTACCTATAACAAAATTAAAGATTGATAGAGCTTTTGTTAAAAACTTGGACAATAGTTTTGAAGATAGAGCAATAGCAAAAACCATTATTGCTCTTGGAAATGGTCTTTTGATGAAGGTTTTAGCTGAAGGTGTTGAAACAAAAGAGCAAAAATCATTTTTGAGTAAACAAAGTTGTTCTTTGATGCAAGGATATCTTTTTAGCAAACCATTGTCTTGTCAAGATATAGAGGCTCATCTAAAAAGAGGAAGTTTCTAGATTTATCCATTATTGTTATAACAAAGATGATATTATTGTATTAGCTAAAAAAATCATATAAACTTTAATGATACAAAGTGTATGATAGAAAAATAAATTTTAAAAGAAGAAAATATGAATTCAGTTTTTGAACTTTTTAAAATAGGCATTGGACCTTCAAGCTCACACACAGTAGGACCTATGCGAATAGCTTGTATGTTTGTAAAAGAGGCGTATGAGAGTGGAGAGTTACAGAAGTGTGACCATATTAAAGTAGAGCTTTTTGGTTCACTTGGGGCAACTGGACGAGGACATAGTAGTGATAAAGCCACAGTTTTAGGGTTGATGGGAAATGTACCTGAAAATGTAGATATGATTGAAGCTAAAAAGAGGTTAAAAGATGTTATTGAGCATAAAAAAATCAATCTTTTAGAGATTAAAAGAGTAAATTTTGATTTTGAGAAAGATTTGGTTTTAAATGGTTCAAAATTTTTAGACTTTCACCCTAATGCCATGAGTCTTTACATGTATGATGAAAATGAAGAGTTGCTTATAGAAAAAACATACTACTCAATTGGTGGTGGAGCAGTTGTTAGTGAAG
The DNA here is from genome assembly GCA_016744795.1 of Sulfurospirillum sp. Classification (GTDB taxonomy): domain Bacteria; phylum Campylobacterota; class Campylobacteria; order Campylobacterales; family Sulfurospirillaceae; genus Sulfurospirillum_A. The sequence continues at coordinate 34,347 of JADGDR010000014.1, forward strand.
ATGATATAAACAGTGAGAATAACAAACAAAAAGTAGACTTACCCTATAACTTTAAAAATGCAGATGAACTTTTAGAAAAATGTCGCAAAAATTCTTTACATGTAAGTACTCTTATGCTTGAAAATGAGAAGGTTTTTAGAAGTGAAGATGAGGTTAGAAAAGGTCTTTTAGAGATTTGGCGAGTAATGCAAGAGTGTGTAAAAAAAGGTTGCGAGACAACAGGAGAGTTACCAGTTTTAGGAGTGAAAAGAAGAGCAAATAAAATCTATAATAAACTTCACGAAAAAGATGGATTTGCAATGATTGATCCCCTTGAAGTAATGGATTGGATAAATCTTTGGGCATTAGCAGTAAATGAACAAAATGCTTGTGGTCAAAAAATAGTAACTGCTCCAACTAATGGGGCAGCTGGAATAATTCCTTCTGTAATGCACTATATGAATAAGTTTTTAGGAAGTACATTTAAAGAGTATGATGAAGATAAAATTATAAATTTCTTACTTACAGCAGGAGCAATAGGCTTGCTTTATCAAAATAATGCCTCTATAAGCGGGGCAGATGTTGGATGTCAAGGTGAAGTGGGTGTGGCTTGCTCTATGGCAGCAGGTGCTTTAGCTGAAGCAATGGGTGGAACAATAGAACAAGTAGAAAATGCGGCCGAGATAGCGATGGAACATAGTTTAGGACTTACTTGCGACCCCATAGGAGGACTAGTACAAATTCCGTGTATAGAGAGAAATGCAGTAGCTTCAGTAAGAGCTGTCAATTCAGCTAGAATGGCATTAAATGGAGATGGAAGTCACTACGTTTCACTTGATAGTGTTATAAAAACTATGTTTGAAACAGGTAAAGATATGATGAGTAAATACAAAGAGACTTCAAAAGGTGGACTTGCGGTAAATATTGTTGCATGTTAAAGTATGGTATAATAAATACTTAAGTTACATAAAAAACATAATATAGGTGGAAGATGCGTAGAAGAGCGTTTTTAGGCCTTGTTGCAGCAACTTCTGTCTCTGCAATGGCAAATGTACGAAAGCAAGATAATATTGTTATGTTGAGAGATGAACAAGTTGTTCCATTTCTTAATGTACAAAAAAAATTAGAATTAGTAAAAAGATATGTTGGTTATGGTAATTTCAATATTTTATCATATGACGATATGCTAAAAACAGCAGCAAGATATTCCAAAATAGGTAGGTTTACACCTCACGAACTTGATTTTATAGAAGAACTTTTTTACTCAGATCCAAGTGAACACGGTTTTTATGGTAGAAGAACTATGCCAACTCTCACAACAAATATCAATAAAAAAGAAGTTATGAAAATTTCACGTACTGGACATTATCTTTTTCGTGGGCATTCAGATGAATCATATAATAGAGTTATCTCTGATGTAGGTAAATCCCTTATACTCACTTCAGGAGTAAGAGGTATACCAAAACAGATGAATCTATATTTTAACAAAATAAAAAGAGCAAAAGGGAATATTACTTTAGCTTCTAGTTCTCTTGCTCCTCCTGCTTATTCTTATCACTCTATAGGTGATTTTGATGTAGGGAAAAAAGGCTGGGGATACAAAAACTTTACTGTCTCTTTTGCAAGAACTGAAGAGTTTTGGAGACTTAAAAGATTATCATATATATCTATGAGATATACAATAAACAATAAAGATGGAGTTAGATTTGAGCCTTGGCATGTTAAGATTATTTAGTACATTTATCCTTTTAACGGGATTGGTTTTTGCAGATGGATTTGATTTTACCCTTATAAAAAAGGGTGAACAAAACGATAATAATAGACTTTTAGTAGTTGGTGGGATTCAAGGTGATGAACCTGGTGGGTTTATGGCTGCTTCTTTACTTTCAACTCATTATAAAATTACAAAAGGTTCTGTTTGGATAGTCCCAAATTTTAACTTTTATTCTATCATAAGACGTAGTCGTGGTCCTTATGGAGATATGAATAGAAAGTTTGCAAAACTTTCAACTAATGACCATGATTATCACTCTATTGAAAAAATGAAGAAAATAATACAAGAAAAAAGTGTTAAGATGGTTATTAACCTTCATGATGGTAGCGGTTTTTATAGAGAAAAATATGTAGATAAAAATCATCGTCCAGGTAAATGGGGACAAGCTACTATTATAGACCAAGCAGTTATAAAAGACATAAAGTATGGTAATCTTTTGGAAATTGCAGAAAAAATAGATAAACATATTAACAAAAATTTATTAAAAAAAGAACATATATTTCACACTAAAAATACAAAAACTCATTTGAAAAAGACTTATGAAGAAAAAGAGATGAGTAAAACTCTTACTTACTATGCTATTGGTGAAGGAAAATCTGCATTTGGTAATGAATCAAGTAAGGCACTTCCTGTTCATGAAAGAGTTTATTATAAACTTTTAGCCTTAGAAAAATTTATGGATATCATGGGCATTGAGTATAAAAGAGAGTTTAATTTAAATGCAAAAGATTTGAAAAACATCATAGACAATGATATTTTTATCTCTTTTAACAATAAAAAGATTTTTATACCTCTTTCACGTATACGTTCCCATATTACGTATTTTCCAGTAGAAAAGGGCGCTAAAATTACATTTAAACCAAGTTCACCTGTGATGACTGTTTTAGAAGAAAAAGGAAAATATATAGTCTATTATGGAAATAGAAAACTAACTACTCTTGTTCCTCAATATATGGCTTACGACAAGTTTAATGGAAATATAAAAGTTGATGTGGATGGAAAAATTCAAAATGTTACTTTAGGAAGTTTGGTAGAAGTAAAAAAGTATTTTAATGTCCAAGTAGACAAACGACTTCGTGTAAATGTAATTGGCTATGTAAATAAAAAACATAAAAATGAATCAGGTTTGAATGTCAGAAAAAAGTATATATTAAAAAGATTTTCGATTGACAAAGATGGTAAAAGATTTAGAGTAGAAGTTTATGATAGCAAAGTAAAAAATAAGTTTCTAGGAATGTTCTTAGTAGAGTTTAAATGATACTTAGTATTGAGAGTAGCTGCGATGATAGCTCTATTGCAATTACTCGTATAAAAGATTCTAAATTACTTTTTCATAAAAAGATTTCACAAGAGATAGATCACTCTAAATATGGTGGAGTTGTTCCTGAACTTGCCGCTCGTCTTCATGCCATAGCTTTACCAAATATACTTGAAGAGTGCAAAGAGTATTTTAAAGAGTTAAAAGCCATAGCTGTTACCAATGAGCCTGGACTCTCTGTTACGCTAGTTGAGGGCGTCTGTATGGCAAAAGCTCTTAGTATCTCTTTAGATATACCCTTACTTCCTATAAATCATCTTAAAGGGCATATATACTCACTTTTTATAGATAAACCAACAGTGATATTTCCAATGCTTGTTTTATTGGTTTCTGGTGGGCATACACAACTTTTACATGTAAAGAGTTATGATTACATTGAAGTGCTTGCTACAACACTTGATGATAGTTTTGGAGAGAGTTTCGATAAGGTAGCAAAAATGCTTGGGCTTGGTTATCCTGGTGGTCCTGTTGTTGAGCAGTCAGCCTTGAATGGTGATGAGAAAAAGTTTGATTTTACTGTACCACTTCTTAGAACTCCAAAACTTGCTTTTAGTTACTCTGGTTTGAAAAACCAAGTGCGACTTGCTATTCAAAAGTCTCCAGAATTCAAAAATGATATTTGTGCTTCTTTCCAACACATAGCGACCAAGCACCTTACTCATAAGCTAAAGAAAGTACTTCAATCTCAAAGTTTTGATGACTTTGCCATTGTTGGAGGAGCAAGTGCTAATAAATATCTAAGAGCTGAAATACAGAGTATTTGTGATATTAATAAGATGGAACTTCATGTTGCTGATATGCAGTTTTGTTCAGATAATGCTGCCATGATAGGAAGATGTGCTGTAGATGCTTATGAATTAAAAAGATTTTCTTCTTTAGACGACATAAACATAAATCCTAGAACTAGTTTTTAAACTAAGATAGTATTTATAGGTTTTTATCTATAATTTCAGATTAGCAATACTGCTATATAGAGGGACGGGTCAATTTAATTGACCCACTATTTTTATCTCTAATTCTAATTCAATTTCACTTTTTTCAAATACTCTTTTCTTGGCAATATTAATAAGTTCCATAGCTTCTTCAAAAGTACCATTACCAAGATTTACTAAGAAGTTTGCATGAGTTTCACAAAATGCCATATCCCCAACCTTAAATCCTTTTAAACCAGATTCATCTAAGAGTTTTCCTGCAAAATTATGAGGAGGATTTTTAAAGCAACTACCAGCACTTGGTAGTTTAGGTTGATTATCTCTAAGAAGCTTAAACATTTCTAAAAGAGTAGTGTCAAAGCCTTTGTGTATCTCAAAAGTTGCTTCATATATAGTACCTTTGATGTTAGTATGTCTATAACCAAACTTAATATCTTTTTTAGCACACCAACCATGTTCTGTTTTTATAGCAACTAGATTATTAAAAATTTCCCACTCTTTTAGTCCTGCATTCATTTTTATCATGCCACCAAGAGTCCCAGGAAGTTTTTGCATAAGTTCAAAGTTTTTTATATCGTGTTTTTTTGCATAAGAGAGTATTTTACCACTAGGTGTTGCTGCGCCTATGTGAAGTAGATTTTTCTTTACATGTAAGAAGTTAAAAACACGACCAAGCATTGCCATTTTTGGAGGGTTTGGAGACACTAAAATGTTATTTCCACCACCAAGTATGAAATTCTCTACATGTAAAGGTTCCTCTATGATTTGCACATGTAAAGACGGACCAATTTTTATGCTTGTGTAAGTACTTAAATCTACGAGTTTCATCTAAAATATAAAGGTTGGAATCATAGTTATAACTCTATGCGTAAATTCTATCATCATATTCATCATCCAAGGCATAGTAAAAATTGCTACAATGATAACAAGAATAATTTTTGGTACAAAACTCAAAGTCATTTCATTGATTTGAGTTGTTGCTTGAAATATAGAGATAGCAAGACCAGCAAGAAGACCAGCCATAAGCATGGGTAGAGCCATCATTAACGCGAGTTTGAATGTTTCTACACCTAATCCTATTAATTTAGCTTCCACTTTAATTGTTCCTTAATTCTTTGTATTCATTTGGGATTAAAAAATCTTCAGCCTTTATAAGCGTATCATAAAATCCGTTTTTGTAGCCTATCTCAAAGAGCTTGTTGATTGCAGTGTATTGAATCTCATTGAGTTCTACAGAATCTGCATTTGCATAGAGACTTAAGTATTTCTCAAGTGTGGGAGCATCTACTCTTATAAGGTCACGTTCAAGTAGCATTTTTGAGAGTGGTTTTGAATGAGTTGTAGCCACTTTGACTGCTTTTATAAGTGTGTTTTCATAGTCAATTGCACAGTTAATTGGAATTGAACGACGAAGAGCCATGCCACCAAGAGGAAGAGGTAACTCTCCACCACTAAGTTCAACCCAAATATCCCAAAGTTCTTTTTCTACTTCAAGGTTGTCATCGTAGGTAAGAATACTTTCATGTATTAGCACACCAGCATCAACTTCACCACTTAAAACTGCATTTTCAATTTCTAAAAAGTTTTTGTAAATCACTCTAGCTTCAGGATAATAAATTTTAAATAGCATAGCATTTGTTGTGTGTTCACCACTAAGAGCCACTTTGAAATTACGTTTTAGTCTTTTGTCTTTTAGTTTTACTACTTTTGGACCATATCCCTCTCCAAAGCTAACCGCAGTTTTTAGAAGTGCATAATCGCTTCTTATTTTTGGATAAAGTGCAAAACTAATAGCACTTACGTCATAAGTGTTTTTTAATGCTTCAACGTTTAGCGTTTCTATGTCAAGAGCAATGTTTGTGAACTCAACATCTTTGAGTGTAACCCAGCCAAATTTGATAGCATAGTACATAAATATATCATCAGCATCTGGAGAGTGAGCTACTGTGACCATCTTTTTCATTTTTTATTCTTCTTTTTTGATGCTTTTGCCATTTTAGCTCTTTTTTTAGCTTTTGCTTTTTTTAAATCTACATTTTTAGCTTTTCTAGCATTTACTATTTGTTCTTTTTGTTCTACATCTTTAGGTTTAAAACTTGCCTTAATAGCGGCTGTTCTTTGTGTACCAAAAGCTGCTATTTTATCTCCATTTTTAGTATCGACACTCGAAGTGTTTGTACTTGCCATAATCTACCTTGTTTTTTTAATTTCTTTATTATATATAAATTTGGATAAAAAAGGTATTACATTTAAAGTCTTATAATAATTCATTGGATATCAAAATTATATGCTTGCTTTTACTTCTTTATTTCTACCAGTTTCTTTAGCTTTATAAAGTGCTTTATCTGCTGATTCGATTATGAGGCTTGAATTATTATCTTTTCTAGGAAAAATTGTGCAGTAACCTACGCTTATTGTTACAACATCCAAAGTATCTGAAAATTCATGTGGTATTTGCAATTTTTCAATTGCATGTCTGCATTTTTTTGCTATGACTTGTGCATTTTTTGTATCGGCCATAACGATAGCAAATTCTTCGCCGCCATATCTTGCAACTAAGTCACCAGGACGATTGACCATGGTTTTTAGCTTACTGGCAACTTTTTTTAAGCATTCATCTCCTTTAAAGTGACCATAGTTGTCATTGTATAATTTAAAAAAATCAATATCTATCAAAATAAAGGATATTGGTGACTTGTTACGTATGGCTTGTATCCACTCTTTAGTAAGAAATTTGTCCATATATCTTCTATTGGCAATTTCAGTTAGTCCATCTGTGAGTGAAAGTTTTTTTAGTTTTCTATTTGCTCTATTTAACTCTTTAGTTTTTTTAGTAATTATATTTCGTATTACATTTGTACGTTTAGCCATAATATGAATATATATAGCAATAAAGACTGAAAAAAAGACACCAGCTATAAAAACTACCCAAGGTAAAAAACTTCTTTTAACTGCAATATATTTTTGTGTTGGTGATGCTGTCAAGCTCCATTGTCTACCCCAAAACTTAGGCAACATTTTTTTGTATTTAATTTTTTCATGAGCAATAGCTCCATCTTGAAACTTGTGAGTATAGAGTATTTCACTTTTATTGGGGGATGTTTCATCTATAATGCTCATTTCAATGCCAAGAGGTTCATTGTTTGAGGAGGAACTAGTAAAAATATCACCTATGCGATAGACTCCTAGAACAAATCCCTTTAGGTTTTCTCTGCGTTTTTCTACACTTGTTGGATTTTCTTTATATATAGGATAAAAAGCTAAAAAACCTTTTTGTTTTGCATTTTCTTGTACAAGAGTGATACTGCCAGTGGCCTGAGGAGTAGCAGTATCCATCGAGTTTTTAAGAGTAGCGTGCCTAGTTGGACTAGAGGAAAGGTCATAGCCAAATGCCGTTTCATTTCCTACAAGTGGTTCAACATAGTAAACAGGAAAATACTCTTTTCTCTTTTTGGCTTTAATCATTTGTTTTTGCTTTTTTCGTTCTGTGATTTCAAATTTAGGAAATTCTTTTCGTTGTTGTGATACATAAGAATCTCTTTGTTTATGCTTGATTCTTGGTATCCATTCAAGTGCTTGAATGTCGCAATGACGGCTTAAGATTCTCTTTGCTTCAATACGAAATTGTTGAAATTCAGAAATACTCTCACTATTGAATAGTATAGATAAAGAGTGTAGTGTTTCTAGGTTGATTATTATCTCACGGTACAGTGAATTAGCACGTTCATTTACATCTTTACGAAATTCAATAACGATTGCTTTTTCTTCCATATTGTAAAGAGACCAGCTAATTATACTTGAGAATATAAGACCAACAACGATAACTAATATTTGCATTATTATTGAATTGTTTTTTTTATCCATTTTAAAACCCTCTCAAATATACACTAATAATTAAATATTATACTCTAATGAGAACCTATTGTTTGGTTTATAATGTTTATTTTGATAAGATTTTAAAAATTTAACTAGGTTTACACATGATTGATAGACAAATAGACGTGAGTTGGAAAGAGATACTTTGTGATGAGTTTGAAAAGCCATATTTTTCTAATTTGGAAGATTTTTTACTTGGTGAAAAACAAAACTATACTATTTTGCCAAAAACGAAAGACATATTTAATGCCTTTAATATTACGCCCTTTAATAAACTAAAAGTTGTAATAATAGGACAAGATCCATATCATGGAGAAAATCAAGCTCATGGTCTTGCTTTTTCAGTAAATGATGGCATAGCTCATCCTCCTTCTCTTCGCAATATTTTTAAAGAATTAAAAGAAGATATAGGCTGTGAGATACCTGCTAATGGTAATCTAAACTCATGGGCAAAACAGGGGGTTTTTTTGATAAATACAGTTTTAACAGTAAGAGCCCACGAAGCACACTCTCATAAAAACAAGGGTTGGGAAAGATTTATAGAGTATGTTATAAAAATGATTAGCGAAAATAAAAGTAATGTAGTTTTTATTTTATGGGGTAAACCTGCACAACAAAAAGCAAAGTTGATAGATGAACATAAACATCTTATTCTAAATGCTCCTCATCCATCTCCTTTGTCATCATATAGAGGTTTTTTCGGTTCAAAACCATTTACAAAAACAAATAGTTATCTGTTAGAACATGATTTAAAAGGTATTGATTGGACTTTGCCTTTGTAATTATTCTTTTTTTGAATTTTTTGTTTTGTAAGCTTTTAATCTTAGCCTTACATAGTCAGCAACCCATCCATCTTTTTTAGAATAAATTTTTGGTTTTAAAATTGCTCTTACTTCTTCTTTAAATTGATTTTGTTGTTCTTTCGTTAAATGAGAGATTATCCCATTTGCAAATATATCTAACCAATTTCTAATATCATCAATTTTTGTGGGTCGTGGAATTAGTTCAATATATTCAACATTGAAACCATTGTCTTGTAAAAGTTGTTTGTATTCACTATCTTTTGGGAAAATCCAAGGATTATTGAAGTTACCAAATTCTTCATGTCTGTTAAAAACTTCTTGCATTGCATCTGTTAAAAATTTAATATTTCCATAACCTCCAAACTCTGCAATAAATCGTCCGTTATCGTTGAGAGATTTTGAAATTTCTTTTATGGACGCATCAGCATCTTTAACCCAATGCAATACTGCATTTGAAAACACTGCATCAAATTCATTTACAAAAGTTAATTGGGTGGCACTCATTACAAAAGCTTCAATGCCCCTTTCTTTAGTTTTTTCAACCATACTATCGCTCAAATCTACAGCAATAACTTTTGATTTGCATTTTATTATTTCAGCTGCTAATGTTCCATCACCACAGCCTAGATCCAAAATATTTTCATTTTCTTGTGGATTTAGTAATTCTAGTACTGGAAATGCTAAATTAGATACAAAATCAGCATGTTTATTATATTTATCAGCATTCCATTTATTTATATTATCCAAGTATATTCCTTTGTAATTTAACGGTAAGCTTGAGCTTGCTCTCTTTTCTATTATTATAGTTTATTGTATATTTATCGTTTGTTTTGGATTATCTCCATATTGATTTGATTCTGCATCACTATCTTGTATTGCCCAAACAACTAGGGTCAGGACACAACCCACTACCTAACATCTCTAAATACTTTAGAAATCATAGCAGGGGATATTTTTAAATATTTTGCAATTTCTGATTGTTTGTATCCATCTTCTATTGCAGTTATTATATCTTTATTTCTTTGTGGTAAATCTTGAGTATCTGTAAAATGCTCTTGTAGTGTTCTATTTTTTTCTTGAATGATTCTGTTCTCTTTATTTAAAATTATCTTTTTTTGTTCAGCTTGTAGTGTTTCTAGCTCTTTTTTGCTAAATTTAACTGATAAATACTCTTTTATATCATCCAATTCATTTTTAAGCTTTGAATTAATAGCACAAGGAATAATATTTAAATTTGTATTTATTATTGTGCCTAATAGTGTAAAAGGATATTCTCCTATAGTGTTTGTGATTTTTGCATCAACTGGATTGTATTCTATATATTTAAATAAAGAATATAAATAATCATCATTTAGTATATACCATGATTTGTATCTACCTTGCCAGAGATGTCCAATTCTTTTATATTTTTTGTTAAAGTATATTGCATAATTACTATTTACTTGACGCATAAACTGGCTTAGATTTTCAAGTGATAATTCTATTAATAGATGGTAATGATTGTCCATTAAACAATAAGTATGTATATCAACTTTATGTAATTTACATGCTTTACATAAAATTTCTAAAAATTTATTTTTATCATCATTACATTTAAATACATTTTTTCTTTCTACTCCACGATTTACAATATGATGAAATCCTGCCATATCTAATCTTGGTCTTCTTGCCATAAAATATTCCATTTGTTTTATTTGAAGTATTTTAGCTTAATTTCACTTAAAAGTAGTGGATTGTGTCCTGACCCTAAATTTCCTGACCCTAAATTTCCTGACCCTAAATTCCCAATAGCTCTGAAAAATCGAAAAAGCATTTATCTCTACAATTTTTTGTTATATCTCTTTGTATCGTTGTCGTAATTTTTTAAACCACTTAAATATTTCAGGTGTCAATAATAAAAATGTTAATGTTAGCCATAAATGTTGAAAATCAAATCTATCTTTAAACCCTTCTGCTAAAATTTGAAATATGCTCATAAATAAAAATATAATTATTAGAGTTCCTCTTAGTTTATTTTTATTAATCCATCCATACTTAAACCATTTTAATATAAAATCCATACTTCTGCTCCTTAGATATAACGGTTAAGGAGAGCAATAGTTTCCCCGCTAGGGTAAACTATTAGCTCCTGCGTTTTGTTATGATACTTACCCCTTGAAAGTTGTAAGTAATAAAACTAATTTATCTCTTTCAATTAAACTCTGAATTGAATGTATTAAAGCTGTACTTTGATTATCGGACTTCTCAAATAGTTTGGCTAAAGTTGTAAAGTTTTTTACTTGTATTAATGATAGATTTTCTTTTAATTTAGTTAGTTCATTAAAATTTGTATCATTAATGTATATAAATAGTTTACCAATTAGTCCAATTATTACATCAGATATTTGTATCAGGTCATTAGTTGTTGAATTTTGAAATTCAAAATTCTCCCATTTCTTTTTATCGTCCAAGAACTCCCATCTTTCAAAAATATTCTCAATACTGCTTTCTTCATCAAAAATATGATAGGAGTTTTTAAAAATACCAAATGGTCTTTTGTAAAAAATAAATAAATCATCTATTAGTATATGACTTTTTTCATCCATAATAAAAGGTAGTTCTGTATTTTTTGATTCTTCTATAATTTGATAAACTAGACCAATTAAACTTTTATCAATAGTTGGGTACTTTGAAATAAATTTTGTCTCATTAATTTTTATATAATTCAAGATTTCATCTAAAAAGTCATTTGCTTTTTTTCTATCAATATTTGGATACTCATATTTATATAGTATTTCAATAAATTTATTTAAATCTATTTTTATAAACTCATAGAGAATTGTTTTTAATTCCATATGAATTTGAAGCAAATCTTGAGGAATCATTGATTCTAAAATATCAATAGTTGACCAATATAAAATATTTAAATTTGAATAATGTAAAAATAAATCATTTGATACGAACCAGTCTAAAAATATTTCAAGTTTTTTAGATTTTAAGCATGATAAAAAATCACCTTTAGCTATATATGTTAATTTCATTTCTTTAACTGTATTTGGTAATTTTAAATCTTGATTTAATCTTTCTGTATCAAAATTTATTTTTGACTTAAGATGAGAGACTCCACCTAAAACAAAATTTTTAGATAAATCTGTAATAGGAATATTAAATTTATTTTCATTTTTAAACCAAAACTTTCTAAGATTATTTGTTTCATCGTAATAAAAAGTATATTCAGTATCAATATTTTTAAAATTATGCATTTTGATTTCTAAATCTCTATTCTCATTAATATTAAACTTCATTTTTTCCATTTTGTTAGCCTTGTATCATAACTACTTATTCAACGAACATTATAACACACTTGGCTCTTATTTAATAATTAACTGAACATAAAAAGTGTACATTGATTGTTGAAAATATTTCATTTTGTAATGTTTTTAGCTCTTTTTTTAGAAATGCTCTATAATCCTTAAAAATAAAATGTGTTTTTAAAAAGAATATGGCAGATATTGGAACACTTTATGAGGTATTTGTTTAAAAACCTTTTAAAAGAACATTTTGTTCCTTAAGCAAAGGAGGTAGATATGAGTCAAAAAAATAGATTATTAGATATTGTTAGAGATAAGATAAGAATAAAGCACTATAGTATTTCAACTGAAAAGACTTATGTTCATTGGATAAAATGTTATATTTTATTTCACAACAAAAAGTACCCAACTGAAATGGGAAAAGATGAGATAGAACAGTATTTGACAAGTCTTAGTGTTAGAAACAAAGTATCTGCTACTACGCAGAATCAAGCATTTTCTGCGATACTTTTTTTGTATAGAGAAGTTTTAGACATAGACATGAGTGAGTGGGACATACAAGCTTTAAGAGTTCAGGAGAAAAAACATATACCAACTGTTTTGACTAGGGAAGAAGTAGAAAAAATCATATTTAATTTAAATGGTATTTATCATCTTCTAACTTCTTTGATGTATGGTTGTGGTTTGAGGATGAGTGAGCTTTTAAGTCTTAGACTCAAAGATATTGACTTTGACTTTGACAAGATATACATTTGGGATAGCAAGTCACTTAGGGACAGAACTTTACCATTGCCAAGTAAGTTAAAAACAAAGCTTATGGCACAAGTTGAACTAGTGAAAGAGTTACATGTAAAGGATTTGGCAGATGGTCATGGAACTGTTTATATGCCTTATGTCTTTGAAAAAAAGTATCCTAAAGCAAATAAAGAGACAAAATGGCAGTTTTTATTTCCTATGACTAAGGTAAGTAAAGACCCAAAAAGTCAAACCTTAAGGAGACATCATATTCATCCTCAAACATTAGGTCGCAACATAAAACAAGCTTCTTTAAAAGCAAATATTAACAAAAGGGTAACATCACATATATTTAGGCATTCGTATGCCACACATCTTTTACAAGCGGGTATAGATTTAAGAACCATACAAGAACTGTTGGGACACAGAAGTGTTGAAACTACG
>JADGDR010000015.1 GCA_016744795.1 Sulfurospirillum sp.
ATGCTGAGTAAAACCAGATACAAAAAATACTTTGAAATTACAGGCAATACGAAAATACACTTTGGAGAGTTTACAGGCTGTTCAACCTTAGCATCAGCCGAACAAGAACCTGAAAAAACGGAAATCTCCTCATGCGGCTGCTAGTCTTAATTTTATTGAGTTTTGTTTTTTTAAATGCCCAAGTTTTACTAAAAGAAGATTTCAACTCTTTAGAAAACTGGGAACCACTACACTTTGAAAAAATAGAGAACCACTCTAATTATGAAGTGCAAAACTCTATTTTAATAACTTCAAGCAAGGCAAGTGCCTATACAACAAAGCAAAGATGATAGTAACAAACAGTGGCTCTTTACATGTAAAGCAGTGGAGAGAACACACAGTAAATGTTTTAGAAGATTACAAAAAAGCTTTTAACCAAAACCCTCCAACTAAAGTCTCCCTAGCCATCATGAACGACTCTGACAATACCCAAGAATCTTCAAAATCATATATAGATTTTATTGAGGTGAAGAGTGAGTAAAAACCTAATTATTATGTTTGTAAAAGAGCCCAAACTTGGTTTTGTGAAAACAAGACTTGCTAAGAATTGCGGACATGGTTTTGCAGTTAATTTGTATGTTAGATTTGTTCAAGACTTAATATATACTTTGCAAGGTGGGAAAAGTGACTTTAAACTTTGTGTTCATCCTAAACTAGAACTCGTAAACAAGGTTTTTGGAAATTTTGATAATTTCTTACAAAAAGAAGGTGACTTGGGGAAAAAAATGCAAAAAGCCTTTGAAGAACAATTCAAAAATGGTTATGACAAAATTATTCTCATGGGAAGTGATACTCCTCACATAACAAATTCTTTATTAAATGAGAGTTTTGAACAATTAAACAACCACGATATAGTCTTAGGTCCAAGTGAAGATGGAGGGTACTATCTTGTAGGCTTTAACAAACAGACTTTTACCAAAAATATATTTGAAGATATGCAGTGGAGTACTCCAAATGTACTAAAAAAAACATTACATAAACTACACAAAAAACGTGTATACTTAACAGAAGAATTAAACGATATCGATACGATTAAGGACTTAAAAAGTTTTTTTGAACAGTTTCATCAAAGCTATTTTGAAAATTCATATACTATCGCATTCCTAAAAGAGAGTAAAGCACAATGGAAAAATTTGACGTTATCATCATCGGCGGAGGACCAGCTGGTTTAGTCGCTTCAAAAGTTCTAGTAGCTTTTAGTAAAAAAACTGCCATTGTAGAGAGAGCTAAACTGGGAGGAGATTGCACACACTCTGGTTGTATTCCTTCAAAGACTCTTTTGAAATCTGCTTCTGCCCATTTTAATGCAAAAAATCTAAATAAATACGGTCTAAGCTCAAACAATATTACAATAGATACCTCAAAAGTACTCTTACATGTAAGAAATATAGTAGCTGAAATTTACTCTCATGAAACTCCTGAAGACTTTGAAAAAGCTGGAGTTAACATCATAGAAGGCAGTGCTAAATTTGTAAATAAAAATGAGATTGCAGTAGGAGACAAAACCTACTTTGCAAACAAATTCATAATAGCAACTGGCTCAGCTCCAAGCATTCCAAACATACCAGGAATCAAAGATATAAGCTACCTTACAAATGAAAATATATTTTTGCAAGACTCCATTCCCTCTTCACTCATCGTGGTTGGAACTGGTGCAATTGGCATAGAAATGGCAACTGCATTTAACCGTCTTGGATGCAAGGTTACTCTAATTTCAAGAGGCAAAGGCATACTCAAACAAAATGATGAAGAGTTGAGTGAAATTTTACTTGGTAAATTAAAAAAAGAGGGAATAGAGTTTATAAACAATGCCTCATTTGAAAAAATCACACAAACAGATACTCAAATATCTTTACATGTAAACAAACAAATTTTAAGCGCACAAAAAATTCTATTTGCCACAGGAAGATTGGCAAATGTAAATTTAAACCTAGAAAGAGCAGACGTGAAATATGATAAAAATAGCATAAAAGTAAATGATTATTTACAAACTTCAAATCCAAATATATATGCCATTGGTGATGTTTCAAGCAAGTACAAATTTACCCACATAGCAGAACAAAATGCCATCATAGCTGCTTCAAATATAGGCTTACCATTCAAGAAAAAAGTCAGTTACGAGCATATTGGATGGTGCATATACAGTGAGCCTGAATTTGCACACATAGGACTCACGCAAACCCAAGCAGAAAAAAAATACGGTGAAAAAGTACAAATATATAAGATGGAATACAAAAATACAGATAGAGGTTATACGGATGTAGAAAAAGTTGGTATTGTAAAAGTAAGCGTACTAACGAATGGAACAATAGTAGGAGCTTCCATACTAGGCTGCAGAGCAGGTGAGCTCATTCATCAGTTACAATTAGCTAAGACTTTTAATATATCTTTTGATAAACTCTCCAAAATGGTTTATATTTACCCTACTTTTGTAGACCTTATAAAACAACCTGCAAAAAAGTTTTACATAACTAAACTCATGAATAATCCATTTTTAAAATTTATAAAAAAGATATTAAAATGAATAAAAAACTTATAATCCTTGCAATTTTTATTGCTATTGTGATACTTTCAAAAATATACGAGCTAGACACTTACTTTAGCTTTGAGAATTTAAAAGTTCAAAAAGACACATTAACAGAGTATGTAAATGCAAACTACATATTAGCAGTTGCTATTTTTATAACTGTTTACATAATTTCTGTTGCCTTTTTACTTCCAATTGCTACTATTTTAACCCTAGGTGGTGGTTT
The DNA here is from genome assembly GCA_016744795.1 of Sulfurospirillum sp. Classification (GTDB taxonomy): domain Bacteria; phylum Campylobacterota; class Campylobacteria; order Campylobacterales; family Sulfurospirillaceae; genus Sulfurospirillum_A. The sequence continues at coordinate 2,793 of JADGDR010000015.1, forward strand.
TGTATTTGGTTCTGTTTTTGGTATAGTTTTTGTAAATATTGGGGCAACCATAGGGGCTGTTTTAGCTTTTTTGTTTGCTCGTTATATTTTAGGAGAAAAAGTACAAGAGAAGTATAAAAAACAGTTAGAAAAATTCAATAAAGAGTTAGAAGCAAACAAGTACCAGTATCTATTTACACTAAGATTTATGCCTATTTTTCCATTTTTTCTTGTTAACTTTTTATGTGGCGTAACGAAACTAGACCTTAAAGCTTTTTTTATCACCACTTCACTTGGTATCATTCCTGGTTCTTTTGTATATATCTACGCTGGAAGTCAACTTGCAAGCATAAATTCATTAGGTGATATTTTTACTAAGGAGATTTTATTTGCTTTTATACTTTTAGGTCTTTTAACTCTTATGCCCGTTATTATTAAAAAGTTGAAAAAACAAAAGTGAATATAACAGCCATAATACCAACCTATAACCGTGCAGAGTTCATACTCAAAGCCATAAAAAGCATACAAAATCAATCTGTACATGTAGAGCAGATTATCGTAGTGGATGATGGCTCAACTGACAATACAAAAGAGTTACTAAAACACGAAGACATAACTTATATATACCAAAAAAACAGTGGTGTATCAAGTGCAAGAAACCACGGAATAAAAGAGGCAAAACATGAGTGGTTGACCTTTTTAGATTCTGATGATTTGTGGCATAAAGATAAAATAAAAGAGCATATATCTTTACATGTAAACAATCCTGATTTACTTGCGTCATTTAGTGATGAAAAGTGGATAAGAAATGCTAAAACAATCAATAAAAAGAAACATCTAAAAAAAGAAGAACCCACATTTTTAAACTCTCTTAGAATCTGCAAAATAGGAGTTTCAACGTTTTTTGCTCATAAAAGTTTATTTGAAAAAATAGGTCATTTTGATGAAGATTTAAAAGTCTGCGAAGACTATGACCTTTGGTTAAGAATACTAAAAAAATACAAAATTAAACTCATAAACAAAGAACTTATCACAAAACAAGCTGGACACGAGAATCAACTCTCATTTACAACTCCACTTATAGACTCATATAGAATCACAGCTTTACAAAAACATATAAATAGTGAGTATAAAAAAGAAGTTTTAAAAGAGATTGAATATAAAATAAGTATTTTAGAAAATGGAGCGAAAAAAAGAGTAGATGTATAACATAGAGTGTAATTAATTTGTAATAATTCATCGTTACAATTCTCCTAACAATTTAAGGAGTTATTATGAATTTATTAAAAAATATAGCAGTTACATCAGCTGCATTAGTTATCGCGGTAAGTGCTTCACAAGCACGTGAGCAAATCAAAATAGTAGGATCTTCTACTGTTTATCCATTTTCTAGTTATGTTGCTGAAGAACTTGGAGCAACTTCCTCTTTTCCAACACCCGTAGTAGAATCAACAGGTTCAGGTGGAGGAATGAAACTATTTTGTGCAGGTAACGGCATGAATACACCAGACATCACAAATGCATCACGCCCAATGAAAGAAAAAGAGTGGAAACTATGCCAAAAAAACGGTGTAACTGACATTGTTGGCACCATGATAGGCTATGATGGTATCGCTTTTGCACAATCAAATGACAACAGAAACCTAGCATTTACAAGAACTCAAATTCTTTTAGCAGTTGCTGCAAAAGTTCCAGTAAATGGGAAACTTGTTAAGAACCCATACAAAAAGTGGAGTGACATTGATGTGAGTCTACCAAACAGAGAAATCATCATCTACGGACCTCCAACAAGTTCAGGAACTAGAGATGCTTTTGAAGAATTAGTTATGGAAAAAATGACAAAAAAGATGGCTGGATATGGCAAGAAAAAGTACCATACCATAAGACAAGATGGAGTATACATCCCCTCAGGTGAAAATGACAATTTGATAGTTCAAAAACTAGAACGTAATAAAAATGCATTTGGTATCTTTGGTTACAGCTTTCTTGCAGAAAATAGTGACAAAATTAAAGCCGCAAAAGTAGATGGAAAACTACCAACACCAAGTAGCATAGCAGATGGAAGCTATCCTGTTTCAAGAAGTCTTTTTTTCTACGTAAAAAAATCACATATTAACAAAGTAAAAGCAATGCAACCTTATATTGACATGTTTATGAGTGAAATGATGATAAGCGAAGATGGTGTTTTGAAAAGTATTGGACTTATCCCAATGGCAAGTGATTTAAGAACTAAAATCCAATCAAGTGTAAAAAATTTAACACCTCTTACTCACAAAATGGTAAAAGCTAGAAAAGTTATTAAATAAATATCTTAGAGTGGTTATTAAAATAGATAACCACTTTTTACATGCCTAGTTTTTCTTTAATTGCAAAAGCAGCAGTTCTTCCATCTAGTGCCGCTGTAACTACAAGATCGGCTCCTCTAACCACATCTCCACCCGCATATATATTTTTGTGACTGGTCTCTTGTTTTTCATTAACAAGAATATCATTATATTTACCTAATTTTAAATCCAACTCATTATAAAAATCAAACATTTTGTTGTTAAAACCTAATGCCAATATAATAATATCTGCTTTTACATGTAAAAGCATATCATCATTGATTTTCAGAGTACTTCTACCAGAATCTTCATTTACAATAACTTGCGTTTGGGCTACTTCAATGCCTGTAACATTCATATGCTCATCAACTAAAACTCGTTTAGGTGCTTTATTAAAAACAAATTTAACTCCCTCTTCTAAAGCATTCGTCATTTCTGTTTTACTACAAGGTATACTCTCTTTATTTCTACGATAAACACAAGTTACGCTTTTTGCTTTTTCCCTTATTGATGTTCTTAAAACATCCATGGCTGAGTCACCGCCACCAATTACTATAATATCTTTATTTTTAAGTATTGAGCTTTCAAAATCTTGATTAAAAACTCTTTTTTGTGCTGTTGTTAAAATTTCCATAACATGATAAACACCATTAGCATATTCATTTTCCATCAAGGCACTTCTTCCCTCAGGTGCACCAATACCCAAGAAAATACAATCAAAATTTTCTTCTAATGCTCCTATAGATATGTCTTTCCCAATTTCTACATCTTTGTTTATTTTTAAACCAGCCTTTTCCATCCAGCTCATTCTTCTTTCTATAGTGTTTTTAGGTAATTTAAAATTGGGAATACCATAGGTTAATAAACCTCCACATCTATCTTCTTTTTCAAAAATTTCTACACCTATACCAGCTTGTAAAAGAAATGTAGCACAGCTTATACTAGCAGGACCACTACCAACAATAGCTACTTTATGTTTTCTGTTCTTATCTTTGCCATAATCTGGAATATTACCTTCATCAAATGCTTTTTCATTCAAATATATTTCTATTTCTCCAATAGAAATTCCACGATGCTCACACTTTTCAACAACACAACTACTTTCACATAATCCCTTTTTAGGACATACTCTTCCTAATATTTCAGGGAATGGTGACATTTCATTAGAGAGTTCAAATGCTCCTCTTATATCTCCATCGTAAGTTTTGTTAAGCCAAGTTGGGATTTTGTTATTTAAAGGACAGCCGATTCTACAAAATGAAGGATTAATCATAATATCTTTAAACACATCAACAGGACACTGTAGACATCTACTAGCTTGTTCTTTTGCTTCTTGATCACAGAAATTATGATATATGGGATTAAAATCAACTATTCGCTCTGAAGAATCTCTTTTTTGTCGTCTTTGCTTTAGCACTTTATCATATTTTTTCATATTTCACTTTCCACAGTTAATTATATTAAAACTTAATAATAATGGCTTTTATATTTAATTTTGATTAAATATAGTAAATACACTCGTTATAATTATACTTTCTCTACCTTTTCAAATTAAATCCATTTAATATTTTTTAAAACCATATATCGTATATTAACATAAAAAGAGAGTTACTCTGATGAAACGAATTTTTTCTTTTCTAAAATTCCGTATCCATTTCGTAACATTTCAAAGCTATAATCCAATTAAATAAACAATGAGGATTTTTAGTGTTAAGCAGAAAATTTAAAGAACAAATTATAGAAATTCTTTTGATGTTTGCATCTCTTATAACGATACTCACTACTTTTGGTATACTTTTTTCTATACTATTTGAAGCTATTGAGTTTTTTAAAATGCAGAGTTTTTTTTACTTCATCTTTGGAGTTGACTGGTTTCCTGAAGCAGATAGATTTGGGGCACTTCCTCTTTTTGCAGGAACCTTTTACATCACTACTATCGCTATGTTTATTGCCATTCCTATTGGATTACTTTCAGCTATATATATGAGTGAATATGCCACAAAAAAAGTCCGTGAAGTACTAAAACCTATGCTTGAAATACTTGCAGGAATTCCTACAGTAGTTTATGGCTTTTTTGCAGCTATTACTATAGCTCCTGCAATTGTTGAATTTTTTGAGATATTTGGTTTTCATGTCTCTTTTCAAAATGCACTTGCACCTGGGATTGTGATGGGCATTATGATTATACCTATCATATCTTCACTTTGTGATGATGTTATAAGCTCAGTCCCAAAACATGTTCGTCATGGTTCACTTGCCCTTGGCATGACAAAATCAGAAACCATAATTCATGTTGTTCTTCCCTCTGCACTTCCAGGAATCATTTCAGCAACTCTTCTTGGAATTTCAAGAGCTTTAGGTGAAACCATGATAGTCGTTATGGCTGCAGGTCTTCAAGCCAATATGACTTGGAATCCACTTGAAACCATGACAACAGTAACTGTTCGAATTGTTGATGCCATGACAGGTGACCAAGAGTTTAGTTCACCTGAAACACTCTCTGCTTTTGCACTTGGACTTGTTCTGTTTGTAGTGACCCTAAGCATAAACATTGTTTCAGTATATGCAATACGCAAGTTTCATAAAAAATACAAAATTTCAAATTTATAAAAGAGCAAATATGGATAACTATTTTCACATACCACAACTAGCACGTCGAAAAGCTAAGGCAAAAAGATTTAAATATATTACAATGATGGCACTTATGGCTAGTGTTGCATTTTTACTGTTTTTTCTTTCAGATATGATTATTAAAGGTCATGGTGCCTTTACTCAGACTTACGTTAAAGTGCCAGTACATATAAACGAAAAAACTGCAAAGTTTACACACTTGTCAATTGAGCGAAAAGAGTATGGTTTTATGGTAAGTCGTGCGTGGCTTAGAGGTCTTAAAAAAACTCTTAAAGAAAATCCTCAATGGATGAATACAAATCAAGAAAGATGGACTTTAGCAAATTCTAATGTAGACCAATTCATAAAAGGTAAATACAATAGACTAAAACCAAAACAGATTCAAAAAATAAAACAGATGCAAAAAGATGGCAAGATAGAACGTCGCTTTAACATTATATTTTTTAAAAAAGGCGACTCTAAAATTCCTGAATTTTCTGGTTTCATGGCTAGTATAATGGGAACCGTAATGACCATGATTATTACAATGCTAATTGCAGTTCCTCTTGGAGTCATGACAGCCGTCTATCTCGAAGAGTTTGCAAAAGACAATAAATTTACACAAATAATAGAAGTCAATATAAACAACCTTGCGGCAATTCCTTCCATATTGTTTGGACTTCTTGGGCTTGCTGTGTTTATTAACTTTTTTGGAGTTCCTCGCTCATCTCCACTCGTTGGTGGTATGACTTTGGCACTTATGAGTCTACCTGTCATCATAGTTAGTTCAAAAGCAGCATTAAAATCAGTTCCAGATTCCATTCGTCAAGCTGGATTTGCACTTGGACTTACTAAATGGCAGATAGTTCGTGACCATGTCTTACCACTAGCAATGCCAGGAATGCTCACAGGTGCAATAATAGCTCTTGCTCAAGCCATGGGTGAAACAGCGCCTCTTATCATGGTAGGAATGATTGCTTTCATTCCAGATATTAGTGGCTCATTTTTAGATGCAACTACGGTTATGCCAGCTCAAATCTTTACTTGGTCTGGTATGCCTGAACGTGCTTATGTAGAGAGAACAGCAGCAGGAATTTTAGTGCTTTTAGGAATTTTACTTTCCCTAAATGCAGTAGCGATTTATCTTAGAAAAAAATATACGAGAACATGGTGAATAAAATGACAATAAAAGTAAAAACAGACAAACTTAAACTATGGTATGGTGACAAACAAGCTCTAAATGGAGTAAGCCTAGACATATATGAAAATAAAATTACCGCTTTTATTGGACCATCAGGCTGTGGTAAATCTACATACTTAAGATGCCTTAACCGAATGAATGACCTTATAGATAATGTGACTATTAAAGGTAAGGTAACACTTGATGGGCATGACATATATGCAAATGGGGTTGATGAAGTAGCTGTAAGAAAAAAAGTAGGTATGGTTTTTCAACAGCCTAATCCTTTTCCAAAAAGCATTTATGACAACATTGCTTACGCTCCGCTTATGCATGATATGGTAAAAAAGGGTAAAGAGTGTGATGCTTTGGTTGAACGTGCATTAAGAGATGCTGGGCTTTGGGAAGAGGTAAAAGACAAACTTAGCGAAAGTGGAACAGCTTTATCAGGTGGGCAACAACAACGCCTTTGTATCGCTAGGACTATTGCCATTGAACCTGATGTTATTCTTATGGATGAACCAACAAGTGCATTAGATCCCATCTCAACTCAAAATATAGAAAACCTTATGACAAAACTAAAAGAAAAATATACCATCATAGTCGTGACACACAACATGCAACAAGCTGCTCGTATAGCAGATATGACTGCATTTTTTCACTTAGGAAATTTAATCGAGTACAATGAAACAGAAAAAATATTTGTAAACCCCAAAGAAGAAAAAACAGAACAGTACATAACAGGCAAGTTTGGTTAAATTTAATAATAATTTTAGTAAACTTTCCTAATGGAAAGCATAAATATAATATCAATTATAACAATAGCATTTTTAGGCTCATTTGGACACTGCGTAGGAATGTGTGGTGGCATAGTCATTGCATATAGTAGTGCTAAAATAGACGATGGATTTAGCAGACAAAAGCAAGTTTTTTCTCATCTTTTGTACTCTTTTGGTAGGGTCAGCACCTATGTTTTAATGGGTACTTTATTTGGTTATTTTGGTTCACTATTCTCTTTTGACGGTCAAGCAAATACTGTTTTTAGAATGATTACTGGCATAATAATGATTCTTGCTGGACTCTCACTAATAGGTCAAATAAAGTTTTTATCATTAATTGAGCATAATCTCTCAGGCACACTTTGGTACAAAAAAGTTTTTCAAACTCTTATAAGGTCAAAATCTTACCTAAGCTTTTACTCTCTAGGACTTTTAAACGGTTTTCTCCCTTGTGGATTTGTATACTTTTTTGCAATTACTGCGGCAAATACCGCTAGTCCAATTTATGGTGCTTTGGTTATGTTAATATTTGGGCTTAGTACCATTCCTGCCCTATTCTCCCTTGGTTTTTTTATAAGTCTATTTAATAAAACAGGTATTCGAGATGTGTTTATAAAACTAGCTGCTCTTGCGGTTATACTTTATGGTATTGTTGAATTGTACAAGGGTTATATGCTCTATATGGGAACTCTTAATGCCCTTTAAAAAGCAAAATTTTGATTAATGCTGTTGAGCTATATTGCGGTATAGGTGGGTTTAGTAAGGCTTGTGAAAATTTAAATATATCTGTAAAAAAAGCCTATGACCAAAACGACTCAGCAATTGCTACTTATAATGCAAATTTTTCTCACAAAGCTGAAAAATTTAACTTAGAAAAGTTCGATGCCAAACACCTTGAAAGTTTACATGTAGACTTTCTATGGATGTCTCCACCTTGTCAACCTTACACTAGAAAAGGTGTGCAAAAAGATATACAAGACAATAGAAGTGATAGTTTTTTACAAGTTTTAGAAGCTATCTCTACATGTAAAGCACCTCCAACTCATATTGGCTTAGAAAATGTAGAAGCATTTAAAGACTCGAAAGCTCGTAAATTACTTCTTAAAACTCTAAAAGATAGGGCTTACAATATAAATGAAACTCTTTTATGTCCTAGTGAACTTGGTATTCCAAATAGACGTATGAGGTACTATTTGACAGCTTCATTAAATCCTCTGAAAACTATAGAAAAAACCTTTACATGTAAAGAGCTAAAAGAGTTTTTAAAAGAGCCTCATGAGCCTTTTTTAATACCAGATGATAAACTAGAAAAATTTAAAAATGGCTTTCGCATAATAGACACTAATGAAAGAAATGCTTACAGCACTTGCTTTACCTCATCATATTCCAAAGCTTGGATGCACTCTGGAGCTTATCTTACATGTAAAGATGGTGTTAGACTCTTTGAACCCAATGAGATAAGCTCTTTAATGGGTTTTGAAAATGATTTTATTTTTCCTAGCCATCTCACCAAAAGACAGTGTTATAAACTCATAGGAAACTCTCTTAGTGTTTATGCTCTTAAATCAATCCTAACTCAGTTTAATTTAGACAACTATTAACTGATCTTTTCCAGAGTTTTTAGCTTCATAAAGAGCAGTATCAACTTTTCCTATCAAACCATCTTGACTATCTTCATTACAAAGTTCACCAAGTCCTAGACTAATGGTCATTTGAGTCTCTAAAATCTCATTTAATATTTTATCTTCTTTCACAACTTCTCTTAGTTTGTCAGCAATCTTAATTGCTTCTTCTTTTTCAGTATTAACTAAAAGAATAGCAAACTCTTCACCACCCCATCTAGCCACTATCTCGGTTTTGCGAAGATGCTGTTTTAGAATTACAGAGAGTCTAATAAGCACTTTATCTCCGGTAAGATGTCCTAAGGTATCGTTTATCTTCTTAAAGTCATCAATATCAATCAATACCAATGAGAGCTTTTTTAAATTCCCCCTACAATACAAATTGTACATATATTCAAACTCTTCATTAAACTTTCTTCTATTAGCAAGTCCTGTTAATGAATCTTCTTCGGCAAGTTGCTCTAACTGCTTTTGATATATATTGATAGTATATATAATAATTAATACAATTAAAAATGTTACAAGTATTGATACAAATAGGTTAATGAAAAAGGTTTTATTCAAATCTTTCATATACTCATTTTTATCTATTTCAACAAAAAGGTATAGTTTTAATTTCTCTATATATTTGCAGCTAAGTAGATACTCTTTATTTTTATATTTGTATTCAAATTGCTTAAGTTTTTTAGCAAAAATATCAGACTTTATTTGCTTTAATCCATCTATATTAGATATATTTCCTCTTTTATTAAGCTCTGGTGTAAAAAGAATTATTTCTCCTTCCCCATTGACAAAATAAACATTATATCTATACTTCTTTTTAAATTCATGCAACATGTCTTCTATATCTAAAAGCCTAATACCAACACCTATTGTTGCTATAAGTTTATTTGTATAATCTTTTACTTTGTAATTGATAAACATAACCAAAGAACTACCTAAATGTTTATTGTAATCCAAATTTATTTCATACAAATCTGCTTTATTCTCAAAATCAAAAAACCAAGTATCTTCACTATTGTTCTTATTTACATTATCTATAAGCCCTTTTGAATGATAATAGTTTTTTGTAAAATCTGAAATCAAAAATGCTGTAAACATTCCATACTTATTTTGAATTTCTTTGAGGTACTTTTTAATTGGCTTTACATCTTTTTCACCTTCTAAAAGCCAATCTTTTACAAAAGTATCATTTGCCATAAGTGATGAAACTATAAGTGGTTCTATCATGCGTTGTTGGATTTCTGTATATATATTGTCTATAGAGAGTGGCAAAGAGATGTTTTTTAGTTGTTCTTGTGTATTTCTTACGTCTATCCGATAGTTTATAACGCAACTTAATATAGAAGCACTAAGTAAAAGTACCGTTATTACAGCTATTATTTTATATTTTAAACTCATACAAAACCTCCTATAAGATTATTATAGGAGATTATAACTAAAAGATTATTTTTTTGAATTTAATCTTGATTGGTACTTTTTGTCATGATCACATACTGGGCATTTTTCTAAAGCTTTTTTCCCATAATGTACATGTCCACAGACTTCACAGATCCAAGCTTCATCTGAATCTTCACTCAAATGTTCTGCACCACTTTCAAGTCTTTCTAGAAGCATCTTATACATATTTTCATGTTCAACTTCGATTTTTCCTATACCTTTAAAAAGTCTAGCAGCTTCGTTATGACCCTCTTGCTTTGCTATAGCTGCAAAATCTGGATACATAGTAACGTTTTCATAGCTCTCACCCTCAGCTGCTGCAATTAAATTAGCTTTTGTATCACCAAAATTCTCTTCTCCAGCCATTCTATGACAGAGTGCTAATTCCATTTTTGCATGTTGCTTTTCATTGTTTGCTGCTCTTTGAAAATGTTCAGCAATATCACGGAAACCCTCTTTTTGTGCAACTTTAGCAAAATATTCATACTTGTTTCTTGCTTGTGATTCACCAGCAAATGCTTTCATAAGGTTTACCATAGTTAAATTCTCAGTAACACATTCCATGTCCTGACCACAACAGGATAAAGTTCCTCCACCTACATTTTGAACTTCAACTTCATTACCACATTTATTACATTTATAACTCTCATATTGACGCATTTTAAATCCTTTTAATTTTATGTTTGCTTTTATCTGAACAAGTCAAGATAAAATTCCTCTCACTGAAGCACAACCTATTGGTCGTTAACTTTTGAAGAAGTATAGCATAATGATAATTATTTGTCAATAGGAATTTTTCTTATTTAGATAATAAGTAAAAAATGGCGTTTAAGTGGGCAACTTAAACGCCTAATTTATATTTACAAAAAGGAGGTTTTTGTACTAAGAATTATATTCTCTTGTTTTAAATACAATTTAAACTTATTTACAATATATTGTAAACATGAAAAATATTTATCCGTACTTTAGCCAAAACCCACTTAATCGTCTTGATAATATAAGACATGATGAACAAAAAATTGAAGAATTTAAAAATTTAAAAAATTCACTTTTTTTACTTCTTGATGGTAACGATATAATCATTAACGAAAAAACAAAACAATGTTTCTTTTCAAAATCTAATTTAGATACCAAGCAAGCAGTTCTTCTTGGAAAAGATAAAGATATACACTATTTTGCACTACATGCAAAAAGCGATGTTCCTAGTCATTTATCAAAACTCTCTATTAGAGAAGTTACACAGAGAAATTTTTTAGAAGAAAACAGACTAGGCATCATAGCCCAAGGTGCTTCTGTTTTAAATTGGCATGCATCACATCAGTTTTGCTCCACTTGTGGGAAAATTACAACAATGAAACACGCTGGGTGGAAAAGAGTTTGTCTTACATGTAAAAAAGAACACTTTCCTAGAACAGATCCTGTTGTAATGATGCTTGTTACTCATGGAGATTATTGTTTGGTTGGCAGAGGTGTTAACTTTCCTGCAAACAGGTACTCTTGTCTAGCAGGATTCATGGAATCTGGTGAAAGTATAGAAGATGCAGCAAGACGTGAACTATACGAAGAAGCAGGAGTTGTTGGTCTTGATGTTGAGTACAAAATGTGCCAACCTTGGCCATTTCCAACTAATTTGATGATAGGCGTACATGTAAAGGCAAAATCTAAAGAACTTACTATTGATAAACATGAAATAGCAGATGCAAAATGGATTCATAAAAAGGATTTAAAAGCGATACTAAATGGTGATGAAAAATATGGAATATCTCTACCTACAAAAATAGCTATCAGCCGAAATCTACTTGAAATTTGGCTATAATTTTTGGGCTTTTCTTTGTTAGGTTTTCAAGGAGATATCTGGGATACTAAAAAGATATGTTAGCCGATACCTTAGGTGCACTTTTCACACTAAGTCTATTCTACTTTACTTCTAAAAATAAAATTTAGGCAAAAAAAAAGCGTCCGGAGCGGGCAACTCGGACGCTATTTAGGTTCTATCTACAAAAAGGAGGTTTTTGTTTTCTAATAAAATTATATACAATTGAACTAAACATAAAACTAACAAACCATAAATAAAAAGTTAACCTAGACTTTTTATAGCCTTTTTAAACCCGCCCTCTACAATACTACAAGCACTAAACATCAAATTCAAAGAAAAATTAAAATCCTCTATAAACATACCATCTTTATCTACAACATCATCTTTTTTTGCTTTACATGTAGACTTTTGAAGATAACTTCTAATATCGTCCATATAAATAACTACCTCTTTTTTCAAAGCCAAGGCATACCCAATCTCAAATGCAGTTCCGCTATCTAGTTCATCACCTCTAAAAGGATTGCCATTTGCAACAACTATATCGCACATTTCAATAAGTTCAATATTCTTTTTATATATAAACTCACGGGCAATATCTTTACTCCAAGACTTGTCAATTTGGTTGTCAAGTGGGTATAAACCATCAAACCCAAACTCTTTACATGTAGACTTATATGCCTCACCTATTTTAATGCTATCTGGTTTGAAGACATCAAACCCTGCTATGTATATTTTTTTCATGTGCTATAATACAATAAACTTAGTAAGGATAAAATATGTACTGTAAGAGTAGTGATGATTATACAAAAAAACCTGTACCTAAAACACAAAAAGCAACTATAGCCGTCTTAAGCCCAAGTGATGACAAAGACTTTATAGTAAGAAAAATCTCCATAAAATCTGGTGGAACTATGCCAAACCATACAAATAAAATTCAACACCAGCAGTATGTTTTAGAAGGTGAAGCAAAAGTTGTAGTTGGAGATGAAATCTATCATGCTAAAAAAGGAGATTTTATCTATATTCCTGCTGGAATTAACCACTACTACGAAGCCTGTTATAGTAAAGGCTACGAATTTTTGTGTATGATTAACACAAGAGAAGACTCAATTCAAATGATATAAAAGTAGTTTTACTTAATATAACTTACCAAATAAATCAAGATGGAGCAGATAAACCCGTAAATCAAACTCCACTTGATGATAATCTTTTTGCATATACTCACAAAATTTATAAAAAGCTTTATTATGCTCTTTTTCTTTAAAATGTGAGAGTTCATGCACAACTATCATTTCTAAAAACTCTTCAGGAACATCTTTAAAAATTCTAGCCACTTTAATGATATTTTTAGCCTTTAGTTTTCCACCTTGAACACGAGAAACAAAGGTATGCGTTCCTAGGGCATTATTAAGATCATTGATTTTACCATCATATAAAACTTTTGAGACTTTATTCTTTTTTAAATACTCATTTTTAAAACTCATAACGTAAGCATAAAGAGCCTTGTCTGTTCGTATATTGTGTTTATTTGGATATTTATTTTTTAAATAAATACCAAGTTTTTCTTTATCAATCAAACACTGAATCTGGTCTTGCAAGTGTTTTGGGTAGTGACTTATGTACTTCATATAAAATTACATAATAAAAAAATCATTGATGCTTTTTATACTCTTCCCAACCATTTGCTCTAAGTATGCAAGCTGGACATTGCCCACAACCATAACCCCAACTGTTTTTAGTGTTGTGATCTCCATTGTAACAAGTATGAGATTCATCTATGACCAAATCTAAAACACCCTCTTCTTCGCTCATTTTAAAAGTTTCTGCTTTTGTAAGATGAAGAAGTGGTGAATGGAACTTTATGTTTGATTCACTTCCTAGGTTTAGAGTCAATTCTAGTGCCTCTATGAAGTTTTTACGACAATCAGGATAACCTGAGTAGTCTGTTTGATTTATGCCTATAATGATGTTTTGTATACCTTGTTTTTGTGCATACGCGTGAGCTAGAGTAAAGAATATAGCATTTCGATTTGGAACAAAAGAAGCTGGCATATTTGGTCTGTTTCTATGAGGACTTGAAATATCAAGACTTCCATCAATTAAAGCTGAGTCATTTAACTGAGAAAAAGCATCAATGCTAAGTACATGATTGTTTACAGACAAAACTTTTGCTATTTTTTTTGCTTGGTAAATTTCTACTCTATGTTTTTGCCCATAATCAAATGTCAAAGTTTCAACTTCTTCAAAACGACTCAAAGCCCAACCAAGACAAGTTGTACTATCTTGTCCTCCACTAAAAACTATTAATGCCGAACCTTTTTTCACTACTCCACTCCTAAATATTTATGTAACTGTACGCTCAATCTAAAATGAGGGTACTTTTTAACTAACTCTATACAAAACTCTGTATTATTTTTATCTATGCTATCTTTATGATTTTGAGGTTGTATATAAATTGGTTTATCACTCTTTAGCTCTAAAATTTTTTCTATATTAGAATTCTTTTCTACTATAAACTTATATTCATTAAACCCCTCTACATGTAAGGCATTCCAATCCTTAGGTGAGTAAGTTATCCAATCAGCATTTTTAATATGCTCAAACTTGTAACCATTGGACTCAACGGCAACGTGATAACCCTCTACATGTAAAGCATCAATAAAGCCATTTATATCATTTAAAGATGGCTCTCCTCCTGTAATAACAACTTGTTTTGTTGGGTACTTTTTTATATTTTCTAAAATTTCTTTACTTTCTTTACTCTCAAAAAATCCCTTGTGTAAATCCTCATCACAAAAATGACAATCAAGATTACAGCCATGAAGCCTAATAAACACACAAGGATAACCACTAAACTTGCCTTCTCCTTGAATTGAGTAAAATATCTCTACAATTTTTAACATAATATCCCTATTTAAATTCTATTTGGTATAATAGCAAATATGAATTTAATAAGGCGTAAAATGAAGTGGGAAATAGCTAAGCAGTTTGATTTTTGTTATGGGCATCGGGTTTGGTCTCAGACTCTTAATGTTGAATTTTCTATGGATAGCTGTCTTGCTTGTCGTCATCTTCATGGTCATCAAGGTCGTTTAATAGTCTATCTTTCAAGTGATAAACTTGAAAATGGCATGGTTACAGACTTTCACCATCTTAACTGGTTTAAGCACTTTTTAGATTCAACACTTGATCACAAATTCATAATAGACATCAATGACCCTCTTTTTTCAACCCTGTTACCAGACTATGCGAATAAGCAAAATCTTATTACATGTAAAGATGGGTTTAAAAGACCAGATTTAGAAATACTAAAAGGAAAACCTAAACATCTTTTTGAGATGTATGAGGGTTATATCATAGTTGATTTTGTTCCTACTAGTGAAAATATCTCTACATGGCTTATGGGAATTGTAGCTAAAAAAATGGCTAAAATAGATGTTCAAGTCTCACGCATAGAGTTTTTTGAAACTCCTAAAAGCAGGAGCATAGTTTACAACTAAACTATAAAATAGGCTGTTTTCTTTTTGTGTAATGCAATGAAGGAAGTACTAGTCCTAAAGCAATTGCAAAAAGAATACTAACTGCATACAATCCATTTTCAATAAATTTTGCAAGCAGTTCATCAGTAACACCATTAGCACTTATTGTAACTAAGCTAATCATCATTTCATAGGCATACTTTCCAGGAATCATAGGAATAATAGAAGCAATAGTATAAATTGGTCTTGGCATAATATAACGTCGTGACCAAAATACCCCAATAATTCCAATAGCAGTTGCAGCAATAAATGTCCCTAATTCAATAGAACAAAAATTTAGAAGTAATTCTCTTAACCCATATGTAAAAGCACCACCAAAAGCACAAAACGGAAGAGTTGAACGAGGTACATTAAAAATCATAGCAAAACCAACTGCAGGTAAACCTGCCCATAAAGCATTTGCAAAAATTTGCCACCAATCTATCATTGCCACCCCTCTATACCTATTAAATGCATAGCTAAAATGATACCAAGCGAAGTCATAAATGTTAACAAAGTTGCTTGCATCCAACGTCCCCAACCCATACTTAAATAGCCTTTAAAAGCATCCAAAATAGCATTAATATATGGAAAACCAGGAACTAAAAGAAGAACACTAGAAGACAGAACAATGCCTCCTGTTGCACTAAAGTTTTGATAGGTTGCTAAACTAGCAATAAGTGTACATGTAAAAGCAGTAAAAGCAAAAACAATCAACAAAGAGTAGTTAAGACGGGAGAGCCAAATACGTACTCCCATTCCAATAGCAGCAGCAAGAAAAGTAACCAAAAAACCAGGCCAATCAACTCCATGTAAATGACCAAAAGCAGCACAAGCAAGTCCAATTATAGGAATAAGAAGCCATGCTGGATAATAATTTGCATGAACATTATTAAGTTTATTTTCAACGAAAGCAAGATTTTCTTTATGTTTTTCAGTAAAAACACAAATAGAAACTACTTGATGAACAATAGACATATTAATAGGTTGATGATGAGCACGTCTTGTTGTTGTTATAGAGTGTTCATCAATAAGCGATGTCAAAACAATAGCCGAAGGTATCAGCGATATCTCTATTGATGAGCATCCTAATGCTTTACCCAAACGAGCTGAAATTTGTTCAATCAAATGACTTTCCGCTCCATAATCTAAAAGCATAGCAGCCACTCTAATTACAACACTAGTAATTTTTCTTTGTTCATCATGTGAAATCGTTGGAAATCCCTTGGTTCATTTTTTAAATGAGTATATTCTTTTTTGTGTAAAGAGTAATTTAGCTTTAACTAAACTAACCTAAATCAGCTTTTCTTCTTATCAAATTCATGTTTTTCATTACCCTACCATAGTATGAATGATTGTGATTACCACCGTTATACCTACTTACCGTTCTAAAGTAATTATGTTTTGTGTAATTGTTTAACCAAACTACATATTTTACAGCAACAGTCACGTTAAATTTATCATCACTCAAAAGTTTATTAACAAGTTTAACATCACTCATCTCTATAAGTTTTTTCCACTTTAGCTTATTTGCTAAAAATCTTGCTGTTTCTAATCTAACTTGCATAATTCCTAAAGAGGCATTAAATATATTTGGATCTTTTCCGATGTCACCAATTTTGAAAACACCAGCACTTGTCTCAGTTAGACAAATAGCCATAGCCGTATTTTCAAAAGTTTCACCAGTAGAGTTTGGATAGTGAAGGGCTACTTCACGTACCATTTTTAAAATTTCAATCTGTTTATCAGAGAAAGAAGCAGCATTTAAGCTACAAGTAAAAAGTCCAAAGAGTATAATACTTCCTAGGAATTTTGATAAAATGTCTTTTTTCAAAATCAATCCTAAATAAAATGTCGTGTATTATACATTAATAAAATTAAATATACAATAAAATTATATTTTAATTATGAGTTTTTTATATTAGTGTTACTAACAATCTCAATTGACTTTGATTTATTTAAAATAAAATGACTAAGATAAATTACAAAAAAGACCTGCAATAAAAGACCAAGCAATGGTATAAGAGATAAAAAGAAAAAAATTGCCATAACAACAAAAAGATAAAGTCTATTTTCTTTTACAATATGCTCAGCATCTACACAAAGTCCAGAAGATATCAAATCATACATCATAAGTCTATAAAAAAGATAAAAAAATGGTAATTGCAAAATAAAAAAATTCACAAATGGTAAAAGTAAAAATGGTAATACACATAACATTAGAAGTATAAACTTCATAAAAATTTTTAAAATACTCCAAAGAGAAAACAGTAATCCATCTGCATTAACTTTTTTTACATGTAAATAATTTTTTTTCCTTACGGCATCAATTATATGTGGTGTTAAAAAACCAACTGTTATAACAGCAATAACTAATGAAACAAGAACTACACCAAAGGTTCCAAGCAAAACAAAAAGTGTCATAATTAACCAATGAAAAACTGTAAAACCTAAAAAATAAGTCAATGTAGGATATGCACTTTCGTCTATATACGAATAATCACCACTAGCTGAACCTTCCTGTAAAAGAGTGAGAAACTCACTACTGCCATAAATAAAAAAAGCTCCCAAAATCAAAACAGTAACTACAAAAGGGGCTAAAGACAAAAAAAGAAATTTTCCTGTAAAAAAGTCTTTTGATGCTTTAACTAAAGTTGAATTATGCATTATATGCTTTATCTAACGCTTTATAGAGCTCTTCAGCTCCAAGTGAATTTTCAGCCATAATTTCAACCATTACTTCATTATCTTCTTTAGTTCCCCAAACTTTTTTATATGTTCCCTCTTTATAACCATTGTCTTGACGAAATTGATTTAAAACATTTTTAGCAATATAAAATTTATATAGTATTTTAAGATTTACACCACACTTTAATGACATAACAAAATACTCTTTTAACAAACCATCAAACAAATCAATTTGAGATGATGTTGTTCTATTCATAATAGATTCTATATCATTTATAACTTCCATTGTATTTGCTGTATCTCTATTTTCTGGCTCTTTATAAAATCTCTCAAAACCATGAACGTTAATAACATCTTTTACTAGCTTATCTATATCACCTCTATCATGAGCCTTATAATCTTCTAAAAGAAGACTCATAATAAAATGCCAAATGTCAACTATTTCAATAGTAGCATTTTCCCAATCTGTAGCTTTGTTTATGTCTTTCCAATGTTTCCAGTTAAAACTATCTATAAGTTCTGCACTCTCCATATATATACAACGTTTCCAGTTTATCATGCGATCATTTTTAGTATAACCATTTTCCCAACCTACACCGTTTGTTTCATCATTTAGCTTTTGTTGAAGTGCGAACATCTCTTTTATGTATTCAACGTTTGTCATCATCATCCTTATTTTTGGATTTATTTGCAAATTTACCTACACTTTTTGTTATAACAGTAGCACCAAAAAATACAAACAGCCCTAAAAAAGTGTATTTTGCTGCTATTAAAAGTGTTTCCATATAAATTGCCTTTTCTATAAAGCTTTTATATTAGCATTATTTTTATGTTATACTTATTAAAAAGGCTTAGCAGTGTGTTGTAATGGATTCCGTATAATTTTAATGTTTTCTCTAGCAGTCATCTCCTTTGTCCTAAATGACTTTTATCCAACTATTCCAGTAATACTTTGGTACTTAATTTCTATCAACTTATTTACATTTTTGCTCTTTAGCATTGATAAATACTATTCATTAAAAAAAAGAAAAAGAGTCCCTGAGATAAGCCTACATTTTTTTAGCTTAGCTGGTGGAATTTTTGGCGCACTTATTGCTATGGTAGTAGTAAAACATAAAATCAAAAAAAAGATTTTCTTATCTATCCAAATCTTCATAGCTATAATTTGGGTTATATCAATATATTATATTTTAACAAACCTAGAAACTATACAAAATGCTCTGCAAAGTTTAAGTGCTTGAAAAAAATACTAGAGTTTATAAAAAAGCATCATCTTTTAAGTATATCTACATGTAAAGACAATCTTCCTCATAGTGCCAACTGTTTTTATGCTTTTTCTAAAAGTGAATTTAGATTTATCATAGCTTCTGATACATCCTCAAGACATATAAAAGAGCTACATGTAAACCCAAACTTTTCAGCAACTATTGCTCTTGAAACGACAGTGATAGGCAAAATAAGAGGTTTACAGTTTAGTGGAATTGTAAAAAAATCAACGACTATAGAAAAAGCACTATATATAAAAACTTTCCCATATGCATTAGCACTAAATCCGACTCTTTGGACTTTACATGTAGAACATCTAAAATTTACTGACAATAGACTTGGATTTGGAAAAAAATTAATTTATAAAAGAGAAGCAGATGGGGTCAAATTGACCCCGTATAATTGTTAAACTAGATTAACAAGATGGTACATTACCACTGTCATTTGCATATTCAATAACAAAATCAGCGATGTGTTTAGAGTATTTAGATTTGAATTTTTTACTATTAAAAAACTTCTCAGATTTTGGGTATTTTTTAGAAAACTCAGATATAAACTTCTCTGCATTATTTGCAAAAAGTGCTTTCCACTCGTCTTGAGTGTGCATTGTTGCAAATTTTGCACCATTTAGTCCTGTAGTTTTTTTCATAAACTTAAGATAATACTTTTGTCCCTTTGCCGCATCTGCCAAAGCTGAAGTACTCACCATTCCTACCATGAAAAAAGCTGCCATCACAAGCGCTAATAATTTCTTCATTACATCTCCTTGATTAATTTGAATTATTATAATACCTCATTGTGAATAAAAAATAAATTAAATTATTTTACTTGTATCTAGTTTCAATTCTTGATTACTCATAACGCCTATGTCTTTACTCAAAATGTTACTGGCAATACTTTTTGCATCTGCTAAAGAGTGCATTTTATAAGTTCCACACTGATATATATTAAGTTCAGGAATATCGTCTTGCTTTTCAACTTTTAATATATCTTCCATAGACTCTTTCCATGCTTTTGCAACTCTAAGCTCATCTGGACTTCCAAGTAGACTCATATAAAAACCTGTTCTACAGCCCATTGGAGAGATATCTATAATTTCAACTCCATCACCGTTAAGATGTTCTCTCATAAATCCTGCATACAAATGCTCTAAAGTATGAATTCCTTCACTTGAAAGAGTTTCTTCATTTGGTCTACAAAATCTTAAATCAAAAACTGTAATAGTATCATTTGATGGTGTTTTCATAGTCTTAGCAACTCTAACTGCTGGTGCTGGCATTTTTGTATGGTCTACCATAAAACTGTCTAATAGTGGCATAATTTGTCCTTGTTTTTTTCTCCATTATATCATATAATTTGTTATGAAAATTATATTCTTTATTTTATCAATTTTACTATTTACAGGCTGTACAAATTTACAACCAAAAGTGCAAGAATTTTTTCAAACAGATAATGCAACACATATTCAAAAAGATTATAAAGAAATAGTAAAACTACTTACACAGTACAAAAGAAAACTTGATTTACGCAATCCTCAAAGTTATAACAAACAATTTTCACACTCTATGTATAATGAATTTAAAAACAATACAAACCTTTTGCATCTGAAAAAAAATGGACAATATATTCAAGACTACAATCAATATATGAAAATAGCATTTCAAAAAGATACTAAATTAAGAAATGATTATATGATTTTAGGACTTTACAAACAACTATGGTTTGCATATGAACAAGATAAATCCCATCAAATAACAACTCTTTCATACAATAAAAAAGAGCTAAAAACTCTATTTTATACGCTCAAGGTTATAAAGTGGAAAATAAATACCAAAAAAGATAAATATGGAAACTATCTATTTTTAACATGGCAAAACAACTGGCAAATTGAACTCAAAAAATGTTTAGATACAGGAGAGCAACCATCATGGGAGCTTATACAAAACCTAAAATATATAAAAAATGGTAAAGAGAGTATATACTCACCATCAAATCCCAACTTTGAGATTTTGATGAGTCAGATTATCTTTAGAGTAGAAAATTCACTTAAGATTTTAGGAGAAGAACCTCTTGATGTTAGCATTGAAGCTATGAAAAGCCTAGTTTTCTTTTTATAGGTTCTGAGCTTTTCTACACTCAAAATCATCTTCTAGTTTCATGATTTTACAGTACTCACTATAGACACAACTAACACTTCTTTTTGAACAAACTAAAGGAATGCTTTTCTTTTTTGCCATTTTTTTAAAATATTTCATAGAGTTATGGTTTAAAAAACTAGTCAATAAAACTATGCAATCTGTATCTTGTGGAATAACTTTTCTATGAATGCTACTCTTTTTTCTAGCATCCCAATGTGTAATCTTACCTGCACCCAAATCATTTAAAACTGCTTTGATTGGAGTTATCTCGTCTGCACCTATTACTAAAACTGACATCTATTCTCCTTTTGTTGATAAGTATTATTATAATAGAAGAAAACTTAATTCTCACTTTATTTTTGATATCAATTATCATTTTAACTTGATTCGTTTCATTTTGTTTTTTATATATCTTCTGTATAATTCATAAAATTTTAAAGGATTATTATGGAAATCAATAATATAAATGTATGTAATGTATGTCTTAAAACAAGTAAAGATGTACCAGGAACTGTATTTATCAAAGCTACTAAAGACGGTGAAGCTGTAGATGTATGTACAGGATGTATCCCTCATATCATTCATGGTAGTGGTGATGTTGTTAAATCAAATGAAGCTGTTAAAGCAGAAGTGAATCTCTAATTTCATACAAAAGCTCTTTTTTGTTATAATATTCTAGTGATAAATTAATAAAAAAGAGTGTGTATGCCTGCCCCTGTATATATATGGTCAAAAGTAACTAGGTACTTTCACTGGATACTTGTTGTCTGTATTGCTATTACCTTTATCTCATCTGCATTTGAAAATGCATTTCTTATTCATATCTCTTTTGGTGTCATCGCTGGGGGTCTTCTTACTTTTAGACTTCTTTGGGGATTTATTGGTCCTTTTTACGCACTATTTCGTAACTTTGATTTTTCTTTTAGAGACCTTTTTTACTACTTTACCAAACTATTTAAAGACAAAAAAACATATATAGGACACAACCCTGCCGCTTCTTGGGCAACAATTTTACTTATAATCTTTGGTTTTTTCTGCACTCTTAGTGGTGTTGTTCTACTTGGAGCACAAGAAGACAGAGGAGTATTTAGTTTTCTTCATCCCCAACTAACACCTACGGCACTTAAAATACATATTATTAGTAAAAATATTGTAGGCATTGTAGCTATCGTTCATATCGTAGGTGCATTATTAGAGCATTTTTGGCATAAAAGTGACACTGTAACTTCTATGATACATGGTTATAAAAACATAGAAACCCAACCAACAAAAACCACAAATTTACAAAACTATCTAGGAGTATTTGCCATTGTTTTTTCACTTTTTATAGGTCTATTCTCATACTTTTTTCCACAAACTTCAATTATGACTAAAAATTACCATGAAATAAAATATGTAAATGATAATCCAATTTTTGCAAAAGAGTGTTCAGAGTGTCATAATTTGTACTCTCCAACTTTTATGACAAAAGCAATGTGGGAAATAGCCTTAGAAAATGAAAAAGAACACTTCAAAAAAGATCTTAGAAAAGATGTACCACACTTCAAAAGCATAAAAAAATATATACTAAAAAATAGTGCCAAAACCTCTGATACTGAAATTTCAATAGGAATTATAAAAAGCACAAAAGACAAAATAAAATATAGAATCACAAAAACAAGATATTGGAGAGATATACACAAACAAATCCCTCGAAATGCGTATAAACATCCACTTATAAAATCAAAATCAAATTGTAAAGCTTGTCACAAAAGTTTTGGAAAAACAAACTATATAAATGATGAAGATATATCTCTAGAATACTTCTCAAATAAAGAAGCTATAGAGATATATCTAAAGCTAAACTAAGATTAAGCTAGTTCAATTCTAACTTGTCTAACAGCTTCAACCATATTGATAAGAGCCTCTTTTGTCTCTTTATCTTTCCTTGTTTTTAAACCACAATCTGGATTTATCCATAGTTGCTCTTTTGGCAATACTTCAAGTAAAAGTTTTATCTGCTTTTTTATCTCTTGTACACTTGGAACTCTTGGAGAATGTATGTCGTAAACCCCTGGTCCCACTTCTTGTTTATATCCTACTTTTTTAAATATTTTTAAAAGCTCATTTCCACTACGAGCAGTCTCTATAGTTATTACATCTGCATCCATAGCCTCAATAGTCTCTATAATGTCATTAAACTCACTATAGCACATATGCGTATGAATTTGTGTCTGCTTTTTAGCTTTGCTCACAGAGATTTTAAAGTCTCTTACAGCCCAACTCTCGTACTCTTTGATATTTTCAAGTCTAAGAGGATAACCCTCTTTAAAAGCAGCTTCATCTACTTGAATAATTTTTATGCCAGCATTTTGCAAATCATCAACTTCATCACTCAAAGCAACAGCAATCTGCTTTGAAACTTCACTTCTTGGTATATCATCTCTAACAAATGACCAATTTAGTATAGTTACAGGTCCTGTAAGCATTCCTTTCATGATTTTCTTTGTTTTGCTCTGTGCATACTCTATCCACTCTACTGTCATAGGTTTTGCTCGGCTTATATCACCATATATAAAGGGTGGTTTTACACAACGACTACCATAGCTTTGAACCCATCCATTTTGACTAAAACCATAACCTTTTAACTGCTCACCAAAATACTCTACCATATCATTTCTCTCAGGCTCGCCATGAACTAAAACTTCCAGACCTATCTCTTCTTGCATTGCAACACATTCATCTATATAACTCTTCATTACTTCTTTGTAATCTTCTTGTGTAATAAGAGATTTTTTGAAGGCTCTTCGTGTAAGTCTTAACTCAGATGTTTGAGGAAATGAGCCAATAGTAGTTGTAGCCAAATCGGCATAACCTAATATGCTTTTTTGAATTTTTATTCTCTCTTCAAACAATCCATCACGCTGTAATATTGTTAAACTATTTACTCTACTTAATACGTCTTTATCATGTATAAGTATAGAATTTTTTCTACTCTGATTTGCTTTATAATTGGCTTCAAACTCTTTTTGACAAACATCTTTTTCTAAAAATTTCTGTGAGATATTAAAAATTTCATCCAATTTTTCTACTGCATAACTTAACCAGTTTTTTACTTCACTACTCATCTTCTCTTCGTATTTTAGGCTAAAAGGAACATGCAAAAGAGAACAAGATGAACCTACTAAAATATTTTCTTTTTTTACGGTTTTAGATATGTCATCTAAAATATTAAGACTCATTTGAAAATCATTTTTCCATATATTTCTTCCATCGACAATACCAGCAATTAATTTTTTACCACTTTTCTTGATAATTTCTAAAGAATCTAAGTTCTTTTTTCCATAAATAAAATCTAATCCAATAGCCCAAATAGGAGTATGAACTAACATATTTGTTGCTTCTTTTGAATGTTCAAAATAAGTAATCACGGCAACTTTAGAATTTTTTGCAAGCTTGTCATAGGTATACTTTATTAAACTATATACCTTATCATCTAAATTCTTAACAAAAATAGGCTCATCAAACTGCACCAAAATATCATCATCTAACTCTCTTATTTTCTTTAAGAGCTCTTCATAAAGTGGCAATATCTTGTTAAGTAACTCATAACAATCGCCACCATCAACTCTTTTGGAAAGGCCTAAGTAAGTAATCGGTCCTATTAGATTTATCTTAGTTTTAATCCCAAGTTTTTTTGCCTCAAGATATTCTTCTATGAGTTTTGATGCATCTAAAGTATATTTATCTTCAAGTGAAAGTTCTGGCACTATGTAATGATAGTTTGTATTGAACCATTTTGTCATTTCGCAGGCAGTCGCTTCTTTGTTTCCTCTAGCCATAGCAAAATATAAATCTTCATTTTTAAGATGAGAAAACCTTTTTGGTATAGCACCTAACATATAAGATGTATCTAAGATATTATCATATAGAGAAAAATCATTTGAGCTTATATGCTCTATGCCAGCATTTTTTTGATAATTCCAATGACGCTTTTTAAGTTTACTTGCCACTTCTTTTACTTCATTAAATGAGCATTTTTTCGCCCAAAATTCTTCTAATATCTTTTTAAGTTCACGTTGTTCTCCAATACGTGGAAAACCAACTACGTAGTTATTTGACATTTTATATCCTTACTATTTAATACTCTTTTTAAAAGAAATAAATTCTTTTAAAATACCTCATACTAGAACTTTGCCCATGGCAAAAAATATTACATAGGAGGATGAACACCAGTACGTCTAAACGCAAAGTAAGTACAATAATATGGGCATCTTGGAATATACTGATAAAGAAGTGTTGCAAGTTTTGTCTTAAGTCTATAAAAACAGTTACAACGGCATGGTCTATTTGTAAAAAGAGAAGTTGTTTCTAAAAGTTCAAGGGGAGGATCATCTTCATCTACTTCTTCACCCTCATATGAGAGTCTATTTGACACTAAAGAGTATATAGATGATACTTTAGCTTCAAGACTATTTTGTACGCTGTACGCTAACATTGCAGAAAATGAAAAATAGTTTTTACCAAAGCCACGAGGTGATTTCACTTATTTCCTTTCTGAAATATATAAAAAAGAGAGGATATAAAATCCTCTCAATATTTTTTAATCAACCAACTCATTTGAATAATCAGCAGAAGCTAAACGATTTAGCTGTCTCCATCTTCTTTGAGCGTCTTTTTTGTTTTGGTCAAACAATTCCTGAGCATGCTCTGGATTTGTTTTCTTAAGACTTACATATCTTACTTCATTTAATAAGAAATCTTCATAAAGATCCCATTTTGGCTCTTTACCAGTAATCTTGATAGGATTTTTACCCTCATGCTCCAATCTTGGATCATAAGTATAAATTGGCCAGTAACCACACTTAGTAGCAAGTTCACCTTGACTTCCAGATTTACCCATTCCACCTTTAATACCATGAGCAATACAAGGAGAATAAGCAATAATCAATGAAGGTCCATCATAAGCTTCAGCAGCTTCAATTGCTTTAATTGTTTGTCCCTGTGAAGCATTTGAATTAATCTGAGCAATATAAATGTTACCATAAGTCATAGAGATATAGCCTAAGTCTTTTTTCTGCATTGACTTACCTGAAGCAGTAAACTGCGCAATTGAACCTGTACGAGAAGATTTTGAACTCTGACCACCAGTATTTGAGTAAACTTCTGTATCAAGAACAAGAACATTTACATTTTCACCTGATGCTAGAACATGGTCTAGTCCACCATAACCAATATCATAAGCCCAACCATCACCACCAATAATCCATTGAGATTTTTTAACTAGGTACTTTTTAAGTGAAAGTAAATCTTTAACACCAGGAACATCTTGATTAGCTTCAAGTTGAGGAACTAGCATATCTCTTATTTCTTGAGTTTTTTTACCATCTTTCTTATGTTCCATCCAATCTTTATAAAGAGCAGTAAGTGCATTTGGAGTAGCTTCAATATTTGTAAGCATAATGTTTTCTATACGATGACGAATAGTTTCCATAGCTACTTCCATACCCATACCAAACTCAGCATTATCTTCAAATAGTGAGTTAGCCCATGCAGGTCCTTCACCGTTATCATCTTTTCTATATGGAGTTGTTGGAGCAGATCCACCATAAATTGAAGAACAACCTGTTGCATTTGCTATCATCATTCTATTACCAAACAGTTGCGTTGCTAAAGTAATATATGGAGTTTCTCCACAACCAGGACATGCAGCGTGAAATTCAAATAATGGCTTAGCAAATTGAGAACCTTTTACAGTACTTTTTGACATAAAGTCATCTTTGTATGTTACTTCATTAAATAGGTAATCAGCATTATCTTGTTCACCAGAATCAACTTGATCTGCTAGTGGAACCATAACTAAAGATTTCTCTTTTGTTGGACATACTTGAGCACAAAGGTCACAACCAGTACAATCTAAAACTGAAGTTTGAATTTTGTATTTAAATCCTTTTCCTTTAACCTCTTTACCTTTTGCATCAAGAACATGATTTTTAACACCTGCTGGTGCCTTATCCATCTCATCTTCACTAATTAAGAAAGGACGAATTACCGCATGAGGACATACAAATGAACACTGGTTACATTGAATACAGTTCTCTTCAATCCACTTAGGTACCATAACACCAATACCACGTTTTTCGTACTGAGAAGTTCCATTTTCAAATGAACCATCTTCATAACCATCAAACACTGAAACCGGTAAACTATCACCTTTTGCAGCATTTATTGGTTTTGCAATTTTCTCTACAAAATCAGTACCAACATACTTAGCTTCTGTTTTTGTTTCACTAATATCTAGAGTTGACCAAGCAGCTTCAACAGTAATTTTTTCAATTCCACTTGCACCAATATCGATAGCTTTATAGTTAAGTTCAACTATCTTTTCACCTTTATTGATGTAAGACTTATGAGCAAACTCTTTCATATATTTTTGTGCATCAGTAAAATCAATAATCTTAGATAGTTTAAAGAAAGCTGATTGCATAATTGTATTTGTTCTACCACCAAGACCAATATCACGAGCTAGTTTAGTAGCATTAATGATATAAAATTTTGCTTTTTTATCTGCTAATGTTTTTTTAATGTGATTTGGCATTTTAGCAATTGTCTCTTCTGCACTCCAAATAGAGTTTAATAAGAAAGTACCACCATCTTTAAGTCCACCAATCATATCATAAAGATCAACATATCCAGCTACTGTACATGCTACAAAATCGGGGTTTGATACTAAATAAGTAGAACGAATAGGTTCTTTTCCAAATCTAACATGACTTCTTGTATAACCACCAGATTTTTTTGAATCATATGCAAAATAAGCTTGTGCATAAAGGTCAGTCTTATCTCCGATAATCTTTACAGAGTTCTTATTCGCTCCAACAGTACCATCAGCTCCAAGTCCGTAGAAAAGACACTCTTTAGTTTCACTTCCACCAAGAGATAAATTTTCACCAACTTCTATTGAAGTATGAGTAACATCATCAATAATACCAACTGTAAAACTATTTTTAGGCTCATCTTTTTTTAACTCATCAAATACAGCAACTACTTGAGCTGGATTAACGTCTTTAGATGAAAGTCCATAACGACCACCAACTACGATTGGAGCATTTTTTTGTCCATAAAAAATACTTCTAATATCTAAATAAAGTGGTTCACCAACTGAACCTGATTCTTTTGTTCTATCAAGAACTGAGATTTTTTTAACTGTATCTGGAAGAACGTCAAAAAAGTATTTTGCACTAAAAGGACGATAAAGATGTACTGTAATAAGTCCTACTTTCTCACCTTTGCTAGTTAACATATCAATTGTCTCTTTAGCCGCTTCAATTACAGAACCCATAGCGATGATAACACGTTCAGCATCCGCAGCTCCATAATATGTAAAAGGTTTATATTCACGACCAGTTACGTCAGAGATATCTTTCATATAACCTGCTACGATATCAGGAAGTGCGTCATAAAATTTGTTTTGTGCTTCTCTTCCTTGGAAATATATATCATCATTTTGAGCAGTACCACGAGTTTTTGGAGATTCCGGATTTAATGCCTCATCTCTAAATGTTTGAATTGCTTCTTTATCAACAAGTCTATCAAATACATCATAATCCATAACTTCGATTTTTTGAATTTCATGTGAAGTTCTAAAACCATCAAAGAAATGCATAAAAGGGACACGTCCTTTAATTGCTGCGAGGTGAGCAACACCTGCAAGGTCCATAACTTCTTGAACTGAAGAAGTTGCTAACATTGCATAACCAGTTTGACGAGCTGCATAAACATCTTGGTGATCACCAAAGATAGATAATGCGTGAGTTGCCAATGTTCTAGCACTAACATGAATAACACTTGGAAGAAGTTGTCCTGCCATTTTATACATATTAGGAATTTTTAGTAAAAGTCCTTGAGACGCAGTGTAAGTTGTAGTAAGTGCTCCAGCTTGAAGTGAGCCATGAACTGTACCAGCAGCTCCACCTTCACTTTGAAGTTCTACTACCTTTACAGGCATTCCAAAAAGATTCTTTTTACCTTGTGCAGCCCACATATCTGTAAAGTCCGCCATAGGTGATGATGGTGTAATAGGATATATTCCTGCAACTTCGGTAAATGCATAAGATGCATATGCTGCAGCTTCGTTACCGTCCATGGTTTTCATAATTTTTGCCATGTTTAACTCCCCTTATTTTTTATTGTTTTAATAATTGTTTTGTGTTGATGTTCATTTTACTTATCATTATCTTAATAACTTATAAATGGGTATAAACCAACATAATCATTAACATAATTTTAAATAAAGAAACATGCCTTAACGTCATTATACATAAATGATATGTAAAATAAATAAGATTTTAAAAATTTATCAATTTTACTGCCTCAAATGCATTATCCACTATATGTTCTGTATGTTTTTCTAAATCATTTCTTTTTCCATAACCACATAAAACTCCTACAGATTTAATTCCAGCATTTTTTGCAGAATGTAAATCAAGTAGTGTATCACCTATCATCCATGTAGATTCATACGAAGCATTTAAATGTTTAATTGCTTTATGTATTGGTTCTGCATGAGGTTTCGGATTTTGAACACTTTCACGTCCTATCAAAATATCAAAATGATGCATTACTTTCATATGTTCTAGTAATTCTTTAGAATAACGTGCAGTTTTTGTGGTTACAATACCAAGAGTAGCAAATTTTGCAGCCTCTTCTATAGCTTCACGTGCATATGGTAAAAGTGTTGTTTTTGCTTTTGATATTATACGATAATGCTTTTTATACGCATCAACATATTCCCATTTTTCATCTTTGATACCAAGTTGTTCAAACATAACATCAAGTGGATAACCTATAAGAGATTTAATATTTTCTAAATCAGGAATAGCCTCTCCAAACGTTTCATATGCAAATTCAAAGCTTTCTAAAATAGCATCTGTAGAGTCAATTAAAGTTCCATCTAAATCAAAAAGTATTGTTTTCACTAAAAGCCTTTTACATAAATATTCTTCATTGTACAAAAAAAACCTTTACATGTAAATTGTTTTATTGATTTTTTTAGATTAAAAATAAACTTCCATAATTTAAATATACAAAGCATATCAAAAATTGGACTTAACTTAGGGAATAAGAAGAGCTAAGCTCTTCTTATTTTATCTATTTTGATGAATATCCATTTGTGGATATGGTATTGAAATATTTTTTTCATCAAAAGTAAGTTTTACTTTTTCAATGGTATCAAAGTGTACAGCCCAGTAATCTTCACTTTTTGCCCATACTCTAAGAGTAAAATTAACACTACTATCTGCTAATTCACTAACTCCCACAAAAGGAGCAGGGTCTTTTAAAACTCTTTCGTCTTCATTCACTATATTTTCTAATGTAGACTTAGCAAGTTTCAAATCATCATCATAACCTATACCAAAAACAAAATCTACACGTCTTGTATTTTTAGCAGAAAAGTTAGTTATATTTCCACCAATTATCCCGCTATTTGGTATGGTAATTTGTTTATTATCTGGAGTCAAAAGAAGTGTACTAAAAATATTTATCTCTTCAACACTTCCCATTTCTCCTGCTGCTGATATAAAATCACCCACTTTGAATGGTTTAAAGAAAATAAGTAAAACTCCTGCTCCTATGTTTGAAAAAGTATCTTTAAAAGCTAAACCAATAGCAAGACCAGCAGCACCAAACATAGCCACAAATGATGTTGTATTAATTCCTAGATTACTTAAAGCGGCAAGTACTACTATAACTAAGAGTATTCCACTTGTCACTTTTAATAAAAACTTAGATAAAGTCTCGTCCAAACTGGATTTGCTCATCATTTTTGTTATTATTACCACAATAACCCCAACAAGCCATTTACCTATAAAAAATATCGCTAATGAACCTAGTATTTTAAAACTATATAGTGTCACATATGTCATAATTAAATCCATAGTATTCTCTTTCATTTACTAAAACTAGTATCAACTCTTCTATTTTGAGCTCTACCATCTTGGGTTTTATTTGTTGCTATTGGATTTGTTTCACCATATCCATTAACTGTTATCTTACTCTTATGTATGCCTAGTTTAATTAACTCGTTTGCAACTGCATTTGCTCTTCTTAAAGAGAGTGCTAAGTTATACTTTTCTCTTCCTACGGAATCTGTATATCCATCAACAGCAACACCATAATCACGATTTTCATTCATAAAACTTACGACCTCTTTTATACGAGGAATATACTCTCCTGCTATATCTGATTTATCATTAGCAAAGTTTACATGTAAACGTACAACTTTCATACAACCTTTAGCATCTACCACTTTTCCTGAAGGTGTTGTTAGACAGTTATCATCAGCGTTCATTACTCCATCGTTATCATCATCTTTAGGTATCTCTTTTATGATAACTGGTTTAGGTTTTGGCTCTTTTTTTACAACAGGCTCTGGCTTTTTTGCCACAACAATTGGTTCAGATTTAATAGGCATCTCTTCGATAACTCTTTTTCCAAAAGGAATCACAAAACCCAAAGAGTAAAACAAGTTATTATCCCCACCAAAAGTGATACCATGTCTAACTTCTGCTTTTAACGCAAACTCATTTGTTACCCAATGTTTCAGTCCTGCACCATATTGAACAAAACCATCATCATCATTGTCAAACTCAGGGTTTCTATAATTTTCATAACCAATACCTACTAAACCATATAGTGCAGTATCTTTAGTTAAGTCATACTCTTTAATCAAATTTACAAAAAGACGGTTGATATCTGTTTTTTGTGTCGAATTATCATAATCCACATCACTAGCTCTCTCAAAACCAACTTCCAGCATATCGAAAAATTTATCTTCAACATAAACACCAAATCTTAATCCCAAGTTTAATTGATTTTCTAAATCTAGATTTCCTTCTGGTTTAACACCACCAACGTGAACACTTAACTCAGATTTGTAATCTCCTTGTCCTGCAAAGGCAACAACTGAAGCAACTACTAATGATAATAATATTTTTTTCATAAAAACCCTCCCATAGGTCTATTTACTTATTAAAACTTATATCTACCCTTCTATTTTGTGCTCTTTCTTCTTTGTTCTCATTATTATTAACAGGAACAGTTTCACCATAACCTTTTGTCGTGATTCTCTCTTGTTTTATACCTTCTGAACTTAACGCTGATGCTACTTTTTTAGCTCTTAATTGAGATAATACATAATTATATTTATCTGTTCCAACTGAATCAGTATGCCCTGCTACAGTTGCATGTAATGCTTTATGTTTATTTAAAAACTTAACTGCTTCATTTATTTCACTTTTATACTCATCTTTTATGTTATACTTATCAAAATCAAATTTTACATTCAATCTAATTAGTTTTATATTACCGTCTTTATCTAAAACTTTACCCTCTTCATTAAAAACAACATCATCTTTAACATGTTTTATAATAAAACCATCTGGACGGTTTTGCTCAGGCACTGCTGAACCTTCTGTAACCCCTGAATTTGTTGAATCATCAACCTTTTTAAAAATACTTTGTCCGAAAGAAAAAGTTACCAATACAATTAGCAAAACCACTATATTTTTCATAATTAACCCTTAGAATTTAATAATTCTGTCATTCTAACATAACTTAAGATTAAGGTTTCTTAATCCAATCAATTGCATTATGCATAACACCTATCATAGATGGACTCACAGGTTCTATATCTTTATTTACTACAGTGATAGAGTTTGGAATGACTAAAAAAAGATATGGATTATCTTTAGTAATAAGAGCAAAAATTTCTCTATATATCTCATCAAATTTTTCTTGCTCTACTATCTTTTCTGCTTTTTTTATCAAAGCATCGACTCTCTTATTCTTGTAGCCTATAAAATTGAATCCACCTTTTTTAGCAGATTCACTATGCCAAATACTATAAGCATCAGGTTTAAGTCCTAAAGCCCAAGCCATAAGAACAGCTTCAAACTTTCGAGGATATACTACGGTATTTAAAAAAGCCTGCCATTCCATAACTCTTAAATTCATAATTATTCCCGATTTTCTTAGCTGATATTGTAAAATCTCAGCAATATAACCTCCTGAGCTTCCTGTGTTAGTTATGAGAGTAAATTCCAAAGGATTATTTTCATCATAACCTAACTCTTTTAAAAGTTTTTTTGCTTTTTGTATGTTCTGTTTAGGTGCTTTTATATCTTTATTATAAGCACCTGTTCCAGGCATAAAAGGACCATTACATACTTGTCCATGCCCAAAGTAAAGTATGTCAACTAATTCATCTCTATCAATGGCTAAGCTAAGTGCTTGTCGTACTCTTTTGTCTTTGAATTTTTCATTAGTTAGATTTAAACCAATATAAGAGTAGGAGTGTGCCAAATTTTCATATATATTAAAATTCTTCTTGAACTTTTCATCTATTTGGCGTTCAAGTTGCAGAGGATTTAAACTTCCCACATCAAGTTTTTTTGATTTTAACATCAAAAACTTTGCAGAACTATCAGGTAAAAAATGGAATATCATTTTATCTATATTTGGTTTGTGCACAAAGTAATTTGGATTTGTATTTATGCTTATATCGTTTGAGATAGAAAACTTTTTTAGAGTATAAGGTCCTGTTCCTATTGGAGATTGATTAAACTTTGAAGTCATCAAATCTTTTTCATTTTCTAGTATATGTTTTGGTAATATCTCCATCATCCATGTTTCAAGTGCTTTAGAATTAGGGTACTTATATTTTACAACTATTTTGTAATTGTTTATCATTTTTACTGATTCAATATGTTTAAAATTTGAAGAATAAGGAGTATAAATCTTAGGGGAGATTATAGTTTCATAAGTAAAAAGAACATCTTGGGCACTAAAAGGTTCACCGTCACTCCATAAAATATCGTCTCGTAATTCAAACTCTAATGTTTTTTCATCTAAAAACTTATAACTTTTAGCCAACTCCATTTTAATATTTGCATCTTTATCGTAAGTGACAAGAGAGTTAAATATCCACCTTGTTATCTGAGAACTCACTGAGTCAGTTGAGAGTATAGGGTTTACTCTAGCTGGACTCGCCGAGATTGACATATGTAAAGTAGAAGCGCTTACATGTAAAGATATTATGAGTATTAAAATAATTTTTTTCATGAAGCATTGTACTAAAAAATTAAGCAAAAAAAAAGCGCTCTTGGTGGGCAACCAGAGCGCTTGATTTTAAAATTTATAAGTTCTATCTACAAAAAGGAGGTTTTTGTCTTGGTAATGAAAGTATATACCTTTTGTCTAAACACTCTTTTAACCATTTATTAACAAAAAGTTAATGAGACTATTTTTATCCTATATATTTAAAATATTTTCTAGCTTCTTTAAATCGTCTTCGCTATAAACGTCCACTCCAAGTTTTTCTAATGCCATAACTGTGACACCATTAGCCTTGATAAGCTTTTTACTAAAACTTCCATCATAAATTTTATCCTTACCACATGACGGACTTTTTGCTTTCATTATGGCTATTTTTACGTCATTATTGAGTGCTAATTGACAAGTTATTTGAGCTCCATAAAAAAAGTTTTTTGACATATCATTTCCATCTTTATCTATGGCTTTTTTATCTTTAATCTCAACAGGAACTCTTGGAGTTGCTAAACCACCCTCCACTTCTGGACAAATTGGGATTAACATATCTAAATTTAAAAGTTTTTGTATAAAGGAATTTTCTAAAATTGAGTTATTGCTACCATCATATCTGACATTTTGTCCAAGTAAACATGCACTAATTAGAATTTTGTTCTTTTTCATCTACTCACTTATACTCAAAACAATCTCTCTAGCTTTTTTCTTTGCACTTTGCACTTCATCTAAAACTAAAGCAACTGCCATGCGTCTGCCTTTATGAGAATTTGGCTTTCCAAATACTCTTACAAAAGAATTCTTGCTAAAAGATTTTTTTGGAATGTTAAAAGTAGGTGAAACTGATTCGACTGAACTTTTATAAGCCCCACTTGCACCTGAACCATAAAATATATAATCCAATGGCAATCCTAAAATGGCTCTTACATGTAAAGCAAATTCACTCTGCGATTGAGTGATAAGTGTTACCATTCCTGTGTCATGAGGTCTTGGGCTCAATTCACTAAAATATACTTCATCGCCTTTAACAAAAAACTCTACTCCAAAAAGACCACGTCCACCAAGTCCATCAGTCACTTTTTTTGCTATATCTTGTGCCTTTTTTAAAGCAATTTCACTCATAGCCATTGGCTGCCAACTCAACACATAATCACCATCTTCTTGAATATGTCCTATTGGTTCACAAAAAATAGTCTCTTCTTCGTTTCTAACAGTCAGTAAAGTTATCTCATAATCAAACTTTATAAACTCTTCTACAATAAGCTCACTTGCATCACCTCTAGCTTCTTTTGCTATTTCCCAAGCATTTTGTATATCTTCTTTTGATTTAACTACGCTTTGTCCATGTCCTGATGAGCTCATAACTGGTTTGACTACACAAGGAATTCCTATATGTTCTATAGCATCGCATAAACCAGCATAATCTTTTACAAAAACATAATTACTTGTTTTAACTCCTAAATCAACAGCTGCAAATTCTCTTATATTTTTTCTATGCATTGTTTTTTTTACTGCATCAGCATTAGGAATCACATGAAAACCCTCTTTTTCGGCTTTTACTAGTGCTTCTATGCTAAGAGCTTCTATCTCTGGAAGTATATAAGTAGGTTTTTCTCTTCGTATAAGCTCTAAAAGTTCCTCTTCATCTTTCATATTAATTGCATAGCTTTTATTTGCCACAAGTTGAGCTGGAGCATTATTATACGAATCAACAGCAATAGTTTCTATGCCTAATCTATTTGCTTCAATAACGACTTCTTTACCTAATTCTCCACTGCCTATGAGCATGATTTTTATACTATTACTTTTTAATGGTGTTGTAAATTGCATGATATCCTCTTTTGAAATAAAATTTCTTTTGAAAAGATGATAATATCTAAATTTTAATTAATTTTTATAGAAGGGTGTAAAATAGGAGAACAAAGAGAAGTAAAAACTTCTCTTTGAATAGTACAGTAACGATTAACGCTTGCTGAACTGTGGAGATTTTCTTGCTTTTTTTCTACCAAATTTCTTACGCTCAACACTTCTTGAGTCACGAGTAAGAAGACCAAGAGGTTTAAGCTCTGCTCTAAACTCAGGATCCATAGAAGCTAATGCTTTAGAAATTCCGTGTCTTAAAGCTTCTGCTTGTGCTGAATAACCACCACCAAGAGTTGAAGCTTTGATATCAAAGTTTGCAGCTTGTCTAGTTACTACTAATGGCTGACGAACTTTCATCTTGATAGTCTCATGACCACCTAACCATCCATCTAAGTCAAGACCGTTAACAGTAATGTTACCACTTCCTGGTGCTACCCATACCTTAGCGATTGCACTTTTTCTTTTACCAGTTGCGTATACTTTTGCCATTATTTGTCTCCTGCTACTTGTGCAGTATGAGGATGCTCACTACCTGCATAAACTTTCATTTTTTTGATCATATCTTTTGCAAGATTTGTTTTAGGAAGCATACCACGAACAGCTAATCTGTAAAGCTTAGCTGGGTTGTTTTCTAATAAGTCTGCAAGTTTATCACTTCTAACACCACCAAAATATCCAGTGTGTCTATAGTACTCTTTTACGTCTAGCTTGTTACCACTAAACTCTACTTTCTCTGCATTAATTATGACAACAAAGTCACCACAATCAACATTTGGAGTAAAGCAAGGTTTGTGTTTACCTCTAAGAAGTGTTGCAACTTCAGTAAGTACTCTACCGAATCTCTTACCAGCAGCATCAACAACGATCCAGTCGCGTTGTACTTCGTTAGATTTCATTGATTTAGTCAATTTCATTCTAATTACCTTTATTTTATTATCATTTTTTCTAGAAAATAAATTCCTAAAAAATTAACTCTCTACTAAAGAACAAGCTATCGCTCGTATTTAATTGAGAAAGAAGTATAGACAAATTATCCTTATACAAAGCTTAATTTTAGCTTCCTATAAGTTTTACTTCATCCTCTCTTAAATATACCAAATAAGCCGATACCTTTTTGCTTGAAATCTTACTCATTGCATTTTTGTAAAGCCCAATTTGAGCAATGTGCGAGTCATTTACATGATTTGAACTCTTATAGTCAATAACTATAACCTCATCATCTTTTTCAACTAACAAATCTATCTGTTTTCTTTCACCATTAAAAACAAGGGGTTGTTCCTTGTGTAATTTTGCATCTTTAACAAGTAAAATAAACTTTTCATCATCTAAAAGCATTTGTATTCTTTTATAAATACTTTTAAGATTTGCTTCATTTAAAACATTTGAATACCTATTACATGTAGAGACATGGGCATTATCTAAAGAGGCTTTACTAAACTCACTCATCACTTCTAGACAATGGTGCATAGCCAAGCCATAGCTGATAGCAAAATGATCTGACTCAGTTGACTCATCTTTTTTTATGCTCTCTTGTGTTCCATAACTTTGCAAAGTTTGGTTCATTACATGTAAAGATTTTTCTTTACATGTAAAGCCCTGTTTTACGTCTACCTTGCCCTTTTTAATCTCTTGTAAGTCTAAATGCTCAAAAGCACTAGCCTTGTTTTTAGATATTACAATCAAAGAACTCTCAGCTCTTGTAAATGCAACATAGTGCATATTTAAAATATCTTCTTTTGCTAACACATCTTCTTTAGCCTTAGCATTTGCGTATTTTTCATCTAAAAATTCTCTTTGGCTCACTCTTTGGTAAATTCCTACTAAATCTATTTCATCATACTCATAAAGAAGAGTTCCACCTCCTCCTCGTTTGTTTCCAAGTCTATCAACCACTAGAACATGTTCAAACTCTAAACCTTTTGACTTATGAATTGTAAGTATTTTTATGCCGTCATTATCTTCGCTTTTAGCGTCTTCGTTGAAATTATCACACTCAAACAAAAATGACTCAATATCTTCATAGCGACTACTTAGTTCTACTAATTTTATTATGTCCATATCATTATTAAATATTTCGTAACGTTTAACAATGGCTGTTATTAGTTGCATGGGAGTTTTGTATATTTTTAACCAAGTCATGTCAATAGATTCTCGCCAATCAAAACCAATAGCTACTAAAAAATTCTGTTTATAGATTTCATCTTTAAAATAAGCATATTTAAGCAGGTCTAAAATAGCCCCAATAATAGGAATACTTATTAGTTTTATTGTTGCTTCTGTTTGAACATTTATGTTTTTAATGTTATTTATTAGCTTATCTTTTAGTGTTTTTGCATCTTTGTTTTGGTGGGTAAGTATGGCTATGTCTTTGGGATTTACTCCCTCTTCTAAGAAAAACTCTATCTTACTAAGAACCATATCTTCTATTTCATCGCTAAAGCAAACCTCTACAAAACCATCTTTTTCACTTTTTACTTTTTGTCTTTCATAACCTTTAATAGTATGTTCAAAAACATCATTTACATACTCTACTACGTTTTTATTACTTCTATAATTTGTATCAAGAATATCCCTCTTTACTCCAAATTCTTCACGAGCATGTTTAAAAAGCTCTTTTGCTCCACCACGAAAGCGGTAAATTGACTGCTTAATGTCACCTACAAAAAACAAAGATTTAAATTCACTTGAGCCAATACCTGAAACTATCTCACTCATAAGTGGTGCTAAAATCTTGTATTGCATTATGTTTGTATCTTGAAATTCATCTATTAAAATATGCTCAATCTTGCCATCAAGTCTAAAATACAAAAAGTCTTTTGAAATTTCATTTTCAAGTAAAGTATATAAGGCATTTGTAACATCTGAAAAACTAAGAGTAGAGAGATCCTTATTAGTTGAGCGAATTGCCGATTTGTATATGTAAAAAAGTTCACTAAGTTCTCCCAGCAGATACTTTTCACGCTCATTTAAATACTCTTCTAAAACTTCTTTGAGAGTTTCAAAAACTTCGCTAATTGCAGGTGTAACGTGCTTTTTGTATTGCCAATACTCTAAATCATCTTTTGCTAGGTATTTCTTTTTCATTACTTCAGTTATGGATTCAGCGTCAAATGTTTTTAAAACACTATCTTTTGCCCCTTGCTTTGCGAATAACTCTTTAAGATCATCTAAGAGAGAAAGAACAGATTGAGGGTTTACATGTAGAGCTTTTTGAACCCCTTTGGGATCAAATTCACTCTCTTTGTCGTAAAATTCATCGAGTAAATCAAATATATCTGAAAGCTTTTTACTCTCATGAATACTAAATTTTAAAAGAGTATTGTATTTTTGTTCTTTTATGCAAAGTCTTAAAAATCTTTCTAAAATCTCTTCGTGAAGAGAGTCAGTTTCAATTTTAAAATCAGGCATAAATCCAGCATTAAGTGCGAATTTACGAAGAATTTTTGCAAAAAATGAATCAATTGTAGATATAAACAAATCTTCACTTAAAAATTTCTCTAAAACCTTATCTTTTTGTTCTAAAATTTCTTCACATGTAAGTCCAACTTGCTTACTAATTTCTATTAATTCACTTCTGTTTTCCAAATCTTTTAAAACTTCACAAATTCGACTTTTCATTTCCGCCGCAGCTTTGTTTGTAAAAGTAAGGGTAAGTATTTTTGCAGGACTTGCTCCCATATACAAAAGTGAAATATAACGAACAGAAAGCGCATAAGTCTTTCCACTCCCTGCACTGGCTTCTAGGGCTAAATATGGTTCAAAGTTACTCATTATCTATCTTTTTTAATTTATTTATTAATTTTATAATTTCATCAACACTATCTTTTATCTCACTTCCCATCTTTTTAAGCTCATCTGGAAAATCATCTTGCATAAAAGTCATCAGTGAAAACCACACTGGCTTAAATATCTCTTTTAAATTATACTTTGGCATCTCAAAAAACTCTTTTGTTTTATAGTATTGTCCTCTTGCAATAAAATAAATTAAACTCACCATTATAATTTCATTGGAAGCATTTCTATCCAATGATTTTAAAAAAATTTCGTAACTCTTTGAAAAATCTTCTATTTCTAAATCCAATCCCGCATAACTAAGTGCTTCACCTATATGATAAACATGAGACTCTTGTATATTTCCATCTTTTATAGAAACTATAAGTTTTTTACCTCTTTCATTTAACTCTTTTGGCGTACACCAAGAAACCAAAAACTTCACAAGCCACTCTACTCTTTGTCTATCTTTTTTTCGACCATATCTCATAAGATACCAAATATTAAAAAATCTTTCTTGGATTTTATATATTTTATTTTTTCCTGTTGATTCTGACTCTACTATTTGATACTTGTCAACAAGTTGTTTTAGTTGAGCAGATACTACTTTACTAGTAAGCCTTGTTTTTTTAGCTATCTCTTTTGTAAGCATTCCATCCCAATTTATTGCTATTGCGTGGACTATGTCTTGAAGAGCCGGAGGCAAGTCATCCATCCTATGTTTATAAAGTGGTGTTGCTTCGTCCAAAACTTTTAGTAAATCTTGAAAGGCATCTCCTTCATCATCTAAAAATATATCAAAAAGCATTACCAATGTTCTTGGAACTCCTCCAGTAAGCCGTCTAAGAGTTTCTATGCGCTCAGGACTATTGTGTATAACTAATTCTATTTTCTTTTTTTGTTCACTTGTTCCAATAGCTCTTAAAAAGTTAATACTGTCTTCATAGTTCAACCCTTGAAGTTTTACTATCTTAAAAAACTCATAAAAAGGTTTACCATAGTCAAAATGCTGTTCTAGCATCTTGGTTGAACCTCCTATAATCCTAAAAGATGAAGAAGTAAGCAAAATCTCTCTTAATCTTCTTTGTTCTTTCTCTTTTAATTTCCCAAAAAGCTCATCTATATTGTCTATCAAAAGAAGAAGTTTTTTCTTTTTTGATTTTATGGCAGTTTCTAAATATGAAAAACATTTCAAGTCATAATCTTCATCTTCAAAATGCTCTTCCATCTTATCAAGTACATCTTTAAACTCAGCTCCATATATAGATTGAAGATAATCAGCCACTTCTTCCCATAGTCTACACAATGACCTTATTTGATACTGCTCTTCTGCAAACTTTACTGGTAGTAAAAACTTTGATAACTTTTTATCTTTTTTTACCTCTAACATAATTTTTCTCAAAAGTGTAGTCTTACCTTGTCCTCGTTGTCCTATGATGATATAGTGTTGATTAGGTACATTATAATCTACTTCTTTTATGTCTTCAAAAATCTCATCAAATTCACTGTTTCTCACAACGAATCTGGATAAAAACTCATTTTCATCCATCTCATCAGGTGTATATTTATATCTTGAATAGTTAATTAGCGACATTTTTGTACCACCACATTCTTAGTATTGGAGAATTAAACCTATAAATTCTAGGATTATCATTGTTATTAACTCAACTTTCGCACATAGATTCCAGTAAATCCATGAAGT
Source organism: Sulfurospirillum sp. (assembly GCA_016744795.1). Classification (GTDB taxonomy): domain Bacteria; phylum Campylobacterota; class Campylobacteria; order Campylobacterales; family Sulfurospirillaceae; genus Sulfurospirillum_A. Next base: position 44,572 of record JADGDR010000015.1, read on the forward strand.
TAATATAAGTATTAAAGCCCATAAATAGGTACATTTAGGTATAATTTTGTTAC
>JADGDR010000007.1 GCA_016744795.1 Sulfurospirillum sp.
GTAACAAAATTATACCTAAATGTACCTATTTATGGGCTTTAATACTTATATTAACTTCATGGATTTACTGGAATCTATGTGCGAAAGTTGAGTTAATAATTAACGATCATGTTAATTTAGCAAATGAAGTAGATGCCCATGGAGTTCATATAGGACAAGATGATGAAAGTTTTATAAAAACAATAGATGTAATTGGAATTGATAAGATTATTGGCGTAAGTGTATTTAATGAAGTTCAAGCCTTAGAAGCACAAAAACAAGGGGCAGATTACTTGGGTGTTGGAGCAATATTTAAAACAAATTCAAAAAATGATGCAAAATATGTAACTTTGGATACACTAAAAACAATTACTCAAAAAGTATCAATCCCTGTTGTTGCAATTGGTGGAATCACCTTAAATAACATGGGAGAATTAAAAGATACGCATATTGATGGAGTTGCTTTGATTTCAGCAATTATAAATAATTATGATATAAAAAGTAGTACAAATATTTTATACAAAAAAATAAATCAAATATTGAATTAGAAGGATAATTTATGAAAAAAGTTTTAAGTATTGCAGGTAGCGATTGTAGTGGCGGAGCTGGAATTCAAGCTGATTTAAAAACAATAATGTATCATAAATGTTATGGTATGAGTGTCATCACAGCCCTAACAAGCCAAAACACTTTAGGTGTTAGCAATATATTAGAAACACCATTGTCTTTCATAAGTGAACAACTAGATTCTGTATTTTCCGATATTTATCCAGATGCAATTAAAATAGGTATGCTTGCAAATGCTAAAACTGTTGAATTAATAAGTGATTATCTTTTAAAAGTAGAAGCAAAAAACATAGTTGTGGATCCCGTTATGGTTTCAACTAGTAGAAGTATATTAATAAATGATGAAGCAATCCTTTTACTAAAAAGTAAACTTTTTAAAATAGCCTCCATAATTACTCCAAATATATATGAAGCTCAAATTTTATCTGAAATAAAAATACAAAACAAAGATGATATGAAAAAAGCAGCACAAATCATATCAGAATTTTGCAATGCGGCAGTGTTGATTAAAGGAGGTCATTTAAAGACAACTGCAAGCGATTTATTATTTATAGATAAAAAATGTTATTGGTTTAATGAAGAGATAATAGATAATAAAAATACACATGGAACAGGATGCACACTTTCAAGTGCCATTGCTTCAAATTTAGCAAATGGATTCAATATTATTGATAGTGTAGAAAAAGCAAAGATATATATTACAAGTGCAATCAAAATGAACTTAAATATAGGAAAAGGACGAGGTCCATTAGATCACACTTTGACAAATTTGTCATAAAGATTTTTCAAAAAATACCAAAACAAAACAACAAGCTAAAAGAAAAAATAATCATTTCAAAAAAAAATAGAACACTACAAGAACATTTTATATATACTTAAGATTTAATACAAAAAAATAAAGATATAATAACTAAGATAAAAAATAGATACAAACAATCAAAAATTGCAAGATATTAAAAATATCCCCTGCTATGATTTCATAAGTATCTATAGGTATTAGGTAAAGGGTTGTGTCCTCGACCCTTAGTTCTTTAGTTTGCAAAAATTATTTTATAATATAAGGAAATGAAATGAAACTAGTATTCATCCATGGTTGGAGTGTTACTTCAACCGAAACTTATGGAGATTTGCCACAAGTATTAGAGCGTGAAGCGTCAGAGTCATTAAATCTAGAAATAGAAAATATTTATCTTGGAGAGTATATTAGTTTTCATGATGAAGTTACATTAGAGGACATTGCTCGTGCTTTTGAAAAAGCACGAGTTGAAAAGCTTGGAGATCTGCCTTTTGCTTGTATTACTCATTCAACTGGTGGGCCTGTTATGAGGTTATGGATTGAATTGTTTTATAAAAACAATTTAACTGAAATTCCTTTAACACACCTTATTATGCTTGCTCCTGCAAACCACGGTTCTGCTTTAGCAATTTTGGGCAAAGAGAAAGTTGGACGAATAAACGCTTGGTGGAATGACATTGAACCAGGTGTTGGCGTTTTAAATTGGCTACAATTAGGAAGCCAAGGACAATGGAACTTGAATAGCTCTTGTTTAGATTTTTCTTATGAAAATACATTTTATCCTTTTGTATTAAGTGGTGAAAAAATAGATAAGCATTTTTATGACTTTATTAATCATTACTTAGTTGAAAAAGGTAGTGATGGTGTTGTTCGTTTATCTGGTGCCAATATGAACTATCAAAAAGTTGTATTTAAACAAGATTGTAATAATGAAATTATTGATGCAAATACTAATGGGAGAATTGTAAAAGCTTATCCTTTAAAAATAAAAGGTGAAATTAAAAAATCTACTAATTGTGCTTTTGAAGTTATAAAAGGTGCAAGTCACTCAGGTGATAAATATGGAATAATGAAAAGTGTCAAGAAAAAAAATGTTGTTAAACCTGTAGTTACTTCTATCTTAGAATCGTTACATGTAAACACGTTTAAAGAATATAATGAATTATCAAATAATATGACAGTGAGAACAAAAAGTGCTCAAGAAAAAAGTGATAAATTCATAATGTTTGTTTTTAATGTAGAAGATAATTTTGGTAATGAAATTCATGACTATGATATGCTTTTATTGGCTGGAAATGACTATGAACCAAGTAATTTTCCAAAAGGTTTTTTTGTAGATAGACAAAAAAATAACTTAAGTGGAAATTTAACTTACTATATAAACTACAGTAAATTAAAAGAAATTAAAGATGGAAAACTAGGTATTAGAATTGTGGCTAGACCTGATGAAGGTTTTAGTCATTATTTCCCAGCAGAGTTTAGATCAGAAAACATAGAATTAGAGCATTTGTTGATACCAAATCAAACTGTGCTGGTTAATGTTATTTTAGAACGTATAATTGCAGAAAATACATTTGTATTAGATACAGTTAAAGATGCTACAAAAGATTTTAAAGATAGAAAACCTAGTAAGAAAAAATTATAATACAAAAGGATGTAAGTTCAAGAAAAATCGACAAGAGTGATGTTAAGTATTGTAATATGCAATTTTTTTAAATATATACATTTAAAAATGTTATTATATGAAAATAGAGGATATACATGGCAAATATAACAGTTTTAGATAAAAGTGTGTCTATTAACAAAAATGACTATATTTCACTAACTGATATTGCAAAATACAAAGAAGATAGTGAAGCCAATGATATAATCCGTAATTGGCTAAGAAACCGTAACACTATCGAATTTTTAGGTATTTGGAAGCATCTTTACAATCGTGATTTTAAACCCATCGAATTCGATGGGTTTAGAAAAGAAGCTGGGCTTAATAGTTTTACAATGAGTCCAAAGATATGGCGTGATGCTAACCCAAAACACGAAGGCAACATTAGAGATGATGGAGATTAATAAATCAATGAACCTGTCAAAATCCCTCTACACCAGAGCCATACAATGCCCAAAGTCTTTATGGCTAAAAAAGTACAAGAAAAAAGTACTTACTCCGCCAGACGTTTCTGCACAAGCAGTATTTGAAACAGGAAACTTAGTAGGTGATTTAGCTTGTCAACTTTTTGAAGGTGGCAAAGAAGTAGCCTATACAAAAAACTATGATGAAATGATAACTTCAACGCAGAATTACATAGATGAAAATATACCCTACATTTACGAAGCTACATTTAACTACGAGGGTATTTTGGTTATGGTAGATGTCTTACATGTAGAGGGTAATAAAGTCTCTATTTATGAGGTTAAAAGCTCAACCTCTGTAAAAGATATATATTTGCATGATGTTTCCATACAGTACTATGTGCTTAAAAATCTTGGGTTTAGTGTCAAGAGTGCTTTTGTTGTACATGTAAACAAATCTTATGTTCGAGGTGAAGAACTAGATTTAAAAGAGTTATTTTGTGTCGTGGACGTAAGTGAAGAAGTTTTAGCTTTGCAAGAAAATATTCCTACAGTTTTGAGCGAGTTTAATGCCTATCTTGATGACAAAGAGCATGAACCTAACATAGACATAGGAAAACATTGTAAAAAGCCTTATGAGTGTGATGCTAAAGAGTATTGCTGGAAAACTCAACGGGGTATTCCTTCGTATAGCGTGTTTAATATTTTTAATCTTGGAAGTAAAAAGCAAGTAGAGTTGTATGAAAAAGGCATAGTTAACATAGCTGATGTACCTGATGACTTTGCTATGACAGCTAACCAAGCTGAGGCAGTAAAAAACTACAAATCAGGTGAAACACATATACATGTAAAGCCTATAAAAGAGTTTTGTGAGAGTTTGAACTATGAGCTTTACTACTTAGACTTTGAAACATATCAACAAGCTGTACCATTGTACAAAGGCATTAGTCCGTACCAACAAATACCCTTTCAATACTCTTTACATGTAGAGCATGAAGATGGGACTTTGGCTCATTATGAGTTTTTAGCAAAAATTGGAGCTGACCCACGAAGAGCCTTAGCCGAACAACTAGTTCATGACATACCCTTACATGTAAACACCCTAGCCTACAACATGAGCTTTGAAAAAGGTGTCATAAAAAAACTTGCAGAACAGTTTGAAGACTTGTCGCAAAGACTTATGGATATTCACGACAATATGAAAGACTTAATGGTTCCCTTTCAAAAAAAGCACTATGTAAGCCCAAGCATGCAAGGAAGCTACTCTATTAAGTACGTTTTACCTGCCCTAGTTCCAGAATTTGAAAAAGCATATAAAGAACTTGAAGGGATACAAAATGGAAGCCAAGCCATGAGAGCATTTGCTTCTTTACATGTAAAGAGTTTAAAAGAGCAAGAAGTAGTGAGAAAACAGTTGTTGGCTTACTGTGAACTTGACACTTTGGCGATGGTGAAGATTTTGGATATATTGAAGAACGTAAAGATTTCAAAGTAGTATTTTGTTTTAAATCTGACTCTTTTCTTTATGATTTATGTTAATTTTAGAAATATAATATTATACTTCCACGACGTGAAAAATCACGTTTAGACCTAAGTTTAGGTACACAATTTAGCAATCTTCTCTTCACTACTATGCTTCATTCGTGAAAAACTCAAAAAACTCATTTTAAGGATACAACTATGAAAAAAATTATTTTCTTAGTAGCTATACTTGCATCTACAATTTTTGCAAGTGATAAAATCAAAATATATTTTGATGCAGGAGGAAGTGTTGGTGGCAATTATGCCAACATTGTTGCGAATGGTGCTAAAATGGCAGCAAAAGATTTAGGTGTAGATTTGAGAATCTATTATTCTGATTGGTCATCTTCAAAAATGATTAATAACTTTAAAAAAGCAATTGCATCAAACGCAGATGCTGTTGCAATTATGGGACACCCAGGAGATAATGCTTTTTCTCTTCTTGTAAAAAAAGCTATTGATGATGGTATTTTAGTTACTACTTTAGATACACCTTTACCAAAACTTCAAAGTAAATATACTGCGAATGGGTTTGGATATGTTGGAACTAACAACTATACAAGTGGTATAGCATTAGCTAAAGAAGCTGTTTTAAGAAATAAACTTAAAAAAGGTGATATTGCTATGGTTTGGGGACTTTTATCTCAACCAACAAGAGGTCTTAGAGCTAAAGGTATGATAGAAGAGCTTGAAAGAGATGGAATTAAAGTAAACTATATTGAAATTTCAAATGAGATAAATAAAGATCCTGTTTTAGGTGCTTCTGTATTTACTGCATATATTACTAAGAATCCAAAAACAAAGCTTATTTTGATTGACCATGGTGGATTAACTGCACAAATGGAAAACTTCTCAAAAATAGCAAACATTAGTGCCGATGATTATTATATTGCTGGTTATTCTTTATCGCCTGCAACAATCCATGCAGTTGAGAATAACTATGTAGATTTAATTGGTGACGGACAACCTTTTTTACAAGGATATTTATCAGTTGTACAATTAGCACTTAGTAAAAGATATGGTTTTTCAGGGCTAAATATTGACACAGGTGCAGGATTTATTGATAACAAAAACATCAACATTATTGCACCTTTAGCAAAAAAAGGTATTAGATAATATTGAACGAAATTTTAAATCTTAAAAATGCTTTTAAAACTTATGGAAAAACTCAAGTTTTAAAAGATATTAATTTTAAACTTAATAAAAGCGAAGTTATCTCCCTCTTGGGAGATAATGGAGCTGGTAAATCGACATTAATTAAGTGTCTTTCTGGTTTAGAGAAATTTGATAAAGCAGAACTTATTATAAATGAAAAAAAAGTAAACCTTAAAAACTACGATATAAAAAATGCAAGAGATTTAGGTTTTGAAACTGTTTACCAAGAATCTTCTGTTGGATTAGAACAAGAGATTTTTAGAAATATTTTTTTAGGCAGAGAGATTACAAATACTTTTGGATTTATAAATATAAAAAAAGAGCAAGAAGTAAGTATGCATCTACTTCAAAACTTTTTAGGCTTAAGAGGTGTTGGAATAAATCCTAACTCAAAGGTCAGCTCTTTATCTGGTGGGGAAAGACAAGGATTGGCAATTGCGAGAGCTATTTATTTTGACTCAAAAGTAATAATACTTGATGAGCCAACAACAGCTTTGGCTATAAAAGAGGTAGGCAAAGTTTTAAATTTTATAAAAACTTTACAAGAACATGAAAAAAGTTGTATTCTGATTACTCACAATATTTCACATGCTTATGAAGTTAGCAATAGATTTATCATACTTGAGCGAGGGGAAATTAAAGCTGATATAAAAAAAGATGATATTAGTTTAATTGAACTTCAAAGTAAACTTTTAACAATACAAAATGAGTATCAATGAAAGAAAAATATATATACCAAATATCAATTCTTGTCATACTCTTTGTAATTTTGACACTCTTTATAACCACCGTCCCTGAAGTGTTTCTACAAAGTAGAATTTATATATCATACCTATCTATAATTCCTTTTTCAATGATTTTGGCCTTGTCTCTAACACCTTTGATTATCGCAAAAGAAATAGACCTTTCTTTTCCTTCCATTATGGCTGTAAGTGGCTATATTTTTGCGCAAAGTTATTTAAGTTTCGATAACACATTCATTGCCTTTTTCCTCTGCCTTGGATTTGGTTTTTTTGCAGGCTTATTTAATGGATTAATAGTTGTAAAAATAGGTGTTCCATCCATAATAGCAACCATTGGAAGTCAGTTTTTATTTAGAGGCTTAGCAATGATTTTAAGTGGAGGAACAGCCTTAAGTATTATGGAAATAAAAGAAAGTTTTATATCAGACCTTTTTACAGGAAGATGGTTTGGCTTTTTTCCTGCGCAAAGTTTTTGGGTAATTCTATTTGCAGTTTTAATTTGGTTTATCCTTTTTAAACATAAATTTGGAAATTCAGTTTTATTTATAGGTGACAACAAAAAAGCTGCAAATATGATGGGAATAAATACAGATAAAACAAGAATAATCCTTTTTATACAAATGGGAATTATGAGCTCATTTTGTGCTGTATTATTAACTTTAGAGATGGCTAATTGGTGGCCTACAAATGGAGAAGGATATTTACTTTTAGTTTTTGCATCTATTTTTATTGGTGGTACTTCCGTATTTGGTGGAAGCGGAACGATTTTTGGTACATTTATTGGAGCAATAATAATTGGAATAATTGAATCAGGAATAATAGCCATGGGATTAGATGGTTTTTACACAAGATTTATTTATGGTGTTATAATTTTAATAGCTGTATGCGTACATGCAAAAATACTGAACAAAGGAAAAGTATGAATAAAATAGTATTAATAGGAGCAGGAAGCAGTTCTTTTGCAAGGCAACTTTTATGCGCAATGTTTTCTTATGATAAGGTGAAAGATTCAACTTTTGTTTTACATGACATTAATAAAAGCAAACTTTATTTTACATATAATTTTACACAAAAATTAATTAAACAAGAAAATACAAAAGCAAAAGTAATAAAAACACTATGTTTAGAGGAAGCTTTACGCGATGCAGATTTTGTAATAACAGCTTTTACTGTTGGAGGGATAAAAGTTTGGGAAAAGGATCTTTTAATACCTTTAAAATATGGTGTTGACCAAGATGCTGGAGATACAATGGGACCTGGAGGTATGTTTAGAGCAATGAGAGATATCCCAGTACTTGTAGATATTGCAAAAAAAATGGAAAAACTATGTCCTAATGCACTTTTGTTAAATTATTCAAATCCATTAGCACCAATGGTTAAAGCTGTAAAAGAGACAACGTCTATAAATATTGTTGGACTTTGTTATGCAGTTCAATCTACAGTAGCACAGATTCTTGGCTTTTTAGGTGAAGACAAGTGGATTTCTAATCCAGATGAAAATAAAAAAAGACATGACATAGTAAATTCTAAGATTAGTGAAAATGTAGAGTTTGAGTTTGCTGGAATCAATCATATGACTTGGATTACAAAAATAAGTTTAAATGGAGAAGATTTATACCCAAAAATCAGAAAACTTGTTAATGATGAAAAAGTCAAAAAAGAAGATTTAGTAAGAGTAGAATTATTAAAAACTTTTGACTACTTTTGTACGCCAAATCATTGGCATTTAAGTGACTATCTACCATATTTTAAAAAAAATGAAAAACTTACAAAAAAATTCTTGCCAATTAGATGGAATTTGTTAAATTTAGAACGTGAAAAAGTTAAATTAATGACAAGACAAATGGAAGATGAAATAAGTGATAAAACAACAATAACCGTAAAAGAAAATATCTTCAATGCACCAAAAATCATAAATGCAATAATGAATAATAAAAAAATAAGGGTAAATATAAATACAAATAATGACAATTATGTTCCAAACTTACCTTTACACAGTATCGTTGAAATACCTGCTTTTGTAGATAAAAATGGGATAAAGCCTTGCCGCGTTACAAATCTCTCAAATGCTTGTGCTTCATTAAATAAAACTAATATACTTTTTCAAGAACTTTTGGTTGAAGGTGTTTTAAAAAAGGACCTGAAACTATTAAAACAAGCATTATGCTTTGATCCTCTAACTTCGGCAGTTTGCACCCTAGATGAGATTTCTAGTATGTTTGATGAAATGTATAAGGATCAACAAGAACTTTTAAGTTTTTAAATTCAACATCAATTAAGATAAACTTTAAAAGACTCAAGAAAATTTAAACTAAGAAGAGCAATGTTTAAATATTTAGTTTTTATCGTTTAAACGAGCAAGCTCTAATTTTTTCTTTGTATATATTTTCATAAAAATTGCCGCACTAGTCATAGTAATGAACATGCTTATCCATAAATATATAATTGATAAATGAAAAATATTTACAACTAAGAAAAACAGAATCAAAGGCATAAATATCTGTCTATAAAAACCAATATAAGGTATCATAAATGGATTTTTGATACCTTGAAGAGTAGAGTTTGATATAAACAATGTAATGAATGAAAAGAATATAAAACTTTCAAATACTATATACGTATATGCGATATCTACTACCTCTATATCTGTATCAAATACCATAATCATATACTTTCCAAATAGGGCAATCAAAACTACACCTATGGCACTCATTATGTAACCATATGTTGAAGCTTTATATATAACTTCATCTATCCTATCAAAGTTTTTAGCACCAAAGTTGTTTGATACGATAGATAAAACAGCTGTATTTAGACCCAACATTGGAAGCAAAATAATCTGTTCAACTCTATATCCAATTCCAAAAGCAGCAACCGCTTTAAACCCATATGTAGATATAAAGTACATAGCAATCATACTTCCAAATGACATTAAAAACATATTTAAACTAGTAGGAATAGCTTGTTTTAGTAAATGTTTATAAACTTTTATATTGGGTGTAGATTTAAAAAATAGTGATACATTAAAAAGTTTTGTTAGATAAAATCTATACATCATATAAAAAAGTGTTATGTACTGAATCAAAACTGTTGCAATTGCAACTCCACTAATCCCAAATGCAGGGATAAAAGAAAATCCATATATAAACAATGGATCAAGGATTAGGTTTAATATAAATCCAACTACTAAGATATTTCTATAACTTTTAGTATCGCCAAGGGCTATTAAAACCGCATTAGCTCCTAGTCCTATAAGCATTGGGAAAATGCCTAAAAGTATTATGTAAGTATATTCAAGTGCGTACTCTAGAACCTTACCAGATGCGCCTATTGAAACAAATATGAACTCCAAAAGTAAAAAGCTAATAACAGATAAAATAAGAGAGATAAGTATAAACAAACTTATACCATTTGATGCATAAACCTGAGCCATATTTTTTTTGTGTTTCCCAAGTGCCCCACCTACGTACGCGGTAATTGCAGACGATAAACCAAAACTTATAGATAAAAGCATAAAGAAAATCATAAAGCTATAAGTAAGTGCAGAGATGGCTGCTGTTGATATTTGACCAATATAAAATGTATCTACTACGTTATACATTGTGTTAAAAAATAGGCCTACACTTGACGGAATTGCAATTTGTACAATTAATTTTTTTATATCTTTGGTGATGAGTTCATTTGTTTTTTTCATAATGAATTATATCTAAATATAAAAAAATATTATGAAAAAATTTAAAATAATTATTTTCAATTTCTTGATTTATAATCCATTTGAACTATTTAGTTATAATTTAAGACAGGAGATATATATTCTCCTAAAATATCTCATAAAAGGATTAAAGTGGTAATAGTTTTTACAAAATTTCCAATCAAACTAGAGTTTAATGAGCAATACTCAGCTCATCTTAAAGTTGCAGTGACAAAACATCAAATTGAAGAGCAATCTGGTTTTATAGCCATGAAGCTTTTAGCTCCGCAACATATGCCTCATGTTTCTAAAAATAACAATTTTACAATAGAAACAACTTGGAAAGATATGAAAAGTTTTTTAGATTATACAAAAAGTGATGTATTTGCAAAATCACACGAAAATATGCCACCAAGAGATTGGTTTAGTGGCCGTCCTGAAGTTGAAGTTTACGAAACGATAGATTAGATTAAAAAAGTGAGAACTTAGACACTCTCACTTTTTTTCATTAATTCTATTCAGGTTTTTAATTTTTTGTAAAAAAAATCGCCATGGACAGATTCATTTTTAATTTTTTTGATAGCACCTTTAAGAAGTTTTTCATATCTTAAGACATCTATGTTTAAACTTTTCATCACAACTTCGGGAGTGATACATTCAACCTTAGCATTTAAAACTTCTAGCTCTTTTTTAGTCATTCTTTTTTTTAAAAGAACTGATAACTCTTCCTTACTTTTTACAAGCTCTCGTTTATCACCCAAAACCATTTTAATAATTTCGATGGCATTTAACTCTTTTATCGTCATTGTTTTCCTTTTAGAGTTTCTATTTTTTTTGAGTCGATACTTTCATTTTGCTATTTTTTCTTTTCTTCATAGTTGCTTTTTTCTGAGCATTTTTGTCATTTGCTTTTTTCTTTCTCATACCAACAACATTATTTGCAGTTTTATTTCTTTTTTCTTGGCTTCGCTCAATTTTTCCTCTGAGTGTATGTTTTCTTGCTTCTTTTTCAATCCAATCTTTAGGCTCATAACCTTCAAAAAATTCTACTTGAAGTGCATATTTCAGTAGTCTTTCAATCTCTTTTAAAACACTTTTTTCTTCTTTACAAACCAAAGAAATAGCTTCACCCTCATTTCCAGCACGTCCAGTTCTGCCAATTCTATGAATATAGTCTTCAGCGTCACCAGGAAGCTCATAGTTAATTACATGAGGAAGATCCTCAATATCGAGACCACGTGAAGCAATGTCAGTAGCCACAAGAACACGAATATTTCCAGCTTTAAAATCTTTAAGTGCTTTAGTTCGTTGAGAATGGGCTTTATCACCATGTAAAATCAATGTTTTTAAACCACTTTTTTCAAGGTATTCACCTACTTCGTCTGCACTTGCTCTGGTTTTTGTAAAAACCAATACTTGATGCCAATTGCGTGAACCAATCATAAATGACAATAGTGCTGTTTTTTTATCTTGATCACACACATAAATGGTTTGTTTAACTTTTTTTGCCAAATCACCTTGATTGTTTATCGTAACGTTAATAGGTTTAATCGAAGTCAGCTCAGAAAATCGTTTAACAGATTTACTCTGTTCAACAGAAAAAAGCAGTGTTTGACGTTTTTGAGGAACCATCTGTGAAATAGTGACAATTTCTTCCCAAAATCCCATATCTAAGATTCTATCTGATTCATCAAATACAAGGATTTCTACCTTAGAAAGATTAAGATTACCTTGTTTAATATGCTCCATTAAACGCCCTGGAGTTGCCACCAAAATATCGATGCCTCGTTCAAGTTTCTTGGTTTGTGGAGTAAATTTAACACCACCATAAATAGCACAACTCTGTAATTTAAGCTTTTTACCATAGCTTTCAATACTTTTTCCAACTTGTGCTGCAAGTTCTCTAGTTGGAACTAAAACAAGCGCTCTTATTGCTCTTTTTGTTTTCTCTTTAGTCTCTTTTTTAGCCAATAATTGTAAAATAGGAAGTGCATATGCAGCTGTCTTTCCTGTACCTGTTTGGGCTGTTGCCATCACATCTTTACCATCTAGAACTAATGGGATAACTTTTTTTTGCACAGGTGTTGCTTTTGTATAGCCTAGTTCACCAACAGTGGTGAATAATTCAGGCACTAAGCCTAGTTTTTCAAACGACATAAATATTCCTTCTTTTATTTCTTCTTTATTATATCTAAAAAACACTATATAAAAAGAAAGACTATCTATTTGAAAACTAGAAAATAAAAGTAAAATAATAGTCCTAAAACCCACCAGATAAGACTTATAATAAAAATTAAGTTTTATTATATATTTAAAGGGGTACAATTCAAATTGAGTAAATTTATAGTAAACAGGCAATATATTATGTTAGATACCAGACATTATGTCTCCAAAATTCTCAATCATAGGTTTAAAATATCAGTCAAGAGTTCAGTAATTAAATTTATTATCTCTTTTTTAATTGCATATTTTATCGCTTTTATTCCTGTTTATACAGGATTAAATAATCAATCTACATACATGCTTTTTATTATTGTATTTTCTGCATCTTTATGGATGAGTGAAGCTGTTCCTGCTTTTGCAGTATCATTTTTAATTATCGCTTTAGAAATCATGTTTTTAGGTTTTCACGATTTTGATTTTAGTAGTGGCTCAAAAGAGTGGATGTACTTTTTAAAACCTTGGTCTTCTCCTTTAGTATTTTTATTTGTTGCTGGTTTCATTCTAGCAATTGCCGCATCTAAAACAAAATTGGACTTGTGGCTTGCAAAAAAAATTCTTTTTTACTTTGGAAATAAACCCAAAAATGTTCTTTCAGGACTTATGCTTATTACTTTTGTTTTATCTATGTTTATTTCAAACACTGCAACTACAGCTATGATGATGACCATGCTAATACCAATACTTAAAAATATGAGAAAAGACAATCCATTTCAAAAAGCAATTTTATTAGCCATTGTAGTTTCCGCAAATATTGGAGGAATGGGTACTATTATTGGCACACCTCCAAATGCAATTGCAGTTGGTATTTTAGGTGACAATGCTCCTTCATTTGTATCATGGATGTTTTTGGCTCTTCCTCCAGCAATATTAATTGTTCTAATTTTAAGATTTGTTATACTAAAAGCTTATCCTTCGAATGAAGATATAATAGATATTAGTCAAATGAAAAAAGTTCAGCATTATGATGACTCTACTACAGACTTTACTCCAATTCCTACCATTCCAAGTTGGAAAAAGATTTTGGTTATAGTAATATTTGCTATGACAATTTTACTATGGCTTACTGGACCATTTCACCACATACCAACTCCTGTCGTTTCACTGCTTCCAGTAGTTATATTTAGCCTATTTGGTGTAATTGATACTGAAGATGTAAGAGAGATTAGATGGGATGTAATCATACTTATTATCGGTGGTTTGGCACTTGGCTCAGGAGTTGCAAAAACTGGACTCGACAGCTGGTTAGGTGCTCAATTTAGCCTAGATGGTTTAAGCGTTTATGTAATAGTGGCTATATTCGCTTCTATTGTTGTATTGGTTTCAAATTTCATGAGCAATACAGCTGCAACCAATATCATGTTACCACTTGTAGTAGCTCTTGTTGGTTCTCTTGGAGATAGTGTAGTTTCATTCATAGTAATTTCAGTGGCTCTATGTGCATCTTGTGCTATGATGCTTCCTGTATCTACTCCACCAAACGCAATAGCTTTCTCTTCAGGGCAACTCTTTTCCAAAGATTTTATGCTCATAGGAGTAATATCTGCTGTTGTTGGACCTATTATGATTTTAGGAATTTTAGGTCTACACTAATTTGATGTAAAATTTCAGGAGATAATGTTGGCATTACAAAATAAATTATATGCTCTATTAGAAGAGCCTGAAAAAAACAAATATTCATATGGTTTAAATATCTTTATATATGTTCTTATAATCGTCAGTATTGTCTCATTAATGATTTCTACTATAGATGAATACAATGAAAAATATAGTTTTATTTTGTCTTCAATCAAACATATCATAATGCCTATTTTTGTATTTGAATATGGATTTCGTCTTTATGCCTCAGGAAGTTTAAAAAAATACCGTGGATTTCATGGCAAGTTAAAGTACATGACATCTGCTTATGCTATCATTGATTTAATCGTGATTATTCCATATTTTTTTATTGGTTTTGATTTTAACAGTACTTTTATTAGAAGTTTACGTTTTTTTAGGATTTTTAGACTTTTTAGGATGAAAAAACAAGCAGAATTTGTAAAAGTTATCAGTCACATACTCTCTTCAAAAAAAGAAGAATTTATTGTGCTTCTTTTTTGTACTTTTGCAATCATAATTTTCCTATCTTTTATAGTCTTTGAATCAGAACATAAGGCACAACCAGAAGTATTTACAAACATCCCACAAACACTCTGGTGGGCTGTTGCTACATTAACAACAGTTGGTTATGGCGACATGTATCCCATAACTACCTTAGGCAAATTCATAACAGCACTGGTTTCTATCCTAGGCATTGCCTTTATTGCGATTCCTGGAGGCATATTTGCATCAGAATTTGTAAATGTATTTTCAAAAAGAAAACTACAAAGAAAAAATAAAAACAGGTGTTTAAAATGTGATTCAACAAATATAGAGTTGATAGACAACCCAGAACTATCTTATGATGGGAAAGTTAAAAAGTTAAAAAAATTAAGATATTGCAAAGATTGTGGACTTTACTCATTAACATAGTATTGTATTTAAGCGCTACTTTTAGTGCTTATTAATTCTAAATCAGAATCTAATATCCAAAATGCATTTTTTTCTTCATTGTGACAAGATAAATTGTACTTATCAACCTCATCACCAAATTTAACCAATAATTGTAATTCACTCCCATTAGAAGCAAGATGAGTAATCTCTCTTTTTCTGATAACCTTACCTGTATGACTTATTAGTTTCCAATAGTTTTGTTTTATACCCACTTCACTACAAACTTTTGTCCCAAAAAATGACTCCATCTTAACACAATCATTGAGTAAAAAATTCATTATATTCCTTTTTATACACAAACAAATCTTCATAATTGAATGATTACAAAAACCCGCTATTAATAACAAATATTATAATCTAGAAGTGTTAGTTAAGTGTAAGTTTTACGCAAAAACCACCTTACTTAAATAACATATACATATGTTACTAATATGCTTCTGCTATAATTTGTAAACAAATATACTCTACAAAAACAAAAAAGAAGGAAATAAATGATTGATTACACAAAAAAATTAACCTTAGATAGAGAATTTTACCCTTCAACAGATATTGACATTTCTATAGAAAGTGACAGAGGTCGCATACTCTCAGCTCCTGCTCTTAGACGTCTACAAAAGCGTACACAAGTATTTGCACTTGAACTAAATGCTTCTATACGAACACGGCTTACTCATTCACTAGAAGTTTCTCAAAATGCTCGTTTTATAACAAAAACAATTTTAACTAAACTAAAAAAACAGGGCTTAGAAAAATACAAACTTCAAGAGTTGGAGAATGCTTTTGTATCAACTGCGGAAATGACAAGCTTACTTCATGACATTGGTAATCCTCCTTTTGGGCATTTTGCAGAACAGACCATAAATAAGTGGCTAAAAAACAATGCTTTAAATATTTTAAATGGATTTACATGTAATAGTGAAAAAGTGCAAGAACTAAAAGAAAAACTAGGCAAAGATATATGCAACTACGACGGCAATGCACAAGCTCTGCGTGTCATAACCAAGCTTCAAAGATTAAACCTTTCATATACACAAATTTTGTCAGTACTTAAGTACACTAGAGGTGCATATGAAAATATACCTTCAAAAGATGATAATTTAAATTACCTAAAGAAGAAACCAGGCTTTTACTATAGTGAAAAAGAATTTATTCAAAAAATTCAAAAAACTTTACATGTAAAGAGTGGGCATAGGTTCCCTATAACCTATATTATGGAGGCTGCTGATGATATATCATATTTGACTGCTGACTTGGAAGACTCTGTAGAAAAAGGGATATTAAGCCTTGATGATGTCTACAATCTTATAAAAAAAGAGTGCGAAAAAGAAAAGGAAGACTATCTTTTAGAAGTAATTCAAAAAAGATACGACCAAGCAAAAAAAAACGATGAGCCTTATCAATTTAGCATGTTTTTTACTCTAGTAAGAGCAAAATTAGTAACTTCATTAGTTTACCATGTAGTAGATATTTATATAGACAATCATGAAGATATTTTTAATGGAAAGTTCAATTCAGCATTACTTGAATACGATAAAAAAAGCAAATTTTATAAAGCTATTAAAATCTTACAAAACATATCGAGCAAGTATATTTATCAAGATAAAAGTGTGCAAACATTGGAACTTCAAGGTTATGCCATCATCAATGGTTTACTAGACGTATATAAGCCACTTTTAGAATTAAACTCTGATGATTTTAAAACATTATTACAAGATGATGAAATTGATTGTTTTATATCTATGCGACTAATAAAAAGAATTTCAGCAAAACAAATTGTTGCATATAGCAATGATGTTAAAAATCTTGATAAAGAAAATTTAGAGTCATTTAAAATACTTGAGTGGTATCATAGAGTCAGACTTATTGTAGATTACATAAGTGGGATGACAGATGATTTTGCATTAGAGGAGTATAAAACTTTATTATCAATTAATAAGTGATAAATAATAAAAAAGTTAACTTTTAGGATTAATTTGGTAAACTAATACTAGATTAAGATAAAAGGTTGGATAGTGTTTAGTTCTATTAGTAAAAAGATGACGTATATACAAGTTACAGTAATTATCGTGGCTATGATAGGTTTTATTACTTTCATAAGTAATTATTTGAATGGTTATATTAAAGAAGAGACCAATTTGAAGCTCTCTTCAAGTACAAAACTTGTGGTAGAGATGATTGACACTTATAATAGTGCAATAGAAATTGGAGCTACAAAGGTACTTCATTTGTTCATAGATGACTTAGGAAGTTTTAGTATTGATTTGGAAAAAAGAGTTAATATAGCTGGTGTATCTACTCCAGTTTTGTACTCTGAGGGAAAGGTTATAAACAACAACTTTGAAGCTGTAGATACTTTCAAAAAACAAACAAAAGATGTTGCTACAATCTTTGTAAAAGATGGTGATGATTTTGTACGTATTTCAACATCATTACTTAAAGAAAATGGCGAAAGAGCTATTGGTACTTACCTAGGAAAATATAAAAGTGCCGCTTACAAACACATACTTAACAAAGAAATTTACACAGGAAGTGCAAAACTTTTTGGAAAAGACTACATAACTGTATATGCTCCAATAATTGACTCTAGCAATAATGTAATAGGAATATCCTTTGTAGGTTACGATTTCACCAAAGGGTTAGAAGCCTTATCAAAAAAAATAGATAGCATTAAACTAGGTGAAAATGGTTATTTTTATACTATAAATACAAAATATAAAAAATATGATATTCACAAAAATAAAAAAGGACAAAATATTGTTTCTGATATAACAAATCAAATTATAGAAAAAAAGAATGGTTATATGGAATACAAAGAAAATGGTTTACACAAAGCGGTTCAATTTGTCACATTTGAAAAATGGAATTGGATACTTGTAGGAGAAGCAAACTTAGCTGACTTTGAAAAGGCAAATACACGATTAAGAACATATCTTATCATAGCTGCCATAATTATAACACTGATTATAATGCTTATTACTTGGATAGTTGTTAAAAAAACAGTTTCTAATCCACTAAATGATTTGATAAATAGAACTAGAAGTCTTTCAAGTGGTGATGGTGATCTTACAAGAAAACTAGATATTTTTAGTAAAGACGAAATTGCACAAGCTAGTGTACAAATAAATAATTTTATAGAAAAAGTAAGAATACTTATAGCTGATGCAAAAAATCTATCAAGTGAAAACTCGTCTATAGCACATGAACTTTCAACTACTTCATTAGAAGTTGGCAAACTAGTAGAAGAATCAACTTCCATAGTCAACAATACAACACAAGATGCCTGTGTAATACAAGAGGAAATGACAAGTAGTATAGATGATGCTAAATTATCTAAAGAAGATTTAATAAAAGCAAATATATCACTAAAAGAAGCTAATGAAGCAATTTTTAGTTTGACCAAAGACATACAAGTAAGTGCAGCAACAGAGATAGAACTAGCTGGTAAAATACAACAGCTTAGTAGCGATACTGAACAAGTAAAAGATGTACTTCTTGTTATAAGTGACATTGCAGACCAAACAAATCTTCTAGCATTAAATGCTGCAATAGAAGCCGCAAGAGCAGGAGACCATGGACGAGGGTTTGCCGTTGTTGCAGATGAAGTACGAAAACTTGCAGAAAGAACTCAAAAAAGCCTAATTGAAATAAATGCCACAATAAATGTTATAGTTCAATCAATTATGGACTCAAGTGAACAAATGACAAATAATAGTAAAAAAGTAGAAGAGTTAAGCTATACAGCTGTAAGTGTAGAAGAGAAGATAAATGGACTTTCAACAGTTATGGGAAGCGCTACACAAATGGCAGATAAAACTGTAAATAATTATGTCAAAACAGGAGATGAAATAAGCAGTATTATCAAAAGTATTGCAGATATAAACGGACTATCAACTCAAAATACAAGAAGTGTTGAAGAGATTGCAGGAGCAGCTGAACACATGAACGATATGACTGAAACACTTAACAATAAACTTTCAGAATTTAAAACTTGATTTTTATATAAAGTAAAAATAGTCTATGTGAAAATTTTATCCGTAAAATACATACGGATAAAAAATTTCACATCACTATTTAGTTTAAAAAAGATCTCTTAAAAAACTTAGATGCTTCATATGGATTCCAAGAGATTATTAAAAATGGAACTTCTATATGACCATAAGAATCTAGCTCTTTTTCAATGTGGATTCCTCCAAATTTTGAGTACATTTTAAAATGCTCTTCTCTTATGCCAGAAACTACTAAATCTGCACTATTGTTAGTAGTAATCTCATGAAAAGCTCTCATTATATTTTTAAAATCAAAACTCAATTTAGTTGAATCTTTTTTTATAGTAAATCTAGAAGTTTCACATAGTTTTATATTTTTTTTTCTAAGATAATCAAAAGAGAACTTTTCTTCACTTGGTAATTTATGCTTTGAATCAAATATAATTCTTGAAGTACCAGTATATTCCTTGTTTTTTTTACAATAAACTATTGCAGAATTATGATCATATTTATCGAAGTTAAGTCCTTCTATAGTATCAGGAAACTCTTCTTGATACTCTATACTTGTATACACATCACTTCTTAGTTTAAAAACTTCTATAAGATCTTCCGCGGTTGTTGTAAGTTGATAATGTGGATTTTGTCTATCCCAATCTATATTTTTATTAAAAAATATTGCTTTGTCTATAGTCTCTTCTAAAAAAACTCTTGTCGTAAAAAGTTCTAAAATCCTGTTTTGCTCTTCTACCTCTATTCTCTCATATACACTTTTTTGTATAACTCCGCGTAGTTCATTCAATGCACAATTTTTGTTTAGACTTACCATTTTTTATCCTTTGTAGGATAAAGTTTACTCTAGCATCGTCACAGTAAGCGTCACACAATAAAATCAAAAAATGGGGGTAAGTCTACATCCTAAAGTTGGTATAGTTTCTATAAGTTTATATTCAAGTTTTGCTCTTAGTCTATAAACAAGAGTTCTTAGTGTACTGTCAGATATAAAGTTATCAAACCATATAAGAGACTCTAACTGACGAAAAGGAACAATATTTCCATTTGCTTCTACAAGTATGCTTAAAAGCATTCTCTCTTTTTTACTCAACGATATAAGCATATTTTTATAAAAAAGAATCTCATTTTTCAAATCAAAATAATAATCAAATCCCAAACTTATGGCTTCTTTATCTATCTCTATTTTGCTGAATTGATTCATCTTATATAAGCCCAAAAAAATAGTGGATTTTAACTCTTCTCGTTTAAATGGTTTTAAAAGATACCCTATAGGGTTGGTTTCTACCGCTCTACTTATCGTCTTATTATCTGAAAAGGCCGTTAGATATATAATGGGGATATTTGCTATTTTTTGTATTTCTTTAACTGTTTCTATGCCATCTTTACTGCCAACAAGATTTATATCTGTTAAAAGTATATCAGGTTTGCAGTTTTTTACACTATTAAGTGCTTCATCATAATTAGTGGCACTATCAGTCACTTCAAAACCAAGTTTTTCTAAGGCACTCTTTATATCAAGAGCCACTATGGTTTCATCCTCAATAATGAGTATCTTAGTCACTTTCTTTCCAGTTAATAGTGACTCTTACACCATCTAATGAATTAACTTTGATATCTCCTTTCAACTGTCTTTTTGCTAGTGCATTGACTAAATTTAGTCCTAAAGATGTAAATTTTGCATCTGAATCATATCCTATGCCATCATCTCTAATATATAACGTATAGTTATTATTCTCTTTTTTGAGGCTTACATTTATAGTTCCATCTTCTTTAGGAAAAGCATATTTAAAAGAGTTCGTTATAAGCTCATTTAGTATAAGCCCACAATATATAGCCTCTTCCATCTTTAATTTTGCTTTTATATCTAAGTTTATATTTAACTCATTGTGATAACTATCTTTAATACCTTCTATTAAAAGTTCAAAATACTCATAAGTATTTATGTGAGTAGTATTCTCTTGTTTATAAAGTAACTCATGAAGATGACTCATGGCGCTTATTCTGTTTTGAATTGTGAGTAAAACATCTTGAAGGTTAGCATCTTTTACCTTGTCTTTTTGCAATCTTATGAGAGAAACTATTGTCTGCATATTATTTTTTACTCTATGATTTAACTCTTTTAAAAGTAATTTTTTCTCCTCTAAAGCAGTATTTAAATGTTGTGTTTTTTGGCCAACTTGTACCTCTAGTCTTTTTGTCTCATTTTCTTGTTGGAGTGCAAGTTTTTTATTTACTCGCACCTTATCTTCTTGGAGTTGTTTTATTCTATATGCCAAAGCAATAGAAAATATAGTCGCTTCAAAAAGTAAAGAGCCCTCTATGTAGTATGAGATATATGCAAATATATCGAATATTCCAGAGCTAGACAAAAACATAAATACCACTGCCATAGATATTGCCAACCAACCAAACAAAATAAAATAAGCTTGTCGATTTTTTCTTAGTGCAGCATAGATAGTTATACCTAAAAGATAAACCATAAGAATGATTGGAAGTAAATTTCTAAACTCGTTAAACCCCTCCGCAATAATAAATATTGTCACTGAAATAGGGAGTATCAGTATAAATATATTGAGCACTTTATTGAGTTTTGTATACTGTTTCATCTGCAAAAATGTCTTTGTGAAAAGAGATAGAGCAAATATAGGAAAAGCCGCAAGAAGTGAAGCAAAGGTTATTATATAAATAATCCACGTGTAATTTAGAAAATATATATTAGCAATGCCTACGTATATGGCATGATGAGTAGAAACTCCTACAACATATAAAAAATAAAACAGATAACTAATGTCCCTCGTAAAAAAGTATATAAATAGATTATATATTCCAAGTATCAGCATAGCTCCAAAAAAAAGTGCCAAAATAACTTGATGTTTTATCTCTTTTTTATAAAAGTTATTAATCTCCCACATATTTAGTTTAATAATAAGAGTAGTTATTTCAGAAGACGCTCGAATGTAGTATGTTTTTTTTTCATGTGGGTTTATAGTTATTTCAAAGGTAGGGCTTAGTGTTTTTCTATCTTTGTGTACATTAAATAAGCCTTCTTTTTCAACTTTGTAGTTTTTATCTGGATTATAAAACTGAACGTCTGTTGTAAGAGTATTGTCATACTCTAAAATTTTTGAGACAGTTTTATTAGTATCATTTGTTAAAGTAAACTTCACCCAAACAGCAAAATTAGGTGAATAGCCGTATGCTAAAAGCTTTTTGTCATTTTTTTTAAACTCTATATTTTTTTGCAAAATATCTTCTATTTGTAGCAAACTAGTTTTATCTATATAGACTTTAGAATATTTTAATAAATCGACATGATTTTTATTATTTATGGGTTGTGCATAAATAAAAGTAGTTAATAGAATCATAAAAAGTATTTTAAAAAAATTCATACACAAATCCATCCTTTCATCCGCTTTTTATTATACTCAATTTTTTGCTATTACTTTCTTTATAAACTCTACTAGTCTGTCTCCATTTTTTATACTTTTATATTCTTCAAAAAATTTACTGCTTCATATTTAAATTAATATAATTATTTTTTTTATAAATTTTCCTTATTTAGCCTCTATTTTATCTTAAAAAAGATATAATCACCATAATAAATTAACAAGGTAATATTTCATGGGAAGAGCATTTGAATACAGAAAAGCAGCAAAATTAAAAAGATGGGGAGCTATGTCAAGAATATTTCCAAGACTTGGAAAATCTATAACAATGGCTGCCAAAGAGGGTGGAACTGACCCAGATAGCAACGCAAAACTTCGTACAGCGATACTAAATGCAAAAGCAGAAAATATGCCAAAAGACAATATTGAAGCTGCTATAAAAAGAGCTGATTCAAAAGACTTAGCAGATATGAAAGAAGTTAATTACGAAGGGAAAGCTCCTCATGGTGCGCTTATCTTTGTAGAAACAGCAACAGATAATGCAACAAGAACAGTAGCAAACGTAAAAAACCATTTTAAAAAAGGTGGTGGAGAAATCTTGAACAATGGCTCTTTAGAGTTTATGTTTTCTAGAAAAGCTGTCTTTGAGTTTGAAAAAATCGAAAATATGGATTTAGAAGAGTTAGAACTTGAACTTATAGACGCTGGTCTTGAAGAAATAGAAGAAGAAAATGGCACTATTTTAGTTACTGGTGAATACACTAACTTTGGTTCTTTATCTCATGCTTTTGAAGAGTTAAATATAGAACTTAAAACCGCCACACTAAAAAGATTTGCTAATACCCCAATAGAACTTAGTGAAGAACAAATTACAGACATCTCAAATTTAATAGAACGCGTAGAAAATGACGATGATGTTCAAGCAGTATATACAAACTTTAGTTAAACTACATCTTTACATGTAAAGGTTTTACCCTTTACATGTAAGCCTTTGAAAAACTCCAATCTCTCTATTTTTATATACTTTTTTGTATTTATCAATCAAACCATGCATAGATATATAAATACCATATTTAGTATCGTTTAATAAATAACCAAGAGACATAGACAAATTTGAATTAGCTTCTACATTATCTATGCTATAAGGGACCATAGCCCCTGTTAAAAGTATTGTTTTATCAGCTATTTTAGTCTGTAAATACTCGGCAGTTTTATCTATAGTATCAGTGCCATGAATTATAAGTATTTTGTTTTGTTTAGATTTCACTATAAGTTTTGCTATCTCTTTTCTGTCCTCCTCAAGCATATCTAAACTATCTTTATGAATAATATTTTTTATTTCATATTTTAAATTATAAAAATACTTAAGTATATTTTCCACAGAGATAGAATCGTTTGGCACTTCTAACTCTCCTTTTAAAGGATTATATCTTTTATTAAAAGTTCCTCCTGTATTAATAATCAATATATCTTCCAAATTTTAACCTTTCTTAATAAGTATATGATATTATACCACCTCAAAAGGATAAAAATGGATATTTTTCAAATCATAGGTTTTATGGGTATGCTTTTCGTAGTATATGCCTATTTTTTACTACAAGCACAAAAAGTTCTTCATAATTCATTAAAGTTTCAAACTTTAAATCTAATTGGTGCTATTTTACTTATTATCTCATTATTAGTTCACTTTAATCTTGGTTCATTTTTAATAGAGGTATTTTGGATTGGAATTACGATATATGGAATAATTAAAAACAGAGTTAAAAAGGTATAACAACTAAGTTATACCTTTAAATGCTTAATTGTGAACTAAATGTTCTATTTTCCCTACTATTGAAGGATCTTCAAGAGTTGAAGTATCCTGAGTTATCTCTTCACCTTTTGCAATTGAGCGAAGAATTCTTCTCATAATTTTACCACTTCTTGTTTTAGGAAGACCTGGAACAAAACGGATAGCATCAAGTTTGGCTATATTTCCAATCTCTTTTATAATTAACTTATTAAGTTCTTGAATCATCTCTATCTCTTCACCAATAGTATCTTCACCTTTAATAACAATGTATGCGAATATACCTTCACCTTTAATAGGGTCCGGTCTACCAACAACAGCAACTTCAGCCACGTTACTATGGTGTCCTAATACAGCTTCAATTTCAGCAGTTCCAAGTCTATGACCAGAAACATTAATAACATCATCTGTACGTCCTGTAATGATGATATATCCATCTTCATCATACATTGCACCATCACCAGAAAAGTAGACAGGTTTTCCATCTTTTTTGCAATCACCAAAATATGATTTCACAAATCTATCTGAATCTCCCCAAATATTTCTTATCATTGATGGCCAAGGTTTTGTAATACATAAAAAACCTTTTTCTCCCTTTGGAGTTGGATTTCCATTTTCATCTATGATTTCAGCCATAATTCCAGGTAATGGGAATGTTGCAGATCCTGGTTTAATAGGAGTAGCTCCTGGAAGTGGAGTAATCATATGTCCACCAGTCTCTGTTTGCCACCAAGTATCAACTATAGAGCAATTTGCTCCACCTATTTCATTGTAATACCACATCCAAGCATCAGGGTTTATTGGTTCACCAACAGTTCCTAGTACTTTAAGACTACTTAAATCATACTTTTTAGGCTCATCTGCTCCTAATTTATGTAACAACCTTATAGCCGTTGGAGCAGTATAAAACTGATTTACACGATGCTCTTCTATCATTTTCCACCATCTACCAACATCAGGAAAAGTTGGAACTCCCTCGTACATGATTGTCGTGGCACCCATAGCAAGTGGCCCATAAACAATATATGTATGTCCTGTAATCCAACCAACATCAGCTGTACACCAAAAAGTATCATTCTCTTTTACATCAAAAACATTTTCCATTGTATACTGAGCCCATAAAATATACCCAGCACTACTATGCTGAACACCCTTTGGTTTTCCTGTACTTCCTGAAGTATATAACAAGAAAAGTGGATCTTCTGCATCCATTGGTTCAGGTTCACAGTGCTGAGACTCGTTCACAATCATCTCATTATAAACATAATCACGTCCTGGAACATAATCTATATCTTCAAAGTTTCTCTGAACTATAAGTACTTTTTTACAACACTCACAACCCTTTTTTAAAGCCTCGTCAACAACTGGTTTTAGCATATATGGGTTACCACGTCTATAAGCTCCATCAGCTGTTATAACAAGTTTTGCGTTAGCATCAATAACTCTATCCCTAAGTGCATCAGCAGAGAAACCACCAAATACTATAGAGTGAACAGCACCAATCTTAGCACAAGCAAGCATGGCAAATGCAGCTTCAGGAATCATAGGCAAATATAAAACAACTCTATCACCTTTTTTGATATCAAACTTATTTTTCATTAAGTTAGCTAATCTATTTACTCTATAATAAAGTTGAAGATACGTTATGATTCTTTTCTTTCCATCTTCACCTTCCCAAATAATAGCCGCTTTGTTTTTTCTAGTTTTTAAATGACGTCCTAAACATTGATGAGTAACATTAAGTTTTCCACCACCAAACCATTTGTAAAAAGGAGCATTACTCTCATCTAAAACAGTATCATAAGGTTCAAACCAATCAATTTTCTCTTTTGCCATTTTATCCCAATAGCCTTCAAAATCTTCCTCAGCTTGCAAACTTAACTCTTTAAATTCACACATATTTTTTATTCTAGCATCTTTACTAAATTCTCTATTTGGGTCAAAAATTTGTGACATTTTTATTCCTCTCTTTCAATTTGTTTTATATTTTAATTTCTAACAAGTACCCTCGGCACCTATACCCGTTTGACTTCTTATATATTGGTCATCGTAAGCTTCAATCTCTCTTTTTGCACTATCACTCTTATCTGTGATAGAAAAGAACCAAATGCTAATAAAAGCAACTGTCACTGAAAACAGCGCTGGATACTTGTATGGAAATATTGCTTTACTCTCATCTCCATAAAATATCTGACCCCAAACTATTGGTCCTAAAATCACAAGTACAACTGCTGTTGCAAGACCTAAAGTTCCACCTATTACTGCTCCTCTTGTTGTTAGTTTTTTCCAATAAATAGATAAAAATAGAATTGGAAAGTTTGCTGACGCTGCTATTGCAAATGCAAGTCCAACCATATATGCTATATTTTGATTTTCAAATGCTATTCCAAACACAATAGCCGATATACCAAGTCCAATAGTTGCATATTTAGAAACTTTCATCTCATCTACTTCACTTGCATTTTCTTTTGCAAAAACATTCATATATAAATCATGACTAATTGCACTCGCTCCAGCCAAAGTAAGTCCTGAAACAACAGCTAAAATAGTAGCAAATGCAACTGCACAAATAAATCCTAAGAAAAAATCGCCTCCAACTGCATGACTTAGATGAATAGCTGCCATATTATTACCACCTAAAAGTACACCTTTCGCGATATCAAGATATTCTGGATTTTTTGAAACTAAAACAATAGCTCCAAATCCTATAATAAATGTTAAGATATAAAAATAACCGATAAAACCAGTCGCATAAAACACAGATTTTCTAGCCTCTTTTGCATTACTAACAGTAAAAAATCTCATAAGTACATGAGGAAGTCCAGCTGTACCAAACATAAGTGCAATTCCAAGACTAATCGCAGAAATTGGGTCCCCTACTACTCCTCCTGGACTCATGATGTTAATTGAACCTCTGACGTTCACCGCACTACTAAAAAGTTTTTCAAAATCAAATCCTACATTAACCATAACCATAAATGCCAAAAATGATGCTCCACAAAGGAGTAAAACTGCCTTTACTATTTGAACCCAAGTAGTAGCTAACATTCCACCAAAAGTTACTAAAATCATAAGGAGTAATCCTACTAAAACAATGGCGAATTCATAAGGAAGTCCAAAAAGAATCTCAATAAGTTTTCCAGAACCAACCAACTGGGCAATCAAATATAAAAGCACAGTTGCAATTGAGCCAAATGCGGCTAGTATTCTTATTGGAGCTTGTTTTAATCTATATGAAGCCACATCTGCAAAAGTATATTTTCCAAGATTTCTCAACTGTTCTGCTATCAAAAATAAAAATATAGGCCATCCCACTAAAAAACCAACAGAGTAAATAAATCCATCAAAACCTTTTAAAAAAACTAAACCAGAAATTCCTAAAAATGAAGCCGCTGATATATAATCGCCAGAAATGGCAAGAGCATTTTGAAAACCTGTAATTCCTCCACCTGCTGTATAAAAATCTTTTGCTGTTTTAGTTCTTTTTGCTGCCCAATAAGTAATACTAAGCGTTGCTAAAACAAATACTAAGAACATTATGATGGCTATGATATTTAAATCTTTCATGTATCAAACCTCACATCATCTTTTATATCGTCTATTAATTTATCAAACTCGCTATTTGCTCGTTTTACATAAATGCCAGTAAGTATAATACAAAGTAAAATTATAGAAATTCCTACAGGAATTCCTACTGTTATAACACCATCACCAATAGCTTGCCCTAATGTTTCTGGACTAAAAGCAATAAGCAAAATAAAAGAGTAATAAGCAATAAATATAATCGCTGAAAATTTCCAAGCTAAGCCACTTCTTTTTTTGACTAACTTGGAGAATTTTGGATTATTTCTAACTTTTTTATAAATCTCTTTATTCACTTATTCTCCTTACTTATTTAATAACAGCAACGTGATTTTAATATATCTACATAGCATTAACGTAGCATATAATCAAAATGTCCTAAAACTACACACATTTTTTTATTTATGAGAATTTTTGTAGCAATATTACTTTATTTTATAGTGAGAAATATTTATCTATCTTATAACCTACCCCTTTTATGTTTGAAATAAAGTCTTCTTTAAGTGATTTTCTAAAACGACTAATCTCAGCTCTTATCGTTGCATTATCTACAGGTTCATCATTCCAAACATAACTTCTAAACTTTTCAAAATCTACTATAACCCCTATATTTTCACAAAGTAGTGTTAATATTTGTAACTGTTTTTTAGTAAGAGTTTGTGATCTATTGTTATAAAACAGTAGTTTTTCATCTTTTGAAAAATAGTATTTTTTACTCAAAAGCATATGAGAAGAACTTTTTATAGCCTGTTCTTTTTTGACTCTAGCTATCCTAATACCAAGCTCTTTAAGATGAAAAGGCTTTTTAAGATAATCACAAGCTCCTAAATCAAAAGCACTACTTATATCTTCTATATCTAAATTTGCACTGATAAAGATAGTTGGTGTTATAATTTCGATAGCATTTAACTCTTTTAGAAGTTCTAATCCATTTAGCTTTGGTACATTTATATCTAAAATCAATAAATCAAAGGTTTCACTCTTAAGTATCTCTAAGACTTCAAGTCCATTATTAAATCCAACTACTTGATGGCATGAGGTTTCTAGATACTCTTGTATAGAAGTTCTTAACATTAGCTCGTCTTCTAATAACAATATTTTCATATAACTATCTCCTTTTTAGCACGAAGAATATATTTTACATATCATTATACGACTATTCTACTACACTCAAATAAATATTTAAATATAGTTTTTTTACCATCTGATTTTACTTCTACATGTACACTGTTATTCTCACATATTTCTTTTACTATGTTTAAACCCAAACCAAATCCTCCTCTAGCGTTATCTTCACGATAGTACCTACTAAAGATATTTTGATTATCAATTATCTTTTCTCCACTGTTTTGTACCTCAAAAACAGTACACCCATCATCTGTGTAAAGCCTTACATGTACATCTTCATTCACATAACTATATTTGATTGCGTTTGAAATATTATTATCACATAAACGCTGTAATTCAAACTCATTAAATAAAATAAAAATATCATCTTCAACTTCACTCTTTATCTGCAACCTATTCCCAACTGCAACATCAAAAAAGTACTCTACTCTATCATTTACAAAATCAGTAAAGTTTAGCATGTCAACTCTTGGGTCTTCTTTATCTTTTTTTACTATAAAACTCAAATCCCCATAGATGTTTTCTAAAACCTTAACAGCAGCTTCAATTTTTATAAGATATGGGTTTTTTTCAAATTTTAAATTATATAAATCTATATTTATAAGTATGATTGAAAGAGGTGTATTTATCTCATGAATTGCATTTTTAAGAAATTTATCTTGATAAGCTAAAAGTTCCCCTGCATATGCAGCAGATTTTTGTAACTCTTTTGTTTTTATTTCTACTAAACTTTCAAGATTTAAATTCATATCTTCAAGAGCACTTTTTTTCTCGTTTAGTTTTAACAGCATGTAATTTGCCTGTGAAGTAATCTCTCTAAACTCTTGAAATTTCACCCTGCTTCTATCTATATAGGTATAACTTTTAGAAGCATTTTTCAAAGATGCGACTATAAACTTAATCTCTTTGCTTATCTTATCAGTAATATATTGATACTTCAAAATACTTGCTAGATACAAAAATAGGGTTAAAGTAATAATTTTAAGAATAAAACTTGAGATTTTTTTTCGATGTTCTTCTGTTTTTTGAGCAAGTACTACATCTTTTTCACCTATATACATGCCACTTCCAATAATCCAACCTAACTCTTTAAATTCTCTAATAAATGCTAAATTTTCCATAGATTTATTATCTTTTTTTATTTCAAATGTTAAAAAACTACCACCATTTTTTGAAGCATCAAATAACTTATCAACAATCATATTATTATCTTTAAATAATTTTGATTTATATACAACTTCTCTATTTTTATCATAAATAAATATATATCCACCTGTGTTGGAGTCATCTAAAACTGCATTTACTTCTTTGGAAATATGATAATTTTGTATATTTTGTTTTTCATATTTTAAATCTGTATAACGATATTTTATAAGTCTATTGAGCCTTGAAGTTTGCTCAACTGCCCTTCGTTTTTTGTTTTGCAAATATTGTACCTCAGTAGTAACTATATCTTTTTCAAACTCTCTATACTCATTAAATATAATCACAAAAGCAGAAGAAGCTGCGAATATACCTGCAAAAAGAATAGCAATAATATTGATTTGATTTATGCTGTGTCGCTTCCATATTTTAAACATTCTATAATTATATCAAATTTGATATAATTTCGTTACATGTAAAGGATAAATTGTGCAAATAAGATTACCAGCTCAGTGGGAAAAACAAAAATCGATCATGGTTGTATTCCCAACAACACAAAAAGATTGGCAACACTCTATCAATGAAATTCAAGAAAGTTATGTTAAATTTATTAAATCAATCACTATATTTCAAAAATGTATAGTAATTTGTAATAATAAAAAAGCTCTAAGTAAATATTTTAATTCTTATAAAAACATAGAAATTCACGAAATAAAAACAGATGACACATGGATTAGAGACTTTGGAGCAATTGACGTTTTTATAGATAAAAAACTATGCTCATATGATTTCAAATTTAATGCCTGGGGAGAAAAATTTGAATCTTCTTTGGACAACCAATTTAACCAGAGTTTTTTCAAACAAAACCTTTTACATGTAGACTTTATTTTAGAAGGTGGCAGCATTGATTGCAATGGAGAAGGAGTAATGTTAAGCACTGTAAAATGCATATTTAATCAAAATAGAAATTCTACATGTAAAGAAGAAGAAATAACTAAAAAACTAAAAAAACTCTTTGGCTTAAAAGAGCTTATAGTCCTAAGATATGGGGCACTTATAGGTGATGATACGGATTCACATATAGATACCTTAGCTAGATTTATTGATAAAGAAACTATTGCTTATGTAAAATGTTATGATTCAAATGATATTCATTATGATGAATTGAACAAAATGGAAAAAGAGCTAGAAAAAACAAAGTTTAGACTCATACCTCTTCCTCTTCCAACTGCTAAAACATTTAAAAACTCTAGACTTCCTGCAACCTACCTTAATTTTGTTTTTATAAACGGAGCTTTGATAGTACCAATATATAACGATAAAAATGACAAAAAAGTAATAGAAATTTTACAAAAAGAGATAAAAAATAGAAAAATTATAGCAGTTGACGCCTCTATATTTATAAGAGAACATGGTTCGCTTCACTGCTCTTGTATTAATCAAATGTTCGAATATAAACATATTATATAAATTTCACTTTAATTCGTAACAATAATCTTATTTTTAGTAAAATCTGAATAAAATATCACGTAACCAACATTATAATAGAGGGTAAAACGTAACAACAGCAAGCAACCTCCTCACGTTTTATCCTCTTTTTCTACTTTTTTTTGTATAATTTCCAAAAACATATAGGCAACCTATGACACTACAAAAAAAAGCAACAATTATAGCTAGCATAACAGCTACTGTGCTCATCATTATAAAATTAACAATAGGCATATTAAGCGGTTCTGTCGCTATTTTAGCTTCTGCTATAGACTCTGTTCTTGATCTTATCATATCTGCTTTTAATTACTTTGCAATAAATAAATCAGAACAACCAGCAAACAAAACATTTAACTATGGAAAAGGAAAAATAGAAGCACTTGCTGCAGTTATAGAAGGAACCATCATCACGATGAGTGGTCTTTTTATACTTTATCAAGCTATAAAAAAAGCTTATGCTGGAGGGGAAACAACTTTTCTTGGCTCTTCAATATTAGTTATGGCTATCTCTCTAGTTATAACTATTGCACTTGTTATATTTTTAAACTATGTTGCTAAAAAAACAAACAACATGGTTATAAAATCAGACGCATTACACTACAAAACTGACGTTCTTAGCAATGGTGGTATTTTAATTTCACTACTACTCATATACTCGACTGGTTTTCATCTTATGGATGCTATTATGGGTGTTATAATTTCTATATATATTATCTACTGTGCATATGAAATTATAAAAGAGGGGGTATATATACTTCTTGATGCCGCTTTAGATGAAAAAATAGTTAATGAAATCAAAAATATTATACGAAACGAAGAAAAAGTAAATGATTTTCATTACTTAAAAACAAGAAAATCAGCAAATACAAACTTTGTAGATGTTCATTTAGTTTTTAATAATGGAATATCTCTTTTAAAAGCTCATTCTTTAGGAGATAAAATTGAAGATAAAATAGCTTTAATAAATAAAAATGAAATATGGATTATAAATATTCACCTTGATCCATATGATGATTCTCACATAAACGATCAAGAAAACAAAAATTAAAGAGGGAGAAAAATCCTCCCTCTACCCTACTCTAGGTTAACATTAATGCTGTATGGTAACCTATAAAAGAGATTGACCATGCTACACCTGTAGTAAAAATAATCAAATAGCCTAAATATTTATACCCACCTGCCTCTTTTGTAAAAACAACTGTTGCTGCTAAACAAGGCAGATAAATCATTGCAAAAAGGATAAATGATACTGCTACAGGGAAAGTTATATTTTTAGAAATTGCTGCAATAAGTCCACTATTGCCTTCATCTACTTCATCACCAAGAGAATAAAGAACACCCATAGTTGCCACAACAACTTCTTTCGCCGCAAGT
Organism: Sulfurospirillum sp.; assembly: GCA_016744795.1. GTDB lineage: Bacteria > Campylobacterota > Campylobacteria > Campylobacterales > Sulfurospirillaceae > Sulfurospirillum_A. The sequence goes on from JADGDR010000007.1 coordinate 33,160, forward strand.
CCAGTCTCAAGTGCTACTGTTAACTTCCAATCAAATCCAAGTGGTGCAAAAAATGGTTGAGAAAATTTTCCTATAACTCCCAAATAACTATTTGTGAGTAACTCTTCTGCTAACTCATTTGATAACTCTGATTTTTTATCTTCACTTACTGCTATCTCTATTTTTTTACTAAACTGCGCTTCAATCTCTGGATGCTTTGGATAGTTACTTGCAAACCATATCAATATACTAGCTGCTAATATAAAAGTACCTGCTTTTTTTAGATACATCATCGCTTTTGTTACAACAGTATGCCAAATAAGTTTAAATGAAGGCATACGGTATTTTGGCATCTCCATTACAAATGGCTCATCTTTGCCTTTAAAAGCAAAAACTTTAAGAACTTTTGCAGCTACAAGTCCAAAAACAACTCCTGCTATATAGATAATAAAAAGAACATTTCCTGCTTGTTCAGGTCCAAAAAATGCTCCAGCGAAAAGAACAAATATAGGTAATTTAGCTCCACAACTCATGAAACCAATAATAAATAGTGTTAAAAGTCTATCTCTATCATTTTTAAGTGTTCTTGCACTCATATAAGCTGGAACTGAGCAACCAAAACCAGTAACTAGAGGTATAAAACTCTTTCCGTGCATACCAAATTTATGGAAAAAACCATCTAAAAGAAAAGCAACTCTAGCCATATATCCTGTTGTTTCTAAAAGAGCAATTCCAAAGAAAAGTATGACAATATTTGGCAAAAACATCACAACAGCACCAACACCTGCTATAGCACCATCGGCTATAAGAGAGCCTAACTGACCATCACCAAAAATAGTCTTTGCATAATCTCCTAAAGAACCAAAAAATGCATCTATCCAATCCATAGGAATTGAACCTATTTCAAATGTAAGTTGAAACAATCCCCACATAAAAAATAAAAATATTGGTAAACCAACAACTTTATGAATCAAAATAGAATCTATTGTTTGTGTAAAACTCTTCTTTTCACTCTTTTTAAACTCTACAGTCTGCATTACAGCACCTTTTGCAAATGCCGCTTTCTCTTCTGAAAATATTTCCTCTATATCTTTTGTGTCATAATGAATATAAAGATGGTTTAGTGCTTCACGAATAATAGGTAAAAGCTCTATCCATATTGGCTCATCATGCATCTTCTTATAAGTATTAGGTTCTTCTTCTATAAGCTTGATAGCTAAAGTTCTATAATCTATTTTGTCGTTATACTTTTTTTCTTCCAAGAACATAACTAATTTTGCTATCTCCTCTTCAACAGTATCACTAAATACAAGCTTTGATTTTTCTTGTTCAAAACCACTCATATCTACTGTTCTATTTATTAATTTTCCTATACCATCTTTTGTAGCTGCTGAAACTTTTACACATGGAGCACCCAAAATAGAACTCAGTTGTTCTTCATCAATAGAAATACCCTCTTTTTTTGCTTCATCCATCATGTTAAGGGCAACTATCATCTTTTTATTGAGTCCCAATAATTGAGTTGTTAGAAAAAGATTTCTTTCAAGATTAGTTGAGTCAACAACATTTATAATCATGTCATACTCTTCATTTTCTAAAAACTCTTTTGTAACTCTTTCATCTAAGCTATAATCATTTAATGAATAAGTTCCAGGTAAATCAATAATACGAATAGAATAATTTTGAAAGTCAAAACTAACTTCTGCTTTTTCTACTGTAACTCCTGAAAAATTTCCAACTCTTAACCTTGAATTTGATATAGAGTTTATAAGCATACTCTTTCCAACATTTGGCTGACCAACCAATGCTATCGTTAAATTTTTCATATTTTTTTAACCTTTATTTTTTGTGCCTCTTCAAATCTAAGAGCAATCATACTATTACCAACTTCTACTTCCATAGTCCGTTTTAATATAGTAACTAACTTAATTTTTACAAAACTATTCTTTCTCAAACCAAAAGATGCTAATCTTTGTTTAAGTTCCCCCTCTGCATTGACCTGTAAAACTTCTGCTTTTTCATCAGTTGTTAAATCTGCTAAAAAAATCATTTAATCCCCTTATTTGCTTTTGATAATCATAACCTATATTATATTTCATATCACTTTAAACATATATTAATTCAGCTACAATACAAATATAAAATTGTGTTATAAGGAAATGCTACAAAAATGAAAACATGTTAAAAAATAAATTAGTAAAAATTGGACTTATCCAACAATCATACTCTAACTCAAAAAATGAAACTATAGAAAAAACTTTACAAATGATAAAAAGAGCCAAAGCAAAAGGAGCTGAACTAGTACTATTACAAGAACTCCATCAAGATAAATATTTTTGTATAAATGAAGATACCTCTAACTTTGATAAAGCAGAAAATTTTAAATCTGATGTAACATTTTGGGCAAATGTGGCAAAAGAAAATGAGCTTGTACTAGTAACATCTCTTTTTGAAAAACGTACAGCAGGTATCTACCATAATACTGCCGTTGTTTTTGACAAAGATGGAAGTATTGCAGGACAATATAGAAAAATGCACATACCAGATGACCCAGGCTTCTATGAAAAATTCTACTTTAGTGAAGGAGATTTAGGATACGAACCAATACAAACAAGTGTGGGAAAACTTGGAGTTCTTATATGTTGGGATCAATGGTACCCAGAAGCTGCTAGACTTATGACTCTAAAAGGTGCCCAAATACTGATATATCCAACGGCAATAGGCTGGTTTGATGAAGATAGTGAAAATGAAAAAGATAAACAACTTGATAGTTGGATAACAGTTCAGAGAGGACATGCTATAGCAAATGGAATTCCTCTTATCGCCATAAATCGAGTTGGTAAAGAGTTCGATAATCAAAAAAATATAGATGGCATAAGATTTTGGGGAAATTCATTTGTAGTTGGAGCACAAGGTGAGTTTATAACTAAAGCAAGTAGTGACAAAGATGAAGTCATAATCGTTAATATAGATTTATTAAAAAACGAAGATATTAGAAGAACATGGCCATTTTTACGAGATCGACGAATAGAGACTTATAATGAATTAAATAGAAGATTTATTGATTAATCTTCTAAAAAAAATTATCTTTTGAATCTTTACATGTATAGATTTTAAAATACCACATAAGTGCGAACATTAAACCTGATGTTTTTGCTACATTTTCATCAAACATAAAATTCATAACTTCAGATTTTTTTATATAAATCACTTCAATAAATTCATTATCAATACCACCACCTTCATTAACTTTCATACTGTCATCAATAGTTGAAAAATACAAAGTTTGACGACCTCCTGCAAAACCTACAGCTGTGTAAAAAGAGGTTATTTTTTCTACTTTTTCTAATGGCACATCGTAACCTGTCTCTTCTAGAATCTCTTCATAAGCTATTTCTAAAAGGCTTTTTTCTTTGTCAACTAAACCAGCACAAAGCTCATGCGTATACCCATCTTTATTTTTTAGATAAATAGATGGTCTAAACTGTTTAACAAATACAAAAGAGTCTAATTCTCTATGATACAAAAGTATTGCTACACTATCATGAGCATCGACTATATCCCAACGTTTTTTAACTCCATTTTGTATATAAAACATACTTTTGGGCTTTACATAAGCAGAATCAGTACAATCTTCTAATCTTAAAAATTTTATTTTATCCATTACATTAACACCAAACTAGCTAATCCTAAAAAGCTAAAAAAACCAACTATGTCCGTTGTGGTTGTTAAAAACACACTACTTCCAACAGCTGGGTCAATCCCCGCTCTCTTTAATCCAAGAGGAACAAGAGAGCCAACAACACCAGCAATAACAAGATTTATCATCATTGCAATTGCTATAACTATACCAATCCTAGTATCATTAAACCAGATATAAGCAATAATACCAATACTAAGAGCAAATATAAGACCATTTGCAACTGCAATACTAAGTTCTTTTTTTATAGCTGCTTTTGCATTTTCTCTATCTATATCACCAAGTGCGAGTTGACGCACCATAATAGTAAGTGATTGAGTTCCTGCATTCCCACCCATAGAAGCAACTATAGGCATCAAAATAGCAAGGGCTACATAGGATTGTATAACATTCTCAAACATACCTATAACACTTGCACCTAATATTGCCGTACAAAGATTCAAAAAAAGCCATATAACACGAGCTTTACCAGCCTCAAAAGTACTCTCTTCATGCTCTATTTCATCATCTACACCAGCAAGTTTATATATCTGGTCGGTTGCTCTTTCTTGAATTATGTCATAAATATCATCAGAGGTAATTCTTCCCAAAAGTTTGCCATGATAATCTACTATAGGCAAAGATGAGAGGTCATAATCCTCAAAAAGCTCAATTACTTTAGAAATATTTTCATTATCTCTTACATACCTTGGTTTATATTCATCTTCATTTCCTTCAATCTCTTGTGTAAAATTATTAGTAAAATTAAAGGTAATTAAATCTTCTAAAGATATGCTATAAAGAAGGCGATCGAGCTTTCCTACTATGGAAACTTGGTGAACATTTTCTAATTCACCCTCTTTTTTAAGATTTCTTAATCTATCTACTGCTGATTGTATTTTTTCATCACATAAGGCTGTAAAAACCTCTGTTTGCATATAAGCACCAGCTTCTTCATCATCGTATCTGCTAAGACGCTTAATCTCTTCTTGGTCCTCTTTGTCCAAACTTGAGAGAATCTCTTCTGCTTTATCTTCATCTATCTCTTCAATATCTTGAATAAGATCAGTAGCATCATCACTTTCAAGGTCTTCTATAGCTTCACTTAAGCGTTCTGATGGTATATTTTCAATAATATTTTTTAAATAATATTCTGGAAGTTCAAGCACCAAATCACCAAGAATATCATTTGGAAATTTTTGTAAAAGAGAGATGAAAAGAGCTTCATCATCTTCTTTTATACTTTTTAAGTATTTGGCTAAGTCAGATACTGATATCTCATAGTCTATTTTACCAGATAAATATGCTTCTATTATCTCAATATTGTCTTTTATATCTCTATTCTTAGACATTTTAACTTACCTTATTGAATTATATCTTTTTTTCTCTCTAAACTTACAATGTAATCAAAAGACTTCTCTTTTGTTGGATTTTCATAATCATTCAATGCAACATCTATCTCTTTTTTATATTTTTTTATATATGCAAAAAACTTTTTTCTCTTTTTCCCTATTAATTTACTCTTTGTAACCTTTACTACACTAGTCGGATTTATTGCGCGGTTATTTTTATAAAGACCAAAATGAAGGTGAGGACCAGTACTCAAACCAGTACTTCCAACATAACCTATCACTTGTCCTTTTTTGACCCACTTTCCACGCCTCATGCCTTTTTTGTAACCCTTCATATGAGCATACAAAGTCTTGTATCCATTATTATGTCGTATGGTTATAGCTTTTCCGTAACCACCTTTTCTTCCTAATTGTACTATTCTACCATTACCCGCAGCTTTTATAGGAGTACCACGTTTAGCAGCATAGTCTATTCCTAAATGAGCTCTATATCTTTTTAGTATAGGGTGCCATCTTTTATATGTAAATCTATCTGAAATTCTATGATATCTAACTGGACATGCTAAGAAAAAGCCCTCTACCTCTTTACCGTTTGAATCATAAAATCTACCTTTATCATAGCTAAAAACATAATTTTTCTTCCCTCTTACTTCTACCATAGCGGCTTCTATTTTAGGTGAGCCGAATTGACGACCAAGTCTAGTTCTTTTGGTATAAAAGATAACTACTCGATCACCTTTTCTAAGTCTTTTAAAATTTACACTATTTTTAAATGCTTGGATAAACTCATGTGCTAAAAGATAGTTATTGGTTTCATTGATTATATCTTGATATGGGGAACTTTTAATTTCAACTGTAACACTAAGCTTCTCTTCTTGATAAGATATAGGAGTTGTTGTAAACTCATATCCATCTTTATTTTTAATAATATGAAGTTGTAACTCTTCACCTATAGGAATCAACACTTGTTCAATAACATTATCATCATCATTTTCAAGAACTTGATATTGTATACCAGACATTATCTCAGTTGCTAACTCTCGCTCAGCACTATCTAAATCATAATATATATTAAGAGGGAGTTTATTCTTCTCCAAAAAAGTTAAAAAAGTCTCACCCTTAGCCCAATTCTCTACATGTAAAATTGAAGCACTAAGTGAAATTATCCCGACCATCAATATTAAAAAAACTCTTATCATAAAACGCAACCCCTTTTATTGTCAGAACATTTTACCTAAACAACTTTAAATGTTCTTTTAAAAACTGTTATAGTATAATCATTCTCATATTTTAGTAAAGCAAAAGGGGTTCCATTGCGTAAGTTATTGCTCATCATTAGTATATTTTTAATATCTTGTCAAAATGCAAGTGCAAAGTCAATTTTTAGTGAATTTAATACCGAGGTACTTAAAATAAACGGTAGAAATGCAATCATCGAAAACTCCGATGATATAGTTTTAGGCTCATCTGGTATAGTTACTCATACTTTTAAAAATGGAATTTCAACTATAGTTGCACGTGCTGATGTTATCAAAAAAGACGGTGATAAAGCTACTATTAGATTTGGCGTATATAAACTTTCCACTCAAGTGGCATTTCCTAAACCAGGGATTTTACCTGAAGTTGGCGACAAAGTTACACTAAATTATCTATATAATAGAGCCCTTATTGTAGCACCAAATTATAAAGTATATAAAGAAGTAACTAAACACTTTAAAAAAGTTAATTGGGTTCACCCTGATATAGTTGCGGCATATTTAGCAAAAATATTTAGACCAAATCCTGATAAAAAAGTTTTTCAAAAAGTTTGTGAAGTAAACTCAACAGGACTTATCTTTTTTGCACTAAATAACAATGGTTACTTTGTAGACTGCAATAACTTCAAAACTGTAAAAGAAGTAAAAACAGGACATATCAAAAAAGCACAAGTTCCTTTTTATTCTAGAGTAAAAAACATAAGTACTAGTTGGATTAAATGGAGTAGTTCTCAGATATCAGATTACGACTCTCACTACAAAAGAGTGATAGGTAAATAGATGAAAACTTTACATGTAAAATATTTTAAAAAACTACTTGGAAATGATAACGTTTATGATGATAAAGCTCACCTTATAGCATATGCCTATGATGCAACAAGAAACAGATATGAACCTGACTTAGTTATCTTTCCAAGAGATGAACAAGATGTTAGTGACATATTAAAGTACTGCAATGAACACAAAATCATCATAACACCTCGTGGTGCTGGAAGTGGTTTTACAGGTGGAGCTCTTCCCGCTGATGGAGGCATAATTTTAGCATACGAAAAACATATGAACAAAATTATTGAAATCGATATGGAAAACATGCTTGCAGTAGTGCAACCGGGTGTTATCAATATGGATTTACAAAATGCGGCGGAAGAAGTTGGACTTTTTTACCCTCCAGATCCTGCTAGTGAAAACTACTCTACTCTAGGCGGAAACGTAAGTGAAAATGCTGGAGGAATGAGAGCTGCAAAATATGGTATAACAAAAGACTATGTTATGGCATTAAGAGTTGTTATTCCAAATGGAGAAATCATAAGAGCAGGCAAAAAAACCATCAAAGATGTCGCAGGATACAATATAACTGGTATTATCATAGCAAGTGAAGGAACACTTGGCTGTATCACTGAAATAACATTAAGACTAATCTCAAAACCAAAACTGTCCCAAAGTATGATGGGTGTATTTAGCAGCGTAAATGATGCAATGAATGCAGTATATAAAACAATGGCAGCAGGTGTTACACCAGTAGCAATGGAATTTTTGGATAACTTAACCATTCGTGCAGTCGAGCAAAAGTACAACAAAGGACTTCCTACTGAAGCTGGAGCTATTTTGATAGCGACCATAGATGGTAATCTTGAAATAGAATTAGAAAATCAACTTGAGATTTTAAAAACCAAGTTCAAAGAAAATGCTTGTACAGATTTTAAAATTGCTCAAGGTGAAAAAGAGACAGCAGATTTATGGTTTGCAAGAAAAAATGCTAGCCAAAGCATAACAATGTATGGAAGTAAAAAGCTAAATGAAGATATAACAGTTCCAAGAAATAAACTTCCAGAGCTACTTAAACAAATAAGAGAAATTTCTAAAAAATACGATGTTAAAGTACCATGTTTTGGACATACTGGTGATGGAAACGTTCACACAAATGTTATGGTAGATGGGAGTAATGAAAAACAACTTGAAATCGGATATAAAGCCATTGAAGAGATATTTAAAGCAACAGTAGCTTTGGGTGGAACACTCAGTGGAGAACATGGAATTGGGCTTAGTAAAGCACCATACATGCACTTAGCATTTAGTGATGGAGAGATGGAACTATTTCGTTCAGTCAAAAAAGCCTTTGATCCAAACAACATACTAAATCCAAGTAAAATGGGTCTATAAATGCCAACTAAAGATGAAGTTTTAAATTTCTTTAGAAGAGTAAAAGACCCTTCTATAGCTCATTATGCTTCATCTTTGAGTTTTCACACTATACTATCATTGATTCCTATTTTACTTATATCTTTTAGTATATTTACTAAAATGCCAAGTTTTAAAGAGTACTACGAGAAAATTCAACACTTTATTTTCAACTCTCTTATGCCAGCACAACAAGATATAGTAACTCCATATCTAAACAAATTTATGGAAAATACAGGAAGCATGGGAATTACAGGTTTCATATTTGTTCTTTATGTTTCAATGATGTTTTTTCTAGATTATGAAAAAATTATGAGTAAAATTTTTGACACAAAAAAAAGAACTCTGTGGGAATCAATTACAACTTACTGGACTATGCTTACAATGATGCCTTTAGGGCTTGGATTTTCATTTTATCTTTCTTCACTTATAAACAGTTTTTTAAGTTCTAATCAAATAACAAGCTCCATCAATCTACTTCCTTTTTTACCTTATTTTATAATCTGGTTTTTGTTCTTTATCATGTTTATAATTTCTGCAAACAAAGCACTAAAAAAGAAAAGCACTCTCTTAGCATCTTTTGTTACTTCTCTTGCTTGGTATAGTTCAAAGTCACTATTCATATACTATGTAGCTTATAATAAAACCTATCTTAGTATTTATGGTTCATTTAGCATATTGATGTTCTTTTTTCTATGGGTTTATTTCTCTTGGGTTATCTATATCTATGGAGCAAAACTATGTTTCGTATTAGATAAACAACAAAACCAAAGAGAAAATAGGCAAGAAAAAAGCAAGCAATCTAAACCTAATAGCAATTAAAGAGAAAAACACAAAACTTAGGAAAAACCAAAGTGGTGTTACTATTACATAAGTCTCTACATGTAAAGAAAAAAACCAAATCAAAAAACCATCTAAAACCTCACCTACGCCAATTACATGCAAAATCAAACTAAGTGGATAAAATAGTATAAAAAGCATACTTATAAGTGGTGAAAAGAGTTGATAAAAACTAAAAATATCAAAAACAAAATGAACTACAGGAAGCATCAAAAAATAAACCCAAAAGTGAAGTAAAATAAAAATAGCAGTTTTACTAAGAGTTGAAAAATGATATAAAAACAAAAAAATGTAAAAAACTCCCATAACTGAAAACCAAAAAGCAATAGAAAAAATCAAATGAGGAAATAAAATCAGAACTATACTAATGGTAAAAAACAAAGTAGCAAATGATATAATTTTAATATTCCTAGAAAAGAGGAAAAAACCTACCAAACTCATAATAAATGCCCTTACAACTGATGGTGTCATATCAATAAAATATGTATAACTACCTAAAATCATAAATACTAAAATAGCCAAATCAGCATTTCTATTTCTATAAGGAAAATATTTATCTTGAAATAAACTATAGATTGGTTTTAAAAGAAAAAAGAAAATTCCACTTAAAATACCAAGATGAAATCCACTAATAGCTACTAAGTGGGCTATACCCCATTTTGTTATATCTTCTCTTAAATCTTTTGTAATAGGAATAGCAAAAAATAGAGCGTTATACAGTTCTTTTGCTTTTATATTTTCATGCTGATTTTCTACAAATCCTATTAGACTATTTTTCTCACTTTTTTTTATTACATGTAAAGATTTAGATGACGAATAAAAACCTTTTAAATAAGCATAAAAATCTATATTTTTTGTATAAAATATTACCTTCAATTCATCATTTCTTTTTACATGTAAAGGTTTTTTATATGTAGTATAAAATGTAAAATCTTTACTTTTTAACTTCAAAATTCTATAATTTTTACCTTTTTTTTGATAATCACTAAGAACTTTTGCAGTCGTTACATGTAAAGAGTAAGTTGTAATTTGTTTGTATTTATAATATTCGTAAGAAAGTGAAATAAAAAAAAGAACCACTATCACTACAAGAGTATATAAAATCTCTTTTTTAGTAGTGAAAAGTGGCAAACTTTTCATCAAAGTGTAGGCATACTTATGGTCGCTTCTCTTGCATCCATATTGGACTCATCATAGACTATTTCAACAGGAATTCCTCCTGCATCTATGAACTTTGTACAAGCTTTTTGGAAGACCATATTTACAACTCCTATGGGTCCATTTCTATTTTTTCCAATGATAAGTTCAGCATTTTCTTCTGGTTTATCAAAAAAAGTACTCTTATATTCTTTGCCTTCAATCCTTGCTTTTTGCTCCTTATCTTTCTCTTCACGCATACGATAAATATCATCACGATAAACAAACATAATTAAATCGGCATCTTGCTCAATAGCTCCAGATTCACGAATATCACTCATCATAGGACGCTTATCATTACGACTTTCAACCCCACGATTTAACTGAGAAAGTGCGATAATAGGCATCTCTAACTCACGAGCTAAAAGCTTCAATCCACGACTTATATCACTAACTTCTTGATGTCTATCTTTGTTACCAGCACCTGTCATTAACTGCAAGTAGTCAATAACACAAAGTGCTATTTCTGGATGTTGAGTTTTAAGTTTTCTTAATTTTGCTCTTACATTGTGTATATTGACATTTCCATTGTCATCAACAAAAAGTTTCCTTGTACTCATAGTATCAGCAGCCCCGTTAAGTCTGCTCCACTGGTCATCACTCATATCACCAACTTTAAGCTTTTGCAATGGAATAGAAGTTTTGGCACTAAGCATCCTAAGCATCAACTGTTCTGCTGGCATCTCCAAAGAAAATATAGCCACACCTTTATTGTCATCAAGTGCTTGTTGAGCTAGATTTAAAGTTAGTGCAGTTTTTCCCATAGCAGGACGCGCAGCCACAATAATTAAATCGCCATCACCAAAACCAGTTGTTAGTCGATTTAATTCTGCAAATCCAGTATTAAGCCCTACTACTCCAGCGTTTCCTCTTTTTTTCATCTCTAGAATATGTTCCAAAGTTGCATTCGTCATCTCAGGTGAATCACGAAACTCTTTATTACTATTATCTGCTGTTATTTGATAAAGTTTTTGCTGAACTAAATCTACCACTTCACTTGATGGCAAATCTTTTTCAACAGCTACTTCTCGTATCTCTCCTGTAAGTTTAACTAACTCTCGTTTTATAGATTTCTCACGTATCTCTTCAATATATGCTTTTATAGATGGAAGTGGATTTGTAGATAATATTTCAAGCATTGCATCTTCATCAAAACGCTCCTCTTGATTTAGTTTCTTTTTAACAAACTCCTCATCAATAGGTAAATCATCTCTTTCGCAAGCTTCCATAGCTTCAAAAATATATTTATGTGCAGGAAGATAAAAATCTCTTGGTTTTATAGTAGATGCAGTCTCTTCAAATGAAGCAGGATTAAAAAGAATTGAGCTTAGAACTGAACGTTCTATATTTATATTATACAAATTATCCATTTTTTGCTGCCTTTTGTACTTCTAACATAAATCTATCCACTAATTCATCCTCTTTTAATTTTGCCACAACTTCACCTTTTACCATCACTAAACCTTTTCCTTTTCCAAAAGCTATAGCAACATCAGCATGTTTTGCTTCACCAATAGCATTAACTACACATCCCATTACTGAAACATTTAATGGTGTTTTTATATCTTTTACTCTCTTCTCAACCTCAGCAACTGCTTTAATTAAATCAGCTTCTATTCGTCCGCAAGTTGGACAAGAAATAATATTTACTCCACTTTTAACCACACCACTGTCTTTTAAAATAGCCCTTGCTACGTTTATCTCTTCTTCAAGTTCACCCGTTATAGAGACGCGCATAGTATCTCCAATACCCTCAAGCAAAAGTGTACCAAGTGCTATAGAAGATTTCACAGTTGAATGAAACAATGTTCCAGCTTCAGTGACACCTAAATGAAAAGGGTGATTTGTAAGAGGTCTAAGCATTCTATATGCTTCAACAGTTCTTTGAACATCACTAGCTTTTAAAGAAACTTTTATATCACTAAAACCTAAATCTTCAAGGTATTTGATGTTGTAAAGAGCAGACTCAACCATACCTTTTGCTGTTGGTCCATACTTGTTGTCAAACTCTTTTTCTAAACTTCCAGAATTAACACCAATACGAATTGGTATGTTTCTATTTTGACAAGCTTTTACAACCTCTTTTACTCTATTTTTATTTCCAATATTTCCAGGATTAATGCGAATACAATCAACTACTTCAGCAGCTATTAGTGCCAATCTATAGTTAAAGTGTATGTCAGCCACTAAAGGAAGTTTTATCTGCTCTTTAATAGACTTAAGAGCATTTGCATCTTCATAATCAGGCACAGCAACACGAACAATATCGCAACCTGCAAAGTGAAGTTTTTTTATCTGTTCAACCGTAGCTTTTACATCATGAGTTTTAGAATAAGTCATAGACTGCACACTAATAGGAGCATCTCCACCAACGGCAACATCGCCTATATATATTTTGTTTGTAGGGTATCTTTTTATCATAGGTTATTATACCTACATTAGTTTAAGAAAAAGATAATGGGTCTATATCAATCTCTACATGAAGATGTTTGCAAGAGTGGGCAAATCTAAGTAACTCTTTTGTGTTTGAGCTTCTTAAAAGCATATTATATCTGTATTTGTTTGCTATTTTTTCTATGTTTGCTTTACCATAACCTACAACTTCAACTTCAATAAAGTTGTGAGTTATGTGTTCAACTTCATTCATGATTTGACTTGCTTTTTCATCTTTAACATGAGAAACCAAAACTTTTAAAAGTTTTTTATAAGGAGGATAAATCTCTTTTCTATAAAACATTTCATCATTTAAAAAAGCTTCATAATCACTAAAAAACTCTTCAAAAAACTCTCTATTTTGAGTCTGAATATAGACTTCACCTAAACCTTTTCTACCACTTCGTCCTGAAACTTGGAGTAAAAGGCTCATTGCCCTCTCTCTTGCTCTAAAATCTGGTAAATTCAAGATAGTATCAATGCCAATAATAACACTTAAACCAACACCATGATAATCATGCCCTTTTGCCAGCATTTGAGTACCTACTAAAATATCTGTCTTTTTATCATTAAAGTCTTTTAGTTTAGTATTTAACTTTTTTTGAGTTGTTATTGCATCACGATCAAATTTTTCTACGATTTTATTTGGAAAAATTTCTTGCAATATTTTTGTAACTTCTGCTGTGCCTATGCGATTAGAACGCATGTTGGTTGAATGACAACTAGGACACTTTTTAGGCACGGCTTGAGCAAAATTACAATAGTGACACTTAAGAGCATTTGAGTTTACATGTAGACTCATACCAACAGAGCAATATGGACACAAAACTTTTTCACCACACTCTTGGCATGCAATGAATTTAAAGTTAGCTCTCGTAGGAAGAAAAACTATAACTTGAGAGTTTTTTACTAAATGCTCTGCTATTTTTTGTATCACTGGATTTGAAAGTTCATTATTTGCATGTTCAAAATAGATAGCTTTTGTAGATGCAAAATAAGTACCTTTCAGGCGAAATCTTGGAAGATTTTTAAAACTTCCTAAAGATGGTGTCGCACTTCCTAAAACTACTTTTGCATTTTTTCTTTTTCCAAATAAAAGTGCCAAATCACGAGCATTGTAGCGAGGTCTTTGATTTGATTTGTAACTATCATCATGCTCTTCATCTACCACTATTAAACCCAAATTTGATACTGGTAAAAAAAGTGCTGAACGAGTTCCGGCTATAACACTAATTTCTCCCACATGTAAGGCCCTTAAAATCTCTTCTTTCTTCTTTTTAGTAACCTTAGAGTGCCAAAGTCCTACTCTGTCACCAAAGGCAGCTTTAAGACGTTTTTTTGTTTGTGGAGTTAACCCAATCTCAGGCATAAGAAAAATAGCTTTTTCCCCACTATTTATGGTCTCTTCAATGGCTTTCATATAGACTTCAGTTTTACCACTTCCTGTATCACCAAAGAGTAAAGATTTATCGTGACGTTGAATAAACTCATATGCTTTTTCTTGTTCGCTTGAAAGAGTTATGTTGGTATCTAAAGTCACCTCTACATGTAAAGAGTTTTTAGCCATCGGAACAAAAAGATTTAGAGCATCACCAAACGAACAAACATAATACTCACTAATAAACTTAGCAATACCCAAGGTATCTTCACTAAAAAATTCATCTTTTACTGAAAGTATGTCATTACATGTAAACTCTGGCTTTTGTGTCTTAGAAACCACCACACCAAAACGAGATTTTGAATTAAGAGTAACTTCTACAATATTACCTTGTTTTAACTCTTCTTCATAAATATAAGTTAAAGGAGCTAAGGGAGAATTTAAAAGTGAAACTAGGTAGTACAATTATTGGGTCAAAGATTTACAATATTCGCTAGTACCACAACCAAAAGTACCTGTTACAGAGTTATAAGTAAAATTTATATCTTTACCTTCTGCCCTAAAATTATAGCTATTTGCTCCTGTTTTTACCCAAGAGCCATCGTGATTTAACTTAGACAATATAGGATATGCCAAAATATTACTACTATTACCATCAGAAAAGTTAAAAAGATTTTGGTCTTTTTTATTATAAACTGTTACTCCATCTAGATTTGCCAAAACAAATGGCGGTGTACCTTCAAGAAGTCTTTTAGATTTTTGCATAGCAATACCACTTCGTATTGCACTTATTTGTGATTTACCTTTTACTAGAATGGCATCATCACGTGAAACGGCTAGCCTAGGAATAGCAACTGCTGCCAATATACCTAAAACAACAATAACAAAAACAAGCTCAATCATAGTAAAGGCAGGAGTAAATCCTGCCTTTATATTTAAAATTTTTTTCAAATGATTACCATTTAACGCTTGATCCACCAAATTGATGAACTTTTACAAGGTTTTTAACAGCACCATTAATACCTTTACAAGTTGATGTATCATTACTTTCGCTAGTTACTGTAAGATTGCCATCATTCGCACTAACTTGAAAACCTATACAAGCTTTTGCAGTACTTTTATCTGCTGAATCCATATAATACAATCGTGTAGTTAAGTTTGTACCTGCTGAATCAGCAAAACCACTTTTACTTGAAGAAAGTTTAACACTTGTCATATCTTCTACCTTAGGTGCAAATGAACCTTGTGCAGTATAATATGCACCTAAATCATTCACTGCTGTTGCAATATCTGTCGCTGCTTTTGCAACATTTGCATCATCTCTTGTAGCTGCCAATTTTGGAATGGCAACTGCTGCCAAAATACCTAAAATAACGATTACGAAAATTAATTCGATCATAGTAAAACCTTTTTTCATTGGTTTACTCCTTTTTTTTAAGTTTGATTGATACATTTATCAATCTAAGCTGTATTTTATTGTCTTACATGTAAAAAAAACCTTAAATTATATTATTAATCTTTTTTAGCATCTTATTGTACTCTTTTTTACTAATAAATTCATCATAACTCTTTTGAACATATGCATACAATAGTTCTTTTGTCTCTATACTGCTTTTTTGATCAAAAGTCTCTTTAAAATCCTCTTCAAAGAACTTAGCAAATTCTTCTTCAAGCGTTATATCAAAATCTTTTGAGCCTATAGAGACAGTTAGCTTGCTCATCTTTTGAGAACTTCCTCAATCTTGCTAAAGATATCATCAGACTCTATGTCTTTGTTCATCAAATCTTCTTCAAGCTTCTCTATTTGCATATTTTTTGCTTCATTTTGTGCTTTTATTGTAATGACTTCTTGTCTTAATGTCTCATTTTGAGATTTCATCTCTTCAAATCTCACCAATAAATCATTTACCTTGTCAGCTAACCTATTTACCGTAACTTCTTCTTGTAATTCTTCTAACATTGTGCTTCCTTAGTTTCTATGTTTATTATAAAAATAAACTTTGCTATAATTGTAACAAAAAAAAGTAAAAAAATGGCAAACTTTCAATTAAATAGTAAATATTCACCCGCAGGTGACCAACCTCAAGCCATAGATAAGCTTACAGCTTCGATTAAAAAAGGAAATCGTTATCAAACTTTGGTAGGTGTAACAGGAAGTGGTAAAACTTTTACTATGGCACAAATCATAGCTCGTCTTCAAATGCCAACGCTTATTATGACACATAACAAAACTTTAGCAGCTCAACTTTATAGTGAATTTAAAGGTTTTTTTCCAAAAAATCATGTTGAATACTTCATAAGTTACTACGACTACTATCAGCCTGAAGCATATATTCCTAGAAGTGACTTGTTTATAGAAAAAGACAGCTCCATCAATGATGAATTAGAACGTTTAAGACTTTCAGCCACTACATCTTTGCTTAGTTTTGATGATGTAATCTGCGTTGCCTCTGTTTCAGCTAACTATGGTCTTGGTGACCCTGCTGAGTACAGAGAAATGGTTCAAGCAATAGAAGTAGGACAAGAGATAAACCAAAAAACCCTACTTTTACAACTTGTAGACATGGGATACAAAAGAAATGATAATTTTTTTGATAGAGGTTGCTTTAGAGTTAGTGGAGATGTAATCGATATTCATCCAGCTTACAACGAAGAAGAAGCAGTTAGAATCGAGTTTTTTGGTGATGAAGTTGAGAGTATCTATTACTTTGAAACCCTAAATAACAAAAAACTTGAAGATTTAAAAAAAGTAGTTATTTATGCAACAAATCAGTTCATAGTTGGGCAAACTCGTCTTACAGAATCAATTAAATATATAGAAGATGAACTTGGAAAAAGGTTAGCGTTTCTGCAAAAAGAAGATAAACTTGTAGAGTATCAACGACTAAAAAGTAGAGTAGAGTTTGATTTAGAAATGATGCAAGCGACCGGGGCTTGTAAAGGTGTGGAGAACTACTCTAGGTACCTTACTGGTAAAAAAGAGGGAGAAACACCATACTGTATGTTTGATTACTTTGAGGCTATTGGTAAAGAGTACCTTGTCATAGTTGATGAATCTCACGTTAGTCTTCCTCAATTTCGTGGAATGTTTGCAGGTGATAGAAGTAGAAAAGAGGTTTTAGTAGAGTATGGTTTTAGGCTTCCAAGTGCTTTGGACAACAGACCTTTAATGTTTGATGAATTTATAAACAAAGCTCCAAACTATCTTTTTGTTTCAGCAACCCCAAGTCCAATAGAACTTGAACTTAGTGGAGAAAACACAGCAGAGCAAATCATAAGACCAACGGGACTTCTTGACCCAAAAGTAGAAATACTAGATTCAGAATTTCAAGTAGAAACACTCTTTGATGAAATCAAAAAAACAATAGCAAAAAATGAAAGAATTTTAGTAACCACGTTAACCAAAAAAATGAGCGAAGAGCTATGTCGTTACTACGCGGAACTTGGTTTAAAAGTCAAATACATGCACTCAGATACGGACGCAATTGAAAGAAATCAAATCATAAGAGCTTTAAGGCTTGGTGAGTTTGATGTTCTAATTGGAATTAATCTTTTAAGAGAAGGCTTAGACTTACCAGAAGTCTCCTTAGTTGCCATTCTTGATGCCGATAAAGAAGGCTTTTTAAGAAGCAGAACAAGCCTAGTTCAAACCATGGGAAGAGCCGCAAGAAATCTAAATGGTAGAGTAATTATGTTTGCAAAACGCATAACAGATTCCATGAAATATGCCATTGAATTAACCGAAGAAAGAAGAAAAGTACAAGAAGAATTTAACAAAAAAAACAATATAACACCACAATCAACCCTACGACAACTAGATGCAAATCTTAAGGTGGAAGATGTGGGTGAACTTTTTAATAAAATGGATAAAAAAGATAAAATTCCACCTAGTGAAAAGAAAAAAATTCTAAAAGAGATGACAAAAGCAATGCATGAAGCAGCCAAATCATTAGAGTTTGAAAAAGCTGCAAAACTAAGAGATGACATAGTAAAATTACGCAAATTGTAGTGCAATATAATATAAGAAAACTAATATAAAAACAGTTAATAATACGTATCAATATGCTAATAATGAAGAGAGTGAATCTAATTTTTCTATCTATGCTTAATCTTTTTTGTGATAAAATAAGTAAAAACTCATAAAAGGATGCGTATTGTCTAGTATTAATGACCCAAAAAACTTCATCAATAGAGAGCTATCTTGGTTAAGATTTAACACAAGAGTTCTTAATGAATCTACAAAAAAAGAGTTACCACTTTTAGAGCGTCTAAAATTTTTGGCTATTTATGCAACTAACTTAGATGAGTTTTATATGATAAGAGTAGCAGGATTAAAACAACTTTTTTCTGCAGGTGTTATAGTCACAGGTAATGACGAAATAACCCCCTTACAACAATTAAGAGAGATTAGACACTATCTTTCAGATGAAAAAGATACCCTTCAAAATAACTACAAGGCAATAGTACAAAAACTCGAAGAGGAAAATCTTTTTATTACTAACTATGACGAGTTAAGTAAAGATCATAAAAAGATTGCAGATGAGTATTTTTTCTCAAATATACTTCCCGTCTCAGTTCCAATAGCAGTCAATGCTACACATCCGTTTCCGCATTTAAACAATCTTAGTTTTTCACTAGCCGTTAAACTCCAAGATGAAAAAGGCTCAGGAAACTTCAAATATGGCATGATAAGAATTCCTAGAGTTCTTCCTCGTTTTTATCAGGTTTCAGACAACGTATATATCCCTATTGAGAGTATAGTTAAACGCCATGCAGAAGAGATATTCCCAGGTTATAAACTTATATCTTCTGCTGCTTTTAGAGTTACTAGAAATGCTGATATGATTATTGAAGAAGAAGAAGCTGATGACTTTATGATGATTATGGAACAAGGCTTAAAACTACGTCGGCGTGGTGCTTTTGTTCGACTTGAGATAGAAGAAAATGCAGATGAAGATTTAATGGAATTCCTTAACTCACATATGCAGATTTTCGTAAAAGACATATACGAATACAAAATTCCTTTAAACCTAGGAGCACTTTGGCAAATAATCAATAATAAAGATTTTTCATATCTAACCTTACAACCACACAATCCTAAAATATTGCCTCCATTTAGCAAAAATGAGTCCATTTTTAAGATTATATCTAAACAAGATTCTATTTTGCTTCATCCGTATGAGAGTTTTGATACCGTAACAAAACTCCTAAAAGAAGCATCAAAAGACCCAAATGTTGTCTCAATAAGAACTACCCTTTACAGAGTAGAAAAAAACTCACAAATTATTCAAGCTTTAATTGATGCTGCAAGTGATGGAAAACAAGTAACTGTTATGGTTGAACTTAAGGCTAGGTTTGATGAAGAGAACAATCTACACTGGGCAAAAGCACTAGAGCAAGCTGGTGCTCACGTTGTATATGGAATCACAGGTTTTAAAATACATGCAAAAGTAACCCAAGTTATACGTCAAGAAGCTGGTGTATTAAAATTCTATATGCACTTAGGAACAGGAAATTACAATGCTTCAACAGCAAAGATATATACTGATGTAAGCCTTCTTACATGTAGAGATACTTTTGCCAAAGATACTACTACATTTTTCCATATACTCTCAGGTTTTTCCAAAAACAGAAAACTTACAGATCTAAAAATGTCGCCAACACAGATAAAACCAAAAATTATCTCACTCATCAATGCAGAAGCAAAAGCGGGAACTAATGGATACATAATACTAAAAATGAATGCTTTAGTTGATACAGACGTCATAAAAGCTCTATACAATGCTTCTAAAGCTGGTACAAAAATAGACTTGATAGTTAGAGGTATATGTTGTCTACGTCCAAATATAAAAGGCCTTAGTGAAACAATAAAAGTCAAAAGCATAATTGGCAAATACCTAGAACATGCTAGAGTCTTTTACTTTAAAAACTCAGAACCTACACTTTTTATTGCTAGTGCTGATTGTATGCCAAGAAACTTAGAGAGAAGATTAGAACTCATGACTCCTATCTATGAAAAATCTCCTCAAGAAAAACTCTTTGAAATGCTCCAACTTCAAATCACAGATAATACACTTAGTTGGAACCTAAATTTTCAGGGTGAATATGAAAAAGTTGAAAAAGGCAAAGATAAACCAATTAATAACCATATAATACTTGAAGAGTATATAAATAAAATATACAAAACTATGAAAAAAGACACCACTTCAAGTAAAGCTGAACACTTAGCAAGAAAACTGTTTAAGGAGAGTTAATGAAAAATACAAACCTTATTTCATACTTATTTGAAAAAGGAGACATTTAATGATGAAATTTGAAGGAAAATCACCAAATATAGATAAAAGCGTTTTTTTAGCACCTAGTGCTGACATTATTGGCGAGGTAGAAATTGGAGCTGATAGTTCAGTTTGGTTTGGTTGCGTTATTAGAGGAGATGTTCACTTTATAAAAATAGGCAAACGAACAAATATTCAAGATTTGAGTATGATTCATGTAACTCACTTTACAAAAGAGGACAAAAGTGATGGAAACCCTACTATCATAGGAGATGACGTAACTATAGGTCACAGAGTTATGCTTCATGGTTGCCAAATAAAAAACACTTGTTTGATTGGTATGAGTGCTACTATTTTAGATGGTGCTGTTATTGGAGAAGAGTCTATAGTAGGAGCAAACTCACTTATTACAAAAGGTAAAAAATTTCCTCCTCGCTCACTCATAGTAGGAAGTCCTGCCAAACGTATAAGAGAATTGAGCGATGAAGAAGTTAGTTTTCTATATAAATCGTCTCAAAATTATGTAAACTATAAAAATAGATATATGGTATAATGATTTTTTTAAATAGGAGAAGCTGGTGATTAAACGTATAATGTTGGTTTTAACGCTTGTTTCAATTTCACTTCAAGCAAATAACTTTCGTGATGGTATGAAAGCTTATATAAAAGGTGATTTTGTTAAGGCAAAGGTTCTGTTTGAGTTATCAATGACAAAAGACAAAGCCATTCATGGTGAATACATGCTTGGAAGAATGTATCTAAGAGGTCAAGGGATAGACAAAAATATTGAAAAATCTATAAGGTTCTTGAAGAATGCATATTTATCTGGAAATATACCTGCTGGATGCTATTTGGCTGAAGCATATATGCTCAATAATAGTAGTAATTTAGCTTTAGGAGAAGGCATAATGGGAGGTCTTATTAGGAGAGTCCCTAGGTGTAAACAGACTTTAATTCTATATAAAAACTACGTTTTCCCTAAATTCAAAAATATAGATTAACTAGCTTTTTTCTTTTTTCTTTTTTTAAGAGTTGGTTTTGCAAACTTGACCAAATCTTCTGTGCTTATAACAAAGTCTGGAATATTTTGTAAACTTTTTTGAAAGACTTCATTAGCTGCATAAGCATCTGAATATGCTCTATGATGTTGCAATACATCTATATTAAACTCTTTTATAAGAAATCCAAGTCCATAACGTTCTGCTTTTATGGTCTTTTTTGCTAAATCTATAGTACACATTTTTCTATTAAGAAGTGGACCAAAACCTGCTTCTTCCATAGAGTATGAAATAAAATTATAATCAAAATTAACATTATGCGCTACAAAAACAGCATCTTGTAAAAAAAGTCTAAATTTTTCTAATATTGATTTTAAAGAAGGAGCATCTTTTACATCTTCAAGAGTTATATTGGTAAGTCGAACTATGTTTTCAGGTATCTCGTCTGCTTTTACAAAACTCTCAAACTTGGCTATAACTTTACCACCTTGAACCATAGCCGCACCTACTTCTATAATCTGTGCATTTTGTGGTTTACTTCCATTTGTTTCTATATCTACTATACAAAATTTCTGCTTTTCTATAGGACAAAAAGTTGTTTCAAGTGCAATTTCATTATTGTTTAGCTCAACCAAAGGAACACCAAGAAGTCTTAAATTTGCTAAGCTATCTTCTATGGTATCAAATTCATAATTTTCTAACTCTTTTATGTTCTTAAACTTTGCTCTACACTCGTTAAATGGTTGGGGAGTTATAGTCATCTTCTGTATCAGTTTATCAAAATTTCTCAATTTTTTGCTCTTTTCATGAACTCTTTTATTTTAGTGGCATCTTTTTTTCCTTTTGAAAACTCTACTCCACTACTAACATCTAATCCATAAAAACCTAAACTTTCAACTTCTTTTACATTCTCACAGTTTAAACCACCTGCTAATATGATACGTGAACAATCAACCGAATCAAACCAAGAGATATCAACTCTCTTCCCTTCTCCTCCATAACTCTCAACATAGGCATCTACAATTACATATTCATCTTGATATAATTTTATATCTTCTTTACATGAAGCTCTTATAACACGAAGATAAGGTAAATCAAGGTTAGCAAGTAAAACCTTATCTGCTTCAAAATGAATCTGTGCCAAGCTCATTTGTGACTCTTTACATGTAGAGTTAATCTCTCTACATGTAGCATTAACAAATAGCCCTACTCGTTCAACAAATGGAGGTAACTTTTTTACTATCTCTAAAGCTTTTTTTGGACTTATATATCGAGGAGATTTTTCATAAAAGACAAATCCCAAAGCATCTGCACCAGCTTCAATAGCTCGTAAAGCATCTTCAAGATTTGTTATGCCACAGATTTTAACTCGTGTCATACTACTTTAAACTACTTATTGCTTCTTTGTATGAAGGATTTGAGAAAACATAGTTTCCAGCAACTACTATATCTACTCCAGCATACTCTAAATCTTTTACATTTTTGTCATTTACTCCACCGTCAACTTCTATTAGAGTTTTTAAACCTTTTGCATTTATCATTGCTTTTAGTTTTCTAGATTTTTCTATAATAGAAGAAATGAATTTTTGTCCACCAAAACCAGGGTTTACACTCATAAGAAGAACCATATCTAAATCTTCAAGAAGATATTCAATTGCTTCAGGAGGTGTATGCGGATTTAAAACAATAGCTGGTTTAATGCCATAATCACGTATTTTTTGTATAAGTCTATGAGGGTGTTTTTCCTCTTCAATATGAAATGATATATATTCTGGTTTAAATGGTGCAAACAAATCAACAAAAAATGTATTGTTTTGAACCATTAAGTGAATATCAAGTGGTTTTGTAGCAACTTTTGCGACTGATTTTACTACTACAGGTCCTATTGTATGATTTGGCACAAAATGACCATCCATAACATCAACGTGAACAAAGTCACAACCACCATCACAGATGGCTTTTATCTCTTCATTTAATATACCAAAATCAGCAGAAAGTATACTTGGTGCAATTTTCATTTTTTTCCTTAAATTATCTTGTTAAAAACAGTGTTAACTCTCGTCCATCAATATTTAAATCAACTTGTGCTCCACGACTATTTTTTTGAGATAATAGAACATCCTTAACTAAGTCAAAAGTTCTAGGCATAGTTATATCTATTTTTATACCTCTCTTAAGCAATTGCTGAGAAATTTTTCCTCCAATTATATGAGTAAACTCTCCCAGTGCTTCTACAACATCATCTTCGCTACAATCTTCTTCAAGTAAGATTTTACAAGCCTCTTTAGCAATACTTCTTTCAAAAATTAAAATTAAAATACAATTTATATCTCCATAAAAACCGATTGAAACACTTAACAGTGATCTAGCCTCTTTTAAGTCTAACTCTTGTACCTTAATAAGTTTTTTCTGGGCATTATATCCAGAAAGTACTTCAATTGTCTTTACAGATGATTCTATTATAGTTGGTAAAATAGAAATAAGTTTTTTTGTTATTCCAGAGCTTTTTTTAACTACACTTGAACTCTCATATGCCTCTTTAATTATCTGACCATCTTCAAATAACTCTTTCATACTAGAATATATAAGCACACCAGCATCTTCTAAATCATTTGTTAATTTTTTAGTTATATTTCTATCATTCAAACCACTAATAACTATAAGAACACCATATTCAGCCCCTGCTATAGAGAGTTTAGAAATAAAATTTACCCCATGTATATTTATGGAAGAGACATCATCTGAATCAAAAAGAAAAAGTTTAAATCCAACACGCAGTGAATTATTATGATAAATCATATCAAATTTTTTTGCTATATCAGAATCTACAAACCCCTTAAGTGTATATACTATAACATTGTCTTTTATGAATACTATCGGAGTCTTATCAATCTTTCCTAGATATGAATTTTCTATTATAAACTCAGCATCTTTCCTTTTTTCTAAAAAATCATTTTCATCTTTCGCAATGGTTGGTAAAAATCCTCTTTCATAAAGTTCCATCGCGAGTTGGTTTTTTTGTTCACTTTTATCGACATAAACTATAATTTTTTTATCTTTTACATTTTTAAAATCAGTACCCACAAAAAGAGTTGCTATTTCTGCTGTATCAAAAAGAGAAAAATTCAAACTTTCAGGGAACATATCTAAAACCATATTATACTTTTTTAGATCATAGTCACAAAAACCTACTATTGTTCCACATTTAGCTCTTACTCTTATTAAAGATTCAATAAGTACGGTAATACCTTTTTTATTAAAAAAAATAACTTTTTTAAGGGATATAAATGCTCCTTCTGGTTTTACACTCATAAGATAATCAATATCAAAAGGAGAAATTATGTCACTTGCATTTTCACCATCCAAAAAACCAACAGGCGTAAAAAGAGCAACCTTTTGTTTGATAACTGGTTTCATCTATTCTTCTTGTATTATTTTATAAAAATCATTCATGATAATATCATCAAGAATAAGATCTAAATTAAAAAAATCATTTAGTCCACTTTGTACCATCATTGGTCTACTCATTTCGTAAATAAGAAGCAATCTTAAATACGTAATTTCTAAAGCATTATTTCCAAAATTACCAACATTCGTATCTCCTATTTTTTTTATCAATTCTACTATTTCTTCTGAAAAATTCCATTTTTTTGCAATCATGGCTGAAATTTCAAAAAATGTTCTATCCGTCATCTTACAAAGTATGCTCTCATAACTTAACTGTTTTTTATCTCTTAAAAGTTTTACAGTACTGTTAATATTAAAAAAAAGCATTTCACATACTATTAAAGAGGCTGGAATGATACTAATTGCTGGAATAATTTCACTATCTTCTCGACCTAAAAACTTTACAATTTTTCCCCAATTGTGTATAAGCCTTGCTTGAAAATCCTGAAACTTACTTGCATTAAAATCAAATACTTCCCATTTTTTTGGGAGTATTAAAAGAAGGTAATAACCATATATAAGCTGTTTTGCCTTAGACAATCCAAGTATGCCAAAAATCTGTCTTACATTTTTGACTTCATCTCTAAAACCAAAAATAGGTTTGTTTACAATATTTTGAAGATAATTAATAAGTGCTCTATCTTCATGAGCCTTATCAGCTGCGCCAACTAAATCAGCATTTTCTAAAAGAGAAACACACTCTTTTACTATCTTTGGTATGGGAGGAATTGTTTCTATGTAGTTATGTATCGTAGTATCTGAAAGCATATTACACCTCATATTTAGTTACATACTATGATTGTATCTTTAATTTCATAAAACATTTATAAATCTTATGGTATAATTTTCAATTACATACTGCACAGTTTAAGTAGATATTTTGCTTATTTTGTGTAAAATTCCAAAAAATTTTAAGGAAATTAATTATGGCAAGAAAATGTGCTATTACGGGCAAAGGCCCTATGAGTGGAAATAACGTGAGCCACGCTAAAAACAGAACGAAAAGAAGATTCCTTCCAAACCTAAGAACTGTAAGAGTTACTTTAGAAGATGGAACTACTAGAAAAATCAGAGTTGCGGCTTCAACACTAAGAACTATGAAGAAGAACGCTTAATCCCAAAAATATATCTTTTATAAGGGATTTAAGTGACATTTATTCAAAAGGTAAAAAAACTTCTAAATTGGTCTACCAGATCAAGCCCTCATATAGACTTAAACACTGAACTGTATCAACAGTTAAAACCATTTCGTCTTCCTATCATACTCGTAGTTTTTATGATTATGGTAGGAACTCTTGGTTATGTCATCATAGATGACTTTACTCTACTTGATGCAGTATACCAAGCAGGTATTACCTTTACAACTGTAGGTTTTGGAGAGATTTCTCCTATTTCACCAGCTGGAAGAATATTCACTATAACTCTTATTATCTTAGGATTTGGACTCTTTTCATTTTCCATAGGTATATTAGTTGAAGTTCTAAATAAAGGTCAACTTGTAAACATTATCAAGGAGCGACAGATGTTATATAAAATCGCTAGATTAAAAAATCACTTTGTTATTTGTCATCATAATGAAATTACAATAGAATTATCTAAACAATTTCGTGAGAATCATATCCCTTTTGTTGTTATAGATCCAAGAGCTGACATAGCAAAAATTGCATTAGAATGTAAGTATCCCTATTTTATACAAGAAGACCCACATACAGAAGCTGCTCTTCTAAAATCATACCTTTCAAGTGCAAAAGGTCTTATTACTCTTAGTGAGAACACTGCTGATAATATTGCTCAAATTGCTTCTACAAGATTATATGAAAAAGAGATTGGACTTAAACGCCCATACTATATAATAACAAGTGCTACAAGTAATAACGATATGACAAAACTTAAAAAGCTTGGTGCTGACAGAGTTATAAGTGCCACAAAACTTATGGCTGAAAGACTTAGAGCAATGAGTCTTAGACCTGATATGGAAAATATGCTTGAAAAACTTCTTTACAGAAAAGATGCTCCAATAGATATGGAAGAGATCAAAATTCCTGACCACTCTTGGATGAGATTTAAAAAACTAAAAGAAGCACGTTTAAGAGATATAACAAACGTAAGTATAGTTGGTATTAGAGATGCTAAAGAGATATTTTTACCTATGCCAAAAGGTGATGTACTAGTGGGAACTGGTTCAAAATTACTTGTTATTGGAACGGCTGAAAGTATACGAGCAACTAAAAGAATTATAAGAAAAAAACAAAAACCCGAAGAGTTACGATATGTTTAATATATTTCCCCTAAAAAATGGACTTGAAAATGTAAAAGGCTTCTTTTGTGGAGGAGTTAGTTCAGGTATAAAAGCAAATAAGCAAAATGATTTAGGCTTTATAAGAAGCGATGAATTATGTGAAGTAAGTGCTGTTTTTACACAAAACAGATTTAAAGCTGCTCCAATTTGCCACTTTTTAAACTATAAAGAAAACTTTAAAACTAATTTTATTTTAATGAACTCCAAAAATGCAAATGCGATGACAGGAGAAAAAGGCATTGAAGATATAAATACTATTTTTGATAAACTAAAAGCTAAATTACCAAATATACAAAATCCTATTATGAGTTCAACTGGAGTTATAGGGTATAGACTAAATACAGACAAAATATGTAGTGCTTTTGACAAATTTAATTTCAACTCTAACAATTCAGATAAAACTGCTCACTCTATAATGACGACAGATAGTTTCAAAAAAGAGTTATGTTTTAAGGTAGAATTACCAAATGGTGATTTCTTTCATATAGCTGCAATTTGTAAAGGTGCAGGTATGATAAATCCATCTATGGCGACTATGCTTTGCTTTATTCTAACAGATGCAAAAATACCAAAAAAAGATATGAATGAACTTTTAAAAAATACTATAGAACAATCTTTTAATACAATAAGCGTAGATGGAGATACATCAACAAATGACACAGTTATGTTTCTCTCTTCAGCTAAAAGTGGAGCTTATAATAAAGAAGCATTTAGTGAAGCTCTTAATCGTTTGACAAAACACCTTAGCCAAGAAATTCTTAGAGATGGAGAAGGCTCAAATAAAGTAGTAGCTTTTGAAGTTAAAAATGCTCTAAATATTGAAGAAGCAAAAAAAGCAAGCATGGCTCTAAGTAACTCTCTTTTAGTAAAAACTGCTCTGTTTGGAGAAGACCCAAACTGGGGAAGAATAGCTTCAACTATTGGAGCAAGTAGAGTTACATGTAAAGAAGAAGATTTAATTATATCTTACGATAACATTGTAGTCTACTCAAAACAGAACCCAAGTCTTGATAACGAAACAGAACAAAAAGCAGTTAAGGTGATGAGACAAGACTCTTATAGAGTTATATGTAACTTAAATGCTGGTAACTCAGATTTTACATCTTATGGCTGTGATCTTAGTTATGAATATGTTAAAATTAATGCGGATTACAGGACTTAATTTACCTTTGGTTAACCACTTTTTTGTTACAATATAGTTATATTTATAAAAGGAGATTAAATGTTACATGAGTATAGAGACATTATTTCAGATATAAAAGTGAGCAACGCTCATTTTTCCAAGATTTTTGAAAAACACAATGACTTAGACCAACAAATAACTGATGTTGAAGAAGGTCGTGAGCATATGGATAAATTAGCTCTTGAAGGGTTAAAAAAAGAAAAATTAAAACTAAAAGATCAAGCCTATTCAATGATAATGGCATATAAAAAAGAGCAAGAAGCTTAATATAAATGTAGCCTAGATATCTAGGCTACTAATATCTAGGTTTTTCCCAGTTGAATTTGCCTTACAAAACTCCACAATTTTTCCATGAAATCTTGCATATATAGTATTTAAAGATATCTCTTTCCCATAAAGTTTATTTACTTTTTCCAAGTTACTCTGTATACCACTAATCAACCACTCTTGGAGTTGGCTATAACTCTCAAACTCATACCCTAACTTCATAATTAGTCTATTGGTATAACTATCAACAACCATGGCTTCACGAAAACAAGCATAACATAAGATACAATCAGCACTCTCTTCACCAATACCTTTTTGGGACAATAACCAATCTCGGTTTACATGTAAAGAGAAGTTTTCAAAACTTTCAAACTCTTCAAATATATTTTGACATAACTTTTTTAAATTTTTTGCTTTTGTATTGTAAAATCCACTTGGTTTAATAAGAAGTGATAACTCTGTAACATCTAACTTTGCTATAGACTCTAAATTTAACAGATTTTGCTCTCTAAGATTTTCTAAACTTTTTTCAACCTTAATCCACTTTGCTTGTTGAGTTAAAATTGTACCAACGACAACTTCAAAAGTCCCACTTTTAGGCCACCAAAGTTCTTCTCTTTCTTCTTTTATGTGTCCACTATTTTTCAGTGCGACAAGAAGTTCAAAGCTATCCATTTCTTACCTTTTTTCTTAAATGAGACAATACTGTCGCTATCACATCATCATCATCTTTACTTCTCGATTTTAAATAACTTTTCTGCTCATTTTTATCTTTTAAAGTTATATTTTGTCCAAAATTAGAGATGCTTACTATGTCTATATTGGCTGAGAGAATTTTTATGGTAATAACATCTAAGAACTGTTTTGTATAAATATCAAGCTTACCAAATCTGTCTACCATCTCTTCTTCCATATCAAGCACATCTCTAACACTCTCACATTTACTAAGACGACGATATAGCTCTAATCTAACTCTATCTTCACTAACACAATCACTACTTATGAAGGCATTTATAGAGAGTTTTATCTCTACCTCTTTTTTCTTCACTGGAGTATTGTTCAAAAGCATGTTAATAGCATCTTCAAGCATTCTCAAATAGAGTGAATACCCTATGTTTTTTATATGTCCACTTTGTGCCTCACCAATTAGATTCCCTCCTCCTCGTATCTCTAAATCATGATAAGCCAAAACTGAGCCACTTCCTAAAAATGAGTTAGCTTCAAGTGCAATAAGTCTCTTTTTAGATTGCTCTGTTAATTGAGATTTATCTTTAACTAAAAAGTAACAATAACCTTGACGCTTACCACGGCCTACACGTCCTCTCATCTGATGAAGATCTGCTATACCAAAGTTATCACTTCCATCAATAATGATAGTATTTACATTTGGTATATGAATGCCAGATTCAATTATTGAAGTTGAAAGTAATAAGTCATACTCTTTATTTTCAAAATTTATCATCTCTTTTTCTGTAACAGTTGCACTTATCTTTGAATGAAGTATTAAGATTTTAAGTCCTGGAAGAAGTTCTTGAAGCTCTTTTTTCTTATTATCTATACTTGCAATTCTATTATGTACAAAAAATACTTGTCCACCACGTCTAAATTCTCTACTTATTGCTTCTTTTAAAGATTTTTCTTCATACTCCTTTACAAAAGTTCTTATATCTTCTCTCTCGCTTGGAGGAGTTAATATCTGAGAATACTGCTTAATAGAGCTCAGAGCCATATTTAGACTTCTAGGAATTGGGGTTGCACTCATGCTCAATATATGAACGTCTTCTCTCATAAGTTTTAGTTTCTCTTTTTGTTTTACACCAAACTTATGTTCTTCATCAAGTATAATCAAAGCTGGATTTTTAAGCTCAACTCCTAGTAAAGAGTGCGTTCCAACACAAATTTTAAGCTCTCCACTTCTAAGGTCAGCCAAAATTTTACTTTTTTCTCTTGCCGTTGTAAAACGATCGAGCTTCTCAACTCTTATATCGTACTTCTTAAATCTCTCATTAAGCGATTTAAAATGCTGAGCACTAAGAAGTGTAGTTGGAGCCAACATAATGCTCTGATAGCCATTTATGGCACTTAGAAACATTGCATTCATAGCTACTTCTGTTTTACCAAAACCAACATCACCACTTAAAAGTCTATCCATCATTTTTGATGATTTCAAATCTTCAAATATTTCATTAATTGATTTTGTTTGATCTTGCGTATACTCAAACCCAGCATCTTTTTGAAAATCTCTAATTTTTTCCTGAGTGTGTAAAGTTGTAGCTTCTATCATCTCTCTTTTTGCGGCCACTGCTATAATTTCACTAGCAATTTCAAGAAGTTTAGCCCTTGTTTTTGCTTTTAGCTTTTGAAAGCTTCCTTTTCCTAGTTTATCTACTACTGCTAAGTGTCCACCATCACTAATGTAACGATCAATCACATCTAGATTTTCAACAGGAAGAAGAAGTCTATCATCTCCTTGATATTCAACTACAACAAAATCTCTAGTACTACCTAAAACTGTTGTATTTTGTAGCCCTTTAAAAAGCCCTACTCCATAATTTTCATGTACTACCAAATCACCTATTTTAAGTTCATCTAAAATAATGGAAGCTTTTTTTCTTCTCTTCTTTTTTGATTGTTTATTTAGTGATATAATGACTTCGTTAGAGCTAATTATATTTACAATCAGCTTACTTTGTTTAAAGCCAAAACTAGGGTCAATTTCCTCTTGTCTTAAAAGAATCTCACTTTTTGCTAGTATGGTTACTTTTTTGTTTTTATGAAAATCTAAAAAGTTACTAACAGCAGCTATTTCAAGAGCTTTGAAGTTCTTTGCAATTGGGATTACTGATAAAGAGTTTAGTCTTTCACTTCCCTCTTTATCAAAAAAACCTATCTCTTGTATCTCTTCATCCAAAGAGTCTAATAACTTTATATCGAATTCTTCAAAATAGTTTTTACAAACATCTTTTAAAGCCCAAAGTCCTAAAGAGTGTATATCTTTTACAAAACTATCACTATCAATTTTCTCTATTTTTTCATTTAATTTATCAAACTCTTCACTACTTAGTGAAAAAAGTGCTGGAACTACTTCAAATGATTCTAACTCTTCTTTTTGACTCTTTTGTGTTTCACACTCAAAATAGCGAATACTCTCTATATCTTCATCAAATAGAGATATTCTAAGAGCTAATTTAGAGTTAATAGGAAATATATCTATAATATCACCACGAAAAGAGACTTCTCCTTGTGATTCAACAACATCTACAATTGAATAACCCCAATTTAACATACTCTCTTTAAATTCGTTTAGCTTCAATGTAGCACCAAACTCTATGGGTTGAGTCTTAAAAAGATTTTTTGGAGGAAGAGGAGTAAAAAGTGTACGCAAAGGAGCAATAAGAACTTTTTTTGTTGAGTTATCTTCATAATAACTTTTTAAAGTATTTAAAAGTTGTTGAAGTTCATCACTAAAAGAGAGCAAATCATCACCAAAATTAGCTCTCAAGTCTGGTAGTACATATGCTTTTTTTTCTACATATTCAACAACTTGTGATACTAAAAAGGCATCTTTTTCAGTGGCAACACCAAAAACATCAGTATTACCACCATTTTTAAAAAATTCATAAACCGAAGATTGCAAACTTATTTGTCCTTTGGTTCAACTTTTTTTATAATATGAGTTTGATTATCTCTTTTTATCTTACTTTCGCCTTCAAACTCAGCTTTAGCTTCAATCATAAGTTCTTTTGACATAACTTTACCTAAAAACTTTCCACCAGCCAATACTTCAACACCATTACAATCAGCATTACCCTGAAAAAGACCATTAACTATAAGTCTATTTGCAGTTACATTACCATTGATTTTTCCACCCTTACCTATGGTTACTATACTTTTAGAGTGAACTTCTCCTGTAATCTCTCCATCTACATGTAAGCGTGAAGCACAATTAAAAACTCCATCTATCTTAGCACCACTTGCTATTATTGTTGTTTCGCTAGATGCAGGCGATTCTGCATTAGATTTATCAAAGATTGCCATGAAACTCTTTTCTCCTTTTTAAATATCTTCTCAAAATTAGAACTATTCCACTTTATAAAGTTCAATGGATTTAAAGGTCTTGCAATAAATCTCACCTCATAATGAAGATGTGGACCAGTTGACATTCCACTGTTACCAGTGTAGGCTATAATATCACCTTTTTTTACAAAAGTACCTGATTTGACAGGAAACTTTTTACTAAGATGTGCATAAGTAGTCTTAAACCCATAATTATGTTCTATTATAACTAAATTCCCAAAACCACTACTCTTATGATAACCAGCATATTCGACAACTCCATCAGCTGGTGCCCGAACTGGTGTCATCTTTTTTGCTCTTAAATCCAAGCCTCTATGAAATTCTTTTCTTTTCAAAATTGGATGTTGTCTCCAACCAAACTTAGCACTATAACCATTATATGGTATAACTTTTCCATTTGGAATATTATTAAAAAAGACTCTTTGTTGTTCTGATGTAAACTTTATATTTTGTAATCTAACATCAACCTCAGTTTCTAAAGATGGTGTTATACCAACAAGTGCTTCAATATTTGTTATCTTCTCTTTTATAGTATTAAGCGCTACGCTCTTTTCACCTATCTTTTTAGTTAAAATTTCTGTTTTAATATTAAGGTCTTTTATGAGCTTATCATTACTCAATTTTAAAACTTTTTGTTGTTCAATCATCTTAGTTTTTTTATCTTCTAAATGAGTAACTTCATCTATCAAAAATGAGATAAGATAAGAACCAGTAACAATAAGAAAAATTACAAAAAGTGTAAAGTATAGGACAAAACGTTTAATAATCTGGTGCAGTAAATAGTGCTTAGAACCATTTATATCTGATATAGTTATAGTAAATTTATTTTTTACTGACATAAGTGCAAAAACCTCTCAACGACTGAAAAAGAGCCAAATACTAAATACTCTTCATCTTCTTCTATTTTTTTAAATATTGAGTACTTAGTACCTTGAGAAGTTAAAACATCTTCTAATTTACTTTCTAAAACTTTTCTTTCATTATCAATCTCTAATATCTGAACTTCTTTAATAATTGGTTTCAAAATTTCCAAAATTGTACCATACTCTTTATCATTAAAGCTATTATAGAGTAAAACAACTTTTTTTTCTCTAAAATGCTCTAGTAAAGCCATTGCAGCCATAGGATTATGTCCTACATCTATGGTTATATTTGAAGCTATTTTTTGACATCTTCCATATAATTTCAAATTTTCTAATAAATTAACATCAACTTCATAACCTAAAAGTGAATAAGCACAAAAGGCTGTTGAAAAATTATCTATGAAAAAAGCTGGATAATTTTTATATTTCACCCAACTCTTAAGCTCTTCATAAAACTCATCACTAAGATAACTCTGTGCTAAAAAAAGATTACTATTTACCTCTTTGACTCTATTATAAGCAAATGTATAAACTTCTTTTTCATACTGCTTTGCTAGAAGCAGATTTCCACTGACACTTCTAAGTTTTGTAGAGGCAATTTGTTCTATAGTAGACCCTAAAAAAGACTCATGGTCATATCCAATAGGTGTAATTATACTTAGGCATTTTTGAAAAACATTAGTTGCATCAAACTCTCCACCAAGACCAGCTTCTAAAACTACATAGTCGCATTTCTCACAAAAAATCAACATTGCTAGAAGTGTAGTATATTCAAAGTATGAAAGTGCCTTACTTTGCTCTTGTGAAAGTAAAACTTGAAGTCTTTTATGTGTAGTTTCTAGTAATTCATCACTTATATCTTCACCATCTATCCAAATTCGTTCGTTGAACCGCACTATGTGAGGAGAACTATAATGCCCTACATGTAAACCCTTTACATGTAAAAGATGAGCTAAAGCACGACCAGTTGATCCTTTACCATTAGTTCCTACTATATGAACTATTTTAGGAAGTTTGAAATATTTTTTTATCTTTTTAAAAATATTTGGAAACCTATCGTAATTTATTGTTTTATAGTAAAGTGGTTTACTTTGTAAAAACTCTCCTAAAGTCATTTAGCTTTTGGCATTACTTGATTTCTACCGCTATGCTTCGCTTTATAGAGCATCTTATCGGCACTAGTTATTGTCTCTTTTTCAGAACTACTAAGTGAACGTTGAGCCACACCACAACTTATTTTGACATCAATACGCTCATTTTTATAAACAAACTTATAGTTTTCTATGATTTTTCTTATTTTCTCTGCAAAAAGGACTCCTTGAGCCAAGTCTGTATTTGGAAGTATTGTTAAAAACTCCTCGCCACCATATCGACCAACAAAATCTACTTCTCTTAAGTATCTTCTTAAAATTTTTCCAAGAGTCGAGAGTATAACATCACCAGCTTCATGTCCATATGTGTCATTTACCATTTTAAAGTGATCAATGTCTAAAAAGCAAAGTGTATAATCAATCTTATATCTTTTATATGCTTCTTCAACTCTTTTAACTTCACTATTAAGTGCTCTTTTTGTTGCAACATTTGTTAAAAAGTCCTCTTTACTCTCTTTTTTTGCAAGCAGTAAAGCATTTTCAAGTTTTTTCACTCTTGTATGAAGTTTTGTGATAGTCTTTTGGTTATCTACCATTTTTAGGCTCAAACCTTTAGTTTCTAACTCCAAAGAAGTTGCAATATGAAGAAGTTTTTCCTGAACTGACTCAAAACTATCCTCTTTTAAATTTAAATTTGTTAAATCTTTTTTTATACCTCTTACTTGTTCTCCACTTATTTTGCTAGTATCAATCAAATCAAATATTTTTGAATTAATATCATTTAATAGCTTATCAAGTGTAGAAATTTTACTTTTTACTTCCTCTTTATCAAGCTCTATTCTTTTTTTGATAAAACGTTTTATATCATCTTGCATCGCTGTTGAAGAGATTGCTTCGGGTGAGTTTCTAAGCTCATAACTAATGGTTGCCAAATCATCATTCATACTTGAAGCAATTGATGGAGTAAGGGTTGCTACTATTAAAGGTGCTACTATTTTATATATCTCACTATCATCATCTTTATCTAATAGTTTTGTTATATCAAATACCATCTTCTCTACATCATCTTTATTTATTTTTCCATATTTGTCTAATTTTTTCAAAAATGTATCATCATAACCAGAAATAAAATCAAACCATTTGTCTCTAATAGTCTCTATTGATTTTAAATCTTGTTTCATATCTAATCTATCTAAAGAAGCATTAGCAAGGGTTGTTGCTTTTTTATTGTGCAAAAGAGACAAAGCTTGAAGTGTACGTTTTGAAAGAAGAACAAGAGAAGTTATAAGCTGTTCACTCTGTTGAGCATTACTTCTATTTAATCTTGAAACAAAAAAAGCAAGCAGTTGGTCAACAGTAGATACATTAATTTTTTTAGCTTCTGCTGAGAGTTTGCTATCTAATTTTTTTATATATTTTGTTACTTTTTGACAATCTTCAACTACAACGCCTTTTTTCTTTGCAACTTGACAAAAGATTTTGTTGTAATTATCTGGTGTAAATATCAGATGTTCTGCCTTTAATTTTTCAAAACTCTCTTTGATTATCTCATTTATAGTACTTGCCATAATTACACCCTTTCTATTTCATACCTTTAATAGCAATTCTCGATACAAATTCATTTAATGCATCCAACGATGCTAATTTAATAGCTTCAAATCTATTACTATCAGAAATCACACTATTCGTTTTTCCTTCATCATCCTCTGCTATAGAAAAATCATACTCTCCTATTGTTGAAAAACTCTCACTCTTTCCGTCTTTAGTAACATATTTTATACTTAATGATACTTTTGTTTTATAAGCAGTTACATATCCATTTTTATTATACAATATTGGAGAAAATGATATTGAGCCAATTTTAACAAAAAGCTCACTTGTCGATGTCTCTTTTGAACTTAACTTTCCTCCAAGTCTTGTTATAATAGACTCATTAACTGCATCTTTTATCAAAACACTATTTTTAGGGTCTTTTCTGCTTATGGTCACATCAACATGTATACGCTCACCTAAAGCTTCTCTAGTATAATGTGCTGCTGGTTTATATCCACAAGCAGTTATAAAAACTATTATAAATAAAGACCACAAATACTTCATTTTATTTTACCACCAAGTTAACTAATTTATTTGGAACATAAATCTCTTTTATTATACTCTTTTCTTCTATCCATTTGCTACTAACTTCTCTAGCTAATACTAAAATATCATCTTTAGAAGTCTGTTTTGCTACTTCTATTTCACATCTTCTTTTACCATTTATTGTAATTGGTAGAATCATAGTAGATTCTTCAAAAACTTCTTCTAAAAGTTCAAGTTTTCTAAAATTTTTAAGCTTAAAAAGATTAGAACTCAATTCCCAACAAGTGTGAGGTATAATAGGCTCTAATACATTTGCTAATACAAAATAACCCTCAGTCCAGACATTTGCATCTTTTTGTGCACTTAAAGCATTTAAAGCCTCCATACAAGCTGCTATTAACGTATTAAATGCATATCCACTTTCAAATACATCATTTGACTTTTTAAGTGCTTCATATACTTTTTTTCTAGCAAGCTGAGACTCTTTTGAAAGTTTTGAATGGTTTATTGAAGGTAACTCTTGCACACTATTTGCATTTGAACTTCTATCACTAAACTTTTTTATAAACTTATATGCACCCTCAACCCCACTATCATTCCACTCTAACTCTTTTTGAGGTGGAGCAGCAAAAAGTATAAAAAGTCTTGCGGTATCTGCACCGTACTTCTGTATGATTGCATCTGGGTCAACTGTATTACCTTTTGATTTACTCATTTTTGAGCCATCTTTTAAAACCATACCTTGAGTAAGTAGATTTTCAAAAGGCTCATCAGCTGAACTGTATCCCATATCTCTTAAAACTTTAGTAAAAAATCTAGAATAAAGAAGATGTAAGATAGCGTGTTCAATTCCGCCTACATATTGGTCTACATTCATCCAGTAATCACTACTTTTTTTATCAAATATTTTATCTTCCCACATAGATTTATCGGTAGTATATCTCATAAAATACCAGCTTGATTGGAAAAAAGTATCCATAGTGTCAGTTTCACGAACCCCATCACCTTTACATGTAGGGCAAGTTGTGTATTTCCAAGTAGAATGAGTGTCAAGAGGATTTCCCTCTCCATTTATTTCAACATCGTCAGGAAGCCCTACTGGTAAATTTTCTATTGCTTCAGGAACCAATCCACATTTTTTACAATGAATCATAGGAATTGGAGCACCCCAGTAACGTTGACGGCTTATGCCCCAGTCTCTTAGTTTAAAGTTAATTACTTTTTTTCCAAGTTCGTTTTTTTCAAAATCGTAAATTATTGATTTTTGTGCTTTTTTAGAGCTCATTCCTGTATATTTATCTGAATTTACAAGTTTTCCATGTTCTGTTGTTGCTTTAGAGCCATCAAAACAATTTTTTTCAGTTTCTATAGATTGAACTATTGGTAAATTATATTTAGTAGCAAACTCAAAATCTCTCTCATCGTGAGCAGGAACAGCCATAACTGCACCCCCACCATACTCGATTAATACAAAGTTAGCTACCCAAATAGGAATTTTTTTGCCAGTTAAAGGATGAATAACATCTATTTCTAAGCTAATACCCTCTTTATCATTTTGTGCACGTTCTCGTGAACCTACTGCTTGCATCTCTTTAATTTTTTTGATTTTTTCATCACTAATAAGTTTGTTATCACAAAGATACTTTACAATTGCATGTTCAGGAGCAAGTGCTGTGTA
Source organism: Sulfurospirillum sp. (assembly GCA_016744795.1). Taxonomy (GTDB): domain Bacteria; phylum Campylobacterota; class Campylobacteria; order Campylobacterales; family Sulfurospirillaceae; genus Sulfurospirillum_A. The sequence goes on from JADGDR010000007.1 coordinate 71,709, forward strand.
AGTAACTCCATATATGGTATCTGGACGAGTTGTAAAAACACTATATTTTTCAAACTTATTATCTAATTTCGCTTTTGTCTCATCACTAAGAGTAAAGTCAAACTCCAAACCTTCACTTCTTCCTATCCAATTGTTTTGCATAGTTAAAACTTGACTTGGCCAACCCTTTTCTAACTTTTTGGCATCATCTAAAAGTTCTTGTGCATACTGAGTTATTTTAAGATAATATCCTGGCATATTTCGTTGTTCTACAGGATTATCACATCTCCAACAACAACCCTCTTCTACTTGCTCGTTTGCCAAAACGGTATGACAAGTTTCACACCAGTTTAGAGTTGAGCTTTTTTGATAAACTAAGCCTTTTTTATACATCTCAATAAAAATATGCTGTTCATGTTTTGAGTAAAGCTCATCACTTGTAGCAAACTCTCTAGTTTTTGAAAATGATAAGCCAAGAGCATTTAACTCTTTTTTCATATAATCTATATTTTCATAAGTCCATTTTTTTGGATGTGTACCATTTTTGATAGCTGCATTTTCTGCTGGCATACCAAAAGAATCCCATCCTATTGGATGAAGAACGTTAAATCCAAGTTTTCTAAAGTTACGAGCTATCGCATCACTAATGCTGTAGTTTCTAACATGTCCCATATGGATACGACCACTTGGGTATGGAAACATACTTAATATATATTTTTTATCTTTTTTAAAGTCATTTGCTGGCTCAAAGGAACTATTTTCATTCCAATAATTTTGCCACTTTTTTTCTATTGTACTTGGACTATAATCCATTATTTGTTCATCCTATAAATTAAAATTCTTCTTGTGTTTTTAGTGCCTCTATTAGTACTAATGCTAATGAAAACATATTCGCGACAATAGCACCAATTGCTAATGATATTGCCATGGTAACATTTCCCGAGAGTTGCATAAACAAAAATGCAGGAATTAGATGAAGATCTGCTACTAATGAACTCGCAAAAAGTTCTGCTGAAAGTATGTTTTTTACACCTATCTTAAGTAGTGTCGAAATCAGGTTAATACTAGCTGCTACAAAAAGTGCAACTTCGTTTTGCTCATATAAAAATCCAACTGTCGTAGTCAAACTCATCAAGGCAAAAAAGATATATATTACTTTTCCCCAATCCATAAGGTCTCCTTTTAAAATCTCTACATGTAAACTTTACATGTAGAGTTATTTTTTAAACAATACCTTTTTCGTATTGTGCTCTCATCTTCTCTTTTTCTATTCTTGCTATCTTCTTTTTAGATTCTTTTGACTTGTAATCTTCAACATCAAACTTTAACCACTTTAACATTGGAGATGCAACAAAGATAGAACTATATGTTCCTACTATAATACCTACTAAAAGTGTAAATCCAAATCCGTGAATAATCTCTCCACCAAACATCCAAAGTGTTAAAACAACAAAGAATGTTGTTAATGAAGTTAAAAGTGTACGTGAAAGAGTTTTTGAAACTGAAAAGTTTATAATATCAAATAGATCAAAACTTTTTGTTTTATTGACCTCTTCTCTAATCCTGTCAAATACAATAATTGTATCATTCAAAGAGTATCCAAGTAGGGTTAAAAGGGCAGCTAATATATCTAAATTTATATCGATTTGAAAAATTGCTAAAGCTCCCATCGCTATAGAAATATCATGTATTAAAGCGAGTATAGAAGCAACAGCGAATCTCCATTCAAATCTGACAGTAATATAGACAAGTATGGCCAAAATGGAAACAAGCATCGCCATAATACCTTTTTCTCTAAGTTCACCACCAACTTTGGGACCAACTATATCTACTCTTCTAATTTTAAATTCACCAGTTCCTTTTAACAAACCACTGATAATTTCGCTTAAATCTTCTTGTACAGAATCTGTACTACTCATGAATCTAATAACAACTTCATCAGGAGCACCAAATTCAGTTATAGTTGCACTTTTAAACATTTTATTAACTGAGATTTGTTCTCTCATTTTTTGAATAGGTGCTTTGCCTTCATATTTAATTTGAACTATCGTTCCACCAGAAAAATCTATACCATAGTTTAGACCTTTTGTACCTAGTGATACATAAGATGCCATTATCATCATAAATGAAAGTATTATAAAAGGTAGGCTTTTGCCCATAAAATTATATGTTTTATCTTTTGAAAATATTTGCATTATTTTGCACTCCCTTTTATACCAAACCATAGGCTCAAGTTTTTGCTTTTTTCAATTCTTGGCATCAAATACTGATAAATACCATGTGTTCCCAAAATCGCAGTTAACATTGAAGCTAAAATACCTATACTCATAGTAACAGCAAATCCTTTTATAGGACCTGTTCCATAAGCATAAAGAACAATAGCAGCAAGAAGCGTAGTTATGTTTGCATCAAGTATCGCACTCATTGCATTATCGTAACCTTTTTCAATCGCACGTGAGATGGAAGTTCCTTGACTAAACAGCTCTCTAATCCTCTCGTTTATAATAACGTTTGCATCAACTGCCATACCAACAGTAAGAACTATCCCAGCCATACCAGGAAGTGTAAGAGTTGCACCAAAAAGTGCCATAACTGCTAAAACTATAAATAAGTTTGCTATCAAAGCTGTATTTGCAATAACTCCAGCAAGACCATAATAAACAACCATAAAAATAACAACTAACATAAAACCTAAAGAAAGTGCAATAGTACTAGCCTTAATACTATCAGCTCCAAGGCTTGGTCCAACACTTCTTTTTTCTAGTAGTTTTACAGGGGCTAAAAGTGCACCACTTCTAAGAGCAATCGCTACATCACTAGCCTCTTCCATGCTAAATGAACCACTTATTTGTCCACTACCACCACCGATTCTCTCACGGATAACTGGAGCAGAATAGACCTTATTATCAAGAACGATAGCAAGATGAGCTCCTACATTTTTACCAGTAAAATCACCAAAAATTTTAGCACCTTCTGAATTAAGTGAAAAGTTAATAACGGCTTGACTCATCTTGTCAAAACCAACTTTTGCATCTGTCAGCATACTACCATCAAGGATAGGAACCTCTTTAAGAACATGTCTTTGTTTAGGGTTTCTAGCATCTGGTAAAATCACATCACCATACTCAGCTGCTTCTTCATCACTCATGTCATATGCTCGATCACTTCTAAGCTCATCCACTGTCATCATCTGAAGATGTGCCGCTTTTGCTATAAGCTCACGAGCTCTTTGTTCATCTTCACCAGTTTTAATTCCTGGAAGTTCTACTAGTATCTTATCTTTACCCTGTCTTGCAACATTAGGTTCAGCTAGACCAAATTGGTCTAATCTATTTCTAATAGTCTCGACTGCTTGATTAATTGCATACTGTTTTGTAGCCTCTTTTTCAAGTTCATTTAAAGATAAAGTATAATTAAGTCCATCTTTTTCAAGAATCATACCAGGAACTTTGTTTATCATTTCATCGAGATTTTTTTCTTCATCTGGATCTACCAAAGTCAAAGTTACACTCTCACCTTTAATTTTTAAACTATCTATTATAACATCATTTGCATCTGTAAAAAATTTAACACTTGATGCTATTGATTTGATTTTTGATTTTATCGCTTCGTTTGTTTTAACACCTAAAAGCATATAAAGACCCCCTTGGAGATCAAGTCCAAGGGATATCTTAGCGCCTTTTTCGGTTTGAAGGAATGTCGGAGCCGACAAACCCAATCCAAAAACAACCGCAAGGAAGAAAATCACCAATCGGTAATTTAATCCACCTTTACTCATCAGCACTCTTTTCGATTTTTTTAGCTATATACTCTCTTGAGACTTTCACAACTGTGTCATCATTAAGTTTAACTTTGATAAAATCTTCTTCAGGTTTAACAACCTCACAAATCAAACCACCGTTAGTGATAACCTTGTCGCCTTTTTTCAGAGCGCCTATCATCTCCTTGTGTGCCTTAGCCTGCTTTTGTTGCGGTCTAATCACCAAGAAATAAAAAATCGCAAAAAGAACGATTAATGGAAGTAAAGAAGCAAATATATCTGAGCCACCTTGCATACGAATCCTTTGATAAAAAATTTTCAAGGAATTATTTTAGCACTTTTTTTATAATAAAAGGCTTTTTTATTGCACTTTGTCTCTCTGTTTTCATATATATGGAGTATTTTTCCGTACATGTAAAGATTTTTGATACTATTTTTGCAATAATTGGATTTTATGGACTTCTTACATGCGAAAAAAAAACTTTTACTTGGGTTGGATTTTTTATTGGTATTTTATGGTTTTATTGGATTGGATTTGGATTTGGATTTTATGATTTAAATTATTTAATTCCTTTAGTTGTTATTGGATTTGGAATTATTTATGGTCTATTTTTTTGGTCTATAAGTAAACTTGGAATTACTCCTGAAATACGTGCTTTTTTTCTGTTTCTATTTGTTTTTTTCAAACCTTTTGGATTTAATTGGTTTAAACCTGAGCTAATTTTTATAAACTCTTACTTCTCTACAGATATATATTTTTATGGACTATTTTTAATTGTTTTAACTCTTTGTGTAAGATTAAAAAAATTGTGGAAATTAATAGGAATTTTGCTGTTAATTACTTTGACTTTTTTTAACAAACCTTTACATGTAACCCTACCTAATCTTGATATTGCAATTCCTATCACAAATCTTGATCAAGGCAAAAAATGGAAAAAAGAGTTTCGCAACCAAATAGTAGAAAACAACTTTTTTCTCATTAAAGAAGCAATAAAAGCTAAAAAAGATTTAATTATTTTACATGAAAGTGCTTTTCCTCTTTATCTTAACCTTGATATAAAAACACTAAATAGACTAAAAAAACTCTCTTACGATATAGTGATTGTAACGGGAGGTTTACATGTAAAGGAAAATCTTGTTTATAACTCCTCATACTTGTTTCAAAATGGTGAATTTAAAATAGCCGACAAGGTTGTATTAGTTCCTTTTGGAGAAAAAATTCCACTTCCAAAATGGGCAGTAGACATCATTAACAATCTATTTTTTAATGGAGCAGATGACTATAAAAATGCCCAAAATGTTTTTAATTTTGAGATAGAAAATTATACCTTTAGAAATGCTATTTGTTATGAAGCAACAACTGATAGACTTTATGAAAATAGTCCAAAATATATGATAGCCATAAGCAACAACGCATGGTTTACGCCCTCGATTGAGCCAACTTTACAAAACCTACTTTTAAAACTTTATGCAAAAAAGTACAAAACTATTATTTACCACAGTGCAAATAGTGGCATAAGTGGTATTATACTTCCGTAAAATTATAGTATAATAGTTAAAGTATAAAAGGATTTTTATGAATAAATTTTCTCTTAAAATACAAATAATACTACTAACAGTATTTTCACTAATTTTACTATCACTTGTTACTACATACATAGCTAATGAAAAAACAAAAGATGCACTAATCCAAAAAAATTATTCTGCTTTAACTGGAGCAAGAAATATAAAAAAGTATTTTATAGAAGCTTTTTTTAATGAGAAAATAAGTGATATAAAAATACTTGCAAAATCACAAGATGTAAAAAACATTGTAAGCGATATGAATCTTGCTTATAATGATTTAAAGATAAAAAAAAGTGATCCTTTTTTAATTAAACACCCTTTAGTAAAAAAAATAACTAAAAAATATGAATCCTTTTTTCATAAATACTTAGAGCTATATGGTTACTATGATATATTTATCATTGGTATAAATGGGCAAGTGCTTTATACTGTTAACAAGGAGTCTGACTATGGTAAAAATCTATCAAATAGCTATCTAAAAAATAGTGGGTTAGGACAAGTTTATAAAAAAGCTTTACGCAATAAACGTCCCACTTTTGTAGATATGGAACCTTATAAACCAAGCAAAAATGAACCTGCTATGTTTTTAGCTACTCCTGTCAAAATTAATGGGGAAGTAAAAGCCGTTTTAGCATTTCAAATTAGTGATAAAGCTATAAATAACGTAATGCAATATCGTAATAACTATGAAAAAACTCAAGAAGATTATCTTGTAGGTCATGATGGACTTATGCGAAGTGATAGTTATTTTGATAAAAAAAATCGCTCTCTTAGAGCATCATTTGCCAGTCCTGAAAATGGCTCAGTAAATACAGCTGCTACAGTAGAGGCATTAGCTGGAATTAGCAATACAAAAATAATTATTGGATTCGATGGAAAACCTGCTTTATCTTCTTACTCTTACATAAAAGTAGGCGAAGATTTCTCATGGGCAATACTCTCAGAAATTAAGTTAAAAGAAGTTCTTAAAACAACATACTCAATTAGCAAAGCTATTATTATTTCATCTGTCATCACTTTAATAATCATACTAATCATTACTCTAATAATGATAAATTTGAGTGTAATACGTCCCATAAATAAAATCAATACCACTATATTACAAATAGAAGCAAAGAATGACTTAACAATAAGAACAAATGAAAATGCCCCTTATGAACTATCAATAATAGCAAAAAGTCTAAATCATATGATGAATGAAATTGATAAAAAAGACAAGCTTATAGTGAAGCAGTCTCGTTTAGCTGCTATGGGTGAAATGATAAGCATGATAGCTCATCAGTGGAGACAACCATTAACAGGAATGGGAATGACAACTAATAATTTACTTTTTGATATAGAGCTGGAAGAAATTGATCCTAAAAAATTTAAAGAAAATTTAGAGATAATAAATACACAGATTAATTTTCTATCAAATACTATAGATAACTTCAAAAACTTTTTTAAAACAACCAAAAGAGCTGAAAAAATTGATATAAATTCAGTTATAGATGAAAGCCTTCTAATAATACAAAACAGCATAAAAAATGAAAATATCAATATTCAACTCAATACAAAAAAGAGTGTAAGCGCTATAACAAAAAAAAGTGAACTCATGCAAATCATTTTAAATCTGATAAAAAATGCAATGGATGCCTATAGAGATAGTAACATAGAAAAAAAAGATATAACTATTGCTTTAAATGAAACATCTTCAAATATAACTATAAAAATAGATGATAATGCTGGTGGAATTCCTATTAAAATTATAGACAAAATATTTGAACCTTATTTTAGTACAAAGAAAAATAAAAATGGAACTGGATTAGGGCTTTATATGTCCAAAATGATTGTTGAGGATCATTTAAGAGGAGAGTTATTTGTAAAAAGTGAAAATGGCTCAACAACATTTAGTGTAATCTTACCAAAAAAAGGAGTATAATTATGGATGTAAATATAGTAAAACTTAAGAAGTATGCTCAAAATTGTTCCGTTTTGTATGTAGAAGATGATGAGTTAATACGAACACAAACAGCAAGTTTTTTAAACCGTTTTTTCCCCAATGTAGTTCAAGCAGAAGATGGGCAAATAGGACTAGAAAATTATAAAGAAAAAAAATTCGACATAGTAATAACTGATATAAATATGCCAAATTTAAATGGCATAGATATGATAAAAGCTATAAAAAAAGTAAATCAAGAACAGATTATATTAGTAACCTCTGCACATAATGATAGTAAATATCTAGTAGAACTAATAAATGCTGGCGTTATGCACTTTGCTTTAAAACCATTTGATAACAAACAATTTCTTTATACTCTATATAAAATAGCTAAAGAACTTAATTTTTCTAAAGAAAAAGAGTCTCTTAGGAAAAAATTTCAACTTATCATCAATCAAGTTAAAGTAGGTATAGCTGTTCTTAAAGATAATAAAATAGATATTGTAAATAAAGCATTTTTAAATATAGGTGATTTTGATTCTGTTGAAACATTAAAATTAGAAATGCCTAACATTGGAATTTTATTTGAAAAAGCTTCCCACTGTATTAGTGCAACAACAAATGGCGAACTAATTGAAGAACTAGAAAAAACAAAAAAAGAAGACCATAAAGTCAGGATAATTAAAGATTCAAATACATATGAATATCAAATTGAAATTACAAAAACAGAAGAAGATAATAGTTGTATACTCACTTTTACTGACATTACTGCTATACATAACTCTTTAAATAGTGATGAACATACAAAACTACCATCTAAAAAATTTGTTATTGAAAAAATTGAACTTCTAAAACAACTTAAAAGTGAGCTAAATGTAATAATATTAAGTATTAATCACTACGAAAGCATTACACAATGGTATGGTAAAAACAAAGCAAAAAATTTGGAAATAATATTTTCAGAAACTTTAAAACATATCATTGCAAAGTACTTACCAGATACATTTATAGGATATTTTGGAGAAAATAAATTTGTGATAATACCCAATGAAGATAATATAGAATCATTTTATAAAGCTCTTAAGAATATAAATATATCATCTTTTGAATTTTTTAAAAATCATGATAACTCAGAAATAAAGTTTAATCCATCTATTAGCATAAAAAATGAAAAACTAAATACAAACAAAAACCTGATAGAAATAGAAGTTGATTTAATCAATGCTTTTGACTTGTTAAATTAAAAAATATTTAGCTTTTACATCACCGTAATTTATATATCCTTAAAAATTTCAAGTATTAGATACTTTAATATACTTATCATAGCAGAGTTGATATAATTATAAAATTCATAAAATCACTATATATAATCATATTTATGTAGCAAGATTATAGATAAAAATGACCATTTATAGGTTTAATAAGTAAGTTGAATAACCATATAGAATATAAAAAGGATTTTTGATGATTAATAAAAAATATCACTTAATTTTTTCACTTTACTTCTTAGCTTTTGGTATTTTAATTGCGCTTATTGTTTCATTCATTAATTATCAATCAAACTTTATTAATATGGAAAACAAAATACATAATATGGCAGATGGTGAAATAGCCGATAAGCGTGCTTATTTACGTCAATATATTCAACAAACTCAGATGTTATTAGACTCTATAGTAAAAAGTGATTTTACAATAAAATATATACAATCTAAAAGTAAAATAAATCAAAAAAATCTAAATAATCTTTTTTATGCACTTGCAAAATCAAATAAAGATATTATGCAACTTAGGTATATAAACTCTTCAGGCAAAGAACTAATAAGAATTGATAGAGATAAAACGTCAACAAATTTGAAAATAGTCCGAGATGATAAACTTCAAGAGAAAAAAAATAGATACTATTTTGAAGAAACCTCATTGCTGAGTGGAAATCAATTTTGGCACTCTAATATTGACCTAAATATTGAAAATGGAAGAATAGAAAGACCTTTAAAACCTACTTTTAGAGTTGCTAAAAAGCTTGTTGTTGATGGAAAATTTCAAGGTATTATCATTGCCAATTTCCTCTTTAAAGATAGTTTAGAAATTTTATCTAAATCTTTAATTTTTAATGTGCTTCTAATTGATAATGATGGTGAAATTATCCATGCACCAAATAATAAAAATTTATGGAGTAAATATTTAGAAGAGGAGAGTTCCTTTGGGAAAATGTTTCCAAAAAATAGTAAAAATATACTTAAAAACAAAAATTTCAACACGGACAAATTATACTCTTTCTACTTAGGCGATATATTTAATAATAATGAAAACTTAAAGATTATTTTTCGTACAAAAAGAACTGCTATTAATATAATAAAAAAAGAAAACACTTTTACAGCCTTAATTATTGCTCTAACTGTAATCATTGTAGCTTTTCCTCTTTCGTGGATAATTAGCATAATCCCATCTAATCTTCAAAAAAAACTTTCAGAATCTTATGAAAAAATAAAAAAAGACTCTCAAATCATAGACCAATATGTCATGATTTCAAAGACAAATAAAAATGGAATAACAACTGATGTAAGTAAAAAATTTACTGCCATAACAGGATATAGTTATGATGACATAGTGGGTAAAAACCACACAATTTTAAGTCATCCTGACACTCCCAACCAAGTATATAAAGATTTATGGAAAACCATACAAAATGGAAATGTATGGGAAAATGAAATTAAAGACTTAAGCAAATCTGGAGAAGAATTTTGGGTGTATATAATAATATCTCCTGAATTTAATAAAAAAAATGAAATCCAAGGTTATACAGCAATTGCCCAAGATATAACAGACAAAAAAACCATTGAACAACTCTCTAAAACTGACTTCCTAACAAAACTTTACAACAGAGAAGAGATACAAAGAGTACTTGAAATAGAGATTAACAGAACAAATAGATACAATACAAATTTTTCAATTTTATTTATAGATATAGATAAATTCAAAACCATAAATGACACTTTTGGACATAATGTTGGTGATGATGTATTAGTTGAACTCTCTAAAATATTAAAAGATAACTCAAGAAAAACTGATACCATAGGACGTTGGGGAGGAGAAGAGTTCATCATTGTCTGTACCCAAACTGATATAAAGGAAGCTTTTGACTTCGCAGATCATCTTAGAAAAATAATAGAAAATCATAAGTTTCCAACAGTAAAACAAGTTACAATAAGTTGTGGTGTTGCTCAATACGAAAAAGATGATACTTCTTCAAAAATAATTTCAAAAGCAGATGCTGCCCTATATATTGCTAAAGAAGAAGGAAGAAACAGAGTTATCGAAGGATAATAATCCTAAATTTTTAATAGATTATTAAATTAACATGTAAGGCTCATTTCATAAACCCATTTTTGTAATTTTGCCATATCTTGATAAACACTAAAAACTCTGTCTACAATATCGATACTAAAAAATGTATCGTCAATTCTATATTCAATATATGCAAACATGGAGGCTTGTTTAGTGAGATACGCATAATCTATATTTTTGTCAAACTCAGTTGGTACTCTTTTATATTTTGCTTCTGGAAAACTATAGCCTTTTTGTTTTAACTCTTCAAGAATTACATGTAAAGATTCCCTATGTTTTTTGTGCTTAATGTACTTTCGATATGTTTTTAGTAATGGTGGTTTAAATCCTCTTATTCCACTTGCTATAAAATAACTATCTTTATCGTAATGCATATAAAAACTACTGCTTTGCATACGATGAGCTTGTCCCTGCCAAAATAAAAGACCAATTTTACTTTTCATAGGAGTTTTGTCTTTAGAAAATCTAACATCACGATATATTCTAAAAAGTGAACCTGAAACTTTTGGTTTAAAATGAATAGTAGGAATTAGAATTTGTAAGGTTTCGCCCATCTCTTGAACGAAGTTTGTATTTGGGAGAAGAATATGTTTCTCCCAAATAGTTCGGTTATTTTCAAACCAAACCTTAGTATTGTTAACTTCGAGCTTTTTTAAAAACTCTATGCCTTCTTTACTAAAGCCATTAAATTGCATATATTATTATTTTAGAGCTTCAAAAAGTTCTAAAGAATCCAATTTTTCCCATGGATAATCACTCTGTCCAACTTGTCCACGAGCTGCAACATCTGCGTAAAGAAAAGTGTCACTACTTGGACAATCAAGACCAAATTTTTCTGTAATCCACTTTGGAGTTAAACTAAATGAATTTATTACAAATGCTGAAAGCTCATCATCGTTAACACTACTAAATGTTCCAAAAGTGTCAACACTTACAGAAACTGGTTTAGCAACTCCAATTGCATATGAAAGCTGAACTGAACATTTTTTAGCAAGTCCTGCTCCAACTATGTGTTTAGCTATCCAACGTCCTGCATAAAGACCACTTCTATCTACTTTTGTATAATCTTTACTTGATTGTGCTCCACCACCGATTGGAGAATATCCACCAAAACTATCAACTATTAGCTTACGTCCTGTTAGACCTGAGTCATGAAGTGGACTATGATTTACATAACGTCCTGTTGGATTTATATGAATGATTGTATCAGCTGGGTCATAAAGTTTACTTGGAAGTCCTGCGTCATCGATTAGACTTTTAATAAGAGTTCTTACCTCTTCAATTGGCATTGAATCTGTCGAAGGAGCTGAAACAACTATGGTATGAATTTTTTGAGGTTTGCAATTTTCAAAGTTTACTTTAGTACCATAATCAACAGTAACTTGTGTCTTAATGTCAACACCAAGCTTTTGGTTATTTTTTAATGCATAGTTATATACTTTGTCACTTAACATTCTTGCGTACATGATTGCCGCGGGCATCAGTTCTTTAGTTTCACTTGAAGCAAAACCAAACATGATACCTTGATCACCTGCTCCAATTTCTCCACTACTCTGATCAACACCTTGATTAATGTCAGGGCTTTGTTGATTTAAAAGTACTTGAACATCTACATCTTCAGGGTAAAGACATTGCTCTCTCGTGAAAGCTGATTCTCCATCATATCCAATTTTGACTAAGGCTTGTTTTACTATTTCTACATAATCTGGGTGATCTTTACTTGCTACTTCACCACCAACTATAACGTGCTTTCCAGCAACAAAAACTTCACTTGCTACGCGTGAATTTTTATCATTAATTAATAGAGCATCGACAATACTATCTGAGATAATATCTGCACATTTGTCGGGGTGTCCTGCACTTACTACTTCACTAGTAAAAAGGTATTGAGTTTTGTTTTGCATTCTTTGTTTTCCATTTCTTTGTTTTCCATAGAGAAAGTTTCTCTAGTCGTTTTCCATTCTTTTGTTTTCCATTTTATAAAAAATAAAATTAAAAAGTTTGAACCAGAGCTTTAAGCTCACCTGTTTTCATAAGAGAGTATTTTACTCCTTTTAACTTATATTAAAATAATTTCATTTTTTTATCTCTACATGTAAAGAGTAAATTTAAAAAATCTTCTCTATTTGCCACCTGAGCACCTAAACTTATAAGGTGGTTTGTTGGCATTTGACAGTCTATAAAATCACCGCCATTTTTTTGCATTAAATCACACAACTCCCAAAGAGCAACTTTGGAAGCATCACTTACTTCACTAAACATAGATTCACCACAAAAAACAGAACCTATTTGTACACCATATAAGCCACCTACAAGTTTATCGTTTTCGTAGCACTCTATAGATTTTGCATAACCCTTTACATGTAAAGATATATATGCCTGTTTCATCTCTTCGCTTATCCAAGTGTCCGCTCGTAAGTCTTTACATGTAGAGATAACTTCTTCAAAATTTGTATTGTACCTAAGGGTGAATTTTTTTCTTGATTTTTTTAATGATTTTGTAACTTTAAATTCTTGCGGAAAAAGTAAAAGTCTTGGATTTGGTGACCACCAAAGTAATGGATCATCTTTACTGTACCATGGGAAAATACCACTTCTATAAGCACTTAAAAGTCTCTGCTCGCACAAATCACCTCCCCAAGCTAAAAGCCCCTTATCGGTCGCTTTATAAGGATTGGGGAAGACGTACTCGTCATCGAAAAGTTTAGGAATCTCTACTGTTGTACTCAAACTCTAACACTTTTTTCTTATAATCAATTTTTACTATTCCACCATTTTTAAGTTTACCAAAAAGTATTTCATCACTAAGTGTAGTTTTTACCTCATCACTAATAACTCTTTGCATAACTCTTGCACCAAGATCTTTTGAGTAGCCTTTTTCTGCCAAGTATTTTTTAGCTCTTTGCGTAGCTTCAATCTTAATATTTTTCTCTTTTAGTTGCTCTTCAAGTTGAGTTAAAAGTTTTTCTACCACAAATACCATTACATCAGTTTTTAAAGAACTAAAGTTAACTATTGCATCAAGTCTATTCCTAAACTCTGGAGCAAAAAAATCTTTTATAGCATTATTTGTTTGATGAGCTTCAACCTTTGTAAAACCAACTTGTGATGCCTCTTTTGTTCCAAGATTTGAAGTCATGATAATGATAACATTTCTAAAGTCTGTTTTATTTCCATCATTGTCTGTCAAAGTTGCACTATCAAATACTTGCAAAAGAATATTAAGCAAATCAGGGTGAGCTTTTTCTATTTCATCAAGTAAAAGTACACTATAAGGATGCTTTTTAATAATCTCTGTAAGCTGTCCACCCTCTTCATAACCCACATAACCTGGAGGAGCACCAATGAGTCTACTTACTGTATGTTTTTCCATATATTCACTCATGTCGAATCTCTCAAAGTGAATGCCTAGTTGCTCGGCTAACTGTTTTGCAACTTCTGTTTTACCAACTCCAGTTGGACCACTAAACAAAAATGAACCAACAGGACTATCAGGGTTAGACAAACCAGCACGACTTCTTTTTATAGCAGTTACTAAATTCTTAATCGCCTCATCTTGTCCAAAAACTTTTGTTTTTAGTTTACTCTCTAAGTCTCTCATTAACTCAGTTTCATCACTGCTCACACTTCTGCTTGGTATGTTTGCCACGCGAGCCAATATAGTCTCTATATCATAAATGCTTACTACTTTTCTTTTTCTTTTTTGAAGATGAAAAGATGCTCCAACTTCATCTATAAGATCAATGGCAGAATCTGGTAAAAATTTATCATTTATATATTTTTTAGCAAGTTCAACTGAACTTCTTAGAACTTTTTGAGGGTATTTTACCCCATGATGCTCTTCATAACGACTTTTTAGTCCAAGTAAGATTTCATAAGCATCATCCGTACTTGGTTCACTAACGTCAAGCTTTGAAAAACGACGAGACAAAGCTCTATCTTTATCAAAAAAGTTTCTATATTCGCTATAAGTTGTAGCACCTATGCACTTTATTTCCCCAGTTGCTAAAGATGGCTTCAATAAGTTTGATAAGTCCATAGAACCCCCACTTGTTGCACCTGCTCCAACTATAGTATGAATTTCATCTATAAAAAGTATAGAATTTGGTTTTGATTTTAGTTCACTCAAAACATCTTTAAGTCTCTTTTCAAAATCTCCTCTATATTTTGCACCACTAAGAAGTGAGCCAATGTCCAAAGCATAAAGTTTTGCATCTTCAAGAACTTTAGGAGTCTCATTAGCAGCAATTTTAAGAGCAAGACCTTCAACTATTGCAGTCTTCCCCACTCCGGCTTCACCAACTAAAATAGGATTGTTTTTTTTACGCCTACACAAAACTTGCATAACACGTTGAACTTCATCAACTCTGCCTATAAGTGGATCTATTTTATTTTTAAGTGCTAATTCAACAAGATTGACAGTGTACATTTCTAATGCACTTTTTTTATCTTCTCCCGTTGTCTCATCTTTTATTGATGGATCTTCATGATTTGTTATGATTTCCAATATATCTAACTTCTCTACACCATACTGTTTTAATAATATTACACTATATGAATGTTCTTCATCAAACAAAGCTATCAGCATATCTGTTAGTTTTGCCTCACTCTTACCAGAACCACGTACTTGTATCATCATGTTTTCTATTACTCTTGTTAATGAAACTGTTTCAAATGGCTCAAAATTATTTGT
The DNA here is from genome assembly GCA_016744795.1 of Sulfurospirillum sp. Lineage (GTDB taxonomy): Bacteria > Campylobacterota > Campylobacteria > Campylobacterales > Sulfurospirillaceae > Sulfurospirillum_A. The sequence continues at coordinate 86,973 of JADGDR010000007.1, forward strand.
TAAAGAAATCTTCTCTACATTTTGCACAAAATACGTTTGTAAACTATGTCTAAGTGCTTCGACATCAACGCTACACTCACTAAGAATTTCTACTATATTTTGATTATGAATAAGTGCAAAAAAGATATGTTCTACTGTTATATACTCATGTCTGTTCTCTTTAGCAAAACTAATAGCATCACTAAAAATAGAATTAAGTTCGCTACTTACCATCACTCTTCCTCCATCACTGCTCTTAAAGGAAATTTACTCTTTTTGGCTGAATTTAACACTTGAGCTACTTTTGTCTCAGCTATCTCATGTGTAAAAACACCACAAAGTCCACTTCCACTGTTATGGATGTACATTGTTATCTTGTAAGCATCCTCTTCACTCTTATGGAATATCCCCATAAGAGTACTAATTACAAACTCCATACTAGTAAAATCGTCATTGAGGAGCATTACCTTATACATCTTTGGTTTTTTTAGCTCAATCTCCTCACTTAGTTCACTCTGAATCTCATATTCAATCATTTTGTTTTTATCTTTTCTATGTCTTTTTTTATAACGTCTGTTTCTATCGCACCAATATAAAATTTGTTATTTGGATTTGACTCATAAATATCTGTTACTTTTTGGTACTTGCTGTCTTTAAGAACGACTTTAAAAGGTACTTGAATTGCTCGTTCATAACCTATGTCTTTCAATATTGTATTTACAATTTTGTCATTATCAGGAGAATTTACAATAAAATAATAAGCATTAAATTTTGAAGAAAAATTATCTACTACGTATTGATCTGTTACAGATTCCAAATGAGTAAAACCAATTAAAAGAACATCTTTGTCATTTTTTAATTGAAAGTCCATAAGATTTGCAGCCTCTTCTTGACAAGGTTTACAAAAAGTTCCAAAGATATCAAGTATAAGTATTTTACTCTCATCACTTTCCAAAACAAAACCACCGTTTTTACGTAAAAGCGTTATTTTACTTCCTACTACACTAGTAAGTTCTAACTTGTCTCCATTTTTATAAACAGGTTTTGAAGCACTTCCCTCTTCAACACCACATCCCACAAAAACTAAAACCAATAATAAACTCACTATTACTTTCAAAAACTTCATACTCTTTCCTTCTTTATGCTTTAGTACATTGATTGTATCAACAAATAGTAAATACTTTATTTATAGTTTTTGAGGACAGGCAACTTTTAAAAGCTAAAACCAGCAAGTCCCGCTATTACCATTATTTATAAAAATGATTTTTCATTGCTGTTTGTGCTTCTCGATTTGCTGTTCTTGTTTTCAAGTCTTGTCTCTTATCGTGAAGTTTTTTACCTTTTGCTAATGCTATTTTTATTTTAACAAAGTTTTTATGATTAAAGTACAAACTAGTTGGCACTATGCTTAGTCCATCTTTTGTTGTTTTTTCAAATAACTTTGCTATCTCTTTGTTATGTAAAAGTAACTTTCTATCTCGTCTCTCTTCTGGTCTAAAGTGAGAATGAGTAGTTTCAAGGTTAGATATATGCATATTTAACACAAATGCTTCGCCCTTGATAACCTTCACAAAAGAGTCTTTTAGGTTTACTCTTCCCATCCTTATAGCTTTTACTTCACTACCTCTTAAAACCATACCTGCTTCATAAGAATCAAGTATTTCGTAATCATGATACGCTTTTTTGTTTCTTGCTACTGTTTCACCCATATCTGTTTTTTATCCTCAATTCTATATTTTGAAATATATTACTATTATAGCTGTATTTCTATTTCAAACCAATTTTAACTCTTTTAATATATCTTATGTAAATTTAATCCGTTGTTCTTTTGTTTGCACTATTAGTGTATTTTAGCTTTACAAATAATAGCAAAATCAAAGTGCATTAAAAAACTCACACTTCTTACAAATTTCTCTTTTATATAATAAAATTATAAATATCATTATATATACCTTTATTACTCACATACAACTATCCAAGATAATTATTTAAAATTAATTTAATTTTTTGATAAAAATTATATTATTTACTACAACTCATATTACTACTAAGCATTATTTAGAATTTTGCAACTGTCATAAAAGCATTTCAAGCATTTTGACAACTAGCATATGATTTTATAGGATTTGTTAATTTATAGTTAGGTTTTAAATAAATTTTATTTTGAACTATAATGATAATAATTAACTTAATAATTTAATTTAATTTGAAAATTTACTTAAAATTATTATTATTTGTCGAAAAAGAAGAAAAACAATAAATGAAATAAAAAATTGAAAAATATTGAAAATTTATCTTATTTTTTATTAATTTATAATTTTTTTTCAGCTATGATTTTTTTTGGTTTAAAATAAAAAATTCATATTTTAAACATAAAGGATATTTTTATGAACAAAACAGTTAGAATGGTTTTACCAATAATAATTGGTATTATGATTGCCGCTTACCCAACACCTGCTGGACTAAGCACAAACGCTCATTATTTCTTTGCAATATTTATAGGACTTGTTGCAGCCCTGATTTTAGAACCTCTTCCTGGACCATTGCTTGGTCTAATAAGTGTTATGCTTGTTGCTGGTTTTGGACTAATAGGCGAAACGGCAAAAGCATCTCGTTCTTGGGCACTAAGTGGTTTTGCTAGTGGAACCGTTTGGTTGATTTTTGCAGCATTTATGTTTGCTCTTGGTTATAAAAAAAGTGGTTTGGGCAAAAGAATAGCCCTAATACTTATAAAATTATTTGGTAAGACTTCACTAGGTCTTGGTTATGCAGTTGCTTTTGCAGATTTATTGCTATCTCCATTCATACCTTCAAATACGGCAAGAAGTGGTGGTACAATTTTCCCAATTGCTATTAATATTCCTCAACTATTTGATTCAACTCCAAATCATGAACCACGAAAAATGGGTTCTTACATAACATGGGTTGCACTTGCTACAACATGTGTTACAAGTTCAATGTTTTTAACTGCTCTTGCACCAAATGTTCTAGCAATTGCTTTAGTAGAAAAAAGTACTGGTATTTTAATAAATTGGAATGAATGGTTTAGTACAATGGCAGTTATTACCGTTCCTTTGTTTCTATCAATACCACTGATAACCTATATAATTTATCCTCCTGAACAAAAATATTCACCAGAAGCTCCAGCTTGGGCAGCTAAAGAATTAAAAAAACTAGGATCAATTACAAAAAAAGAGTCTCTAATGTTAGGTCTTGGACTTTTAGCAGTTTTTATGTGGATTTTTAGTAAAGAAATTGGAATAAATGGAACAATTTCTGCAATTATTATTTTATGTCTTTTAATATTAACCAATGTATTTACTTGGAATGATGTTATTTCAAACAAAAGTGCTTTTCATGTATTTATTTTCGTTGCAACATTAGTTACAATGGCAGGTGGATTAAAAAAAGTAGGATTTTTAGATTGGGCTTCAGGACTTATTGCTGGTAATTTAGCTGGTTTAACACCAATGACAGTTGCAATTTCACTAATAGTGTTGTTCTTTGTATTTCATTATTTCTTTGCAAGTATAACAGCTCATACAGTAGCTCTATTACCACTATTTTTAGGAATAGCTGCGAATATTGTGCCTACTGATATGATTCAACCTCTTTCAATGATACTTGTTGGTTCATTAGGATTTATGGGAGTTTTAACCCCTTACACAACAGGACCAGCTCAAATTTGGTATGGTGAAGGATATATAAAATCTTCTACTTGGTGGACTCTAGGTGCAATCTTTGGTGCAATCTTCTTAAGTTCATTATTATTTCTTGGATTTTTGATTCTATAAAAATTAAGAAGAGAGTTTTAAAACTCTCTTCTTATAAAAAAACTGCTCCCGCTTCCGCTAAAAAACCAATCTTTTTTTCTGTACTCTTCTAACTCTGGATAAACTCTCAAAGAGGCTCCAAAAAGGTCATTCAATATTACATCATCATAACTCTGTAATAACTCAATAGAACTCATTTTAGCCATCGTTTCAGCTAAGTTTACATCTACCTTGTAATTATCTCTAAAAGCCTTGTAAACTGCTTTTGTGTCGCACTTTATATTTGGTGTTATGGTCTTTACATGTAGAGGTTTTTCTTTAAATTCTTCAACAATTTCACCTATGCCACTTACATTTGCACTGTCGTAACCGTAAATAAAGAATGGAACGTCAGCTCCTACTTCTAGTCCAATACTAGCTAACTCATCATTTGATAGTCCAAGATTTACCTCTTTATTTATCATGTGTAAAAAAGTGGCTGCATCGCTACTCCCTCCACCTAAACCAGCAAATGAGGGTATATTTTTTTTTACATGTAAAGCTTTACATGTAAAGAACTCTTTTAACTCTTTTTCAAATCCTGCTTTACATGTAGATAAGTATGCTTTAAAAATTGTGTTTGATTCTAAAGTACATCCAAACTCTCCATGAAGTTCAAACTCTTTGTTTGTTTGTTTTATTTTAAATTCCATCTCGTCGTAAAGATTTTTTACTAAAACAAAACGAGAAAGAAGTTCATGATAATTCCCCCGCTTAGCAACTATTTTTAAAAAAATATTAACTTTAGCGTAAGCTCTGTTTATCATTTTCTCTTAAATCTCTTACTCAAATCTTTTAGTTCTGACATATACTCTGCACTTTTTTTTGCTTCGATATTGGCTTTTTTTATCTCTTCTTCTAACTCTTCACGAAGTATGAGCATGTCATTTGGAGCATCAAAACCTATGCGAACTACACCTTTAGATATATCAATTACTCTTACTGTTATCTTCTCGTCTAAAACAACTGCTTCGCCTATCTTCCTTGATAGTATTAACATAATTTAACCTTATTTAATATGTATTGAACTCTTGTTTCACCTTCGCTAATCTCAACTAAACTCAACTCATCTTTAAGAACTATTTTGTAAAGCCCCACTTCTTTTTTCTTAAAATTATCAACATATATTTTTCTGCCTAACTCTATATCTTCTATATTTCCTAAATACTCATTGTCCTGTATATTTATAAAATCAAGTGGATTTAGTTCTTTTTCATCTTCATATACAAACGAACCTTCACTTAAACGCTCCAATGCACTCAAACAACCATCAAAGCCAAACTTGTTAGCTATAATCTGCCCCATACTTCGAATGTAACCGCCTTCGCTAATGGTTATATCAAAAGTTAAAAATGGGTGCATATAATGAATAATTTTAAAATCATAAATCGTACTTTTAATGGCTTTTAGTTCAAACTCTTTATTTTCACGCGCTAAGGCATAAGCACGTTTACCGTTAACTTTTTTAGCACAGTATTTTGGAGGAAGATACTCTATTTCACCTTTCATACTCTCTTCAATAATCTTCAAAGATGAAGGTGCAAAAGGTATCATTTCTACTACTTCCTCAACTTTTTCAATATCAAGTGTTGGACTTGAGGCTCCCAACCATAAGGTTGCACGATATGATTTTTTCTTTTTATTTAAAAAACGAAACAATTTTGTGTACTGTCCAAAAGCAACAATAAGAGCTCCTTTTGCAAAAGGGTCAAGTGTTCCAGAAAATCCTGCTTTTTTTACATTATACTTATGTTTTATACGACCTAAAAACCTGTTAGATGACATACCAGTAGGTTTATTTACAACAAATAATCTATTCATTAAATTTTCTCTACAAAAGATGCAACAATATCTCTTTTTGTTCCTGAAAAGTTAATCTTTAGTTTAAATTCTCTTTTCACTTTGCTTATCTCAAAGACACGACCAATGCCAAAAATTTTATGTTTTACTAGGTCGCCTTTTCTGTAAGATGTAGTTTTTTCTAACACAAGTGAGCCTTGACAAACTCCACTCTCTTTCAAAAATCTACTCTTTGAAAGCTCTGTTCTTCGCCCTTTATAGAATCTGCTTTCAGAATAACTCAAGGTTAACTCTTCTTTGGCTCTTGTAATTGCCACGTAACCTAAACGTCTCTCTTCTTCTATATCACTTCCGTCTCCAACAAGTGGTAAGAAGCCCTCCTCCATGCCAATAACAAACAAGTAATCAAACTCTAAACCCTTACTAGCATGTATGCTCATAATAGAGATGTTTTCAGTATCCATGCCATCTTGGTCACTTTGAAGAGCTAGTTCATTCAAAAACTCATCTATGCTCATTTCAGGATTTTGTTTTACCATGTCTCTAAAAAGACCATAAAATTCATCTATATTTGAAACACGTTCAAGTGAATCAGGAAGTTGATCATAGTACTTTTTTACACCAAAAAGGTTTTCTAGCTCATCTATAATGTTATATGTTGCTTCATTTGATACTTCTATAAGTCTTTCTAAATTCTGAGCAAACTCTATAAGTGCCTTGTAAGACTTTTTGCTTACCAAATCTTTTAGATCATCTTTTTTTCTTGTTATATATCCATAAATTGAGAGATGATTTTCGTATGCACTTTTTAATATCTTATCTAATGTTACTTTTCCTAGTCCACGTTTTGGTCTATTTATAATTCTTTTGATAGAGAAATCATCATTTGGATTTGCAATAATTCTTAAGTATGAAATCAAATCTTTTATCTCTGTTCTTTCATAAAACTTTACGCCTCCAACCATATTGTACGGGACACCTATGCGGTTCAAGCCCTCTTCAAGTGAACGACTAAGTGCATTTATGCGGTAAAGTATTGCTATATTTTTAGGACTTGCACCCTTATCAATAAGTACTTTTATTCTTTTGGCTACTATGGTTGACTCATTTTTTTCATCATGAGACTCTATAATAGAGATAGCAGTTCCCTCACCTTTTGTACTTTTTAAAACTTTCCCTAAACGAGAACGATTATGTTCAATAAGCTCATTTGCTGCTTTTAAAATATTTGTTGTTGAGCGGTAATTATTTTCTAGTTTTATTATCTTTGTATTTTTAAATTCATCTTTAAAATCTAAAATATTTTTTATGTTTGCTCCACGCCAACCATAGATACTTTGATCGTCATCACCAACAACACAAATATTTTCATGAGTTGAGCATATCTTACGGATAAGTCTATATTGTAAGTCATTTGTATCTTGGTACTCGTCTACCATCACATACTGATATCTTTGGCTTGTCTCTTTACATAAATCTTCATTTTGATCTAAAATCTTATATGGAAGAACAAGCAAATCATCAAAATCAACTAAGTTATTCTCTTGTATATACTTCTCATACTGCTCATAAGTTTGGGCTATTTTTTTGTAATTTGGTTGTTCTGCTTTCTCCCAAGCTAACGCAGGATCCATCAAAGAGTTTTTATATCTTGAAATTTCATTTGCCACCAAACCAACTGGCATATCTATGCCAAAACTTTTTATAATTCTTTTTTTATCATCACTATCAATAACAACAAAACTATTTCTACGACCTAGTTTTTCCATATGAAATTTTAAAAACAGTAGTCCAAACTTGTGAAATGTACAAAGCAGTGGAGGATATGTCTTATCTTCTATAAGATTCATAGCGCGTTCACGCATCTCAGCCGCAGCTTTATTTGTAAAAGTAAGAGTCAAAATACTAGAAGCTGGAATTCCTTGAGCTAAAAGATATGCAAGTCTTGATGTAATTGTTTTTGTTTTTCCACTTCCAGCACCAGCAAGAATAAGCACTGGTCCATCTATGGTTTTAACAGCATCTTGTTGTGCCTCATTAAGTGATTCTAATATCTTTTCCATCTTCTCTTCTTTTTTAATAAATAAATAGTATTGATTATATCTAAAAATATTTAATATAAAATTTAATTAAATTTACACTTGTAATTATTATTATTGTTTGTTATAATAGTCTAAAATAAAAAAGGGTCCAATATGCTAAGAGACTTTAACAAAATAGAAACGTTTTTAACAGTGGTTAAGGAAAAAAGTTTTTCAAAAGCTTCAAAAAAACTAGGCATTAGCCAACCAGCAGTTACACAACAGATGAAAATTTTAGAAGATTACCTAGACACAAAAATTGTGGATAGAAAAAAAAATGGAATCAAACTAACTAAAACAGGTGAGCAATTCTACAAAGTAGTAATCAAACTAGAAAAAAGTATAGCAAATGCAGAAAAAGAGGTTATTAAAATCATAAATAAAGAGTTAGTTTTTATACTTGGTGCTTCTTTTATGATAGGAAATTATATCTTACCAGACTTTTTAATGGAAATTCAAGATGCCATAAAAAACGATGTTATGATAAAAGTAAATGATTCTGAACGCATAACAGAAGAGTTAATGGATAAAAAAATAGATCTTGCTCTTTTAGAATCTCCTGTTTTCCAAGATGGTATCATATATAGAGAGTGGATGGATGATGAGCTTGTACTAGTAAGTCGAACAGCTCTTCCTAAAACGGTAAAAGCAGATGAACTCAACTCTTTTAGATGGGTATGCCGAGAAGAAGAGTCACATACAAGACAAATCATAAAAGCTGAATTTGAAAAATTTGGAATTGACTGTGCATCCTTTGATATTAGAAGTATAGTTACTAGTTCAACTGCTGTTAAGCAAACTATCTTAAAATCTTCTATAATTGATGGTACTCCTACAGTTTCTATCATTTCTAAACATATGATTGAAGACAGAGTAGAAAAAGGTGAACTATTTTATTCCAGAGTAAAAGGTGTTAAACTAATGCGTAAACTATATCTTGCTTACTCAAAAGAGAAAAAAACTGATGCCTTTATGGATAGTGTTATAAACTATATCGTCAGTAAACGCAAGGTATAATTATTTAGTATAACCTATAATATATAGGTATTTTCATAGTAATTGGTTTTTGTGTATTGGGAAAATATACGGATGCTTTTTCTATTGTTTGAAGTGAGTGTTTATCTAAAAAAGGATACTTTGAACTTTGAACAATAATTAAGTTTGTAATTTTCCCATCTGCGCCTAATGTAAATTGTATTGTTACTTTTCCTTCTATTTTCATCAATTTTGCTCGTTTTGGATAACTTTTATATTGAAGAATTGTTTTGTGAATTTTTGCAATTAATTCTTTTATTTCATCTAATTTTTCTTTATTTCTTTCAGCTTCTTTATTAACATTAGACGTGTTTTTTACTTTTTGTATCTTTATTGAGTTTTTTTCATCTGAGTGTTTAAATTTTTGTTTTATTGGTTCGATTTTAGGCTTTATTATCTCTTTTTTCTTTGATACAATTTTTGGTTTTATCTTAGATTGTATTATCTCTTTTTTCTTTGGTATAATTTTTGGTTTTATCTTAGGCTTTTGTTCTATCTTAGAAAAAGTAGACTTTTTTGTTTGTATTTTATTTACAGATAAATCAATAGTCCTAAAATCTAAAGTCTCTTTTATTAAAGTTTTTTGCCAAAATATTAAATAAAATGCTATTCCAAAACAGTGAATTACTGCTGAAACAATCAATCCAAATAAAAACCTATTTTTCATCTTTAACAACAATTTGAAAATTTTTATGCTCTTTTACTTTTAACAAATCTATTATACTAATGAAAATTTTAAACTTACTATTTTCATCACTTTTCAAAATAATAGGAAAATCTTTTTCAATTTTTTGAAGTTTTGTATCTAATTGATCTAAACTAACTTCTTTGTCATTTACATATATTAAATTTTCACTATTAACAAGAATTTCAAAAGCTTTTTTTTGAATATTTTTTTCACTAGAAGTAGCTTTAGGGATATTAATATGTATTTTACCTTGATTAAGAAAAGTTGAAACTGTTAGAACAATTGCCAATAAAACTAACATAATATCTATAAAAGGAACAACATTTAAACCCTCTGAGCGTTTAAGATGTAGCATTTACACTTTTCCATTTATTTAAAAAAACATCTACTTTTCTTAAATATGCAGTATATATCCCAAGAGTTGGAATAGCGACCAATAGACCTAGTGCTGTTGCTTTTAATGCCATAGATAAACCAACTAGTATATTGTTTGTTTCAATACCACTTCCATTTCCCATATCAAAAAAAGTAACCATAATGCCAATTACTGTACCTAAAAGACCAACATATGGTGCATTTGAATATATAATATAAAGAATTGTTAGATTTTTAGTTAAATCTATTTCTAGTATATTAATATCTTTATAAGTTTCAATTTTACATGAACGATAATACAACCAACGCTCAATAGCATAAGCTAAAGCTAAAAAGCTCATCAGTCCTAAAACACTAAAAACAGCATAATCCATATATTCTTTAATCCACAACAATATTTATCCTTTTTAAAAAGGATCTTTATTTTACAAAAGATCCTTTTAAGTAGCTAATAACTCTTATTTAGTCCAAGAAATAAGTGCCCAACGGTTGTCTCTTAAAGGAGGAGTTATTTTATTATCAATACACTTCATATAAAAAGCTTTAATTAATTTTTCCTCATCTTCAGAAGTACCATCTAAACTCCAAGAAATTGAGTCTATATATTCATCAACAGATGCAATATTTGAGCATTTATTATCTGTAGGAATTATAAATTCAACTTTAGCATGAATCCCTAATTGGTAAAGAACATTAATTAAATAAATATAATCTGGTTTAGGAACAATATCTCTTCCCATAACCTGAAGAATTTCTTCATTCAAATAACTTTTACCAACTTTAAAGGTCAAATAAACAGCTTTTTTTGCATGTTTATCAAGCTTTATTAAAGCTGCTTTTATATCATCTACCTCTAAACAACGTGAAGCTAATACAATGTCACATACAGGAACATTTTCCCATGTTCCTTCTATATCTTTTTGTATAGTCTCTATATTGTTTAAATTCAGTTCTTTTGCATTTTTTTCTAAAGCATCTAACATGTTTTCAGAAAAATCAAAAGCATATACTTTTTTTACTTTTGGAGCAAATCTTAAAGCAAAAGTTCCTGGTCCACATCCAACATCAAGGATATCTTCCACTTCTTCTAACTTCACTTTTTCTTCTATAGTATCATTATAGGTTCCATTGTGAATTTTATTATTCATCTCTTTTGCTTTTTTATTCCAAGAGTCTTTATCTTTTGTCTTATGTGAAGATGCACGTTTTTGTATGCTATATAACTTACTAAAGTCAATTGCTTCAATGTTACTATACATATTTATTACTCATTATTAAAATGTATAACGTAAATTTGCATAGTAATTACGTCCAGCTTCTGGTTGTCCTTCTGTATAGTAATAGTACTCATCAGTTATATTATTAATACCAGCAGAAAACTCAAGGTTTTTAACCATTTCATAAGTAACTTTTAAATCAATCAATACAAACTCTTTTGTTGTTGGATTACTTACTTTATTATCAACATAACGCTCACTCTCATATCTTACAGAAGGAATTACTTTCCATTTGCTTATAGGAGTATATTTTAGTCTTGCAGAAAAAGTATGCTCTGGAATTCTAATTATATATTTTACAGCAGGATCAGCACTTTTTGTTAAATCAGAGTTCACATAACCATAAGCAATATTAGTACTAATTTTATCATTCCAATAAGAATCAATAGAAATATCTACACCTTCATATTCAGCTTCTCCAATATTTTGACTTTGATCTTTGCCACTACTTAATTTAACTTCATCAATAAAATCTTTTGTTTTAGTAAAATAAAAAGCCGTTTTTATTAAATGCTGTTGATTAAACATATGTTCAAACCCAACTTCATAATTCATTGATACTTCTGCTTCTAATTCAGGATTTGGAACAACTGAACCAAACCTTGTAGAATATCTCTTATCTAATGAAGGCATGTTAGTTCTTTTTCCTACTGAGCCATAAACCATTGTCTCATCACTATATTGATAGTATAAAGCAGTTTGTGGAGATATTGCATCTGTACTATAGTTATCATATTCACCAATATTGCCCCCGTCTCTATATTCGGCTTTTAATACTTTATTCTTATCATAAGAAGCACCTAAAACCCATTTTAATTTATTATTTACCTTCAAAGCGTACTCTAATCCTAAAGATTGAGTCATTCCTTCTACTTTAATATCTTGCCCAACATTAAATGAAAAAAAGTTTTTATGATAATCATTTTTTTGCATCATAGAAATTTTTAAACTTTGAGTATCATTGATTTTTAAATCTAATTCAACATTACCACCAATACTATGGTCATCATATTTTGAAGTCCATTTTTCTTTAACTAAATCAGTAGATTTATATTGAACTAATTTATTATAAAATTTATCGTAATAAAAACGAGTTTTTATTGTATGTTCGCCTAATGCTGTTTTTGAAATAAAATAGTAACTTGTTTTATCCCAATCTGGCCATCTCCATGTACGATTTCTAAATCTAAAGCTTGAACCTTCATTTCCATCTTCATAATCACTTGCATAAAAAGGATTACCTTTTTGGGCTCTTTGATTAATATAATTAAAAGAGTATTCATCAGTATCATTAGGAGTAAAACCAATCTTCAAATTCAATTTTCTATCTTTTGAATCTGAATTTTCTCTTTTTCCGCCATCTTCCATTCCTGCTGATTGAAAATCTGAAGGTAATCTAAAATAGTCTCTTTGATAATTTGAAATTGATAACAATCCATAATATAAACCTTGATTAGTTCCAAGAGTTACATGCTCTTCATGACCATTTCCACCAAATATGCCTGCACTAATTTGACCTTCAAATTCTTTAGTTGGCTTTTGTGTAATTATATTTACAGCACCACCAAGAGTATTTGCTCCAAACATTGGAGATACATAACCTTTAGAAACACTAATTTCTGATACATCATATGTTGTATATCTGCTTAAATCTGTTCCTTTATCATATGGGGTATACACAGGTATACCATCAATAAATATTGGTATATGACTACTTTCAAATCCACGAATACGAATATCTGTTTCATTTTTTCTGCCGACTTTTTGAACTGAAATTCCTGGTAAACTTGTTAAGGCTTCAACAATATTTTTACTGTTTGTGTCCTCAATAACTTCTCTATCAACTGTTTGTGTAGTTTGATTTTGACTAATATCTGCCTTATCAATTACCTCTATTCTTCCTAAATCATAAACTGATTCACCCGCGTACAATCCTGTAGCTAAAACTAAACTTCCTAAAAGCATTTGTTTCATCTATTCTCCTCTAATTAATTTTTTAACGTCTTTACTGCTTAAATCTATGTGTAAAAATAACTTATAAAATGATTTTATTTCTTCTTCTATATTAATTTTAAAATGTTCAGGATATAAAATATGGTGCATCCAAACTATTCCTAAAATTCTCATCAAAGAAGGTGGGCGACTTACCCAATTAAAAGGAGAAATTGGCGAAAAATATATTTGTTTATTTCTAAAAGCTTTTAGCTTTCTCCAAGAACTGTTTTTATTGAGTGTTTCAAAAAAAGCTTTATTTGATACAAATATAACATCAGGGTCATATATGTACAGTTTTTCTAAGCTAATCTTACTTTTTTTAGTACTTCCTTTAAATGAAGCATCACACTGATAGACATTAATTCCTCCTACTAATGGAATTATTTGTGATTGCATATTTCCACTACATTCAGATGTTAATCCATCAACACCTTGTGCAAAATAGACACTTTTTTTCTGTTTTTTTTCCAACGATATAACGCTATTTTTAACTCTTTGAAGGTTATTTTGAGCATAATCAATAAGTTTTTTAGCACGTTTTTCTTTTTTTAAAAATATTCCCATAACATGAAGTGCTTCTTTAGTCTCTTCTATTGTACTTTGCCCTATATATGCAACAGGAATTTTAAAATGACCAAGTGTCTCTTCAAAATATTTTCCATTTTTACGAACTATGTCCCACATAAAAATCATATCTGGCTTTAAAGCAATAACTTTTTCTAAGTTAGCTTGATTCCCAGCACTGTAAAAACTTCCTAAAACAGGAAGATTACTTACCTTTGGCAACATATACTTTTTTTCTTCTTCAAAAAATCTGTAATTTACTCCAATCATCTTTTCAGGAGCTAATGCATATAACAAAGCTGTCATAGGAGGTGAAGCTGAAAAAACTTTTTCTGTCTTTTGCGGTACTATTACCTCTCTTCCAACCATATCAATAGAGCTTTTAGCAAACAAAGCACTCTCAAATACTAAAACAGACAAAACACTTATAAATATTTTCACTAATTTTCCTTTTTTATAAATCCATATGACAACAAATGTGTCATACCTCTTTTGTGTGTAAATAATTCAGACTCAACTTGATAAACTTTTCTAATGTTTTCAGGACTTACAACTACATTTGGTTCTCCAAATGACAAAATATTACGCTTATGTATCCATACAACTTTTTGAGATACTCTCAAAGCATGATTAGGATTATGTGTAGTTTGAACAATTGTATGTCCTAAAAAAGTGAGTTCTTCCATTAAGTCTAAAAGCCGTATTTGATTTCCAAGGTCAAGACCAGTAACAGGTTCATCCATTATTATGAGTTCACTTTGTTGTGCCAACGCCCTTGCAATAAGTACTAATTGTCTTTGTCCACCACTTAAGTATCGATAAATTTTCTCAGAAAAAGATTCTATACCAACTTGTGACAATGCTTTAAAAGCAATATTTCTATCGTTTGCACTGTAACTTAACCCAAATGACGAAGCATGAAATCGTCCCATTAAAACAACTTCTAATACGTTAAATTCAAAAGGAATTACAGTACTTTGAGGAACATAGGAAATTAAACTAGCACGTTTTTTAGTAGTAAGTTTTTTTGATTCAACCCCATCCAACAACAAAGTACCAGCATAAGGAAGAAGTCCAACAATTGCCTTTAGTAAAGTACTTTTACCACTTCCATTTGCACCCAATATTGAAAGTATTTCACCTTTTTTGACGTTAAATGTTATATTTTCTATAATATTTTTTTTACCGTAGTTACATGAAATATTTTCTAATTTAAGCATATTTGAACTCTCTACCTTTTCGCACTATGTCTTAATACAATTAAAAAAACTGGAATACCCACAAGTGAAGTTAATATGCCAAGTGGAATTTCTGTAGTGAAGAAACCTCTTGAAACTGTGTCAACTATAAGTAAAAAAGCTCCCCCTAAGAGAGCACTCATGGGAATTAAAAACGTATGATTAGCACCAACTAAAAAACGAGCTATATGAGGAATAACTAAACCAATCCAACCAATCATGCCTGCCATCATAACGCTTAATGCACTAAGAAAAGTTGCCAAGAATATCATTAGCAATCTTATTTTCTTTACATCTAAACCTAAGGTTTTAGCATCTTCCTCTCCTAAGCTCATTAAATTCAAATGTTTTCCAAAGCTTATCAATATAAAAATACAAACTATTATCCAAGGGGCAACAATAAGAATACTTTGAAGTTTTACACTAGAGAGTGAACCCATAAGCCAATAAACAATGGAAGGAAGTGTGCTGTATGGATCGGCAGTATATTTTACTAAAGAGAGCAAAGCACTAAAAAGAGAAGAACTTATAACACCACCAAGAACAAGCATTAACAGAGTATTACCTTGCCCATATAAGCGACTAATAAATAGTGCAAAGATTACAGCTAAAAAACCAAATATAAAAGCAGTACATTGTATAAAAAACAAAGACTGTTCTAAAAGCATGCCTAAGGCTGCACCAAAAGAAGCCCCTGCTAGAACACCTAATATACCAGGAGATACTAAGGGATTGACAAATATACCTTGAAAAACAACACCTGAAACAGATAAAGCCGCTCCTATTAAAATTGAAGCTATAATTCTAGGCAAACGCATTTCTTGTAAAATAATTGTAGTAAATTTAGCTTTTTCTATAGTATCAGCATCTATATCAAAATTGAACCAATAAAAAAGTACATCTCTATACTCATCTAAAGATACAGGATATTGTCCAATACAAAATGCATTTATAATACTTAATAAAAGTAATCCAAGTGCACTAAATAGATAAATTCGTTTTTTAATAAGCACTATATAAAGACCTTTATTAATATGCATTTATTGCATATTTCATATCATTAATATTAATTCTTAAGATAAAATATTAAGATAAAATATTAAATTAATTTAAAGTGAATACTATCATATATAGTTACTCATGTCAAGAGATTTTTATAAGAGTTTCTTATTTTCAGGATTTGAGAGAAGTGCTTCCATACTCCTTTTGATTCCTTTTGAGACTGGTTTTGGTCTCTCTTCCACATCGACACTAAGATTTATTAATATTGGTGTATCATCGACTATTATTTGAAGTACTGAAAGAAGTGGAACACATACTAAAGAACCATAGTTCTCATGTCCAAAACCAGCTTCAAAACTTACTCCCCACTCATCTACAATACAACTTTCAAAAGTATACCCTGCTAAAACAAACATTGTTATAGGCTTAAAAGTAGAGCTAATTTCTGAAGGAAGTTCTGGTTCAAAACTTATCTCAGATATATTAGTCAGTATTGAAAAATTTGTTCCTTTTTTTAAAAGAATCTCTAAAACACCCCTTACATGCCTTTTCATCTCTTTGCTAAAATTTGGATCATTTAATACATCTTGAAGCATTACTTAAACTCCTTTAAAAGTTTTCTTATTTCATCAATTCCTATTTTCCAAAACTCTCTATCGTCTATATCGAAGCCAAACTTATCTATAAGCACTTTTGGGCTTTTACTTCCACCGGCACTCAAAAATGCAGTATAAATCTCTATAAAGTTTTCGCACTTTCCACTCTTGTAAAGCCCATAAAGAGCAAGAACTAAAAGCTGCCCATACGAGTAAGAGTAGCAGTAAAATGGAGAGTGTATAAAGTGTGGAATATAACTCCACCACATTTCATAACTTTTTCCTAATGTTATGCTATCACCAAACATTTTTTTACTTTCTTCAAGCCAATACTTGTTAAAAGTAGCTAAATCAAGTTCCCCATCATGCCCATGAACACGTCTCTCAAAAGTAGTAAAGTTTATTTGTCTATACAGAGTTGCAAAAATATCTTCTATTTTTCCCGCATATAAAGACATTTTTTCATCTTCATTCAATCCATCTTTTATATAATCAAACACAAGCATTTCAGCAAAAACTGAAGCAGTTTCAGAAGTAGTTAGTGGAGTGTCAGAAGCTATATAACCAACATCACGAGAAAGATACTGGTGAATAGCATGTCCAAGTTCATGTGCTAAAGTAAATAAATCTCTTCTTCTATTTGTATGATTTAAAAGAACATAAGGATGGGTATCAGGAGTTGCAGGATGTGAAAATGCCCCTCCTCTTTTACCATCATATGGCATAACATCTATCCAACCCTCATCAAAAGCTTTTTTTGCAATGCAAGCAAACTTTGGACTAAATTTTTCAAATGCTTTTAAAACTATTGTCTTTGATTTTTCAAAACTATAAACTTCTTCTGTAGTCTCAATCGGAGCATATCTATCATAATCATGAAGCTGATCAAGTCCTAAGAGTTTTGCTTTTTTAACATAATAATCTTGAACCAAATCAAAACTCTCTTCAGCCGCATCTACCAAAGCATCAACGCTAGTTTGACTTATCTTATTATCCATATGGCGAGATTGTTCAGGTGAGCTATAGTTTCTTAGTTCACAATCACTTTTATTATCTGTTTTTATCATATTGTAAATATATCCAAGAAGTGGTTGGTGAGGTTTAAGCCCTTTACTAAAAGCCATAGAAGCTTTCTTCCTTACCTCTCTATCAGGATTATGTAAAAGTGAAAGTATTTCCTCTTCAGAAATCTTTTTGCCTTCGTAAGCAAACTTTAGTCTGCTAAAATGCTCATCAAATAATCTACTAAAAGCACTTCCACCTGTTGTACTCTTTTTAAGAAGAATTCTCTCTTCTTTTGCTGTTAATTGGTATGGTTTTTCTTCTTGAAGTGATTGAAGATAAAAAGTATATCCATTAGAATTGTCTATAAACTCTTTTTGTTTAGGTTTACCAAGACGATTAAATTCTAATTCAAAAAAGAGTAAAAATTCACTTACATTTGCATACTCATTTTGATATTTTGCATAAAGTGGACCATTGTCGCTATTAGTTGCAAACTTTAAAAAAGCATATGTCATTATTTTACCCAGTATTTGAGAGATAATCTCGTACTCTCTAATAGCTTCTAAAAACTCACTAGGATTAAGGTTTTTAAGCCCATTCTTGTACATCTTTTCAAAATTCTGTGCTTTTATTTTTGCTTTATCTAAATCTATATCTAATTCATCATCACTTTTATATAGTGCGTTCAAGTCCCAATTCAAATTCAATCTCTGCCCTTATTACTTTAAAATCTATTAAGGCATTCATTATAGCAAAATTTTGAGCTTTTTTTAAATCTTCTATTGTTAAATCTTCACACTTTAAAAAACCACGCTCTATTAATCTTGCCCTAGTAGTACCTTGTAAGAGTGGAGTTTTTGGAGTTAACCAAATACCGTCTACTCTTATCGCTATATTAGCAATAGACGTGTCTGTTAAAAACCCGTCTTTAACGATTATTATCTCTGTTTCATCAACCTTTAAAGCATCAATTTCATCTCTATTAGCATACTTATGTCTATATTCTATATCAGATTCAACAATTTTAAACTCTTTAAACTCTCGCTTCAAAAATTCTTTACATGTAAAGCCCTCTAAAGTCTTGGCATAATCAATTCTAAGCCTAAATTCACCTTTTTTCGGCAGATTAAGAATCTGTTTTTTTAACTCTAATTTATCAGTAAATCCAAAAAAACTTCTCGTATAATCAACTCTTTGCTGATGGTACTTTATATTTAAAAGTTTTCCATTTTCTACTTTTATAGTTTCAAAACATAACATTCTATAACTAACCTTTTTTAGTACTTTATAGTTTTATTACTACACTATTCCTCATGAAAGAAATATCAAAATAATTTATATATGGGCATCTCTATGTTTTTTACCATTAAATGTGAAAATTAAATCAAGCCTTATTTTCTCACCACTATCTAAAATCAAAAATTCTTTGCAATTAAATACACACATTGTTTTAACAATACCTTTTGTGCTCTCTTTTTGCTCATTTTTTAAATAAACAATAGTTGAAGGAATTTTCCTTTGAATTGCTACTTCCAATTGGTCATAAAATTCACAAGATATTGGTTCGTACATTTAAACCTCTTTTTTTGCAATATTATAACAAATTCTAGTAAGTTACACTATTTTCTACAAAAAGTCATATGTTTATGAGTGATGAAAATGTTGATAGATTATGGAAAATCATGTTAGAAGGATTTTAAAAATTTGGATATTCTTTAGTTTAAGATTGATACTGAATTTCTAACACTTACTATACTGTTAATGTGATTTGTATAGAACACTTTAATTAAAAGTAAATACATGACCCTGTTATTCTCTGCCTATTACTTTAACGTTCATTAAAGCAAAATTTTGAGCTTTTTTTAAATCTTCTATTGTTAAATCTTCACACTTTAAAAAACCACGCTCTATTAATCTTGCCCTAGTAGTACCTTGTAAGAGTGGAGTTTTTGGAGTTAACCAAATACCGTCTACATGTAAACCTATATTAGCAATAGACGTGTCTGTTAAAAGCCCATCTTTGAGTATAATTATCTCTTTATCATCAACCTTTAAAGCATCAATTTCATCTCTATTAGCATACTTATGTCTATATTCTATATCAGATTCGACAATTATAAACTCTTTAAACTCTCGCTTCACAAATTCTTTACATGTAAAGTCTTGGCATAATCAATTCTAAGCCTAAATTCACCTTTTTGAGGCAGATTAAGAATCTGTTTTTTTAACTCAAATTTATCAGTAAATCCAAAAAAACTTCTCGTATAATCAACTCTTTGCTGATGGTACTTTATATTTAAAAGTTTTCCATTTTCTACTTTTATGGTTTCAAAACATATTTTTAATATATTATCCCCCTTTAAACTAGCTATTTTTAACTTTTTCATATTTATTTTCTATACTATAGCCATCAGAAAACTTTGTTATAAATGAACCATTTTTATTAAAAAAAGCAATATTGTTATTAGAATATATTACAAGTATTCCCTCATAAATTTTATCTCCTTTTTTTGACTTTAATATTTTACAATTACTCCAAACTTTACCTTTCTCAACATAACACCCATCTTCTATAAATTTTTCTACAGATTTAGAAGAATAATATTCTCCTCCTTTCATCGAAAGTACTCCAAGTAATACACTAATGAATCCTACATTCATTAAGAAAAAAAATATAGAAGAAATTATGTATGAAAATATTCCTGTAATTCCTACTGCTTTAGTAAAGTCATTATTTTTACTATCTAAATAGCTTAGAACTTTTTTTAAAAATACTAATTTTATAGGATTATGAAATTTATTTTTTATTTTCAATATTTTTATGTAAATATAAATAACCAAAACGACTATCATTAATATCATTATGATGATCTTGAAATTTGAAGGATTTTGTAAAAAAATTATACATTTTAAAAATATTTCAATTAGTGAAACTGTAATATGAATAAGTAAATTATATGTACTTAAATATACTTCATAAGTACTAAGTTTAAATAAATCAGCATCTATTCCATAACCTTTTAAATAGCCTATATTAAAATAATAGCCGGATATATATCCCAATGGTGCAAAATAGCAAAAACTTTTATTAGTAAATCAATAATTCTAATTTTATTATTATTTTTTTCTTTATTTCTATTTTTAAATTCCATTTTTCTTCGCATCGCAGTCATTCTTATTTTCCTATTTCCATGAATATATAAATTGTATTAAAGTATTAAATTGCTCATCACAATAAACTATCTCTCACCTACATCAAATATAATCTGCTTCGTTACATGTAATAACTCTTCTATATTGTTTTTACATATCTCAAAAATAATCTCTGCATCTAAATCAAAATAGTGATGAGACAATATATCTCGAATGCCTTTAACTTGTTTCCATGGTATGGTGGGGTAGTTTTTTAAAAGTTTGTTTTGTGAAAGTTTATCTATGTTTTTAAACCCTTCACCAATAGCAATAAGTCTCATTGAAATGCTATCAAGTTTTTCTAAACCTTCATCATCTTTTAGAAAATCATCACAAGAAGTTATCTCTTTACATCTTCTTTTTATCAACTCTAATGAAAATTTCACATCTTCTAAGGTTGATGAAATCATCTTTTTATTATCACTAAGCATAAATTAAATCTTTTTTTATCATATCTAGGAAAAATGGCTTTATATTTTTATGTTCTCTTATGATGTCTACTCTCATATGCAAATCTTCTTCTATCTGTTCTTTTACAGCAATCATATCAAACATGCTAGGTTTCATCTGTACAAATATATCTATATCGCTACTTTGTGTAGCTTCTTCTCTCGCATAGCTACCAAATATTCCTATTTTTTCAACAGCATATTTAGAACGAAACTCCGCAGAGTGTTCTTTAAGATAATTCAATATTTCATTTTTTGTCACGATAAACTCCTAAAATATTTTTATTATTATAACATTATACATAAACCTTATCTTTCATCTCTTCGTACTCACTTAAGGCATCACTCTCTATGGTAATCCCTCCTCCGCTTTTAAAAACGTAAGCATCTTCTGTTTTTTCTATAAAACGTATCATTACAGCACTATCAAAACTTTTTCCGTCGTAGTAGCCAAAAATGCCTGTGAAGAAACCTCTTTCGTAGTTTTCAATTTCTTTTATAATCTCTACTGTTTTTTTCTTTGGTGTTCCTGTAATTGAGCCTGCTGGGAGCATTGAGAAAATTAAGTCGCCTAATTTTTCATGCCAATTATCTTGTAAATCTGCTGTTATTTTTGAGCTGACTTGGAGTAGTTCTTTTTTTCCCGCATTTATCGAATCAATATATCTGAATTTTTCTACTTGAATATTCTTAGCTACTATGCCGAGGTCATTTCTAAGAAGATCCACCACCATAGTGTGTTCACTCATCTCTTTTTGATTTGCTAAGATTCTTTCCATTGCATGAGGTATACTTGCTTCAATAGTCCCTTTCATAGGATATGTACTTATCTGATTATCTTTTATTTGAACAAATCGTTCAGGAGAGAAACAGACAAATTTATTTTTTACATGTAGTTTAAAAGGAGCATTTGCACTATGAAAAATATCTTCTAAGTCTATCTCACCTTCCAACTTCGTTTCAAATGTGAGATTGAGTAAATAGGTATTGCCTTTTTTTATCTCATTTTTGACTTTTTTAAGACCTTTTTTGTACTCATCAAAGCTTACATGTAAACGTTTTGTAATATTGGTTTTTTTCTTAGTTTTTTTCTTTATGTAGTTTCTAAAATTACCTAGTTGAAACTGGACATTTTCATCTTCTAAAATCCAGTTTTTCATCTCAAAATCAATGGCAAAAAAAATAGGTTTTCTTTTTTTACCGCACTCATTTAACCTCTCAATTAGCTCCAATGAGCTTCTCCAGCACCGCCATCCTTACTGCAACTCCATTTTTGACTTGTTCGAGTACTTTGCATCTAGAATCTCTAAGCATTGCATCATCAATGTCCACATTTCTATGAACTGGTCCAGGATGAAGTAAAAGTATGTTTTTATCTCCAACTAACTCTTGTGTTATACAAAAATCCGTTGCATAATCTTTTAGAGAACCATATATTTGGTTTTTATGACGTTCTGTTTGTGTTCTTAGGCTCATCACTATTTGAACCTCTTCAATTACTTCTTTAAGATTATGGCTA
Source organism: Sulfurospirillum sp. (assembly GCA_016744795.1). GTDB lineage: Bacteria > Campylobacterota > Campylobacteria > Campylobacterales > Sulfurospirillaceae > Sulfurospirillum_A. Next base: position 109,580 of record JADGDR010000007.1, read on the forward strand.
GTTTTTAACGTAGTTTCAGGTAAAAAATGAGGAGGCGCTACTAATGTAACATCAAGTCCATAACGTGTCAAAAGTTCAATATTCGAGTTTGCTACGCGTGAGTTTTTTATGTCTCCAACTATTGCTATCTTTACGCCTTTTAGGTCTTTGAAGTATCTGGTCATTGTGAACAAATCTAAAAGTGCTTGAGTAGGGTGTGCATGAGGTCCATCTCCACCGTTTAAGATTGGACAATTTACATAATTTGAAAGCATATGAGGAACACCTGAATTTTTATGTCTGACAACTATGGCATCTGGTCCCATAGCATCAAGGTTTGCAGCTGTATCAAAAAGAGTTTCACCCTTACTTGATGAACTTTTTGAAACATCAAGACTAACCACATTTGCACCAAGTCTTTTTGCTGCTACTTCAAAGCTACTTCTTGTTCTTGTTGAATTTTCAAAGAAAATTGTGATAATCATTTTATCTTTTAAAATCTCTCTTTGTTTTTCATCCAAAAATTCTTCAGCTCTTTTAAAAAGGGCGTTAACCTCATCTATTGAAAAGTCTCTAGTATTGATTAGGTGTTGCAATGTTAATCCTCTTATGATATTAAATAGATTTTAGCAAATTTTGACTTAATAATCTTATATCGTCTTGTAAATTAATGATTTTTTTATAGTATGGCAAAGTTGTAATTTCAAAACTCTCTTTGTTATCTCTAAAATTTACACACCATTCATACTCTACATGTAAAGAATCTAACAAGTTAATATTGAGTAAAGTGTCATTTATGCAACCAAGATTAGCATGGCTAACTAAAAGAGTAACTGCATTAAATTCTTTTATAAAATCATACATGTAAAGCTTTTCATCAACAGGAACCATGATTCCACCAGCACCCTCAATAAGTACTATGTCACTTACTTTTGCTATCTTTTCAAATGCCTCATGTATGGCTTTCATATCTATTTTTTCTTCACCTTTAGATACACAAGGAGCCGCGGGAAGTTCATATTGAATTGGCACAATATCTTTACATGTAAAGCTTTTTAGATTTGAATTATACTTTTGTGCCGTTTCTAAAAGAAGCTTACCGTCCACAGGATACTCTACTACGCCAGTTTCTATAGGTTTAAAAACTCCTACATTTAAGCCTTGTCTGCTCAACTCTTTTATGAGTTTACATGTAGCGTATGTTTTTCCTACATCTGTGTTTGTTGCTGTTATAAAAACTGGTCTGTATTTCATGAAATTTTTCCTTCTAAAAAAGAAGCATCAAATGAATTTTGAATAAGCTTTTTTAATTCATCTTCATTCATATTTAAATCTTTTACTAAGGCTTCATAATTTTCATTTAAATAACCCCCAAAATATGCTGGGTCATCAGAGTTTACCATTACATGTAAACCTTTTTTTAATAGCTTTAATATATTATGATTTTTCATACTCTTCACTGCTTTTAGTTTTGTATTTGATAAAGGACAGACCGTTAAAGGGATTTTGTTTTGTTTAAGATACTCTAATAGTTTTTCATCTTCATCACATCTTATACCATGGTCTATTCTGTCTACATGTAAAAGATTTATTGCTTCCCAAATGTAACTCGCATCTCCCTCTTCTCCTGCATGAGCTACTAGTTTATAACTTTGTTTTTTTGCCTCTTCAAAAACTTCTTTAAACTTAGATGGAGGGTTTCCTAGTTCACTTGAATCTAAACCTACGGCTATTATTTTATTTTTAAAAGGTTCAGCTTCTTTTAGAGTTTCAAATGCCTCTTTTTGACTTAGGTGTCTTAAAAAACTCATGATTAAAAATGAACTTATTTCTAATTCATTTTTTGCTTTTTCTAATGCCCTACTAATACCATTAATAACAGTTTCAAACTTTACTCCTCTACTCGTGTGAGTTTGAGGATCAAACATTATCTCTGTATGAACTATATTTTGTTCTTTACATGTAAGCAAATATTCCCAAGTTAACTCAAAAAAATCTTGCTCTTTTATGAGTACAGTTGCTCCTGCATAATAGATATCTAAAAAAGACTGCAAAGAGTTAAAATTATAAGCTTCTTTTACTTCAGCTACGGTTTTAAAGGGTATCTTGATTTTGTTTTTTTTAGCCAATCTAAACATAAGTTTAGGTTCTAAAGTACCTTCAATATGTAAATGGAGTTCTGCTTTTGGTAGTTTTTGGATTAAATTTTTCATAAAATTATTATAGCAAAATTTATATTTTCTATATAAGAGTACTTTTAGGAATACAAAACTTATGCTATAATTTACAGTTAATTTTTAGGAGGATTTTTTGAATAGTAGATTTAAATTAATTTTTGCATTACTTTTTTTACCATTAGTACTTTTTGCTGATGCCAAAAGCAATGCTGAGACATACGGCATATTAACGTTGATTCCACCTTTTGTGGCAATAGCTTTAGCATTTATAACAAAAAACGTTATTTTTTCACTATTTATGGGTATTTTTAGTGGAACATTTCTTATAAATATATCTGGAAACAATATATTTGCTGCGTTATACAGTGCTTTTATAGACCTTGTAAGCAAAATGGTAGGAAGCATGGCAGATTCTTGGAATGCAGGAATTATACTTCAGGTACTAACTATTGGTGGACTTATAGCAGTCATCACCAAGATGGGTGGACCACGTGCTATCGCTGAAAAACTAGCTAAAAAAGCAAAAACTCAGCGTTCAGCTCAAATATACACTTGGGTTATGGGATTTTTTATCTTTTTTGATGATTATGCAAACTCACTTATCATTGGTCCTATTATGAGACCAGTTACAGATAAACTTAAAGTTAGTCGTGAGAAACTTGCTTTCATCATAGATGCAACTGCAGCTCCTGTTGCAGGAATTGCACTAATTTCAACGTGGATTGGTTATGAGATTTCACTTATAAAAGACGCTTATGCAATGATAGGACAAGTTGACGTAAATGCATATGCTATCTTTGTTGAAACCATACCTTATAGATTTTACAATATTTTAATGTTAGCTTTTGTATTTTTTACAGCGTACTTTTTACGTGAGTTTGGTCCTATGCACAAAGCAGCAAGTAGAGCAATTTCAACTGGTCAAGTTTATCATCCAGATGCAAATGTTATGATGAACCAAGAGAGTGCAACCCTCGAGCCTAAAGATAATCTTCAACACTCTATTTGGAATGCAATCATACCCATAGCAACTCTAATTGCAGTGGCATTTTTTGGATTTTATTTTAATGGATATCACGCTCTTGATGAAGCAGCAATGAAAATTGTTGATGCTAATCCATATGCTTTTTCATCAATCAGAGACTGCTTTGGTGGAGCTGATGCTTCTATTGTTCTTTTTGAAGCAGCTCTTTTTGCTTCAATTGTAGCAATTGGAATGGGTATGCAACAAAAAATGTTCAACCTTAGTGAAGCTTTGGAAACTTGGGTTCTTGGTGTAAAAGCCTTAGTTATTACAGGTGTTATTCTTATACTTGCTTGGTCTATCAGTGCTGTTATAAAAGAGCTTGGAACATCTACTTACTTAGTTTCAATTTTAACAGATGCAACTCCACAGATACTTTTACCTTCTATTATATTTATACTAGGTTCAATCATCTCTTTTGCAACTGGAACATCTTATGGAACAATGGGAATCTTAATGCCTTTAGCAATTCCAATTGCAAATGCGGTAGGAATTCATACAGGACTTGAAGGCACTGAACTTCAAAACTATATTGTTCTAAATATAAGTTCTGTTTTAACTGGTGCTATATTTGGTGATCATTGTTCCCCTATATCTGATACTTCCATACTCTCTTCCATGGGAGCATCTTGTGACCATATGGATCACATTAAAACTCAGCTTTTCTATGCTCTGTTTGTAGGTATGGTAGCAATTATATTTGGTTATATACCAGCAGCTATGGGATTTTCTATGTATGTAGTTCTTCCTCTTGCACTTCTTGTTGTTGCTTTAACTGTAAGATTTTACGGTAAAAAAGTAGTAGCATAATCTCAAAGGAGGCAAATAAATTGCCTCCTTTATAACTTACTCCAAAAATCTATTTATATCTATTTTTAGTGACTTAGAAATTTTATATAAATGTTCTAAATTAAAACGTTTATTATATTTGTTATTCTCACAATTTGAATAAAAAGCAACAGATTTTATGCCAATATCTAAGGCCAAATCAGATTGTGTTATATTTTTACTCTCTCTATAAAATCTTACTTTTTTTGAAATACTCTTATGGAAATATTTGATTTCCTCTTCATTTGAATTACTAAAATCATTTTTCATCTTATTTATCCTATAGGATTAATTTAATTTTAAACCTTATGGTTATATAATTTTAAAATATTTTACCTAAAGAATAAATTTAATCTAAAATTCTATTTTTTTTTAAAGTAAACACAAAAGGATTGTTATGAATATTGCGTCACGTGTTATCTCTATAGTTGTTGTATCTTTAGTTATACTGGGTTTATCATTGTCATGGTCTGCAAAAAGTAGTATTGAGCAAATGTCAAAAGATTTTTTTGTTAATTACGAGAAAAATATTTATTTAGAAAAAAAAATGAAACTAAAAGATGTAGTTTTAGTTGTTAATAGTATGGTAAAATCCATCTATGATATTCAAAAGAGTTTTGGAAAATCTGATGATGTTATTAAAAACATCATCAAAAAAGAGTTAAGAAATATCTCTTTTTTAAAAAATAATAGTGGATATATTTTTATTTTTGATTATAATGGCAACTCAATATTAAATCCAAAAGATAAAAGTAAAGAGGGTTCAAATCTTTTATCTTTACAAGATACAAATGGAAAACATTATATTAAAGAACTAATTAAAAAAGGTAAAACTGGTGGTGGAATAGTAGAATATATTTATGCAAAAGGTGTAGGACAAAAACGAGAACAAAAATTTAGCTATGCATTAAATTTTGAACCTTTTTCTTGGATAATAGGAACAGGAATGTACGTAGGTGACGTTAAACAAAGTTTAGATGTCTTGGAAAAAAATTCAAAAATTAAAGAAAACAAGGAAATCATATCTTTATTAGTTATAACTCTGGGTATCATGCTCATAATAACAATAATAAGCATAATTCTTATTCGTAAAAATATAGTTGGTCCTTTAAGAAAAATGATAGATCATACAAAAGAGCTTTCAAGTGGAGATGGAGATTTAACAAAAAAACTTGAAGTAGTTGGAAAAGATGAAATTGCACAAGCTTGTATTGAGATAAACAAATTTATAGAAAAAGTAAAAAAATTAATAGCAGATGCAAAAAATCTTTCAAGTGAAAACTCTTCAATCTCACATGAATTATCTACAACTTCACTAAGTGTTGGCAAACTATTAGAAGATTCAACAAATGTAGTAAATAATGCAACTCAACAAGCTTCTACCGTAAAAGATGAAATGACTATTAGTATAAATGAAGCAAAAGTATCAAAAAAAGAGTTAGTAGAAGCTAATGGTTTTTTAAGTGAAGCAAACCAATCAATTTTAAACTTAACAAAAGAGATAAAAATAAGTGCAACAACAGAAGTAGAACTTGCTCATAAAATTCAACAACTTAGTAGCGATACAGAACAAGTAAAAAATGTACTTTTAGTTATTGGTGATATTGCAGATCAAACAAACCTGCTAGCATTAAATGCTGCTATTGAAGCTGCACGTGCAGGTGACCACGGACGTGGATTTGCAGTTGTTGCAGATGAAGTAAGACAGTTAGCTGAGAGAACTCAAAAAAGTCTCATTGAAATAAATGCGACAATAAATGTTATAATTCAATCAATTATGGATTCAAGTGAGCAAATGACCACAAATAGTAAAAAAGTAGAAGAGTTAAGCCTAACAGCTGTAAATGTAGAACAGAAGATTACAGAACTTTCAACGGTTATGGGAAAGGCAACTAATATGGCAGATAAAACAGTTACAAGCTATATTCAAACGGGTGATGATATGACTGTTATAATTAAAAGTATAGGACAAATCAATGGTCTATCAACTCAAAATACAAGAAGTGTTGAAGAGATTGCAGCTGCAGCTGAGCATATGAATAAAATGACTGAAACACTTAACAACAAACTCTCAGAGTTTAGGACATGATTATATGAAAGAAGATTTAAGATTAAAATTACAGCATTATAAGTTTACAAAAGATGATGCTTTAATCTTAAAAGAATTACAAAATACTGCAGAAGAAAATTTAGAAGATTTTGTTAAAGGATTTTATGAATTCATATTTGAATTTAAGCATGCAAAAATTTTCATTAGTAATAATGATATTTTAAAAAAACATGAAAATGCCATTAAAAATTGGTTTTTAAATCTCTTTTGTGGAGTCTATGATAAAAATTATTTTAAAAATTTGCATAAAGTAAGTAAAACTCATATAAAAATACACTTACCAGCAAATTATGTTAATGCCTCCTTTGGTTATGTCAGAGGATTTGTTAGAGATATGTTAATTAAACATAAAAAGTATGAGGAAATAGCTTCATTTGATAAAATATTAGATATAAATCTAGATATTTTAATAATAACATCAAAAATAAAAGAACAAGAAAATGTTTTGAATGAAGTTATTTTTTTAAGAAAATGCATAGAAGAAAAAAATATTGAACCATATTTTCAGCCAATGTACTGTGTTAAAAACCCAACTTACATAAAGTATGAAGCACTAATGCGTTTAATAGATATTGATAATGAGAAAGTATTTTCGGTTTTTCCATACCTTTCAATAGCTAAAAAAATTAAATTATATAAACAGATGACAAGGATTATGGTTGAAAAGGTTTTTGCTAAATTTCAAAATCATGATATAGAGTTTAGTGTTAACCTATGTTACGAAGACATAGAAGACATACGTTTTACTGATTATATGATTCAAAAGGTCAAAAATTTTCCTTATCCTAAAAATATAATATTCGAAATTGTTGAAACAGATTTTGTAAAAGATTTTTCTATTGTAGAAAGTTTTACATCTTCTGTAAGACAACTTGGGTGCAAAATAGCTATAGATGATTTTGGTAGTGGTTTTTCTAGTATGGAAAATATTTTAAAACTAAAACCTGATTTTATTAAAATAGACGGTTCTTTAATAAAAAACTTAGACACTTCTAATAAATCTAAAATTATAGTAAAAAGCATAGTAAATATGGCAAGAGATTTGGGTGTAGAAACAGTAGCTGAATACGTTCATTCAAAAGAAATTAAAGATATAGTTATAGATTTAGGCGTAGACTATTTACAAGGATTTTATTTGGGAGAACCAAAACCTTATCTTTTGTCATAACAATATATCTATCTATTCACAATCATTTCACTTTTTTATTTTAAACTTTCCTTATCAAAACAAAAGGATTTAAAATGAAAAAGATAACAATAATTTTAACAACAGCAATTTTAACTCTCCAAGCAGGTTCATTAACTCTAAGAGATGAAGTAAAAGTTACAAGTTCAACTCCAACCTATAAAACAATTACTAAAAGAGTTCCTTACCAAGAGTGTTGGAATGAAAATGTACCAGTTCAAAAATCTAGTGGATATACAGATGACTTTCCAATAGGAACAATCATAGGAGGAGTTGCAGGAGGAGTTATAGGACATCAAGTTGGAGGAGGAAGAGGAAAAGACTTGGCAACAGTTGGAGGAGCTATTATCGGCTCTATTGTTGGACATAATTTTTCAAAAAACGACTATAGGAGAGATTCTTACACAACTTACGAAAGCCAAAAAAGATGTGTTACAAGGTATAACGAAAATGAAGAAGAAAAATTTATAGGCTATAAAAACATAGCTCATTATAAGGGAAAAAGAATCACAAAAATTTCAAATAGACGATTAAGATACATACCTATTACTATAAGAGTACATTACTAACATTATAAGTCTGTTAACACAGATACGTTAAAATGCCCTAACTTATATATTTAGGGTAGTTCATGGAAAAGTTTTTAAGATTCTTTGTTAACAATTCAAGGATGAATTATGTATTATTTATTTTAGTTGTTTTAATTGGTTTTTACTCTTATAGTAAAACTCCTAAGGAAATATTTCCATCATTTGAACTAGATATTATCAATATAAATGGTAGTTACAGTGGTGCTTCCATCGATATGATGAACAAAATAGCAGTAAGAGATATAGAAGATGAATTAAAAAGTATAGAGGGCATTGATGAGATGACTTCTATTATAACTCCTGGCACTTTTAACATAACAGTAGAACTTCTTAAAGATGTAAATAAGTATGATACTTCCGCAAAAATAAAAGATGCTATCGACAAAGTAAAACAAAATTTTCCAGACGACATGAATGACCCAAAAGTTACTGTTATAACTACGGGAAAAAGTATTCTTCAGGTCTCTTTATCTTCAACAGAGCTAACTCGTTCACAACTTAAAGACTTTGCTAAAAAATTTAAAACTAAGATTCTCTCAGTACCTGACATCTCAGAAGTTATCATTTACGGTGACTCTGACATGTATTACAATATAAAAATAGATGAAAAAAAGCTAGATAGTTTTGGTATAAATAAAACCACAGCCTTTAATGCTATAAGCGGACTCTCTTATATATTTCCTGTAGGAAAAATCGAGGGTAAAAATAAGCACTATTTTATTTCAACTTATAATGGTAAAAAAACAGCAGATGCTATGAAAAATACACTTTTAAGTATAAATGGTAAAAAGATTTATCTCTCAGACATAGCCATGGTTGAAAAAAAGTATGAAGACTCTACAACACTTTCAACCTTTAACGGTAAAACATCGCTCTCACTCGCAGTCTCTCAAACAAAAAGAGGAAATGCTTTAGTAGCAGACCAAAATATAAAAAAACTTTTAGAAAAAATATCTAAAAACAATCCAAAAATAGACTTTACCATACATGAAAATCGCTCTGATAGGATTAAAGATAGACTCAATGTTGTAATGTCAAATATCTTTTTTGGTCTTATTATGGTATCAATCTTACTCGCACTATTAATTAACATAAGAATGGCGGCCATAGTTGCTATTGGTATTCCGACCTCTTTTATAATGGGGGCTATATATCTTTATTTCTTTGGGTACACCATAAATATGGTCTCACTTATAGGAGTTTTAGTTGCTCTTGGTATCGTTGTTGATGATGCCATAGTTGTGGCTGAAAATATACAACAAAAACTTGAAGATGGACTAAACCCAAAAGAAGCAGCAATAGTTGGAACAAAAGAGATGGCACTACCTGTTTTTGTAGCATCCATAACAACAATCTTCGCTTTTTTACCTTCTATTATGATAGGTGGAACTATGGGAGAATTCATAAAACTAATCCCTATCGCAGTCTCAGCACTTATAGTCGCTTCACTCATAGAGTCATTTGTCTTTTTACCAATTCATGCTGCTCATACACTAAAAGTAGAGTCAAGAGTTCTTTCATGGTCAAAGGCGAATGCAAGCTATAGTTGGATTATACATAAACTTATGACTTACAAAAAAACTTTTCTGTTTTTATTTATTATTTTAGTTCCACTTTTAACAGTAGTTGCCCTTAAAAACTCAAAATTCCAAATGTTTCCAAAATTTGACTCAACAACTATGAACATTTCCATAAAAGCTGATGTAAATACAAAAATAGAAGACTCATTTAAAATCGTAGATGCAATCTCTAAAGATATACTAAAAAACAAAGAAAAATTTAGCATAAAAACTATCTCAACTATCTCTGGGTACAGAAAAGATGTGGAATCAAGAAGTGAGAGGTATCCTTATGTTATGTATATTTCACTAGAACTTTATAAAATGGTTCCTATAAATTTTATAGACAAATATGTAACACCTTATCTAAGTCCATATGAAGACAATATGCAAAGAAGTAGAACTGATACTTCACAAGTAGTTGCAAAAAAACTTCGCAAATTTCTAAAAAACAAAGATTATAAAAGCAAATATGAATTAAAAGAAATTTTCGTGGCAGAACGAAGAGCTGGTCCAGTAAAATCAGATATAAAAATAGGTGTAATCTCAAATAACACTCAACATACTCTTAGTGCAATAAAGACATTAAAAACTGCACTTCTTGACATAAAAGGTGTAAAAACAGTGTCGGACACAGCAAAAATGGGTACAGATGAGATAAAAATAAAAATAAATCGCTATGGAGAACAGTTAGGCTTAGATGAAGCAACAATAGGTCGAGTCCTTTCAAATATGTTCTTATCAAAAAAGAAAGGTACTGCTTTTGATGAAAATTCTCTTCTAGAAATAAAAGTTGAGAGTATGAATAAAGATGATCTTCAAGCACTTAAAAACTTAAAAATACCACTTGAGACTGGTCAAAATGTAGCACTTAAAGATGTAGTTACATTTGAAACACTGCAATCTTTTGAAAAAGTTATAAAAGATTATGGTGAGACAGTATTTTATGTTATTGCTAATGTAAATCCATCAATTATAACCTCAGGAGAAGTTATTGAAAAGATGAAACCAACTCTTGAGCAACTAAAAAAAGGTAATGTAGAAATTAAGCTACTTGGAGAAAATAAGAAAAAAGCAGAACTTATGGGTGACATGATAAATGCATCTGCATTGGCACTGTTTCTTATCATGCTTTCAATGTTATACCTTTTTAACTCATTTAAAGACACCTTTATACTAATGTCAGTTATACCTTTTTCATTTCTTGGAGTTCTTGGCGGTCACTACATAATGGGTATGAACCTAAGTATGCCTTCACTTATTGGTGCTCTTGGACTAGCGGGAGTTGTTATAAACGATGGTATTATTATGATGACTTATCTTAAAAAGACCTATACTCTTGATGATTTGTTTATTCAAGCAACTAAAAGATTACGTCCAATTTTTATGACAACTTTGACCACTATAATTGGTCTTATGACTCTTATCTTTTTTGCAACAGGGCAGGCAATAATTTTTCAACCACTTGCAATTTCTCTTGGATTTGGACTAGCATGGGGAACTGTACTAAATCTTCTTTATGTTCCTACAATATTTGCTTTGCTTCATAGCAAAAGGTTTGAAAAAAACAAAAGAGAACAAAATATGAAAGAAAAAAGTTAAAACCCTCTTTTTGCAAACTGTTTGAACTTCTCAAACAGTTTGCTTCTATATTTGTTTTTATGAAATATACAATAAAAATTTCTTTTAATAACTATATTTTTTAATCTTATTTCTCTTAATCCCTTTTGCAAGGCTACTTTTGGCATACATGTAATGGCATCATGATTTGTTTGGAGTAACATTTTAACTTCTTCAAAATCTAAATATTCCATAAATATTTTTAAATCTTTAGATAAATCCCCAATTGCTTTTAAAAAAACCTCTCTTGTCCCTGAGCCTTTTTCTCTTAATATCCATTTTTTAGAAAATAACTCATCAATATAAACCTCATCAGCTAAAGTTTTATCACAACTAACAATAACAAGTTCATCTTCTCCCATAATCTCTTTTATTAACTCGTTTTCATTACAATCAGATTCTATAAAACCCATATCTAACTTTCCATCTTTTACCATTTGAATTATTTGTGAAGAGTTTTTTATCTGTTTTTTAATTGTAATATTTTCATATTTTCCCAAAAATTCAAAAATAATTTGAGGCATTATAAAGTTACCTATGGTTTTACTCGAAGCTACATGTAAAGTCCCTGAAAATGTATCTTTTTTAAAAAGGTTTTGGGCATCTTTAAGATCTAAAAAACTTGTGTATGTTTTTTCTTTAAAAACTCTTCCTCTCTCATTTAACACAAGTTTTTTACCTATCCTATCAAAAAGAGGTTCACCGAGCTTATTTTCTAAAGATTTAATGGCTAAAGATATTGCAGATTGGCTAAGAACAAGTTTTTTTGAAAGTTGAGATACATGAGGATTTTCACTAAGATAATAAAAAAGTTCTATCTCTTTGAGAGTCATCTAGTTTCCTTATTTAAAATTTCAATGATTATATCAAGTTTAATATATTTTACATATTTATTTAATTGGCGTAAAATTCCATAAATACAAAAGGAATAAAAATGTCATTTTCAAAACAAAATAGAGGTAATACATTAAGTGGAGTACTTTTCGTTGCACTTTTTGCAACAGCAGCAACATTTATAGCTGAGTTTAGTTTTTTCCGACACCTAAGCATAAGCCCACTCATAATAGGAATTACACTTGGTATTGTTTATGCAAATACCCTACGAAATAATTTACCGCAAGAATGGGTTAAAGGTATATATTTTTCAACAAAAGTACTTTTAAGAGCAGCTATTGTTTTTTATGGATTTAGAATTACCTTTCAAAACATAGCTCAAGTAGGTATATCTGGAGTTTTAACAAGTGCCTTAGTAGTAACTTTAACGTTTTTTATTGGTTATTTTATAGGAACAAAACTTTTAAAACTTGATAGAGATACAACTATTTTAGTAACAGCAGGAAGTTCAATTTGTGGAGCAGCAGCCATACTTGCAACTGAACCCATTTTAAAAAGTGAACCACATAAAAGTGCTATTGCTGTCTCAACAGTTGTAGTGTTTGGAACAATTGCTATGTTTTTGTACCCATTTTTATATAAAGCTGGGTACATAGACCTTTCACCTCAAGGCATGGGTATATTCATTGGAGGAACCATACATGAAGTTGCTCATGTTGCGGCTGCTAGCAATACTTTAGGCGCAGAAATATCAAACAATGCGGTAATTGTAAAAATGCTTAGAGTTATGATGATTGCTCCTTTTTTAATATTTTTAGGGTTATGGTTATCTAAAAAGAAAACAGGGAAAAAAGCAAAAATTACTATTCCTTGGTTTGCCGTAGGTTTTATTGGTATTGCTGGATTTAACTCTTTTGATTTAGTGCCTCATTCTATTCTTAAAGATATAAATGCTCTTGATACCTTTGCTCTAACAATGGCCATGAGTGCGTTAGGAATGGAAACAAGCTTTTCAAAATTCAAAAGTGTAGGTATGAAACCCATATACTTAGCAAGCATTCTTTTTGTTTGGTTAATCATTGGAGGATACTATATAACAAAATTTTCTATAAGTTTAGTATAATATTTAAATAATATGTCAAACTTTAATAATAAATATAATAAAATACAAAAGATATTTAACTATATAAAGGATACAATATAATGGCTTTACTAGACAATGAAAAAGGTATTTTACCGCTTAGTAGCATTGCAGAAGTTCTAAGTACAAAAGTTAGAACACTAAAAATGTATGAAGATAAAAACTTTTTTCCAAAAAAAGAAAATCGTACTAAAAAACTATATTCAATAAATGATGTACAAATCATAGCTTTCGTACACTATCTTGCAAGTGTAAAAAAAATAAATGCAAATGGCATAAAATACATACTAGAAATGCTTCACAATAATATGGATGAAAGTAATAGAAATGATTTCTTAGCAATCATAGAAACAAAACTAGAATCTCTCTCAGGAAAAGATATACAAGACGTAGAAAGTATATAGAATTTCAATTATCCCCCCAAAAGAGTACTTTTTTAGACTTTGTAACCTAGATTTAAGTAAAATTGTAATATTTTGACACTCAAATAAATAAATTTTTACATATAGTATGTAAGTTTAATACATACTTTATGTAAATAATGGAGAGTTATGTCGAAAAATAATTACACAATAGGGCAAGATAATTTACAAAAATTTGGTTTAGATATTCACAATCCTGTATTTGGCATTAGTGCTATAGTGATTTTGGTTTTTGTTATAGGAACTATTATGTTCCCCACAATAACAAAAGAGGTACTAGATGGAGCAAAATGGTGGTCCATAAATAATTTTGATTGGTTATTTATGATTTCTGGAAATATTTTCGTAATATTCTGTTTGCTTTTAATTGTCTTACCAATTGGTAAGATACGACTTGGAGGAGAAGATGCAAAAACAGATTTTTCTACACTCTCTTGGTTTTCAATGCTTTTCGCTGCTGGAATGGGAATAGGTCTTATGTATTGGTCAGTTGCTGAACCTGTTGCATACTATACTGCATGGTGGCATACTCCACTAAATGTAGTTGAAAGAACACAAGAAGCAAAAGAGATAGCAATGGGTGCTACCATGTTTCATTGGGGTTTACATCCTTGGGCAATATATGCTGTTGTTGGTTTATCTTTAGCATTTTTTTCATATAGCAAAAAACTACCACTAACAATGAGATCTGCTTTTTATCCAATTTTAAAAGAAAAAGTTTGGGGCTGGCCTGGACATATCATAGATATTTTAGCTGTATTTGCAACTATTTTTGGACTTGCAACCTCTTTGGGACTAGGAGCTCAACAAGTTGCTTCTGGATTAAATTTCTTATTCGATATAAGCAAAGGAGTTGAAACTCAAATCACTATCATCGCTGTAATTACTACCTTAGCTATTATCTCTGTTGTAAGAGGATTAGAAGGTGGTGTAAAAGTTTTAAGTAATTTTAATATAATTTTAGCATTTATCTTGGTTCTTTTCATCATTATTGTAGGACCAACTCTAAATATTTTAACAGGTATTGGAACAACATTGAGTAATTACGCTTCAAATATTTTTGAGCTAAGTAACCCAATAGGAAGAACTGATAGTGATTGGTATCATGGTTGGACAATTTTTTACTGGGCTTGGTGGATAGCATGGTCTCCTTTTGTAGGTATGTTTATAGCTAGAATTTCAAAAGGAAGAACTGTAAGAGAATTTTTAATTGCAGTTTTATTAATTCCAACATTTGTAACGGCTATTTGGATGAGTACTTTTGGACTAACCGCACTGAATCAAGTAGTAAATAAAGTAGGTGCACTAAGCAATGGAATTGGTGATAAATCGTTAGCAATGTTCCAAATGTTAGAAAATCTTCCTTTTTCTTCAATTACATCATTTTTGGCAATATTCTTAATCATTATATTTTTTGTAACTTCATCTGATTCAGGTTCGTTAGTAATTGACAGTATCACAGCAGGTGGTAAACTTGATGTTCCCGTTGCACAAAGAGTATTTTGGGCAGCTTTAGAAGGTCTTGTTGCTATTGCCTTACTTTATGCAGGTGGAAAAGAAGCATTAACCTCATTACAAGCAGGCTCAATTGCTACAGCCTTGCCTTTTACTATTATTCTTCTTGTTATGTGTTATAGTTTATATATAGGATTAAAAACCGAGCTTAAAAAGGCTTAAATTATTTATATCGAATTGGTACGTAAAAGTCCAATTCAAACTTTCCATCTTCCCTAATAAAATGATTCTTGTGATAAAGAGCCATTGAAGGAAGATGGACTTTTTCATACTTTGACTTTGGAATCCATTCATAATAAATATAATCCATATATTTCATTAAATCCCCGTACTTACCTTCTAATTTAAATTTTGCACAAAACATTTTTGGTATTTCCATAACACCAATTTCACCACTACGAAAATGAACAAAATCATCAGTTAATTCTAAACAAGCCACATAATGACAGTCTTCTTTTTTTACTATATTAGGATTAGAGTGATGAAGTCCTATCATTGGAAGATTTGAAAAATCAAGTCCATTTTGCAGAGTCCACTCTTCCATCCTTTGCCAAGCCTCTTTTATGCTTCTATTGTAACCACGGTGCCGAACATAGGCCACTCTTTTTTTAGGTACATAAGAAATTTCTACATGTAAGGGATTTATCTTGATTATGTTTTCACTTACATGTAAAGGAGTATCAATCTCTCTCCACTTACTTGGTGTAACTCTAAAACAATCTTTAAAAGCATGAGTAAAAGAGGAGTTCGAAACAAAACCTGCTTCACTAAATATTTGCGTTATTGTTGAATTTGGATTAAATATTAAAGCATTTGCACAGTGTTCTAAGCGTACTCTTCTTATGTATGAGTGCAGACTCTCCCCTGTCACATCTTTAAATACTCTATTAAAGTGAAATGGTGACATAGAAGCTATACTGGATAAAGACTTTACACTATGTTCAGAAGCTATATCAAAGTGAATCTCAAACAAGACTTCATTGACTCTTTGCCTATGGTCATTTTTTGTGTTTTTTTTCATTCTTAATTATAGCACATTTCAACAAATATACCTTTACATGTAAAAGCTATACTAAAAAGACAAAAAGTACTTAGCTCCTATCCAGTATTGAGGATCTGAACTCTTTGTAGTGGAATTCAGTGTTAGGGTAAATTCTCCAACATGGGAAGTACTCTGTATTCCTAGAGTTGCTTTTACCCAATTTTGTTTGTATTCCTCTTTAGCTAAATTAAATGAGTTAAAGCCTATTAACGTTCCACTTATTCCATTTGATTCTTTTTCCATACGGTGTATACCTTCAAGGCTTGTTATTATCTTATTTTTTTCATTTAGTTTAAAATTAGAATCAAATCCTACTCTTATATCATTTATACTCTCTTTGCTTTTATTAAAACTAGCAGGAAATCCCCCACTTGTTTCTGTATATGCGTTTGTTGTTACACTTGCATAACTATATTCAATATAAGGATGAATAAAGTATTTTTCTGACTGCCATTGTATTCTTAGTTTAAGAGCCTGCATCTTTTGATCTGTTTTAGCTTCTGAGTAATCTATGCTACCTGCATTTTCATATCCTCTTTTTATATCTAAATCATTTTTACCGTACATGAAAGAGAGTGTGGTATAGATTGGTAATTCTATTGGTAATCTTATATCTGTATCAAATACAAAGTAGTACCCATCTATTTTATTTTTGCCCTCATAAAGCAACTTACTTGTTCCTGTTGTTCGCCCATAAGCTATACCATATCTTATATTATGATTTTGTCTATATCCAAAGCCTACTTCTGCTAAGTAAAAGTTATCTTTAGTTTCATATCTGTCATTATGTGCAAAGTCACCTGCTGTCCACATAGTATAGTTATCGTGTGAGGCTCTATTTGAGCCTGGATGTCCATGTGCTCCATGCATTGTAGTGTTAAGTATGCTCATTCCTTGTATATTTATATTTGATATACTACTAAGTGACATAGTTAATGTATTTAATCCAATAAGACCACTTTCCCCTCTTACAATAAAAGCCTCTTCCCCATTTGAAGAAGTACCATAACCTACAACTACTCTACCATCATCACTTACTCCAGTTGCAGTAGTATCGCTCCAACCGCTTAGAGTATATCCACTTTTCTCTAGCCATTGAGTTAAGCTTTGCATTCCAGTCTCTTGTGTCCAACGAAAAGCTTCAAGACCACTAGTTGATATACTTTTCCCAACAACAACACTTCCATCTGAATTAACCGCGATTGCCTCACTATAAAAACTTCCCCCTACTAAAGAGCCTAAACCTACCATTCCTCCTTCTTGTGTCCAATGAAAAGCTTCAAGGCCACTAGTAGAATTACTTTGCCCAACAATAACACTTCCATCTGAATTAACTGCGTTTGCATTACTATAAAAACTTCCCCCTGCTAAAGAACCTAAACCTACCATTCCTCCTGCTTGTGTCCAATAAAAAGCTTCACGACCACTAGTAGATTCACTAATCCCAACAACAACACTTCCATCTGAATTAACCGCGATTGCCCGACTTTTAACGAGTCCTCCTTCTAAATCTCCTAAACCTTTCATTTCTGTCCCACTCAATACAAGTGGCGAAAATAAAAATACCATTAATATTAAAAATAACTTTTTGTACAAAATTCACCTCCTTGTAAATTTTATTATATTATCGCATAAATTTGTCACATTTTTATGACTTTGAAAAAATAAGCATATTCCGACAAATAAATAATTATGTTTTTATAACCAAACTAGGCACTATTATCAAATAGTAACACTTCATAATTTAACTTTATAAAAAGTGGCTTTTAGCCATTAATAATAGATACTTTTTTTGATTTTAGAACAAGATACGTACAATTATGCTACACTTTAATACAGACATAAAGGTTTTATATGAAAAAATTTATAATTTTAGTTGTAATTTTGATTCTTTACAAGCCAGTTTATTCTAGAGATTTTACTATAGGCGTAGATACATGGGCTCCTTTTATTTTTGCACAAACAAAAGATTATAAAGGCATCAGTATTGATTACATTAAAGAATTAACAAAAAGAATGAATGTCAATCTAGTCATCAAAAAAGTACCCTGGGCAAGATCACTTAAGATGCTTGAATATGGTCAATTAGACGCTGTAATCAATATGGTAGAGACAAAAGAGAGAAAAAAATACATTACATTTACATCTCCTAACTATATCCAACTAAATATACGTTTTTATATACGTAAAAATAGCAAAGTTTCAATAGAAAATTATGAGGACTTGTATCGTTATCAAGTAGGCATAGTAAGAGGCTCAGCATATTATTATCCTTTTGACACTGACAATAAAATCAACAAATATAGTATTACAACAGAAAAACAACTTCTATTAATGCTAGCTAAAAAAAGATTTGAAGTTATTATAGGAACTGATCCACAAGTAGAATATGAAATGAATGAACAAGGATACTCATCTTTAATCAAAAAAGCACCATATGATCCTAAACATAAAACTTTTATAAGAGTTGGGATTTCTAAAAAATCTCCTTATATTAAAGAATTAGATGTTATTAACAAATACACAAAAGAGATAGTTAAAGAGGGGTTAATAGAAAAATATAAAAATAAATACATAAAATGTAAAAAATAGCACGTTTAGACAAAAAAACAGTTATTTTTTATGTAGAAAATATCTTTACATATAGCTATTATTTTATCATTGAAAGACAAGGATAAAATATGGACTCTATTTTTGCTAAACGTGTACAGAATGCACCAAGGTCATTTACAAGAAAAATACTAGACGTTATAGATGCTAAAGATATCATCTCATTTGCAGGTGGACTCCCTGATGAGTCACTTTTTCCTCATGAACTTATCAAAAAAGAGATGAATCACTCACTTGATACTATGCCAAGAAGCATATACCAATATAGCCAAGCACAAGGGGCAATTCAACTAAGAAGCGAATTAGCCAAAACATATACAAATTCAACTGAAAAGGAAATTCTTATTACGACTGGTTCACAACAAGGCTTAGATATACTTTGCAAAGCTTTTATTGATGAAGGTGATACTATCGTAGTTGAAGCTCCAAGTTACCTTGCCGCACTTAATCTATTTGCACTTTATAATGCAAATATACAAGAAGTTCCTCTTACATGTAATGGCATAGATACGATTCAGCTTGAAATACTTTTCAAAACCAAAAAACCAAAGTTTTTCTATGCAATACCTACTTTCCAAAACCCTACAGGGTGGAGTTGGAAAAAGGAGTGCAAAGTTGAAGTTGCAAGACTGGCTAAAAAGTATAATGTAATTATTGTTGAAGATAGTCCATACAATGCACTTAAATATGAAGAATCAATTGAGCTAGGTTTTGAAGAACTTTTACCAAAACTCTCAGTTACTTTGGGAACTTTTTCAAAAACTCTAGTACCCGACTTTAGAATTGGATGGATGAGAGCAGATGAAAAATTTTTAAAGGTATTTCAAAATATGAAAGAGAATACTGACCTTCAAAGTCCAAAATTCTTTCAATACATCGTAGCTAAAATAATGAAAGATGGAAATTTATCTTTACATGTAAAGAGTTTAATAGAGGCATATAGAGTAAAACGAAATGCTATGGCAGAGGCTTTAAAAAAAGAATTTGGCAAAGACATAGAGTATGAAATCCCAACTGGAGGCATGTTCTTTTGGATAAAATTTGATGACAAAGTAGATACTATGAAACTTTTTGATATTGCTATAGAACATAAAATTGCCTATGTTCCAGGAAGTGTTTTCTATAAAGACAACAAAAAAAATTCTTATGTTAGATTAAACTTCACAAATGCAACATTTGAAGATATAAAAATTGGAATAAAAAGGTTAAACCTAGCTTTAAAAGAGTATAATGCAAAGCATGAATGAACATACAAATAACCCTATGCATGGTATAAAACTGCAACAAGTAGTAGAAGATTTAGAAAAACATTTTGGTTGGGAAGAGTTAGATAAACGCATAAAAATAAACTGTTTTGCTTCCAATCCATCTGTAAAATCTAGCCTAAAGTTTTTAAGACGTACTCCTTGGGCAAGAGAAAAAGTTGAGAAACTGTGGTTGAGTACTTTTAATATAAAATAGTACCCAATCCAAAAATCTATAAGACTATCCTATTTTTAAATCCAGAACTTCATTTATATCTTTATATGAGTATTTTTGATATTCACTGTTTTTAGCTATTATTGCCATAACTGCCATACGATCGGCTAATTCATTACCTTCTACTCCAGCATGACCTTTGACATGTTTTATGCTTACTCTATCTTTCAACTCTTCAAATAGAAAATGTGCTTTTTTTATAATTTCAAGATTTTTAATCTCTCCACCCTTTTTTTTCCATCCCTTACTCTTCCAACCATATGCCCAATTAGTAATACAATCAATACTATATTTTGAATCAGAACAAATTTCTATAATAGTTGAACAATTAACATTTGAAGCTATCTCAAGTGCTTTATTCAAAGCGTTAAGTTCAGCTGTATTGTTTGTACCTAATTTAGCATACTCTCCATGTATTAGTGTTGGATTTTCATTACCTTCATATAGGGCAAGTCCACTACCTGCATTACCTGGGTTACCAGAACATGCTCCATCACAATAGATTTTTAAAAATTCTCTATTTACCATATTAACCTCTTATTTTATAATTTACTAGTTTTTGTATTAACGTTCTTACTTCATCTTCATCAAAAAATAGATTTCTGCTAAGTTCTTCAGCAAAAACTTTTAAAAGTGCTGTCTTTTTTTCCAAAAACAGGCTCTTGCTTTCCATATACTTTATTAATTCATTATCCATTTTTAATTTATATGATGCCAAAATCTCAGCTTGTTTTTGTTCTTTTGTTTTTACTTTTTTATCTGGTCTAAAAAGCAAATAGAAAAATCCAAGAACAATAATTACTATAATATATTCCAAAAAATTTCCTTTTTAAGTAAGTTATATTGCAACATTTTGTGTAGAATTGTTACTAATTGTAAAAAGAGTATATTTAATTTTTATTTCAAAAGAACTTTAAAACCTCCTATTTTTAGAGATTTTGTCCAATTTTTGAATATTTTGCTCTTTTTACTGCAAGGTTCGTGCTAGACTTCAGTGTTAGGATTATTTGATACAAAATTACTTAAGGAGTAAAGTATGAAAAAAACTGATTTACTAGGAAAATCGGCAAAAATGCTAGGTGGAATAGTTTTAGCGTGTGGAATGCTAATGAGCTCAAGTCTTGCAAAAGGCAATTATCCTTCTAAACCAATCAACCTTGTTGTGGGATTTGGAATAGGTGGTAGTGCTGATAGAATGTCACGCTCTATGTCTTCTTTTCTTTCTGATACACTTGATGAAAGAGTTAAAGTTATAAATAAAAAAGGTGCTGGAACTCAAATTGCAGCTAATTATGTTTTAAAAAAACCAGCAGATGGTTATACAATTTTTGGTTCTACTTTTACCCCATACTTAGCAAACACTATACTTACAGGTGGAGCTAAATATAAAATTGATGATTTTGATTACATAAATATTCAATGGTATGATTATGAACTTGTTGCTGTAAACAAAAAAACTGGTTATAAATCTTTAGTTGAAGTACTAAATGACATTAAAAACCACCCTAAAAAAGTAAAAGCTGCGGTTGTTCAAGGTTCAAGTGGTCATCTTTTGATTAAAATGATGCTTGAAAAATATAATATTCCTTTCAAAAACTTAAATCTTGTTACTTACAACAGTGGAGGAAAAGCTCGTTCTGCTGTAGCAGGTGGTCAAGTTGACTTAATTGCTATTAGTGCAGAAGGAAGTGAAAGTATTCGTGAATTTTTAACTCCTCTTGCTATCTTTAAAGAACAAAGACATCCAAAATGGGATATTCCAACAGTAAATGAATCACTTAAAGAGATAAATATCACTCTTCCTATGTTTAGTGGGTCAATGAGAGGTTTTGCTGTAAATGCAAAATTAAAAAAACAATACCCTGAAAGATACAATAAACTTGTTGAAGCTGTAAAAAGTACTTTAGCAAAAAAATCTGTTCAAAAATTTCTAAAGAAAAGTCAAATTGGTGGAACATGGTCTGGTCCTGAAAAATCAAATGCTCTTTTAAAAGAATCTTTTGAAGTTTATAAAAAATACGGTTATTTACTAAAAAAATAATCATTTTAAAAAGGAAATTTCATGAGAGAATTGAATTTAGAAAGACGAATTGATTTTATTTTACTTTTAGCTATAGTCTTGTTTATTACTTGGTATGCATATGATGCCTATTCGGCTCTTGCAAGTACAGAAAATATGATTTTTATTGCTCCAATAGCAGGAGTGACTTTAATCTTGTGTTTATTGGAACTTTACAACCAATTAAAAACTAAAGACAAAGAAGAAGGGACAGTAAAAGACAAGTTTAAAGATATCATTCCTGCTATTTTTATTTTTACAGGATATATTCTCTCTTTGGAATTTCTAGGATTTGATATTGGAACAATACTTTTCGTAGCCATATTTCTAAAGGTTCATGGAGAGAAGAAATGGAAAAATATCGTTTTCTACAGTCTGTTGTTTGGTATTTTAGTACCTTTATTTTTCTCTTCAATGTTGCCATACCCTATGCCAATGTTGATTTTACCAACTGATTATTAGGAAAAAAAATGAACCCTTTAGATTTGATTGACATAAGTGCTGCAACTGATGCTTTAACGCTTTTGTTTTCAGAACCTCAATACTGGCTAGTCGTTTTTCCTGGTATTTTGATTGGACTTATATTTGGAGCAACCCCAGGGTTGCAAATTTCAATGGCAATGGCAATTTTTATGCCAATGACATTGTATATGGATTTTCTTCAAGCGATGCTGTTTTTAACAGCTATTTTTACAGGAGGCTCATTTGGTGGAGGGGTCCCTGCCATTCTTATGAATATACCAGGAACCTCCTCTTGTATAGCGACTGCTTTTGATGGTTATCCTATGTCAAAACAAGGTAAACATAATGAAGCTCTAGGAATTGCTCTTGGAGCTTCTACTTTTGGTGTTTTTGTAGGTTACATAATACTATTTTTTCTTATTAAACCAATTTCAATTATGGTTTTAAAAATAGGTCCTGCTGAAATGTTTATGGTTATACTTTGGGGAATTACACTCATTGCAAGCTTAAAAGGCACACATGTGTTAAAAGGATTAATCGCAGGTTTTGTTGGATTACTTATTGGAACTATTGGTTTTAATGAAGAAGGAACACTAAGAGGAACTCTAGGAAATGAGTATCTTCTTGATGGTGTTCCTGTAATTCCTGCGATGATGGGTATGTTTGCAGCTTCTGAGCTTTTCAGACTTGTTAAGGTTAGTTACCTTGTAGAAGATGAAACATTAAGAAAAGTTAAACTAGGCAAAATTATGAGGGGATTTAGAAGTGTTTTTAAACACCCTTTAATTTTATTTAGAGGAAGTATAATTGGTATTTTTATTGGAGCAGTGCCAGGTGTTGGCTCATCTGTTTCAAACCTTATATCATATATGGAAACAAAACGTGGAGATAAAGACCCTGATAGTTACGGAAAAGGAAATCCAAAAGGCATAATTGCTTCTGAATCAGCGAACAGTACATCTGAAGCTGGCTCAATGGCAACTCTTCTTGCTCTTGGAATTCCAGGTGGTGGTGCAACTGCTGTTATGTTAGCCGCTTTTGCTATGCATAACATTACAGGTGGCCCACAATTTATTCGTGAACAAACTGATATTGTATATGCAATTATTTTTGCAAACTTTGGACAAGTATTTTTATTGATTATACTTGGACTTCTATGTATTCCATTATTGGCTTCTGTTGTAAAAATCAAAATGACTTACCTAATACCTTCAGTATTAGCTTTAGCAACCTTAGGTTCATTTGGTTTAACAGGAAATATTTCTGGACCAATTACTGTTTTAGTTTTTGCAATACTTGGTTGGTTTTTTAGAAGATATGAATACTCAGTACCAGGAGCAGTTATTGGAATGCTTCTTGGACGTATGGCTGAGAGTTCACTTCTTCATTCATACCAAATAAGTGGAGGAGAAATGTCTTACATGTTAGAACGCCCTATTGCCTTAGGTATTCTATGTTTAATGTTACTTTCTCTTTTTGGGAAAACACTTATTCAAAAATTCAAAGCAACTCGTAATTAAAATAATAATAAAATAGAGAAGATATATCTTCTCTATTTTTAAGGAACTTTATTGTTTAAAAATTTTATTCCTCTTTTGCAAGTACTACTTTCTCTTTTCATTGGACTATTTGGTTCTATACTTTTTATATACTTAAAACTACCACTGCCTTGGCTACTTGGATCTATAGCAACTATGGCAGTAGCTTCTAGACTACCTTTTTTACCAATAAAAAGTCCAAAGATATTATCTCCTCCGGCAAGAACTATTTTAGGTCTTATGATAGGAAGTGCTTTTACTCCTGCTATGCTTGGATACATTGGTAATTTTATCACGAGTTTAGTCATGATTATACCTTTTGTATTTATGATTGCAGTTTGCGGAGTTTATTACTATTGGAAAATTTTAGGTCACGATAAAATGACAGCTTATTTTAGTGCAATGCCCGGTGGACTTTTAGAAATGGTTGCCATTGGAGAATCTATGGGAGCAAATATATATAAAATTACTCTTTTTCAATCAACAAGATTACTTCTAATTGTCTTTAGTCTACCATTCATACTGCAAATTGTTGGAGGAATAAGTTTAAGTGGAAACAAAATCGTTACAACACCTATAAAAAATCTGCTTATCTCAGATATGTTTGTCTTGGTAGGATTGGGAATAATTGGAGTTTATTTAGCAAAAAAATTAAAAATTTCTGCTCCTTTTATAATTGGTCCAATGATTGTAAGTATGATTGCTCATATAAGTGGATGGGTAACATCACACCCTCCTGATGAAATTATAAAACTTGTCCAAGTTATTCTTGGAACATCTATAGGTTTTGTTTTTAAAGGTGTACCAATAAAAGAGATATTAATAACAATTTTAAGTACACTAGGATATTTTTTAATTCTTATAGTTGTATGTTCTTTTTTTGTATTTATTGTCTACTCGATTACAGATTTTGACTTATTATCCATACTTTTAGCCTTTTCACCAGGGGGACAAGCGGAGATAAACCTAATAGCTATAATTGTTTCAGTAAACTTGCCATATGTTGCGTTGCACCATGTACTTAGATTATTTTTAGTCATGGGTATAGCCCCACTGTTTGCCAAAAAGTTTAGAGAGACTGAAAAGTCACAGTAACTTTTAAACCATGTGGTTTTTTATTCTTTATATTTACTGTGCCATTATGAAGTTCTGCTATTTGTTTTACAATTCCCAGTCCTAAACCACTTCCTTGTTTTCTTCTATCAAGACGAAAAAATCTATTATATATATTTTTTAAATGCTCTTTGGGGATTCCATAACCTTCATCTTCAACACTTAAAAATATATGATTTTCTTTTGATTTTAAAGACATAATAATTGTCCCCATAGGATTTTTATCTTCATCAATCGCATAGTTTATTGCATTATCTATTAGATTATTTAGTAAACTTTCTATTACAATATGTTCACCATTTATACATAAACCAACTTCACATTCAAAAGCAAATTCAAATCCACTCTCATAAATAAACGGTACTTTTGCCTTTGCAAATTTTTCACAAAGTTCTGTCAAATCTATAGGCTTAAACCAAGTTCTATCAAAAGCATCAGGATTTGTTTTTGCAGAGAGTAAAAGTTGTTGAGTGGTATGTGTCATACCATCTATTATTTCCAAGTATTGTTCTTTTTTTATGCTATTTTTCAATACTTCATCAGTCTCTATCAATACTTTTAATTCAGCTAAAGGTGTTCTTAGTTGATGAGAAACATCAGCATTAAAATGCTCTACATGTAAAAAATTTTTTTTGAGTTTTAAGAAGAGATTATTTATACTTTTTACAAGAGAATCAACCTCTATTGGCACATTCTCATTTATGGGAGTTAAATCATGCATATCTCTTTTTGTTATTGAATAATGTAAATTTACAAGAGGTTCTATCCCTTTTTTTACCGAAAACAGTGAGGCTATTATGGTTATAAAAACTATTAAACAAGTTATGCTAATAGTAATCAACAAAATTGTAATTACTAAATCTTTTCTATCTTCAAAAGTTTCAGCAACCATAATATTTGCTCTATAAATTGTGCCATTTCGATACATCTCGTGCTTAACATAAAGTACTCTTATCTCTTGATTAGCATAAGAGGCATTGTAAAAATTTGTTTTTTTATGATTTTTGATTTTAGGTTTTGGGATATTGGCGTGTCCAACAATCAAGTTATTATTCTCATCTTCTACACTATAAAAAACACTACCTTCTCCTAAGCTTGTTTGAATATCGATTCTAAAATGAGGAAGACTAAACTTTAAAACTCCTCCTCTTACATAAAGTCTATCTTCAATATTTTTTGAAGCTATTAATAAGGCATTATCAAAATGCTGATTAACGTTTCTACTTAACAATATAAAAATAATTACAAAAACCAAGGTAATAACTAAACCAAGAGGAATTGTAAGCCAAGTTAAAAGTCTTGAGTGAATTGATTTTATTTTCATTAGACTTTTGTATTTAATATATAACCAAGTCCACGAACAGTTTTTAAAGATACATCATTCCCTAGTTTTTTACGCAGTCTTGAAATATAAGTCTCAATTGCAGTTGAAGTCATATCATCATCAAAAGATGCAATATGATCAACTATATTAGATTTACTCACCACAGTATCGGCATTAGATAAGAGATACTCAAAAACACTAAGTTCTCGATGGCTTAACTCTATTCTTTTCCCATCCCTTGCTAATGTTCTTGTAGAACTATCAAACTCAAGGGAATTTAGTGTAATAAAAGACTGCCCATCTTGAGATGAACGCCTCAAAAGTGCACTTACCCTAGCAACTACCTCATCTAAATCAAATGGTTTGCAAAGATAATCATCAGCCCCACTCTCTAAACCTAAAATCTTTTGATCTAATTTATCTCGAGCAGAAATTATAAGAACTGGGATTTTATTTTGTTGATTTCTTAGATTTTTTAATATATCCATACCATCAATATTAGGAAGCCCTAAATCTAAAATAAGTAAATCATATTGTTGGTATTTTAATACACTATTTCCGTCTTCACCATCGTGAAAAAGATCAACTGCGTAACCTATGCCAACTAATTTATCATATAATCCTTGTGCTAGAGTTGGATTATCTTCCAATATTAAAATTCTCAATTAATTCCCTTATAAAACAATAATATATTATATCATAGCCTAAAGATTTTAGAGTAAATTACAACTTAGATATAAACCAAGTAAGACCCAATAAATCAGCACTGCCTCCTGCTGATAAGTTTCTTTTTATTAACACTTCGTCTAATATTTTTAAATTTTCATCTAAGTTATCTATGCCCTTTACATGTAGAAGTTTTTTTGCTTCATTTTGTACAAAACTTAAACCTTCTACTCCTCCTCTTGCAAAAAGATTACTATCAGAAGTAATACTCATAAGCAAAAGTAGTGTAAGTTTAAGAGCTACCTCTTCTCCATATAAATTCTCATTTTTCTTGTAAAAAGGTAGGGAAATATTAAAAATAGAAGGATAACCATTTAAAGCTTCTC
Organism: Sulfurospirillum sp.; assembly: GCA_016744795.1. GTDB lineage: Bacteria > Campylobacterota > Campylobacteria > Campylobacterales > Sulfurospirillaceae > Sulfurospirillum_A. Next base: position 137,244 of record JADGDR010000007.1, read on the forward strand.
CTCTTATCCCTGTAGAGTTTGTCTCTTTATAAAACTTCTCACCATTAGTCTTTACATGTAAGGATTTTTCTAAGTCATTTTTTACTAAATCTTTACAAATAAATTTTATCTCATCTTGTAAGTTATTTAGACAACTCGTTCCTACACTTCCTATTGCTCCACAAATAACTGCAAGTGAAAAAATCATACCCTTATGTGTATTGATTCCTTTTGTTGCTCTAAACATCTGTTCTTCACACTCAATTCCAATTTGTCTCAAACGCTCAAAAGAGTTACCACACTTAATAAATTCACCTATAAAAGGTTTAATTGCATTTGCACTAGCATAAAAAGTATCTATATTCATATCTTTGTGACTACCATTATTTGCACAATCTACAAGCCCAGGTTTGGGAGTGAGTTCTACCTCTTTTATAAGTGCTTTATATGCTAGATTTGTAATCATCAACATTCTTTTTTATATAAGACAACAATTCATCTATAGAATGTTTTTGACTTCTTGCACATATCTTTGCACTATCTTTGCAAATATAACATTTTCGTGAATAATTTCTAGAAAGTATTTTTTTATCTTTATCAATCACATCAATATCCATAAATCTCCCAAGAGGATGATTCTCTTCTACTTTACATGTAAGGTTTTTTAAGGTTTTTGCATCTACATGTAAAGCCCATAAAGCTTCATATCCTGTATCTTTACATGTAAAGAATTTTTCATAAACTCTTAATCCAAATCTTTCTATCTCTTTTACTGCCTCATCATAAATAAACTTTGCATCACTACTATTTTTAATAGCTCCTGGCATATTTATAGTAAGGCTTAAAACAGGGGAATTATGCCTTTTAATTAATTCCCACTGTTTTTTTTGCCTCAGTTCTCGATTTTGAAGAACCTTATTTAGCCAATTGATAGACTTCATCTATAACAGACCCATCTCTATACCTAATTTGAGCAACAACCTTATCTGTATGTTCTATTCTCTTTGGTTTCCCACAAAGTCTCATAGCTCGTTTATGTAACTCTTTTATATCTACTATAGTCAATCCTGCACGTTTAAGACTCTTTTTGAGTTCTACATTTCGTGGATGAACTGCAATTCCTTGGTCAGTTACTACCACGTCTATACTATCTCCTGGAGTTACTATAGTATTAACTTTACTTCTTATAGTTGGAATTCTACCACGATTAATTGGTGCAACTATTATAGAGAGTTTTGCTTCAGCTGCTGTATCGCAGTGTCCACCTGAAGCCCCTCTTAGTAGACCTTTTGAACCAGTTATAACATTAACATTAAAATCAACATCTATCTCTAAAGCACTTAAAATCACAACATCAAGTTGCTTTATAGTAGCTCCTTTTGAACTTGGATTTGCATACTCATTTGCACTTATCTCTATATGATTTGGATTTTCTCCAAGAGATTTTGCAGCATTCTCATCAAAACTTTGTACATCCATAAGCTTCTCTATAAGATTATTTTTAAGCATATCAACCATACTTCCAGTGATGCCACCTAGTCCAAAACTAGCTTTTATATTTTTCTTTTTCATTTTTTCAGCAAGAAATATTGTAGTTGCCAAAGATGAACCACCAGTTCCTGTTTGAAGAGAATAACCATTTTTAAACAATCCTGAGTTTTCTATAACACGAGCTGTTCTTCTTGCTAAAAGTAACTCTTTTGGATTTGTAGTCATTCTTGTAGCACCCTCACCTATTTTACTAGGATCACCAACCTCATCAACCATAACAATTGAATCAACTTCGTCTTGTGAAATAGAAGCTGGAGCGTTTGGAAAAGGAACAAGTGTCTCACTAAGCATAATTACATACTTTGCATAATGAGCATCACTCATAGCATATCCAAGTGAACCACATTTTGAGCGCCCTTGTGAACCTGTAGCGTTTCCAAACTTATCTGTACAAGGAACACCAAGAAATGCAACATCAATATTTAATTCACCACTTTGAAGCAAATGAACACGTCCACCATGAGAGTGAACTTGCACTGGTTTATCCATAATACCATTACTTATTGCCTCTCCTAATTTACTTCTTAAGCCAGAAGTATATATTTGAGTTACGACTCCACTTTTTATATGCTCTATAATCTCATCATGAACTGAAGCAAGAGAACTTGAAGCAATACATAAATCTTTAATACCCATAGAAGCAATAACTTTCATAACAGAGTTTAAAACTTTATCACCACCACGAAAAGCATGGTGAAAAGAGATAGTCATACCATCTTTAAGACCTGAGAGTTTTATGCTCTCTTCTATACTCTCACATATTTTTGAATCTCTATCTTCTATAACAATATTTTTATCAATTTTTTTATATTTATTCATCATCAACTCCTATCAAACCAGACGCTTTTGCAAGTTCTAGTGTAAACTCTGCACGTGCAATTATAGGAGCATCTACCATTTTTCCATCAATCGATACTACACCTAATCCATTTTTCTTAGCATGTTCAGCCGCTTCAATTACTTCATATGCCCAATCTATTGATTTCTCACTTGGAGCATATATATTATGTAAAACTGAAATTTGATTTGGATTAATTAATGATTTTCCATCAAAGCCTAAACCCTTGATATAATTAACCTCTTTTATAAATCCCTCTTTATCTCTTACATCAGAAAATACAGAATCAAAAGCTTGTATTTTTGCAGCACGAGCTGCTAATAAAATTTGTGATCTCGCTGCTGTAAGCTCTGTGCCCTCTTTTGTTCTTTGAGTTCTTAAATCTCTTACAAAATCCTCAGCACCTAAAGCAATTCCCATTAAGCGCGGTGAACACCTTGCAATATCAACAGCATTTATCACACCCTCTGCACTCTCAATAGCCGCTAAAAGTTTAGTTTTTTTAGTTCTTCCTATTTTAAGTTCTATCTTTTCAATAGCATCTTGCATATCTAAGACATCTTTTACTGTATCTGTTTTAGGTAATCTTACTATATCAGTTCCTGCTGTTACAACAGCTTCTAAATCAAGATGCCCAAATATAGAATCAAGTGGATTTACACGCACTGCTGTTTCTATATCTTTGTAAGTAAAATGTTGCAAGGCATGATGAACCATGACCCTTGCAGAATCTTTTTCGCTAAGAGCAACTGAATCTTCCAAATCAAACATAACAGTATCAGGTTTATACACAAATGCACTACAAACCATTGCAGTATTTGAACCAGGAACAAATAACATACTTCTTCTAAACTTCATTTTGAGTTCCTCCCCAAGTAGGTTTTGTTTCACAAGCTCTAAAAACTGCTGTTTGAAGTCTTGCTTTAATTACAAAATCAAGAGCACCTTTATCTTGTACATTAATATGAACACCACTTATATTCATCTCTTTTAGAGTATCCCTTATCAACTCTTCTATCATATCGTCATAGAGTTCTGCAACGCTACTGCTTAAATCTATTTCTACTTTATCCCCCTCTATGGGGTTTATCTGAATATATACATCGCTAGACTCTAAAGTTCCAGCATGTGCACTATTTATCATCTTTTATTCCTTCCAATAAAAATTCATAAGTTGTTGTTGGTACTAAATTAACCAACTCTTCATAGTTTTTTTCTTTTAATAATTTTCTTACTCGTGAAGCAGAGATAGGTTTATCATCAAACTTTATTCTATCTATCTCTACTACTTCAATTGTTGCTGATTTACCATTTGGGTTTGCTAAAATTTTCTTCATATTCTTGTTATAATTATTTGTTACTTTACAATACGGTTCAGTTCCAACGAATCTATGAGTTATTCCTAAATATGATGCTAACTGATTTCTAAAAATATTTAAATCAAGTTTTGCATAAAGCTCGTTAACTTGTCTTTTATCTTTAATGAAATAAGTTGGAAAAGTTGCTTTTGAGATAATATAATCTGAACCTTCATGCAGAGTTACATTTTTAAGGTCAGATATTCCTTTTTTTATAAGAGATATCCTATCATTGAACGTAAATTCACTAGCCTCTTCACGGACAACAAAGATATGGAGCCAATCTGAACGCTTGCTTGCTTCTTCTATAAGGTATCTGTGACCTTTGGTAAAAGGATTTGCATTTATTACAATAGAACCTATTAGATCGCCATCTTTTTTTAAACTAGTTAATTTTTTTTGATAATTTTCAAGATTTTTAGTGTTTTCCATTAAAATGATTTCACCATCACACTCTTCTATAAGATTAAACCCACAATCATGAAAAAATTCTATATTTTTTGGAGTACTAAATAGAAATAATTCATTTCTATTTCTAACTAAAGCAGCATTAAGTAAATGCGTTATTACTTTAAGTATCAAGCCTTGACCCCGTCTGCTACTATCAACTGCTATACATTTAAGCACTTTACCAGCGAGCCCACCACAGGCTATCATCTCTTCTTCATCCTTAATAGTTACAAAAACTTCAATGTCAGGTGACATATCAAGCTCGTTTTTATCTAAAAAGTCTTTTATTTTTGCAACTCGCCTAGTATTGCCACTATCAAACTCTGAAACACTTATGTTTGAGTTCATTGCCTCCCTTTACACACATACGTTTACGCATTATAGCACTTATAACTTTTATAAGGATAAAAGTTTTCTTAAGTACTTTTAAAGGCTATTTTGATTTATTTTCATTTTAATATTTTATAAAGTTATAGGTAAATTAACAAAAATTCTATTAGCATTATTTAATACAATTTTATTTATATATTTGCTTCAACTAAAGTTTTTTACAAACAATATCACCAAGAGTTGCACCAACAGTACGTGCTACTACTTGACATTTAACTTTGAATAAAAAATATATAGGCAAATTCTCTTTTTCACCCAAACACTCATAGTTTCCCATACCTTTTGAAATGATACAATCAGCACTTTTAAATAGTTTATTTGCCTCTTTTGTTGCAAATTCTTCTACATATCCAGGTGTTGGTACTCCACTATCTATTATCATAGCTACTTCGTCAAGCTTTGATTTTTTAGCATGTTTTAAAGTCAAGTCATTAATAATAGGTTTTCCTCTAACAAAATAATAAACATCTATATTAGGATATATCTCTTTAATAGTTTCAATGCAAATTTTATCAAAAATTTCTTCTCCTGCATTATCTGCTAAATATACTAGTATTTTGGTTTTTGAAAGTTTTTCTTTTAAACTTTCAAAGTCATCTATTGCAAAATTTGTCTTAAATATTTTTTCTATCTCTTCATCCAAGTCAAATATGACCTCAGCTGCTAAATCAATCACATTTCCTGCAATTGCTGTTTTGACAGCACCTTGTAACTTATCTTGATTTAGGTTTATATTTTCTTTACATGTACAAACGAATTTTAATGCACTCGTAGATGCTTCATCTTTCATCTGAGCATATATATCATCAACTTGTAGGTACTCTGCAATATCTTCATACATTGGTGTTGCATTATGAGGTGGTGTACTTGCATGATCAAATTGATCTATATGATGTTTTGCTATTTGACTTATATGTTTTGCTTGTGTAGGAGTTACGTGAAGAAAGTCAGAGACTCTAGTAGATTGATTAAAGATACACTCTAAACACTCTTTTTCTATTTTCATGAAAGATAAAGAAGAAAAGCGGTTCGATGAACCGCTTAAATATTACTTCTTTTTTAATTCTTTAATTCTAGCAGCTTTACCACGTCTCTCACGTAGATAAAATAGCTTAGCTCTTCTAACGCGTCCACGTCTAAGAACTGTTATTTCTTGGATACTATCAGTAAAAATTGGGAAGATTCTTTCAACGCCAACTGAATTAGCACCGATTTTTCTAACCATAAAAGTTTCACCAGTACCTTCACCACGTCTAGCTATACATACGCCTTCAAAATTTTGAACACGTTTTTTATCGCCTTCTTTAATTTCTACTGCTACTCTTAGTGTATCACCAGCTCTAAAATCTGGAATATTTTTTTCTGCTATTTGAGCTTTTTCAAAAGACTCAATATATTTATTTCTCATAAGGTTTTCCTTTTCGCATCGCTACGTAAATAGAGGTCTGGTCTAAAGTACTTTGTCTTTAGTTTTGCCATCTCGTTTTTTAAGTTGGATATTTTAGCGTGATTTCCCTTTAAAAACTCTGAGGGAATGGATTTATTTTCAAAAATTGCAGGTTTTGTGAAAGAAGGTGCTTCAAGAAGCATATCTTCAAAGCTCTCTTCACTCAAAGAATCTTCATTTCCTAAGACTCCACTCACATTCCTGCTAATTGCATCACTCATCACACAACTTGCCAACTCACCACCAGTCAAAACGTAATCACCAATAGAAAAAATCTCATCAGCATAAGTTTCAACAACTCTCTCATCTATTCCCTCATACCTGCCATTGACAAATATAATATGCTCTTTACTAGCTAACCTCTTTGCGTCAGCTTGTACAAAAGGTTTTCCAGCAGGTGCGGGAAAAACAAAATGAGCATTTGGGTTTTTACTCTTTATTATTTTTAAGGTATCAAACAAAGGTTGAGCATTTAACAAAAGTCCAGCTCCACCACCTGCTTGATAATCATCTACTTTATTATGCTTGTTTTTTGTAAAATCTCTTGGATTATAGAACTCTATACTAAGAAGCTTTTTTTCTATCGCTCTTTTTAGTATAGAGTCCTCAAAATATGGAGAAATTAAGTTTTCAAAAAGTGTAACATAAGTAAATTTCATCAACTATTCTCTAAAAGCTCTAAACCATCTTTTACATATACAACTTTTTCTTCTTTTAAAGTTGATATAACATATCTATCTATATAGGGTATAAACAATGTTTTTGGTAGTTTCTTATCTACCAAAATTTTAGCAGTTTGTATAACCATATAATCAGTAGTTCCAATTCTTTCTATATCACTCACAGTTCCTATAAGTGTCTCTTCTTCTTTTACACTACAACCAATAATATCAAACCAGAAAAGCTCATCTTCATCAAGTTCACACTCTTGAAGTGTTGCTTCCCTTGTTGTCATAAGAAATGAGTTAACCAAACAACTAGCAGACTCACGGCTCTCATATCCACGAAAAAGAACTAATCCTCTTTTTTCATTATAAGATGCAATTTCAAGTGTGATATTTTTTTGTGTAATAAATGTTTTTCCTGCAAAAAATTGCTCAGGAAAATCACTATGTATATGAAGTTTAAGTTCACCCCTAAGACCTACAAGTCGCCCAATTTGAGCGACTTCGATAGGAGATTCTTTTTTACTCATCGTTTGCTTTTACTGTTACTCTATAAGATTTTCCATCTTTAGCTTTGCAGCCAGATATAAGAGTTTTTAGTGAGTTTATCATCTTGCCATCTTTACCAATAAGTTTACCTGTATCGGCTTTATCTGCAGTAATAGTTACTTCACAAAAAGTATCATCAATATCTTTTTTTTCTACTCTTACTAAATCAGGATTATCTACAACAAGTTTTGCAAACTCTTCGAGAAATTTCTCTATCATTGTATTTACTTAGTTATTCTTGCGACTCTATCACTTAGTTTAGCACCAACGCTCTTCCAGTAAGCAAGTCTCTCTTCATCAACTTTAAGTTCAACTGGGCTTGTCATAGGGTTATAATAACCAATTGACTCAATCCAACCACCATCTCTTCTTTTTCTACTATCTGTAACTACGATTCTGTAAAAAGGTTTTTTCTTTCTACCCATTCTTGTTAGTCTAACAACTGTCATGTCTTGCCTTTATATATTAAAATGTGGAGGTTAAAAAGAGCAGAATAAATTACGAAAGTTTATTGTGCCTCTTACCGCCTTTTCAAGCGTCATACAACTTACAATCACAGAGGGATTATTTCGTAAGTCAAAACGATTTGGGATTATATCTAAAAATCACTTAAATGTAAAGCTATAGTAGGGGTCATTGTTAATACTTTAAACTTTTTACAAAAAAGTTTATAAGTTTAGCTTTGACTCCCATCGGCTATCTTGGAATTCCACCCTGTTTTGCTTGACTCATCATATTTTGTAAATCTTGCATACCTTTTTTGCCAGAAAACTTTTTTGCCATTTTAGAAGCATTCTTAAACTGTTTTAAAAACTTATTTACTTCCATATTTGAAAGTCCAGCTCCTAAAGCAATTCTTCTTTTTCTAGTATTGTTTAATAAAGATGGAGCTTCACGCTCTTTTTTTGTCATAGAGCCTATCATAGCTTTAATCCTCTTCATCTCAACAGAATTCTCTAAATCAATATCTTTAAGCTTACCAGCCATACCAGACATACCTGGAATCATACCCATAAGAGATTTCATACTTCCAAGCTTTTTCATCTGTTCCATCTGATCTAAAAAATCGTTAAAATTAAATTCACCCTTTTTTATCTTTTTTGTTATTGCCTTAGCTTGTTTTTCATCAATAATTGCTGCTGTTTTTTCTGCAAGAGTCTCTAAATCACCCTCACCCATAAGACGGTTAACAATACGATCAGGCACAAACAGTTCTAAATCAGCTACTTTTTCACCCGTTCCTATAAAACGAAGAGGTATATTTATCTGCTTGGCAATTCCAAGAGCAACACCACCTTTACTATCTCCATCATATTTGCTAAGAACAACACCACTAATACCAAGTTTGTCATTAAAAGTACCAGCACTTCTAATAGCATCTTGTCCAGTCATAGAATCAGCTACATAAAAAACTTCATCAGGATCAATAGTTTTTTGAACCTCTTTAAGCTCACTCATAAGCTCTTCATCAATTGCCAAACGTCCAGCAGTATCGACTAGAAGAACATCATAAAGTCCATCTTTCGCTTTTTTAACTGCTGCTTTTGCTATCTTTACTGGATTTTTCTCTTTTTCATCAAAATACAAATCTAGTTCATTTTGTTCACAAAGTTGCTTTAGCTGTTCAACTGCGGCAAGTCTTTGCAAGTCACAAGCAGCAATAAGAACTTTTTTTTGTCTAAGTTTTAAATAATTTGCTAGTTTTACAGTTGTAGTTGTTTTACCACTCCCTTGAAGCCCTGCCATCAAAACTCTTGTAGGCGCTTGTGAAGCATATACAAAGCCTTGATTCCCTGGAGCGGTTAAAGTTTGTGTTAAATTATCTTTTAAAGATTTAAGAAAATTAAGTTGTCCTATACCTTTTGCTTTTGTTTCAATTTCTACTACTTTGAGTAAATCCTTAACAACTTTATGGTGAACATCTGCTTTTAAAAGTGACTTTTTTAGTGTATCTAGTGCTTTTTTTAATGACTTCTCGTCATCTGCAAATCTTATTTTATTAACAGCTGTTTTAAATGAATCAGTTAAAATTTCAAACAAATCTTTTCCTTGTACTATAATCAATTGGATTGCAATGTTACTTAAATTTTACTTTATAACTAATAAATTAGATTATATTTTTGCAATTATAAAAAATAGAGAATATAAATATTTTTTGTATCAAAACTCAACTTATATTCATATTGTCAAAATATAGGTGATTTATAATCAAATAATCTATCCCATGTTCATAACACGTACAAATTCTCCTGGCTCTTTACTCTCAAACTTATATCCAAGAAGTTCGATTCTCCAAGCATGAAGCATAACTCTTTTATATGCTTTTGCTCCATATTGAGTGTCACCTAAAATTGGAGTTTTTATGCTTTTTAAATGAGCTCTTATTTGATGAGTTCTTCCAGTTTCAATTGTTACTTTTACTTTTGAGAGTTTTCCCTCTAACATCAAAGGCTCTACATGGCTAATCGCAGATTTCCCTTCATCTGCCACTTTACTAAAAAGAGTATTTCCTTTTTTGATTGTAATAATTGGCTTATCAATTGTTGCAGGTTCTATACACTTCCCTTGAACTACGGCAATATACTCTTTTAAGACTTCTCTATTTTTAAAAGCTTTAACTGCTTCGTCGTGAAATGCTTCGTCTTTTGTAAAAAGCAAAACACCACTTGTCTCTTTGTCAAGTCTATGAAGTAACGTAAACTCAGAATAACTTCTTGCTACTTCTTCTGTTGTCATATACGCAGGCTTATCGACAGCTATTATCTTTTTGTCTTGAAAGATAATCTTTGGTTTATTTATTTTCTCTACTCTAAAATTTGCTTTTGGACTTATCTCTCCACGAGCAACTGTTACTTTTTTCCCACCACTGTAAACTACTCCTCGGTCTATCAAATCTTTTGCCGCTCGATTTGAAATTCCTTCTTGAACTGCCAATAATTTATATGCTTTTTCTGTCATT
>JADGDR010000016.1 GCA_016744795.1 Sulfurospirillum sp.
GAAGCTAAGCTCTTCATCGCCGATGATACTTTCCCTTACTGGGGTGGAAACGTAGGTCGCTGCCGGTTCGCGTTATTTATTTTCCTCTTCAAACACAAACTCATCCAATTTATTAAATAATTCTTTTAATTGCTTAGCTTAATAGTATTTTTTTTCACTTATTTAATGTTGTAAAAATTTAAATTTTACCTTACTCTACATATTTACTATAAAAGTAAAGAAAAATTAACTAAATACCTTAAATTTAAATTATATTTTATATTTATTTAGATACCATTTATTAAATAGATAAAGGAGTGTTTATGAAAAAGATATTAAGTATCTTAATAGCTAGTTTTTTATTAGTAGGTGTGATAAGTAGTTCTGCTTTGGCTGATGCAGCAAAAGGACAGAAATATTATTTAAAATTCTTGAAAAAGAAGACAGGACTTAATGGTGCAAAGTTTGCAACACAACATACACAAGATGAGTGGAAAGATTTTTTTGCTAATGATAGTGAAAAGTTTATAGCTGAGTATACGAAGAAGTACCCAAAGCTAGAGAAGTTTTTTAAGGGTAAAAAATTTAAATCAAAATATAGTAAGCATATTGCTGATTTTTGTATAGAGTATGCTAACGATAGTGGTAACGTTCCATCTTGTTAATAGATACGACTTTAAAAAACTTTTAAAGATAAGGAAATAATATGAAAAAATTTATCGCTCCAATATTGATTGGCGCAGTATTCGCAACAGCTTCAATTGCTGCAGATGATTCACTTAGGGCTGAAATTGAAGCTTTAAAAGCACAAATGGCTGAACTTAAAGAAGCCCAATCAAAAGTAAATATGATTGCACTTAAAAAGCAGTTTTCAGAAGTAAAAGCTCATAGTTCTGGTGATAATGTAAAATTCAGTATTGATTTTAGGTCGGCTTATGATTATATTGAGCATAAAACAACAGCAGGTATGGGTATGACAGTGGGATCAACAGGATCAATTACTATGGCTCCTAAAGGAGCTACTAAAAGCACAAATAGTATTTGGACAAATAAGTTAAATTTAAAGATGGCGGCACAGCCTGTTGAAAATTTAATTTTTAAAGGTACTTTATCTGCATATAAAACCTATGGACAAAATAATATATCTACTAATAGTATGTTTCAAACTTTTGATTGGTATTCAAGTAATAAACCAAGTGATTCTACAATAAGGTTAAGTGAAGCTTATTTTATATATTTTGGACAAATTGAAGATGTCCCTTATACTGTTAGTTTTGGACGTCGTCCATCAATTAATGGTTTTATGGTTAATTTAAGAGAAGACAACGATCATCCTGCTTCACCAGTAGGTCATAATATAAATATGGAATTTGATGGAGCTAGCTTTAAATTTGATTTTGATAAGTTATCAGGTGTATCAGGTTTGTATTTTAAACTTTGTATAGGAAGAGGATTTTCTGATGCAACAGGAACTTATACAAATAGTTTTGGTGCACCATATGGAAAAGATGATGGAAATCCTAATATGGATTTAATAGGTCTTTTAGCTCAGCTTTATGATAATGGACAATATAAAGTAATGGCTAATTATTTTCATGGTTATAATATGATGGGTATGAAAACTGATGCAATGATGACCCAATTTCAAGGTTTCAAAGATGTTGGAGATTTAAGTGGTGGTTCTTTATCTGTTCAAATTAATGGTATTGGTGATGAAATTAATGACTTTTTAGATGATACTATTTTCTTTGCATCTTTTGCTTTTAGTAAAACTGATCCTAATAGCAACGGAATGTTAGGTTCAATGGATAAGGAAACTGGTACATCTTATTATGCTGGAGTACAAATACCAGCTTTTATGGAAGCTGATAGAATAGGTTTTGAATATAATCATGGTAGTAAATATTGGAGAAGTTTTACTTATGGTGAAGATACTTTAGCTGGTTCAAAACTTGCCTCTCGTGGTGATGCTTATGAAATTTACTATAATTTACCATTAATAAATAAAAATTTAACTGCTCAGCTAAGATATACTTATATTGATTATGATTATGCTGGTAGTGATTCATTTTTTGGTATGTCTGGTAATCCTGATGGCATATTTTCTCCCATGGGAGCATCAACATCTTATATTGAATCTGCACAAAATATCCGTGCTTATTTAAGGTATAGATACTGATTTATTCTTAAAATTAGAAGAGGTTTGTAATCTCTTCTAATTTTTCTTCTTTCACTATGATATTTTTGTATTTGTTTTTTTAATGTTAACTAAATCATAATATAATGGGGCATAATTAGAAATTTTCATATAAAAGAAAGAAAAAAAAGTATTTTATAAAAAGTTTACAAATACTATGAAGATTTTTAATCCTTAAAAAGGAAGACATTAATGAATAAATTAATTCAAATAGTCCTATTGTTAGGAATATTTGGTAGCTTTTTGGCTGCTGATAGTAGTATAAAAGCTATGAAAGTACTTGGTAATGTATCTGATATAGGTCCAACTTCAAAAGCTTGGTTGAGTTCTGGTTATCAAGATGTTACTCTTTATCCTCAAACTACAATAAAAATAAATGATAAAGATACTAATGAACTCAACGTAAAAGCAAAAAAAGTGAGAGTTAAAGCTATAACCGATGGTAAGAATATATCTTTTCTTATAAAATGGAAAGATGAAACTAAAAGCATACAAGATAATTATAATACTCATGGGGATGGTTTTGTGATGCAGTTTCCTGTAGATGCTACCGATGTTACTAAATTACCTTATGTTGGTATGGGTAATAAGGGAAGAGCAGTTATAGTCCATTTTAAAAAAGCCATAGGCCTCATATATGAGATAGATGGAGAAGTTTATACGCAAGTAGGTGAAAATAATCAAAATATTTTTGCAGATGACTTACAAAAATATATAGATGAGGCAGTTAAAAAGGGAGAAGGTGATTATCAAAAAGTCTTTATTTCTGAGGGTTTTCATTTTATGACTCAGATAAAAGATGGTAGTACAGTTGGTAAAATGCACATGGTTTACAAAAATGGTTACTGGAAAGGGACGCTTTCTTGTCCACTTAAATCTGATTATCTAGACTTGACTCACGGAGCTTTTCCTGTATCGTTTGCTCTTTGGGATGGTGTTAAAAAAAATAGAGATGGTTTAAAACTACTTAGTTCTTGGATCGGTGTTAAAGTAGTAGGGAAAAGTGGTGGGGGAAAACTTATAAATTCATTAGAGGTAAAACCTAAAGGTGATGAAGTTAATGGTGAAAAAATAGCATTTGAAAACTGTGCTGCTTGTCATAAGTATGGTGAGGTTAATATTGCTCCAGATTTCATGGCTCCAAATCTTTCAAATATAGGTGGATACTCTACTAAAGAGTACTTGATGGAATCTATAGTCAATCCAAATGCCGTTGTTGTCCCTGATTACAATACAAATGCACATAAAAACTTTTTTTGGTATGACATTGATGATAAAGGTGTAAGAACTTCTACTATGCCCTCATATAATTGGTTAGACAAAAAGAGTAGAGATGATTTGGTTGCTTTTCTTAAGAGTTTAAAAGTGCAGACAGAGTGATTAAAGGTTAATTTTTATTTTTACCCTACATCAGTGCTTAGTTATAGTAGTGATATTGTATAATAAAATTACTTTAAATGTAAGGATGTAAGATGAGTAGATTAGTCTTGATTATACTTTGTATATTTTTGCCACCAGTAGCTGTTTTTTTGAAAAAAGGGATTATGCCAACTTTTTGGATAAATTTGATTTTAACTTTAATATTTTTTATCCCTGGCGTTGTTCACGCTTTATGGGTAGTTACTAAAGACAAAAGCTAGTAGTTTATTTTTTTTGTTTACTGAAAAGAATATAGCTCGTTTGATTATTGCAACACCGATTATCTCGGTTTTTCTTTTTGCTTTGCTTATAATCTATTTTTTTGTAAATGCTCAGTATAGTAACTTTCAGAAAGAGAGTCTTGTCCTTGAAAAAGAGTATTTTTTAAGACAAAAAAATATTTTAAAAATGAGAACCAAAGGGTTTTAGAGTATATAAAATATCACAGAAAAGTAGAAAAAAAACGATTACATAATGAGTTCCGTCAACTTGTCCGTAGCGGTGAAAGTGTAACTGAAAAGTTTTTTGAAGAGTATAAAAAAAGGGCTATAAATAATCTAAAAATGCAGATTATCGATTGGATGCAGAGTATTCGTTATGAGGTAAATGGATATATCTGGGTTCATGATACTTCACATCATCTTATTGCTCATCCTTTTAGATCTATTAGCATAGGTAAGGATGATACAAATAACACAGATGCAACAGGCACAAAAATTTTTCAACAATTTATTAATATTGCTAAAGAGAATGAAAAGGGTGGTTTTATCGAGTATTATTGGGCAAAACCAGAGTTTGGCGCTCCTAGAAAAAAGATAGGTTTTTTGGCTCTAGATAAAGAGTGGGGTTGGGTTATAGGAACTGGATTATATGCTGATGATATAGAGGCTTCACTTTTTAAGAAAAAATTGGCTTTAGAGAAAAAGATAGATAAATATGTGCAAATTATCTTGCTTACAGCTTTGTCATTAATGATAGTTATTGGTATAGTAAGTCTTTTGATTTCAAAAAATATTGTAAGAGTCTTTACCAGTTATCGTGAAAAAGTATCTAAAAAAGAACAAACTCTAAAAGAGTTTAATAAAATGCTTACAACAAAGGTTAAAGAAGCACTTAATGAGGCAAAGAAAAAAGATAAAGCACTTCTTCAGCAATCTCGTTTGGCTCAAATGGGTGAAATGATAAGTATGATAGCTCATCAATGGAGGCAACCGCTGTGTGAGATATCTGGGATTTTTATGGAGATGGAAACTGCAGCTAAGTTTGATAAAGCAGATAAAAAGTTTATCCTAGCCGAGTCAAAAGATGGAACTAGACTTATATCTTATATGTCTAAAACAATAGATGATTTTAGAGATTTTTTTAAACCTGCTAAAGTAAAAGAGCTATTTAGTTTGACTCGTGCTTGTGAGGAAGCTATAACTTTGTCAAGTGCTAGTTTAAAAAACAGAGATATTCATCTTGATTTACATGTAAAGAAAGATTTACATGTAAGTGGTTATGCTTGTGAGTTTGCACAAGTGATTTTAAATCTGATTTTAAATGCAAAAGATGCGTTAATAGAAAGAGACATACAAAATCCAAGAATAGTTATAATCATAGAAAATGTTAATAATAACTCATTTGTTAAAGTTAGTGATAATGGTGGTGGTATTGGTAAAGATATACTAGACAGAGTATTTGAGCCATATTTTAGTACAAAAAAAACTACAGGTACTGGATTGGGTCTTTATATGTCAAAAATGATAATAGAAGAGAATATGGGTGGAAAAATAACTGTGGAGAATACAGATGAAGGAGCAAGGTTTTGTATCGAGATTTAAGAATACTTTGTGTAGAAGATGAGCAGGGTGTAAGAAAACATATAGTTAATACTTTGGCTTATTATTTTAAAAATGTATATGAAGCTAGTAATGGGAAAGAGGGTTTAAGTATCTATTATGAAAACAAACCAGACATTATTCTTTGTGATATTCAGATGCCTGTAATGGATGGTATTGAGATGATTAAGCTTATTCGAAAAGAGGACATAACCACTCCCATAGTGCTTCTAACTGCTCATAATAGTGAAGAGTATTTGATTGAGCTTATAAATCTTCATATACAACATTTTATACTAAAGCCAATAAATACTCAAAAATTAGAAGAGGCGTTATCTAATGCCTTACAAGGGAAATATACAGGTTCTATAAAACTAGGATTAGATGTTTTTCTTAATATAGATGATTTGATTTTGAAGGTTGAAAATAGAGATATTTCACTGAGTTTTCGTGAGGTAAAGTTTTTAACTTTATTGGCAAATGATAATGTTATTCATTACAATACAATAGAAGAAAATTTATGGGCAGATAAGCCCATGAGCATTGGAGCATTGAGAAGTTTTGTCAGAGATTTAAGGAAAAAGATTCCTTATGAGATAATAGAAAATGTAGCACAAGTTGGTTACAAATTGTTACACCATTAGATAAAAACATCTTTACATGTAACAATTTGATTCTTTCCCCCTCTTTCCCCCTTTTTATTCCATTAGTATATAAGTAAATCTAAAAGGAGTAAATATGTTTAAAAAAGTAGTTTTATTTGTTGGAGTTAGTGCACTGTTAGTAGCTGGTAATGTTAAGTTGGACTTAAATGCAAAATATGGAGCAAATAACTTTCACACAAAAGGGGCTGAAAAATTTGCAACTTTAGTAGATAAATATACCAATGGTAGTGTGAAAATTACTGTTCATGCAGGTAGTTCTTTGGTTAAGGGGAATGCTCTTAAAGCGGTAAAAGATGGAACCGTTCCTATGACCGATATGTTTATTCCTTTTACAAGTGGCGGAGGTAAAGTTTTTGGAATTTCTGCTCTTCCTTTTATTGTTTCAAGTTATGATGATGCATATAAGTTATATCAAATTTCAAAACCAGCTTACGATAAGGTAGCTAAAAAGTGGAATCAAAAAATGCTTTATGCTGTAACTTGGCCACCAAGTGGAATCTATACAATGAAAGCAGTTAACTCATCTGCAGATTTTAAAGGTGTAAAAGCAAGAACTTATGATAAAAACTCAGCTAACTTTGTAAAAATGGCTGGCGGTAGTGCTGTAGCTCTTCCATGGGGAGAAGTATACTCTGCTCTTCAAACAGGTATGGTTAATCCAGTTGTAACATCATCTGCGAGTGGAAAAGATGGGAAGTTTTGGGAAGTTTTGAAAAACTTTACAAAGATTGGTTATGCATATCCACTTCAAGCTGTAACAATTAATCTTGATTACTGGAACTCTTTGGATAAAGTTCAACAAGCAGCAGTTTTAAAAGCAGCTAAAGAGATTGAAGCACTACAATGGGAGGCTAGTAAACATGAAGATGCTGCAGCTCTTAAAATGATAAGCAAAAATGGCATGAAAGTAAGTGAGCCAAGTGTAGCACTAAAAAAAGAGTTAGATGCTATTGGTAAAAAATTATTAGATGCTTATCTAAAAGGTGCAAATTCATCAATTAAAAAGATATTTAACGAGTATAAATAGATGTTAGCTAGCTTAAAAGCTTTAAGTAAAAGGCTCTCTCGATTGGGAGCCTACATCTCTTCAATTCTTTTCGTTTTACTAGTTATTTTGATAATGACAGAGATTATAGGACGTTCATTTTTTGATTATTCAACAATGCTTGCCGATGAATACAGTGGATATTTTTACCTTGCGGCAGTATTTTTTGGTTTAGCTTATACCTTTGAAGAGGGTGGTCATATTAGAATTAACTTGATAACTTCAAGATTTAGTGAAAGAGGTCAGGAGTGGATAGATATTTTTGCAGGAGTGATGTCAGCAGGAGTTATGCTTTTTGTATTGTACTATTGTTGGTTATTTATGATAGATTCTTTTGAAATGGAGATGCTCTCAGAAAATGTTTCTGAAACACCTCTATATCTTACACAAATAGCCATGCCTATTGGCATAGCTCTTTTTGTTCTTTCCTTTTTGGTATTTACGTTAAAAAGGATTTTTAATGATTACTGATCCTCTATTTTTATCTGTTGTATTAATTGCCATTATGTTTTTCTTTTTACTTAGTTCTATTTGGATAGGCTCGGCACTTATGCTAACAGGAGTTGCAGGAATGTTTTTGTTTGAACATAACCTTCCTCCCACAATTAGTATTTTTCAAAAAACTGGTGACTTATTAGCCGGTTCACTTTATGATTCTTTGAATTCTTGGTCACTTGCAGCCTTGCCTATGTTTATTTTGATGGGAGAGATTTTATATCATTCATCTATATCAACTAAACTTTTAAATGGACTTATGCCATGGCTTTCAAAAGTACCTGGTCGTCTTTTACATGTAAACGTTGCAGCATGTTCACTTTTTGCAGCAGTTTCAGGCTCATCAGCGGCTACAACTGTAACAGTTGGTAAGATAACATTAGGAGAGCTGAAAAGTAGAGGATATAGCAAAAAACTAGCTATTGGTTCACTCGCAGGAAGTGGAACTTTAGGGTTTTTGATTCCTCCAAGTTTGATTATGATTATTTATGGAGTTCTCTCCGATGTTTCAATTGGTAAACTTTTTATAGCTGGAATTATACCAGGACTTCTACTTGCAACTTCATATTCAATTTATATTATGATTGTTTCATATTTTGATAAATCTACAGTTCCTGCAGAGGAAGAGCATTTTACAAATATGGATAGATTGATGTCTTTAAAAGACTTGGCTCCTATATTTTCTTTAATTATTTTGGTTATGGGAAGTATATATGGTGGTTTTGCAACTCCAACAGAAGCTGCCGCTTTAGGTGTTATGGGTGCAATTGCTCTTGCTGTATTTTTCAAAAGTTTTAGTTGGAATATATTTAAAGATTCCCTTTTAAATGCCGTAAAAACTACAGTTATGATTAGTTTTATAATTGCAGGTGCTGGTTTTTTATCTCAAGTTGTTGGATTTTTAGGAATTGCAAGAGCTATTAGTGAGTTTATTGGAGGACTTGGGCTTTCTCCTTATATGCTGATTCTTGTTATTGGGCTTATGTATATTGTTTTAGGTATGATTTTAGATGGAATTTCTATTGTTGTTATGACTTTGCCTATTGTTTTACCTATTATAGTTATGGCTGGGTTTGATCCTCTTTGGTTTGGTATATTTCTTGTTTTTATGGTAGAAGTTTCTCAGATAACACCGCCTGTAGGCTTTTCTCTCTTTGTTATACAAAGCATCAGTGGGGAAAATATAGGTTATATTTTAAAGGCAACTTTTCCATTTTTTATCATTATGATTTTAATTGTTATGCTTATTACCTTTTTTCCAGAAATTGTATCGTATCTGCCTAAAAAAATGATGGGAATGTAAAAGAGTGTTGTTTTTTGTGAAGTTTTTGCTAATTTTCTATAAATTAGTCTATTTTTAGTAGAATATGTTTAAAGGACTAAAATGACAGCAAAAGAATTTAGAAAATCAATAGCAAAAGGTGAGTTTAATAAACCTACAGCAGGTTATTGTAGTGGGCATGTTCAAGCAAATATGCTTGTATTGCCAAAAGAATATGCTGACTCTTTTGAAGAGTTTGCAAAGAAGAATTCAAAAGCAATTCCTGTTTTAGAAATTGTAAAAGGTTCACACTACTCTGAAACTTTAGCAAAAGGAGCGAACCTTTTAAACGAGCTTCCTTCTTATGACATTATCGAAAATGGTAAAGTTATAAAAAGTGTGAAAAGCATTGAAGAGTACTATAGTGATGATTTTGTGTTTTTCTTAATTGGGTGTAGTTTTACTTTTGAAACATCTTTGTTAAAAAGTGGAATTAGCTTACGTCATGTAGATTTAAAATCAAACGTTACTATGTTTGATACAAATATAGAGTTAATTCCTGTTGATATGTTTAAAGGCAAAATGGTAGTTTCAATGAGACCTATTAAAAAACAAAGAGTAGCAGATGCTTGTGTAGTGACAAGCCATTATCCCGATATGCATGGAACTCCTATTCAAGTGGGATACCCTGAGATGATAGGAATAAAAGATTTGCAGATTCCAGATTATGGAGATAAAGTTGAAATTAAAGATGATGAGATACCTCTTTTTTGGCCTTGTGGTGTAACTCCTCAAAATGTTTTAAAAGAAGTGAAACTTCCATTTGCCATAACTCATAGTCCCGGATATATGTTTGTATCAGATAAAAAAGATTCAGATTATTTTGTTTAAGCTAAGCACTTATTGACCACTTTATATTGATAAAATATAATCTATTGTAGTATACTATTTTAAATTAATAGAGGATGTATTGAGATGAAATTGTTTTTTAATATTAATAGTTATTTAGTTTATTATGTGTAAATCTATTGATGAGATTATACTCCAACACTCTACTAGAGGAATGGATATTTTGCAAACAAAATATCCAAAAGAGCACTGTAAAGAAGCAGTAAAAGCTTTTAAAAAACTAAAAAAGGGAGTAATCTTCCTTTATACTGGTTTTTATGTTGGTGGTTTTGCAGAGACTGATGGACCTATAGGAACCTATTTTCTCGCATGTACCCTAAACTCTTTGGGATATAAATCAATCATTATAACTGATAAGTTTTGTAAAAATTATTTTAAAGAGATAGAGACTCTTTATATTCCACTTAATGGATATAATAAAGATTATTATGAGACAATATTAGATGAATATAATCCAATTTGTCACTTTTCAATAGAGAGGTGTGGAAAAAATGCTGAGGGATTATATGCAAATATGAGAGGGGTAGACATAACTGAGTTTACATCCCCTGTAGATGAGCTTTTTATGCTTGGAGCGAAAACTAAACCAACTTTTGCTATTGGTGATGGTGGAAATGAGCTTGGTCTTGGTAACTTTGCAGATTCTGTAAAAAAAGATCTCTGTCTCACTCCTTGTGTAATAAAATCTGATTTCCCCATAATTGCTAGTGTATCAAATTGGGGTGCTTATGGTTTTATAGCCTATCTTGAAAAAGAGTTATTACCAAACTTTGATGAAGTAGATGAGTATTTGGAATTTATAGTTAGTCTAGGCTCAATTGATGGCGTGAGTAGAAAAAATGAGAAAACAGTAGATGGTAAAGATTGGGATATAGAAAAAAATATACTTGAAGATTTAAAAAGGTCATAAAATGAAGTTAAATTGTGATTTAGGTGAGAGTTTTGGTCCTTGGAAGATGGGAATTGATGAGGCTATAATGCCATTAATAGATAGTGCGAACATAGCCTGTGGTTTTCATGCATCAGACCCAGTTATTATGCAACATACTGTTAAGCTTGCTTTAAAACATGGTGTTAGCATTGGAGCACATCCAGGTTATCCTGATTTGGTTGGATTTGGACGAAGAAGTATAGCTTGTACTCCAAAAGAGATAGAAGCATTTTTGATATATCAATGTGGAGCATTAGATGCTATATGTAAAGCTCAGGGTACAAAAATTGAGTATGTAAAACCTCATGGAGCTTTGTATAATGATATGATGAAAAATGATACAGTTTTTATGGCACTTGTGCAGGGTTTATCAAAGTATAGAAAAGATTTAAAGCTTATGATACTTTCAACCAATAGAAATATTCATTTTAAAGAATTAGCCAAACCTTATGGAATAAAACTTATATATGAAGTATTTGCCGATAGGGCTTACACAAAAGAGGGTTTATTGGTTCCTCGCACAGAAAATGGCAGTGTTATAGAGTCTACAGATGAAATTTTAGAGCGTATAGAGATGCTTCAAAAACAGAAAAAATTAAAAACAATATGTGGTAAAAAGATAGAGCTTCAAGCAGATTCAATGTGTGTACATGGTGACAATCAAAAGGCAGTTGAGTTGGTAAGAGCTTTAAGAGAATATATTGGGTAGTAAAAGGGGTATGAATGCGTTGTTTTAGTGTGGCTTCGGTTGACTCAGTCATTATCTACTTTGGTCAAGATATATCACAAAGTATAGCAAAAGAGGTACGTAAAACTTTTTATACCTTAAAAGATGCAAAACTTGAACACATAACGGAGATAGTTCCATCGTATACTTCTATTATGGTTAGTTATGATTTTTTAAAAGTTAGCTACAAACAAATATGCAAAGAGATAGATGAGGTGCTAGAATATAATGACGAATCATACAATGAAGTTACAACACGTTTAGTTAATGTTCCTGTTTATTATGGTTTAGAGGTTGGTTTAGATTTGGAAAGCTTAGCGAAGATGAAAAACAGAACTATACAGGAGATTATATCTTTACATGTAAACAAAGAGTACTTTGTATATGCCATAGGATTTAGCCCGGGATTTCCATATATGGGAGAGGTTGATGCTGCTCTAGCAAGCCCACGACTTGCAAACCCAAGAGCAAAAGTTCCTAAGGGTAGCGTCGGTATTGCCGATAATCAAACAGCTATTTATCCTCAATTAAGTCCTGGTGGTTGGCAAATTTTAGGAAGAACTCCAACAGAAATGTTTGATACCTCTTATGATGGTTTTTCTTATTTAAAAGTTGGAGATAAAGTAAAGTTTGAGCCTATTAGCAAAGAAAATTTTTTAGAGCTTGGAGGTGAAATATGAGAAGTGGTTTTGAAGTAATCACAGCTGGTATTCAAGCAACTATCCAAGATTTGGGGCGTATTGGTTTAGCTCAAATTGGA
Organism: Sulfurospirillum sp.; assembly: GCA_016744795.1. GTDB lineage: Bacteria > Campylobacterota > Campylobacteria > Campylobacterales > Sulfurospirillaceae > Sulfurospirillum_A. Next base: position 12,209 of record JADGDR010000016.1, read on the forward strand.
GTAAGTTTGGCAGGTGCTATGGATGAGTTTGCGTTTAGCCATGCCAATAAACTTTTAGATAATAAATATGGTACAAATATGCTTGAAGTCGTATTTGGTGGTGTAAAACTAAAATCAATAGGTTCAACTACAATAGTCCTAACAGGGGCAAAGGTAGATGCCAAAATCAATAATAAAGTGATAGAGATATGGAAAACATATAAAATAAACGATGGAGATGTCCTTAGTCTAGGATTTGCTACAAGTGGAGCAAGAGTATACATAGCTGTTAAAGGTGGTTTTGATGTTAAGCAAGAGTATGGTAGTTGTTCTGTTAGTATCAAAGAAAAATTAGGTGGAAAACCTTTACATGTAAAGCAGTTTTTACCGTTTACATGTAAAGAATTAAAAAATATTAGAAAATTGTCAAAAAGATACCAGCCTGATTATGATAAAGTACTTACCTTAAGAATCGTAGCCGGGTATCAGTGGGATATGTTTGAAAAAAATCAAAGAGATAAATTTTTCAAAACTACATATAGAGTATCTGGGCAAAATGATAGAATGGGTTATCGTTTGAGTGGTGAGAAGATAAGCTCAACTTGTAAGGGAATAGTCTCTGAACCCATTGCCTATGGTTCAGTACAAATTCCAGCTCATGGTGAGCCAATAGTGCTTTTAAAAGAGAGACAGACCATAGGAGGTTATCCCAAAATCGGTTGCGTTATACCAGTAGACTGTTTTAGATTGGCTCAAGCAAAACAAGATTCTGAAGTTAATTTTGAACTTATAGACCTTGATAAAGCTAGAGAGATAAATAGAAAGTTTTATAAATTTTTTAAATAAGGAGTTTTTAATGTTACCTAAAAAAATGTTTTTCCCAATAGGTGGTGGTGAAGAGTTAAAAGAGAGGATACATGGAGCGTTGCTTGTATCTAAGCATTTTAATACTCATTTAGAAGTGTTGATTTCTCATGCTAGTATAAGAAATTCAATTCCTGAGGGAATTGCTTTACCTGAAGAGGTGTTAAAACGGCTGAGCAATATTGAAGAAAACAATCTTCAAAGAGAGTTGAGTATTCATGAAGGCATATTCAACAAATGTTGTATGGAGTTAGGAGTAGGCATAAGCTCATCAGCTTTATCAGATAAATGTACAGCACATTTAAATGTAGGTGCAGGAACAAGAAGTACACTCGTAGCACAGCAGTCAAAATTTTGTGATATGGTTATAGCCGCTGCTCCACCAAAAGGTGTTGCTACTGCAACTTTTCAAGCCACTGTTTTACAAAGTGGAAAGCCTGTAATGGTTATTCCTAGGATTATGAAAGAGTTTAAAGTTGATAATATAATGATAGGTTGGAATAACTCTCCACAAGCTTCTAGAGCTATATCTGAGGCTATTCCTCTTTTAAAACAAGCTAAAAGAGTTCACATTGTATCGTCAAAAGCATATACAACCGAGAATCTATCAAGAATAAAAGATTTAAGAAATTATTTGGCTCTGCATGATATAGACGCTACGTTTGAGCTTGTAAAAACTACATTTGTTCCAGGTGAAGCATTATTGAAAAGTGCACAAAAAGATGATTTTGATTTGATAGTTGCTGGAGCTTATGGACAAAAAGGATTTAAAGAGATGATGTTTGGAGGATCTGCACGATACTTATTGCAACACACAACTATTCCTACATTAGTAGCTCACTAATAGTAAGAGTGTGCCTTTTGGCACACTCTTTACATGTAAAGGTTATTTTTCCTTATTGATGGCATCTTTAGCGCTTTTTATAGCGTTATCTATAACATTTTTGGCAACTTCCCAAGCATGATTTCCTAGGCGTTTTGCCTCTTTTGTTGCATTTTTTGTTCTCTCACCTTGTTTTATAGATTCTAGTTTTTCTGAAGCAATTTTTTCTAATTCTTCTATCTTTTTTTCTGCTTTTTTAATAAACTCATTGTCTGATATGTTTAATTCTTCTATCTTTTCACTTAGAGTTTCTCTCGCTTCAATTGCTACTCTTCTGACTTTTGCTAAAGAGTTGTCAATATCATTTGTAAGAATATCTTCTATGATTTGTATTGAGATACCTTTTGAACTCTCTTTTGCATTTTTTATTACTTCTACAAATTCATTGTCTATGCCTATAAGTTCTTTTTTTATAGTATTTAAATCTTGGTCTTCTGCTTCTTCTGGAGCAAATTTAAGTTCATTTTTGAAGTTGTCTATTGCTTTTGCCATACCTTCTTTAGTCCCGTGGATTGTTCCACTTAAAAGACTTCTTGCATTTCCTTGGTCTTCATCTGCTATCTCAATAGCAACTTCAAGTATGCTATTTGTTATGTCTAAAAATCTGTTTTTTGAGAAGTCACCCTCATTTATGGTTTGGAAAGTTATGTTTTTTGTGATTTCAAAAACAGTATCTTCTATGTCTTTTGAATATTCAAGTGTGGTTAAAAGAGCTTCACTTGTAGTCTCTTTTAAGATACCTAACATTTCAACGCCTCTTAATTTTGTATTGTGCAGGGCTTTGAGTGATTCTTTAGCTACTGTTTCATCCATATTTTCTATATGAGCTTCAAGTATGTTAAAAGTACCGAGTATCGTTTTTCTTATATTGTCTTTTTGTTTTGCTATTGATTTTTCTAATTGCTCTTTTTCGTAAATACTTTTGTATAAAAACTCTTCTTTATCATAACTTGCTGCTTTTATAAGTCCATCTATGACAGCGTCTATATTTTTTGTATTATTTAGATTTTCACTTTGTAAGATTCTATTGAACATCTCAAAAAGCTCACCCAAGCGTACTTGGATATGTGCATCGTCTTTTAGTCTTTGAATTTTCTTTTTAGATAATTCAAAAGTAAGCTCACTGATAGTTGAAAAAAGTTTAGGGTTTTCACTATTTTCTTTTAATGTTGCACTGAATATATTTTGTATTGTTTTCATCTTAGACCTTTTTATAGCACAAATTTTATAGATTCGTGTTTTTTCAGTTCTTCAAAAACTGCTTTTCTGTCTTCGTCACTATGTACTAGTGTTGAAACAGTATGACTTTGGTATTTTCCTGTTTTACTATTGTTTGATTTTCTTATAGAGTGTTCTCTTTTTTCGAGGATACTTGCAACAATTTTGCTTATATCATGATGAGACTCTAATATGGTTTTGTACTCCCATTTACATGGGTAGTCTAGTTTAAGATCTTTTGAATTCACCACTTTTTCCACCACATTTTGATTCTAATTGGATATCAGAGATAACCATTGATTTGTCGATAGCTTTTGCCATATCATAAATAGTAAGAAGACCGATGCTTACACCAGTAAGTGCTTCCATTTCGACACCTGTTTGACCTTTTAGTTTTGCTGTCACACTAAGCTTAAATCCAGGAAGTTCAGGAACTTCATCGACGTTTACATTAACACCAGTAAGCATTAAAGGATGACACATAGGTATTAAATCACTTGTTTTTTTAGTTCCTAGAATTGCGGCTATTACAGCTGTCTGTATAACAGGACCTTTTTTTGCCTTTTCACCTACTATCATGTCGTATGCTACTTGGCTCATAGTTATTTTACCACTCGCTACTGCAATTCTGGTTGTATCTTCTTTATTAGATACATCGACCATTTTGGGTCTGTCTTTTTCATCTAGGTGAGTCAAATTCATCTATATTTCTTCTTTCTATTTTTAAGTAGGGTTATTATATCAAATTTGATATTGTTTAGCATTGAAACTGCGATGATGGTTAAAATTGTTCCCATGACTACATGTAGACTTATGGATTCACTCAAAAATATAGTACTCAATCCTATAGCAAAAAATGGAACTAAAAAGATAAATGAGCTAACTTCATTTGTTCCAAGTTTTTCTATGCCTACAAAATATATTGTAGTTGAAAAGGTGGTTCCTACAATTGCAATGCATATGATATTAAATAGAAATTCAGGTTTATAATTAAGAGTTTGTATAAACGAAAAATCTACAAAAAATAGGGCAACTAAAAGAGTTGTAACACTGTACATGTAAAAGATAAAAACAATAGGAGCAACCTTGGTGGCACGAGAACTAATGATGGTTAAAATAGGCCATAAAACAGATGCTATAATAAAGTAAAGATTGTATTGAGTGAGTACTTGTGAGCTTTTAAGTGTCCAAACACCAAGTATCATCATGACCCCAAATGCTCCTAGTATTAGAGCTAAAATTTCTTTAGTTCCAATTTTACGACCAAAAAATAGAGCCATGATTATGAAGGTGTTAATAGGCACAAGAGTAGTTACAAATGCTCCACCAAGTCCAGCTGTTCCAAATTTTGTACCAAGAAAAAAGTATTTCATGTAAGCTACATTTGAAATAGCTGCAAGCAGAACTAAAAGAGCCGTTTTTTTGTCTATTTTGAAGGATTTTTTTAAAAATATGAGTATAGGAATAAAACTTAAAGCTGCTATTCCAAATCTTAGAAATATCATTTCATATTCATTTATATATAAGCTTAAAACTTTAACATTGACCCAAGATCCTCCCCACCCAAGCATGGCAATAGTGAGTAGAATAAAAAATGTATTTTTGTTTTTCATTGTTGTCCTTTTGTAAAATCGATTATAGTATAATTGGCAAATCAAATATAGAATAAAATTGTTATAGGCTTTGGTTACCTTACAATGATGAGTTAAGTCTTTATGAGTAAAAGAAATTGAAGAGGTAAAAATAGATATAATCACTATTTATTAAACAACATATTTTAGGATTAAATTTGAGCGAAGAACAGAAAAAAATACTTGAAAAAAAACTTTGAGTCAAAAGAGGGTTCAAATTTTATATTAGATGATTTAGAGAATATTTAAAAAATCATAGAAAGCTCTACTATGGGAACATGTTCTCAAGATGATTATAAAATCTTTTTGAAGATTTAGATTTGAGTTCATCTAAACTTATAGCAAAGGTTTTAGCTCACTTAGATGAGATAGACTTTAAACTACACGACTCTAAAGTAGATGTTTTAGGTGATGCTTATGAGTATTTAATAGGAAAGTTTGCTAGTGGAGCAGGAAAAACAGCGAGTGAGTTTTACACTCCCCAAATGGTTTCTACTCTTTTAGCTAAACTTGTAACTAGTAAAAGAAGAAAAATCTCAACTGTATATGACCCAACTTGTGGTTCAGGCTCACTTTTGTTAAGAGTAGATGTTTATGTGAGGAGATATAATGTCAAAGCAATTTTATAGATTTAGGAGTTTAAAAAGTTTATTTGAATTTGAAGAACTTGAAAAACAAGAAATATACTTTGCTTCTCCAACAGAGTTAAATGACCCAATGGAGGGTTTTAGAGATTTGGTTTTTAATGGAGATAAAATAGTATGGAAAAACTTTTTTAGACATTACCTCTTATGTTTAGAACACGTAAGTTCACTTTTTATAATTTCGGGTGAAGAGCATCATTCAATAACAGAAAACGATATTCCTATTTTTAGGGGGTTTGATGAATTTCCAACACCTATGTATAAAGAACTTTTTGAAAAAATATCTAAAGAGTTTTTTATACTTTGTGGAGATTTTATAGATAAAATATCTATAAGGACAACAGCAATAAGAAGGGATGAGTTAAGTTTATATTTAAATGTAATTCATATGATAGCCGTTGAATTAATTGAGAAAAATTATGTTGAAAAAAAGTTTATAGAACAACGAAAAACACCTTATCGTTTGGATAATAAAATGTTTAATGAATTATCAAAAATGATAGATGTTGTTGAACAAATGATAAATGAAAAAGACCATCATGATAAAATTGATGTATTGTTTTTTATCCAAAGAGCAATACAAAATGATATTTTATTAAATAGAAACGTTAATGATAATATAATCTTAAAAACACCGAATAGAAAATTTCTTCTTATTGATTTTGTAGATAAATATTTAAATAATATAGAAAAACTTATGTATCCAGAGTGGTACACTGCTTGTTTTATGACTGAATGTATAAATTCATCTGTTTGGGGACACTATGGTGATAATCACAAGGGAATATGTTTGATTTTTGAAGCTGATAAAAAAAATCGAATAAGTTTTGATGAAAATACTAGTGGATTAGAATTTAAGGCAATGGAATATAAAGAAATATTTGAAGAAATAGATTTTTTTAAATCTATTGGTAGTTTATCAATAGATAAATTAATATCAACATGGTATATGAATGAAAATAAAGTTGTAAGTGATATATATAACGGTTTTTCAGATAATCAAGATAAATGGAGAAATAATTATTGGGATAAGTTTTATAAAAGTATTTTAACAAAAACAAAAGATTGGAAGTATGAAAAAGAGTATCGTTTAATTTTAAGTAGTGGTCTAAATCAAGAAATGAAAAAAGAAAGTAGATTATTGAAATATAGTTTTACTAGTTTAAAAGGAATAGTTTTTGGTATTAGAACTTCTATGGAAGATAAACTGAAAATTATAAAGATAATCGAACAAAGATGCAAAGAAAATAATAGAAAAGACTTTGAATTTTATCAAGCTCATTATTGTCATTTAAACAAAAATATACAACATCGAAAAATGAGCTTTATAAAGTTTGATAATGATGTTGGAAAGTAAAATGAAAAAACTAAAGAGTTCAAAAAAGCCTTACTTCAACAGATGTTTGTGTGAGTTTAGGTAAAATAATAAAAAACTAAATATTTAAAGTACTTAAAGGAAAAAATATTGACCAAGACAAAATATCTACTATATGCTTTTAAACAGTTTGAAGTGGGTAGATATGTCTATTGGTACGAGACAGATAAAAAGTACTTTAAAGGTACAAAACCACCTAAACATATACTTCATAAAAACAGTACTGAAGTAGATAGTTTAGATGTTGAAAAAATAATAGAAAACCCTTGGCAAAAATGGAAGTCAAACAATATTCAAGAAATCATCTCAAAAGATGGAGTTTGTATAAACTATTTAAAATCTACTGACCATGATTATATAACCAAACAAGAAGATTTAAAACTCTTGGAGGTTTATAGTTATCTTGTAGAATATTTTGACATATCAGTGGGATTTGATTTTGAAACTATTAAAAGATGGCATGATTTGATATTTGGGTGTATTTACCCTTTTGCAGGACAACTTAGAAGTGTCAACATGAGTAAAGGCAATGGAGTAGATGCTTGGGAGTGGAGAGTTGATTTTTTAAGAGGTTTACCTGATTTGAATATATTAATAAAACAGATAAGCCAAAAAGAGTATGAGGACATAGATGATATTACTAAAGATTTAGCAAAGTTTATTTGTGATTTTTTATTTATACATCCATTTCGTGAAGGCAATGGAAGAGTTAGCAGACTAGTCTGCGATATCTTACTTGCTAAAAATGGTTTACCTATGATAGGGCTGAAACTTAAAGGAAATGATGAGTATATAAAAAAAGTTCATCTAGGTTATGAGTGTGACTATGAACCTATGAAAGAGTTGTTAAAATCAAAGATACAAGAGGAGATTACGAATGGATAAGTTTGTAGTGCTCGTTGAGTTCTTTTTTTGTGATTTTAGAGCCTTCAACTTTAGCAGAACTATGAACAGAGTTAACTATCATTGTCTTTTTTTTAGAAGCAGTAGAAAAGTATTTGTTACTGTTTGCTATAGTTTTTTTCATAATTTACTTACCTTATTATCACTTTATAATTACCGTATTATACCAAGAAAATTTGATTCAATCAAGGTAAAATCCTTGGTTAAAATAGCAAAAGAGGAACTATGAGCAAAGAGTTAGAAAATGCATTAGAGAAAGACTTTATAAAACAACTTGAGAGTTTAGAGTATGAGTATGTGAGTATTAAAAATGAAGATGACTTGCTCGTAAACCTCAAAAAACAGCTGGAAATTCACAACAACATAACTTTAACAAAAGATGAATTTAGAAAAGTTTTAAACCATTTAAATCAAGGTGGTGTAGTTAGCAGAGCTAAGGTCTTACGAGACAGATTTAATCTAAAAAGAGATGATGGCACAAGTGAGCTAATAGAATTTTTCAATATGGAAAAGTGGTGTCAAAATGAGTATCAAGTAACCGTGTAAATACAAAGTACTTTGCTGTTGAAAACATAGTAAAACAAATTGAAACTTCTGTAGAGGGCGGATATATTTGGCATACTACGGGAAGTGGTAAAACACTTACATCTTTTAAAGCTTCTCAAATTTTAAAAGAAAATCCAGATATAAAAAAAGTACTTTTTGTAGTAGATAGAAAAGATTTGGATTATCAGACAGCTTTAGAATTTAATAGTTTTGAAAAAAAGCCAAGCTATAAAGAGCGAAAATACATAGTCAATAGACTTAAAGATAAAATCCATAATTTTATAGAAATTTTTATTGATGGAGTTAATTAATAGGCTTTACATGTAAAGCCTATTGTTTTTATTTGTTGAGTATGTAATTCTCGACAACCCAGTTTGTAAAAGGGATTGATGAGGTAAATGCGGGGCTTACGGCATTTAGGACGTGGACGCTATTTTCATCACCTTCAACAACAAAATCTTGGACGAGTTCAAGGGTTTTAGTGTCGAGTAATTGGGCTCTGATTCCTGGAGTACTCCAAGCAGTGTAGCCTTTGTGATTCATGTCTTTTGTTAAGATACTCGCTAGGTTTATAAGATGTGATTTAATATATTTTCTTACTTCAGTAAAAGCTAAATCTCTAAACCCAAAAGCATTTGTTAAAAAGAGTTTTGCTTCATAAAAAAGTATTTGAGCCATTTCTTCTAGTTTGAAATTATCTAAACCTTTGTAATTCTCTCTCCAAAAAGCTGGAATTGCAGTTGGTCCTATTTTTGCGGCACCATCAACAGCAAGGGTATAATGGACGCCCAAAAATGGGTTAGCTAAGTTTGGAACAGGGTATACGTTTGTTTCCAATTGAGATAAGTTATTTTTGTCTTTTAAATAAATCCCTTTAAATGGGATAATGACATAATTTTGAGCAAAACCGTACTCTTGTGCGATTTTATCGGCATAAAGACCAGCACAGTTTATAATTTTTTTAAATTTTATACTTCCTTGAGAAGTTAGAATTTCTGTTTTATTTATTTTTTTAATATATGCGGTGTTAGTGAGAACTGTTACACCCATCTCTTTTATAACTTTTCCAAATTCTAAAGTAAGCTCTTTGGGGTTTACTGTAGAAGTTGTTGGAGAGAAGAGGGCTTTTTTAAATGTTTTTATATTTGGGTATTTTACACTTAATTCATTTTCATCCATCCATGAGAGTTCAACACCGTTTTTGTCTCCACGTTTTTTTAACTCTTCTAAACCTTTTAACTCTTCTTCATTAGTTGCAATTACAACTTTAGCACATTTGTTTACATGTAAACCTCTTTTTTCACAAAATTCACGCAGGGCTTTATTCCCATCTTTTGTGAACTTTGCTTTTAAAGAATCTGCACTGTAGTAAAAGCCTGCATGAAGTACACCCGAATTTCTTCCGCTACTATGCATCGCAAGTTCAGGCTCTTTATCTATAAGAGTAATCTCGCATTTAGGATCTCTTTGTTTTAAATTCTTTGCTATATTTAAACCTATAATTCCTCCGCCAATAATTAAATAATCTTGCATATTAATATCCTAAGTTTTCATTTATTAAAATAATTGTATTTCTACTTTTTCATCACCCTTGATATAGGTAAAATTGTTTCCAATATTACCTATATTATATCTTGGTTCTTTACTATTTATTGCTCACTGTAGCAAGGTTTGATGTTCGTTTATATCTTGACTTATGTAAGATTAAAACAAAAACAAGCATTCCCAACCCAACAATATGCGTATCTTGAATAACATTAAAATAACTAGTCAAATCAAAAATTTGATCTTGAAAGAAAAGTAAAATAGCTGATGAGGCAATTAATATTTTTTCAAGAATATTTAGTTTAGTATCCCAATACCCTTCAGATAAAGTTGCAATTGCTAAAAATCCAGGTATTGCAAATAAAAATACTTCAAATCTCTCAGGCCATGTCCCAGTAATAAGTGGACTAAAAGCAAAAAGAACAGGCATTATATAAAAGGCTTTTCCTAAAGATAAAGCACTAAATCCAGTTTTCATAGGAGGTGTTTCTGCAATCGCAGCTCCTGCAAAAGCAGCTAAACATACAGGTGGTGTTAAGTTTGATACTTGTGCTAGCCAAAAGACTATTAAATGAGCTGATAGTAGATACAAGGTAGCTTGAGGAACATTTACTCCAGCACTAACAAGTGCTGCTGTTGTAGGGTCTAACATTAAACCTACCAAAGCAGGAGCTGAAAGAACTACTAGAACAACATAAGCTGCTGTTGTTGGAAGTCCCATTCCTAAAACTATTGCTGCAATTGAAACAAGGAAAAGTCCCATAAAAAGATTGTTATTTGACCATTCCATAATAAGCTGAGAAAAGGTTACACCAATACCAGAAATATTGATTACTCCTACGATTACACCAATACTAACAAGTAAGGTTCCTGTGATAACCATGTTTTGAGTTCCCTGTGCTAAGGCTTCTAATATCAGTTTAAAAGACATTCTTTTTGTTTTAGTTAGATAAGACGCTGCTATTATTGTTGCTATAGATATACCCGCTGCATAAGTTGGAGTAAATCCATAAATTAATAATCCAATCAATACTGTAAGAGGGATTAGAAAATGAAATCCTTCTCTAACGATAGGCCAAGCTTTTTTATCTGAGCCACGTGCAATAATATTGTGTTTTTTAGCATGAATATGTATGTAAAATGATATTGAAATAAAATACAATAAAGCAGGTAAAATTGAGAGTACAATAATGGTTGAAAATGCTATTTGAGTCATTTGTGCCATAATAAAAGCACCAGCTCCCATGATAGGAGGCATTATTTGACCACCTGTACTAGCTGTTGTTTCCACGGAGGCTGCAAACAGAGGTTTGAATCCAGCTTTTTTCATCATTGGAATTGTTATTGAACCTGTAGAAACTACATTTGCTACAGCACTTCCAGAAATTGTTCCCATTAATGCAGAACTAAAAAGAGCAACATGCCCAGTTCCACCATTAAATCTTGAAGTTGCAACAGAAGCAAGATCTACAATAAAATCTCCAGCACCACTTTTAATTAAAAATGCGGCAAAAAGAATAAACATAAACACATATGTAGTAGAAATTGTGGCAATTGGTCCAAAAAGACCTTCGCCTGTATAGTACATTCTATATAAAAATCTCTCTACACTCATGCCGCCAAAAGCAAATACACCAGTTAGAAATTTACCAAAATATAGTACATAACCAATTGCTATTACAATCATAGTTGGGATAATATATCCAGTAGTTCTTCTTAGTACTTCAATAGCTAGCAATATAGTTATTGCAGAATAAAAAAGGTCAAAAAATCGCATATTGGTATTTGCTACAGAGTATAAACTCTCCTCGAAAAGCATCATATATACTACGACACTCATAGCTGCAATTGCTAATAAAATGTCAAATATTGGAATAATATCTTTAGATGAATGCTCAGAAACTCTGTATGTCAAAAAACCAAGTGATGCTAAAAGAGAAAAATGAGCAGCATTGAACCATAAATCACTAATTCCTCCCCAAATATTGACATAAAAATGGAAAAGTGCTATTAAAATTGCATAAATAAATATAAATTTATTTAAATATTCTTTTTTCATATTGTTACCTTAGTTTGAAAATTGGATATGGCGGGAATCCGCCATATTGTTTGTCTAATTTAGTATTAGTCTATCAGGAATTTTTATACCCATTTCTTTGTAATACTTTGCAGCACCCTTATGAAGAGGCATAGGAAGACCATTTATTGCTGTTTGTAGACTCATAACTGATGTTGCTTTATGAACTGATTTTAGAAAAGGTAAATTTTCATAAATAGTTTTTGTTAAAAGATAAACTGTTTCTTCAGGTGTATCTTTTGTAACAACTAAAAGATTTGGCTGAGCTATTGTATGTATATCTTTTTCTTGACCTGGATATGTACCAGCTTTAATAATAAAAGGTGTCCATACAGGGTAGTTTTTTGAGATAGTTTGTAAATTTTTATCATTAAATTCTAAAACTTTTACTTTATCAGCACCAATAGTAGCATATGCATTTGTAACAGCGCTCGTTGGTGTTCCTCCTGGTGTGTTCATTCCTACAATTTTATTATCTTGAAGTGCAGTTGCACTTGGAGAATAACTTAGATATTGTATATCCATTTTGCCATAATCAATGCCAAGTGAGTTCATAATAGTTTCAGCAGAAACTCGACTTCCAGAATTTCTTCCACTTATTGAAAATTTTTCACCATAAATATTTTTAAGATCCATAATGTTACCTGTTTTCGCATATTTACTATATATTGTAAATTGTTCAACATTTTGCCATAACATGGTAATTGATCTTAGATTTTTTTTAGGATTTCCTGTATAAGAACCTGTTCCCTGCCATGCCATAGACCCATACAGAGCTTGCAAAATTGCAAAATCAACTTCACCTTTGTCAATCATATCTATGTTTTCATTACTTCCTGCACTTGTCATTGCAGAGAATGTTATTTTATTATTCTTTGCTAGTTTAATACTAGCAATAGTCGCAATACCAACGCCTACTGGGTAAAAGGTGCCACCTGTGCTAGCTGTTGCTATGATGTACTTTTTCTCCTTAGATGCTGCATTTACACCGCTAATGAGTGCGCAGGAAAGGATTGACGAAACTAAAACTTTTTTTACCAAACTTGTTGTATTCATTTTTAACTCCTTTTGATTTAACTAAGAATATTATAACTCAAAGTTTCAAAAAAGTTTCAAAAAAGTTTTCAAAATGGTATTTTTTTTATCAGGTGTTACTTTTTTACTCTATTAAATATCCTTGACCCTTTCTTGAGATAATAAAGTCTTTTGTTTTGAGTTTGTCTTTAAGTCGTTTCATTACAGTTCTAAAAGTGGCATCAAGAGTATCTTCATTTTGCCAAAGTTCTTTTTTGAAGCTTTCTATATTAACTATATTTTTTCTATTAAGAATCAATATATCTAGTGCTTGAGTCTCTTTTTTTGATAATTTTACAAGTAAGTTCTTTTCGTATAGTAGTTTAGAGTGTATATTGTAGGTATAAATATTATTTATTTCGACAATACCTTGGTCTCTTTTTTTATCTTCTAATACTTCATTTTTCGCTTTAATCAACATTTCCATAACATTATCAATATTTAAAGGTTTTATAAAATATCCTAGAACTTTTAACTCAATTGATTTTAATAACATGGTTTCATCTTTATATGCTGATACTATTATGAATTTTTGGTTTTTATTGAGTTTGTGTATATTTTCTAACATTTCTATGCCATTCATATTTGGCATTTTTATGTCTGTTAGAACTAAATCTATTTTTTTATTTTTCTTGATAGCTTTTTTATAAACTTCTAAACCCTCCATCCCATCTTCAGCTATGATGACTTCGTCAAATATAGTGTTAAGATAAAATTCAAGAATTTCGCGAGCTACTGACTCATCTTCTGCTAAAAGGACTCTTGTAGAAAATTGTAACATACTATACCCTCTTAATTTGATTACTTATTATAGGCAAATGATTTTAAGAAAGCCCTAAAAGTGACATTAAAATGACATAGTTGTGCCAAAGTGTAACTTTATGTTAAAAAGTTGTTTTTCTATTTTTATTGTAGTAGAATATCGAGTTGTAAAATGGAGGAAAGCATGGGTATAACAGTAAAGGGTAATGAAATTACTTTTAGCGAAGATATGTTTATAGTCTCAAAAACAGATACTAAAGGTAACATAACATATGGCAATGAAACATTTATTGAGATTTCTGGATATAGTGAAGATGAACTAATAGGAGCTCCACATAATATACTGCGGCATAAAGATATGCCAAGAGTAGTTTTTAAACTTCTTTGGGATAAGGTTCAATCTGGGGAAGAGATATTTGCATATGTTAAAAATAGGACAAAATCAGGAAAATATTATTGGGTACATACGTATGTTACACCTACGTTTAGTATAGATAATAGTAAAATCATAGGGTATCACTCTGTGCGACGTTCGCCAAATTCTGAAGCAATAAAACTAATAGCTCCAATATATGCAAAAATGCTTCAGGCTGAGAAGTTTGGTAGTATGGAAGCTTCTGCAAAAATTTTAAATGATACATTACAATCTTTAGGAGTTAGCTATGAAAAGTTTATCCTCTCTTATGAATAGAGTTTCGTCTCTAGCAAAACTTCAGCATGCGAATATAATTTCACTTAGTGTTTTTGCAATAGCGTTTTCTTTGGAAGTATGGACTAATGGTTTTCATTGGATTCAGGTATTAAACTTTGTTAATTTTGGACTTGGCTGGTTTATGTTTTTAAATATACGTAAAGTTCAATCAACGGTGTATAGGTTAGCAGATATTATAAAAGATAGTGAACATGGAAAACTTAGTGGTCGTATAGTGGGTTTAAAAGATGGTGGAGAGCTAAAAATACTTTGTTCAAATATGAATTCACTTCTCGATAACTTTGAACTTGTTACTAAAGAGATGAAATCAACTATCGTTGCAGCTTCAAATGAAAACTTTGATAGAAAGATACTTACAAAAGGTATGCACGGAGAGTTTAAATCACAAATAGAGATAGCAAACAGTGCAGTTGAAGCGATGAGTCAAACTCATGGATTTATAGCAAGAAATACTTTAAATTCACGCCTTGCAGAAATAAGTGGAACAAGTGATGACTTTTCAATGGTTCAAACTGACCTTTCAACAATAGTTAATAAACTCAAAATAATAGCTAATGAGAGTGAATCTTCAACAAAAGAAGCTGAGGATAGTTATGGTGATTTAAAAGAGACTATAGAAAAAATGAATTCACTTATTGAGATAGTAAATCAAAATGAAGAGCGTATGGGGACGTTGAGTCAACGAAGTGATGAGATAACAAATGTGGTTGCTATTATCAATGATATAGCGGATAAAACGAATTTGTTAGCCCTAAATGCCGCAATTGAAGCAGCGCGTGCAGGTGAGCATGGTCGTGGTTTTGCTGTTGTTGCCGAAGAGGTTAGAAAACTAGCTGAGACTACTCAAAAAGCAACTGCTGAGATAAGTACTTCTATAAAATTACTTCAAGATGAAACTGCTGAGATATCTAACAATGCACAAAACATGAAAGATGATGCTGATGCTTCTAGTCAAACAATGGGAGTTTTAGGTTCTACGTTTGATACGCTTGTCAATCAATCAGCAAAATCTTCTAAAAATATAAATGAGATTCAATCAACAGTTTTTATAACTTTAGCAAAGATAGACCATGCTATTTACAAGGCTAATGCTTATAGTGCAGTTTATGCAAATGAGATAAATAAAAAGTTTGCAAATCATAAGATGTGTAGAATTGGTAAATGGTATATGGCAGAGGGTAAAGAAGCATTTGGAAGAACTAAAGGTTATGCTGAGTTTGATACACCGCATAAAAAATTACATGATAGTGTAATCTCCTCTATAGGGTATCTTAATAGTACAACAACTAATTTATTGGATGAAAAAGAGATATTAATTTCTAATTTTATTAATATGGAAAATGAGAGTAAAGCAGTATTTAATTCTTTGAGTAATATGCTTGAAGAGAGTTTAATAAATAAGGTTTAAAATATTTTAAAGCAAGATGGTAAAAGTTATGCCATCTTGTTCATTGGCAGCATATATCTCTCCACCCATACTATTTTCAATGATAGTTTTTGTCATATAAAGACCAATCCCTGTACCTTTTTTACCTGTTTTTGTTGTAAAATAAGGCTCAAATATTTTTTCTAATACCTCGTTACTAACATTGGCTCCACTGTTGTGTACTGTTATTTTTTTTGAATCGACTACGATGTCTATCTCACCATTATCTTTACCTATTGCATCTTTTGCATTAGATAGTATATTTAAAATTGCTTGTTGGAACTCATTTTTATAACCATCTATGTATAGGTGAGTACCTTTTAAGTTTATAGTTATATTTTCGCCTACATGTAAAATGGATATGGCTGATTTTATAGCATCTTTTATATCAAATGGCTCACTATTTTTAGAAGGTTTATGAAAGTCTCTAAAGTCATCTATGGTTTGGGACATATAGCTTATTTGCTCTTTTGCACGGTGTATAAAACTATCAAAAGTATCTTCTTTTATATTGTCTTTTATAAAGTGGATTATTAAAGAGATGTTGTTTAGAGGTTGCCTCCATTGATGAGCAATAGCACCTATCATTTCACCCATAGCAGCTAATCTGTTTTGTTGCATAAGGAGTTTTTGTTTCTGCTCATTTTTTGCAATTTCTTCTTCTACTATGGCTTCGAGTTGATTATTATAAGTATTAAATCTTTTTTTAATAAAATTTGAAAAGAGTGTAGTTGCTACTAGTAGTAAAGATGATATAAGAAGTATAACAAAAAAATTAATTTTCTTTTTTATGCTAAATTCTTTTTTTATTTTATTGATTTTATTTTTTAGTGTTTTAGGATTAGAAGTGATTCCTATACGAAGTTGGTATTTTGTAATATTTTTATATGAATCTTTTGAATGAACTGTTACAGTTGTATCCCAATTTTGTTGATTATTTATATTAAAAGAGTTTCTTTTTTCATAGTCATATAACCAAAAATAGTATTCTTTTGAAGAATTTGAGGGAGTCTTGTTAATAGAGCGGACATATTCATCTAAGGTTAAATTTTTTAAACTATCAACTAATGAAAATGCTCCAATAAAAAGTTTTCCATCAGAAGTTTTATCAAAATAACTAAGTTGGATTGTTTTATCTATGTCGTTTTTCCATGACAATGATGAATTTTCCCCTTGAGAAGATATATATAAGAGTGTTAAATAGAGAGATTTTTTATTTGTGGTTTCGTTAAAAATAAGTTTTTGTATGTTTTTTACTGTTTTTATACCATGAAAAATTTTTAAATTTTTATCAAATATAACAAAAAGTATATTATTTTTCTCTTCAATTTTTTTAAGATGAGCAGTTAAACCTTTATATTTAGTTGTTAGATAAATTCCCTTGAGTTGATGAACACTTTTTTGTAGTTCTTGTTGAGCGTGATTAAGATTTATCTTAATTTTTTGCCTAGTATCTTCCATGTAAAAATCTAGTTCTTTTTGATTCAAAAATTTCTGTTCTTGAGTTATTAGAGCAATTTTACTATTTTGTTTATATCCTATAACGAAATAAGTTACAAATATTGTAATTATAGTTAAAAAAATAAAAAAAATGGGAGGCGTATAGGTTAGAATTTTTTCTATGTCACTTAACTTATATATTTTTTTGGACATCTATACCTACTCCTTTTTGCTATAATTGTATCTAAAAAATAGTAGGAAGTTTAATGCGTTGTGAAAAAATGAGTTCTTTTATAGTAATGGATATTGTACGAGAAGCAAAGAAGTATGATGATGCCATACACTTTGAAATAGGGCAACCTGATTTGGCTCCATCCGATAAAGTAAAATCAGCTTTACATTTAGCTATTGATGAAAATAGATTTTCATATACTGAAAGTCATGGTCTTTTAGAACTTAGAGAGTTAATTGCTGCGGATTATTTGGCTAGATATGGTGTACATGTAAAGAGTGAACAGATTTTTTTAACCCCTGGAACTAGTGGTGCATTTTTGATAGCATATGGTTTGAGTTTGAAGGCATCTTCTAAACTTGGACTTAGTGATCCTTCTTACCCTTGTTATAAAAACTTTGCACATCTTTTAGATATAGAACCTGTTTTTATGCCTATAGGTAAAGAGGATAATTATGAGTTACATGTAGAAGATTTAAAAAGGCATAAATTAGATGCTTTACAAATAAGTTCACCAGCAAATCCAACAGGGAATATTTATAGTAGTGAGAATTTAGAAAAGCTTGTAGAGTATTGTGAAAAACACAATATAGCATTTATTTCTGATGAACTTTACCATGGTTTGACTTATGAAAAAGAAGCAAATAGTGCTTTAGAGTACAGTGAGAAAGTTTTTGTTATAAATGGTTTTTCCAAGTTTTATTGTATGCCTGGGAATCGTCTAGGGTGGATAATAGTACCAAAAGACAAGATAGAAGATGCGAAGATAATAGCTCAAAACCTTTTTATATCTGCACCAACTTTAAGTCAATATGGGGCACTTGAAGCCTTTGATAGTAGACATTTAGCTCAAGTAAAAGAGGAGTTCAAAAAAAGACGTGATTATCTTTATACGCAACTAAGCAAGATTTTTGAAATAGATGCTAAACCACAAGGTGCTTTTTATATCTGGGCAAATGTTTCGAAGTATACTGATGATAGTTTCGAGTTTGCTAGGGAGCTTTTAAGCGAGTTGCATATTGCTACAACTCCTGGAATTGATTTTGGTACAAATAAGACTGAGCAGTATCTTAGATTTGCATATACTAGAGAGATAGATCATATGCGTGAGGGTATAGACAGACTTAAAGACTACCTTAAGGCATAAACATAACGACCATAATTGGGATTGTAAAAATAGATATAAATGTACTTAATACAACAGCTAGTGAGGCTTTTTCTGGATGAACATTTAGTAAAGAAGCAATAGCAACTGTATTTCCTGCCATTGGTACGATAGCAAAGATAAACATTACTTTATATAAACCTGATGTAAAAAACATAAAATATGTAGAATCAATCCATATGATAAAAAGCACTATAAAAGGATAGATGATAAACTTTATACTAAAGGCTAAACCCATAAAAGCCTTGTCTATTCCAAAGTTAGCTAAACCTTTAAGTCCCATACCTATCATCATCATACCTAAGATTGCGTAGGCTCCTTTAAAATAATCGAGATAATTAAGTAAGTCAGTACTAAATTCAACTTTTGAAATATTGCAGATAAGACCTAGTCCAAGGGCATATATAGAGGGTAATTTTACAATTTTAATTAAACTTTGTTTTATATTATAGTGACCTTTGGCTACAACAAAAAATCCGACCGTACTTTCATATAGTAAGGATGCAAGAACGGTAAATATATATATATTTGCTAAATCTTCATTTAAAAGCATGATAGCAAGTGGAATGCCAAAGTAGCCAGTATTTCCTGTACCTGCTGAAAAGGCTAAGATATTTTTTGTATTATCTTGAAATATATTTTTAGTAAAACGCAAAGAAATAAGTGCTAAAAAACTACTTAATGCAAATAGTAATATAGGTAAAGTGGCAATTGCTAAGTTAAGCTGAACTTTGTAAGAAGCTATAAAGACAACAACAGGACCTATGATATATATAAGTAAAGAAGCCATACTTTCTCTTTTTGCTTGAAAAAAATTAACCATGATATATCCTAATACTATAGTGATATATAGCGGCAATATTTTTAGTCCTAGAGTTGTTGTTAGTTCAAACATGTAATTCCTTTAAAGCCATTATAGTGTATTTTGGTAATAAAATCATGCAAAAAATGATATATTTAAATAAAATAAAAAAAAAGTTTTAATTTGGAAAAGTTTTATGCTATAATCTTTACTTAGAAATTCCTTTGTGTCGTTAAAGCATATCTTGTGTTGAAATTATCATTGGTTTTGAAAATTTAAGGAGAAAGTAAATGAATATTTACGTAGGTAATGTTTCTTACCAAACAGACGATAGCAGATTAGTAGAGCTATTTTCAGAATTCGGCGAAGTTGCTAGTGCAAGAGTTATAAACGACAGAGAAACTGGAAGATCAAAAGGTTTTGGTTTCGTAGAAATGGCAGACGATACAGCAGCAGCAGCAGCAATCGAAGCACTTAACGAAAAAGAGATAGACGGAAGAACTCTAAGAGTTAATGAAGCTAGACCTAGAGAAGAACGTCCAAGACGTGCTCCAAGATACTAATATATTAAGTAACTGATAACATAAAAGGAGGAAGTGAGTTTTTAATCTCTTCCCTCTTTTTTATTTTTAACGGGTTATCGCAAAGCCTAATCCAATTTTTTCAACTTTTTCATTATAATCAACCAAACTTTCACCATAACCACTAAAAAGCTGTAAGTAACCATATACATCTTTATGCCCAAAAATAGGGAAAGTCCAATTAAGTTGTACTGATTTTTTTCTAAGTATTGTTGAAAATAGATGTTGTTTATATGGGTAAGTTATTGTTATGTCTCCATATCCAAGGTAGTGAAGAATATCTGGATTATCATCACCATTCACATCAGATATATTTGCTTTTTTATCTTCTTTGAATCTATACCAAACTCTAGGTTGAAAAAATATACCACTGTATTGGAAAATACTACTTAGGTACGCTCTGTTCCAAGATCTTGATTTTTCAAGTCTACCGTTTGATTGGTGTATAAGCCCAATTCTGTAGGACTTTAGGAAACTTTGGCTATCTTCATAAGGTATGTCTAAAAATATTTCTGGTTCATAATTAGTCTCTCTAAAGGGACCTGAAGGGGCGGTTGTCTGCCATAAAGAGACTTGTGTATAGGCAAGATATAAGGTGTCATGTATGCCAAAGATATTTTCTAGAAGTCTCTTTTTAAAACTTATTTGGAATTTTGTTTCAACCTTCTCCCTAAAATCATTTCCATCATGTGCTGTATGATTTTTGCTGTCATAAGTTACGGGAAGAATGTAGTTCATCCTATATGATTCTATATTAAAAGCTGAGTATATTATCTGTTTTATTGTTTGATCAGTTTCATTACTATCATAACTTTTTATGGAGTTTTTACCAAAAGTAACTATGTTAGAATCTTTAA
The DNA here is from genome assembly GCA_016744795.1 of Sulfurospirillum sp. Classification (GTDB taxonomy): domain Bacteria; phylum Campylobacterota; class Campylobacteria; order Campylobacterales; family Sulfurospirillaceae; genus Sulfurospirillum_A. Next base: position 32,925 of record JADGDR010000016.1, read on the forward strand.
TGTATTCCTCTTTTGGTTGTGTTAACATCAAAGCAGCTTCTTTATATAGCTTCATTGCTTTGTTAATATCGCCCTTTTTTTCATACATTTTTGCCAGATTTATAGTATCAGTTGCATCACTAGCAAAGATAATTGTCGTAAATAATGATACAATTAAAATTAATAATTTTTTATTCATTGTGTACTCCTAATGTTTTAGGAATTTTATCAAATTTGAGGTTTATATGCAACGTGGTAACTTATTTGGTGTTTTAGCTATTTTACTTTGGTCTACATTAGCAAGTCTTGGTGTTTTAGCTAGTGCTATTCCTCCATTTCAACTCACTTCTATGACATTTTTTGTAGCTTTTATTATTGGCATTATTTTATGGAAAAAAGATGGAAAAGGTATATTAGCTCATCTGAGATGGCCACTTAAAGTTTGGGTGGTAGGTGTTTGTGGACTTTTTGGTTATCACTTTTTTTACTTTTTAGCGATTCAAAATGCACCTGCTATTGAAGCAAATCTTATCAATTATCTTTGGCCACTTTTTATAGTTCTTTTTAGCTCTTTTTTACCAAAAGAGAAATTAAGATGGTTTCATATAGTTGGCATAATTAGTGGACTTGTAGGGGTCTTTTTTTTAGTAAGTAAAGGTGGCAGTTTAAACTTTGAGAGACAATATATGCATGGATACATATATGCTTTTATATCGGCTGTGATTTGGGCTACTTATTCCGTGCTTTCAAGATTTTTTGGGAATATTCCAACTAGTGCAGTTGGAGGATTTTGTGGGCTAACTGCTGTTTTGTCTTTGTTTTGCCATCTTCTTTTTGAAATTACAGTAGTTCCTGATATGACAGAATTGTTAGTTATTCTAGCCTTAGGATTAGGACCAGTTGGTGGAGCATTTTTTGTTTGGGATTATGGAGTGAAAAATGGAGATATCCAAATTTTAGGATCTCTCTCATATGCCACACCTATGCTTTCAACTTTATTGCTCGTTTTTCTAGGACTCTCAGAGCCAAATCCTACTATTTGGATTGCCTGTGGTTTTATCATCTTAGGTTCACTTATATCGTCCTTGGGGCATTTTAAAAAGATGTATCAAACTAGAAAAATAGTCTATTAGTGGTTGAATTCAGGATGAAAGTTATTGCCTAGTACTCATAATCTACTACTTTAGTGATAGTGTTTTTTGATTTTAAGTAGTTTATGACCTCTACATGTAAAGGGTTTACTGCGTATGATTGTAGGTCTTCTACGGATTCAAAATCACTTATAAGAGCTAAGTCATAGGCTCTCTCACTTTTTGTAAAATTTATCCCAACTTCTATCTGTTTTATAATGTCTATTTTGTTTTTTAGTGATAAGATTTTATTCTGAATAATTTTCTTATGTTCATCTGAGTTGTCTTCAAGTTTAAAAAATACTATATGTTTTATCATTTTTGTCCTTTAGTTTATCCTCCAATTATAGCTTTTATTCCATAAGATTCAAATAGTTTAATGATTTGTTCTTGTTTTTTTAATTGAGGTTCTTCCATTTTTACAAACTTTTCTAATCTTCCAAGTTTTTCATATTTTTTTTGTGCGATATTGTGATAGGGCAAAATATTTACCATAATAGGTGGTTTTTCAAGTTTGTTGATAAACTCTGCTGTTTGTTTTATGTTTTCTAAATCGTCATTAACTCCTTTAATTAAGGGAATTCTTATGTTAATGTCTACATTTGATTTTGCTAAAAGTTCAAGATTTTTTAGTATTTGAACATTGCTTACACCTGTATGAAGTTTATGTTTTGTATCGTCCATGACTTTTAAATCATACAAAAAATGTTCGCATTTTGAAGCTACTTCTAAAAGTTTTTTTTCACTTGTATAACCTGTTGTATCAATGCAACGATGAATTTCCTCTTCTCCACACGCATCTAAGAGATTTACAAGAAGCTCATGATGACTAAGAGGTTCTCCTCCAGAAAAAGTAACTCCTCCATCTGATTGATCCATCATTAAAGTCTCTTTTTTTATAATTTCCATGATTTCATCTACTTGATACTTCTTACCTGACATCTCAGTTGCCCCACTAGGACAAACTTCGGCACACTTTCCACACAAAAGACAAGCTTCATAATCAGTTACAATCCCCTCACTTGTAAGCATGCAAGCATTTGGCACACATGCATCAACACATGCACTACATCCCATACATTTTGAACTTGTAAAAAGTTTTTCTACTGTTTTTTCTATGCTTTCAGGATTATGACACCATGTGCAAGACAAAGGACAGCCTTTAAGAAAGATGGTGACCCTGATTCCAGGGCCATCATTGATAGCATAGCGTTTAACATCAAATACTAAACTCATTAGAATGCATCATTCTCAGTACGGTCAATGACTTCTTGTTGCAAATCATCGTTCATATCATTAAAATAGTCACTATACCCAGCCATGCGTACAAGCAAATCTTTGTACTCTTCAGGAGTCTTTTGAGCTGCTTTAAGTGTTGCGGTATCAACAATATTGAACTGTATATGATGACCTCCTAAAGTAAAATAACTTCTTATGAGTTGTCCTAGTTTTTTGATATCTTCATCTCTTTTTAACAGACTTGGTAAAAATCTTTGATTTAAAAGAGTTCCACCACTTCTAGTGTGATCTAGTTTTGTAAGTGAGCGTATAACTGCACTTGGTCCTTTTGTATCACAACCATGAGATGGGCTAGTTCCATCACTAATAGACTTATGTGCAAGTCTTCCATTTGGTGTTGCGCCCATTACTTTTCCAAAGTAGATATGACAAGTTGTTGAGAGCATATTTAAATGAAACGCTTCACCTTTTATGTTTGGTTTACCATCAATTGATTTGACTAAATCATCATACACTTGAAGTGCAACATCATCAGCATAATCATCATCATTCCCAAAAAATGGAGTTTTATTGATGATAGTTTGACGCATTTTTTCTTCACCATCAAAGTTATTTGCAACAGCAGCTAAAATTTTGTCCATACTAAATGTTTTGTCTTCGTAAACATGTTTTTTAAGGGTTGTTAGACTATCTGTTACAGTTCCAAGACCCGTGCATTGAATATAGTTTGTATTGTATCTTGGACCTCCATCGTAGTAATCTTTTCCTTTAGAGATACAATCTTCAATAACAACAGAAAGAAAAGGAGCAGGAGCATATTTGGCAAACATTCTATCAATGTAATTACTTACTCTTATTTTTTGGTCAACTACGAAATGAAGTTGTTTTAAGAATGCGTCATAAAGTTCTTCATAACTTTTAAAATTTCTTGGATCACCTGTTTTGATTCCTGCAAGTTTTCCAGTAACTGGATTTATGCCATCATTTAACATAACTTCTATAATCTTTGGAACATTTAGATAACCAGTTAAAAGAAAGGCTTCTTTTCCAAAAGCTCCAACTTCAATACAACCACTACAACCTCCCTCTCTTGCATCAGTTATGCTTTTCCCCATTCCAACCATCTCCATAATGTAAGTATCTGGATTAAATACAGATGGATATCCATGTCCTTGACGAATAACTTTACAAGCAGCATTCAAAAATTTGTTTGGTGTTTTTGGAGCAATGTGAACTGATGTTCCAGGTTGAAGTAAGTGTAACTCTTCTACCACGTTTAACATGATGTAAGAAACCTCACTTACTCCGTTACTTCCGTCACTTTTTACTCCACCAATGTTTATGTTTGTAAAGTCGTTGTATGTTCCACTCTCTTTTGCTGTGATTCCAACTTTTGGTGGTGCTGTTTGGTTATTTACTTTTATCCATATGCATGAGATTAACTCTTTTGCTTCGTCACGTGTAAGTGTTCCTTCTTTAATCTCTTTTTCATAAAAAGGTGTTAAGTGTTGGTCAAAATGCCCTGGGTTCATAGCGTCCCAGCCATTTAGTTCGGTTATGGTTCCAAGATGAACAAACCAATACATCTGTATAGCTTCGTGTAAGTTACGAGGAGCATGAGCAGGAACTCTGCGACAAACTTCTGCTACTTTTAGTAACTCTTTTTTTCTTGCTGTATCTTTTTCTGATTTTGATTTTTCTTCAGCCAAATCAGCATGACGATTTGCAAAAACAATAACCGCATCGCATGAGATTGCCATTGCTTTTAATTGCTCTGACTTATCTGTAGCTTCTGCATCATTCATATAATCAAGTGAATCAAGATGAGCTTGTATCTCTTTTTTAAAATCAAGCATACCTTTTTTGTAAATCTTGCCATCTAAAACTGTATGACCAGGTGCGCGTTGTTCCATAAACTCAGTAAAAAGTCCAGCTTCATAAGCTCTTCTCCACTCATCAGGAACATGATTAAAAATACGCTCTCTTTGAGTTCTCCCTTTCCAATAAGGTATAACTTCTCGCTCATACGTATCTATATCATATTGTCCTATGCTATAAGGTTGCTGGTCTCTATCATTTAGTACATGAAGATCTTCAACACTATGACAAGTAAGCTCTGGAAAAGTGGGAATTGCCTTTGGCTTTGGTCCTCTCTCACCTACTATAAGCTCACCTTCACCCATGTAAAGAGTTTTTTTCTTACAATGGTCTAAAAATGTTAATGCTCTTAAAATAGGTATTGAGTATTTACCTAAGTTATCTTTATAAAATGTAGTTTGGTGAAGTGCTCGCTCTATTGCTATGCTTGGAGTTGCATCAAAACTTATTTTTCTTAGTTTTTGAATTCTATTATTCATTCCTGGACCTATAGCATTTTTTGCAATTGATTCATAAAAATTACCTTGCTCGCATGCTGCTCTTTCTGGTATTAAGTTTGTTTCTACTTTTCCAGTTATCTCTTTTATG